>CACGBZ010000022.1 GCA_902571425.1 uncultured Pelagibacteraceae bacterium | reverse complement strand
AAAACTCAAGTAACTTTCAAAACAATTGATTTTAAATATTGTATTTTTCTTATTAAAAATTTTAATTACATCACCTCTTTCATCTCTATACTTATTGTATTTTATAATCTTTAAACCTTTAAATTTTGTTGAGTATATTTTCATATATTTATAGTTGTCATATTCTGTTATTAATATAATTCTTCAATTAATCTAATTAAAAATGAGAAAATTAAAAACAAATTTAATTAATTATTGTATTTCTCATGAATATATTAATTTCCTAGACAGTTTAGATTTGAACATAGTTGGAAGTGGTGCTTTTAAAAAAAAATATCCAAAACATTGGCTCAATGATGCTTGCGGAAAAAATATATCAAAAAAGAATAAACATTATGGAACATTAACTTCAATTTATTGGATTTGGAAAAATCATCTTAAAAAAGTAAAACAAAATGATTATGTAGCAATCTGTCATTATAGACGTTTTTGGTTAAAAAAAAATTATGACAAAAACATTAATTTAAAAAATTTAAAAAAGAATATTCTCAACAATATTCCTAAAGATTTTATTAAATATGATTGTTTTGTATGTAAATCTCAAAGTTTAAAAGGCTATAAATTTAGTAAATTAATTAAAAAAGGTAAAAGAAGTATCCTAAACAATCCAAGCATTTTATTTAATAAAAATAAACACACTATTAAACTACATTTTGACATGTTTCATATTTACAATGGTCTTGAAAAATCAATTAAATTTCTCAACCGTGATGATAGAAGAGATTTTTTAAAATATGTTAACTCTGAAACAAAATTTTATCCACTCAGCATCTTTATTTTAAAAAAAAAATATTTTCAAAAACTATGTAAGTCAACATTTACCTGGCTTTCTAAGTGTGAAAAAGTATTTAATAAGAATAACTTAAAAAATTATGGTGAAGTAAGAATATTTGATTTTCTAGCAGAAAGATATTTTTCTTTTTGGATTACAAAATATTGTAAATTTAAAACTTGGCCTTATAAATTAATAGATACGAGAGAAAAGAAAATATGAAAGCTGTAATTTTAGCTGGTGGATATGGAACGAGACTAGCTGAAGAGACAAAGATAAAACCTAAACCTTTAGTTAAGATTGGTAACAAACCAATTATATGGCATATAATTAAAATTTATTCCTTCTACGGTATTAAAGATTTTATAATTTGTTTGGGTTACAAAGGACATTTAATTAAGAAAGAACTCAATAAACTTAACCAAAAAAATGAATGGAAAATTAAATATGTTAATACTGGTTTAAAAACAATGACAGGTGGACGAGTTAAAAAAATCAAAAAATATTTGAATAATGAAAAAAACTTTTGTTTGTCTTACGGAGATGGATTATCCGATGTAAATATAAAAAAACTAATTAAATTTCATATAAAAAACAAAAAAACAGCAACCTTAACTGCAGTAAAATATAAAAATCCCAAAGGTATACTTACAATTGATAAAAAATCAAAAATTAAAAATATTAAAGAAAAACCTTTAGAATTTATTAATGGTGGATTTTTTGTTTTATCCTCAAATATTTTTAAATATTTAAATGATAGTAAAAATATATTTGAAAAAGATTGTTTACCAAAACTAACCCAAAGAAAACAATTATTAGCTTTTAAGCATAATGGCTTTTGGGGGTGTATGGATACTATGAGAGAGAAAAAAGAATTAAATAAAATATGGAAAAGTAAAAATAAAGCATGGAAAGTTTGGATTTAATTAATTTATTTCTTTTCTAATTTGCTCTATTTTTATTTTTTTTTGCAAACTTCTATTTTTGTCATACAAAAGATTAAATCTGATCCTATTATTTGTTTTTATAGTTATTAATTTAGCATTTCTTACTTCAGAATTATCTGCAACTGCACTTATTGGCCTTTTAGATGGATTTAAATTTTTAATAACAATTTTAGATTTATCATTAACAATTTTGCCCTTCCATCTTCTAGGTCTAAATGCACTTATTGGTGCTATTGATAATTTTTTTGAATGGAGACTTAGTATAGGTCCATGAACTGACAAATTGTAAGCTGTGCTACCGGCTGGTGTTGAGACCAGCACTCCA
>CACGBZ010000021.1 GCA_902571425.1 uncultured Pelagibacteraceae bacterium | reverse complement strand
TGGAGTCTTTATACATTGAAATTATCAATAACTGCTGTATTAGTACTCGGATCGGAGTGTAGCGCAGCCTGGTAGCGCATCTGGTTTGGGACCAGAGGGTCGCAGGTTCGAATCCTGCCACTCCGACCATCTATTATGAAAAAAGCTATTATTTATATTCCTAATAAAAATCCAATGCAATCAGGCTTAGCTAAAAACAATAAATGGATATTAGAGTATAAAACTGAAGATCCTACAAAGAATCCTTTGATGGGTTGGGAAAGTTCTTCTGATACTTATACAGCGCTAAAGTTAGAGTTTTCTTCTAAAGAGCTTGCAATTAATTATGCAAAAAAAAAGAAAATTGATTTTGAATTAATTGAACCAAGAAAAAGAAAAACACTAAAAAAAATCTTACGCAGATAATTTTCTTAAATAAAAAATGTTTAGATTTTTCACAGAAAAGAATTGGTTTTATTGGTCTTGGATAGGTTCCTTTATTATTCTTTCATCACTTTGGGTTCAAGTTGAAATAGATGTCAAAATAAATGAGTGGTTTGGTGTGTTTTATGACATGATACAGAAGGCTCTTGCAGAGCCAAATGCAGTTTCTATTGAAGAATATTTTGCAAGCCTATTTTCATTTATTACCTTGGCAGCAATGTATATTGCTGTTTATGTAGCTATTAGTTTCTTTACAGCTCATTATTTATTTAGATGGAGAACATCGATGGTAGAGTGGTATCACTCTGTATATGATAGAGCACGTAAAATTGAGGGTGCATCGCAAAGGGTTCAAGAAGATACAATTAAATTTACAAGAATAATGGAGGGATTAGGCACAAGTTTAATAGAGTCTATAATGATTTTGATACAATTTGTTCCTATATTATTTGGTTTAAGTGTAGGAATCCCAATTTTCTTTTTTGGAGAATGGGAATATGGACTAATAGTAGGAGCATTGATTTGGACTATTGGAGGAACCGTTTTTTTAATTGTTCTGGGCTTAATATTAAGATTAGTTGGAATCGAATATGATTTACAAAAACAAGAAGCTGCATATAGAAAAATTTTAGTTATTGCTGAGGATGATGGAAATGTGAGACCAAAAACAATAGATGAATTATTTGATGATGTTCGTAAAATTCATTTTTTAAGTTATTTAAGATATCTATATTTTAATATTGGGCGAATAGCTTATTTACAAGCAAATGTTTTATCTGCATATGTTTTTTTAGCTCCAGCTATAGTTGCAGGTGTTGTTACTTTAGGTGTTATGCAGCAAATTATAAGAGCGTTTGGAAGAGTTGAGGGATCTATGCAATATTTATTAAAAGCTTGGCCAACCATAATAGAACTTGCTAGTGTTTATAAACGTTTGAGAGAATTTGAGTCTAAAATAAATAAAGAAAATTTAGTTGATGAAAAAATTTAATGACAATTGATAAAAATTTAATTGATCAATTTATTAAAGTTACCACAAAAGCAGCATTATATTCTTCATATTTAGTTGGTAAAAAAGATAAAATTGCAGCTGATAAAGCAGCAGTAGATACCATGAGATCAGAGTTAAATAAAATGAACATTCGGGGAAAAATAGTTATTGGTGAGGGTGAATTAGATGAAGCACCAATGTTATATATTGGTGAAAAAGTTGGCAATAAAAATGGACCTGAGCTTGATATAGCTGTGGATCCTTTAGAAGGTACAAATTTTGCTGCAAATAATCTTCCAGGCGCACTATCAGTAATTGCTATTTCAGAAAAAAATAATTTATTAAATGCACCCGAAACTTATATGGACAAAATTTCTACCAGAGTAACAGAAAAAAATCTTATTGATTTAGATTATTCACTCAAAAAAAATATTAGTAATTTAAGCGACTATTTAAATATTACTGCATGTGTACTTGATAGGCCTAGACATTCAAAAATAATTGATGAGCTAAAACAATTGAAAGTTAAACTTAAATTAATTTCTGATGGTGATGTATCTGGAGCTTTATTGGTTACAGATAACAGACATAATGTTGATATATATTTGGGTATTGGGGGTGGTCCAGAAGGTGTATTAGCTGCTTCGGCCTTAGATGCTTTTGGTTGTAGTTTTCAAGGAAGATTTTTATTTGAAACCGATGAAGACAAATATAGAGCAAAAAAAATGGGTATAAATGATCTAAAAAAAAAATATGAATTAAATGAATTAGTTTCTGGTGATTCTATTTTTTGTGCAACTGGTATTACTTCTGGTGACCTAGTTTCA
>CACGBZ010000020.1 GCA_902571425.1 uncultured Pelagibacteraceae bacterium | reverse complement strand
CTTTGATATTGAAGAAAAAAATATAAAATTAGACTCAGTTTCAAATAATGAGTATTTAATAAAAGGAAATAATATAAATAAAATAGACATACTTTTTAAAAAAATAGAGAAAAACAATGATTGATTCACACTGTCATCTAGATCATGAGCCATTATTAAGTGATTTAGCTAATGTAATACAAAGATCAAAAGAAGTTGGTATAGAAAAATTACTTACTATCTCAACTTCGTTTGAAAGTTTTTCTAGAGTAAAAGATTTAATTAATAAAGATGAGATGATCTATGGTACTATCGGCATTCATCCTCATGAAAGCTCCACAGATATTATCACTTCAAAGCGGATCATAGAAAGTCTCAATGAAAACTCAAAAATCATTGGTATTGGAGAAACTGGATTAGATTTTTATTATAATAATAGTGAAAAAGACAAGCAGATTGAAAGTTTTAAAGAACATATAGATGCATCTATAAAAACCAATATTCCATTAATTGTTCATTCAAGAGATGCAGAAAAAGAAACTTTTGAGATTTTAAATGAATATAAAAATGAAAACCTTAAAATTTTGATGCATTGTTTTACTGGGTCTAAAGAATTTTCAGAAAAACTAATGACTTTAAATTCATTCTTTTCAGCAAGTGGCATCATTACTTTTAAAAACTCTGGGGATTTACAAGATACGTTCAAATCTATTCCAATGGATAATATCTTAATTGAGACAGATAGTCCTTTTTTAGCACCCGTACCTAAAAGAGGAAAAAAAAATGAACCATCATTCATTGATTTTACTGCTGCAAAATTAGCTGAAATTAAAAATATATCCAAAGAAGATCTTATCAAAAAAACTACAGATAACTTTAATAAACTATTTTTTAATTGATATTAATGCAATTTATTATTTTAGGATGTGGTAGTTCAATGGGTGTACCAAGAACGGATGGTTTTTTTGGAAACTGTGATCCTGAAAATATAAAAAATTATAGAACAAGATGTTCAGCTTTAATAAAAACCACAGATGAAAATATCCTCATAGATACATCTCCTGATCTACGTCAACAACTTTTAAGACATAAAATAAAAAAAATTAATAAAGTGTTATATTCTCATATGCATGGCGATCAAACTCATGGAATAAATGATCTGAGATCTTTTTATATAAACAGCAGAAAACAGCTTAATGTTTATGCTGATAAATATACTTCTAAATATCTTAATTCTACATTTTCTTATATTTTTAAAAGTTATTCAAAAGAATATCCTGCAACTCTTATACTCAATAAACTACCAAAAAAAATATTTACAAAAAATAATAATAAAAAGATTGGTATTCAATCAATTATGGTTGATCATGGTAAGGTTAAATCAAATTGCTTTATAATTGATAAAAAATTAGCGTATATAAGTGATGTAAGTAAAATTTATAGCAAAGATCATAAGTATTTTAAAAATCTAAAATATTTAGTCATTGATTGCTTGTGGTACAATTTTCATCCTTCCCACTTTAATTTAGAGTCTTCACTAGCTATAATTAAAAAATTTAAACCTAAAAAAGCTATTCTTACAAACTTATCACCAGTATTAGATTATAAGGTACTCAAAAAAATGCTTCCTAAAAATATTATTCCAGCACATGATGGATTAACTATAAACTTATAAGATATTTTCTATAGCTTTAATTATTTTTTTTGACATTGGTTTTGTCATTGATGCAAAAGTATCTTCTATTTTGCCTTCTTTATTAATTAGAATTTTATGAAAATTCCATTTAGGAACAGCAGATTTTCCATGATTTTCTTTTGCCCATTTAAAAATTTCATGTGAATTTTTGCCTTTTACCTCTGTAATAGTTGTAAGAGGAAAGTTAATATTAAAATTTACTGCACAAAACTCTTTTACATCTGCATCATTACTTTTTTCTTGATTAAATGAATTAGATGGTACACCAAGAACAATCAAACCTTTTTCTTTATATAAATCCCACAATTCCTGTAATTCATCATATTGTTTGGTAAACCCGCAATAACTTGCTGTATTCACAACTAAAATAATTTTATTTTTGTAATCTTTAAAATTAATTGTCTCACCAGTTATACTCTCTATGCTGAAGTCATAAATTTTTTTTTCATAGTTTGCACTAGCTGAAGTTTTAAAAAAAAACATAATTATAGATAACAGAAATATTGCTTTTCTCATTTACTCGGTTTATTGGGAGTAAGTAATATCAAAAAATAACCAAATAAAGTGGATAACAATGACCCAGTTAATACACCTATTTTCACACCATCCATATATTGCATGTTTTCAACAAAAGCTAAATTTCCAACAAATAAACTCATGGTGAATCCAATCCCAGTAAGTACTCCTACACCATAAAAATTATACCAACTTGTATCATTTGGCATTTGAGCCACCTTCAATTTTATAGATACGTAAGAAAACACAAAAACACCTAGTTGTTTACCAAGGAATAATCCTAGCACAATGCCTAATGGAACTTTATCCAGTAATGAAGCAAATGATAAACCATCTAAAGATACTCCGGCATTTGCAAATGCAAATAAAGGCATTATCCCAAAAGCAACATACGGACTAATTGCATGTTCTA
>CACGBZ010000019.1 GCA_902571425.1 uncultured Pelagibacteraceae bacterium | reverse complement strand
GACAATTTTAACCGGTTTTTTTCCTGGATTTTGAACTCTATGAATAGCCTCTAATGGAATAAACATATGTTCACCTGGTTTTTTAAAAATTATATCTTTGTTAAGAGTTATCTTAGCATTTCCTTGGGTCACCAACCAATGTTCTGCTCTGTAATGGTGTTTTTGTAAACTAAGTACTCCTTTTGGTTTTACATATAACTCTTTAATTAAAAACTCTTTGCCCTCAAATAGATTTGTATATCTACCCCATGGACGGTGATACACGTTTTTTTTCTTAATATATTTGTTTTTATTTTTGTCATACATCTTCAAAATTTCTTTCCAACTACCAAGATCTGACCAAGGAATATCTAGTTTGATAGCATTAATTTTTTTTGTTTTTTCTAAAATGGCATAATCAAATGATTTAGCAGTCGCTTTTATAAATGAAGCTTTATTTAAATAATATATATTAGCCTTATATTTTGCTTTGTTAACTGCATTTATACAATTTCTATAAGTTTTAGGCTGATATTTTTTAAAGTTATTAATAATAGAATCTTTTCTAAGATAAAACATTCCAGAATTCCAATAGCCTTTTTTCTTTATAATTTGTTTTGCTTTAGTTTCTTTAGGTTTTTCAATAAATCTTGTTACTTTATTGATATTTCCTTTAATCTTTTTTGTTAAAAAATAACCATAATCACTCGTTGGAGATTTAGGTTTAATTCCAAAAACAAATATATTTTCTTTGTTAAGGTTTGATTTGTTTTTATTTATTGCCTTATTAAAAATACTCATCTTTTCAATTAAATGGTCTGCTGTAAAAAACATTAAAGGTTGATCGTCTGGAATATCTTTAATTAAAGCTGTACTTAATATCGCTGGTGCTGTGTTTCTTTTAGCTGGTTCTACAACTATTTTATATTTGCTTATTTTGAATTTTTTAAGATGTTGTTTAACTTGTTTAAGATATTTTTTATTTGTACTTATAACTGGCGCATCAAATATTGATGCTTTAGTTCTCTCAAGTGTTTTTCCAAGTAAAGTCCAATTTCCAAAATCAATAAACTGTTTTGCTTGATGATTTTTAGAATTTGGCCAAAGTCGAGTTCCAGCGCCTCCACATAAAATAACTGGACGAATTTTCATTAAATCTCTGAATAATCCTTAACTTCTTTTTTCTTACCTGGATGAGTTGGTGCTCCTAAATATGCTGGACCAACTGTTTGTGCATATTTCCATAATGTACCAGATCCAAAATCTGATTTTCTAGCTTTCCACTTTCTTTTTCTTGCAGCCATTTCTTTTTTAGAAAGCCTTACATTGATAGTTCCTTTTTTGGCATCGATATCAATGATATCTCCTGTACGTAAAAGGCCTATAGGACCCCCTAGGGCAGCCTCAGGGCCCACATGACCAACACAAAAGCCCCTTGTGGCCCCAGAGAACCTACCATCAGTAATAAGGGCTACTTTCTCCCCTTTTCCTTGTCCGTAGATTGCACCTGTTGTCGATAACATTTCTCTCATACCTGGACCTCCTACTGGTCCTTCGTATCTAATTATAATTACATCACCATCATTATATTTTCTGCTTTGAACAGCTTTCATTGCACTTTCCTCATTATCAAAGCATCTTGCTTTTCCAGTAAATTGTAATTTAGCTAATCCAGCAACTTTAACAATTGCACCTTCAGGTGCTAAGTTTCCTTTTAAACCAACAACTCCTCCAGTTGGTGATAATGGATTTTTATAAGATCTCATTACTTTTTGTTTTGGATTAAATTTAATACTTTTTAAATTTTCCTTCATAGTTTTTCCAGTAACCGTCATGCAATCACCATGAATATATCCACCTTCATATAAAGTTTTTAATAACATTGGAACACCGCCTGCTAACCACATATCTTTTGCAACGTATTTTCCACCTGGCTTTAAATCTGCAAGATAAGGTGTTCTTTTAAAAATTTTAGCAACATCCATTAAGTCAAATTTTATTCCAGCTTCGTTTGCAATAGCAGGTAAGTGTAAACCTGCATTTGTAGAACCACCAGTTGCAGCAACAATCGTTGCAGCATTTTCTAAAGCTTTTCTTGTAACTATATCTCTTGGTTTAATTCCTTTTTTTAAAAGATTCATAACCATTTTACCGCTAGCTTTTGCGTATTTATCTCTTTCTTCATATGGAGCTGGTGTTCCTGCTGAATAAGGTAAAGCTAATCCAATAGCTTCAGATACGCATGCCATTGTATTTGCTGTAAATTGTCCACCACAAGCACCTGCGCTTGGACAAGCAACTAATTCTAATTTTCTAAGTTCTGCAGCAGACATTTGACCAGATGAATGTTTTCCAACTGCTTCAAATACATCTACTACTGTTACATCTTTACCTTTGTATTTGCCTGGAAGAATTGATCCACCGTATATAAATACACTTGGTACATTTAATCTAACCATTGACATCATTAGACCTGGTAAAGATTTATCACATCCAGCAATACCAACTAAAGCATCATAACAGTGACCTCTAACAGTAAGTTCAGCTGAGTCAGCAATTACTTCTCTTGATATCAATGAAGATTTCATTCCTTCATGACCCATCGCAATACCGTCTGTTACAGTAATTGTGCAAAATTCTCTTGGAGTTCCACCATTAGCTCTAACTCCCTTTTTAACCGATTGAGCCTGTCTCATTAGTGCAATGTTACAAGGAGCTGCCTCATTCCATGTAGAAACCACACCAACAAAGGGCTTTGCTACATCTTTCTCAGTTTCTCCCATTGCATAATAAAACGATCTGTGTGGAGCTCTGTCTGCTCCTAATGACGTATGTCTGCTTGGAAGTTTCTTTTTATTGAATTTAGCCATTATATACCCTTTATTGTTACTGATATTTTCTCAATATCTTTCTTTAAATTATTATAATTATTTTTTTCCTGTTCAACAATCTCTTTTGGAGCTCGATCTACAAAACTCTTATTCTTCAATCTTTGAGATATTTTACTCATCTCTTGCTCTAATCTACTTTGTTT
>CACGBZ010000018.1 GCA_902571425.1 uncultured Pelagibacteraceae bacterium | reverse complement strand
TTTACCTCCTTTAACAAGTGATAAATGGATAGAATATTTTAATCTCTATAAAACAATACCCGAATTTAAAGAACAAAATTTTAATATGACTTTAAATGAATTTAAAATAATTTTTTGGTGGGAATGGGCACATCGTCAATTGGGTAGATTAATTGGTTTGACTGTCATCTTACCCATGATTTATTTTACAATTAAAAATGGTTTTTGGATTTTAAGAGAATATTCAATTATTTTTTTCTTAGTGTGTTTTCAAGGATTTATTGGATGGTACATGGTTTCAAGTGGTTTAGTTGATAGAGTTGATGTTAGTCATTATAGATTATCACTACATTTATTTACTGCTTTTATTATTTTATCTTTAGTTTTCTGGAAGTTTTTAAAACTAACGAATATAAGAATTAATCAAATTAATTTTAAATTAAACTTAATTAAATTCTTTCTTTTACTATTATTTTTACAATTAATAATTGGTGCATTTGTCTCTGGTATGGATGCAGGAAAAATTTATAATACCTGGCCGTTAATGGGTTCATCATACTTTCCTGATGACAGTATGATTAGTGATTTTTTTAGTCTCAAAATATTTGATAATCAATCACTTGTGCAATTTATTCATAGAAATTTAGCTTATTTAATTGTCATAATATATTTTTATATACTTTATGTTGTTCTAAAAAACAGAAATATTAATTTGAGAATTCCAATTTTTATTATTGGAATTACTTTACTTTTTCAAATTTTTTTGGGAGTTCTTACTATTTTATCTGGAGTAAAAATGCTTTATGCATCTCTACACCAGATAAATTCTATTTTAATAATTCTTTCAACTTTATATTTTCTTTATATTGTAAAATATAAAAAAACTATTTATTAGTTTCTATTTGTAGACATTAAAACCTTAAATTAGCTTACAGCTTTCAAATTACCCTTTGATGATTTTTTCAATGCTTGGTCTAAATCCTCTATAATATCATCAATATGTTCAATACCAATACAAAGTCTTACATAACTTTGAGTAACACCTGATGCAGCTAATTCTTTCTCATTTAATTGACTATGAGTTGTGCTTGCTGGGTGAATTGCTAAACTTCTCGCATCACCAATGTTAGCAACATGATAGAACATCTTTAGAGACTCGATAAATTTTTTTCCAGCCTCAATTCCACCTTTAAGTTCGATACCAATCATTGGTCCATTGCCACCTTTTAGATATTTTTTTGCTCTATCTGCAATAGGTTTATCATGTTCAGTAGAATATATAACTTTTGTTACTTCTTTATGTTTTTTTAGGAAATCAACTACATACTCAGCATTAGCGCAATGTTGTCGCATTCTTAAAGCGACTGTTTCAAGTCCTTGAATTATTGCAAAAGCATTATCTGGAGCGAGAGCTGATCCTAAGTCTCTTAATAAACAAACCCTTGCTCTGACTGCAAATGGTACATTTGCACCAGTTAGTTCTGGCACAGCCTTTCCCCAAATTACACCACCATAACTATTATCAGGTTCATTAAACAATGGTTGTCTTTTGGGATCTGCGGTCCAATCAAAGTTACCACTATCAACTATGCTTCCTGCAACTGCTGTACCATGCCCACCTATATATTTTGTAAGTGAGTGAATTACTACTGCAGCTCCATGTTCAATCGGTCTGCATATTACTGGTGCAGCTGTGTTATCCATTATTAGTGGAATGTTATATCTTCTTCCAATGTCAGAAACTTCCTTTATTGGAAACACTCTTAAATATGGATTTGGTAAGGTTTCACCGTAAAAAGCTCTAGTTTTGTCATCTATTAACTTTTCAAAATTTTCAGGATTACTTGGATCTGCATATCTTATCTCTATCCCAAGTTTACTAAGTGTATGCGTGAATAAAGATACTGTACCACCATAAAGATCAGTTGAGCTTACTATATTATCACCTGCTTGTGCTACATTTAATACAGCAAAGGTTGATGCAGTTTGACCTGAAGATACAGTTACACATGATAGACCTCCTTCAAGAGCTGCAACTCTTTTTTCCAGGACATCATTTGTTGGGTTCATTATACGAGTATAGATGTTACCAAATTCTTTAAGAGCGAAAAGGTTAGCAGCGTGCTCTGTGTTGTTAAATTGGTATGATGTTGTCCTATAAATTGGAACAGCTACGGCGTTTGTTGCTGGATCACTTCTATAGTCACCACCATGGATAGCTATAGTTTCAGGGTTATTTCTTTTTTTTGTCATTCTACTCCTTTTTTAGTACTTCAACATTATGTTAGGCGCACAATATAGTTCAAATGCCTACCGATTTTATCAATTTTATGAAATTTCCATTTTAGCAGTTATAAGCCCGCAATAGGATCAAATCGGCATTTAATATCTAGCATATAAGCCACATATTTCAAGCTAAATATAAAATTGACTTTGTAATTATTAATAGTATTAATCCTCGCACAATGACAAAATTCACTAAAAAAGATCAATTAAACTCATCTTGGTATGAAATAGACGCAAAGAATGCTGTAGTTGGGAGATTAGCTACTGTTGTATCTAATATTATTAGAGGAAAAAATAAAACAACATATACACCTCATATGGATGATGGTGATTTTGTTGTAGTTAAAAATATTGAACAAGCAAAATTTACTGGAAAAAAATTTGAAGATAAAAAATATTACAGACACACTGGGCACCCAGGTGGAATTAAGGTTACAACGCCAGAAAAACTCCATGAAAAAAAACCTGGAGAAACTTTAAAAATGGCTGTTAAAAGAATGTTACCTGCTGGAGTACTGGGCAGAAAACAATTAACAAAATTAAAAATATATGCGGGTAATGAGCACCCACATTCTGCACAAAATCCAATTGTAATAGAATTAGATAAATTAAATAGCAAGAATATAGCTAGAAACTAAGATGGAAAATACTCAATCAGCTGCAAAAACTCCAAAACTAAAATTAGATTTTAAAGATAGCAAATATGCTACCGGTAGAAGAAAAACATCGATAGCTAAAGTTTGGTTAAAAAAAGGTTCTGGTAAGATTTATGTAAATGGTAAATTATTTAGTGATTATTTTGCTGACGAAACTCATAAAATGCAAATTACAAGACCTTTTGAAATTATTAATCAAGCTACTGATTACGATGTAAGATGCAGTGTAAAAGGAGGAGGACCTACAGGCCAAGCAGGGGCT
>CACGBZ010000017.1 GCA_902571425.1 uncultured Pelagibacteraceae bacterium | reverse complement strand
TGAACATTTGGATCAACCAGATCTAAAAGAATTTATAAAAGGTAAAAATAATTTAACATTTGTCTGTCTTGATGAAGTGACTGATGCAAGAAATATTGGTTCATTAATAAGAAGTGCAGCATCATTTGATATTGATGGTTTGATAATTAAAGAGAGGCATTTTCCTCTTGACAGTAAGTTAATGTATAAATCGGCAAGTGGTTGTATGGAGCATATGAATATATTCCAAGTATCCAACATTAATTCCACACTAAAAAATTTAAGAGAAAAAAACTTCTGGGTTTATGGTTTTGATGCTAAAGGTCAAAAAGATTTCACAGACATCAAATGGGAAGGAAATAACATACTTCTATTTGGATCTGAGGGATTTGGAATGAAACAGCATACAGGTAAATATGCAGATTTTTTTGTTAAAATTAATATTAACGAAGACATTGAAAGTTTAAATATATCAAATAGTGCAGCAATTGTGTTTCATCACCTTAGTTATATAAAAAAAAAGAGTTGATTATTTAACAAATAGTTAATAATTATTGCGCATGCCCTTGTAGCTCAGCTGGTAGAGCAATTGATTTGTAATCAATAGGTCCGCGGTTCGAATCCGTGCGGGGGCACCATCACTCAATAAAATCAACGTTAATTTTTTTTCAGAATTTCAGTTTTAATTAAATTTCTATCCTGACTGTGCTCATAGTGTGCTTTGATTGTGTATAGAGTGTGTATAGATTGTGCATAGATCAAGTGGTCGTTTAAAATTTCTTTTCTATCATTTCACAGTTATGGTTTTGTGACATTGTGAAATCTTCAATATCGTCAGAACTGCTCAAATGTATATAACGCGTATTTATACTTCTATATATTTCGTTAAATACATCTAAATCATTTTTTCCTTTTTCCCATAAAGTTTTATAATTATTTGCTGTTTCTTCATCTACGAGAATAGTTTTTTCATAACGTTTAAGATCATATCTATTGATTGTTTCGTACGAAACATATTTATCTGTACTATCTCTTTTGCCACCTTTTGAAATATGAACCCATATATACATAAGATCAGTTTTAAGTGCTTCATTATCATTTGTATCAATTTTAAAAAATTGATCCGACTCTTGCGATGCGTGAGTTTCACCAGTTATCTCATTCTTGTCTTTGCCACCAACTTCCATTTCAGTGATGACACACTTTAAAGTTATTATTTCTGCAAACCCAACATTGCACAACAACAAACCCAGAACTACGATCCCTAAAAGTTTTTTCATTGTTTAAATTTTGCCTCTACATCTCCAAATTCTGATGAGGAAACTTTAATTAATGTATTGTTATTTATAGGAACTGGAAAACCATACGCCCCAGTTAAAATTAAATCATCTTTTTTTAAAATAACATTTATCTTGGCTTGTTCTTTAACTAACCATTCAACTTCAGACAACATATCAAAGGGCCATTTTTTATCTGTCCACGTATCTATTGTTTTATTATCATAAATTAGTTTTAGATCTGTTATTTTTTGATCTTTTGAAAATTCATTTTTTGGTCCCAAAATAACGCCAGCGTGTAATGCATTATTTGCTAATAGTTCTGCACCATAAGGTTCTTCTCCGTTAAAAACTAAATTATGAATTTCTATTAAAGGATAAATTGAATCAATTGAGTTAAGTATATAATCGAAAGAAACAAGTTTTGGATCTATGTCACGATTTAACTTCACACCAAACTCAGCTTCCATAGCAGGATTAGAATAATCTTTTTTATTTAGCTCCACCCCACTTTTATATAATTCACTTTTCCAAAGTGTTCCCCAAGCAGGCTGGGTGAAACCCATTTTTTTTTGGGTATCTTTAGAAACACAACCAATCTTATAGCCCATAACTTCTTCACCTCTATCAATTCTTAATTTTGAGATTTTTGACTGGATAAGTAACGCATCATTATTGCTTAATTTTATTTTTGTTTTAAAAATTGAGCTTGGATTATTGCTATCATAATCATTTAAAATAGTATTTGCGTATTCGTTTAATTCTTTTTGATTTAATTTAATCATCGATAAACTTTTATCACTGTGCCTATAGTGTGTACAGAATTGAAATAACTTTCAATTAACGTTGGTAGTATTTATCTTTTTGAATTTAGACTCTCGATTTGTAATCAATAGGTCCGCGGTTCGAATCCGTGCGGGGGCACCATCTAACTGACTTTTTCATCAATACTTCTATCTTAAAAATTACTTTTGCAACATTAAGTGTTGCAGGATTGTTGCAAGATTGTTGCTCAATCAATTAGTCTTTTAAAATTTTTTATTTTTTGTAAATCTTTCCCATAACTGCTCATATAAAACGTAAGCGAAAATGCTTACGATGACAACCACACTAGTGAAACCTAAAGATCGGATCCAATTACCAAACCAGAGATATGATAACAAAGATATCCATATCATGCCGATAATTTGCCAAATAATTGATTTATAAAATAATCTTTTTTTACTCATAAGAGTCCTTCTATTAAAATTTAATGAATGTTAGTAAAAATTAGTAAAAATGATTATTTACTTTGCTGAGGTATAGTGAACTTTAACAAATAAGTTGCAATTCCAATGTTTCCAAAAATTAAATATTTGTTTAAGCTTCATATTAAAACACTAACACTGTTGCAAGTTTGTTGCTAGCATTAAATCCTTTTTTAAAAATTGTTGCTAACAAATGTTTATTTAAACTTTTGTAATTGATTTGTAATCAATAGGTCCGCGGTTCGAATCCGTGCGGGGGCACCATCATTTAATGTATGAAATAATATGAATATTAATTTTTAATTGAATTATATATTTCTATATATTTTTTTTGAAATTGCAAAATGCGAAAATTTTTCTTCAATAATTTTGATGCAATTTTCCTCTAAGTTTTCATTCTCTAGATTTGTCAATAACCAATTTAAACCATTAGTAAAATCATCTTGATCTAAATAATTTGATAAGTAACCATTTTTTTTATGTTCAATTATATCGGTAAGTCCTGTATCCTTAAAAGCTAATGTTGGTGTTCTACAAGAAGATGCTTCGGAAGCAACTTGGCCAAAGGCTTCCATTAAGCTGGGTGCTAATAATATATCGCATGCAGAATATAAAAGTCTTAACTCGTTAACATTTTGTCCAGATATATTTTCGATTACTCTAAATTTATATGGTTTTTTTTCAATACCTTTTTTTCTACCAATAATTATTAATTCTAGATCATTTCTTTTTTCTAAAATTTTTTTTATTGAATTATCAATAAATTTGAAACCTTTTCGTAAATCATTTACTCCATTTGTTGAAACAAATAGAAGCAATTTTTTATCTTTCGGCAAATTTAAAATTTCTCTTGATTTATTTTTATCTATTGGTTTCCATATATCCGGATCAATATCACAATTAATTTTATAAATATTTGATTTTTTAAAAAGTAAACTTTCCTTGGCT
>CACGBZ010000016.1 GCA_902571425.1 uncultured Pelagibacteraceae bacterium | reverse complement strand
CAAATGGATTAACCCCATGACTAATTCCATTAGCAACACTTTTGTTCACGAAAGGACTAATCATTTCAAGTTCCTCTGCTAATTTTATTATTTGCTTATCGTTTAGTATCATTTTTCTTTTTATTCTTTTTTTGAAAAAGCTTTCTTTTCTTCAAATTTTTTCTAAGCGCTAAGCTTAAACGCTCATTTTTATCCTTTGAACTCATTCTTTATCTGGAGATGTAAGAGCTTCAAGTGTAAGAGGGGTATTTGCATCTAATGATGGAGTTTTGTTTTCTTCTTTTTCAGAAACATTTTTTTTTTGTTTTTTTGCACGCTTCTCTGCAAGGCGTTTCTCTTTTTTAGCCTGCTTCTCCATAAGCTTGTTCCCTTTATTTGCACCATATGTGTAGTGTATGCCCATAACATTCTCCTAAGATAGATATAAATCATATTCACTAAAAAATTAAGGCAATAATTTGAAAAAAATGATTTATTGTTAATAAAATTACAAATTGTCCTAGGCTCCGGTAGTTTTAATGGTAAAACAATCCATTGGTAATGGATAGTTCCCTGATCATTACAGGGTCGGAGCACCACTAATTTCTATAAAATAACTTTCTCAAAAATATTGTAATCAGAATTAAAATAAAGAAAGCTGTTATAGGAATATATATATCAGGTGAAGATATTATATCGGTTATTCTTGGTACTTCGGCATTTTGGTCTATAATTTTTTCTAATCCACTCCCAATAGAAACTGCTAAAAAAATTTGAGGAATTATTCCAATCAATGTAGCAAAGAAAAAGTTTATAACCTTAACATTAAACAAGGTCGGCAAGAGACAGCTAAGCTGCCAAGGTATACCACCTATAAAACGGTAAATTAATAAATAAATAAATTCAGATTGTTTAAATTTTATTTCTAAGTTTTGAAACTTATTTAAAAACTTTTCTCTAATGAGCTGTTTTAAAAAATAATTTCCAAATATATACAAAAAAGTGGCACCAATACTTAAGCCCAAAACAACTACTAGTGTCCCTATCCATTTTCCAAATATAAAACCACCCATTAAAGCGATTGGAGATCCAAATCCTAAAAAAGGGAAAACCCAAAGAATAGTTAATGCTAAAAAAACTAATGATATTAAAAATAAGTTAGAATTTTTAAGTTCAACAAAATAAGATCGATTATCTCTCAGAAATGAATAAGAAGTGATTTCATCAAAACTAAATTTTGAGAAAAAAAAATACAAAAATAAACAAACAATTATTAAATAAGATAAGCCAATAAATAATTTAATTTTTTTTGTATTTTCCATGATTCTTCTTATTTTAATGCTTAATCTTCTATTTGCTATTTTAATTATTACTAATATAAAGGTGCAAAATTATTAAAAAACAATATCAAATCTAATTATGAAAAGAACTTATCAACCCTCGAATAAAAAAAGAGCTCGTAAACATGGTTTCCGTTCAAAGATGAAAACTAAAGGTGGAAAAAAACTCTTAGCGAGAAGAAGAGCAAGAGGAAGAAAATCACTAACTGTTTCTGTATAGAATAATGAAAAGCAAAATACTTGCTCTTTCAAAAAACGAAGAATTTAAAAATTTACTTAAACAAAAAAAGATTACCAATAAATACGTAAGTATTTTTTTTGGAAAATTACTAAATAAAGATAAAAAAAGACTAAATATCAGTTTTGTAACTAAAAAAAAAATTGGTAATGCAGTAAAGAGAAATAAAATTAAAAGAAGATTAAGAAACATCATGAATGAAGCTGTTAAAAAAATAGAGATAAACTTTGATTATTCATTTCTTGTTATAGCTAAGTCTTCTATGCTAAATAATGAATATAAAATTATAAAAGAAACTCTTTTTCAGGATTTTGCAAAAATAAAATAATGAATATATTTACTTTAATTTTAATCAAATTTATCAAAGCCTATAAATATTTGATTAGTCCATTATTGGGTCATTCTTGTAGATATTTACCAACATGTTCTGAATACAGCATAGATGCTTTAAAAGAGTATGGTTTTTTTAAAGGTTTATTTATCAGTATAAAAAGAATTTTATCCTGCCATCCAATAAAATTTTTAGGGGGTGGAGAAGGGTTTGATCCAGTTAAAAAAGAAATAAAGGATAATAAATAATGGAAACTCGAAATATAATTGCTGCCATAAGTTTATCAGCTGCAGTGATAATATTATATTCACTATTTTTTGCACCACCTCCTGTAACGAAAGAAAATTTAGCTGAAAAAACTAAAACTGAACAAAATTCAGATGCACCTAGTCTTGATCAAAAAGAAAATGTAAGCGAAATTTCACGAGAAGAAGCTTTAAAACAAAGTGAAAGAATTCAATTTGAGAACCAAAGTATTGTTGGATCTATTTCATTAAAGGGAGCTGCAATAGATGATCTTACTTTCAAAGAATACAATGTAAGTTTAGAAAGCGATGAAAAAGTAAAATTTCTTGCACCACGAAGCTCTAAAGAAGGATACGTAATAGAAAGTGGTTTTATAACATCTGATAAAAATATTGATATTCCAAATGCCGATTCAATTTGGTCGATCTCTGGAAATAATAAATTAACTGATCAATCTTCTATAAAACTAAGTTGGACCAATGATCAAGGCATCACTTTTGAAAAAGAAATTGCATTAGATGATAAGTTCTTATTCACAATAAAACAAAGAGTTATAAATTCTACTGATAAAAACTATGACTTTTATTCTTATGGACAAATTATAAGAAATCAAATCCCAGAAGGTATAACTGATTTTTACATCCTCCATGAAGGCCCTATCGCTACATTAGATGAAGAATTAATTGAGGAAGATTATGACGATATTGAAGAGAAAAAATTTTCAAGAACAGCTCAAAAGGGATGGTTAGGAATTGGAGATAAATATTACATATCAACACTTATTCCACCAAGAGAAAAAGAATTCAAAACTACAATGGATTACAAAAACAAGTACAGAATAAACTTTGTTACAACAGAACCATTAGAGTTAACTAGCAATTCTTCTATAGAAGAAAATTTACAAGTAATTGTAGCTGCAAAAAGAGTTGATGTAATTGATGGGTACGCAGAGTCTTTAAAAATTGATAAATTTGATTTAACAATTGACTGGGGCTTTCTGTACTTTTTGACTCGCCCTTTGTTCACTGCTTTAGAGTATTTCTTTAAAATATTTGGTAATTACGGATTAGCAATTATCGCTGTTACTGTTTGTATTCGTGTAGCATTTTTTCCTTTAGCTAATTTCTCTTTTAGAAGTATGGCGAAGATGAAACAATTGCAGCCTGAGATGGTAAGACTTAAGGAAGTGCACAAGGATGATAAAATGAAATTGCAACAAGCAATGATGGCTCTTTATAAAAAAGAGAAGGTAAATCCTATGAGTGGTTGCTTGCCCATCCTCGTCCAGATCCCGGTATTCTTTGCTTTATATAAGGTTTTATTTGTAACAATAGAAATGCGTCATATGCCTTTTTATGGTTGGATCGAAGATCTCAGCGCCAAGGATCCCACCTCTATATTCAACTTATTTGGATTACTTCCCTACGATGTACCTTCGTTCCTAGTTATTGGAGTATGGCCTGTCGCCATGGGGGCCAGTATGTGGCTGCAACAGAAGTTAAATCCAGCTCCGACAGATCCAATGCAAGCAAAGATATTTATGTTCTTTCCATTATTCTTAACTGTAATACTTGCTCCCTTCCCAAGTGGATTAGTAATTTATTGGACGATTAACAACATATTAACTATGGGGCAACAAGTTGTGATAATGAAACGTACAACAGTTAAAACTGTAACCTAATTAAAAAATAATAAATGGACCTTGAAAAGATACTACCTAAAGATGGGCCACCAATTAATGAAGTAACCAAATATATTGAAAAATATAAAAATGATTTAATAGTAATTAAATACGGTGGAAATGTTTTAATTGATAGAAACGTATTTAATAATTTTATAACTGATCTTAATGTTTTAAATAAATTAGGCCTTGCAACTGTGGTAATTCATGGTGGTGGACCTAGAATTAAAAGAGAATTAGAAAAATCAAATATTCAATCAAAATTTATAAGAGGGCTAAGGGTAACTGACAAAAATATAATTGATATTGTTGAATCTGTTTTGATTGATTTTAATAATGACATTGCTAGTTCCTTAAAAGACAAAGGCACAGAAGCAATCTCTATTCACACAAAAAATAATAATGTTATAAAAACTATACCAGAAGCAGAAGAGCTAGGATTTGTAGGAATACCAAATGAGATTAATAATGAACAAATATTAAATATAATTAATCAAAATAAAATTCCAATAATTTCTCCATTAGGATTAGGTAAAGAAAATCAAACATATAATATTAATGGAGATACAGCTGCGATGGCTATAGCAAAATCTTTAAAATCAAGAAGACTTTTATTGATGACAAATGTTGATGGTGTTTTAGATAAAAATAAGAAATTAATAGAGGAAATTTCTTCGTCTGAGGTTCTTGAAATGATTAAAGATGAAACAATAACAGAGGGTATGATACCTAAAATAAACGCATGCTTAGATGCAGTGAACAATGGTGTTACAGCAGTGGGTATAATTAATGGCACAAAACCACATTCATGTTTATGGGAAATATTCTCTGACAAGGGCTCTGGGACCCTAATAAGACAATGAAAGAATTAAAGAATATCAAAAACATATTATTTGATTGTGATGGGGTACTTTATAGTGATCTTGAAGGAGTATTTGGTCAAGTGAGTAAAAAAATGACTCAATATATTTCAAATAAATTAAATGTAGATTTAAAAGAGGCAAAAGAATTACAAACAAATTATTTTC
>CACGBZ010000015.1 GCA_902571425.1 uncultured Pelagibacteraceae bacterium | reverse complement strand
CTATTAATACAATCTTCTAGTCTTTCTTGAGATATATTTCCATCATTTCCAAAAGAAACTTCTTTGATTAAGTAGTATCTTAAAGGATCTAGACCATACTGTTTAATTATTTCGAGTGGATCAAGAATATTCCCTTTGGATTTAGACATTTTTTCTTCCCCTGATAATATCCATCCATGTCCGTAAACTCTCTTTGGTAAATCAATCTTTGCTGCTAATAAAAAGGCAGGCCAATAAACAGCATGGAATCTAAGTATATCTTTTCCTATTAAATGTATTGATGCTGGCCAAAATTTTTTAAACAAATCATCATTAGTATTAGGATAGTTTAATGCACTTAAATAATTTGTTAAAGCATCGAGCCAAACATATATCACGTGGTTTTTATTATTTGGAACAGGTATGCCCCATGAAAAACTTTTTCTACTAACAGAAAGATCTTTAAGACCACTTTTTACAAAACTAATAACCTCATTTTTCCTCGATTGTGGAGAAATAAAATCTGGATTAGCTTCATAATATTCTAATAACGGTTTTTCCCACTTTGAAAGTCTAAAAAAATAAGATTCTTCTTCAATCCATTCAACAGGAGATTTTGATGATATAGCAATTTTTTTTCCGTCTAATTCCTCAATTTCCTCTTCGTTATAAAAGGCTTCATCTGATACTGAATACCATCCAGAGTAGTTTGATAAGTATATATCGTCATTTTTTTCAAGTTCATTCCAAAGATGTTGAACTGTTTTTTTATGTCTAGCTTCTGTAGTTCTTATAAAATCTGTATTTGATAAATTCAAAGTATCAGAAAGATCTCTGAAGGTTTGACTAATTTGATCACAAAATACTAGAGGCTCCTTCCCTGCTTTTTCCGCAGATCTTTGAATTTTTAAACCATGTTCGTCCGTACCAGTAAGAAAATGAACCTGATAATCATCAATTATTTTAAATCTTGCAAAAAAATCTGCAATAATACTTGAATATGCATGACCCATATGGGGTTTGGCTGATGGGTAGTAAATAGGCGTCGTAATATAATAGGTTTTAGCCATTTAGTATTTTATCCTCAAATTCCATAAACAATATTTCCTCATCTAAATTATAGGTTCTAGTATTATTAATTTTTTCTAAAAAATAATGGTATGACTTTATTAAACTAATATTTTCAATAGATATATTGTTTCTGAAATAAAGTTCAATAAAAGAATAAATGATTTCAGTTATAGATTTATCTTTTTTATAAATTTTATCTTTTATTATAGTTTTGAGAGTAGTATTTAAATCAAATTTAGCAAGGTCTAAGTCATATTCTTCAGATAACTTTATTAATTTAAATAATTTTCCAGGAGTAGCATAGTAATCAAATAACTTATTATTGATAATAGTATTTATGTCATCGTTAAGTAATTGATTAATAATTCTAATAGACTGATCTTTTGTTAAAAAAACTTTGAAATTTAAACATCTTGATTTAAGAGTTGGTAGCACTCTTTTATTGTTATTAATCAAAATAAAATTTATATTTTCGTTAGGTTCTTCTAAAATTTTTAATAAAGCATTAATAGAATTTAAGTTTAATAATTCAATATTATCAATTAAAACAAATCTCTTTTTATTATTAAATGAGGATTTGTTTAGATTTATTATCAATTCTCTTATTTGATTTATATCAATATTTTTTTTTTCTTCTAAGACATCAATCAAGTAAAAATTTGGGTTAGATTTATTTAGTATAAGTTTGTATGACTTATTATCTGGATTAATTTTATTTTTCTCAAAGTCATAAGGATTTTCTTCATTTTCCGATAATACAAGATTAATTAAATGATATGCTAATGTTGATTTTCCAATACCTTTTTCACCAGATAAAAGAATTTTATTAGGCAGAGTATCGTTTTTAGATAATTTATATAATTGATTAAAAATTTCTTTATGCTCAAATAAATTTATTTGAGTTAGGGGATTTAAATTCATTTAATTAATTTTTTAATTTGATTTATTATTAAATCTTCATTTTTTTTTATATCTAAATTAGAATCAATTATTTTGTATGATTTTTTACTCGATTTAGCTAATTTCAAAAAACCTTTTTGAACTTTTTTATAGAAATTCATATCAAACTGATCATATCGATTGAGAGATTTTCTATTTTTTAATCTTTGAAATAGATTTTTTTTATTTACAACATTGAGGAAAGTAAAATTGACTTTAATATTTTTTAATAGAAATTTATTTATGATATTTATAATATTTAAATCAACACCCATACCATAATACTGATATGCAATAGTCGAGTCTATGAATCTATCAATCAAAATAATTTTTTTTTTGTATGATTTTTTTATAAGATTAAGGTTTTCGCTACGAGCTGCTAAATATAAAAGTAAATCAGTATTTACGTTAAAATTAGATTTTTTATTTAAAATTAATCTTCTTATTTTTTCTGAATTAAGACTTCCACCTGGTTCTCTTATCTTTATATAATTAATTTTTTTTTTATCTAAATATTTAGATACTTTATTTATATGATGACTTTTGCCACTACCTTCTATACCCTCAAAAACAATGATGGGTTTTTTAGACATCACCCCAAATTAAATAATTTATTGATTTTATTAATCTTGTAAAAAAATTAACTTTTTTAATCTCTTTTGATGAAAGTAAATCATACTCACCAACAAGTTCTTGATCATAAACAACTCTTAGAGTGGCTATTTTTTGATCTTTTTTAATTGGTGCTTCAACTGGTCCATCATACTTAACAACAACTTTTAAAAGTTTTTTTTGACCCTTTTTAATCGTTTTAAATATATCTTCTTTTGTATAGGCATCTACAGTGTTCTGTTTACCCAGCCATATATCTATTTTATGAAAAGATTCATTTGATTTTGAAATTTTTACTAAATCATATTTAGTTAAACCATGTGTAAGTAATCTCCTACTTTCAGTTGATCTAGAACTTTTTGAACTGAAACCACTACCTACAGCTATAAGTCTTCTGCCGTTTCTAACTATAGATGATGCTAAAGAGTACTTTTCAACAGCTAAATATCCTGTTTTGATGCCATCTGCACCAAAGTTTTTATATAATAGAGGATTTCTGTTACCTTGTTTAATTGGATCTCCTCCAGTTCGGTTCCACGTAAATTCTTTTTCTGCAAACCATTTATAATATTCAGGGTGTTCAGATATTAAATATCTAGACATTTTTAATATGTCTCTTACAGTTGAATAATTATCAGGATCATTTAATCCAGAAGAATTCGAAAAATTAGTATTTGTCATTTCTAATTCATTAGCTTTAGCTGTCATTAAAATTGCAAATTCTTCTTCTGTACCCGCTATACCCTCAGCTAATGCAACACATGCATCATTCCCTGATGCAATTATAATACCCTTTAACAAATCTTCGACACTAACTTCATCACCTACCATAACAAACATTGATGAAGAACCTGGTTCAGATAATCTCCAGGCTTTTTCAGAAATTAAAAATTTTTCATCTAAACTAAGATCTCCTGATTTAATTAAGTCAAATGCAATAATAGCAGTCATAATTTTTGTCATAGATGCTGGATAAATAGATCTATCAGGTTCTTTTTCAAAAAGAATTTCACCAGAATGATAATCTTGTAATATTGCAGTTCTTGCCTTTACATCAAAACTAGCTTTTGAAACATTTGCTAATGAAAAACTAAAAAAAATTATAATTAATAATATTCTAAACATTTTTTAATATCTCTATATTTTCAAAATTTAATACTTTTATTTCATTAAATGATTTTTCTAGTTTTTTTATATCATTATATGGTCCCAATAATACCCTATATTTAGTTTTAGATAATTTCTTAATTAGAGATTTTTTAATATTTGTCTCGTCTTTTATTCTATTAACCATATTTTCTGCTGAGTCTTTGTAATAAAAATCTGCAATCTTTATTGAATATAAAAATTCATTTTTTTTTATTTTGACTTCTTTATCTTTTTCTTTGATAAGATTATCTATAGTAATTCCATCAACAGGAGCCTTTTCCGCTACTTTTTTCTCTTCATCAAAAGTCTTTGCTTTTTTAGCTATAAATGTTGAACTTTTTGAGATTAAAACAAGATCAATGTAAGGTTCTTTAGGGTCGAGTGATAGTTCCTTAGCAATTCGTTGTGTAATTACAGAGTTGTAAAAAGATGAGAATTTAACATTATTAGAGATTACTTCAGCTATAATTGACTTATCGTTAACAGGATTGGTAATTTTAACAAATGAATTTTTTTTAATTTTATTATGAAAAATTAAAAGAGATCTATTATCAATTTTTTTAGATATTTTTTTTTCTTTTTTTAATTCATCATCATAGATTAAAGCAAATCCAGTATTACTATACTTCTGATCACTAATATAAACTAAGTTTTTATTATTTTGTTCAAATTGATTACATGCTGATAAAAAAAGTATAGAAATAATTAATATGAGTTTTTTAAAGTTCATTTTTAAATTTATCTTTTAATGTACAAACAGCTAAAGCAAACCGCAATGATCTATTCCATTTTAATATAATCTCATAGTTATCAAATACGATATAAGCTGGATTTAAAGTTTCGGCATCAGGTATGATATCTTTATCTGGAGTTATAATGGCTACTTTTAAAGCGTTATACTTGTTATCTATTTGATCATTATTTTTAATAAATTTTCTAAAATATTTTAATTTTTTTTTATCATGAAGTTTTTTTGCAGAAATGTTCAAATATTCACTTGGTATATTCTCTGATAAATCAATTCTATAAAAACAAGGATTCTCACTTTTCCAACCTATTTGATTTAAATAGTTTGATGCTGAAGCATAAGCATCATTATTATTTTTTAAATCTATATATCCATTCTCATCATGGTCAATTGCATAGTTTTTCATAGTTGATGGCATAAATTGAAAAAAACCAAACGCACCAGCCCAAGACCCATATAACGTTTTATAATCTATTTGTTCATTTTCTATTAATCGCAAAAGTATTAATAGTTCATTTGTAAAAAATTCTGATCTTCTTTTATCAAAGCTTAAAGTTGCCAATGAGGATAAAATATCCATTTTACCAACATATGTTCCAAAATTGGTTTCTATTCCCATTAGAGCTAATAGTAACTCTCTCTCTATATTAAATTCGCTTTCAACAGTATTAATTAACTTTGAATTTTTTTCATAGAATTTTTTTCCTAACGATACTTTTTTTGAAGATGTTCTTTTTGAAATATAAGTTTTAGTATCCTCATAAAATTCAGGTTGATATCTGTCATATTTTATTACATCTGATAAAAATTTAGTATCAGACATAACTTTATCAAATGTTTTTTCTGAAATATTGTTTTCTAAAGCTATTTTTTTAAAATTTAATTTCCAATTTTCAAATTCTTTATTGATGTCAGCAAATGAGCAATTAATAGAAATAAAAATAAAAAATAAAAAAAAATTAATTAGTTTCATGTAAATCTTTCAAATATATAATTACAGCAATCCAAATAAAAATAAAGCTAACTAATTTTGTTACTGAAAAAGGCTCGTTGTAATAAAAATACCCTAATAAAAACTGAAAAGTAGGCGTTATATAAAATATCATTCCAGCCGGTCCTAAGCCACAGAGCTCAACTCCCCTAACATATAAAAATAAAGGTATGATAGTCATAGGTCCAGCAAGATAAATAAATAGCATCATCGATGGATCAGATAATTGAAAATCATTATATCCTTTGCTTGCTATCAAATAAAAAGCTAACAGTGCAAATGGCAATATAAATAAACTTTCAATAAGAAGGCCTACATCGGTATCAACATTAATTTTTTTTCTAACTAGATTGTAAAACCCCCAACTTAAAGCAACAATTAAACCAACCCAAGGCAATGATTTAATACTTACAATTATTAAAAAAAGGATAGATAGAATAACCAACAGAATTGAAAAGACTCTTTTTTTATTAAGTTTCTCTTTAAAAAAAAGGTAACCGAGCATTACACTTAAAATAGGCATAATAAAATAACCAAAACTTGCATCTATAATTCTATTTGTTGCTATAGCATATATCCATACACCCCAATTTATAAAAATTAAAAAACCTGAAATAAATAAATAAAATAAATTTGATATATTTTTTACAATTTTAAAAAAAATATTCCACTTAGAGAAAAAAAAAGTAGTCAGAATTAAAGTAAACGCTGTCCATAAACATCTATGAACTACTAATTCAATATGCCCAATATAAGCAATATATTTAAAATAAATTACACCAAAAAAACCCCACCAAAAGGATCCAAAGCCAGCAAGTAATAAGCCTTTGTTAAATTCTTTATTCATTGGAAACCATGATGCTTGTAATTAATAAGTTTATTAGACTATTTTATGGTTGAATTAAATAATTATAATTATAAAACCTTGCTCACGGAGAGATGGCTGAGCGGTTGAAAGCACCGGTCTTGAAAACCGGCAAAGGGGCAACTCTTTCCTGGGTTCGAATCCCAGTCTCTCCGCCATCATTTTTGTGTATACTCAAAATTTTTATATAAGAAATTGATATTGTTATTTTCAAATTCAAAATCGGTTTTAAAACCATTGTAAAAATTATACAAATTAGTGTCATCAATATTCAATAGTTTTTCTAAATCAAGAAGATCATTTTCATTTAAATTATTTATATATCTTTTTGTAAATGCACCCAAAAGATTATCCATTTCTTTTGTACCTCTATAATTAGAACGGTAAATAATTTTTTTTTTTAATTCATCTATGTTGATCATAATAATTAGAATATATTAGTTGTTAATGAATAATAAAACAAATTATGAATATTTATTGTCTGATTTAGGTTCTTTAAAAGGTGTAGGAACTAAAACAAAAAATTTATTAAAGAGGAAAAATATTAATAATTTATTTGATTTACTATGGAAACTTCCAAAATCTTATACAGATAGAAGCTTGTCATCAAAAATAAAAGATTTAAAAATTGGTGAAATACAAACAGTAACTATAATTCCACAAAAGTATAACTTCCCCAGAATTAGGAAATTACCAAATAGAGTTTTATGTAGTGATGAAACTGGTGAAATAGATTGTGTTTTTTTTAATAGTTATGAAGGATACATAAAAAAAATCCTGCCTTTAGGTAAAGAAATTACTGTTAGTGGTAAAATAGGTCATTTCAGGAATAAATACCAAATAACAAATCCAAAATATGTTTCTGAGGACTCTTCTTTAATCAAGCAAACTCATAATAAATACTCATTAACTGAAGGTATTTCTGAAAAAATATATAATAAAATCTTAAATCAAATAATCAATAATTTACCAGTTTTTAATGAATGGCACTCTAAAAGTATTTTATCTAAATTTAAAAATATAAGCTGGAATAACTCAATTAAAGAACTACACAAACCTGAAAATATTGGAAATTATAAATCAAATTTCTATCAAAGACTTGCTTTTGATGAAATATTTTCATCATTTCTTGTTAATTCTGAAATAAGAAAAAAAATAAGAAAAATAAAAAAAAAAAATAAAGTTATCAATTTAAATAAACAAAATTCTATAATTGATAAATTAAATTTTTCACTTACCAATGATCAACAAAAATCACTTAACGAAATAAACAAAGACTTAAGTTCATCAAATAAAATGTTTAGACTTTTGCAAGGAGACGTTGGTAGTGGAAAAACAATAGTGTCTCTTTTAGCAGCAATAAATAGTATAAATTCTGGTTTCCAGGTTGCTTTTATGGCTCCTACAGAAATTCTAGCAAGACAACATTTTAATCTAGCAAAAAAATTATTTCCTAAAAATATAAATATAGATCTTATTTCTGGAAAATCTGAATATAAAGTTAAAAAAGAAATTCATAAAAAATTAGAGAATAATAAAATTGATATTATCTTTGGAACACATGCAATATTTCAAAAAAAAGTGATTTTTAAAAAATTAGGATTAATAATTATAGATGAACAACATAAGTTTGGAGTGAATCAAAGAAAAAAATTGTCGGACAAAGGTGGATCAAATTGTGACGTATTATTAATGACAGCAACACCTATACCTAGAACTTTAACAATGACAATTTATGGTGACATGGATATTTCAATAATTAGAGAAAAACCTAAAAATAGAAAACCAATTAAAACATATAGTAAATTAGAGGTTAAAATTGAAGATGTTTTAAAATTTATAAGAAAAGAAATTAACTTAGGAAATCAAATTTTTTGGGTTTGTCCATTAATTGAAGAATCTAAAAAGTTGGATCACTCATCAGCTGTCAAAAAATATGAATATTTAGAAAGCGAGTTTCCAAATCAAGTAAGTTTACTTCATGGAAAAACTGACGTAGATGAAAAAAATGAAATACTTAACAATTTTTTAAATAATAAATTTAAGATATTGGTTTCTACAACGATTATTGAGGTTGGTATAGATTTTCCAAATGCAAATACGATTATAATTGAAAATGCAAACAAATTTGGTTTATCTCAACTTCATCAATTAAGAGGTAGAGTTGGTCGTGGAGATAAAGACTCTACATGTATATTAATGTTTAAATCTAATCTAAGCGAAAACGCAAAAAAAAGAATAAAGATTTTAAAAGACACTAATGATGGTTTTTTAATATCTGAAGAAGATATGAAATTACGAGGGTTT
>CACGBZ010000014.1 GCA_902571425.1 uncultured Pelagibacteraceae bacterium | reverse complement strand
TAATTGCTCTCTAAACGAAAACTCGAAGTTTTGGTCTGCATCTAAAGAAATAAATCAAGAACCAGTTTCAGAAAAACAAACGATATCTAGAGAAATCATTGATCAAGATAAAATTTATAACGAAGAATTTAACCCAGGTCTAAAGATTATAATTCCAGAAACATTTTTTTCTTCAAACGACAAAAGTTATACAAATAATGATGGAAAGACAAATTTTAATGGAAATCTAAAATATTTGTCTAAATATAAATTTTCAAAAATAAAAAATTTTTATCAATACGAACCAGAAATAGTTTTTGATGAAAATAATATAATCTTTTTTAACAACAAAGGAACAATTATAAAATTTGATGATAATTCAAAAGTAAAGTGGAAAAAAAATTATTATTCAAAATCTGAAAAGAAATTAAACCCTGTATTACAATTTGCAAAAAAAAACAATTATTTAATAGTCACTGATAATTTGGCAAGATATTATATGCTGGATACAATAACGGGTAATTTAATTTGGTCGAAAAATAATATAGCTCCATTCAACTCTCAAATTAAAATTTTTAAAGATAAATTTTACACAATTGATTTCTCTAATACCTTGAGATGCTTTTCTATTGAGAATGGAAAGGAATTGTGGAATGTTAAAACACAACAGTCATTAATCAGATCACAAAAAAAACTTTCAATAGTGTTTGTTGAAAATGTTATTTTTTTTAATAATTCAAATGGTGATATAAGTGCTGTAAACCTTCTTAATGGTGAATTATTATGGCAATTGCCTACTCAAAATAGTTTAATTTATGAATCATCTTTTTCTTTAGAAACATCTGATTTGGTAACTGACAATAAATCCCTGTTTTTTTCAAATAATAAAAATCAATTTTTTTCAATTGATATTAATACAGGAAGTTTTAATTGGGATACAAAAATAAATTCTAATGTAAGACCAACAATAATAGGTAATATTTTATTCACCATATCTATGGAGGGTTATTTATTTTTAATAGACAAAGAAAAAGGAAATATTATTAGAGTAACTGATATTTTTAGTAATTTTAAAATAAAAAAGAGAAACTATATTAAGCCAACAGGCTTCATTTTAGGAAAAGAAAATATTTATTTATCTACAAACAATGGAAAATTATTAGTTATAGATATTAAAACAGGTAAAACTATATCTACATTGAAAATTGATAATGAAAAAATTTTGAGACCATTTGTATTTAATGATCAACTATTTATTGTTAAAGATAATTCTATTATTAAACTTAACTAATGTTTCTAAAAATTTTAGAAAAGATTGGAAGAAAAAAAGTTGTATTAGATAGAGGACCTTCACACCCTAAGTTTGAAGAGGCAAAACCATGGATGAATAGATACTATGTTTTGTTCAGAAATAGACCTAAGTGGTTTCCATTTAATATATTGATTCATGAGATGCTAGATGATGATCATGGTGATGGTGTTCACAATCATTTATGCCCTTATATTACTATTATTTTAAGGGGAGGATATTGGGAGACTACAAAAAATGGAAAATTTTGGAGAAAACCAGGTTATATTGGCTTCAGGTCTGCAAATACCTTTCATAGAGTGGATCTTAAACAAGGAACAAATCCAATGACTATATTTATCCCTGGTCCATTTGGATTGAGAAAGGGTCCACGGTCAGAATATGGTATAGATTTTAAAACTAAAAGAAATTAATGTCTAAATCATTTGAGAAAGAATTTGTATCTTTTTGTGAAAATCAGGGTTTTGAGGTAAATTTAAATCAAATAAATGTTATTAAAAAATTAGAAGAATATTATCAAATTAATTTTAAATCATTTTTATTAAAATTATTTTCAAAAAAATTATCTCAAAAAGCCTTTTATCTTCATGGAGATGTTGGAGTTGGAAAGACTATGATCTTAAATTTTTTTTTTGATCAATTAGATAAAAGAAAATTAAGAAAACACTTTAATGAATTCATGTTGAATTTTCATGATTTTGCTCACGAAAGAAAAGAAAAAAGTCAAGAAAACATAATCGATCTATTTGTAAAAGATTTAAAATTAAAAGCTGAATTAATTTATTTTGATGAATTTCAAGTAACAAATATTGTTGATGCAATGATTTTAGGAAAACTATTTGAACAAATATTTAAAGAAGATATTAAAATTATTTTTACTTCGAACACTAAAATTTCCGAACTTTATAAAGATGGACTTCAAAGGGATCAATTTATGCCCTTTATAAAGATAATGCAGGATCAATCTATAGAGCATGATCTTAAAATTGAAGACGATTATAGAAAATCAAATGACAATCAACAGCAAAGATATTTTTATCCCCTGAATAAAGAAACAAACTTTAAAATTAATAAATTTTTTAGAAAAATTACTAAAAATAAAAAAAAAACTACAATTTTAATCAATGTAAAAGGTAGAGATTTTAAAATAGAAAATTTTTATGAAGGTATAGTAAGAATAAATTTTAATGACTTATGTGATCAAAATTTAGGTGCTGAAGACTATTTAGAGATAATTAAAAATTGTAAATTTATGGTAATAGATAAGATACCTCAATTTAATGATGTGAATTCAAATCAACAACGACGTTTTATCACTTTGTTAGATGTAATTTATGATAAAGATATTTTATTAGGAGTTACAGCTGATCAACATTTAGATCAATTTACCTCTTCAAGATTACTAGAAAAACCATTTAAACGTACAATTAGTCGTTTATACGAACTTACATCAAAGGAGTATAATTAATGATACAAGAATTCTATAATCTTCAAATTAAGACTAATGGTCAAAAGTTATATGAGTTTACTAATGATACAATTCATTGGATTAGTCAAAAAAACTTTAAAAAAGGTATCCTTAATTTAAGCATTCAGCATACAAGTGCTTCATTAATTGTACAAGAAAATGCTGATCCAGATGTACAAACAGATTTAATAAATTATTTTGATAAATTAGCTCCTATGGATAACAGACTATATGTTCATACTACGGAAGGAAAAGATGATATGCCTGCACATATTAAATCCGCATTAACAAATAATCAAATTTCTTTAAGTGTGAAAGATAGTGAATTGTTGCTTGGAACTTGGCAGGGCATATATTTATTTGAACACAGATTAGAGGCTCAAAAAAGAACTATAATTCATCATTTTATTGGCGAATAAACGGTTTATTTTTTTAGTGATTGAAAAGCTTCTAAGGCAGCAGCTCTTGCTTTTTCATGTATCACAATAGGTTTAGGATAATCTTTACCTATTATAGTTTTTATTGCCTCCTGGTATTTGAGCTCCATTTCCCATGGTTTATGAATAAATTTATTAGGAACTTTGTTTAACTCAGGAACCCACTTTTTAACGTATATACCCTCTTTATCAAATTTTTCTCCCTGTAAAATTGGATTAAATATTCTAAAGTAAGGTGCAGCATCAGCTCCACAACCAGCAACCCATTGCCATTGAGCTACATTATTTGCTTTATTGAAATCTAATAAACAATTTCTGAAATGTTTTTCTCCCTCTGTCCAATTTATTCTTAAATGTTTTACAAGAAAAGAACCAACCACCATTCGAATTCTGTTATGCATCCATCCAGTTTCGTATAATTCTCTCATACCAGCATCGACAATAGGGTAACCTGTCATTCCAGATTTCCATGCTTTTAAAAACTTTTCATTTTTGACCCAAGGAAATTTATCAAACTCTTTTCTGTAATTGCCTTTTAAGAATTCTGGAAAATAATTTATTAAACTATGTGAAAATTCACGCCAACCTAATTCATTGATATATTTTCTGTAGCCAATGCCTTTAGATTTTATTTCATTACACTCTTTCCAAATTGTACTTACGTGAATTTGACCATGTTTTATGTATGGAGATAATTTTGATGTACCCTCGATTGATGGGTAATCCCTAGCTGTTCCATAATCTTTAATTTTTTTTTGAATTAAATTATTTAGAACTTTTTTTGACTCATTTTCAGAAACTTTCCAATATTTATCAAATTTTTTATACCAATTTTTTTTTGGTAAAATATTTTTACTTTCAATACCATTTTTAAAAAAAGAAATTAATTTAGTATTTTTTTTTATAACATAATTTTTACTTGGGGGTAGATTAAGATATTTCTCTTCAGCATTTCTCCAGAATGGACTAAATACTTTAAAAGGTGTACCATCATTTTTAGTTACTTCTTGAAACTCATTAAGTATATTTCCTTTAAAATATTTAAACTCAATTTCATTTTTTAAAAAAAAGTCTCTTATTTTTTTACCTTTAGCAATTACATCTGGTTCATATATCTTATTCCAATATACAGAAATATTATCTTTTTTCTTTATTTTTGATAACACATCCAGCTCGTCCCCCTCTAATATCTGAAGACTGATTTTGTATTTAAATAATTCTGACTTAAATTCCTCTAAAGATTTATGTAGCCACCATTTTTGTGCTTCTCTTTTTTTATCAAAATCATTTTTATTATAAATAAATAATGCAATAACGTTATCATGATTTTGACTCGCATAAGACAGTGCTGGATTATTTTCAATTCTAAAATCTTCCCTAATCCAAAATATAGCATTTTTTTTCATGTGAATTTATTTTCTGCCTTTAGATAGCAGTTGTTTGTAAAGTTTTACATCTGCATTACCTTCGCATCCTATTAATAAAACATTAGAATTTTCATCAAGTTCTATAAGCTTTTTAATCTTCGTATTATTACAAGCACCTATCAGGCTTATAATTCCAGGTGCAGAGCACTCTCCACCAATTATTGAATATTTACTAAGCTTTTTGTCTTTCAGCATCGCAACGGTTCTAGCAATATTTCGATCACTTACAGACACACAACAATTGCTCGCTTTTTTCAATATTTGCCAGGGAATATATGACATTTCATTACATGACATGCCACCCATGATACTTTCCTTTTTAATTTTAATTTTTTTTAATTTATTATGTTTTACGCTTTGAAGTACACAGTCGGCTCTATCAGGTTCAACAATTATTATTTTTGGTATTCTTTTAAAATATTTTGCAACACCAGCAACTACACCAGCAGCCATACCACCAACACCAGCCTGTAAGAAAATATGGGTTATATATTGATTTGTTTGTTTAGAAATTTCTCTAATCATTATAGAGTATCCTGCCATGGTAAGTTGAGGAATTAATTTATATTTTTTTGTTGAAACATCTTGAACAATTTTCCAATTATTTTTTTTTGATAATTTCTTGCACTCATTAAGTGAATTTTCGTAATCTCCTTTAACTCTTATTACTTCGGCACCAAATTTTTTAATTTCTTTAACTCTTGTGTCGCTAACGTATTGACTAACAAATATTTTACATTTTAATCCCAACCTTTTAGCACCCCATGCTACAGACCTTCCATGATTTCCAGCGGTTGCTGAGGAAATGATTATATTTTTTTTTCCCTTAGATATTTTTTCAACAGCATAAGCACCACCCAAAGCTTTAAATGATTTTAAATGAAATCTTTTAGATTCATCCTTATAAAAAATATTATTTAGTTTTAAATTTTTTTGTAATTTATCAAGTTTTAATAGTGGTGTTGATTTATAATTTTTCCAACTGGAAATAGATTTATAAGCGTTTGTTAATAGTAATGAAGGTGCAAATCTTAAAACATAATTTCTTTTAAAACTAAAATTATTATTTTTTAAAGATTTTGTAAGACTCCACGTTTTAATACCTTTTAAACTTTTCACATTAACAGTCTAATGTATTATCTTTTTCCCATTGAGATACAGGTTTTTTTTTATTAAAATTATTTTTATCTTTGAAATTTTGTATTTCTGAATTTTTTAGTTTTATGTAGCTTTTGATTACTTCTGTACCAAAAGCTTTTGATAACGATTTACTATTTTTAAGCATATTAATAGCTTGATTTATATCATTAGGTAATTTTTTTAATCTAGGATATTTTTTATAATCTTCATACATATTACAATGGAGAGGTTTTCCTGGATTTAGTTTTTTGTTAATTCCATCAAGCCCAGCAGCTATTATACCTGCTTGAAGCAAGTATGGGTTTGCCGAACCATCCATTAGTCTTAACTCAAATCTACCTTTGTCAGGAATTCTAATCATGTGAGTTCTGTTATTTCCTGTGTACGAAATACTACTTGGAGACCATGTTGCTCCAGATTTTGTTGGTGGTGCATTTATTCTTCTGTAACTATTGATAGTTGGATTAAAAAAAGCAGAAAGTGCCTGAGTGTTATTCATAATTCCACCCAAAAAATTATAAGCTAGCTTACTTAATCCTAATTGATCTTTATTATCTAAAAATTTATTTATTTTTCCATTCCATACAGAGACATGAGCATGACAACCATTACCAGTCAAATTACTAAACGGTTTTGGCATAAAAGTTGCTCTTAAACCATGTTTCTCGGCTAAACTTTTTACCATAAATTTAAAGAAGACATGTCTATCCGCAGTAATTAGAGAGTCTGAATAATCCCAGTTCATCTCGAATTGACCATTAGCATCTTCGTGGTCATTTTGGTAAGGTTTCCAACCCATTTCTAACATGCAATCACAAATTTCTTTTATTAAATCATACCTTCTCATTAGAGCGGATTGATCATAACAAGGTTTAGATTGAATATCTCTTTTATCTGCCAAAGAATGTCCGTCTTCAGAAATCAAAAAATATTCACACTCAACACCTGATTTCATTTGTAGTTTCTTTTGTGACATTTTTTTTATCTGTTCTTTAAGCATTATTCTTGGAGAAGCTTTAACAGGTTTACCATCCATGTATAAATCAGAAGCCAACCAACCAATTTCTTTATTCCATGGTAGTTGAATTAGGCTATCAGGATCAGGAATGCCAAACATATCACTGTCAGCAGGTGTCATATCTAGCCATGTCGCGAAACCTGCAAAACCCGCTCCATCTTTCTGCATATCTCCAATTGCTTGAGATGGAACTAATTTAGATCTTAAAACACCAAAAAGATCGACGAAACTTATCAAAAAATATTTAATTTTTTTAGCTTTTGCTATCTTAGATAAATTTTTTGGCATATTTAATCTTATGAATAATAAAGATTTGTATCAATCACTTTTTTTCTTTTATTCCCGGTATCCAATTGCTTCCTGCCAGAGGAACTCTAGCCATTGCAGCAGCTTCAACAGTTAGTGCACATAAATCCTCAGGTTCTAAATTATGTAAACTATTTTTTCCACATGCTCTAGCAAGTGTTTGCGCTTCTAGCGTCATTACTTTTAGATAGTTGGTTAATTTTCTACCAGCTTTTACTGGATCTAATCTTTTCATTAAAACTGGATCTTGAGTTGATATTCCAGCTGGATCATTTCCCTCATGCCAATCATCATAAGCGCCTGCGGTAGAACCTAACTTGTTGTATTCTTTTTCCCATTTTGGATCATTATCACCTATAGCTATCATTGCAGCACTACCTATTGATACCGCATCTGCTCCAAGCGCTAAAGCTTTAGCAACATCTGCACCATTTCTAATTCCACCTGATATCACTAATTGCACTTCTCTATGTGCGTTTAAATCTTGCAAGGCATCTACTGCAGGCCTAATACAAGCTAATGTAGGTTGGCCAACATTTTCAATAAAAACTTCTTGAGTAGCTGCTGTACCACCTTGCATTCCATCTAGGACAACTACATCAGCACCTGCTTTTACAGCTAAAGCAGTATCATAATATGGTCTTGCACCTGCAATTTTTATGAAGATAGGAACTTTCCATTTTGTAATTTCACGTAATTCTAAAATTTTTATTTTTAAATCATCAGGTCCAGTCCAGTCTGGATGTCTACATGCAGATCTTTGATCAACTCCTTTAGGTAAAGTTCTCATTTTTGCAACTCTGTCATTTATTTTTTGACCTAATAACATTCCACCGCCTCCAGGTTTTGCACCTTGACCTATAACAACTTCAATAGCATCCGCTTTTCTTAAATCGTCCGGGTTCATTCCGTATCTAGACGGTAACAATTGGTAAACTAAATATTTAGATTGTCCTCTTTCTTCAGGTGTCATTCCTCCATCACCAGTAGTAGTAGATGTACCAGCAGCACTTGCACCTCTTCCCAAAGCTTCCTTTGCTGGGCCTGATAATGCACCAAAGCTCATTCCTGCAATTGTAATTGGTATATCTAATTCAAGTGGTTTTTTTGCATATTTAGTTCCAAGAGTTACATTTGTGGTACATTTTTCTCTATAACCCTCTAAAGGATATCTAGACATTGAGGCTCCTAAAAATAATAAATCATCAAAGTGGGGAAGTTTTCTTTTAGATCCTCCACCTCTAATATCATAAATACCTGTTGCCGCGGCTCTTCTTATTTCTGAATTTGTATATTCATCAAAAGTCCATGATTGACGAGGATGAGTTTTGTTATTTTTTTTCATGATTAATAATTTGAAATATTGTCTATTTTAAAATTGTATAACTTTTTTGCTGAACCATATCTTTTAAAACTTTCAGCTTTTTGATTTTTAATATTGGCTTCCTGCAAAAGTAAATTTAATTTTTTTATATGTTTTTTATCCATTTTTTTTTCAACACAATCTGCGCCAAGTGATTTTACCTTACCTTTTATATATATGTTTGTTTCATACAAACTATCACCTAATGCCTCACCAGCATCACCACATACTACTAAGTTCCCTGCTTGAGACATAAAACCTGACATATGGCCAACTGAACCTTTAACAACAATATCCACACCTTTCATAGATATTCCGCATCTTGAACTTGCATCACCATCAATAATTAAAAGACCTCCATGAGCAGTTGCTCCAGCTGATTGAGATGCATTGCCTTTTACATGAACTTTTCCAGACATCATATTTTCAGCTACACCAGTTCCTACATTGCCTTCGATTGTAATATTTGCTTTTTGATTCATACCGGCACAATAATATCCAACATGACCTTTAATATTTATATTTAATTCTTCAGTAAGCCCAGCACATACAGCGTGATTACCCTCAGGATTTATTATAGTAAAATCTCTTTCGTTTGTTTTTCTATCTATACTTTGCAATTGATCGTTTACTTTTCTTAACTTTAATTTTTTTAAATCTAATTTCATTAATTTCCCCAAGAATATACAATACCAGGTTCTGGCTCAAAAATTTTTGCACTGTTAACATCTGGAAGATGTGCCATCGCTTGAAATTCAGACGCTATAGCAACATAATTTTTTGTTTCTGCTATAACTGCAGGCTTACATGCTATTTCATCTCTTACTACTGCAAATCCTTTTCTCGTTCCCGCTATAAATGTATAAAAGCCATCAAGGTCTTTCAGACCTGAAACAAGTGTATTTTTTAATGATTTATTATTTGAGAGACTATTTGAAACGTAGCCAGCAGCAACTTCAGTATCATTTTCAGAATTAAAAATGTTTCCTTTTTTCTTAAGTTCTCTTCTTAAGTTATTATGATTAGATAAAGAACCATTGTGAACTAAACATTCATCTTCTCCAGTTGAATAAGGGTGAGAACCATCAGTAGTTATTGCACTTTCAGTTGCCATTCTAGTATGTCCAATACCATGTGTGCCACTAAAACTTTCTAAATTAAATTTTTTAACCACATCTTTTGGATTTCCAACCTGTTTAAAAATTTCAATAGAATGTCCATATCCAACAATAGAAATTTCAGGGAATTCTTTATTAATTAAATTTATAAATTTTTTTGGTTTTTCTGTTGTTTTTAAAATTACGTGATCTGAGTATTGATTAAGTTTTAAATTCTTAATTTTTTTTGAAATATTTTTTTTAAATTTACTAAAATCTAAATTATTAATGCACAAAGAGTA
>CACGBZ010000013.1 GCA_902571425.1 uncultured Pelagibacteraceae bacterium | reverse complement strand
ATTATTATTAGCTTTAGGCTACACAAAATCTGAAATAGCTGATGAGTTCTATGATAGTGAACAGTATACTTTTGATCCAAAAGCAGAAAAATGGAAAACCAAATTTAATCCTGAAAACTATAAAGCTAAAAATTTCTCAGAAGAAGTAATTGATGCAAAGACAGGCAAAGTAGTAATTAAGCTAGGTGACAAAATTAATTTTTTAAATGCAAAAAAATTAGCTAATGAGGGACTTAAAGATATTTTAGTTTCAAGAGAGTCATTGTATGGAAAGTTCTTACACAGAGATGTTAAAGTTAGTGAAGAAGAGGATGGTATTTTTCAAATTGGTACTGAATTAAATGACACAATTATTCAACAAATTCTGGATGCGAACATACATACACTTCAAATTTCAGTAACAAATTCTATAAATAAAGGCCCTTATTTACTTACAACAATTCTTGCAGACAAAAATAAGACTAAGGATGAAGCTATAACAGAAATTTATAAGATGTTAAGACCTGGTGAGCCACCAACTATAGAAATAGCAACTCAAATATTTAATAATCTTTTCTTTAGTTCCGATAGATATGATTTATCTGATGTAGGTAGGGTTAAAATGAACTCAAGATTAAACCAACAGTGTTCTGACAAAATTACAATATTAAGAAATGACGATATTGTTGCTATAATTCAAAAGATGTTAGATTTACGTGATGGTAAAGATGACGTTGATGATATTGACCATCTAGGTAACAGAAGAGTTCGTTCGGTGGGAGAGTTAGTTGAAAACCAAGCAAGAATTGGTGTTTACAGGATGGAAAGAGCTATTAAAGAAAAAATGACTACTCTAGATGTAGAATCAGCAATGCCCCAAGATCTAATTAATGCAAAGCCATTAACGGTTTCATTGAAAGATTTTTTTGCTAGTTCACAACTTTCTCAATTTATGGATCAGACAAATCCATTATCAGAGATTACTCATAAGAGAAGAGTTTCAGCTTTAGGTCCAGGGGGTTTAACGAGAGAAAGAGCAGGTTTCGAAGTTCGTGACGTGCACCCAACACATTATGGAAGAATTTGTCCAATAGAGACACCCGAGGGTCCAAACATTGGTTTGATTAATAGTTTATCAACATACGCTAAAATTAACAAATATGGTTTTATTGAGAGTCCATATAAAAGAGTAAAAGACGGTATCGTGCAAGATAAGGTTGAATACTTGTCTGCAATGGAAGAAACAAAATTCACTATTGCTCAAGCAAATACAAAACTTGACAAAAATGGAAAAATTACTGAGGAATTAGTTTCGTGCAGACAAAATCTAAACTTTCTTTTGGCTAAACCAGACTCTATTGATTACATTGATGTATCACCAAAACAACTTGTTTCTGTTGCGGCATCTTTAATTCCCTTTTTAGAGAATGATGATGCAAATAGAGCGTTAATGGGATCTAACATGATGAGACAAGCAGTACCTTTATTAAAACCAGAGTCTCCCTTAGTTGGAACAGGTATTGAAAGTGATGTAGCTTTAGACTCGGGAGTAACAATAGTTGCTAAACGTGATGGTATAGTTGATAAAATTGATGGAAAAAGAATTGTTATTAAAGTGACAGAGGAAACTGATTTTAATGAGTCAGGAGTTGATATTTACAATCTTCAAAAATTCAAAAGATCAAATCAAAACACATGCATTAACCAGAGACCACTTGTTAGAGTGGGAGATAAGGTTAAATCTGGAGATATTATTGCAGACGGACCTTCGACTAAATTAGGTGAACTAGCTTTAGGTAAAAATGTAACAGTGGCATTCATGCCTTGGCAAGGCTATAATTTTGAAGATTCAATTTTAATATCTGAAAGATGCGTAACAGATGATGTATTTACGTCTGTCCATATCGAAGAATATGAAATAATGGCAAGAGACACAAAGCTTGGAGAAGAGGAGATAACTAGAGACATACCAAATGTAAACGAAGAAGCTTTAAAGAATTTAGATGAATCTGGTGTAGTTTACATAGGAGCAGAAGTAAACGCTGGAGATATATTAGTTGGAAAAGTCACGCCCAAAGGTGATTCAGCTTCAGGGCCTGAAGAAAAACTTTTAAGATCAATATTTGGAGAAAAAGCTATTGATGTAACCGATACATCTTTAAGAATGTCAAGAGGAAGCAGTGGTACAGTTGTAGATGTAAGAGTATTTAATAGACACGGAATTGAGAAAGATGAGAGATCAATAACCATAGAAAGAGCCGAAATAGAAGAAGTACAACAAGATAAAATAGTTGAGGAAGAAATATTAGAGAGGAGTATCAAACAAAGAGCTTCACAATTTTTATCAGGATCATCTTTAACTAAAAAAGTTAAAGACATATCTGAAGGAACTAAGCTAGATTTTGACACAATTAATAAATTATCTATTAACGATGTATTTAAGATTTCAACAGGAAATGTAAATGACGAAACAACATTAGCACAATTAAAAGATCAATATAATAAAGCAAAACAAGACATAACAGAGAGATTTGAAGATAAAGTTTTAAAAATTAGAAGTGGTGATGATTTATTACCAAGTGTTATGAAGATGGTAAAAGTATTCGTTGCCATAAAAAGAAGATTAAGACCTGGTGATAAGATGTCCGGAAGACATGGAAATAAAGGAGTTGTAAGTAAAATTGTACCTGTTGAAGATATGCCATACAGAGAAGATGGTAGACCAGTTGATATTGTATTAAATCCTCTGGGTGTTCCAAGTAGGATGAACGTTGGACAAATTTTAGAGACACATTTAGGTTGGGCATGTAAAGAATTTGGTGAACAAGTTAAAAATTTAGTTAATGAAAATAATAAAAAAATTGAAAGAACAGAAAAAATCGAAAAATTCTTAAAATCTGTTTACGGAGAAGAAATTTTCAACGATAAAGTAGATAAATTAAGCAAGAGTGAGTTTAAAGATCTTTGTGAAAATTTACAAAATGGTATCGCAATTTCAACGCCTGTTTTTGATGGTGCTAAAGAAAAAAATGTTACCGAGATGCTTGAACTGGCAAATTTACCTGGATCTGGACAAACGTATTTATGGGATGGAAGAACAGGAGAAAAATTTGATAGACCGGTTACTGTTGGAATAATCTACATGCTAAAACTTCATCACTTAGTTGAAGATAAAATTCATGCAAGATCTACAGGACCTTACAGTTTAGTTACACAACAACCTCTTGGTGGTAAAGCACAGTTAGGTGGTCAAAGATTTGGTGAAATGGAAGTGTGGGCTCTTGAGGCATATGGTGCATCATATACATTACAGGAAATTTTAACTGTAAAATCTGATGACGTTGCAGGAAGAGTAAAAGTTTATGAGACTATAGTTAAAGGTGAAGAAAACTTTGAGTCTGGAATACCAGAGTCATTTAACGTTTTAGTTAAAGAGATTAAATCATTAGCATTAAATGTGGAGCTTAATTAATGAAAAAAGAATTAACAGATCTATTTAAGGGCAGCGAAATTTCAGAAGCTCAAAATTTTAATAGCATTAAAATTTCACTTGCTAGCCCAGAGAAAATTAAATCTTGGACTTTTGGTGAAATTAAAAAGCCTGAAACAATTAATTATAGAACGTTTAGACCTGAAAAAGATGGTTTATTCTGTGCAAGGATTTTTGGACCAATAAAAGATTATGAGTGTTTATGCGGTAAGTATAAACGAATGAAATTTAGAGGAATTATCTGTGAGAAATGTGGTGTTGAGGTTACAAAATCAAATGTAAGAAGAGAAAGAATGGGCCATATTAATCTTGCTACACCAGTGGCACATATTTGGTTCTTAAAGTCTCTTCCAAGCAGAATTGCTTTGGCTGTAGACATGAAATTAAAAGAAATAGAGAGAGTTCTTTATTTTGAAAACTTTATAGTAATAGAACCTGGTTTAACTGGTTTACAAAAAAATCAACTCTTAAATGAGGAAGAATTAGCAAAATATCAAGATGAATTTGGTGAAGAGAGCTTTACAGCAGGAATTGGTGCAGAAGCTGTTCTTGAGATGCTGAAAAATTTAGATTTAGAATTAGAAAGAAAAAATCTTGTTAACTTTATTAAAGAAACTAAATCAAAAGTTAACGAAGAAAGAGCAATTAAAAGATTAAAATTAATAGAGTCATTTATTGAAACAGGTCAAAAACCTGAGTGGATGATTATGACTGTTGTACCAGTTATACCACCAGAATTAAGACCATTAGTTCCTCTTGATGGTGGAAGATTTGCTACTTCAGATCTTAACGATTTATACAGAAGAGTAATTAACAGAAATAATAGATTAAAAAGATTAATGGATCTTAAAGCTCCAGATATCATTGTAAGAAATGAAAAAAGAATGCTTCAGGAATCTGTAGATGCTCTATTTGATAACGGTAGAAGAGGCAGGGTAATAACAGGAACAGGTAAGCGACCACTTAAATCTCTTGCTGAAATGTTAAAAGGTAAACAAGGAAGATTTAGACAAAATTTATTAGGTAAACGAGTTGATTATTCTGGAAGATCAGTAATCGTTGTAGGTCCTGATTTAAAATTACATGAGTGTGGTTTACCGAAAAAAATGGCTCTTGAGTTATTTAAACCATTTTTATATGCAAGATTAAATAAATTAGGCTTAGCATCAACTATTAAACAAGCAAAAAAATTAGTTGAAAAAGAAACAAATGCAGTTTGGGACGCTTTAGAATTAATTGTTAGAGAGCATCCGGTTCTATTAAATAGAGCACCAACACTTCATAGACTTGGAGTTCAAGCATTTGAGCCAAAATTAATTGAGGGAGATGCAATTGAATTACACCCTTTAACTTGTGCAGCATTTAACGCTGACTTCGATGGTGACCAAATGGCAGTTCACGTTCCATTAAGTTTAGAAGCTCAATTAGAAGCAAGAATTTTAATGTTATCTACAAATAATATTCTTTCTCCATCAAATGGTAAGCCAATTATTGTTCCAAGTCAGGATATGATCTTAGGAATTTACTATCTTTCACAAGAACCTATATCTGATAAACCTGCTGGATATTTTACAAATTCAGATCAAATTGAATTTGCACTATCTTCTGGTCAAATAAATGTACATAGCACCATAATTTCTAGATATGAAACAGAAGATGAGAATGGTAATAAAAAAACAGAAAAGTATACATCTACAGCTGGAAGATTTTTATTAGCAAATTTATTACCTAAGAATAAAAACATTAAGTTTTCATTAGTAGATAGATTATTACCAAAAAAAGTAGTTTCGGAAATAATTGATATCGTATTCAGATTTTGTGGTCAAAAGACAACTGTAATTTTCTGTGATAGACTTAAAGATTTAGGATTTAAACACGCATTTAAAGCTGGAATCTCATTTGGAAAAGATGATCTTGTAATTCCAGCAAATAAAACTCAATTAATTGATGATACTAAAAAATTGATTGCAGATTATGAAACACAATATGCAGAAGGTTTAATTACAAGAGGTGAAAAATACAACAAAGTAGTCGATGCATGGTCTAAGTGTACAGATAAAGTTGCTGGCGAAATGATGAAGGGAATTTCTGCTACAGAAAAAACTGACGAAGGGTTAAAGATAAACTCAGTTTTTATGATGGCTGACAGTGGAGCTAGAGGATCTGCTGCTCAAATGAAACAATTAGCTGGTATGAGAGGTTTGATTGCAAAACCATCCGGTGAAATTATTGAAAGTCCAATTATTTCCAATTTTAAAGAGGGTTTAACAGCTCTAGAATATTTTAATTCGACTCACGGTGCTAGAAAAGGATTGGCTGATACTGCACTTAAAACTGCTAGTTCAGGGTATTTAACAAGAAGACTTTGTGATGTTGCTCAGGATTTAACTGTAACCAAAAAAGAGTGTGACTGTAAAAAACCTGGTTTTATCGAACTTTCTGAAATTTTAGAAGGTGGTAACGTAGTTGTTAGTCTATCTGAAAGAGCATTAGGTAGAGTTACTTTTGATGAGGTAAAGCATCCTTTAACAGGTGAAGTTATAATTAAAAAACAAGAAATGATAGATGAAGCTGGCTGTGATAAAATTGATGCAGCAGGCGTTAAAGCTATCAAAGTTTATTCTGTAATGACTTGTGGATCAAAAGAAGGTGTTTGTGCTACTTCTTATGGAAGAGACTTATCAAGAGGTAAAATGGTTCACGTGGGTGAAGCTATCGGCATGATTTCAGCACAGTCTATTGGAGAACCTGGAACACAGTTAACAATGAGAACTTTCCACGTTGGTGGTACCGCTTCCGTTAAACAAGACTCACAAATTGTAACAAAAAATGAAGGTACGTTAAAAATTATTAACTCTAATATTTTAGAAGATTCTAAAAAGAATTTAATTGTAATGGGTCGAAATACTCAACTTTCTATAGAGGATGATAATGGAGTACAAATAGCTGTTTATAAGGTTGCTTACGGCTCGAAATTATTTTTCAACAATGGAGATAAAGTTAAAGCAAATACTAAAATTTGTGAATGGGATCCATACACAACACCAGTTATTGCAGAGAAAAGTGGTACAGCAAGTTATGTAGATTTAATAGATGGTGTTTCAATTCAAGAAACTACAGATGATGCCACAGGAATTTCTTCAAAATCAGTAATTGATTGGAGAGGTCAATCAAAGAGCACTGACTTAAAACCTAGAATCACTCTTAGAGATGAAAAAGGGAATGTAATTAAAAAAGCAGATGATAATGAAGCTAGATATTATTTAGTACCGGATTCTATTTTATCAATTAAAGACGGTCAAAAGGTTTATGCGGGTGATGTAATTGCAAGACTACCTAAAGAAACTACAAAAACAAAAGATATTACCGGGGGTCTCCCAAGAGTTGCTGAGTTATTTGAAGCTAGAAAAGCTAAGGATAGTGCAATCATTGCCGAAAATGATGGTAGTGTTGTTTTTGGTAAAGAAGTAAGAGGTAAACAAAGAGTATCTATTGTTCCTGAAGATGGATCAGAGCCTTCAAATTATTTAATTCCAAAAGGGAAACATATCAATTTCAATCCCGGTGAAAAAATTCAAAAAGGAGAGTATCTTTTAGATGGCCAACCACTGCCTCATGATATTTTAAGAATTTTAGGGATCAAGGAATTAACAGAATATTTTGTTAATCAAGTTCAAGAAGTATATAGATTACAAGGTGTGATAATAAATGATAAGCATATTGAAACTATTTTAAGACAAATGCTTAAAAAAGTTGAAGTTAAAGTGTCAGGAGACTCAAGTTATTTACCTGGTGAAGTGGTTGATAGAATTAAGTTTGATAACACTAATGAAAAATTGGTTGCAGAAGGAAAAACACCAGCTGTTGGTGAAAGAGTTTTAATGGGTATCACTAAAGCTTCACTTCAAACGGAGTCATTTATATCAGCAGCTTCGTTCCAGGAAACAACAAGAGTATTAACAGATGCTGCAATTAAAGGAAAAGTTGATCCACTAAACGGACTAAAAGAGAACGTAATTGTTGGAAGATTAGTTCCTGCAGGTACTGGTAATATTAAAAATAGATGGAACAATAAAGCTCTAGAAGATGATAATAATTTCTTAGCAGAGCAGGATAAAATAGAAGCTTCAGAACCTGACGAAACACAGGCAAATCAGTAAAAAAATCGCCTAAAAATTGCAGTTTTAGTTTGACAAAGGGATATTAATAAGTAATTTGGCGGTGTTTTTGGTTGGAATGTAGTACTTCTAACAGTACTAAACGCTGCCACAAAATAACCTGTCAGTTATTTTCATCTAAAAATAAATTAATTAATTTTAATAGAAATTTATGCCAACTATTAATCAGTTGTTAAGAAAAAAAAGGGTTAAACAAGTTACAAGGAACAAAGTTCCTGCTCTACAAAAACAACCTCTAAAGAGAGGTGTTTGCGTTAAAGTTTATACAACAACTCCTAAGAAACCAAACTCTGCATTAAGAAAAGTTGCTAGAGTGAGATTATCAAATGGATTTGAAGTTACAGCTTACATTCCTGGCGAAGGTCATAACCTTCAAGAACACTCTGTAGTACTGATTAGAGGTGGTAGAGTAAAAGATTTACCAGGTGTTCGTTATCACATTCTAAGAGGAAATCTGGACACACAAGGTGTTGCAAACAGAAAAAAAAGAAGATCTTTATACGGAACAAAAAAAGGTAAATAATGTCTAGAAAAAAAACTCAACCAAAAAAAAATGTAGTTCCAGATCCAAAATTTAAATCAACTATTATTCCAAAATTAATCAACAACATCATGTATGACGGCAAAAGAGGTATAGCTGCCAAAATAGTTTATGATGCTATCGATAAAATTAAAACAAAAACGAAAGATGAACCGATTAATATTTTTAATGAAGCAATTAACAATATCAAACCAACAGTAGAAGTTAGATCTAGAAGAGTTGGTGGTGCAACTTATCAAGTTCCTGTTGAAGTAAAAAGTAAAAGAGCACAAGCTTTAGCTATCAGATGGTTAGTTGAGTCAGCAAGAAAAAGAAAAGATAAACACATGGCAGATAAAATTTTTAATGAGCTTTACGATGCTTATGAAAAAAAAGGAGCTGCTGTTAAAAAAAGAGAGGATGTTCATAAGATGGCAGAGTCTAACAAGGCATTTGCTCATTTTAGATGGTAATTAATTATGGCTAGAACTCATACATTAGATAAATATAGAAATATTGGGATCATGGCTCATATAGATGCTGGTAAAACAACCACTACTGAAAGAGTTCTTTACTACACAGGTAAGAGTCACAAAATTGGCGAAGTGCACGATGGTGCAGCAACAATGGATTGGATGGAGCAAGAACAAGAAAGAGGAATTACAATTACATCTGCGGCTACTACTTGTTTTTGGAATGATCATAGAATTAATATTATAGACACCCCCGGTCACGTAGATTTTACTATTGAAGTAGAAAGATCTTTGAAAGTTTTGGATGGTGCTGTTGCTGTTTTTGATGGTGTTGCAGGTGTAGAGCCTCAATCTGAAACTGTATGGAGACAAGCAGATAAGTATAAAGTGCCAAGAATTTGTTTTGTTAATAAATTAGATAGAACTGGTGCTGATTTCTTTAGATGTGTAGATATGATTAGAGATAGGTTAGGTGCAAAACCTTTGGTGGTTCAAGTACCTATAGGTGCTGAAGCTTCCTTATCTGGTGTAGTTGATCTTGTTAAAATGAAAGCCCAAGTTTGGAAAAATGAGGCGCTAGGAGCTGAATGGGAATATAAAGAAATTCCAGAAGACTTAAAAGAAATTTCAGAAAAATATAGAACAGAATTAGTTGAAACAGCCGTTGAACAAGACGAAAAGCTAATGGAGGCTTATCTAAATGGTGATGAAATTAAAGAAGAAGATTTAATTAAATGTATAAGAAAAGGAACGCTTAATTTTAGTTTTGTTCCTGTTTTAACAGGTTCAGCATTCAAAAACAAAGGTGTTCAGCCCTTACTTGATGCTGTTGTAAATTATTTACCAAGTCCAGTAGATATTGGTTCTATTAAAGGAACTAAATTAGGTAGTGAGGATGAAATGGAAATGAAATTTGAAGACAGTGTTCCATTTTCTGCTTTAGCTTTTAAGGTGGCTAATGACCCATTTGTTGGCTCATTAACTTTTATTAGAATTTATTCAGGTACAATCAAAACTGGTACTGCGGTCTTCAATTCCTCTAAAGAGAAAGAAGAAAGAGTTGGAAGAATGCTTTTAATGCATGCAAATTCTCGTGAAGATATTAAAGAAGCTAATGCAGGCGATATAGTAGCTTTAGCAGGATTAAAAAATACTATTACAGGACACACTCTATGTGACAAAGAAAATTCTGTTCTACTTGAACCAATGGAATTCCCTGATCCGGTAATAGAAATTGCAGTAGAACCAAAAACCAAAGCGGACCAAGAAAAAATGGGTGAAGCATTAGGTAGATTAGCTAAAGAAGATCCTTCTTTTAGAGTAACATCAGACGAAGAGTCGGGACAGACAATTATTAAAGGTATGGGAGAATTACATTTGGATATTATTGTTGATAGAATGAAAAGAGAATTTAAAGTAGAGGCAAATGTCGGAGCTCCACAAGTTGCTTATAGAGAAACCATAGAAGCAGCTTCAGAGGTTGAATACACCCACAAAAAACAAAGTGGTGGTGCTGGTCAATTTGCAAAAGTTAAACTTTTAGTAGAGCCTCAAGAAGCAGGTAAAGGTCGAGATGTCGAGAGTAAAATTAAAGGTGGTGCAATTCCAAAAGAATTTATTCCTGGTGTTGAAAAAGGCATAGAAACAGTTTCAGATACTGGAATTTTAGCCGGTTTTCCAATGATTGATTATAAAGTAACGATCTTAGATGGTTTACATCACGATGTTGACTCAAGTGTACTAGCATTTGAATTAGCAAGTAGAGCTTGCTTTAAAGAGGCTTGTACAAAAGGTGGTTTAAAATTATTAGAACCTGTAATGAGAGTTGAAGTAGTAACACCTGAAGATTACATGGGTGATGTTATAGGTGATTTAAACAGTAGAAGAGGTCAAATCAGCACTCAAGAGCAAAGAGGAAATGCAACTGTAATTACAGCAATGGTACCTTTAGCTAACATGTTTGGTTATATAAATAATTTAAGATCAATGTCTCAAGGTAGAGCACAATATTCAATGTTTTTTGATCATTATTCAAAAGTCCCACAAAATGTTCAAGACGAAGTAACTAAGAAGATTGCAGGTTAATCATGGAAAAACAGAATATTAGAATAAAATTAAGAGCCTATGACAACAAAGTTTTAGATGCTTCTACCGAAGAAATTGTGAATACAGTAAAAAGAACTGGAGCAACAATTAAGGGACCAATTCCATTACCTACTAGAATTGAGAGATATACAGTTTTAAGATCACCTCACATTGATAAGAAAAGTAGAGAACAATTTGAGTCAAGAACACATAAAAGATTAATTGATATTATTGAACCAACACCACAAACTGTTGAAGCATTAATGAAACTAGATTTAGCATCAGGTGTTGATGTGGAGATAAAAATTTAATTATGAGTGAGATAGCTTTAATAGGAAAGAAAATAGGCATGACGAGAGAGTTTTATAAATCTGGTCAATTAGTTCCTGTGACTGTACTTAAGGTCGAAAAAGCTAGAGTTATTCAGGTTATTGAAGAAGAAAAAAGAGGGTATAAGGCTGTTCAGCTTGGATATGGAAAAGTTAAAAATTCAAAATTAACAAAAGCCATGAAAGGTGTTTTTGCTAAAAAAAATACTGAAGCTAAGAAAAAATTAAAAGAATTTAGAGTAAACGACACATCTGTTTTCAAAGAAGGAAACGAGTTTGGTTTAGAAATATTCAAAGACATTAAATTTGTAGACACAAGATCAAAAACAATTGGTAAAGGTTTTGCAGGTGCTATGAAGAGACATAATTTTGGTGGTTTAAGAGCCAGTCATGGTGTCTCTATATCTCACAGAGCACATGGTTCAACAGGACATAGTCAAGATCCAGGAAAAGTTTTTAAAGGAAAAAAGATGGCTGGTCATATGGGAGATAAATTGAGAACTATGCTAAATATTGAAATTATAAAAACAGATTTAGAAAATGAACTTCTTTATTTAAAAGGGTCAATTCCTGGTTCAAAAAATGCAGAGGTTATTGTGAAAAAATCTGTCAAAAACATCAGTAAAATGACAATTAGTGAAAAACAAGCAGCTGCTGAAGAGGCTAAAAAAACACCAGATAAGAAGAAAAAATAATGAAATTAGATAAAATTAGCATAGATGGAAAAAAAGATAGCATTGAAGTTTTAGATAATATTTTTTCTGCAAAAATTAACCATAAGTTAGTAAGTGCAGTTCTTTACAAAACAAATGCTAATTACAAAGGAAGACACGCAAAAACTAAACAACAAAACGAGGTAAAAGGACCAACATCAAAAATATATGCTCAAAAAGGAACTGGTGGTGCAAGACATGCTAGTAGAAAAGCTCCTATATTTGTTGGTGGTGGTATTGCTCATGGACCAAAAGGTGAATTGGCGTATAAAAAAAGAAAACTAAACAAAACTGAGAAAAAACAAAGCGTAGCTTCATTAATTACTGAAAAAAATAATAATAAAAATTTATTAATCTTAAATGATTTTAGTTCTGAAATTAAAAAAACAAAAGAAATGAACTCAATTATTAATA
>CACGBZ010000012.1 GCA_902571425.1 uncultured Pelagibacteraceae bacterium | reverse complement strand
AGAAGATTTGTTGATGGCTAAAAAAAACTTAGATATAACGTTAGATGTTTTGAAACTCTTTAATGAAAAAATAACTGATATAAAAATTGACTAAAAAGTATGAATTTAAATAAATCACAAATAATTAGCCTATTACCTCATAGAGAACCAATGCTACTAATTGATGAGTTAATTAATATAAAAAAATTACATTCTGCTACTGCAATCATGAATGTCAAAAAAGATGCTTTTTATGTTCAGGGTCATTTTCCAGATAATCCAGTTATGCCCGGTGTACTTATTGTTGAAGCTTTTGGACAAGCTGCCGCCGCGTTGACGGCTGCTGGAATTGATAAAAAAGAATATGAAAACAAATTAGTTTTTCTAATGAGTGTGGAAAAAGCTAGATTTAGAAATCCAGTTATTCCTGATTGTAAATTGGAATTAAATATTGAAGCCATTCGATCTCACGGAAGAGTCTGGAAATATAAAGGTGAGGCTTTTGTAGAGGGAAAAAAAATGGCTGATGCTCAGTGGTCAGCAACAATTGTTGATAGAAAATAATTAGTAATATTTATTGATAAGTATTTAAGAATTGTTTTGATAAAAAACAATTAATGAAAAATCCTTTTTTTGTAAACAAAGGTCCAAAAAAAATTGCTGATATTTTAGCTACGATCAATATTCAAAATAAATCCAAATATAGTGGAATAAAAATTTCTGATGTTAAAGATCTTGTAAACGCATCAAATAAAGATATTACATTTTTTCATTCTAAAAAATATGAGTTAGCCGCTTCAAAAACAAAAGCAGCTTTTTGTATAACAACAAAAAATTTATCTAATAAATTACCTGATACCTGTAAACCTATAGAAGTTGATAATGTTCTTATATCAACAGCTATGATTACTAAAATGTTTTATCCTGATGCTGTTATAGATGATTTTGATGCTCATACCTCAAATATTGAAAATACTTCTCACAATAATTCTGTAAATCATGGTCAAAATATATTACTTGGAAAAAATGTTAAAATAGGATCAAACTGCTCAATAGGTCATAACACTATTATTGAGAGCAATGTTGTCATAGGTGATAATTGTTCAATAGGTTCTAACGTTATTATTAGAAATACAATAATTAAAAACAATGTTTCAATATTAGACGGCTGTGTTATTGGAAAAAAAGGATTTGGTTTTTTTCCAAGTAAGAATGGAAATATACGTTATCCTCATATTGGTATTGTTATAATTGAGGATAATTGTGAGATTGGTTGTGGCTCAACAATTGATAGAGGTTCTTTGTCAAATACAATAATTGGAAAAAATACTTTCTTAGATAATCAAGTACATATAGCTCATAATAATAAGATAGGTGAAAACTGTATTATTGCTGGCCAAGTTGGTTTTGCTGGAAGCTCTACCCTAGGAAATAATGTTATGATTGGTGGACAAGCAGGAATATCAGGACATTTGAAAGTAGGAAACAATGTTCAAATAGGTGGTGGTTCAGGAGTGATTAAAGATATCCCTGATAATTCGAAAGTTATGGGATATCCAGCTAAAGATTTAAAAAAATTTATAAAGGAAAATAAATGATACATAAAACTGCAATAATTGATCCCAATGCAAAAATAGGATCAAATGTTGAAATTGGTCCATATTGTGTAATTGGTCCAGATGTAGAAATTGGTGAAAACACTATCATTCAATCTCATGTTAATATTTCTGTAAGTGCAAAAATTGGAAAGGGAAATAAGATTTATCCTTTTGTTTCAATTAATGATCCACAGGATTTGAAATTTGATGGCGAAACTACAAAATTGATAATTGGTGATAATAACAAAATAAGAGAATACGTAACAATAAATCCTGGAACAGTTGGTGGTGGTGGCAAAACAGTTATTGGCAATAATTGCTTATTTATGATTTCATCACATATCGCTCATGACTGCCAAGTTGGAAATAGTGTAATAATTGCAAACAATGTACCTTTAGGAGGTCATGCAATCATTGAGGATAATGTTATTATTGGGGGCAACTCTGCTGTTCAACAATTCACAAGAATTGGAAAAATGGCTATGATTGGTGGAATGACAGGTGTATTGCATGACGTAATTCCTTATGGATTATCAACAGGAAATAGAAATTCATTACAAGGATTGAACTTAATAGGTTTAAGAAGAGCCAAATTTGAAAATAAGGATATCTTAGGCTTAAGCGAAGCTTATAAAGAAATTTTTGCTACTAAAAATATTAATGAAAATATAAGTAAATTGAATGGTTCTTTCAAAGAGAATCCGTTAGTTAAAAATGTAATTGATTTTATAACAAAAGATAAAAAAAGATCTATTTGTACACCATTCTCATAAAATGATAGGATTAATTTTTGGTGACACTGATTTTCCAAAGGAAATTTTAAAAACTATCAAAAAAAAGAAAAAAAAGTATTTGATAGTTGATTTATCAAAAGCAAAGAAATTTAAAAAAGATAAAAAATCTTACTCGGTATCCATAGGTCAGTTTGGTAAAATTATTAAAATTCTTAAAGAAAACAATTGTAAACAAGTCTTATTTGCTGGAAGAGTAAATAAACCAAATTTTTCAAAATTGAATTTAGATCTAAAAGGAATTTATTATATCCCTAGAATAATCAAAGCTTCAAAGCTTGGAGATGCTGCAATACTAAAAGAAATTATTAAAATATTAGCTCAAAATAAGATTAAAACTAAAAGTTCACTTACATTTAATTCAGAATTATCCTTGAAGAAAGGTAATTTTTCAAAAATCAAACCAAACAAGCAAGATCAATTAGATATTAAAAAAGCCGTAAAATCATTAAATAATTTAGGACAATATAATTTTAGTCAAGGGGTTGTAGTTAGGAATAAAAAAGTAATTTCTATTGAAGGAAAAGGTGGAACTAAAAAAATGCTTGAAAAAAGTAGAAGCAAAAAATTTAGAAATCAAGGTGTTTTAGTAAAGTTTCCAAAAAAGAAACAAGATTTAAGAATTGATCTACCTACTATTGGATTAAAGACTTTAAAACAATGTAAAAAAGCTGGATTGAAAGGTATTGTAGTTAAAAATAAACAACATGTTTTTTTAGATAAAAGAAAATGTATTAACTTTGCTAATAAAAATAGGATGTTTATCTCTGTAATATGAAAAAGATTTTTATAATTACCGGTGAACCTTCAGGAGATAAACTTGCTTCTAAAGTCATATATCAACTTCAAAAAATTGATCCTAATATTGAATATTCTTGTGTCGGTGGAACACATTTAAATTCATTGGGAATAAAATCTATTTTTGATCTTAAAGAAATTACCTATATTGGTTTCACAAGTGTTTTGTTAAACATTTTTAAAATAAAGAATAAAATAAACAAAACTGTAGAAGAGATAATAAAATTTAATCCCGATGTTTTATTTAGTGTAGATAGTCCTGATTTTACATTAAGAGTTGCTGAAAAAGTAAAAAAAATAAATAATCAAATCAAGACTGTTCATTATGTGGCTCCTCAAGTATGGGTATGGCGAGAGGGTAGAGTTAAAAAATTTAAAAAGTTTTTAGATCATGTTTTGTTATTATTTGATTTTGAAAAAAAATATTTTGATAAAGAAAATATTCCAAATACTTTTGTTGGACATCCATTATTAGAAAAAGAAACAAAAAATAGAACAGATCTATCTAACATTATATTAGGCGATAAAAAAATTATTTCGCTTTTTTGTGGTAGTAGATCGTCTGAAGTAAATTTACTCTTACCAATATTGATTGATTTTATAATTTTAATGAATAAAAAATTTGATGATTTCACTTTTGTTTTTCATGCTACTGATGAAAATAAAAATTTAATCAATGTTAAAATTAATAATACCAATTTAGAAAATGTTGAAGTTATTTCTGATGAAGATATAAAAAAACAAATATTGAATAATTCTATTTTTGCAGTTTCAAAATCTGGAACAATTTCTCTTGAAATCTGCAATGCAAAAGTTCCCTCTATAATTATCTATAAAATGAATTTTTTAAATTTTTTGATTGTTAAAATGTTGGTAAAAATAAAATTTGCTAACATCATTAATATTATAAATAACAAAGAAATAATTCCAGAATTAATTCAAAAAGAATGTAATGCTAAAGAAATTTACAATTCTGTTGTTTACTTTTTAAAAAATCCAGAATTAATGAAAAAACAAATTAGTGATTGTGAGGAAACTTTAACTCAAATTAGATCTAAAACTTCATCCTCTGATGAAGCTGTTTCAGTATTAAACAATTATCTTGTTAGTTAATCTTTTTGTTACTTCCTCTTTTCCCAGAGAAATAATTATATCGTATATTCCAGGTCCAAATTTTGAACCTGTTAAAGCTATTCTCAAAGGTTGTCCTACACCCTTAAAGTTTGTATCGTTTGATTTAATTAAATTATTTACAATGGGCTCTAATGTTTCTTTGCTAATTTTATCAACGGCAGCAAATTTAGTAGCAAAATCAGTAATGACTTTTTTTGCCTTGTCATCAATTAGTTTAATATCGTCCTGATTAAACTTTACTTCATCTTCCATAATATATTGACCATTATTAAATATATCTTCTAATGTTTTAGCCTTGTTCTTTAAGAAAGTTAGAGATTTTTTTATGTTATCTTTTTTATCTGATTTAATTTCACTTTTATATAATTTGCAATATTCAGTAAGTTGATTGAATAAATCATTTTCATCAATATTTTTAATGTAATACTCATTCATTGATAAAATTCTACTCATATCTAACTTAGATGGTGACTTTCCTATACCTTCTATGTTGAAGTGCTTAATACTCTCATCTAAAGTAAATATTTCCTTATCCTCATAAGACCAACCTAGTCTAAGCAAATAATTCCTTAATGCATCAGGCATTATGCCGATTTTAGAATAATCATTTAATGTTGATGCATTGTCTCTTTTTGATAATTTTTTACCTTCTATTGTATGAATAAGGGGTATATGTGCAAACTTTGGTAAATCCCAGTTCATTGCTTCATAAATTTGCATTTGTTTAAATGTATTAATTTTATGATCATCACCTCTAATTATATGTGTCATATTCATTTGATGATCATCTACAGTCGCAGATAAATTATATGTTGGTGATCCATCATTTCTTAAGATTATAAAATCCTCAATTGTATTATTTTCAATTTCAACATCACCTTGAACCAAATCTTTAAGTATTGTTGATCCTTCTATTTTACTTTTAAATCTTATCACGGGTTTAATATCTTTAGGAGCATCTTTCTCATCAGCATCTCTCCATTTTCTATTGTAGATAAACGGAAGTTTTTTTTGTCTAGCTCTTTTCTTTTGCTCTTCTATTTCTTCTGCTGAACAATAACATTTATACGCATTACCATTTTTAAGTAATTCATTTGCAACTCTAATATGATCATTGATTTTATTTGATTGAATGTATTCATCCCCATCATGCTCAATACCAAGCCATTTTAAAGAATTAATAATCTGTTTTTTATGTTCGTCTTTAGATCTTTCTTTATCAGTATCTTCAATTCTTAGGTGAAAAGTTCCTTTTTGATTTTTAGAGAACAGCCAATTAAATAATGCGGTTCTAACCCCTCCAATGTGAAGAGCTCCAGTAGGGGACGGTGCAAAACGTGTTGCTACTTTAGACATCAATGTTGTTTAGACTATTTTTTTAGAAGTTTCTATATAAAGATACTAAAACTCCTTGAACTTTTACTCTATCAGGTCCAAAAATCTTAGTTTCATAGTTTCTATTGGCACTTTCAAGGGCTACAACTTTGCCTTTTTTTCGAATTCTTTTTAACATAGCCTCATGCTCATCAATCAATGCTACAACAATTTTACCATTATCGGCAGTGTCAGTTCTTTTTATAATCACTGTATCACCTTCATGAATACCTGCATCTATCATTGAGTCACCTTGAACTTTCAATCCAAAGTAATCTCCATTTTTTTCTAAATTATTTGGCAGGGGAATTCTAGAAACTTCATTTTGTATTGCTTCTACAGGCGTTCCTGCAGCAATTTTTCCAAGAACTGGTACTTCAATTTCATCAGAATTAATTTGTTCTTCATCTAATCCACCTTTAATTACACTTGGTGAAAAGCTATTATAAATATCATTTGCAGAAGCGGTCTCTGGTAATTTAATTACCTCTAAAGCTCTTGCTTTGTGAGCTAATCTTTTAATAAAACCTCTTTCCTCTAAAGCACTAATCAACCTGTGAATACCTGATTTAGATTTTAAATTAAGAGACTGTTTCATCTCTTCATATGAAGGAGAGACGCCAGAACTTCTCAACTTCTTGTTGATAAATAAAAGCAGGTTTTTTTGTTTTTTTGTTAGCATAAGAACAAATATCGTACAAACAATGTTCTATAAAAGTTCTTTTAAATTAACAATACTAAAAAAAACAAGTAAAATAGGGCTTTATTTAGCTATAAAACAGAAAAAATAGAATTTTTATCTAAATTTTTCAAAAGTGATTCACCAATCAAAAAAGTGTTAATTGATGTTTTATTATTTAGTTCTAACAACTCTTCTTTATTTTTAATTCCGCTTTCAGATATTAAAGGACCTTTATGATTTTTTATAACATCATAAATATCATAAGTTGTATTTATATCGGTTTTAAGAGTTTTTAAATTTCTATTGTTTATTCCAATTAATGCATCTTTAAAATTTAAAGCTTTTTTTGCTTCTTCCACTGTATGAACTTCAACTATAACAGACATATTGTATTTCAAAGCCTCATCGTATAATTCAGAAGCAAGATTATCTGAAACCCCGGCCAAAATAATTAAAATAGCATCTGCGCCATAGCTTTTTGCCAATGGTATTTGAAATTTATCGATAAAAAAATCTTTACACAATACAGGTAAATTAATTTTATCTTTTATTTTACTGATGTGAATTAAATTTCCTAAAAAATAATCTTCTTCGGTTAAAACTGAAAGACAAGTTGCTTTATTATTTAAATAAATTTGAGCGATATCTACTGGGTTATAATCATCTATTATTATACCTGCCGAAGGACTTGCTTTTTTAATTTCAGCAATAATTGAAGTTTTATTATTTTTTATATTATTTTCTATTTTTTCTTTAAAATTAATATAGCTATTATTTTTATCAATAAATTCATCCAGAGTTTTAACATCTAAGGATTTTTTTAATTTATCAACTTTTTCAATTTTCTTTTGAATGATATTTTGAAGTATATTTTCAGACATTTTGAATTTTTTCTAGATGTAAAAAAGTTTTTCCAGAAAGGATAAATTCTCTTGTGTGATTATAAGCTTCAGAAAAGTCAGAAAATTTTTCTCCAACAATTAAACCTGCTGCAGCATTTAAACAAACTGCTTTTGAAAAATCATTATCTTCACCTTTAAATATTTCAATCATTTTATCAGAATTAAATTTAGCATCATCACCTACTAAATTTTTAAAATTATCTGCATTAACTCCTAAAGCATTTGGATCTATTTTTATTTCAGATATTTGACCATCTTTTAATTGAATAACATTAGTGATTGCATATGGAGATATTTCATCTAATCCATCCTCACTATTTACTATCCAAGCAAATTTTAAATTTAAATTTTTAAGTCCTTCTGCAAAAATTTTTAGTAATTTTTTATCAAAAACGCCAACAACTTGTCTTTCTACAAGAGCAGGATTACTTAAAGGACCAATCATATTAAAAATTGTTCTTTTTCCAATTTTCTTTCTAACAGGACCAACAAATCTCATTGCACTATGATAATTTGGTGCAAACATAAAACCAAAATTATTGGTATTAATTTCTTTTTCTATATCCTCAGGTTCTAAATCAATTTTAATTTTAAGAGCCTCCAAAACATCACCAGATCCACATTTTGAAGAAACAGCCTTATTTCCATGTTTAGCTACTTTTGTGCCCATACTTGCCAAAAGTAGAGCAGAAGCTGTTGAAATATTAAGTGTATTCATGCCATCACCGCCTGTTCCACAAGTATCAATACAATCATTTATATTCACTCTTTTTGATTTTTCTCTTAATACAAAAACACCACCAGCTATTTCATCGGCAACTTCACCTTTTTCAGACAATAGTGTTAGAAAGCTAAAAATTTGTTCATCACTGGCTTTTCCAGTCATTAAAATTTCAAATGCAGACTTACTTTCCTCAAATGTTAAATCTTGCTTATTTGTTAGTTTTTCTAAAATTTGATCCATAAATTTAATAATTTATAAAGTTTCTCAGTATTTTCATCCCAAATTTAGTTTTTATACTTTCAGGATGAAATTGCACGCCATGGATGTTGAATTTTTTATGTTGAACACCCATTATAACGCCATCCTCTGTTTCAGCTGTAATCATTAGCTCTTTTGATAATGTTTTTTTATCAATTACCAAACTATGATATCTGGTAGCTTCAAATGTATTTGGAAGATTTTTTAAAATACCGATTTTTTTAGATTTAATTTTGCTTGTTTTGCCGTGCATTAACTTTCTTGCTTGTATAATTTTTGATCCAAAAACTTGTCCAATTATCTGATGACCCAAACATACTCCTAAAAAAGGTAATTCTTTGTATAATGATTTCAATATTTTAATACAATTGCCAGATTGATTTGGGTTGCCGGGTCCTGGTGAAATAACAATTTTATCATATTTCTTTTTAATGATTTCTTTAGAATTAATTTTATCATTCCTAACTACGTCAACTTTAATATTTAATGAGGAGATATAGTGATACAAATTAAAAGTAAAACTATCGTAATTATCTATTAACAATACTTTCATTATCTTAAAGCGTTTATTAAAGCTTTCGCTTTATTAACTGTTTCCTCATATTCATTTTTAGGTTTACTATCTGCAACTATACCTGCACCTGCTTGCACATAAAATTTTTTATTTTTAGCAACAGCAGTTCTTAAGGCTATGCATGTATCAAATTCGCCATTTGCAGCGAAATATCCGATTCCACCAGCATATACTTTTCTTTTTGTTGTTTCTAATTCATCTATAATTTCCATAGCTCTGATTTTTGGAGCTCCAGATACAGTACCTGCTGGAAAACCAGCTAAGAGTGATTTAAATTTTGAAAATTTTTTATTATATTCCCCAACTACATTTGAAACTATATGCATTACATGAGAATATCTCTCAATAATGAAACTTTCTGTAACTTTTACCGAATTTATCTTTGTGACTTTACCAGCATCATTTCTACCCAAATCAAGTAACATTAAATGCTCAGAAAGTTCTTTTTTATCTTTAAGTAGATCTCTTTCATAAAAAAGATCTTCTTTTTTAGTTTTACCACGTGGTCTAGTACCTGCAATTGGTCTTACAGTAATTTTATTATCCCTAAGTCTCACAAGTATTTCAGGACTTGCACCAATTATTTGAAAATCCTCAAAATTGAAGAAAAACATAAAAGGAGAGGGGTTTGTTACTCTTAGTTTTTTATAAATATCTAATGGTTTTTTTGTTAATTTTGCCTCAAATCTTTGGCTTAAAACAACCTGAAAAATATCTCCTAATTTAATATATTTTTTTGCCTTATTAACCATTAATAAAAATTTATTTTTTGAAGTGTTAGATTTCACTTTTATATTTTTTGATTTTTGAATTATTTTTTTATCAATATTCTTAATTGATGACTGAATGAGTAATTTTAACAAATCAGATTTAACTTCTTCATATTTATTTTGATAGTTTTTAATTTTTTCATCTTTAAAAATATTAGATATGTAAAAAATTTCTTTTTTTAAATTGTCATGAATGACTAAAGTTCTTGGACGAAGAAGCCTTACATCGGGTAAATTGAGATCATTTTTACAATTATTAGGAATTTTTTCTATGTATCTGATTGAATCATAAGAAAAATACCCAGAGATTAATGAGCAAATGTTAGGTAAATTTTTGGGAGTTTCAAACTTGAAATCTTCAATTATTTTTTCAATTAGTTTATCTGGTTTATCATTTAATTTCCTTTTTTTATTTGTTTGAATTAGATAAGAATTATTATTATTAAATTCCCAAATTTTATCAGGATTTTTACCAAATATTGTATATCTACCTTTGATTTTACCTTTTTCTACAGACTCAAATATAAAACTATTTTTTTCCTCTAGGAAATTGTCTATTAAGTTTAATACTTCCTCATCATTTTTTACTTTCTTTTTAGTGAAGATAATTTGATTTTTTTTGCTTCTGTGTCGAAACTTAAAATCTTTGAAGCTTCGATTAATAATCATTTGAAGTAATTTTTAACTCTATCGATAGTTTTTTGGTTTAATTGTATTTTATATTTGCTACTTAGCAATTGATCATAGGTAGCCAAAATACTTTTTCTTGTATTGGTAAATTCACTACTTACAAAATTCTTGTAATCTTCATCTTCTTTGGTTAGCAGGTTTTTATTATATCCTGTTATTTTTACTAAATAAATTTTATTTTCACTATTGTTTACTAAAGTAAAAGAATTGACTGGCAATGAGTAAAGCATTTTTACAGAATTTATCTCAAAAACTTTGTCGTCGTTAATAGAGCTAATTGACATGTACTCTTTGTTAAAATTACTTAACTCATCAAATTTTGTGTTGTTAAATTTATTATTTTGAATTTCTTCTAAAATTTTTCTGTTGTAATCAAATTTTCCTTTTTGATAAATTAATTCAACTATTTCACTTTTGATTATTTCATCATCTAAATCTGGAGATAGATCATATTCTTGATCTATATTATAAAGTAAAAAATTATCACCACTCTCAATTAAATCTAATTTCGTTTCTTTTTTTGAATAAATTAATTCTTCATTTATTTGTTCACTTGAGGTAGGTGCAAATTTAGAAATATTTATTATATTTACATTAATATTTTCCAAAATATTTTCAAAACTCGTACCTTGTGAAATTTTGTTTTCAATTTCATCAATTTCATCAAAAAAGTCTTGATTAAATTCTTCAATACCAATCAAATTTTTAGGGTTTAAAATAACGTATCTAAAATCAATATATTCTCTTTTTAATTGGTCTTTATTTTCCTCTATAAATACTTTTATTTCATCATCTGTATAATCTGACTTTAGTTTATATAGATTTTCCATATCAAAGTATTCAATATCTAAAGATCTATTATTTTCTTCAAATTTTTTATTAATTATAAATTTTGGTGTAATAGTTCCAGCTCCAATAAAATCAAATAGATGTTTTTGTAATTCTCTATTTTTTAATTTTAATTCAAACATTGGTGCAGACATATTGTTTGATAATAAAAATTTTTCATACTTAACTCTTTCAAATTTACCATTTTCATCATGAAAGTTTTTATTCTCTTTAATATTTTTAAGTATTGTTTTTTCATTAATTGAAATATTAAAATCCTTAATCTCTAGATCAATAAGTGTGGTTGATATAAGTCCTGATAATAGTTCCTCTATAATATTGTTATCTAAATTATTTCTAATTGCATCTGCTGAAATTCCACTTTGATTAACGTAATCCATAAAATCTTGAGTGGTGACATTTGTTTTATTTATTTTTGCAATATTGTTTTGATTATTTGTACTAAATCCACCACCAAAACCACCAAAGCCAAAAGCAATAATAATTATAATAATTAAAACCAATCCACCAAATTGTTTCCAGCTTAAGTTTTTTAATTTTTCAATCATTGCGTTATAAATTTATTGATCTGTAAAAAACAAATCTATAGATTAAAAAGTCAATTATGACAAATAAATATATGTATTTCTTAGCTAATTGGAAAATGTTTGGTGATTTAAGAACTCTAAATTCACTTGATAAAGTAATAAAGTTTTCAAAAACTAATAAAAAAAATAAGTTTAAAATAGTTTATTGTCCACCAAATACATTAATTCGACCTTTATCGAGAAGACTAAAAAAAACAAAAATAGAGGTTGGTGCTCAAAATTGTCATCAGAGCTATGATTACGGTGCTTACACTGGTCAAGTAAATTCCACCATGCTTAAAAATGTTGGAGCAAAGTTTGTTATTTTAGGACACTCAGAAAATAGACAACTAGGTGAGACAGATAATTTAATTAATTTAAAAATAAAAAGTGCAATTAAATCAGGTCTCAAAATTATATTTTGTATTGGCGAAACTTTGAAAGAAAGAAGACAAAAAAAAACTAATCAAATTTTAAAAAAACAAATTGAAAAAGGATTAAAATCGATAAAGAATAAATCTAAAATTATTATAGCTTATGAACCTGTATGGTCTATCGGTACGGGTGTAATTCCAAAAGAAGCTGATTTAAATAAAACTATTTCATTTATTAAAAGTAGATTTGTAAAAAAATATCCTAAAATTTTATATGGTGGATCTGTAAATACTAATAACGTAAGTATATTAAAAAAAATTGCTAGCATTGACGGGTTTTTGATTGGAGGTGCATCGCAAAACCCAAAAAAATTTATTGATATAATCAAAAAAACCATTAACTAGACTCTCATGGAAACTTTATTATTAGTAATCAACATCATACTTGCAGTTATTTTGGTTCTTTTGGTTTTATTGCAAAAATCAGAAGGAGGTGCTCTTGGTATTGGAGTTTCCCAAGAAAATTTTATGCTCTCTAGATCAGCAGGCAGCTTCATGACAAAAGCCACTGCAATAGTGGCAACACTTTTTATAATTTGTAGTTTAGCTCTAACAATTATTTCTAGAGCAGATCTTACTCCTACGGGGTCGGTATTGGATACGGTTGAGGAAAAAACTGCAGATACACCTTCAATTCCAGAAAATAATTAATTAATCCTTTTCAATTCATTTTTTATTCGCTATAAGATACTTCCATGGCGCGATATATATTTGTCACCGGCGGCGTGGTCTCTTCCCTTGGTAAAGGTCTTTCTTCAGCATCTTTAGCATATTTATTACAATCAAGAGGTTACAAAGTTCGTCTAAGAAAATTAGATCCTTATTTAAATGTGGATCCGGGAACAATGAGTCCGTTTCAACATGGAGAAGTTTTTGTAACCGATGATGGGGCTGAAACAGATTTAGATCTAGGTCACTATGAAAGATTTTCAGGTGTAACTGCAAAGAAAACAGATAACATTACAACTGGAAAAATTTATAGCGATGTTCTTAGAAAAGAAAGAAAAGGTCAATATTTAGGTAAAACTGTTCAAGTTATTCCACATATTACGGATAGAATTAAAGAATTTATAAAACACGATACATCTAAAGAAGATTTTATCATTTGTGAAATAGGCGGAATAGTAGGGGACATAGAAAGTTTACCATTTGTAGAAGCTATAAGACAATTTTCGAATGATATTGGTAAAAAAAATGCATTATTTATTCACTTAACTTTAGTTCCTTATTTAAAAGCATCGGATGAAATAAAAACCAAACCAACACAACATTCTGTAAAAGAATTAAGAAGTATTGGTATCCAACCTGATATTATAATTTGTAGATCAGAAAGGCCTATTCCTTTAGAACATAGAAAAAAAATATCTTTGTTTTGTAATGTTGATATTAAAAATGTAATTGAAACTGTCGATGTTAAAACTATTTATGAGGCACCGATTAGTTTTGCTAATGAAAAATTAGATGTTCAAGTTTTAAATTATTTCAAAATAAAATCCAAAAAATCAAATAATCTAACACCATGGAAGAAAATAACTAAAATCACTCTTAATACTAAAAGAAATGTTAACATTGCAATTATTGGAAAATACGTTGAATTAAAGGATGCTTATAAATCTTTAGATGAAGCACTCACCCATGGAGGAATATCCAATAATCTTAAAGTTAATTTGGTTAGAATAGATTCTGAAAAATTAAAAGTTTCAGAAATAAAAAATAAACTTAAAAATGTTTCAGGAATTCTAATACCAGGTGGGTTTGGTAAAAGGGGAACTGAGGGTAAAATTGAAGCGATAAGGTATGCAAGAATAAATAAAATTCCGTTCCTTGGAATTTGTTATGGAATGCAAATGGCAATAATTGAATTTGCTAGAAATCAATTAAAGATTAAAAAAGCAACTTCTTCTGAGTTTGATAAAAGTGGCGTTCATATTATTGGCTTGATGCATGAATGGGAGAAAAGTGGCAGAAAAGTTATAGGAACAGATAAAGATTTAGGGGGCACCATGAGACTTGGTTCTTATGATGCTATCTTAAAAGATAAATCTAAAATAAGGGATATTTACAAGTCTAGATTAATTAAAGAAAGACATAGACATAGATATGAAGTGGATATTTCATATAAAGAAAAATTTGAGAAGAAAGGATTAATATTTTCAGGTTTATCCCCAGATCATAAGCTACCAGAGATAATTGAACTTAAAAGTCATCCTTGGTTTATAGGAGTTCAGTTTCATCCTGAATTTAAATCTAGACCTTTGAACCCACATCCTTTATTCTCTTCTTTTATCAAAGCAGCAAAAAATCATAGATGAGTGCGATTAAAGTAAATTGTGAAAATATAGAAATTTCAAACAATAATAAGATTTGTATTATTGCAGGCCCTTGTCAGTTAGAGACAGAGCAACATGCAATGGATATGGCTGGAAAAATTAAGGAAATTACCTCAAAATTTGGCCTTGGATTTATTTACAAAACTTCATTTGATAAAGCGAATAGAACAAGTTTAAAAGGTAAAAGGGGAGCAGGATTAGATGCATCACTTCCTGTATTTGATAAAATTAAAAAAGAATTGAATGTTCCTATTTTAACAGACATACATAATTCTGAACAATGTGAAATTGTTTCAAAACATGTTGATGTTTTACAAATCCCAGCTTTTTTATGTAGACAAACAGACTTGTTAATTGCTGCAGCTAAAACAAATAAAATTATTAATGTAAAAAAAGGTCAGTTCTTAGCACCGTGGGATATGGTTAATGTAACTAAAAAAATTTCAGAGTCTGGAAATGATAAAATATTAGTTACTGAAAGAGGTGCAAGCTTTGGTTACAACACTTTAGTTTCTGACATGAGATCTTTACCTATTATGGCAAAGAATGGTTATCCAGTAATTTTTGATGCAACTCATTCTGTTCAACAACCAGGTGGCCAAGGAGAATCCTCTGGCGGTCAAAGAGAATTTGTTGAATATTTATCAAGAGCTGCAGTTGCGGTTGGAGTTGCTGGTGTATTTATTGAAACGCATCAAGATCCTGATAATGCTCCATCAGATGGACCAAACATGGTACCATTGAATAAATTAGAGAATCTATTAAAACAATTACACGATATAGATAATCTAATTAAAAAATAGTGAGTAAAATTTTAAAAGTAAAAGCACGTCAAGTTTTTGACAGCAGAGGAAATCCAACAGTAGAGGCAGAGGTTTATATTAAAAATAATAGTGCATCCGCTATTTGTCCTTCAGGTGCTTCCACAGGAACTTTTGAAGCTTTTGAAAAAAGAGATAAAAATAATAAACGGTATTTAGGAAAAAGTGTTTTAAATGCAGTTAACTTAGTTAACACAAAGATTTCAAAAAAATTAAAAGAACAAAGTATCCATAATCAAGAAAGAATTGATGCTTTGTTAATTAACTTGGATGGTACAAGACAAAAAACTAACTTAGGAGCTAATGCGATGTTAGCTGTTTCTATGGCTGTTAAAAAACTGTCTGCAAAAGTAAAAAAATTACCTTTGTATAAAACTTTTTCTCAAAAAAATAACTTTCAATTACCTTATCCATTAATGAACATTATTAATGGTGGAGCGCATGCGAATAATGGTCTTAGAATTCAGGAGTTTATGATCAGACCTGATCGTGCAAAAAGTTTTTCTGAGGCGATGCGGATTTGTTTTGTTGTCATTAAAAATTTAAGCAAATTAATTAAAGATAAAGGTTTATCAACTTCAGTAGGTGATGAAGGTGGGTTTGCACCGATGATCAGTAGTAATAATCAAGCTTTAGATTTAATTGTGAGTGCGATTAAAAAATCAGGATTTATTAATGGGAAGGACGTTTCTATTTGCCTAGATGCGGCTGCTAATGAATTATATAAAAAGAACAAATACTCTATTCATTCAAAAAGTTATATTTCAGTAGATAAATCTATTAAGGAATATCAAAAAATTATTCAAAAATATAAAATTAAGTCTATTGAAGACCCATTTGCTGAAAATGATTGGTTGGCATGGAATAAATTAATGAAGTCAATAAAAAAAGTTCAGATCGTTGGAGATGATTTATACGTAACAAACCTGGAAAGATTAAAGAAAGGTTTTTTAAATATTTCCTCAAATTCTATTTTAATAAAATTAAATCAAATTGGCACTGTTTCAGAAACTCTAGATGTAATCAAATTTGCTCAAACCATTGGATATAAAACAATTATATCTCACCGATCAGGTGATAGTGAGGATACGTTTATTGCTGATTTAGCGGTAGGTACTAATTCAAATCAAATTAAAACCGGATCTTTAGCTAGATCCGAAAGGGTTGCAAAATATAATCAATTAATCCGTATTGAAGAACAACTTGGAAAAAAAGCGAGGATGAATAAGATCAATTAATGCTTCGATTAATAAAAAGAAATTATTTTTTATTAATTTCTGTTTTTCTTATTTTCTATTTTGGTTTTAACTTGGTATCTGGAGAAAGAGGTCTTTTTTCATATATAGAAAAAAAGGAACTTTTGTCTAACTTGAAAAAAGAAGAATTAACCCTAACTAGTAAAATAGAAGATATGGATCATAAAAATTCACTTTTAAGTACTAATTTAGATCTTGATTATATTGAGACTTTAATTAGAGAACGATTTTTATTTGGTAAAAAAAATGAGACAATTTATATAATTAAAAAAGATGAAAAGTAGACATCCAGAAAAAGAAAACAAACCGGTTAATCCAATTAAAAAAAAACCAGAGTGGATTAGATCAAAACTTACAAATAGTAAGGAATTTTTTTTAACTAAAACAATAGTAAATAATAATAATCTTGTAACTGTTTGTCAGGAAGCAAACTGTCCTAATATAACTGAATGTTGGAGTAAGCGACATGCAACTTTTATGATTATGGGAGACACTTGTACAAGAGCTTGTGCTTTTTGTGATGTTAAAACTGGTGTACCAGGAAAATTAGATCAACTTGAACCAGTTAAGATTGCAGAAGCAGTAAAAAAATTAAATTTAAAACATGTTGTAATTACCTCAGTGGATAGAGATGATTTAGATGATGGTGGATCAGAACATTTTTTTGAAGTGATTAATCAAACTAGAAAATCAAATCCAAATACTACTATTGAAGTCCTTACACCTGATTTTTTAAGAAAAGGAGATGCATATAAAAAAGTTTTAGCTGCTAAACCTGATGTTTTTAATCATAATATTGAAACTGTCCCTAGTCTTTATTTAAAAGTTAGACCTGGATCTAGATATTTTGCATCATTAGAACTTTTGAAAAATTCTAAAAAAGTTAATAAAAATATTTTTACAAAATCAGGAATAATGGTTGGCTTAGGGGAGACAAGAGACGAAATTTTACAAGTCATGGATGATTTAAGAGCTGCAGATGTTGATTTCATAACGATCGGTCAGTATTTACAACCTTCTACCAAACACTATCCTTTAGATCGATATTACACACCAAAAGAATTTGAAGATTTAGGAACAATAGCAAAAGCTAAAGGATTTTTGTTAGTTTCTTCATCCCCTTTAACAAGATCCTCATATCATGCTGACGAAGATTTTGCGAAACTTCAACAAAACAGATTAAAAAATAATTAATGCCAAAAGCATCAGTTAAGCGATTAATTGATAATAGGAAAGATAAGCTAATTGAGTTTGTTTTAGATATTGAAAAATACCCAGAATTTATTCCTTTCTGTGATAATTCAAAAGTTTATGAGAGAATTGATAATGAGGATACAATAAATATAATTGCGGATCTTACAATAGGTAAGGGGCCGTTTAAGGATACATTTAAAAGTGACGTTAAATTAAATAAAAAAAATGATCATATTCATGTTGTTAATTTAGGTGGACCATTAAACCATTTAGAAAATAATTGGAAATTTATTGAAGTAGGAAATGATGCTGATGGTTACAAAACAGAAGTTTTATTTGATATTGATTTTGAAATCGAAAATAAGTTTTTAAACATTTTAATGACTAAATCTTTTCAATTTGGCTTGGAAAAGATAGCAGACGCGTTTCAAAAAAGAGCTGAAAATATTAAATAATTTTACTGATAATCTTAATTACGGTACGAACCGTTGATTTTTGAATTGAATTTCGATTTTTTGATTTAAATTTATTTTCTTTGATAATCAAAGTTGCACCTTTTTTGACACCAATATAAACAAGACCAACCGGTTTTTCTTTTGATCCACCGCCTGGACCAGCAATTCCTGTTATCGACACGTTGATTTTACTCTTTGAAATTTTAGATAAATTTTGAACCATTGCCTTACAACACTCATTGCTTACCGCGCCATATTTTTTAATAATATTTTTATTAACTTTTAATATCTTTATTTTAGCTTGATTTGAGTAAGTGATCAGACCCATTTGAAAGTATTTTGATGAATTAGCTAATTTGGTGAAATTATGAGCCAGTAATCCACCTGTACATGACTCAGCTAAGGATATAGTTAATTTTTTTTTAATTAATTTTTTATGAAGTAATTGAATACTCATTAGAATTTTAAGCTTATTAAATATATTAATATCATCGAATATAATCCTGCCATTATGTCATCCATAATTATTCCAAAATAGTTCTTATGATTTTTATCAAAATAACTTACTGGAAAAGGTTTTAGGATGTCAAAAAATCTAAAAAAGACAAAAGATAAAATATAATAAATTTCAATTAAAATACTTATTTGATTAGTTTGATTTAAATACAACAATAAAATTAAAGGCATGGATTGACCTAAAACTTCATCAATTACTATTTGTCTTGGATCTTTATTTTTAAATTCAGATTCTGAGTCTTTTACGGCATAAAATGAATAAAAGAATAAAAGTATAAAAAAAATAATTGAAAATTTTAGATCTGTGTAACCTAAAATTTCATAAGCAATATAAATAAAAACAGTCGTTACAGCAGAAGTTACAGTTCCAGGAATTTTGGTTAAATATCCATAACCAAAGAAAGTTGATAACAAAATATTTATTTTTTTCATTGCGTAATAGAGCAAATAACTTCACAAGCTATTGCTTTTTCCTTTCCGATTAATCCAAGTTTTTCTACTGTTTTACCTTTTAGATTAATTAATTCTTTATCAATATTTAATAAATTAGATAGAGATTTGATTATTTTATCACGATGCTTTGAAACTTTTGGTTGTTCACATATTAAATTTATATCTAAATTATTTATATAAAAATCATTATTATTTAATATTTCAACAATAGGCTTTAGCATTTTTTGGGATCTAATATTTTTATATTTTTTTTGATTATCCGGAAAAAAGGTACCAATATCTTTTTTTCTCATAGCTCCAAGAAGAGAATCGATTATTGAATGAATAATCACATCTCCATCTGAGTGTCCCTTAAGTCCTGAGTGATAAGGGATTTTAACACCACCTAAAAAAAGTTTTTTGCCTATTATTAATCTATGAATGTCAAAACCTATACCAAAATAAGTTTTATTAGTTTCTATATCTTCTTTAAAAGTAATTTTATTATTTAAATTTTCTCCTTTAATAAATTTAATTTTTAGATTGTTTTCAATAAATAATGTTGCTTCATCAGTAATTTTATCTTTTTGCTTATTTGAAAGATTATATAAATCTTTAAATTTAAAAGCTTGAGGGGTTTGAGTTAAAATTGAATTATTTCTATTTAAGTTAAAAAGTTGGTTTTTTATTTTGTATTTAATAGAATCTTTTGAATTTATAGAAGGTATTACTGCTTTATTGTTTTTGAGTGATTTAATTAGATTTTTTAAAAGTTTGATTGTGAAATTTGGTCTAGCAGCATCGTGAATAAGAACATTATTAGGTTTAAATTTTTTAATATATTTTAATGCTATTGAAGAAGAATCAGATCTCTCTTTACCACCCCTTATAATTGATACATTTTTAGGAAATTTTTCTTTAATACTTTTTTTATTATTTACGACTAATATAATTTTTTTAAATAGCTTTGATTTTAATGCTTTTTCTAAAGAATGTTTAAAAAGAGCCTTGTTTTTATAAATATTGAATTGCTTTGGTTTATTTGAATTAAATCTTTTGCTTTGTCCCGATGCTAGTATTATAAAATAATTATTCATTTATATAGTAGTTTTTATAGTCAAATGTACGATTTTATTAAAAAAAATATATATTTAATAATATTATTTATTATCACTTTAGCGATAGGTTTTTTAACCTTTTTAACTTTTATTGATAAAGGATTTATTCAATTATCAGATCAAAATTTACAAATATTATTAGTTCTAAATATTGTCCTTTTAGTAGCACTTTTTATTTTTATTTTTATTGAAATTAAGAGCGCAATTAAAAATGATATCGATAAGGATGGTTTAAAATCAAATAAAAAATACATTACATACTTTGGTTTATTTACTTTAATTCCATCAGTACTAATTTCAATATTTTCACTCTTTTTATTCTCTTTTGCTTTGGAAAAATATTTTGACAAAAAAGTTACCACAGTTGTTAACAATTCTTATGAGTTAGCAAGAAATTATGTTGAGGAAATTAGAAATAAAATTCAATCTGATATTGTTTTAATAGCTTTTGATACAAATAAAAGTAAAAAATTTCTAAATGATAATCAAAATGAATATAAGAGATTTTTAAATACACAAAAATTGATAAGAGATGTTGATGAGGTACATATTATAGATATTAATAAAAAACTTTTATTTTCAACTTTAACTGATGATCAGCCATATGTCCCTCCAGTTGATAAAGCTTTAAACTTAGTTTTGGATGATGATCGCCCTTTAAAGATTATTAATGCGCCTGAAAATATTTCTGCAGCTATAATGAGGTTGCAAAATTTTGAAGATAGGTTTTTATATGTAGTAAAATATTTAGATAAAGATATTTCGAGGTATTTGACAGAGTCTCAAGAAGCAATTAATTTTTATTATACTGTTGAAGAAAAAAGCACAGGCATTAAAATCTCATTTGCAATTATTTATATTATAGTTGTTAGTGTTTTGTTATTTGTCTCCATAACTATAGCCATAAGATTTTCATCTAGGTTTTTTAGATCTATCAATAACTTAATTCTAGCATCAATCTCCATCGGGCAAGGAGATTTAAATGCAAAAGTTCCTGAAGTTAAGACAGATAAAGATTTAGAAATCTTAAATAAAAATTTTAATTTAATGATAGATAGATTGAAAAACCAACAAGAAAAATTAATTATTAATGAACGACATGAAGCATGGAGCAATCTTGCAAGAAAATTAGCTCATGAAATCAAAAATCCTTTAACACCTATTCAATTAACTATAGATAGAATGAAAAGTAAATTTTCAAAAGAGATAAAAGAAGGTGATAGAGAAAATTTTGAAGAAAATTTAAAAATAATTAATAATCAAATTAAGCAAATTGGAAATTTAGTAAACGAATTTTCTGATTTTGCAAGAATGCCAAAACCTATTTTAAAAGAAAATAATTTAGTTCAAATTATAAATGAAAATATAAAATTACTAAGTGAATTGGATAATTCTATTGATATTAAATTTAAAAACAATCATGAAACAATTTTTTTAGATAGTGATAAGGAGCAATTAAGTAGAGTTTTTTTTAATTTAATAAAAAATTCTATAGAAAGTATTCAGCAAAAAGCTAAAAATAACGTTAATTTTAACAAAAAAATTACTATTGAAGTAAATGAATTAAATAACCACATAATCTTCAATATTAAAGATAATGGTATTGGGTTTGGAATATTTGAAACAAATATTAAAAATATTTTAAATCCATATTTTACAACAAAAAAAAATGGAACAGGTTTGGGGCTTTCAATTGTTAGTAAAATTATAAATGATCATAATGGGAAAATTGATTTTTTTGCCTTAAATGATGGAGCTGAAATTAAAATAAATTTTAATAAATAAAATGAGTTCTGAAATATTAATTGTAGATGATAATGCAGATATAAGAAATATTATTAATGAGTTAATTACCGATATAGGATACAAGACTAGACTTGCTGCAAATTATAATCAAGCGTTAACAGAAATTGACAAAAAACTTCCCGATGTTGCAATATTAGATGTAAAATTAGATAAAGGAGATAATGATGGTATAGAACTCTTATCACATATCAAATCTAAAAATAAAGATGTTCCTGTTATTATAATTTCTGGTCATGCAACTATTGAAATGGCTGTAAAATCACTTCATAAAGGTGCTTTTGAATTTATTGAAAAACCATTTGATCAAGAGAGATTATTAAATTTTGTTAAAAGAGCGGTAGAAAATTATAATCTTAAGAGACAGAACAAAGAATACGAAAGCAAATTATTTTCTTCTTATGAATTAATAGGAAACAGTAAAAATATATTGAATATTCAAAATCAAGTAGAAAAGATTTCAGTTACAGAAAGTAGAGTTTTTATTAATGGACCATCTGGTTCAGGTAAAGAATTGGTTGCAAGAAAAATTCACAAGCTATCTAACAGAAGTAAAAATCAGTTCATAATATTAAACGGTGCCTTACTAGATTCAAATAAATATGAATTAGAGTTATTTGGTGAAGAAAAAGAAAATGGCTCTATCTCGTACGGTGCTCTTGAAAAAGCAAATAAAGGAACTCTACTAATAGATCAAGTTTCAGAAATACCATTAGATATACAATCTAAGATATTAAGAGTTTTGACAGATCAAAAATTTAAGAGAGTAAATGGTGCTAATGATGTAAGTGTGGATGTAAGATTAATTTGCTCATCAAGTAAAGACTTGAAAAAAGAAATAGAAATTGGAAATTTTAGAGAGGATTTATTTCATAGAATAAATGTTTTTGAGATAAATATTGAACCATTAAATCAAAGAATTTCTGATATCCCTTTGTTAATCAAATATTTTTCAAGAAAAATATCTGAGAATTATAATATTAAAGAATTAGATATAGATGAAAATAATAGTTATATTCTCAATCATAATTGGCATGGTAATGTTAGAGAGTTAAGAAATTTAATTGAGAGAATAGCAATATTACAACCTGACGCTAAGGATAAAATTTCAAATATTATTAAAGAATCTTTAAAAAATACAAATTTTAACGATCAATTGGCTGAAAATAGCCTTTCTGTGCCATTAAAAGAGGCTAGAGAAAAATTTGAAAAGGAGTATTTAACTATTCAACTTAAGAAATTTAATGGAAATATTTCTAAAACAGCTAATTTTGTTGGAATGGAAAGAAGCGCATTACATAGAAAATTAAAAGGTTTGGGCATCAAAGAATTTAATTAGATGAATATAATCATTTGTGGAGCTGGAAGAGTAGGGTTCACTATAGCTAAGCAGCTCAGTGAACAAGGTCATTCTATAACTGTTATTGATCCTTCTAGCGAAGATATTCAAAAAATTGATGATGCTATAGACGTTAAAGCTATAGTAGGAAAGGGCACTTATCCTTCAATATTAGAAAAAGCTAACGCAGCAGAGACAGACATGATTATAGCAGTCACTAGAAACGATGAAATTAATATGCTTATTTGTCAAATAGCTTTTTCAATTTTTAAAATTCCAAAAAAAATAGCCAGAATAAGATCTCAAGATTATCTAAACCCAAAATTTACAAGAGTTTATAATAAAGAGAATTTACCAATAGATGTTATTATTTCACCAGAGATTGAAATTGCTAAATCAATACAAAGAAAACTTGAGGCACCAGGAGCACTAGATAGTGTTCCATTTGCTGACAATAAAATTAGATTGTTAGAAATTTTAATTAATGAAAATTGTAAATTAATTAATATCAATCTTAATGATTTAACCAAAAAACATCCTAATTTAGATGCAAACATTATTGGAATAATAAGAGATGAAAAATTTTTAATTCCAAAGAAAAATGATGATGTAAGAAAAAATGATAAAATTTATGTAATAATCAATTCATCACAAACGTCAGATACTTTAGAAGCTTTTGGACATGATGAAAAAGTGTCTAAAAATATTTTAATTGTAGGTGGTGGTAATATAGGTTTTAATTTAGCTAAAAATATTGAAGAAACTTTGGATGCAGTAAGAGTTAAAATTATTGAAAAAAACAAAGAAAGAGCCGAATTTCTTGCTAGTGAATTAAATAATACCATTATCATTAATGGTGATGCTTTAGACGAGGAAGTATTAGCAGAAGCAAATTTACAAGAAGCTGAAACAGTTCTTGCTTTAACAAATGATGATGAGGATAATTTAATGGTAAGTGTTCTTGTTGAAAAATTTGCAAAAGATGAAAAAGATGTAGATGACAAAAGAACAATGGCTTTAATTAATAAGCCAAATTATTCTTTATTACAAAATTCTTTAAAAATTGATGATCTTATAGATCCTCGAATGAATACTGTCTCAAGTATTTTAAAACATATTCATAAGGGTACAATTGAAACAGCTTATACAATTATGAATGGTGAATATGAGGTAATTGAAGCTGAAATTATTGAAACTTCAGAGCTAATAAATAAAGAATTAAAAAATTCTAATTTACCAGAGGAGATAAGAATTGGTGCAGTTTTAAGAGAAAACAAAGTTATAATACCTAGATCAAATTTTGTTTTTCAAAAAGATGATAAAGTCGTTTTCTTAGCTAACAAAGAATCTATTTCGGTAGTAGAAAATATATTTAGAATTAGTTCTATTTAATTAAATGTCATTATTTAGAGTAAAATATTTAAGTTTTTTTTTTATATTAATTTCTTTCTTTTCTTTTTTAAATATTATTTATTCATATTATTTCAATTTATATCTAAATCTTAATACTTATTATTTTACTTTTATTGTATCTGCAGTAACTGGAATGTTTTTTTATAAAATCAAAAACAGTGAAAGAAAATCGACAATATTTGAAAAAATAGCAACAGTATTATTAGGCTATGTTTTAATGCCCTTAGTTTTATCCATACCTTTTTATTTTAGTATTTACAATTTGACTTTTTCAAATGCTTTTTTTGAGGCTGTATCTGGATTTACATCAACTGGTTTTACTATTTTTGAAAATATAAAACATATAGATCAAGGTTTAATTTTGTGGAGATCATCTATTCAGTGGATTGGAGGTTTATATTTTTTATATTCTATTATTTTTTTAATAGATATTTATGATGAAAGTTTAAAAAAATCTTTAACCAATTTTTTATCTTTTAATTCTTCTGAGATAATAAAACAATCAGTAAAAATTTTATTACTATACTCAGGATTAACTTTATCAATTTTTATTGTTTTAAATATTTTTGGCATAAGATCATTTAACTCACTAAATTTAGCAATGACAATAATTTCATCAGGAGGCTTCCTACCTGTAAACGATCTTTCATCAATTTTAGTAAATGATTTTCAGATAATTATATTTTCTCTTTTAATGTTGATTTCCTTTTTTAGTATTTTTTTTACATATAATTTAATTTTTCTAAGAAATAAAAATTTAAATTTTTTTTATGAAGATATACATTTATTTTTATATTTTATTATAATTGTAAGTATTTTTTTTGTTTTTTTTAGCTATGATAATAATTTCACATATAGTTTTCTATCTTTAGTTAGCAGTATTTCAAATATAGGTATTTCACTTCAAGTTGATCAAACTAATTTAAACTTTATATATATTCTACTTGTAATTATAGGTGGATCTTTTTTTTCAACAAGTTCAGGATTAAGATTTTTAAAAATATATTCTTTGACCAAATATTCTATTAATCAAATTTTATCTTTTAGTAGACCAAAAAATGTATTTATGAACAAACTAGCTTTTTCAAAAATTAATTTTGATACAAAAGATATTAATAAATATTTTTTAACAATATTAATTTTTGTTATTTCTCTTTTTTCTTTAACTATTTTGTTGTCTTTGTCTAATATTCAATTTGAATATTCATTTAAGTTAGCTGTATTAACTATAATGAATACAGTTAATTCGTCAGCTTATGGCGTATCTGATTTTGATTTTCAAAATATACACTTTTTGACCAAATATTTTCTTATATTTTTTATGATAATCGGAAGAGTTGAACTTTTATCTTTGTTATTAATAGCTAAAAAATTTCTTTTTAAAAATTAATTAAGTATTATATATATCTTAAAATTTTGCGCCCTTAGCTCAGCTGGATAGAGCATCGGTTTTCTAAACCGAGGGTCGGAGGTTCGAATCCTCCAGGGCGCGCCATTTCTTAATTTTCTATTGCTATTATTTAAATATTTGTCCTTGACTAGAATTCATCTAAATAAGGTTTTACTAATTAATTTTTCTTGAAGAGTATTTTCTTACATGCTTAAATTAAGGATATTCAAAAGTAATTTTGAATTATTTGTTAACAAATAAAAATAACTAAAAGGAAGAATAATGTTTAAATACTTAAAACAATTAACTTCTTTAGTTGCTATGGTAGCTGTGTTGTTTACTTTTACAACAGAGACTATGGCTGCTAAAAAATCTAAAACACTTAAAAACACACAAAAAAAGGGTTTTGTAAGATGTGGAGTATCTCAAGGTCTTCCAGGATTTTCTAATGCTGACGCTGCAGGAAATTGGACTGGTGTTGACGTTGACGTATGTAGAGCGGTAGCTGCTGCAGTACTAGGTGATGCAAACAAAGTTAAGTTTACACCATTAAGTGCTAAAGAAAGATTTACAGCTTTAACTTCTAATGAGATTGATATCTTATCAAGAAACACAACTTGGACTCTTTCTAGAGATGCTGACATCGGACTTACTTTCGTAGGAGTAAACTTCTATGATGGTCAAGGTTTTATGGTTAGAAAAAATTCTGGATATTCATCTGTGAATGATTTCAAAAACGGTATTTCTGCATGTACAAACTTAGGAACAACAACTGAGCTTAACATGAGAGACTTCTTTAATTCAAAAGGAATTTCTTATGAGCCAGTAACTTTCGAAAAAGCTGACGAAGTTGTTGCTGCGTATGATGCTGGAAGATGTGATACATATACTACTGATAAATCTGGTTTAGCTGCTCAAAGAATTAAATTGAGTTCTCCAGATGACCACATAGTTTTACCTGAAACTATTTCAAAAGAGCCTTTAGGCCCTGTTGTTAGACAAGGTGATTCTGTATGGGAAGATATCGTAAGATGGTCTCTAAACGTAATGATCGAAGCAGAAGAGTATGGTGTTAATTCTGCTAATGCAGATTCAATGAAAACTTCAGATAATCCTGCTGTAAAAAGATTAGTAGGTGCTGAAGGTGAATTAGGAGCTGCTTTAGGTTTAGATAATGATTGGAGTTTAAGAATTATCAAGCAAGTTGGTAACTACGGTGAAAGCTACAAAAGAAATATTGCTGACACTGGAATTCTACCTGACAGAGGTCCAAATGAATTATGGACTAAAGGTGGAATACTTTATGTACCACCAGCAAGATAATTTATATCTTTAAATAAAACTTAAAAAGGGCTAGATTTTTCTAGCCCTTTTTTTTATAAGTCTTGAAATATTGTGAATATTAAAAAAATATTACCCCAATTACTTACACTTCTAGTTGTAATTCTAATATTCGGATTTTTTTCATATAACGCTCAAGTCAATATGGAGAATAGAGGAATAACTTTTGGGTATGGTTTTTTATCTCAAGAGTCATCATTTGATGTTCAATTTTCTTTAATTGAATATGATGGTTCTCACTCATATTTTAGAGCTTATTTAGTAGGACTGTTAAATACTATTTTAGTTTCTGTTATCGGAATTATTTTTGCAACTATCATTGGTGTTGTCGTAGGAATTGCTAGACTATCAAACAACTATCTTATTAATAGAACTGCTGCAGTTTACGTTGAATTTTTTAGAAATATCCCTTTACTATTACAAATATTTTTTTGGTATTTTGCTGCTTTAAGAGCGCTGCCATTACCCCAAGATACAGAACCTATGTTTGGATTTTTTTTCTTAACAATAAAAGGTTTTTTTGTTCCTGCATTTGTTTGGAATAATTTAGATGTTTTTATTTATTCTTTAATTGCTGCGATAATTTCAATTATTTTTGTAAGAATTTATGCAAGAAAAAAACAGGAGAATGAAGGTATTCAAACTCCAGTTTTATCAATTTCAATAGGACTATTAATAATTTTACCTATTTTAAGTTTTTTGTTTGGTGGTGTTGATGCTTCTGTCGAAGTACCTGTTATTAAACAATTATCTCAAACTGGTTTCACTTACGAAGGGGGAATTAAATTACCACCTGAATTAATATCGTTAGCATTAGCCTTATCGTTATATACAGCAACTTTTATTGCTGAATGTGTTAGAGCAGGTGTTCAGGGTGTTAGTAAAGGACAAAAAGAAGCTGCAGCTTCTATAGGATTAACTCCAAATCAAGTATTAAAACTGGTTGTAATGCCACAAGCATTAAGAATTATAATTCCACCAACTACAAATCAATATTTAAATTTGACAAAAAATTCATCTCTTGCAGCTGCAATTGCTTACCCTGATTTAGTTCTTGTGTTTGCTGGGACTGCATTAATGCAAACAGGAAGAGCGATAGAAATTGTTTCTATAACAATGTTAACATATCTATCTTTGAGTATATCAATTTCAATACTTATGAATTGGTACAATAAAAAAATAGCTATTAAAGAAAAATAATGAACAAATTAAATTTTTTACAACCAGATAAAAATAATCTTAATACCTATCTATATACAGGGGTAATTTTACTTTCACTAAGTATATTTATAGTTTTTTTAAATTCTTTTTTTAATAGAGATATAGTTTCTTTTTTACCTGGAACTATTAGTTTCTTTTTACCATTAATTTTAGGTTTTATAGGACTTCATTTAATTAGAATTGAATATTCAGGTTTAAAGTTTTTAGATTCAATTAATAAAAATATTAATACCAACAATTTTAATGCTTTTTTATCATTAATAATTGTATTTGTGGTTATTAAATCACTTCCACCATTATTAAGTTGGTTTATTTTAGATGCAAATATTGCAGGGGACTCAAAAGATGTATGTACAGGTAGTGGTGCTTGTTGGACATATATTAAAATTTGGTTCAATAGATTTATGTATGGAATGTATCCAAATCCTGAGCAGTGGCGTATCAATTTATCATTTGTAGCTTTAGCTTTTCTGGGAACCATTGGTTTTTTTGCTACAGAAAAATTTAAAAAATATTTAACACTTTATTATGTAGTTGTTTATCCAATTATTGCTTTTTTCTTTATTTTCTTTTTTATATCTGGTGGTCCAGTATTTTTTGATTTCTCGTATGGAATTATTGCAGCTGTAATTTCAGTTATAATAGGATTTTTTATTCCTTCAAAATTTAAAATGTACTATTTCATCATAGTTCCAATCACAGTCTATATATTATTAAAACATGTATTTTTTTATGAAGAGCTTATCGAACTTGGTAAATTAGAAACATTAGAGTGGGTAGAGACAGGCGCTTGGGGAGGTTTGTCTTTAACTTTTATAGTATCATTTTTTTGTTTAATTTTCTGTTTTCCTATAGGCTTGTTTCTATCATTGGGAAGAAGGTCTGATTTTCCGATAATTAAATATTTTTCAATAGGTATGATTGAATTTTGGAGAGGTGTTCCGTTGATTACAGTATTATTTATGTCCTCAGTAATGTTTCCAATGTTTTTACCTGAAGATATGTTTATTGATAAATTAGTTAGGGTAATTATTGCAATCTCATTATTTGAAGCTGCTTATGTAGCTGAAGTTATCAGAGGTGGTTTACAAGCATTGCCTAGAGGACAATATGATGCTGCCAAATCTTTAGGAATGGGATATTGGAAAATGCATATTTTAGTAATTTTACCTCAGGCACTCAAACTTGTAATACCAGGTATTGCTAATACTTTTTTAGCCCTTGTAAAAGATACTCCTTTAATATTTGTCGTAGGACTTTTAGAAATAGTTGGAATGCTTAATCTTGCTAAGACTAATCCAGATTGGTTAGGATTTGCTATGGAGGGTTATGTGTTTGCATCGGTACTATTTTTTATTATTTGCTATGCAATGAGTAAATATAGTTATAATTTAGAACAAAAATATAAAACGGAAAGATAATGTCAGATAAAATAATACAGATTACAGAGATGAATAAGTGGTTTGGTGATTTTCAAGTTTTAAAAAATATTAATCTAGAAGTAGAAAAAAATAAAAAAATTGTAGTTTGTGGACCATCAGGTTCTGGAAAATCAACCTTAATTCGTTGTATTAACAGATTAGAAGAACATCAAAAGGGATCAATAATAGTTGATGGCAATGAATTAACAGAAGATACTAAAGATATAGAAAAAATTAGAGCAGAAGTTGGAATGGTATTTCAGCAATTTAATTTATTTCCTCATCTTTCTATTTTAGATAATTGTACATTGGCACCAATATGGGTAAAAAAAATGCCAAAAAAAGATGCAGAAGATTTAGCACTTCAACATTTAGAAAAAGTACAAATTGCAGATCAAGCAAATAAATATCCTGGTCAATTATCAGGAGGTCAACAACAGAGATGCGCTATTGCTAGAGCTTTATGTATGGAGCCAAAAATAATGTTATTTGATGAACCAACATCAGCTCTAGACCCAGAAATGATTAAAGAAGTTTTAGATGCAATGGTTGATTTAGCAAAAGCAGGGATGACAATGATTGTAGTAACTCATGAAATGGGATTTGCTAAAGAGGTAGCTGATGAGGTTATTTTTATGGATGAAGGAATGATTGTAGAAAGAGCTGAAACCAAAGAGTTTTTTGCAAACCCTAAGAGCGATAGAACAAAGCTATTTTTAAGTCAAATCTTATAAAAAATATAAACACTATAAGGCATAATGTTAGAATATAACAATCTAAATATGTTTATTTTGCATTCAACTAATGCTTGACAGTGTTTTGATTATTCCAAATTTCTTACAAAAAAAAATAAATTTTTCTATTGCAGTAACATTAATAAATAGGTTGAATACTCTTTATAAAATTTAATTAAGAGGGGTCTTAATGGAAGATAATTTCAATAAACACTTAGGCAATAAGCTTAAGCTAAGAAGGTTAGCTTTAGGTTTAACACAGACTAAAGTAGCTAAAGCAATTAATGTTACATTTCAACAAATACAAAAATACGAAAAAGGTACTAACGGGGTAAGTTCGATAAGATTACTTCAGCTTTCAAATTATTTAAAAGTACCAATTAATTATTTCTTTGAGGATTTTTCAGAATATTTAGTGAATTTAGAAAAATCACAAGAGGGTCACATGAATGTTAATTATAATTTTTTAGTAAAATTATATTCAGAACTTAATGCTGATCAAAAATTAAAGTTTAATAAATCTTTACAAATTTCAGGATCAGGAATTTCAAAAGCAGTTTAATTAAAGTTTTAATTAAGACCCAGATAACAACTTAAGAGATATTTTTTTGTAACTTAATCTTTTTGGCTCCTCGGGCAGGACTCGAACCTGCGACCAATTGATTAACAGTCAACTGCTCTACCAACTGAGCTACCGAGGAATGTAAAAAAGCCAACTTACTTTTTTTTGTAACTAAAACAAGATTTTTTTTGGAGGCAACGCCCGGAATCGAACCGGGATACAAGGATTTGCAATCCTCTGCGTAACCATTCCGCCACGTTGCCATCTTATTTTTAGCTAATAGCTACAGATGCCTTTTTATATTAAATTTTTTCTATTAGTCTATTAAATAACGATCCAAATTGATTATTGTTAATTTAGATTATTAAATTATAAACTTTAACATCAATGAGTAGCGATAAATATATACATTCTGATGTAGAAAATAGAATTTATTCTTATTGGGAAAAAAATGGTCTTTTTAAACCTAAAGAAAATTCAAAAAAATTCTCAATTGTTATACCGCCGCCAAATGTAACAGGAAGTTTGCATATGGGACATGCGCTTAACAATTCTATTCAAGATTTATTAGTTCGTTATCATAGAATGAATAATTTTGAAACTTTATGGCAACCAGGTACAGATCATGCTGGAATTGCTACTCAAGCTTTAGTAGAGAAAAAATTGACCTCTGAAAAAATTGATAAAAATAAAATTGGTAGAGAAAAATTCATTGAAAAAGTTTGGGAATGGAAAGAGCAATATGGAGATATAATAATTAACCAATTAAAAAAACTTGGTTGCTCTTGTGATTGGTCAAGAAATGCCTTCACCATGGATGAGAATTTATCCAAATCAGTAATTAAGGTTTTTGTAGATCTTTACAACAAAGGCTTAATCTACAAAGATAAAAAATTAGTTAATTGGGATACAGTTTTAAAAACAGCTATTTCAGACCTAGAAGTAGATCAAAGAGAGGTAAATTCTAAAATTTATTACATCAGATATCCAATAGATGGAACTGAAGAATTTATTACAATTGCAACAACAAGACCCGAAACAATGCTTGGTGATACAGCTATAGCGGTAAACCCAAAAGATGAACGATTTAAATCCTTTGTTGGAAAAACAGTTACCATTCCAATTGTTGGAAGAAAAATAAAAATTATTCAGGATGACTATGCAGATCCTGAGCAAGGAACAGGAGCATTAAAAATAACACCGGCCCATGATTTTAATGACTATGATGTTGGTCAAAGAAACAATCTTGAAATAATTAATATTTTTACCGAAGCTGGTAAAATAAATGAAAATGCTCCAAAACATTACATAGGTCTTGATCGCTCTGAAGCAAGAAAACAAATTTTAAAAGAGCTTAAAGAAAAAGAATTTTTTGTAAAAGAAGACAATATTAAAAATAAAGTTCCTTACGGAGATAGATCCAATTCAATAATCGAACCTTTCCTAACAGAACAATGGTTTGCTGATGCTGGTAAATTATCAGTTAAAGCAAAAGAAGTTGTTAATTCAAAGAAAACAAATTTCTTTCCTGAGAATTGGTCTAAAACTTATTTCCAGTGGATGAACAATATTGAGCCATGGTGTATTTCAAGACAACTTTGGTGGGGCCACCAAATACCTGCTTGGTATGGACCAGATGAAAAAATTTTTGTTGCAGAAAATGAAGATGATGCAAAACAACAAGCCAAAAAACATTATGGTAAAGATGTTGAATTAAATCGTGATCCAGATGTTTTAGATACTTGGTTCTCATCAGGATTATGGCCTTTCGCTACACTTGGTTGGCCGGATGATAATAAATATGTTGATAAATTTTACCCAACGTCAGTTTTAGTTACAGGTTTTGACATTATATTTTTCTGGGTAGCTAGAATGATTATGTTTGGTACAGAGTTTTTAAACAAAGAACCATTTAAAGATATTTATGTTCATGCATTAGTGAGAGATGAGAAGGGACAGAAAATGTCTAAATCGAAAGGAAATGTAATTGATCCTTTAGATTTAAT
>CACGBZ010000011.1 GCA_902571425.1 uncultured Pelagibacteraceae bacterium | reverse complement strand
AGTAGAGGTTCCTGCTGAAACTATAAACTTAGATGCCTCCTCAAACGACATATTTAAGTAAATAACATCCTCTATAGGAAACATTAATAAAAAACCACTAGTTGGATTTGGAGTTGTTGGTACAAAAACGTTAATTAAATTCTTACCAGTTTTTTGGGCCATTTCCCCTTTGTTTTCTTTCGTAGCAAAACCAACAGCCCAAACTCCTTTTCTTGGATATTCAATTAAAACTACACTTTTTTTTCCATCATCTTTTTTTGAAAAAGTTTCTGTCATTTGAACGATCGCAGAATAAACTGTTCTTAAAAATGGAATTCTTTTAAATAAATCATCTATCAGTTTAAGAATTCGTCTTCCAAAAAATGATAATGAAAGTCCGCCAACAATGGTTATTAATAATATTGAAATAATAATTTCAACTCCAGGAATATTAAATGGCAAATAACTATTTGGATTAATATTTTTAGGAATTAAATTTGATGAAATACCTATTAAAATTTTAGTTAAATAGAGTGTAAAACCAATTGGTATTAAAACAACAACACCAGTAATAAAATAATTCCTTAATGTTAATGAAAAAGATTTTTTTGTGCCCTTTTTTGCCATATTTAAAATTAACTATAACTAGCGTATATAACAAAAACAATTGCAATGGTAAATAATACAATTAAAATTTTGTTATTAAGATTCATGTTAAAATACTATTATCAATTTTAGGTAGTTATGGATAGAAGAAAATTTTTGACATATATAGGTTGTGGATGTGGAAGTATACTTTTGCACTCTTGTTCAACTGCTCCAATAACTGATCGAAAACAATTAAAAATTATACCTGAAGCTAAATTAAATGCGCAGGCAGCTCAAATTTATGAAAAAGTTAAAGAAAAAGAAAAGATGAGCGATGATTTAAAAACATTAAATGAAATAAAAGAAATTGGTAAAAAAATGGAAGATTCGATTAGTGAATATTTTTATAGATCCAATTTGGAAGATCCAACAGTAAATTTTGATTGGGAATATATTTTAATCGATAATAAAAAAGTTAGAAATGCATGGTGTATGCCAGGTGGTAAAATAGCAGTTTATACAGGTATATTAGATGTTACCAAAAATCAAAATGGATTAGCTGCGGTGATGGGTCATGAAGTTGCTCATGCAGTAGCAAAACATTCAGTTGAGAGAGCTAGCAGAGGTGTTTTGTTAAATACAGGGGCTAGAATAATAGATATAGCAAGTGGAGGTATATTATCTGACATTAATAGAACAACAGGTATGGATACGGTTGGTATGCTGGCTCAATTAGGAATTATGAATCCATTCAATAGAAAACAAGAAAGTGAAGCTGATTATTTAGGTATGATTTTTTCATCTTTATCTGGTTATGATATTAGAGAAACAGTTAAAATTTGGGAAAGAATGAAAGAATTTAATAAAGGTAAGGAGCCACCTCAATTTATGAGTACTCACCCTTCATCAGACACAAGAATAAAGCAACTTAATGAATGGATGAATGAAGTTATTTTAGATTATCCACCAATTAATTTAAGTTAATTGAATTAGTGGTGAGCCCTGATGGACTCGAACCATCGACCCATTCCTTAAAAGGGAATTGCTCTACCAACTGAGCTAAGGGCCCCCAAATTATTCAAATTGAATAGTTGTTATATACAGAATTATTATTTTTTTTCAAATGTCAATTTTAACCAAATCTATAAAGCTTCTACAACTTATCAATGTATTTATCATGAAATTGATCAAAAGTGCCTTCGTTAATATTTTTTCTGATTAAGGCCATTAATTCTTGATAAAAATTAATATTATGTAGTGTCAGTAACATTGAGGCTAGAATTTCATTAGTATTAAATAAGTGATTTAAATAATTTTTTGAATATTTATTTAAATTAAGATTTTCACAATATGGATCAAGTGGTGTATTGTCATTTTTATATTTATTATTTTTAATATTGATTCTACCCTGCCATGTAAAAGCTAAACCTGTTCTACCAGATCTGGTTGGCAATACACAGTCAAACATATCTATACCTCTTTTTACAGCACCCAAAATATCTGATGGCGTTCCAACACCCATTAAGTAATGTGGTTTTTCAATAGGTAAGTTTTCCTTAATATCATCTAAAACGTTAAACATTTCATGTTGAGTTTCTCCAACAGCTAATCCTCCGAGAGCATAACCATCAAAACCAATTTTAATTAACTCTTGAAGAGATTTTAATCTTAAATCTTTAAAAAGACCTCCTTGTACTATACCAAATAAAGCTTTATGTGGATTATTTCCAAATGCCACTTTAGATCTTTCTGCCCAGTAAAGTGATAAATCCATAGATTTATTTATTACATTATAATCATTAGTTTTTTTTGGGCACTCATCCATGATCATCACAATATCAGAATTTAAACCCAACTGAATCCGTATGCTCTCTTCGGGACTTAAGTAAAATTTTTTTCCATCAACATGAGAGTTAAATATAGCGCCCTTCTCTCTGTCAATTTTATTTAATTTTGACAATGACATAACTTGAAATCCACCAGAGTCAGTTAAAATAGGTAAATCACAATTCATAAATTCATGTAGACCACCAGCAGATTTAATTCTTTCAACACCTGGACGTATCATTAAGTGATATGTATTTGAAAGTATTATTTCTGATCCAGTTTTTTTTATATCATCTATCGTACAGGCTTTTACTGTAGCTTGTGTTCCAACAGGCATAAATGCTGGAGTGTGTATATTTCCACGATGGGTCTCTATTAAACCACACCTAGCAAATTTATCTTTTTTTAAAACGTTAAAGGCAAATTTTTTTAATGCCATTAAAAAAATTATTGAGATTTGAAGCTAATAATTTTATCTGGGTCTGTAACAGCACCATTATTGTTTTGGTCGCCTCTTTTGATTTTATCAACAAATTCCATTCCTTCTATTACTTTTCCAAAAACTGTATATTGTCGATCTAAAAAAGGAGCTGGCTGAAAACAAATAAAGAATTGACTGTTTGCACTATCAGGGTCTTGAGCTCTTGCCATTGATAAAGTTCCTCTATCATGTGGCAAACTATTAAATTCTTGTTTTAAATCGGGAAAGTCCGAACCACCCATACCTGCTCTTCTAAGATCAAAATCTTTAGACTCTGAATTACCAAATTTTACATCTCCTGTTTGAGCCATAAACCCATCAATAACTCGGTGAAAAACAACGTTATCGTATTTACCACTATCTGCTAATTCCTTAATTCTTTTTACATGATTTGGTGCAACATCTTCGAATAATTCAATTTTAACATCACCATCTTTTAACTTTAATATCATTATATTCTCCTCAGCTATTGATTGATTAGTAATTAAAAAAAACAAAATCAGTATTTTAATAAAAATTTTATTCATATTTATCTTTTAATGATTTAATTGTGCTTTTTGTAGTAAATTTTTTTATATCACCTTTTAATTTAACAATCTCTTTAACAAATTTCGATGAAATGATTTGATTTTCTACATCAGACATTAAAAAAATTGTTTCTATATTTTGGTTCAATTTTCTGTTCATGCCAGCTAACTGAAATTCGTATTCGAAATCAGATACAGCTCTTAATCCTCTTAAAATTATGTTTGATTTATATTTTTTACATAAATCTGTAGTTAAAGAACCAAAAGAAACAACCTTTATTTTTTTTCTATTTAACTTTAGATCTTTGAATAAAGCTTTATTTACTATTTCTATTCTTTCCTCAGAACTAAATAAATAATTTTTGTTACTTTCATCTGAAACACCTACTACTATTTTATCAAACAGTTTTAATGATTTTTTTATTACATCTATATGTCCAAAAGTGATTGGATCAAATGTTCCAGGATAAATTGCAATTTTACTCATTAAATTAAATTATCATCAATTTTAATTGCTGAAACAACTTTTTCTTCTCCTGATAACTTAATTATTCTAACTCCTTGAGTATTTCTTCCTGCTGTTCTAATTTCTTTCACAGCAACTCTTATAACCCTACCTTTATTCGTAGAAATTAAAATTTCATCACCTTCAAAAACAGGAAAGGATGAGGTAATATTTCCATTTCTTGATGAATTTACTATTCCTATAATGCCTTTTCCACCTCTATTAGTAACTCTGTAATCTGTATGTGAGGTCTTTTTACCATAACCATTCTCACTTATTGATAAAACAAATTTTTCTCTTGCTTTTAATTCAGATTTTTCATCTTTAGATTTTTTTCCATTTTTATTAATTTTATCATTATCGATAACTGATAAAGATACTATTTGATCATTAGGCGCTAACTCTATACCTTTAATACCTTTAGAAGATCTACCTTTAAAAACTCTAAGTTTCTTAGCTTCAAATCTAATGCATTTTCCAAATTTTGTACTTAAAATTATATCTTGATCATCTTTACAAATTTTAACACCTACAATTTTATCATTATTATCCAATTTCATCGCAATTTTTCCAGATGCATTAATTGACGAAAAATCTTCTAAACTATTTTTTCGTACTTTTCCCTGCGCTGTAGCAAAAATAATTTGATAATTTTTTAAATTAGTTTCATCCTCTGGCATTGGCATAATTGAGCTTATTGCTTGATGACTCTTCAAAGGTAAAATATTAAATAAAGATTTTCCTTTTGATGAAGATGACCCCTCTGGGATTTTCCATGCTTTGATCTTGTAAACTAAACCCTCGGTAGAAAAGAAGAGTACCGAAGTATGAGTATTCACAGATAATGTTTGAACAACTGAGTCTTGATCTCTAGTTGTTATACCTGACTTTCCCTTACCACCTCTTTTTTGTTTTTTTACTCCATCTAAGGAACCCCTTTTTATGTATCCCTGCAAGGTAACTGTAATTATAACTGATTGTTTTTGGATTGTTTCCTCAATGTCGTAATTTAAAACAGCATCTATAATTTTGGTTCTTCTTGGTATAGCAAATTTCTCTTTTATATTTTTCAATTCTTCACTGATTACTTTTAAAAGTTCTTTTTTTGATGAAATAATTTTTTTATATTTAGTGATTAATTCAGCTAATTTTTTAATTTCAACTGCGATCTCATTTATTCCTAAAGCAGTTAACTTTTGAAGTCTTAATTCTAATATAGCTAAAACTTGTGGTTCAGATAAAGAATAAAGGTTTTTACCTTTTTTTGCCTCTACTAAAGAAATTAATTTTTGTGATTTATTTATTTTCCATTTAGTTTTTAAAATTGATATTTTAGCATCATCAGGCGTTTTAGATGATCGAATAATTTTTATTATTTTATCTAGATTTTCAACTGATACTGATAATCCGATTAATATATGTGCTCGTTCTTCAGCTTTTTGAAGATCAAATTTAGTTTTCTTAATAACTACATCTTCTCTAAAAGTTAAAAAATTAGATAAAAAATCTTTTAAAGTACAAGTTTGAGGTTTTCCCTCAACAATAGCTAAAGTATTAAAACCAAACGAACTCTCTATTTGAGTATTTTTATATAACTGTCTCTTTATAGTTTCTGGTTCTACACCGTTTCTTAAATCTATTGCTACCCTAATACCTTCTCTGTTAGACTCATCTCTAATATCTCTTATACCTTCTATCTTTTTTTCTCTTACTAACTGAGCAATCCTCTCGTTTAAAACAGATTTGTTTACTTGATAAGGTATTGAAGTTATAACCAGTCTTTCACGACCATTTTTTTGTTGTTCAATTGAGATTTCACCTCTTATCTTAAAGGAACCTCTTCCATTGTTATATCCTTGTTTAATTATATCTTTACCGATAATAATACCACCAGTTGGAAAATCTGGACCAGGTATATGTTTCATTAACTCTCTAATTTTAATATCTTTATTGTCTATTAAGGCCAGTGTGCCATCTATAATCTCACCTAAATTATGTGGAGGTATACTTGTTGCCATACCAACAGCGATACCTCCGGCTCCATTTACTAATAAATTTGGAAACTGTGCTGGTAAAACACTAGGTTCTTTCTCAGTTTCATCGTAATTGCTTTTGAAAGTAATTGTATTTTTTTCAATATCATCAATTAAATATTGAGAAACTTTTGATAAGCGAGTTTCGGTATATCTCATTGCTGCAGCAGGATCACCATCTATAGAACCAAAATTTCCTTGGCCTTGAATTAACGGTAAACTCATAGAGAAATCTTGCACCATTCTAACTAATGCATCATAAACAGACTGATCACCATGAGGATGATATTTACCAATAACATCTCCAACTATTCTAGCAGATTTTCTAAATTGTTTAGACCAATCATATCCACCCTTGTACATTGCATATAAAATTCTTCTATGAACAGGTTTTAACCCATCTCTTACATCAGGAAGTGCACGACTTACAATTACACTCATTGCATAAGAAAGATATGATGAGCTCATCTCATCATGCATTGAGATTAATTTTATATTTTTATCTTTAAACTCTTCTGTATCTTTCATAGAAATTAAAATGGAATTTCATCATCCATATCTGACACTTGTGAAGAATCCTCAATGTTATTTTGTTGAGTTGTGTCATTTTGAATTCCACCACCAGAATTTCCCCCACCCAACATCGTAAGTGAAGAATTATATCCTTGTATAACTATTTCAGTTGAATATTTATCTTGTCCCGATTGTTCATCTTTCCATTTTCTTGTCGTAAGTTGTCCCTCTACATAAACTTGTGCACCTTTTTTTAAATATTGTTGAACAACATTTACTAAACCTTCGTTAAATACAACTACACGGTGCCACTCTGTTTTTTCTTTTCTTTCACCTGTATTTTTGTCCTTCCAGGATTGACTTGTTGCAAGGCTTAATCTGGCTACACTTTTGCCGTTTACCATTTGTTTAATTTCAGGATCTGCGCCCAAACGACCAATTAATAATACTTTATTTAAACTTCCAGCCATAATATTTAATATTTGTTAAATTAGTTAATTAGAATTATATCACAATTCTTCTGAATATTAATTTTATTAACTCAAAGCAACTAAAATTATGATGAAAAAGATAGTTATTAAGGGCGCTAAAGAACATAATTTGAAGAATGTTACTGTAGAGATTCCAAAAGACAAATTTGTGGTCATAACGGGTCTATCAGGGTCTGGAAAATCATCTTTAGCCTTTGACACTATCTACGCAGAAGGTCAAAGAAGATATGTTGAAAGTTTATCTGCTTATGCACGTCAATTTTTAGATAAAATGAAAAAACCAAATGTTGATTTAATTGAAGGATTAAGTCCAGCTATTGCAATAGAGCAAAAAAATACCTCAAAAAACCCAAGATCAACTGTTGCAACTGTAACTGAAATTTATGATTACATGAGGGTTTTATACGCTAGAGCGGGTATTCCCTACTCACCATTTACAGGTAAACCAATAACTTCTCAAACAATTACACAAATAGTAGATTTGGTTAAAAAATTACCAAAAAAATCAACAATATATATTTATGCTCCAGTGGTAAGAGGTCGTAAAGGTGAATATAAAAAAGATATTTTAAGCTACAAGAGAAGAGGATTTAGAAAAATTAAAATTGATAATATTCTATATGATATAGAAAAATCACCCAATCTAGATAAAAAACTTAAACATGATATTTCAGTCTTAGTCGATAGAATAGTTTTAAATTCAAAACTTGGAAACAGATTGGCAGAAAGTATTGAAACAGCTGTAAATTTAGCTAATGGTTTAGTTTTTGTAGAATATGAAGATGAAACACTTCCTCAAAAATTTAGAAAACTTGAAAAGTTAATTTACTCTACCAAATTTGCTTGTCCTGAAAGTGGTTTTACAATTGAGGAAATTGAGCCAAGACTTTTTTCATTTAACAGTCCCTATGGAGCTTGTGAAGAATGCGAAGGAATTGGAATGAAATTAAATGTTGATCCAAATTTAGTTGTTCCTGATGAAAGAAAAAGTCTAGCTGATGGAGCAATTGAGCCATGGTCAAAATCAACCACATTATATTATGCACAAACTTTATCATCCTTAGCAAAACATTACGGTTTTTCTTTAGATGAAAAATGGAAAAAATTACCAAAAAAAATTAAAGATATTATTCTTTATGGTTCAGATGAAGATGAGATTAAATTTAATTATGATGATGGTTACGAGAAATATTCTTATAAAAAAACTTTTGAAGGTGTAATTAATAATCTTGAAAGAAGATTTTTGGAGTCCGACAGCGAATGGAAAAGAGAAGCTATTGCTGAATATCAATCTGATACTGCATGTGAAGCATGTAATGGTGATAGATTAAAAGAAGAAGCATTATGTGTTAAAATCAATGATCTTAATATTAGTGAAGTAACAAAAAAATCTATTTTAGATGCATCAGAATGGTTTAAAAATTTAGAAAATAACCTTGATAAAAGACAATATAAAATTGCTGAACATGTTTTAAAAGAAATAAATGAAAGATTAAATTTTCTTTTAAACGTTGGTTTAGATTATTTAACATTATCTAGAGAGTCTGGAACTTTATCAGGTGGAGAAGCACAAAGAATAAGATTAGCCTCACAAATTGGATCTGGTTTAACAGGTGTATTGTATGTTTTGGATGAACCATCAATTGGATTACATCAAAAAGATAATGTTAAGCTTATTAATGCATTAAAAAGATTACGAGATCTTGGCAATACTGTCATCGTTGTTGAACATGATACAGAAACAATGGAAAATGCAGATCATATTATTGATCTTGGCCCTGAAGCTGGAAGTAATGGAGGCAAGATAACAGCACAAGGTTCATATGAAGATTTAAAAAAAGACAAAAATAGTATTACTGGACAGTATCTTGCTAATAAAAAAACAATTGAAATTCCTAAATCACGACGTTTAGCTAAAAATGGAAGGTTTGTAGAAATCAATGGTGCAAGTGGAAATAATTTAAATGATGTTAATCTTAAAATTCCAACTGGAACATTTACCTGTGTTACTGGTGTCTCGGGTAGTGGTAAATCTACTCTAATATTACAAACTCTATTTCATGCCTTGAATTTAACTTTAAATAATAAAGCAAGAAAAACACCAAAATCATTTAAAGGTTATAAAGGTGTGGAATTAATTGATAAAATAATTGATATTGACCAATCTCCTATTGGCAGAACCCCTAGATCAAATCCAGCAACATATACAGGAGCCTTTGGACCTATTAGAGATTGGTTTACAAGCCTACCAGAATCAAAAACAAGAGGATATAAACCAGGAAGATTTTCCTTTAATGTTAAAGGAGGTAGATGTGAAGCTTGTGAAGGTGATGGTGTAATCACATATGAAATGCATTTTTTACCAGATGTTTATATACAGTGTGATGAATGTAAAGGAACAAGGTATAATAGAGAGACCTTGGAAATCAAATTTAAAGGTAAAAGTATTGCAGATGTTTTAGATATGTCGGTTGATGAAGGATGCGAATATTTTGAAAATATATCTAATATAAAAACAAAATTATTAACACTTAAAAAAGTTGGATTGGGTTATATAAAAATTGGTCAGCAAGCAACTACCCTATCAGGAGGTGAGGCACAGCGAATAAAGCTTGCCAAAGAACTTTCAAAAAGATCTACTGGAAGAACAATGTATATATTAGACGAACCAACTACAGGTTTACATCAACATGATATTAAAAAACTTTTAGAGATACTTCATACATTTGTAAAACTTGGAAATACAGTAGTTGTAATTGAGCACAATTTAGATGTGATAAAAACGGCCGATTATATTGTGGATATGGGTCCTGAAGGTGGTGTAAAGGGTGGTAATATTGTCGCCGAAGGAAAACCTGAAGAAGTATGCAAAGTAAAAGATAGTTATACCGGTCAATTTTTAAAACCTCTTTTAACTTAAATTTAAGAACTTAAATTTTTTTAAAATTAGTGTATAGTTATTAAGAATCATGAGTAATCTGTTATCATCATTATCAAAAACTGTTCACACATCACTAGCAATAGCAATATTGTTGTTTCTAGGATTGTTTTATTTAAATGGTGGGATAGCTTTTGATACATTATTCTGGAGCTGGCTGTTTAGATATATACATGTGATTGTTGCAATTATGTGGATTGGATTATTGTGGTATTTTAATTTTGTTCAGATACCTAATATGGGAAAAATTCCTGATGAACAAAAACCAGCCATTGGCAAAGTAATTGCTCCTGCTGCATTATTTTATTTTAGATGGGCTGCAGCGATAACTGTTCTTTCAGGTTTAATTCTCGCTTATCTTAATGGATATCTGCATGATGCAATGGCTTTGAGTATAGGCTCAGGTGTACCTAAGCATACAGCTATAGGTATTGGAATGTGGCTGGGAATTATAATGGCATTTAACGTATGGTTTGTTATTTGGCCAAATCAAAAAAGAGCTTTGGGAATAGTTGAAACTGATCCAGAGACTAAAGCAAAGTCAGCTAAAACCGCAATGCTCTTCTCGAGAACTAATACCCTATTATCATTACCAATGTTGCTAACAATGGTAATAGCTCAAAACTTATATTAAATTATTTGTTTTCATCTTCTCTAAGAACAGTTTTTTGAGAAACTCTTAGTCTAACCAAAACAGTATTAGCTATATAAATTGAAGAATAAGTTCCAAAAACAACACCAAGTATCATTGCTAATGAAAACCCTTTTAATATTTCACCACCAAAAAAATAAATTGCTAATAAAGCAAGTAAAGTAGTTGCAGATGTTATTATAGTTCTTGATAAAGTTTCATTAATCGAAATATTTGTTAATTCAAAAATCTTAATATCAGAATATTTTCTAAGATTTTCTCTAACACGGTCAAAAATTACAACAGTATCATTCATAGAGTATCCAACTATTGTTAACACTGCTGCTATAATTGATAAATTGATTTCTAAACTAAATAGTGAAAAAACTCCTAGAGTTACTATTACATCATGGAACAAAGCTAAAATTGCACCTAGACTAAACTGCCATTCAAATCTAATCCAAATGTAAATCAGCATTAATGCTAAAGACAAAGTTATTGCTATTACTCCTGATTTTAATAATTCAGCACTGACTTTTGGACCAACATTTTCAACTCTTCTAAAATCATAATTGTTTCCAAAAGATTTATCCAAATTAACTTTAATTTCTCCAATGATGTTCTTTTTATTATCTTTATTTTCAAATTTTACTAAAAAATCAGTTTTATTACCAAATTTCTTAACGGAAACATCTCCTAAGTTCATTTGATTAAATTTGTCTCTTAATGAACTCACATTTATTTTTGAGTCTGAGGCTCTTAATTCAATTAATGTACCGCCTTTAAAGTCTATACCAAAATTAAGCCCTTTGAATATCAACAATAATAATGAAATAACAATTAAAACTGATGATAGTAAATTAAAGTGATTATAATATTTGTTAAAAGCAATCATTAGATTAATTTTTCCTTATTTTTATTTCTTGATACATAAATGCTGGTGAATAATCTTGCTATGAAATAGACTGAAAATAGTGTTGTAAATATTCCAACTCCTAAAGTTACAGCAAAACCTTTAACTGGACCTGAGCCCATAAAAAATAAAATGATTGCAGCTAATAATGTAGTAATATTAGCATCTAAAATTGCTGTTCTAGATTTAGTATAACCACCATCAAAAGCCAAAATATTATTAGTCTCGTCTTTTAGTTCTTCTTTAATTCTCTCAAAAATTAAAACATTTGCATCAACTGCCATACCTACGGTTAAAATAATCCCAGCAATACCAGGCAATGTTAAAGTTGCTTCAAATAAAGTTAAAACACCTAAAAGAATAAATAAATTAACTATCAATGTTACATTGGTAATTAATCCAAAAATTTTATATTTTACGAACATAAAAATTATCACCAACATAAAACCTATTGCTAAGGCAATCATTCCTGCATTAATTGAATCTTGTCCAAGATCAGGTCCAACCGTTCTTTCTTCAATAATTTCTAATGGAGCTGGTAATGCTCCTGATCTTAATAATAAAGCCAAATCAGTTGCTGTTTGAAAAGTAAAGCCACCACTTATCTGACCAGATCCACTGGCAATAGTGTCTCTAACTACGGGAGCACTAATAATTTTACCATCTAAAACAATTGCTAATTGTTTACCAATGCCAGTTGAGGTTGCTTTACCAAACCTTTTTGCACCTACTCTATCTAAAGTAAATGAAACAATTGTTTGGTTAGCTTGAGTATCCATTTTCGGTTGAGCATCAAGTAAATTTTCACCACTTATTATAATTCTTTTACTAACGGTAGCCTCTTCTAGACCATTTTCAAATTTTAACTTTTCAACACCAAAACGATCATTTTGATCATTCGTTACAAATCGAAAAGTAAGGTTAGCAGTTTTGCCTAGTAATGATTTTATTCTCATAGGATCATCTAATCCAGGTAGCTCTACTAAAATTCGGTTATTTCCTCTTTTAAGAATATTAGGTTCATTAGTTCCAACCTCATCTACTCTTCTTCTAACTATTTCTATAGCTTGATCTTGAGAAGAAGTTTTAAGTTGAATTAAACCCTGTCTTGAAAAATTAAGTTTAAAATTTAACCCTGTATCTTCAATTTCTAACTGATGTGATTTAAATCTTGGGTAATAAGGATTAAGATCACTATTTTCATCCTGAAAAACATCTAAGACAGATTGCTTATCATTTTCCATTACATTAAAAAAAATATTTTGATTTTCTATCTTTATATTGTTGATCTTAATATTTTTTTCTTTGAAGTAATTTCTGATAGTTGTTGTTAAGTTTTGTAGTTTTTGTTCAATTACAGGTTCATTATCAATTTCAAGTAATAGATACGACCCACCCTGAAGATCTAATCCTAGATTAATTTTTTTATCAAAAAAATTATCATCAAATTTAAAAAGATTTGATGAAGCAATTAAAATAAATAAAACTGAAAAAAGAGTTATAAATAAAATTCTTAACTTAGAGAAATAAAGCACTTAACTAAAAATAATTATTTTTTAACTTCTTGAGTGTTTGTATTAACAAGACTTTGAATACCAGTTGATTTAACTATTTCAACTTTTACGTTTTCAGCAATTTCTACTTCAACTTTATCATTGTCTATAAGTCTCTCCACAGTACCTGTTATTCCACCAGAAGTAACAACCTTGTCACCTCTCTTAAGACTTTCAACCATTGCTTTGTGCTCTTTAACTTTTTTTTGCTGTGGTCTGATTAAGAAAAAATAAAAAATAACAAATATTAAAATTAACGGTATAAATTGTCCTATTCCTGATCCTTCCATAAATCTCCTTATAAATTATGTGAATACTTATACTATCTATGTGATTAAAACAACTTTATTTAGCTGAAATCAATTCCAAATTATTCATATACGGTCGTAGTACCTTAGGAACAATAATCGAACCATCTTTATGTTGATAGTTTTCGAGTACAGCAATTAATGTTCTGCCCACAGCTAAACCACTACCATTTAGCGTTCCAACAAAAACAGTTTCTTTGTTTTTATTTTTATATCTTGATTTCATTCTTTGTGCCTGGAATGTTGAACAAGAAGAGCATGATGATATTTCGCGATACTTGTTTTCTGATGGTAACCACACTTCAATATCATAGGTTTTTTCTGCACTGAAACCCATGTCGCCTGAACATAAAATTACTTTTCTATAAGGTAATTCTAACTTATCCAGTATATCTGTTGCACAATTAGTCATTCTCTCTAATTCTTCTAGACAATTTTCTTTTTCAACAATACTTACCATCTCAACTTTATAAAATTGATGCTGCCTAATCATTCCTTTTGTGTCTTTTCCATAACTGCCAGCTTCTTTTCTAAAACATGGGGTTGAAGCAACAAATCTCATAGGTAATTCTTTTTGATCAATAATTTTATCTTTAACAATATTGGTTAATATTACTTCAGCAGTTGGAATTAAAAATTTTCTATCAGATCCTTCATCAAATTTTATTTCGAATTGATCATTTTCAAATTTTGGTAATTGGCCTGTACCATACATTGTATTATCAGAAGCAATCAATGGAGGTGAAATTTCTTGATAACCATTTTGTACAATATGAGTATCTAGCATAAAATTAGATAATGCTCGTTCCAATAACGCTAGCTCTTTTTTAACAAATACAAATCTTGATCCTGTTGTTTTTGTTGCAAGATCAAAATCAAGCATGCCTAAGTTTTCACCAAGTTCATAATGAGATTTAGGTTTAAAATCAAATTCAGGGACTTTCCCGGCTTTTAAAACTTCAATATTATCATTTTCATCTTTTCCATTTGGAACATCTTGATGAGGTATGTTTGGTATACTTGATAAAATATTATCTAATTCAATTTTAGTATTTTTTTGTTGCTCAGAAATCTTTTCTAATTCAGTAGAAATTTCTTTGGATTTTTTGAATAAACTTTCATCTTTAGATTTTGAAATATATTTTTTTTCTTTTTCTAAATTTTCTTTCTTTTGAATTAAATCTCTATTTAATTCATCAAGCTTTTTTAAATTATTAAAATCAATTTTAACTGATCGTTTTTCAAGATCTTTTTCAAATTTTGAAAAATCTTTTCTAATTTCTTTTAAATTATGCATCAGTTTTTTCTAAATTTTTGTTTTCTATAAATTTTACTGAAAATATTGATAATTCATATAAAATTAACAATGGAATGGCTAAACCTATTTGAGTAATTGGATCTGGTGGTGTAAGTAATGCAGCTGCAGCAAATATAATAATCACAACATACTTTCTTCTTTCTTTTAAAAATTGACTGTCAACAACACCTATTCTTGCTAATAAACTTAAAACTATAGGTAGTTGAAAACTTATTCCAAATGCAAAAATTAATTTCATAACAAGTGACAAGTATTCATTTACTTTGGCTTCTAATTGTATTGGTAAACTTGTGGACATTCCTGTGCTCTCAAATGATAAAAAGAATTTAATAGCTAGAGGCATTATCAAATAATAAACAAGCATGCCTCCTAAAAAGAAAAGGATTGGTGTTAATACAAGATATGGAAGTATTGCAACTTTTTCATGTTTATATAATCCTGGTGCTATAAATTTCCATATTTGCATTAGAATAAATGGACAGGTCACAAAAAAAGCTGTGAAAAAAGATACCTTAATATATGTTAAAAAAGTTTCTTGTAATGCTGTAAAAATAAGCCTTCTGTCAGACCCATCATCTTTTACAGCTTGAGCAAATGGATCAACTAAAAAACCGTATATGTGTTCTGCAAATACATAACAAATAACAAAAAAGATTATTAGAAATATAAAACTATGTATTAATCTTTTTCTTAGTTCTGTTAGATGGCTAACAAATCCACCTTCATTTTCTTCATTGCTCATCTTTTTTAGTTTCTTTTTTTATTTCATTATCAATTTTTTCATCATCAATTTCTAAATTAGAAACTTCATTTTGAATATTGCTCACATACCTTTTTGCAGTCCCTATCCAAGAACCTGCTTTCTTTAACATGATTGGAAAATCTTTTGGACCAAGAACAACAATTGCAATACCAACAACAATTAATATCTCAAACCAACCAATAGTAGGCATGTGATTTAATCTTTGTTTTCTGAGTCTTTATTTTCGTCGGATATATTTTTTGGCTCTGTATCGTCAGTAACATCTGACGCCATTCCTTTTTTGAAACTTTTAATTCCCTTAGCTACATCACCCATCAGACTAGAGATTTTACCTCGTCCAAATAATAAGACTACTAATATAACTACGATTGCTATTTGCCAAATTCCTATGCTCATGAAAAACTTATAACCTTTTTATGGTTAATTTAAAAGTTACTTTTTTGTTAATCTTTCTCTTCTGTATCAAGAGTGCTGTTTAGCATCTCATCAATATTGGAATAAATATCATCTTTTTTTTCTTCTTGTTTTTCTTTGTAAAATTTTCCTGTTCCAAATATTGCATTATCAATACTAGAACTATCAATTAAACCAGCTGCGCCTAATTCATCAATTGTTGGTAAATCAGATAATTTTTGGAGATTAAAATGACTTAAAAATTCGTCTGTTGTAACATACTGAATTGGTCTTCCTGGCACGTCTTTACGACCACCTGGCTTAACCCAGTTAAGCTCCATTAATATTTCAAGAGTATTCGTTCCAAATGCAACACCTCTTATCTCCTCAATCTCTGCTCTAGTAACAGGTTGATGATAAACGATTATGGCTAAAGTCTCCACAGCAGCTCTAGAAAGTTTTTTTTCGACTGTCCTTTCTTGTGACATAATATTTGATAAGTTAGGAGAAGTTCTGAAAGACCATTTATCTTTTATGCAAACTAAATTAATTCCACGTTTAGAGTATTCTTGCTGCAACTTTTCTAATGATTTAGATACGCTTCCTTTTTTAGTAACTTTGCTTTCGATTGTATCAACATCTAATGGTTCAGCAGCAGCAAAAATTACTGCTTCAATTTCTTTTTCCAAATCAGATAGCTTAGATGGAAATTTAACAATATTATCTTTTGTAATCTTTTCTTTTTTAATCATTGTTTTCTTTCACATAAATATCATCAAATAATTTATCTTGTTTCATAGTTAAATTTCCTTCTTTAACTAATTCTAATGAACCAGCAAATATACCTGCTTTACCCGTACGCTTATATTTTGATCCACTTTTAAAATTTTGAGGAATTAAATCATCTAATTTCTTCCAATCTATTAATTTACCAAAAAACTCTCTTATAGTTTTAATTCCATCCTCTGCTGTAAAGACAGGTAATTTTGGAATATTCATTTTTTGAAAGTCTTTGGTCATTATAATTGTTGAATATGACTTAAGAAGCTCAAATAAACTTAAATTATATTCTGTGCTATAAATAGATCTTATATTTCCTTTCATTCCTCTTGATCGAATTTCTCTTCCTAATCTTTTTCTTTTTAACATTTGTTCAGAAAGCAATCTTATCAATTCTAATTTTTTAAGTTGTAATTTTAATTTTTCAGCAACTTCTTGAACTTTAAATTCTTCCTCAGGAGTACCTGGAAGTAATAATTTAGATTTTAAATAAGCTAACCAAGTTGCCATTAATAAATATTCTGACGCAATTTCTAAATTTAAATCTTTTTCTTTTGTAATATATTCGTGAAACTGATCTGCTAACTTTGTAATTGATATCTCTTCAAGATCTACTTTTTGAGCTTTTGCTAAATCTAAAAGGACATCTAAAGGGCCATTATAATTATTTATATCAACATTAAATAATGCAGAATCAGAAATAGTCATGCTCAGATATTAACTTAAAATTTTATAAAATCGCGATGTTTTTTTTATTATGAAATTACTAATCTTTGGTGAATTATCACCAACTACCTTCATTTCAGACAATTTGCCATTACAATGGAGAGCAAGATTACAACCTGCACTAAACGTTTTAATAGTATTAGTTTTTAAATCATCTTTTAAACTTTTCATTGATAAATCATCTGAAATTAAAATGTTTTTAAAACCAATTTTACTTCTAATTAAATTTATAATTTTTTTAGAGTGTGTAGCTGTATTTAACTTATCAATGCTTCGATATATTACATGCGCTGTCATAGCAAAATAGCTTTGTTTTTTCTTGAATGGAAAAAAATCATTTTTATTCAAATAACTTAACTTTTTGGTAACTACAGGAGTAAATTTATGACTATCTACCTTAGCTAATCCATGTCCTGGTATATGTTTCATCACAGTTCCAATGGAATTTTCATGAAAATAATCAATACAAATATCTCCAATTTTAGAGATATTTTTTTTATTTTTTGAAAAAGACCTATCTCCAATAATGTTGCTAGCCCCTTTAACTCGAAGATCTAAAACAGGAACAGTATTTATATTAACACCAATTGATTTAAGCAAATACGAAGTTTTATCGATAAATAATTTATAAATAATATTAAATTTTTTCTTATCTTTTGTGAATAAATTTCCAAAATATTCAGAAGTTAATTTGTCAAATGAAATTATTTTATTTAATCGATTTACTCGTCCACCTTCTTGATCAATTAATATAGGGTATTTTTTGTCTTTAAATATCTTTTTTATTTTATCAGTTAATTTTTTAGTTTGTTCAATTGAACTTACATTTCTTGAAAATAAAATAACTCCCCATGGTTTATATTTCTTTAAAAAAGTAATCTCTTTTTTTGATAATTTTGATGATTTTAGTCCAACAATAAAAGCTCTTCTATTCTTAATCATTCTCTAAAAGTTTCCAAAAATTAAACTTTTTTTTCTTTTTTTTGTTTGTTTGCTTAACGTACTCTATTACATTTTGTGTGTCGTTTTCCAAAACAGGTAAATTTTTTGAATATAATTTAATTTTTTGATCGTTATTTTTATAAGATCTATAAGATTTCTTCTTATTTTCATCTGAAAAATAATATCTACCAGTCAAAAAAATGAACAAAGCAATTACAACAATAAAGATTAAATACTTAATTTCTTTTAGCATTACATTTTATCTGGTGTATCTACACCAACTATATCCATTCCAGATTTAACAACGTTACATATTGCTTTTAAAAAAATTAATTTATCTGGTGAAACTGTTTTTTGATTATTAATAAATCTTTTTTCTGGGTTTTGTTTACCGAGATTCCAATAAGAATGAAATTCTGAGGCAAGATCATATAAATAAACAGGAATCCTATGTGGTTCTAATTTTGAACTAGCTGCATCAATACATTTAGGCCATTCCGAAATCTTTTTTAAAATTTTGATCTCATCATTTGAATATTCGAAACTAAAATCATCTAATTCAATGTTTGAATTTAAATCTTTATCAATATGTCTAAAGACTGATGAAATTCTAGCATAACAATATTGAACATAATACAATGGGTTATCTTTTGATTTTTCTTTTACAGCATCAAAATCAAAATCTAATTCAACATCACTACTTCTGTTTAGCATAATAAATCTAGTTGCATCTTTTCCTACTTCTTTAATTAAGTCATCAACTGTTATGTAATCACCTTTTCTTTTAGACATCTTAAATGGTTTGTTATCTTTAATGAGTTTAACAAGCTGACTAATTTTGCAGATCAATTTATCTTTTTTTCCCGACAAAGCCTCAACCGAAGATGAAATTCTTTTGATATAACCAGCATGGTCTGCACCAAGAATATTTATTAAATAATCAAATTTACGATCAACTTTATTTTTATGATAAGCAACATCGCTTGCAAAATAAGTCCATGCCCCATCTGACTTTTGCAATGCTCTATCTTTATCATCACCAAAATCAGTAGATTTAAAAAGTAATTGTTCTCTTTCTACCCAGTTTTTATCATCTTCTCCAGCTGGAGCTTTTATCTTTCCTTTGTATACAAATTTATTCTTTTCTAAAAATTTGATTACATTTTCTACTTCTTTGTTTGAAACAATGTTTTTTTCACTAACAAAATTATCGTGGTTAATTCCTAAACTCTTAAGATTTTTTTTAATTAAAAACAGAGCTTGTTCTATAGATAAAGCTGTTAACTTATCGCTTATTTGCTCATAATCATCAAAATTTAGATCTGAATTATCCGAAACTATGTTTTTTGCAAAATCAACAAGGTAATCTCCTGGATACAAATCAGGATTATCTTGAGGAAATGTTTCGTTAAATTTTAATTCCCTAATTCTAAAGTATACGGATTTCGTAAAATTGATAATCTGGTTACCATAATCATTTACATAATACTCTTTGGTAACCTTATGTTTATTAAATATTAATACATTAGATATGACGTCGCCTAAAATAGCTCCTCTACAATGACCAACATGCAATGGTCCGGTAGGATTAGCTGATACAAATTCAACTAAATAATTATTTTTTTTCTCTTTTTCATTAATTCCAAATTTTTCAGCATTATTGATTATATCTTTAATAAAGTTTGACCAAAAAGATGGCTTAAATTTAATATTTATAAAGCCAGGTTTAGCGACGGATATATTTTCTATTTGATCGTCACTAATTTTTATTTCAGGTGCAAGTTTTTCTGCTAATTGTATTGGAGAAGTTTTGTTTAGTTTCGATAAAACCATTGCAACATTAGTTGAAATATCACAATCAAATTTTGGGGGTGGTATTTCCGCATTAATACCATTGAAACTTTCTGGAACGATAAGTTGATTTTTTTTACTAAGCTCAACAATAATTGATTTAATTTTATCTAAATATAATTCAAAAATATTCATTTATAATCATTATATAGGTTAATTGCGTATCTATCCGTCATACCAGATATAAAATCTGAAATAGCTCTATATTTGTCCTTAGTCAATTGCTCTTTAGTAAGAAATTTTCTAGGATTTGATTTAATTATTTTAAATAATCTCTTAATTATCATTTTACCTCTTTGATTCTTATTAAGCACCGATTTATTGTCATACATTCTATGTCTTAAAAATGATCTAATTTCTTGTTCTGAATTTACTATTTTACCTGAAAAAGAAACTATTAATTGATTTGATTTTGATACATCTTTTAATGACTTAATTTTTAATTTTTTAATATTTTTTTCTGTATTACTTAGTAAATCTCTTATCATAATATCTATTGAGTCTCTTATGATTTGGTAAATAGCAATTTTATAATTTTTTTTATTTATTTTGTTTTTATATCTTTGGTAAATATTTTTAAAAAAATCTAATTCTACTAATTCTTCAAGCTTAAATAAATTAGCTTTGATTCCATCCTGAATATCATGGTTATTATAGGCAATATCATCTGATATTGCTGATATTTGAGCTTCTAATGATGGATACGTATTAAAGTTAATCTTATTTTTGAAAACTTTTGATCCAATTAGTTTGTCGATCATGCTTAGATCGTCTACTGGTCCGTTATGTTTTAAAAGTCCCTCTAAAGTTTCAAGAGTTAAATTTAGTCCATTAAATTTGAAATATTTATTCTCTAAAAACATTACGATTCTTAGTGTCTGAAGATTATGATCGAAACCTCCATAATTTTGCATACATTCATCTAAAGCATCCTCTCCAGCATGACCAAATGGAGTATGACCTAAATCATGAGCAAGGCTTAAGGTCTCAGCTAAATCTTCATTTAATTTTAGATATTTTGCAATTGATCTTGCTATTTGAGCAACTTCAATTGAATGAGTAATCCTTGTTCTAAAATGATCCCCTTCTGTGTTAACAAATACTTGGGTTTTATGCTTTAATCTTCTAAATGATGCGCTGTGTATTATCCGATCTCTATCGCGTTGAAAAGGAGATCTGTATTTTGAATTAGCTTCTTTATTAAGTCTGCCTTTACTTTTAAATACGCCTAACAAAGTGTCTTTTTTCATCCTTTAATTTAAATAATTAAGTATTATATTAGTAATATCAGTGTTCAGACATGATTAAAGAAATTAAATTTACGGATAAAGCGTTAAAACAAATAGATAATTTGTTATCAAAAAAAGACAAAGGATCATTCTTTAGAATCGCTATTAAGGGTGGAGGATGCTCTGGTTTTCAATATGAATTTACTTTTGATAAATCAAAACAAGACGATGATTTAAATTATCAGAATATTTTAATTGATAAAACTTCAGCTGATTTACTTAAAGGATCTGAGGTTGATTACGTTTCTGAACTTATAGGTGAACAATTCAAAATATCTAATCCACAAACCAAATCTTCATGTGGTTGTGGAGTTTCTTTCTCACTTTAATGCTCATTTCATCTTGGAATGTAAACTCGGTAAGAGCAAGAATTGAAAATATCAAAAGCTATTTATTAAAATATAAACCTGATATTTTAATGATGCAGGAAATTAAAACTGAAGATGTTAATTTTCCATATGATGATTTTTCATCAATGGATTATGAAAGCCATGTATTTGGTCAAAAAAGTTATAATGGTGTAGCGATCATTTCAAAAAATAAATTAAAAAATGTCAAAACAGATTTAATTAAGGATAAGTTAAAACAATCAAGAATAATTTCAGCTGAATTTGATTATAAGAAAAAAAATATACAATTAATTAATATTTATACCCCTAATGGTAATCCTGTGGATACAGAAAAATATGATTATAAAAAAGATTGGCTCGATCAATTAATAAAGCAATTAAAAAATTTATCTAAAAAAAATTCAAATATTATATTAGCTGGTGATTTTAATATTATCCCTTCAGCAGAAGATGTTTATAATGTTAAAAGTTTTGAAGACGATGCTTTATATAGACTTGAAATAAGAAAAAAATTTAGAGAAATGATTAATCTTGGTTTTAATGATGTCTACAGACATTTTTATGAAGACAAAGAAGGATATACATTTTGGGATTATATGAGGGGTGCATGGCAAAAAAATAATGGCATGAGAATTGATCATTTTTTAGTTTCAAATTCTATAATTGATCAAATTAAAGATATTAATATTAATAAAGATCCACGTGGAAGAGAAAAACCTTCTGATCACACACCAATTGAGATTAATTTAGCTTAAAGATTTAATTTTATTTACTAATTCTTCATTAATATTTCTTGGACCAGTATCCATTCTATTCTTGTGGCGTCTTTCTCCAGGTAATCTTACTTCGCCCATTGATTTCATTTTTTCAAAAAATTCCTCAGCATGTTTTTGCCAATTAGTACCTGATGTTTTATCTGGGTTAATGGCTAGTATAAATTCTCCACCACTTGGAGGACCTCCATCATTATTATCTTTGGCAGCAGTTTCAAAACTAAAATTATCACCCACTAATGCACCTGCCATTAATTCTACCATCATTGCAATTGCAGATCCTTTGTAACCACCAAATGGCAATAGAACTCCACCATCAGCAATTTCACCTGGATCAGTTGTTTCTTTACCATCTTTAGTTAAACCAGTGCCAAGTGGAACTTTGTGCCCTTCTCTTTTAGCAACTTGAACTTCTCCCATAGCCATTGAAGCAGTTGCCATATCATAAACAACTGGTGTTTTACCTGGACGTGGCCAAGCAAACGAAATTGGGTTTGTTCCAAATAATGGCTTTATTGCACCAGCAGGTGCAACAGCAGGCTTGTAAGATGTACAAGCAAATGCTACCAAACCTTCCTCTGCTAATTTTTCTGTTTCAGGCCACATAGCAGCCATATGATGTGAATTATTTATTGCTAGCACAGCTACACCATTTTCTTTTGCAACTTTTGCTAATTCGGGTAATCCTTTATTTAATACAACAGGTGCTAAACAATTATTTCCTTCAACTTTAATTACTGATGGAGATATTTTTTTTACTTCAGGTTTCCCTTTTCCATTAATCTTTCCACTTTTGAGACCTGTTACATATGCTGGTAATCTAAATAAACCGTGTGATACCGAACCGTCTCGTTCAGCATTTTTGATTAAGTCTGATAATATTGATGCTGTTTCATCATCACAACCATTAGCTAAAAGTGTTTTTTTAGCTAGTTCAAATATTTCGTCTAAAGTTAATGGAACAGTGCTCATTATTTTGATTTACATTTTTTACATAAACCAAAAAATTCTAAATTATATTTGCTATATTTCATTCCAGAGTTATCTGAAAAGTTAGATAAATATTTTGAAAGTTTTGAATTACTTATTTCAGATACATTTTCGCAGCTTTCACAAATTGAAAAAGCTGTTGCTTTTGAAACCTGACAGCTTGAATTTTGACAAGCAATAAAAGCATTTCTACTTTCAATCTTATGGATTTTTCCAATTTCAACCAACTTATCTAGGGCTCTATAAACTTGTAGTGGTGCTTTTATTCCCTTTTTTTGAACATTAAAAAGGATTGAATAAGCTTTCATAGGCCCACCAGATTTATCAATAAGATCAAAAATGATTTTTTGATTTTTGGAAAGATTATGTTCTTTTTGCATCTTTAAATTCTTATCAATTAGTTATCAGTTTTTCAATTTAATCGATTGTTTAATATTAAGTAAAGACAATATAAATAATACCAAAGCGGCCATTATAATTGAAGGTCCAGATGATGTATTAAATTCTAGAGATGAAAATAGTCCTAATAATACTGACAACAATCCACCAATTATTGAAAATAACACCATCTTTTGAGGGCTATCAGAAATATTTCTAGCCATCGCTGCTGGAATAATAAGCATACCTGTAATTAATAATAACCCTACCATTTTAATTGATATTGCTATTACAGCAGCCATAAGAATTGTGAAAATAGCTTTAGCTCTATCAGGGTTTAACCCTTCTGCTTCTGCTAACTCATAATTAACTGTAGATGCAAACAATGGTTTCCAAATTAATTTTAGAACTAATAAAATTACAGCTCCACCAGTCCAGATAATTAATAAATCATCAGTTGTTACAGCTAATATATCACCAAATAAAAGTCCCATGATATCAAAACGAATAAATGTTAAAAAACCTATTACTACTAATCCTACAGCTAAAGAAGAATGCGCCAATAGACCAAGCAAAGCATCCCCAGGTAAATTAGTTTTCTTCTGTAATTGAATTAAAATCAAAGCAATTAGAGATGAAATAATAAATACTGAAAGAGCAATGTTTAATTCAAACGAGTAAGCCAAAGTAACACCTAGTAGAGCTGAGTGAGCTAATGTATCACCAAAATAAGATAATCTTCTCCAAACAACAAAACAACCAAGAGGTCCAGTTACTAAAGCTATACCTAAGCCTGCAATTAGTGCTCTTATAAAAAAATCATCAAACATATTAATTTTTCTTTATTTCACCTTTGTCTGAATGAACATGATCATGTTTATGTTCATATACAGAAAGAATTTGAGATGCTTGTTCACCAAATAAGGTTTTATATTCATTGTTTTTAGCAACATCCATTGGTGATCCGGAGCAACATACGTGACCATTTAAACAAACAACATGATCAGTTGCAGTCATAACTGTATGTAAATCATGTGAGATTAATAGAATTCCACAATTTAGTGTATCAGAAATTCTTTTTATTAATTCATACAAAGCAATTTCACCAGTGTAATCAACTCCTTGAACAGGTTCATCAAGAACTAATAATTCAGGTTTCTTTGAAATAGCTCTTGCGATTAAAACTCTTTGAAATTCACCACCTGATAAATTTCCTAAATTTTTATTTTTAAGATGGATAACACCTGTTAATGTAAGAGCCTCATCAATTGCCTCATCTTTAATATTTTCAGTTAGAAGCATAAAATCATAAACTCTTAACGGTAAGGTCCAATCAATAGATATTTTTTGAGGAACATATCCAATTTTATTTGTGTATTTCTCAACACTTCCTTCTATGTTTTTGTAAATTCCCAATGCAATTTTTGCGGTAGTACTTTTTCCAGAGCCATTAGGTCCAATAAGGGTAACGATTTTTCCCTTTTCAACAGTTAATGAAACACCTTCCACTAGCCATTTATCATTTTGTTTAAAACCAGCATTATTTAATTTTACTAATGTACTATTTTCTGAGCTCATATATCGCTTGACTTATAAATGTTATATTATTACATAACGTTATATTATAACAACCAATTAAAATACATATTATGAAAAATATCAAAAAAATACCCTTCTTACTCTCAATTTTATCAATCTTAACAATTTTTACACCAGCAAATGCTGAAATAAAAGTGGTTACATCAATTAAACCAATACATTCATTAGCCAGTTATTTAATGGATGGTGTTGCTAAACCTGATTTAATTGTAGACGGATACGCATCTCCACATGGATTTGCATTGAAACCATCTCACGCAAAAATGCTTCAAAATGCTGACTTAATATTTTGGGTTGGTGAAGATCTAGAAAGTTTTTTAGAAAAACCATTGAGTTCAATTGCTAAAAAAGCTGAGAAAATCGAATTGATGGAAATTAAAGGATTAAATGTATTAAAGTTTAGAGAAAGAAATATTTTTGATGATCATGATGATCACGGTCACGACGACCATGATGATCACGGTAAAAAAGAAGATGATCACGACGATCATGACCATGATGATCACGGTAAAAAAGAAGATGATCACGACGATCATGACCATGATGATCACGGTAAAAAAGAAGATGACCACGACGATCATGACCATGATGACCACGGTAAAAAGGATGGTCACGATGACCATGATGATCACGATGGACACGAGGGTCATGCACACGGTGAATTTGATCCACACATATGGTTGGATCCAATGAATGCTAAAGTAATCTTAAATGAAATGGTTGAGCATTTAATAGAAAACGATGCTAAAAACGCATCTAAATATAAAAGCAACTTAAAAAAAGCACTTAAAGAAATCGATAAACTTAATAAAGATGTTAAAGCTGAATTAAGTAAGAGTACTGCTTCTATAGTATTTCACGATGCTTACCAATATTTTGAAGAAAGATATAATGTAAATATTTTGGGTGCATTTACAGTCAATACTGATGTTATGCCAGGTGCAGAACAACTAGCTGAAATTAGAGAAATTATCGAGCATGATAAAGTAGCTTGTGTATTCTCAGAGCCTCAGTTTAATCCTGATATTATCAATGCAGTTGCAAAAGATATGAAGATTAAAACTGGTGTTGTTGATCCTCTAGGTGCAACATTAGACCCAGGAAAAGACTTATATTTCAATTTAATTAGAAATATGTCTGCATCTTTCAAAGGTTGTTAATTAAAAATTAGGTTTAATCCGGGAATTTTTTTAAATTCTCGGATTAACAAATAATTATTACTGTTATTTAATCTCACAAAAAACATTGTATTTATTTTAAAGAAGATTTATTTTCTTTCATAATCTAACTTTATGAATGATTTAAATTTATTTAAAAAAAATGGCTTTCTTATTAAAGAAAATCTAATTTCTCAAACAAAGATAAATACAATTAATAAAATTGTTAATGAAGTAATTTCAAAAGAAAAAAAAAGAAAAAAAGGTAATGGTGCAAATGGGACCCAGTCCTACGATAATTACCATTTTGTATACAATTCAGGCTCATCAAAAAATAAAGAAATTCTAAGACTAAATAATCCTCAGAACAGGCATAAAGTTTTCTATGAATTATCAAGAGATAAAAAGATTATATCCATTGCTAAAAAATTGTTAGGCGGAACAGTTAGATTTCATCTTGGTAAGTTAAATTTTAAGCTTCCGAATAAGAAAAAAGGCAGTGAAATTGGATGGCACCAAGATTGGGCTTTTTACCCTCATACAAACGATGATTTAATTACAGTCGGTATATATTTAGATGATTGCTATGAAAAAAATGGGCCTCTTAAAATAATAAAAAATTCACACAAAAAGAAATTGTACAGCCACCACAGCAAAGAAAATTATTTTGTTGGGAAGATAGATACTAAGAAAGATAAAATAGGAACTAAAGATAGTGTTTCCATAACTGGAACAGCCGGAACAGTAGTATTTTTTCATTGTAGATCAGTTCATGGGTCTGGACACAATCAAATGAATAATTCAAGACCCTTAATTTTATTTGGTTATAGAGCTTGTGATGCGTGGCCATTAATCAATGATGGAAATCCTCATCCTGAGGTTGATTTGGAAAATTATGACAAAAATATAATTGTTGGAAATAAATCAATAAAACCAAGATTGACTAAAGTTCCAACCATAATCCCACTCCCTAAGAAGAAACATTATATTTCTATCTACGAACTTCAAAAAAATTAAATCACATTAAAGTTTATTGTAATAAATCTTTAACAAAACATTCATATAAATTTTGAATGTCATTTTTAAAAAAATATCTAAAGTGGATCAGTACACTTTTAGTGTTAACTGGTATTTTACTTACAAATCTTAATATTTACCCGCTGAATATTTATTTTCATGGGCTTGGTGTTGTCGGATGGACAATTTCAGGTTTCTTATTAAAGGATAAGGCCATTTTAACTAACTTTGGATTACAAATTCCATTATTTGTAATCGGTATTTATAAAATTATTTTTTAATGAAAAATATTTTATTTGTATGCACAGGAAATTCAGCAAGAAGCATTATAGCTGAGAGTATTATCAATAATGAATACTCAAATAAATTTAAAGCTTTTAGTGCTGGTAGTAATCCATCTGGAGCAATTAATATTGATGTTAGAAGTTTTTTAGAGAAAAATAAAAATTATGATCTAACTAATTATAGTTCTAAAAACTTTGAAGAGTTTATAAATAATGAAATAAAAATGGATCATGTAATAACAGTATGCAATAACGCTAATAATGAGGTATGTCCTATATGGCCTGATAAAAACCAAATTATTCATTGGGATATAGATGATCCAGTAACAAAACTTCAGAATGCAAATGATGAAGAAAAGCAAATAATCATTAGAAACACTTTCAATTTTATAAGTAATAAAATTAAAGATTGGCTACATGAAAAATAAAAATAGATATTTTCTTTCAGAGTTTATTGGGAGTTGTTTTCTAGTAATGATCATAGTTGGATCAGGTTTAATGGCAGAAAATCTTACCGATGATACAGCTGTAATGTTAATTGCAAATACTATAGCAACTGGAGCTGGATTGTTTGTGTTAATAACTGTTTTTGCGGATGTATCTGGAGCTCATTTCAATCCATTTGTAAGTATTGCTATGACAATTACAGGAAAGTTAAAAAAACGTCTTCTACCCTTTTATATTTCAGCTCAGATCCTTGGATGTTTGTTGGGTGTAGCTTTAGCTAATTTCTTTTTTGAACATCAAATTTTTGAATTATCGACAAAATCAAGAGATGGTATCTATATTTTTGTATCAGAAATTGTTGCTACATTAGGACTAATAATCATTATTTTTGGATCCATGAAGTCAGGTAAAATTACTGTAGCTGCATCTGTTGGGTTATATATTACAGCTGGTTATTGGTTTACTTCATCAACATCTTTTGCGAATCCTGCTGTTGCAATAGCAAGAACATTCACAGAGTCGTTTACTGGTATAAGTTATTTAAACACTCCTTTTTATATAGCTGCTGAATTGATTGGTATGTTGATTGCTATATATTTGGTAAAAAAGATTTTCTTAAATAAGTGAGTAACCAGAAGATCTAACTGTTCTAATTAATTCTTTCTTATTTTTTAAGTTAACTGATTGTCTCAATCTTCTAATGTGAACATCTATAGTTCTACTCTCAACATTTACATTATTTGGCCAAACACTCTCTAGTATTTGATCTCGAGAATAAACTCTTTTAGGATTTGTTAAAAAAAACTCTAATAACCTAAACTCAGTTGGGCCAAGTTTAATTTCTTGACCGTCTCTAAAAACTCTTTTTTCAATTCTATCTAACATTAAGTCATCAAACTTTAAATTATCAGATACAGTATTTGGATTAGATCTTCTTAAAACTGCTTTAATTCTTGCCATTAGCTCATTGAAACTGAAAGGTTTAGTTAAATAATCGTCTACCCCACTATCTAACCCTTTAATTTTATCCTCTTCTTCACCTTTGGCGGTTAACATAATCACAGGTAAATTTTTAAAACTATTGTCTTTTCTAATATTCTTACAAATTTCAATACCAGAGAGATCAGGCAACATCCAATCTAATAAAAGTAAATCTGGCTGAAATTTTTTTAATTCCTTTAAGCCATCATTGCCATTCAATGACGATGAAACTAAAAAACCATTTTTTTCTAAATTATGTTGAACTAATTGAATTATTGAAGGTTCGTCCTCAATAATAAATATTTTGCCATTCATTTTATTGCTGAATAACTTTTCCTTTAGGTCTGCTTCCTTTTAAATATTCACCTTTAATTAAAAAACATATTGACTCGGCAATATTTGTTATATGATCACCTGCTCTTTCAAGATTTTTTGTTGCAAAAATCAAATGTGTTGAAAAGTCTAAATTCTTTTTATCTTTAGAAAGAAAATCAATTACACTTTCCATAGCAATATATGTAAGGTCATCTACTTGTTCGTCTTTTTCCCATACTTCTTTTGCTTTATCATAATTTTTGTTAACATAACTATCGAGTACATCATTTAACTGCTTTATAACTAAATCACCTAGTCTTTTTAAATTACCTAAAAGTTCCTCAGGTAAATCTAATGGAAGGGGTTTGACTTTTTTTGCATTACTTTTAGATAAATCTCCAATTCTTTCTAAATCTTGAGATATTTTTAATGAGCTAATTGTTTCTCTTAAATCAATTGCCATTGGCGCTCTCTTTACCAACAATGTCATTATTTGAGTATCAATTTTAGATCTGAATTTATTTATTTCATCATCACTTTTAATAATTTTATCAATTGAATCTTTATCAACTTTAATTACCGCATCCATTGAATCAACTAATTGAGACTCAGTTAGACTTCCCATTTTTATGACAGAGTCTATTAAGTACCTTAATTCTTCTTCATAAGATTTTACTGTGTGTTCATTGCTCATAATTTATCCAAATCTACCTGTAATATAGTCTTGTGTCATTTTATTGTCAGGATTTTTAAAAATTTTCTCTGTTTTGCCTACCTCTATTAGTTTACCAAGATGAAAAAACCCTGTTTTCTGCGAAACTCTAACTGCTTGTGCCATTGAATGCGTCACAATTACAATAGTGTAAGTTTTTTTTAGTTCATCAATTAATTCTTCAATTTTTGCCGTAGCAATAGGATCTAAGGCAGAACAAGGTTCGTCCATTAATATAACTTCAGGATTAACAGAAATTGCTCTTGCAATACAAAGACGTTGTTGTTGACCACCAGAAAGGCCAGTTCCTGGTTCATCGAGTCTATCTTTAACTTCCTCCCATAAAGCTGCTTTCTTAAGACTATTTTCTACAATTTCATCTAATTCACTTTTAGTTTCGCCTTTTCCATGAATTTTTGGACCATAAGAAATATTATCATATATGCTTTTTGGAAATGGATTTGGTTTTTGAAAAACCATTCCTACTCTTTCTCTTAAAGATACTACATCTAAATTTTTATCATTGATTTCAACACCATCTATTTCAATGTTTCCAGATACTTTACAAATATCGATTACATCGTTCATTCTGTTTATACATCTAATAAAGGTAGATTTTCCACATCCTGATGGACCTATTAAAGCAGTAACTTCTTTTTCGTTTAAATCTAAATTTACATCAAACAACGCTTGTTTTTCACCATAATAAACATTTAGATTTTTTGATTTTATTTTAATTTCGTTCATTAATTCCATCTCTTTTCAAACTTTTGTCTTAAATATACTGCTAAGAAATTCATTACAATTAAAAAACTTAACAACATCATTATTGTTGCTGAAGTTTTTTCAACAAATCCTCTTTCAGCAGACTCTGACCATAAATATACTTGTACAGGTAAAGAGGAAGAAGGGTCAATTGGCGTTGATGGAATATCAACAACAAAAGCTACCATTCCTATTAAAATTAATGGGGCCGTTTCTCCTAAAGCCTGTGCTAATCCAATAATAGTACCTGACAAAGTGCCAGGTAATGCTAATGGAACTACATGATGAAAAACAGATTGAAATTTTGAAGCACCTACTGCTAAAGCACCTTCTCTTATTGATGGTGGTACTGCCTTCAAAGAAGCTCTACAAGGAATAATTATTCTGGGCAGGGTCATAAGCGCCAAAGTAATACCTGCTACTAAAGGTGTAGATCTTGGTAATTGAATTGTAGCTAGAAGTATTTGGAGAGCCAATAAACCATAAACAATTGAAGGTACAGCAGCTAAGTTATTTATATTTATTTCTATAAAATCAGTAATTTTATTTTTTGGTGCAAACTCTTCTAAGTAAATCGAGGCTAATACTGCAACTGGAAATGCTAATAATAAACAAATAATTATACTATAGAATGATCCGATTAGAGCACCACCTATACCAGCAAGCTCAGGATCCCGAGAGTCTCCATTTTTGAAAAAATAATTATTAAAATTTTTTATAATTTTTTGATTTTCAACTAAGTTATCGTAAATTACTAATTGGAAGTCAGAAATTCTTCTTCTATCTTCAGGTATATCTCTTGGATAATTTCCCTTATGCAATTGATCAATATCATCAGAAGCTGTGATTTCTAAATTAATTTTTTTTCCTATTAAATTATTATTTTCTAAAAATGCTCTCTTAATTTCAATTTCTGCATCTGTTGTAAAAAGTTCAATAAGAGCATCTTCCTCTTCAACATTTTTTGCTGGATACACTTTTATCAAACTTTCTATGGTGATATCAAAAAAATCAGCTTCTAAAATTTCATCATCAGAAGCACCATTTTTAATTTCTAATAACTCCTGATCAAAGAAAACTTCAACATTTATTGCTGTTTTCATAAATGCTGAGCTACCTTTTGAAAAAATATTATGAACTAAGATTAATACAAACAATAAAGCTAAAAAAATTGATGCAAGACCATAAAATCTAAATCTTTTTTCAGCACTATGTCTTTTTTTTAATCTTTCTTCCTTAGTCATATTTCTCACGATATTTTTTAACTGCCCTTTGAGCTATATAATTAAGAACAAGGGTGGCGATAAATAATGTTAAACCTAAAGCAAAAGCAGATTGAGTTTTTGGACTATCAAACTCTTGGTCACCAACTAAGATCATTACTATTTGTGTGGTTATAGTTGTTGTGGACTCTAAAGGATTAATTGTTAGGTTTGCCGCAAGACCAGCTGCCATCACTACTATCATGGTTTCTCCTATAGCTCTCGAGACTGCTAACAATACAGATCCAATAATTCCTGGTAAAGCAGCAGGTATAACTACCTTTTTTATCGTTTCTGATTTAGTAGCTCCTACGGCATAAGATCCATCTCTTAGTGATTGTGGAACAGAATTTATTACATCATCTGATAATGAAGAGACATATGGAATAATCATTATACCCATAATTAATCCAGCAGCTAAAGCACTCTCAGATGAAACTGTTAAACCTAAATTTTCCCCAATTTGTCTGAAGAAAGGTCCAACAGTTAAAGCAGCAAAAAAACCATAAACTACTGTTGGTATACCAGCTAAGATTTCAATAATTGGTTTTGAAATTCTTCTAACTTTTAATGACGCATATTCAGCCATATAAATTCCAGAAAAAAGTCCAACAGGAACAGCAACAAGCATTGCGATGAAAGCAATAAAAGAAGTGCCGGCTATTAATGGAATAAAGCCAAATGCATCTTTTAATTCCTCGTACTCCTCTGCTGTAATTGCAGATGCATCTCTTACGAATGCTCTTTGAGGACTCCAATTAGTGCCAAATAAATAGTCAAATATATTTATTACTGAAAAGAACTTTATACTTTCAAATAAAAGTGAAAATATTATTCCTAAAGTAGTAAGAATTGCAATTAATGATGATGCAAATAATAATCCTTTTAAAATAACTTCGACATCATCTCTTGCTTTATTATTATTTTTTATTTTTTTTAACGAATAAATTACCGATGCAATTACTATACCAAAAATTAATACTATTTTGGAATTAGTAAAAAGATTTATAAATTTTGCGTAGGAAAGTGCACTTTCTTTTAAAATAGTATCTATATCACCAAAATAAGTTCCTGCATATATAGCTTTAATTTTTTCATAAATTAAGTTAGCTTCATTTTTATCATTAAAAATAGCTCCTTGATTAGCAGCAGTTTCAATAATAATTGATTTAATAATTACCGGTTCAAATAATGTCCAAATTAAAAGAAATACCAATGAAGGTATCGAACACCATAGAACTAAATAATACCCATAAAATTTTGGGAGAGCATTTAATTTTATATTTTTCTCAATTGAAATACTTTTAGTTTTTGATCTACCGTAGAAAAATAATGATAATGAAAATATTGTTATTAAAAAGATTAATACGAAATTCATTCGCTCAGATTGATATCTTTCAAATGTTACAATTTTGTTACAAATTAAAGTCTTGATTGAAATAAAAAAAAAGGCCAGTAAATACTGGCCTTTTTTTGGGGATAAGTCTAAATTTATTTAATACTAATTGTATTTAAATCCAAAGCAGCAGTTCTAGTAACCTTGTACTTATCAGTCGCTAAAGGAACTAATCCAATTTTCGATAAATAACCTCTGTTACCCATAGATTTTTTAGAAGTAAATTCTTTTAAATATTCCTCAATACCTGGAACTACACCAATGTGAGCTTTTTTAACATAAAAGAATAATGGTCTAGCAATTGGGTAAGAGTAATCTTGAATACCTTCTAAAGATGGTTGCACACCTTCGATTGAGGCAGCTTTTACCTTATCTTTATTAGATACCAGATAACTATAACCAAAGAAACCATAAGCATCTGGGTTTGAAGTTAGTTTTTGAACAATTAAAGTGTCATTTTCACCAGCTTCAACTGCATAACCATCTTCTCTCATTTTAGCACATTCTTTTTTTGCTTTTTTACCTGCAGCATCATAAAGTGATTTTGCAGTTTTAGTGCATCCTTTACCCATTACTAAAGAATTCCACGCATCTCTAGTTCCTGATGTTGGGGGTGCTATTAAAATTTCAATTTTTTTGTTTGGAAGACTTGCATCTATATCACTCCATTTTTTGTATGGGTTTTCAACAAGTTTACCGTCAACATCTACTTTAGCAGCTAAAGCTCTCCATAATTGCTCTTTTGTAAAATCTGCATCTGGAGCACTCACTGCATGTGCAAATGAAATTCCATCATTACCTACTACAATTTCAATAATTTCAGCCACACCATTTTTTTCACATAATGCTTTTTCTTTTGGCTTAATTGCTCTTGAGGCATTTGTTACATCTGGATGATTTACACCAACTCCAGCGCAGAATAATTTCATTCCACCACCAGTACCTGTACTTTCAATAACTGGAGTTTTGAATTTTCCACTTTTACCGAATTTTTCAGCAACCACTGTCGCATAAGGGTAAACGGTTGATGACCCTACAATTTTGATTTGGTCTCTTGAGTAACTATTTGTTGTAAAACTTAGTACTAAAAGAAATCCAAATATTACGCTTATTATTTTATTCATAATTCTCCTTTTTAGATTCATAATTCGATCTTAATAAAATTGATTCTTAAATATTTTATTAAAGGAAGGTTAAACTTTTGTTACAATGACTAACTTTTTAGTTGAATTACAAAGGATTAAATTTGATATCTATTGTGGTTCCTTCATTTTCAACACTATTAATATCCATCTCTGCTCTATGTTGTGAGACTAAATGTTTTACAATCGCCAAACCAAGACCTGTACCACCTACACTTCGGCTTTTGCTTGGATCAACTGTAAAAAATCTCTCAGTGATTCTATGTATAGACTCTTTTGGAATACCTATTCCCTGATCTGCTACTGAAACAGTATTAAACTCACCATCTTTTTTAGCAGTGATTGTAATTTGTTTATTTTTATCACTGTATTTGATTGAATTATCGATAAGATTAGTAAAAATTTCAATTAATTTATCCCTATCACCAATTATTTTAAAATTATCAATTTTGTTAAATTTAATACTAATATTATTTTTACTAATTATTTTTTCATAAGTTTTAATAACATAATCAATCAATTCTATAAGATCTATTTCATGTGTCGGTCGAATATGTTCCTGTAATTCAATTTTAGATAATGACAATAAATCCCTGATTAAATTTTCCATTCTCTCAGATTGAGAGCTCATTACTGGTAATAAATTAGTTACTTCCGAATTCTTTTTTAAATCTGAATTATTTTCAAATGTTTCAAGTCCCATTTTAATGGATTGTAGAGGTGTTCTTAGCTCATGTGATACGTTAGCCACAAAATCAGATTTTAATTGTTGGAATTTATGGAATTCAGTTAAATCCCTTATGAATAAAACACAACATACTTCATCAAAAAATAGATTATTCTGGTCAAGGTAAATTGTTATATTTAATCTTTGAACAGCTTGATTTCTAATTTCAATTTCAAGATCTGAAATATTGCTACCCTCGAATGATTTATCAATTGAACTTAAAAGATCAGGGTTTCTTAAAAAGCCGCTTATATTCTCTTCTAGTTTTATCTGAAATAATCTATTGGCAGAGTTGTTGCTAAAAAGAATTTTCTTACCTTTGTCTAAAATTATTATTCCTTCAGGAATATAATTTAATAAATCATAAATATTTTTTCTATAGTCTTTATTTTCAATTACTTTAATTTGTTCTTTTGAAGCTTCATTTTCAACATTAATACCGAGCACTCTCTCTTTTTTTAACAGAAAATAAGCAAGAATACCTATAAGTATTAAAAGTATTATGATCAATAATTCCATTTAATAATATTTTTAATTCTTTGTTATTATATTTAAAATATCTTTACCATCAATTTTAACTGGATTATTACCTAATCTTAATAAATTTATACCTTTTAAAACATCCTCTGAACTTTTAATTATATCTATGTTAAATTTTGTTAAATCATCCTCTAAATTTGCACTTTTTTTTATTAAAGAAATTTTAGAATTGAAACCATTAATATCCTGAACATCAAATAAGTTAAATATTAAATCAAATCTTTTTTTTAAATCAAAAGAGGTTTCAGATTTGTCTATATTTTCATAGTTAAATTTAAAAAATTTCTCAAAAAATAAGCTAACTGCATGACCGTGACTAATGTTAAATAGAGATGTAAACGGATAAGATGCAGCATGTGGGGCAGTAGTTTTAGATATACTAATTGCTTTACCTGCTAGATTTGAAGCAATACTCATCTCTGTTGCATTTTTCATGTTTGGTTCGTTTATAAAAGATATAAAACTGTTAACGGAAACTCTTAAAGACTTTGAAGCATATTCAACACTTTTATCGTTAGATTTTCTTGAAACTAAAGATTCTAAAGCTTGTGCTATAGCATCAAAGCCTGATGATGCTTTTATTTTATTTGGGGCAGATATTAAAAATTCAGGAATAAGGAAAAAATGATCTGGTATTAATAATTCACTTTCAAAAGAGTGTTTAATTCCATCAACATAAATAACTGCATTAGAAGTAACTTCCGCACCAGAGCCTGCTGTAGTAGGTATAACTGCTAATTTAGTATATTTTTTTTTAAACGGATAAGTGTAATTGACAATTAACTCAGCAAGATCTGGTCTGATATCAACTACATTAGCTATTTTAGCATAATCAATTACTGCACCTCCACCAATAGCTAAAAATAAATCAGGTTTAAAATTTTTAATATCTTTTATAATTTCAATTAACTCCTCAAGAATTGGAATTTCAGATTTTTTATAAAATAATTTTATCTCTTTATTGCTAATATTTTTAAGTAGATTTTCAGCACCAGAATTAACAAAAGATTTTTTGCCACATAAAACAAAAATTTTTTTAAAACTTTTATCGTTTATGTATTTTAAGGTATCTTCACTTGAACTGATCATTTTTTCATAAATTGATTTTTTATTTTAATCAAATTGTCTGGCCTAGGTAGTTTTTTGATTTTACTATTAGTTACTTTAACCTCTAAAAAAGCAGGTCCACTCATTTTTATAAAATTTTTAGTTATTTTTAATGAATTTAATTTATTTTTAATTGAGTAAAATTTTTTAAAACCTAAACTTTTAGATAGTTTTTCAAAATTTATATTATCAGCATTAGTACTTTGTCCCCCTACAGAGTCATGAGAATTGTTATTTAATAAAATGTATTTAAAATTTTTTTTGGCAAAATTACCAGCTGTCATAATCGAGCCTAAATGCATTAAAAGAGCACCATCTCCATCTATACAAAAGGTATTTTTTTTAGAAGCCAATGAATAGCCCAAAGCAACCGATGAAGTATGACCCATGCCACCAACCATATAGAAATCTTTACTTTTGTTTAAATTAAATTTTTTTCTCAGGTACATTAATTCTCTTGAATTATATCCAGTGCTAGAAATTACTTTTGATCTGGTTGGAATTTCTTTAATTAAAGTTTTTAGAAAATATTCTTTATCTAAACTATAAAAGTCTTTTTTAGAGCTTGATTTACTATTTTTATGAAGAGTGCCCTGTTCAATTAAACAAGCTACTATTGTATTGTTTTTTTTTGCATGTTTGATTTGTTTATCAAATTTTTTAAAATCTTTATTTGATCTTAAAATAGTATATTTAATATTTAATAACTTTAAAATTTCTCTTGTAATTTTACCTTTTACATTATGCTGTGGTTCATCTTTAACTTTTGGTGATCCCCTCCATCCTATAATTAATATTAGAGGAATTGAATATACTTTCTTATGAGCTATGGATATTAAGGGATTTAAAGCATTAGAAAGTCCAGAATTTTGCATGTAGATGCATGGAATTTTTTTTGTTGAAAGATAATGACCTATTCCAATCGAAACTGCGGAGCCTTCGCTAGTTGCAATAATATGATTTCTTTGATTTTTTAAATAAGAAGATAATTCTTTTAAAACACTATCAGGTACACCAGTAAAAAAATTAGTGTTATTTTTTTTTAATAAGTTAATTAAAGTATTAACTTTAATCATTTTTTATAAGATTAATTATTTCTTTTATTGGAATTATTTTTTTATCCGCTTCAAGTGCTCTGCTATTTTTTAGTATAGTTCTGGCTGTATTTTGCATGGCTGGATAAGCTGATCTTAGTAATTGATTTGCGTAAATTACTAATTTAAATCCATTTTTAATTAAATCTTTTTCATAGACTTTAGAATAAGTGGATGGAACTGAAACTAAAGGTATAAAATTTTTACTTTTTCTAAATTCCCTTGCAAAAGAAAAAATTTCTGCAGGGGTTTTTTCTTTACTATGAATTAAAATAGCATCTGCTCCTGCTTTAGAATAAATTTCAGCTCGGTTCAAGGCATCTTTAAGTCCTTTACCAACTATAAAGCTTTCAATTCTAGCTATAACCATAAAATCCTGTGACTGTCTTGTATTACATATTTTTTTAATTTTATTTGCAAATAATTTTGGTTTATCCTGCTTAGTACCTGTCTGATTTTTAAATAAGGAATTTTTTTTAAGACCGATTTTATCTTCCATAATTATTGCAGACACACCAGATCGCTCTAAAGATCTTACTAAAAAAGGTAAATGTTCTATCAAACCACCATTATCTGCATCAAAAACTACTGGTTTAGTCGTAACATCCATTAAATCATTTAAAGATGAAATACGAGCTGAAAAGGATAATGATGAATTATCAGGAAGACCTTTGGTTGCTGAGTCAGTCAAGCTTGAAGACCACATTCCGTCAAATTCTAAGGTTTTTTTATTTTTAATTATATTTATTTTCTCAATAATTAGACCTGTTAATGAATTGTGTGATTCCAGAATACGCACAATATCTTTAGAGTTCATTAATCTTTTTAATCTTGAAACACGGTTTTCAGGAGATGTAATGATATTGGACATCTCTTTTTTAATTAAGGTTGATGAAATATTTTTAGTATATTTTGGTTCTATAAGTTTTCCTGACCATTTTTTAAGGGCTTTAATTACTCTCTCTCTAGTTTTTTTTTGAACACCTTTTTTCCAATCGTCTCCGTGAACTACATAATTTGGTTTTATTAAATTAAGGTTTTCAACATAATCAAGTGTATTTTGTGGAATTACTTTTTTTACGAATTTAATATTTTCAACAACTACTTTTCTTTTTTCAAAGTTAAGGTAAGGGATGTTTTTATAACTGGCTATAGCCTTATCTGTTAAAAGTCCCACATAAACATCACCATATAAACTCGCTGTCTTTAATATATTAATATGCCCCTTGTGTAAAATATCAGCAGATAAACCAACATAAACTTTATTTTTTTTCATAATTAATTCTCACTATATAATTTTTTATTTATAAAAGCGCTAATATTTTATTTA
>CACGBZ010000010.1 GCA_902571425.1 uncultured Pelagibacteraceae bacterium | reverse complement strand
AAGCCTTCTGTCATTTTCTTTGAACCACTTGCAAAAATAGTTGCTAAAGTTCTTCCGTGAAAAGAATTTTTAATACATAAAATTCGAGTTTTATTTGGTTCTCCAATAGTATAAAAATACCTTCTAGCAACCTTTATTGCTGCTTCAGTAGCTTCTGCTCCTGAATTTTGAAACATAACGTAATCAGCAAATGTTTTTTGGCACAACTTTTTGGCTAATTTTTCTCCTTCCGGAATTTGGAAAGCGTTAGAAACATGCCAAAGTTTTTTCGATTGATCTCTTATAGTTTTAACTAATTTTGGATGAGCATGACCTAAAGAGTTAACAGCTATTCCTTGAACAAAATCTAAATATTTTTTTCCATTTGTTGAAAATAGATAACTTCCTTTTCCATACTTAAAGGCAATTTTTTTTCTGTTATAATTTTTTGCTAAGTAACCCATAAATTTAGATTGTTTTATAAAGTTTAATTATTAATACAAGTTGGGATTGAAAATATAAATACACTTAATTTGCTTATTAATGTTGATAACTGTCATTTTTTGATTGTTTAATTTAGATTTATATCAGTATATTGTTGCTTTATAAATAATTAACACAATATATAGATACATAAAAAAAAACTATTTATGAGCAATTGGACCAAAGAAAATATCGAATTTCTTCAAAAACATTGGGGCACATGTACAGCAAGAGAAATCAGTGAAAAGATGGGTGGTGGATTTACTAGAAATTCTATTATAGGCAAGGCCTCGAGATTGGGATTGTCAGCAAAAATAAAAACAAGAAAAGCTACTTCAAATCAGAATATAGAAAATAACTTAGAGGAAAACAATATAAAGATAAAAAGAGGTCGTAGAAGTAGATTTAAATCCTTAATAATTGAAAAAGATTTTGAGCCAGAGAGCCCAAAACAGTTGGAGGAATTAACCGATAATGATTGTAAATATCCAATAGGTCATCCTAATGAAAAAAATTTTTATTTTTGTGGCAGAACCTCTTTAAAAGACTTTAGTTATTGTAAACTTCATCTTCTATACAGTTATCAATCCCGGGACAGTAAAAATAAGAAAGATGATCAAATTGATAAAGAAGAGGTTCCCGAATTTATTGGAAAAAAAATTAAATCTGCTTAATTTTGACCAAACTTTTTTTTTAAATCGTTATTAGTATTATATTTCTCTGTAGAAAACTGTCCACCTTCTCTCCACATATGACAATATTTTTTAACCTCATCATTAAAATATCTTTTGCTTGGTATCCCAATGTCTGAATTAGTTTTATATTTGCCTGATGCAATATTTTCATATTTTAAAAGCCTTATTTGATCCCGTGAGATTAAAGGTTTAGGAAATATCTCAAAAAATCTTGCAGATAATTCTGCTAAAGGCAAAGGGAAAGGAAGCAAAATTCTTTTTTTATCCATGAGATTTAATAATCTTTGCAATATCTCTTTAAAAGTAATTATCTCAGGTCCCACGCACTCTATAATTTTTGAATAGATATTGTTCGAAATAACATAAAACATCGTATCAGTTAAATCTGAGCAATGTATCGGAGCAAATTTAGTTTTTCCTCCATAATATAAAGGGAAAAAAGGAAGCCTGCTTAACAGTGTCATAAAAGAGGTACTAAAATTATCTTCTACAGAATAAACAACCGAAGGTCTTAAAATTGTAGCTAAAGGAAAGTTTTTTAAGATTTCATTTTCTCCCTCGAGCTTACTTTTTGCATAATCAGAGTCTACTGCATCATTAATTCCTAGTGCTGACAAGTGAATAAAATGTTTAAGATTATATTTTTTTGAAAGTTTAGCTAAAATAGATGGAAAAACAGAATGAATATTTTTGAACGTATTACCTTTTTTTTGCTCATATAAAATTCCCACTAAGTTTATGCAAATATCTGCGTCTTTAAAAAGTTCCCTAATTTTTTTTTCATCAAATATGTTAGCCTCAACGATATTAATAAAACCTGCGTTGCCCAAAGTTTTCAGAACAATCCCTTTCTGGTGAATATTTCTTGTTACGGCGGTAACAGTATAGTTATCCTTAGTCAATTTTCTTACAATTGAACGACCTATTTGTCCTGAGCACCCAAAAATTAAAACATTTTTAGCTTTCATAGACAATTTTTTACTTTCATATATATATGTTTAAAATGAGTAATAATATTCAGCTTCATAAAGGGGATATACCAGAAAAACTAAATTTGGGAAACAGAATCGCTGTTGATGGTGAATTTATGGGTCTCAATGTTCGAAGAGATCCTCTTTGCTTAATACAAATTTCCTCTGGAAATTCAGATGCACACATTGTTCAGTTTGATAGGGATAATTATAATGCACCAAATTTAGTCAATATTTTAAATGATGATAAAGTAACTAAAATTTTTCATTTTGCGAGAGCAGACATGGCTCACATTAAGTATTATTTAAAAACTGAAATAAATAACATTCTTGATACAAAAATTGCATCAAAACTTGCTAGATCTTATTCTGATAATCATTCATTGAAAACTTTAATTAAGGAATTTGTTAATTTAGATGTTAGTAAACAATTTCAAAATTCAGATTTCGGAGGAAATTTAACTCCTTCTCAACTAAAGTATTGTGCTAATGATGTAATACATTTGCACAAAATACATGACGAACTTAATAAGATACTTGTAAGAGAAAAAAGGTTAAAACTTTATGAAGATTGTCTTAAATTTTTAAAAACAAGGGTAGAACTTGATCTTGCCTTGTTTAAAGATGATATTTGGTCTCATTAATATATGGAAAACGAAAATTACAGAATTGGTCAAAATGTAATTGATTTACAAATCAAAGCCTTAAAGAAACTAAAAAATTCAATGAACATATCGTTCAATCAGGCTGTGAGGTTAATATCAAAATGTAAATCAAAAGTAATTGTTTGTGGAGTTGGAAAAAGTGGAATTATAGCATCAAAAATTTCTGCCACATTATCATCAGTAGGCACACCTTCTTTCTCAATATCTGCCAATGATTGTTCGCATGGTGACTTGGGACGTATAACTAAAAATGATATCTTAATTTTAATTAGTAATTCAGGAAATACTTCAGAATTGAAAAATATAATTAAATATTCCAAATATAACAAAATTAAATTAATCGGTATAATGTCTAATAAAAATTCGATTTTGTATAGATCATCGAATATAAAAATTTTAATTCCAAATGTTTTAGAGGCTGGACATGGAATTGTACCAACATCGAGCACAACTATTCAATTATCAATTGGTGATGCCCTAGCAATATCTTTAATGTACAAAAAAAAATTTACAAAACTTGATTTTAAGAAATTTCATCCCTCTGGAAATCTAGGAAGTAAGTTAAAAACAGCTGAAGACATAATGTTAGTAAAAAATAAAATTCCGTTTATTAATGAAAATGAAAAAATGAAAAAAGCATTAAAAGTTATTAATATTAAACGTCTTGGTTTTTTAGTGATAATAAATCAACAAGGAATAAATAAAGGCGTATTTACCGATGGGGATTTAAAAAGATTAATGCAGAAGAAAAGAGAAATAGATAATTTTAAAATAAAAAAATTTATGACTAAAAAACCTTTTGCAGTTGAAAAAAATATGCTTATTTCAGACATTTTATCTCTAATGAATAAAAAAAAAATTACTAATGTTTGTGTTTATTCAAAAGAAAATAAAAAGAAAACAGTTGGTGTAATACATATTCACGATTTACTGAAGAACTTAAACTAAATGAAAACACTTATTCAGTTGTTTCTTTTTTCTACTATAATAATTCTAGGTTTTTTTTTTTATAAGAATTATTTTGCTATAAATAAAAATGAAAATGAATTAGCAATTTTAAATGAAAAATTTGAAAATTTGGATAAAGCTGAAAAATCAGTTACTGATAATATTGATAAAAAAGAGAAAATTAATAAAGAAATAAAAAGTAAAATTCCAGAAAAAACTCAAAAGGCAAATAGCTCTATTCAAAATCTAAGTTACAAAGTTAAACTTCCAGATGATAAAGAGTATGAGATTATAGCTAATTCAAGTGAACTAAGTTATAAAAATAACTCAGAGATAATATTTATGAATAATGTGGTGGCAAGATTCATTGACGATGATAACAAAATAATAAAGATTGAAGCAGATGAAGCTTTTTTTAATAACTCAAATTATAATACAAATTTTAATAAAAATGTTAAAATTGAATATTTAAATAATTTAATTACATCAGATAAACTAAATTATAATTTTGAAAAAAGTGAAATATTAATTCGTGAAAACATTATTTATAAGGGAGTCCATGGAACAATAATTGCGGATAATATTCTTATTAATATACTTTCAAAAAATATTGATGTATTTATGGACAATTCAACAGATAAAATAAAAATTGAATCTTATTAATAACCTATATGTCAAATATAAAAAAATTTAGAATAAAATATTTTAAAAAAGAAAATACAATTTTAAAATTGGAAAAAATTTCTCTTAAATTTGGAAAAAAAATCATTCTTGATAACTTAAACTTAAAATTAAATAATGGTCAGATTTTAGGTTTATTAGGCCCAAATGGCGTAGGTAAATCTACAATTTTTAATTTGATTACTGGATTACTTTCCCCTGATTATGGTTCGATTATTATAGATTCAAAGACTGTCAATAAATATCCAATCTATCAAAGAACTTTAAAATTTAAAATTGGTTTTGTGCCTCAACATGGAGGCTATTTCCATGATTTAACTGTTTTAGAAAATTTAAAGGCCATTTCAGAAATTACCATAAATAATCCTAATTTTAGAATTGAAAAAATAAATTCTTTAATATCAAAATTTGAACTTGACCCTGTTGTAAACATAAAGGCAAATTATCTTTCGGGCGGTCAAAAGAAAAAACTTGTTATAGCTTTAGCTCTAGTTTCCGAGCCAAAAATCTTACTTCTAGATGAGCCATTTGCGGCGCTAGATATAATGACCATTAAAACTTTACAACAAATAATTGTAAATTTACAAAGTACTAGCAGAATTTCAGTAATTTTATGTGATCACCAAGCTAGAGATTTACTAGAGTGTGTGGATACAGCTGCAATAATTAGCAATGGTAGAGTAATTGCCCAAGATACCCCTTCAAATTTAATTAACAATACAAACGCTAAAAATGCTTATTTTGGTGAATCTTTCAAAATAAATTAATCCTTCAAATATGAGTAACTTTTTAGAGATCAAAAAAAAAATTAATCCATTTAATAAAATTTTAAACATAGAAGGTGATAAAAGTTTGTCAATTAGATGGGCACTTTTAGCTTCTCAAGCTGAAGGTAAGTCAAGTGCCACCAATCTCTTAATGTCAGAAGATGTTATGAATACAATTAAATGTTTAAAACAACTAGGTGTAAAAATTAAATTTTATAATAATAAATGCGAAATAATTGGTAATGGTATTAATGGATTTAAATATAAAGAAAATATTGTTTTAAATACTGGAAATTCAGGAACATTAGCTAGATTAATTTTGGGACTTTTAATTCATTCAAAAAAAAAAATCAAAATTATAGGAGATAAGAGTTTATCAAAAAGAGATTTTTACAGAGTAACTAAACCATTGGAAAAATTTGGTGCGAAATTTCAAACCAATAAAGGCAAATTACCTTTAATTGTTATTGGAACCGACAAAACTAATCGAATTAAATATTTTGAAAAAAAAGGGTCTGCACAATGCAAAAGTAGCGTTATGTTTGCTGCACTAAACACTATAGGCGAAACCTTTATTAAAGCAAAAAAATCTCGTAATCACACAGAGCTACTTTTTAAATATCTTAAATTACCTATAAAAGTAAAAAAAAATAAAAACTTTGACCTAATTTCAATTGTTGGAAAAAAGAAGATTAGCCCATTTAACTATAAAATACCATCTGACATTAGCTCAAGTGCATTTTTCATTATTCTGACAGTACTTTCTAAAAATTCAAAATTAGTAATCAAAAACGTGAATATAAATGAAACAAGAGTGGGAATTCTTAAAATTTTAAAATTAATGAATATAAAAATTAAATTAAAAAACTTAAAAAACTATAAAGGTGAAAAAATAGCTGATCTAATTGTAAAAAGCCAAAAATCAATTAAACCTATTGATTGCCCAATTAATCTAAACAGCGCTGCAATAGACGAATTTTTATTAATATTTTTAATTGCTGCAAAAGCAAATGGCGTCTCATATTTTAAAAATTTATCTGAGCTAAATCAAAAAGAAAGTCCAAGGCTAAATTGGGGCTCAAAAATATTAAATAAAATGGGAATTAAAAATATACTTAAAAAGGATAGTATAAAAATCTATGGTAATCCAGATTTAGAGGTAAATAAAAAGGTAGTCATTAATAACTTTTTAAAAGATCATCGAGTTTTCATGACAAGTACAATTGCAGCTTTAACATTTGGTGGTGAATGGAAAATTCATGATAAGGACTCAATTAACACCTCATTTCCCTCTTTTTTAGAAAAAATTGAAAAAATCAGATCTGGATGAGATTTTGGCTATAAATCCAAATAAATAAGTGCTTTTCTTCAAATTATTTAAAATTCAGTATTGATTATAATGTTAATTTTCACTAAAAGATCGTGTTTTAAAAAAATAACTAATGCAAATATATAAAGATACTTCAAATCCTGATACCCAAGAATTCAAAAAATTATTAAATTCAGAATTTTCTAAAAATAAAAACGTAGAAGAAGGAAAAGTAATTGAGTGCACAGTAAAAAAAATTACTGACAATTATTGTTATCTTTCAGCTGACGGACTCAAACAAGAACCGGTATTAGACACAAGAGAATTATCTGCGCACGGATTACTAGATAAAATAAAAGAAAATAGCAAAATCGAGGTTCTCTTGGAACGTCTAGAACACCCTAAGACCGGTGAGATAATTGTTTCGTACGAAAAAGCAGTTAAACTTGCTGGGTGGAAAAAAATTGTAGAATTACATAAGCAAGAAGAACCTGTCAACGGCAAGATACTCAGACGTTGTAAGGGCGGCGCAGAAGTTTCTTTAATTGATTTGGGGCTCGTGGCTTTCCTACCAGGAAGTATGGTAGATGAAGCTCCAATGAAAAATTTTGATCATTTAATTGGTCAACCTCAAAAATTTGCCATCGTAAAGCTAGACATGCAAAGAGGTAACGTAGTTGTTTCAAGAAAACATATAATCAGTTCTTTCAAAACAGCTGATAAGAAAAAACTGATAGAAAGCTTTAAAGAAGGCGATGTAGTTACCGGTACATGTAAACAGTTAACTTCATTTGGTGCTTTTTTTCGATTAGATAATGGACTAGACGTCTTGTGCCACACTAGCGAATTAAGCTACTCTCGTGTAAGCCATCCCGATGAAGTGGTATCAGAGGGAGAGAAGAAACAGTTGAAAATTATTGGTGTAGATTTAGAGAAACTTCAGCTATCAACATCAATTCGAGGTTTGTTGCCAGACCCATTTGACGGAATTGATAAATACGAAGAAGGAAAAATTTATAAATGCAAAATTATAAAATGTACAGAGTTTGGTTTTTTTGCAACTCTTGAAGAGAATTTAGTATGCCTGTGTCACCAATCAGAATTTTCTCATACGAAAAAAAATATTCCATCAAAAAAATTGTTTTCAGTAGGCCAAGAAATAGATTTGGCGATAAAGGAAATTCAAAAAGATCAAAGAAGAATTTCACTAAGTTATAAAGACACAATTCCTAACCCCTTTGAAACATTTAAAAAAAAATACAAAGTGGGAGACATACTTGATACTAAAATAGTTTCTAAGAATGAATACTCATTATTTGTTAAAGTTGAGGATATTAATGACTTAGACATTTTCGTACATGCAAACAATTTGGTATGGACTGGTAACAGTGAAGAAGAGTTAACTAAATATAAAGTAGGAGATAGTCTTAAAGTAAAACTTTTAGAATGTAATCTTGAAGAACAAAAAATTAGAGGAGGAGTAAGAGAGGCTCATGGATCTGATCCAATCTTATTTTTTGAAGATAAAAACATTAATGATATAATTACTTGTAAAGTTATTTCAGCAGAAAGAAAATTAGGTTTAAAAGTTCAGCCAATTGGATGTGAATTGGATTTTATTATTAAAAAGTCTGCTATAAGTTCAAATCCTGCTGATGCTCGTCCAGAAAGATGGACAGGTGGTGAAACGCTTGACGTTGCTATTGCTGAAAAAGATTTAAAGAAACGAAAAATAGTTCTTTCAATTAAACTTCTTGAATCACTAGAAAAAGCCGAAGCTTTGGAAAAATATGGGGCAGAGTCTGGCTCTGGCCGTTCATTGCCATTTTCAGGACTTGCTGATAAAATATTAAATAAATCTAAAGAAGAAGATAATAAAGAATAGAGTAAACCTAATTGGCTGTTGTAAAATCAAAGCTTCTAAAACAACTCTCAAAAAACTGGCCTAATTTTTTAAAAAAAGATCTCGAAAAATTTACTGATATTATTTTAAACGAAATTAAAAGGGCTCTCAGACGTGGTGACTCTGTTGAATTAAGAGGATTTGGGCGGCTCTCTGTAAAAACTCAAAAATCTTCTATCAGAAGAAACCCTAAAACAGGTGAAAAAGTTGCTGTAGCTGAAAAAAAAGTAATAAGATGGAAACAAAGCAAAGATTTATTTAAAAAGATAAACAATGAAGAGTAAGATATTTATAGCAGTAGATACAACTATCGTTTCAAAAGCAAAAAAAATAATAAAAAATACTCAAACATCGAAATTGAAAATTGGTTACAAATTTGGACTAGAATTTTTAAACTCTAAAAATGGGAGAAAGTTTGTATCTAAATTAAAAAATCAAATCACATTCGGTGATTTTAAGTACTCAGATATTCCTAATACTTGTGTTTCGGCTGTAAAAGCAATTAAAGATCTTAATTTTAATTATTGCACAATGCACATAAGCTCAGGTTTAGAAGCTTTAAAAGCAGTTAAAAAAGTTTCTGGAAAAACTAAAATAGTTGGTGTTTCAATTCTAACTTCTTTAGATAACAAGGCTTTAAAAGAAATAGGTTACAGTAAAGATGTAAAAAAATTAGTAGTCCATCAGGCAAAACTTGCACAAAAAGCAAAATTAGATGCCATAGTTTGTAGTGCACAAGAAGTAAAAAATGTAAGAAAAGTTTTTAAAAAAGAAATTATTACCCCTGGGATTAGGTTTAACTCAGATAAAGGAGATCAAAAAAGAGTTCTGACCCCTAAAGAAGCATTTAAGAATGGAAGTGATTGGTTGGTAATTGGAAGACCTATCACTAAACAAGGGAATATTAAAAATAATATTAAAAAATTAATTGATCATTTAAACAAATGATCAAAGGTTGTAAAATCTGCGGGATATCAGATCCTAAAACTTTAACTTATATTGTTGATCACCCTTACCCACCTCAATTTGTAGGTTTTATTGTAAATTGGAAAGCAAGCTCACGTTATGTTGAACTTGATAAATTAAAAGAACTTTTAAATATAGATAAAAAAAAAAGTAAATACGTAGCTGTTGTTGTGAAAAATGATGAGTCTACTCTTGAAAAAATAAAGGATTTACCTTTTGATTACTATCAAATGTATGATTGTTCTTTAGAAGAAGTAGTTAAAATAAAAGAAAAATATAATAAAAAAATTATTACTGCTCTTACTATTGAAAATAAAGAAGATGTAAAAAAATATAAAGATTATAAAAATATATCTGAGATAATTTTATTTGATAGCAAGGGTTATGAGAAATCAATAGGTTTTGATCATAATTTACTTGATGAGGTAGAAGATCCCATAGAAAAAATGATTGCAGGAAATATAAAAATAGAAGATGTTACAAATTTTAAAAATAAACACTATATATTGGACGTAAGTGGAAGTTTGGAAAACTCAAAAGGAGTAAAAGATATTAATAAAATTGATAAGTTTCTAAATACAGTCCATAATATTAATTCTTGAAATAAATATGACAAAAAATTCATTAAAAACAGGCCCTGATGAACTAGGTTACTATGGCGAGGGAGATGCTGCTATGGGGGGAATGGCTGTTGGAGAAACTCTTATGCCAGTACTTCATGAGTTAAATCAAGGTTTTGAAGATGCAATTAAAGACAAAAGTTTTTTAGATGAGTTTGATTACCATTGTAAACATTATATTGGCCGACCCTCACCTCTTTACTATGCAGAAAATCTAACTAAAAAATTAGGTGGTGCAAAAATTTTATTCAAAAGAGAACATCTAAATCACACCCTATCTCACAAGGTGACAAATTCATTATTCCAAGTATTGCTTGCTAAAAGAATGAAAAAAAAAGCACTGATATGTGAATCTGGAGCAGGACAACATTTTTCGGCAACAGCTGCAGTCGCAGCAAAGTTTGGTATGCCTCTTACAGGCGTAATGGGTGATATTGATATAGCCAGAGTAAACCAAAATATAATTAAAGCTAAACACTATGGAGCTAAATTAAAAAGTGTTCCAGGAACTTTGAAGGAAGCTATTACAGAAGCCATTAAAACTTTTTCAAGCAATCCTGACTATGCTTATATATGTGGCAGTGCTGTAAGCAGTGCACCTTATCCAAGAATCGTTCAATTTGCTCAAAGTGTAATCGGAAGAGAAATAAGAGAACAATCAATGGCACAAGAAGGAAGATTGCCTAATATGTTAATAGCATGTTGTGGTGGTGGGAGTAATTTAATTGGGATGATCCATGAATTTTTAGATGAACCTGAGATTGTTAAAATTGGGGTTGAGGCTGCAGAAACAGCAGCATTGTCTAATGGTACTCCAGGAATAATGCAGGGTATGAAAACTTATATGCTTCAAAGCGAAGATGGATCAAAATCACTAGGTGGTTCATCGCTTGGTGCAGGGATTCAATATTTTAGTGTAGGACCTCAACATTCCTTCTTGAAAGACCAAGGTGCTGTAACTTACACTAGTGCTACGGACAAAGAGATTTTAGAAGCTTATAAACTTATTGCTTCAACAGAAGGTATTTGTAGTGCATTGGAACCTATGGCAGGAGCTGCAGAATTAATTAAACAAGCTAAGAATAAACCTAAAGATTATCTTATATGCTTGAACCTATGTGGGACCGGTGAGAAGGACCTAAATACAATACAGGAACATATAGGTAAAGACTTTGAGTGATAGACTAAAAAAAATATTTTCAAAAGCGGAACCAAAAACAAAATTAATCTCTTATTTTGTTGGATGCTATCCTACTCCAGATCAAAGTTTTGAATTAATCAAGGAAGCAATTGACAATGGAGTCTCCATTTTAGAAGTTGGTTATTGCACTTCTGAAGCTAGTGCAGAAGGACCCGTAATTAAGGCTGCTCATGATCATGTTTTAAAAAGTGGATATTCTTTAAATGATACTATTAAACTTGTTAATAAAATAAGGTCTTACAACGAAGATGTGGGAATTCTTTTAATGGGATACATTGCTAATCTATATAAATACCCAATAAAACAATTTGTAGATGATATTAAAAAAGCTGGCGCAGATGCTGTACTGGTAGTTGATGCACCTCATGAATTAAAAGAAGAAAATGAATTAAGGGATGCTTTAAATGATAATGGATTATCATTAATTAAATTAGCAGCACCTACTACAGATCAAAAAAGGCTTGAAGATATTATTAAAATATCCTCTGGTTTTATTTATCAAGTAAACGTCAGTGGTGTTACTGGAGTAAAATCTGCTAATGAAACTGATGTTGCGAATTTTGTTAAAAGAATCAAAAAACTAACAAATATTCCTGTTTGTTCTGGATTTGGGATTAAAAGCCCAGAAGATGCTAAAAAAGTAGCCAATAGTGGTTGTAATGGAGTTATTGTTGGATCAACTTTTGTCAAATATATTCAAGATAATTTAAGTGCCCCAGATTTAACACAAAGTTTTGGGAAACAAGTTAAAAGTTTTTCAGAGGTATTAAAATAAAATATGAATTGGATAACAAAAATTATTAAAGCAGGTGAAAAAATTAAAACTGCTGTTCGTGAAAGAGTCACAGCAAGAGATTTAGCTGAAAGTCCATGGACTAGTTGTAGTTGTATGTCCGGACCCATGCTTAAGAAAGATTTAAAAGCAAATTTGTTCGTATGTCCGTCGTGTCAAAAACATCACAGAATTTCACCTAAAGATAGGTTTTCAATATTATTTTCAAACAATTATGAAATTATTAAGACGCCTATACCTAAAGACGATGTTTTAGGTTTTTCGGATACAAAATCCTATAAAGATAGACTAAAAAGTGCAAGAAAAAATACTGGATTAGATTGTAGTATGGTTGTTGCAACAGGTGCTCTTAACAAAATTAATATAACAGCAATTGCATCAGAATTTGGTTTTCTAGGCGCTTCGGTGGCCAGTGCAGAAGGTGAGGCCTTCTTAGCTGCTACACAACATGCTATAGAAAATAATAATCCACTTGTGGTGTTTACGGCGGGTGGAGGAATGCGTATGCAAGAAGGAATGATATCATTGAGTCAAATGCCTCGTACGACGCTTGCAATAAATGAATTAAAGAAAAATAAAATACCATACATAGTAATATTAACTGATCCAACCGCCGGGGGTATCACTGCATCATACGCTATGTTGGGTGATCTACATTTAGCAGAGCCTGGTGCGACCGTCGCGTTTGCCGGTAAAAGAGTTATAGAGGGAACTGTCAAGGAAGCTTTACCGATTGGATTTCAAACTTCTGAGTATTTGAGAGATAAAGGGCAAGTAGATCTCGTTGTAGAAAGAAAAGATATAGCAAAAACTCTAGAAACTTTATTATCTATATTGTTAAAAAAAAATACAAGTACAATTATAGAAAATGAAGATAATGAGTCATCTAAACTGACTATACAAACACAACAAGCATCTTAACCACCTCAAACTAATCTAAAATGGTTGGTACAGAAATTTATTATCAAAACCTTCAAGAAAAATATAGCCGTAGAATAAATCTAGATAGAAAGAGAATATTAAAAGTTCTAAATAAACTTAGGTTTCCTCATCTAAAACTTAATAATCCAATTAATGTTATTGGTTCTGATGGAAAGTATACTACAAGTATTAATTTAATAAGTTTCTTTGAAGCTAGTAAGAAAAATACTACATTTTTCAGCTCACCTCATTTAGTAAATTTAATCCATAGATATAGACTTAAAAAAAAATTTATATCTCTCGACCAAATTAAAAAGTATGAAAGGGTTATTTATAATACTGGTTTAAAACTTACACTATTTGAGGCATTAACTATGATTTATTTGTTAGCAGCAAATGATCAAAAAAATATTGATTATAATATATGTGAAGCAGGAGCGGGATTTGAAAAAGATAGTACAAATTTATGGGATGAGCCCAAGGCTCAAATAATCACTAATATCAACCTTCAGCATCAAGACCTTTTTGGGGTTAAAACCTTAAAAGAAGTCATCAAAATTAAAGTGGGTTATTTATCAAAAAAAACCAATATTTATATAGGAAAACAAACACCAAAGGTTCTAAATGAAATTAAGAGAATATTAAAAAATAATCCTAGCAAGGTAATTTATCCCTCAAATTGGAGAATTATTAAAAATAAAGGACAATACTTTTATAAAGATAAAAAAAATATTATTTCTATCAAGTCAAAATATATTCATAGTAAAGGCCTTATAGATAACTTGGGACTATCAATAAAAATAGCATTAGATTTTAAAGTTAAACCATCAATCATTCAAAAAACTATTCCAAAAATAAATTATGAGGGAAGAATTCAGTATATTGAAAAAGGTAAATTAAGAAATCATCTCCAAAAAAATGAGCAATTATTGTTAGATGGCGCACATTCAAAAACTAGTGCTAAAAATTTATATGATTATCTTAAAGAAACTAAGTTACCTCTTTATTGTGTATGGGCAATGCAAAAAAATAAGTTTCCAAAAGAATTTTTGAAAGAATTTAAAGGGATCTTTAAAAAAATTGTTACTGTTAAAATTCCAGGTGAACCAAATTCTTGCACAGCTGATGAATTAAAGTCTATCGCCATTAAACAGGATTATAAAGTTGAAGCTGCTATCGGAATAAAGGAAGCTCTTAAAACAATTTCATCAAAAGAGAAAAAAATAATTGTTGTAATGGGAAGTTTATACTGGTGTGGGTCAGTTCTAAAAGAAAATTAAAGTTTAAAATTTATTAAATTCTAGTTTGTTTTAGTTTTGTATTTTAATAATTTATTAAAATTATTTATCATCTTAAATTCCTCTAATGTTTTTGGTGGCGCTTCTAATAATTGAGGATTAAGCAACACAATACTAGAACATTGTCCTCTAGACACCGCTACGTTCAATCTGTTACGATTAAAGAAGAAAGATTTATCTCTTGGTAAATTTTCCATATCACTGCTTGTCATACTTATTATCGTAATTGGTGCCTCTTGACCTTGAAACCTGTCTATTGTACCGCATCGCGCGCCGTTTGGAAGTCTTTCTAATAAAAAATTTACTTGAGCATTATAAGGAGAAATAATTAAAAAATCTGATATCGTTAAAGGTCTTTCTGTTTTATCTGAATCTATAAATTTTTGACCTAATAATTTTTTAATAATTTCATCTATTTTTTTAAATTCTGCCTCACTTGTTTGACTACAATCAGTGTGATCCATTAAAATAGTATGAATACCATCATTATTTATAAAAAAATTTTTAGGATAATTTACTTTTCTACTTTCCGCCGAAATATCAGTTAAAAGTTTATTCTCATAAAAATTTTCAGATATAAAAACATTAATGTTAGGATGCATTCTATATGTTCTTGTTAAAAATATGCCCATATTAGCAGGCACTGTATCTTTTCCTTCAAGTAAATAATCTAAAACTGAATATCCAGACAAATTTGGATGGCTCCCCTGCGTCGGCTGCCCAAGTTGAAGTTGATCACCAACTAATACAATATTCTTTGTAATCCCACCTAGTGCAATTAAATCTGCTAAAGAAAACTGGCTTGCCTCGTCTATAAAGAGATAATCAATTTTGCTTCGATAATACCATGAAGATAAATGATATTTTGTCCCTGAATAAAGTAGAATTTTGTTATCTTTTAATCCGTCAATATATTTCTTTTCGTTGCTCTCTGTTTTAATTAGTTTTCCATCATAAAAGCTATCCCCATCATTTGGATTGCCTTTTTTAAGGCCTTTAAAAAGAAACTTTTGCTTAGTTGCTATATTTTCTACTCTTTCTAATAGGTTGTGAATTACTTTGTGAGAGTTTGCAGTTACAGCAATTTTTTTATTTTTTTTTAATAATTCAACTATAGCATTAGCACTATGAAATGTTTTTCCAGTTCCTGGAGGCCCCTGTAAAAATACGTAGCTTGAATTTAATCTTGAAATTATATCAGGAATTTCTTTAACAAAATTTTCAGATTTAATAATTTTATCACCTGATTTTAGACCTTTTATATTTGGTATATCTCTATTAAGAAAACTTTTTAAAGCATCATAACCTTTTTTATTTTCTAAAATATTTTCACAAAAGTCGTATATATTTTTATTTAATTTATCAAAGAGCGAGTGTTGCATTAACTTCTTACCGATTGATAAAGTTTTTGGAAGTTGTTTTTTTTCTTTTGAAATGCCTTTTCTCAATACTATAGATCTATTAACTTGATCTAAGTCTTTAATTGTACCAGCACTATCATCTCTATCTGGATCGTTATTATTAGCAATAATGACTCCATCTCCTTTCTTTAATTTATATTCTTGCGGTGGGAACAAAAACTTATACTCAAAACTTCTCTTATCTTGAAATTGTGAAACTAATTTCATATTTCCTATACACTCATTTTCATCAATTAACTCTTCGTGGGACAAATGTTTTCTGTCAAAAAATTCTCTCCAAGAAGGTTTCATTTCTCGAGAGTAATATCCTGTTATGTCTGAAAGTAATTTAACTATTGGTTGATCTTTCAACTTTGATTCATTAAATTTTTTTTGGTACGTCAACAATAATTCCTCAAAAGGTCTAAGTTCAATATGTTCCTTTTCAGGAACATGCCATTTGGTATCTTCTGGTTTTATTTTTAATAACCAGTTTCTTAACTTAAAAGTACTTATACAGTCTTGCTTATTATATTCTTCAATTTCGTTTAAAAGTTTTTTATCTTTTGTCTCCATCCATTGAATATAATACTCCTCGGAAACATCACCTTTTCTTACATCCCCGCTTCTTTCAAATGAATAATATTTTTCGATTTCTTTAATTGAATAACTTTTTTGAGATACATATATTGCTTGTTTGACTACTCTAAATAGATCAACAAACCGCTCAAGATTTAGATAATGATCATAATCAACTCCATGTACTTTATGCAAAGAGGTCAAACGCTCAAGAGCTGTAATCTCATATGACGCGTAATGATAAATTTTAGCATTAGGATATTTTTTAAAATGATTATTGGTAAATAAAAAAAAATCTATAACACTTTGTTTTTCCTCATGCCTGTTATGACCCCAGAAAGGTTTGAATATTTTCTTTCCATCCTCCTCATAAAACAGTCCAAAGAGGTATTCTAGCTTTCCGGAAAATACATGGTCTTGGACCGACTCTATATCAAAGAACAGGTCACATTCTGAGGGTTGAGGTAATAAATTAAAACCTTTTTTTAAATATAGATTTTCTTCATTAATATTAAATATTGGATACCCCTTTTTTTCAGCCTCTATTTGTAATTTTGCTTGTTTTATTATTTTGATCTTTGCCTCTTCTCTTAGTCCTTCTATTTTTTTTTTTGGATCTAATTTAGCTAACTCATCATAATTATTTATCCCTACTTTATTAAGTTTTTTGGTATTTTTTTTATTATTGCCTAAAACTTGATTCAAATGTCTATTCTTAATCCACTCTCCTTCACAGACTTCTTGCCAATCACAAAAAGTACAAAATCCACATTTTTCTGATTGAGTTTTATTTAATTCATTTGAAATAAAGTTTTCATAAGAATTTTTATGTAATAAAAAAGTATCATAAACTTCTCTAAGTTTAATTGCTTGCTTACTTTTGTCTTTTAATAAAATATAAAAATTATTTGGTAATATTCCTTGGGTCTCTTTCAATAAAAAGCAATATAGACCTACTTGATAAACGTGGTCCCCTTTTACACTTGCAGAATTTTTAGTATCAGTAACTTCATAACTCCAATTGCCTAAATTAGATTTTAAATCTTTATTAATTTCTAAAAAATCTAACTCTCCACTCCACTTACCATTATCGGACTCTAACCATCCCCCATAAACTAATTCATATCCTTGTTTTAAAGCTTTAATAGTTTCTTTGATTTTTTCTTTTTTAGATAAGCTCTTTAAATCCTTAATATTTTTTATTTTTTTATATTTTTTACTTAGTTCTTTAAAATAGTTTAATTCATGAATTAAACCTTTTTCTAATCTTAATTTGTCAGAAATTGTTTTCTCGGTTCGCTTCAAATTTAATGTTTTTTCATTAAATTCGTTTGTAATTATATGCTTACAATTAACAAATCTTGTAAGCATTGTTGGCGAGTAAAAATTTTTATTCACTTTTTGTTTCTATTTTATTTAATTGATTGTAAATATTTTAATTTTTACTTAAATAAAATCTTTTCTATTAAATACAGTTACAAACTAGTTACTGGAAATTGAATTGTCCAAAAACTCTTTTACCTTAGCGGGCCCAGGAAAACCAACAAGTCTATCGACCTCCACGCCTTTACGAAATATAATAGTAGAAGGCACACCTCTGATTCCCATAGCACTACCGGTGTTTATGGCGCCCTCTTCTACATCGCCATAATAAAATTTACACGATGAATAATTTTCACTAAGTTGTTCAAGCACAGGAGATAATTGTCTACAAGGTGCGCACCACGACGCTGAGAATTGTACGCAAACTATTTCTTCTTTAGATATTTTATCTTCCCAATCTGAATCTTGAAATGTATGAATCATAATTAGTTAATAAATTTTTAAAATTAGTTTGTCAATTAAGATAATTGTTTTATTTCAAATTGTTTAATTTTTATTCATGTCGATTGTTTCTTTATTTTTGATATAAGTAATTTATATGTTTGTTGCAGATAAAAATTTTTCTTGGTCGTCTAAATATAATCCCGAATCAGACAAACCATTTATCATGTCTCGTTCTAAGATAGATCTATACTTAAAATGTAAAAGATGTGCCTATCTAGATATGCGGCTAGGGATCAAAGGCCCAAAACCCTTCCCTTACAATTTAAATTCTCGTATTGATTATTTATTAAAAGTTGAACACGATATTGCTCGAAAAAAGAAAGAAAAAACAAAGTATTTAGAAGAATGTAATATTGATGCTATTCCGTATAGTCATCCAGAATTAGATGTATGGAGAGAACCTTTTAAAGCTGCAAGGTATCACCATAAAGATACAAATATAGTTGTAGCTGGATCTGTAGACGATCTTTGGGAAGATAATGAAAGTAAAAAAATCCACATAGTTGATTATAAATCAACACATACTGAAAATTTTGAAAGATTAAAAAACTTTGATGCACCTTATTTGATTGGTTATAAAAGACAGGCTGAAATTTATGCCTGGATTTTATCAAAGTTAGGTCTCGATATTCATCAAACAAGTTATTTTTTATATGTAAATGCTACTTTAGAGCAAGAAACATTCAATAATAAACTAGACTTTGAGTATGCATTAATTCCCTATGAAATGAGAGACTTTAATTGGGTCGAAGATACTATTATAGAAATCAAAAACTTTTTAGAAACGAATAAAATTCCAGCAGCTACTAATGATTGTGAGCTTTGCAAATACATGCATAAATTTTTTGAATTTATTAAAAAGAAAAATTAAAATTTATTTTTTTTCTTTAAGTAATCTTATTTAATTTATCTAGTTTAGAAGATCGCCTAGCAGTTAATACACTTTGAACTAATTTTCGATTACAATTTACTCCTAATGACTCTGCAACTTTTCTTGCAATACTAGTTTTAGTTTCACATTTACTGTTTTTTTCATCTCTTATTTTTGATTTATCTTTTTCACCCACAGCTGCCTCTATCCTTTTTTGATATTCTGCTGCACTTGGAGCTTTGTCAAAAATTTCTAATATTTTTTCTTTTTTTTGTTCTAAAATTTTTCTTCCTAACAAAGAGTTATTGTTATTTTTCATAGATGTTAGTATTTCTTCAATTTTAGTGTCTGTAGGAATTTTATATATCGTTGGTGTTGAACCTTCTTTCCCAGCCCTTTTTAATTTTGCCATAATGATATTATTATTATTTGCAAATCTTGGGAGGTTATCTGCCCTATCAATTAAAATTTTTCTTCTATTAAGAAAATTAATCAATTCATCAGCATCTAAATAACCATTAGGCTTTTCCTCATATAAATAGCCCTCATCTTTTTTAGTTTTTAAATCATATGGATTACTATTTTTTTGACTCATTTAACCTCCTTAATTTTAATTTGGTTTATTAATATCTTCAGGGTCCTCGACAAAATTAACCATTTTATCTTTATCATCAGTTTTAACTAGCTGATTTACATCTAGTCCATGATCATCTTTTAATTTTATTATTTTAGATTCTAAACCTTGACTTGAACCATAGCTGGTATGGACTACCTCTGTTAAAGATTTTGCATGAGTATTATGACTTGATATTAATATTTTTAAACTTTTTTTAAGAGTATTATATTTATTAAAAATATCTTCAGCTTTTCCAATAATTGTATCTATTTGGGATATTTGTTTTTCCTGATTTTTAATAGAAGTAATAGTAGAAATTAAACTCATTATGCTTATTGGCCCAGCTAACATAATATTTTTTTCAAAGCATAAGTCTAAAATATCATCTGACTTTTCAAGAATACTCAAATAACAACTATCGAACGGTAAAAATAAAACCACATATTGATAAGAATTTAAATTATGAATTTTCAAGTAATCTTTACCAGACAATTGCTCGATATGTGTTTTTACAGATTCTATATGTTTCTTTAAATGTAGTTCTCTTGAAACTTCATCTTTAGCATTAGTAAAGTCCTGGAAACTCTTCAAAGAAACCTTGCAATCAATAATTATATGATCAGCTACTGGTCCTTTTATATTTATAATAAAGTCTGGATTAACTGTTTTTTTATTACCAGTCTCTAGGTCTGTAAGAGTATGCCCTTTTCGTTCATCAAAATCACCATCTTCTTCACTTAATCCATTTTTTTCAAGCAATTTTCTAAGTTTCTTTTCATTAAATCGGCCTTGATATTTAGCATCACCAACTAATTTTTCATGAAAGTTTTTAAAGATTGAATGCTGATTTTTATGTTCATTAAGTATGAGATTACTCTGGTCTTTAAAGTCTTCAACACTTTTTCTATCTAATGCTAATTGCTCTTTATCTTTTTTTAAATCTGATAAATATTTTTCAGTAAGATTAATTTTATCTACTAACCTGTCATTTTCATTTTTAAGATTTAATATCTCAGGACTATTAGGGTCAATAGAACTGTTTTTTTTATGAGAATAATAAAAAAATAACAATAGTGCTGCAACAGTTAAAGATAATACAATAACAGAAATTATAAGTGAAATTATCATAAATTATTTATATCCTAGTTAGTAAATTTGTTCCATTGTTTAGAATACTTGCTGACAACGGCATTATTATCAATACAAGCAGATATCAAGTAAGTTAAACAGTCAGAGAATTCTCTAGAACCATCGTCATTACCTGTAGCGTGGCTAAGCTCATGCAAAAATACGGAGAACATTTTTCCAAAACTTTGCTTAAATAAATCAGCATGTAAATATACTGTCTTAGAATTATAGTCAGAATTATTTTTTATTTCCCCTAGTAATTCTTTGCAAAATATTTTTTTAAACTTTAAATTATATAAAGACTCATCATCATCATATTCATTATTAAAAAGTTTTGCAAAAGCAGGACTTACACCCTTAGCTGCCTCAAAACAAAAATTAACAGCTTCTTGTTCTTTTGGTGTTAAGTCTGCAGTTTTTTTATTCTTTATTCTTTTTTCTGCATTGGCTTTAGATCTTATAAAACTCTCTAATGAACTCATAACCCCAAAATTATTGAAATAACTCGGAAGCATTATCTTATTATTTTTTTTCATTTTGTTATCACGGCTTCTAATATAATTTTGTGTTTTAGTAGAAAACCAATCATGATAAGAAATTTCTCGTGAGTAATTGTATCTACTTTCACTTAAATATTCGTTGCCAAACAAATCTTTTAAAGATTTATCATCCTTTAATCGACCATAAGTAGCTGAGGCTAAAGCACTTAATAGTAAATGTCCTTTAGACCAAATTTCTTTCGAACTTTCTAAAATAAATCTTATTGCAGGGTTATTCTCCATTGCAGCATAATAAAAACCGCTCCTTGCAAATATCGAATAAAATGTGCTTTGTAATTTTGCATCAAATGCTTGACGATCTCGATCTATTTTTACTTTTTTTTCTAATGCAGCATATTTCTTATCAATAGAAATGATTACTGGAATTCCTTTAATATCAACTCTCTTCAAACCTTTATAAAAACCAAACCCATCTTTAGTTTTTGATTTGTAAATTGTAATATCATTATATGAGTGTAACACTTCTCCAATTAATGGGTTTGAAGAATAAAAAAAGTTTCTTAGCCCAAATTCAAAAGCCTTTTTAAGTTTTTTATCTAATGTATTAATAATAAAGTAATTTCCTTTTAACTTATTAATTTTAAAATAATTATATACTAAAGCTCTTAGTCCATCTGTGCCTGGAACCTCTTTACCAACAGAAACTATCAGACATTGATCTCCAGAAATCATTATTGGATTTGTAATTCCCATCCTAGCCATATCTGATAGACACTTCTTCACACCTTCACCATGTGCACCAATCATATTTTCTTGTTCGGTCTTAGATGAGCCAATATAATATAGTTTTTCTAAACAATATTCATTTGGAGCATATACTTTAATTAAATCATTATCTGTTGTGATTTTAATTTGATCTATATCCATTTTTGCTGAAACAACACCATCCCTAGCGTTTTGTAAAATATCTCTAGATATCTTCTCATGATCCCAGACCTCTTCACCCCAAGATGTTGTTACGCTGCTGGTGATTGACTTAACATGCTCGGCTTCATCTACTTCATTAAGTTCTAAAATTATGTCTTTTAACTTTTTAATATTGTCCATTATTTCCTCCTATTTTTTTTATATTATCAATCTTGTCAATTTCCTCTCTTAGAACTTCTATTTCAGTACATCCTTTTATAAATGTTCTTTTTTGTCTTTGCCTTTTCAAAAATCTTAAAACATTAATTGGAAAATAGTAAATATCACAAAACAAACTTTCTAGTTTTCTATCTTGATAGTATTTTAATTTTGCTTTTTCTTGAATTTGTTGGTGTTTAAAATATTCTAAACACTCTTTTTGCCAAGTTAGCATATACTGTAATCTTTCTTCCAAAATATATTTAAAATTTTTGTTCATATTTTAATTTTCTACATATCCTTTCGAAGTTTTCTCTCTTATTTTCTTTTCACAATATTTTTTTGCCTGATCTTTAGTAGCAAAACTTTTTTCATTTTCAGCTGGATTTTGGATACCTATTCTTCCGTATTTTACCAAAACCTTATTTGCATTTAGGCTGATTTCCCAAAACTTATGTGAATTCGTTCCTAAATCTTTATATTCAAAATGTCTCATATTTTTCCCTTTCATTTAGTTTAACGTTTTATTTTTATTAGCCTCTATTCTTCTTCCGAAGTCGTCTTGTCCATCATCAGATGTAGATGTCCATTCATCTAATGAATTCATAAATTCTTTATGGTGTTCTAATAATTGTCTTGAAACTGATCTCGTATAATATTTAAAAGCTGGATAACTCATTTTAATCATCATTTTTTGCATTAACCTGTAATGAAACAAATATAAGCAATGATCCCTGTCGATATTTTCTCGATTTGTTTTCTCATCAAACGCCTCAACAAGTTCTTTGGCGTAAGAATCCATTTTGTTCCAAATATCTTGGTTAGTTTCTATTTTTTGCTCTTTTAATGACTTGGTTTTGAACTCTAAAATCTTGCTTTTATTTTTCTTTGTTTTTTTATCTTTAAAATCGCTCATAAAAGCCTTTTAACAGGCTAAAAATATAAAGTCAACTTTTTTTTTGTCATTTGACAATATTTTTTTACAAATATATCTTGTTTTATTGTCATTAGACTATATATATAAAGTGTAAAAGCGAATCGTAACAAAAAAATTAATAAATATGCAGAAAAATAGACCAGAATCTCAAAAAAATGGTGAATTACTCTCATCTATCTTAGAGAAAGCCAACATAAGCCAAAGATTGTGCTCTATAAATATGGGCGAAAATGATGCCTTTTTAACGAACTTTATATACAGATCCCCATTAAAATTCTCTAGAGACTTTTCATATAAATTTTTATCAAGCATTTACCATTTTGTATTAAGGGATTCTCAAAAAAGAGCTACAGAAAAATTTGATGAAATAATTAATGATCAAAACATATTGGATTTAAATATCAATAAAAAATTATTAATTCCAGCTTTAGAAAGGCACACACTCGCAATAATTAATATTAACGCTGATGTATTTGAAAAAGATGATGAACAAATTATTGAAAGTTATATTCAAGAAATTTATCCAGATACATTTGAAAATTATAAAAACTTCTTAAGAAAATTGGATTATCAAAGAACGGGACTAAAAAATATATCTAATGTTCAGCAAATATATGAACAAGAACATCAAGATACTTTAGAAATTTTATCTTCAGAAGAAATAGATATGCTAAATAGTTTCTCAGAATTTGAAATTCAAATGGAATCAACTAATAATTTCTTTTACATTTGCGAAAATCTAAGAACCAAAATTATTCCATCATTTTATTCCCCTACAGACTATAAAGAAATAAAAATGGATTATTTTAATAAAGGTGCATTCTTAATTAGACGTAAAGAAATTAATCAACTCAAAAACAATAATACAATTGGAGGACAAATAGTTTGGAAATCAGGAAAATTTAATTTTGAAGCTGAAAAAAAACAAAAAAGCAGATGGTTTTTCGGCAGAAAAGAAAAAGTAAAAGAAGATGATGAAAAAATGCTAAAAGAAATAGATGAAATTAAAAGAGAGCATGAAAAACAAATGGCTATTATTGCTGAAATAGAGAAAGAGAAAATTATTAACGAAACTAAAAAACATATAGAACAACAAAATAAAGAGGACTTTAAACAAATTTCTAAAATGGTTAATGAAACTTACTACAAAGAAAAAAATAAACAAAATGATGATTATGAAGTTCCAGAGTTCTTGAAAAAACAAGAAGAACAATTAAAAAAATGGAAAGAATTAGCTAGCAATGATAAACTAATAGCAGAAAGTAATAATTCTTATTTTACCGAAGAGTTTCAAAAAAAATTTTTAAAAGAACGTGAAGAACAACTTCTAGAAATGAGAAAATTATTAAAAAAAGGAAAAAATATTCGTTTACACGAAATAGATCAGTTTATAAATAAATATGGTAATACAGACGAAACTAGAGAGTTTATTAATAATATTGCAGGTTTGAAATTATTCGATGAAAATAATTATAAAAACCTAATCCTAGATAAGGAAGAAAAGAAATTAGCTTAAAGTTATGGCACTATTTACTTATTTTGATTGTGAGTCAGATGCTGGAGCTGCACAAAAAGCAACCTGTCTTTCTGTAGCTGCTGTAACAGTTGATGAAAATTTTAAAATTGTAGACCAGTGGAAGATAAATTCAAGATTTAGAGCCTCTCGTGCATTTGAAGTTGATGCGATGCTTGCTCACAATATTCCTGTTGAAGTAATTGAAAACGAAAAATTATCAAATAGTGAGCTCGTGAATGAATGGGAAAAAAGATTCAAAGCTCTAGCCGAAAGAGGAACTATCTTTGTCGGATATAATTCAATGAATTATGACAATATACTTCTTCAAAACAGCTTATATATCAATCTAAAATGGCCCTACATTACTAATAAAGAACAATTTGATCTACTTCCTGCAATTAGGGCAGCTAGTGTATTCGCACCTGGTGCACTTAATTATGAGCTTAATGAAAAAGGCAACACTTCATTTCGTTTACAATCAATGCTGTCTGCAAATGGTATAGAAACTAAAGGCGCACATGATAGTTTATATGATACGATCGCAACTAAGGATCTTGCACAAAAATTATTTGAAAAAGCTCCCGATGTATTTAATGCATCAATAGCGTTAAGAAAAAAAGCAGATGTACTTCCTAAAATTAAAGAAGGTATATTTTGTTGGCATGAAGCTTACTTTAAAACAAAGATATATTGTGGGATGTACTTAGGTAATACTATTTTTCCTGGATGGTATTATTTATATGATTTAAGAAAAAATCCTGAAGACGTTTTAAAGTTAGATAGAGATGGTTTAAAAGAAAGTTTGAAAGGTAGTCCAAAATATATTCGTACATGTAAAAGTAACCGTGCGCCAATTATAATGAATAGTGAATTTGCTTTATTAGATGATGAATATAAAGCCCTAGGTATGAACGAAATTAAAAAAAGATATAATTTATTAAAAAAAAATAAAGAAGAGTTGGCTACAAAAATAAGGGATATTGTTCAAGAACAATATGAAGAGAGACGAGAATTTAACCAAGAGGAATTACAACCAGAAGAAAAAATCTATTCGTTGACTGGTGAATTAAGTAACGAGGAGCGAAATCTTATGAACCAATTTAATCAAGATAGCTCTCCTAAAGAAAAAAAGAGAATTTTTAGTCATTTTAAAAGGAATGATATTAAAGTTTTAGCAGAGATGAAATTATTTGATGATTATGATGGTAATGAAGATAAATTTTGTCAAATATTAACAAAGAGAGATTTTAAAAGGGTTAAAAAAAGAATTGCTAAAAATATTTTAGATATGTCGGACAAACCAAGTCCATTTATAAAAATACCTGCACAACAAGCTAGGCTAGATACTCTCAAAATCGTAGCAGAAAAAAATGAGGACCATGAGAAAATGGAACAATTAGATAGCCTCGACAGATACCTTGAAAAAATGAAGCTTAAATTTGCTTCATAAAGAAGAATTTTTAGAGATAAAAAAATTTTATTTATTATAATTCAAGTTCTTTACTTGTATATTCTAGGAACAATTTTTTAAGTTCATCTAAATTTTTAAATTCTCCATAATAAGAAAAACCATTTGTTGCCCAAAAAAAAAGCATGAAGTTTCCTAATCTTTTATAAATTTTATAATAAAGTGTATTTTGGTCATCTTTATAAAAAATTTTGCCATTCTTAATTACTTCATTAAAATTTGATTTGTTTTTATTATATAAATAAATATATCTCAGATTATCTTCACTTCTATATCGTTCAGTAATTTCAAAAAAATTGTCTACTTCAATTTTTTTATTATTAGTTTCTTTGGATGAATGCTCTAATATAAAGAATGGTATTCGTTCAATAGAATTATAATTTCTTGATTCTATGAATTCAACTTTGTTATCTTTTAGATTCCATTGATTTATTGAGGCAGCATCAAAAAATGCCATTAAACAATTTAAATCTGGAATTCTAACTATTGGACAAAATAAAGCTTTATCTTTTATAATTTTTTTAAGATTATTAAAAAAATCGTTAAAATAATCATATCTTGCTTGATAATCATTGTTATTTCTAATCTCAAATTTATCTAATTTTATATCTGAAGGAATATTTTCAAGTCCAAATATAGTAAATATTAAGTCAAATTTATCTTCCAATTCAAACAAACTCTTATATTCCAAAGGTAAAAAATTTAAATTTTTTTGACTAAATTTTTCTTTCGCAAATCCAATTATTTTTTCTTCAATATCTACCCCAATAAAATTTTGAGAAGGATATTTCTCTGCAAGATAATTAAGTAATATACCGTTGTAACAACCTAATTCTAAAATATTGGTAGGTTTTATTTCTTCAAATAATTCTAAAATTTTTAAAGAATTTTCTAAAAAAAAATCTGATTGAAAGTACATCAATGTAGATGTTTCTCTAAAATTTTTACAAAAATTATAAAGATTTCCCTTTGAAGAATCTTTATACCTGTCTACAAATAATTGATTTAATTCTTCAGCTCTCTCTTCTCCAAATTCTTTATAAAAATTTCTCCATATTTGATCCTCAGTCAGATTAAATCTAAGATAATTTTCATTACAATATGATTTATATTTCTTTCTACTTTTCATGTTCTAGTTGAAATTTTATTTGTATATAATTGTGTCAAACAAACCATATTTATCAGAACTATTATCAATTCCTGAATAACTCAAACTTGCATCCTCAGTAATTTTAAATTTAAATATTGCATCATTCATTAAGGAACTATTAAAAACTCCTAAACTCAATAATAAATCAAAATCTACGACTTCAAGGCCAGTAACTTTTTTAAAGAGACCTGGTTCTAATTTTGTAATAATATCTTTTAGTTTTCTTTCTCTGTAATCAGTTAAATACATAAAAACAGGAATCCTTGTTGCAAATTTTCTAAGCTTATCCTGTATAAGTTTTCTCTTACTCTTATATTCTTTTTCCTTATCACTAATTTCTTTTTTTTCTTTTTTTGATAGATCTTTATTATTAGCTTTCTCTTTCAATTTTTTTATAGTTTCATTGTTATTAATTATTGTTTGAATATCATCATTTAAAGATCTAAAACCCTCAATCTTCATTAAAGCTTGCATTGCTCTCTGATTATTCATTAATCTTGAAAGAGTAAAATTATCTACATTTACAAGTGCTGCTGCATCCCATCTTCTTGCTAACATGGTAGCTGACATTCCACTCATAGCAATTTCTAGAACTTCACCTGCATTTACTTCTCTCATATCAAAACCATCGTAAGACAAAACCGGTAAAAACTGAATAAACTCTTGAACCTTTTCTTCAGGATTTTTATCTTCTGAGATACTTAATCTACAACTATAATCAGAAATTAGATGCAAAGCTCTATTTGGAGCAAAATCAAAAACATAGCAATTGCGCTTTATAATTTCTTTTTTATTTGGAGAGAGACCATCTGGATTACTAATTTCCCATGGACTTTGGACTCTAAATGCTGATTGAAAATATGTTTCAGGACTAGATGTGTTTCTTAACATAAATATTCCAGACCATGGTCTTACCGTTACACCTTGGGTTAACTTAATACATGATAGGGTTATTGTTTTAGTTTTTAAGGGATTTGCCATTGCAACTTTTACTGGGGGTAATGCTTTGACGCCAAGTCCTGCTTTGTTTCCAGCAGCAACCACTACTTTATAATCATGATAAAAGGTGTTTTGCTTCTCTCTCAGCAAATTTCTCATTGCAAAACATGATGCAACATTAGGCATAAACCAAAAAGTATGATTTAAAAGATTAAGTAATTTAGTGTCAGAGAATGGAAAAGCTGGTTTCTTTGCACCTAGTTTTAGGTTATCTCTAGTAGTCTCTAGGTGTGCTCCTCGTATCAAATCTAACCACTTTTGTACCTCATCTTTATGATTAAACTTTGCCTCCTCTTCTATACCTTTGGCTGAAAAAAATTCATTCAAATCAAATTCATCAAATTCTCCTTCTAAAGCAATTTCTTTTATAGCGTCGGGAACTTTATATGTCATTAAAATCATTCTTGGTAATGACGCATATGGATTGTCTCCATTTGATTTTGGCCAATTTATTTTTGCTTTTTGTTCATCTGTGTATGTCCAATTATAAATTTGATTTTCTAAAAACTCACCAGAGTCTAAAGCTCTGAATGGTGTGCCAGATAAAATTAAAAAATGATTAGAGGTTATTGGTAGATCTTTGTAATCGAAATCTTTAAGCGTTTTATTCGATTGATAGCTAACCTCTTGATTATCATCTGTTTCAAATAAATCTTGAGCTTTATCTCTCCATGCACCAAAATGATATTCGTCAATTATAACACAGTCCCAATTAATTACATGAATCCACTCATTTTTCGGCTTAATACCACCAGATTTATTTTTTCCTAGGTAATCCTGAAATGAACCGAAACAAACAAATGGTTTACTTTTTTTTATTTGTTTGTAGCTCATCCCATCTTTAGATAAAAATTGCCATTCAGAAAAATCTCTATGTCTTAATAAATCTTCTTCCCATGCATTTTGGACTGCTGGCTTATAAGTCAATACTAAAATTTTTTTCCAATTTGATTTTAATGCTAGTTGATAAGCAGCAAAAGTTTTACCAAATCTCATTTTTGCATTCCACAGAAACCTAGGGGTTTTATCTTTATTTTCATCCCTGAAACTTTTAAAATATTTATAGGTAATGTTTACTGCATCTTTTTGTTCTGGTCTCATCTTGAAATTTAAATCACGATCTTCTTCTCCTGTTTTTCCATCATAAATAAATTTTATTGCTGATTTGGCTACGCTATCTGAGCATCTAAACCATTCTCCTTTTGGATTATTAACACCCTTAGATCTTAAAAATTTATGTACCTCTCTATCAGTAAAAGTAGTTCCGTCGGTTCTTACAGCAGATTCTTCAATAACAATTTTGTAAGGCTCTTTGCCAGGTCTTAAAGTTGGATATTGTTGTTTTATCCTTCTTTTTACATCCCCTGTGCTTGTATAACCAATTTTTATTAATCCATCCAATTGAGGGTTTGAGTCACGATATCCATATATTTTTGGAGAAAAGTTTTTTTTATCTTCAAAAAAATTTTTATTTTTCACCTTTTATTTCTTCAATTATTTCTATTTCTCTTTTTGATAGATTATATTTTTTATATAATTCTTGATCATCCCACTTTTTACTAAAATCCTGCATTGGCACTAATGAATATGCTTTTTGCATTGTATTTTGAGTAATTTTTATAATTGAGGTCATATAATGAAAAAATTTTGTTTGGGTATATGTGATTACATTGTCAGCGATATTTTTTTTATCAAAAGGACCAATAATTAAATATGTCTCTGTACAACATGAATTTGTTCCAACTACAATCGGTTTTAACCAATCATTTAAATAATCACCGACCCCCCATGCCTTTGGTATCAAAATTTTATATTTATTGACCCAATCAATATTTTTTCTAACTTTATTATTTTCAATAAATCCTAATCCTTTACTTTTCCAACCCTGATAATAAAATTCTACAGCTCCACTAAATTTTTTAAGTTTGTAATTTGGTTTAATTCTTGTGTAACTATTATCTTCTCTTAAATCAAAACCAAAAGGATCATTAGCGCTAATTAATTCTGAAAAAGATTTTTCTTTTTTTTCTCTCACTTTATTTAAAATTCCAACTGAATCATTATCTCGAATAAAAATTTGTGAAACATCATCAAGTAACAGTCTTTTACTTTTTGAAATTATCTCACCTTTTTGATGAGAAAAAACTTCACATTCACCATCATAATTTTTGTCCCATAAAAAATAACAAACTCCTCCTTTTGGAGGGTTTCCAGGAAAACATTCTCTAGCGTCTTTAAAATCATGTAACTCTTTAATTCTTTTATCATTTAACATTTCTTTTCTAAATGAATCTAAACCTCTCCCGCCAGTAAACCATCTAGATGGAATTATCATTATTAAGTAGTTCGGATTTAATTTTTTTGCTTGATTAACAAATTTATCATAAATAGGTATTGCACTTGATCCTACTCCACCCCCGTCATTCAGTTGATATGGTGGATTTCCAATTATTACATCAAATTTCATATTTTTTATATTTTGTGGAAATTTATCATGAATAAAATTGTATGCATAACTTTCAAGAGATTCTCCTCTACTATAGCTCTTTTCATTAGCTCCACAATACCTGCATGAACCATTAAACCATGTATGATTAGATTTTTGATAAAAAATGTTTCCATTTTTGGTATTAAATATTTTTGTAATTGAATTTTTACTATCAGCATATTTTGAGCAATACAAAGATCTTCTTGAGACCAATGAAGTTAATTCAGTGTTAGCGATTCCATATATTTGTTTACTCAAAATATGATTTATTCGTGTTTCAATTTTTGTAATTTTTTTCTCTAAACCTTTGTTTAACCTTTTAACTATTTCTCTTAAAAAAACTCCAGATTTACAAGTTGGATCTAAAAATTTTATATTTTCATTTTCCCAAATTTTTTTAGGCAATAAATCTAGAAGCTTATTTACGGTTGATGGAGGAGTAAATACTTCATCGTTACTTAAATTTGCTAAACAATTAAGTATATCAGGATTACTTTTTTTTAATTCTTCACTAGGATTTTTCTTTAACATTTTTTTCTAAATCTAAATAATGTATTGGTTTATAGGAATATTTTGGATCAGGGATAATTACTTTTTCACCAAGATCTGAGAATAACGTATCTTTTTCAAAAGGTTGATAAGCAATAAGGTCTGAAAAAATATAATCTGTTCTTTTAATTAAACTACCTGTTACAAAGCTCCACTCTGCAAAAATAATTGGTTGTTTGCTTTCTTGATCCAAAAGACTTAAAGCATCACCCCATACAATGTTAAATGATAAAATATATTTAATAGTTTTAATAAATTTTTGACTTATATTTTTTTCATAAATTTTATTATAATTTTCTATAACTAGATCAAATAATCTCTTTCTACACATTTCAACATTGTCTTTAAGTATGTCAATTCCATAAAGACTTGAAATAGCTTGAACAATATATCTTTCAAATTCTACTTTACTATTTTTATATCTTTTTGTTATTACATTTATTTTTCTTATAAGAACTTGAACCAAAAAGTTTCCATTTCCACATGCTGGCTCAAGAAATCTAGAGTCAATTCTTAAAGTTTCTTCATTAACAATATCTAACATATCATTAACATCTTTTTCAGAGGTATATACCTCAGCAAATTCTTTAACTCTATCTATACTCATATTATGATTTTGGATTTTTTTCTTTTTTAAATTTTTTCATTTCTTTATAAAGTTTCGCAAAATCTTTATGAGATCCTTTCTTCTTTCCAAGTTCTCTAAACTTTTTGGTCCATTCATTACGATCTTTTTTTTCCATATTAAATAAGTATAATTTAATAAAAATGAACAATAAAGAGTATAACAGAAACCCAAAGGGTACAAATCAATGGAAATTAAGAACTGACAAAGAGCTTCAAGATATAATAAATAGTAAACCCCGAAATTGGACAAAAAAAGATTTTAGAGGCGAAGGTAAACTGAATAAAAAAAAGCTAATGACCAGAAAGGAAACTGATAGAAAAACTCTTAAATTTTATCAAACTGGTAGAACATATATAAGAAATTTAAAAGATCATTTTAATAATTCTACCGAAGAAAGTGTTGAAGAATTTCAAAAAGGTGAAATAGATTTCGAAACACTTAAGAATAGATCCTCAACAATTAAATGGAGAAACAAAATGTCTGAAAATAAGCGTAAAATTTATGACAAAAAAATATATGCAGGGATAAAAAATAACGCAGAAAGATTGGAAGAAAAAAGAAAAAGACAAAAAAAATGGTATGATCAGCAAAAAGATTTAAAATAATTATGGATTTATTAATTTTATTTAAAATTATATTTATTCTAGGAATATTAGTTGCTCTCTATGCTCTAATTAGAAACCTGGATATTATTAAAATTATATTTCGTTATTGGTTTGATTTACTATTTAGAAAGTAATTTAAGTATTTTTTTTACACCTTTTTTTTTGATAGATTTTTTAGCATAAAATAAACAAGCAGAAGAACTTAAGATTGTATCAATAACTTTTAAATTATTTTGTCTTAATGTATCCCCGGTTGTACTCAGATCCACTATTAAGTCTGCAGTTAATTTATTTGCAGCTTCTGTGGCGCCTAGTGAAGAAATTAATTCATATTGAGTAATTCCTTTAGAATTAAACCAACCATGAGCAAGGTTTTTAAATTTGGTTGCACAACGCATTAATCTTTTCTTTTTTTGATAAAATTCGTAAGAAATATCCTCTAAGTCCATGGGATTGACACAGTCAATCCAAATTGTGTCTACCGCAACGATTAAGTCAGATCTTCCCCAATTATATTGTTTTGCAAGAACAATGTTAGATTGGATGCTTTGATCACTTTCAAGCCACAAATCTTTTCCACTAATACCAATATCTCCAATTCCTTTTCCTAATGCTTCTACAATTTCTGTAGCATTCATATAAAGCACACGAATATTAGGATATCCTTTAATAGACCCGATCAAGGATCGTTCACTTTCCCGAATTATTTTTAATTTTTTTTTTTTAAAAATTTTTTCTGCTTCAGCTTTCATGCGTCCTTTAGATAAAGTTAAAATAGTTATTGTCTCTTTCATCAGATAATAGCTCTGTTAATTGCTGCACCAACAGCGTTTAAGTCTTTCTTATTTCCAAGATCTTTAATTAAATTATCAAATCGTCCACCACTTAAAAAAATTTCTTTTCTATTATTAAAATTAACTTTAATGTTAAAAGTCATTCCGGTGTAATAGCTTATTTGTCTGTTTATATTTGGATTAAAATTAACTTTAACGTTCTTAATATTATTTTTTTTTATTGGAAAATAATCATCACTTATAAATATATTAAGATTATTTTTTTGGAAAAAACTATTTAAAATTTTTGGGGCTTTTTCTATAGGGCAAGAAATTCTCAGATAATCTTTTATAATTTTAACACTTTTTTTATTCGAAATATTTCTAGGATCTTGGTAATTTTTCAGATCAAATCTTTCTAAAATTTCTCTTAAAGATCTTCCAGAATAGTTTTTTGTTAAATCTTTCTTTCTAAGTTTTTCAGCTAATATTTTATCCTGTTCAACTAATTTAGGATTAATATCCTTATTATCAGAAAGCTTTCTTAGTAATTGATCAAAATAAATTTCTCTTGAAAAATGACGTTGAATTTTTTCTCTCCATCTTAAAGGAAGTGGTGTGAGTTTACTTACTAAAAGATTAAAAATCTCAATATTACTTAAATTTAATTCACATCTCTTAAATTTAGATTTTTTAAATATATCTAAAGATGTTTTAATAATTTCATAATCATCTTTTTCCTTATTTTTTGAATTAAATATTTCATAACCTGTCTGTTTAATTATGGGAGATTTATTGTTGTTTTGTTTTCGGTAAACTTCACCACTATATGACCATTTTATTTTATTTTGAGTTTTATCTTTTATTAATTTTAATACACTGGCTATAGATAGGTCGCTCCTTAACGAATACTCAGTGTTATTCTGATCGTAAAAAGAAAAAAGATATTGTCTAAAATTACCACCTGATCGTTTGAGAATGTGCTTAGTTTCTATAATACTATCAAGTTCAATATTCTTAAAACCTCTGGATTTAAGAATTTTAGATAAATTTTCTGATTTCATCTATTAATTTGTCTTTTGGAACTGTTGTTTGATTGTCTCCCTTTGAACCTAGAAGATTTTTTAATGTATACGTGTTATCTTTAAATTCATTTTCTCCACAAATAATTGCAACAGGAAGTTTCCTTCGATTACCATAATCTAATTGCTTCGATAATTTCTTTTTACTGTCTAGAAAAATTTCTGAACTAATATTATTTTTTCTTAAATAATTTAAAATCTCATAATATTTTTCTAAATAAGACTCCTCCATAACACATATAAGAACTGGTTTTAGCTCTTTAGCTTCTATCTCTTTTTTTTGCAATGCGCAGAACACTAATCTATCAATACCTATCGAGACACCTGATCCTAAAAAAGGGTCTCCTTTAAATTTTGTAACAAGATATTCACCACCACTACAGCATGAGCCTGGATCTATAATCTTCCCCTTAGGATTTTTAACGTCAAACTTCAAATTTGTTTCAACGATCCAGCCGGTGTAGATATCTAAACCTCGAATTTTTGAGGGATCAAATTTAACTTGGTCAACATACTCGCCATATTTTAAGACCTCAAATAAATCTTCAAGTTCTTTAATTCCTTCTTGGGTTGTTTCGTTATCTATTTTTTTCTTTAATTGATTTAAATCTTTAACTTTTAAAAATTCTATAATTTTAGATGCTTGTTCATCAGATAAATCTGCTCCTTTAGTAATTGCTCCACTAGTATCAGTCCTTCCTTTTTTTAATAATTCTTCCACCCCTTTAATTCCAAATCCTGGCTTATCCAATTTATCAATAGCCCGTAAAACCTTTTGTCTCTGTTTTTCATCAATAATTTTAAGGTCCTGCATCAACCCTTGAACTATTTTCCTATTACTTACATTGATAACAAAATCTGATTTTTTTAATCCTATTTCTAAAAAGGTAGAACTAATAATATTGCATAATTCTGCGTTGGCTTGTTTTTTGTCAAATTTACCAATTATATCTACGTCACACTGCCCGAAAGATTTATATCTCCCATTTCCCGGTTTCTCTCGTCTAAATACTGTGCCTATCTGATATCTCTTATATGGATTTGGTAAGTCCAAATAATTTTGACTATAAAAACGAATAAAACCCTGCGATAGATCGTATCTTAAAGATACATCGGTACCATTTTCATCATAGGTAAATATGTCTGCCATTGGATTTTCATCATCTTCCGCTAAAGAATTTCCAATAATTGAACTCAATTCCATTGGACTTGTCTCTAAAGGACTAAATCCATATTTAATGAAATTTTTTTCAATAATACCCAGTAACTTCTTTTTGAGTGCTAATGCATCCCCCCATGTATCCTGAAAGCCACTTGGAAGTATTGCTTTTAATTGTTTTTCTTTACTCATTTTTTGGTACCCCATCGCCGTTATGCTCGGCGTCCCCATTCTCCACAGGAATGTGTGCTACTATTACACCAAAGGGGCGTATCCTTTCTTTGTATACTAATTTTTATTGAATTTAAATTTATAAATAATTATTTGCTAGCTTTGCTAGCATGGAATTGGTGAGAGTGCACTATTCTACTAGTTCCTTTAAGAGTTTTACTTAAAGTACAATTGATTATATATTTTTTAATCGTTATCTTAATCATTAACGGCCTTTTAGACTAAAATTTTTATTAATCAACCCTTAAATAAAAAAGGACGTTTATCCATTGCAGATAAAACGTCCTTTTAAATTTTGATAAATAGATTATTAACCTTCTTTTTTAGATACCAAGTTAACAGCTGATGGGCCTTTTGGACCGTCTTCAATGTCGAAAGATAGAGGATGGCCTTCCTCTAGGTATCTCATACCAGCGGCCTTCACAGCGCTAGCATGTACGAAGCAATCTTTCTCTCCGTCTTGCCTCTCGATAAAACCATAGCCCTTCTTTGAATTATACCATTTGATTTTGCCTTCAAGTTTTGTACTCATCTTATACTCATCCTTATGTTATTATTTTATACAAATTAAGTTATTTATCTTTTGTCTCAAATACAAGATGAAAAAATAGTCTAGTTATTTTCAAACCTTAAGCCTAACGGTTAAAATTAAATGTTTATTTGGGTGGTGGTCGTGGTAAGAATCGCACTTACGACACATACCTTTTCAGGGTACTGCTCTACTACTGAGCTACACGACCGTGCCAAAAATAATGTTTCTATCCTCGAAACGTTATTCTTCCTTTTTTTAAATCGTACGCCGAGACGTCGACAGTAACTTTATCACCTTGGAGTACTCTAATTCTGTTTTTGCGAAGCTTGCCGCTTGCATGCGCGATGACTTCGTGCCCGTTCTCTAGAGTCACCCTGAACATCGCGTTCTTAAGAAGTTCAGTTACTACTCCAGAAAAAGTTAGAATATTTTCTTCTTTTGGCAATTTTAGTTATTCTCCATTCTTTTTTTTATAGACCTACTGTGGCCTAATAAATTTTCAAATTTGCTTAACAAATATCCACTCTTACCAAGCTTTGCAACTCCTTTTTTACTAAGCTGGTTGTAGCTTGTTTGTGTTATAAAATCTTTTACACCTAAACCTGATGAAAACTTTGCGCTACCGTGCGTGCAAAGTGTGTGCTGAGTTGGGCCGTAATCACTAAGACTCATGCTGCTATAGGGGCCAATACAAACACTCCCGGCCACAATATTATTGTTTAAGTATTTTTTAAAATTTTTTAATAATATCTCGATGTGTTCAGGGGCCAAATAGTTAGATACATTAAGAACATCTTTATCTTTCTTAACATAGATTAAAATTCCATTATCTTGTAAACTTTTATTAGCTATTTTTTTTCGTGGTAGATCTTTCAATTGATTTGCAATTGATAGTTTAACTTTTTTAATTAATTTTTTATCTTTACTTAATAATATTGCTAAAGATCCAGGATCATGTTCACTTTGTGCAATCATACTTGAAGCAACTATATCTGGTGATGAAGAGGAATCAGCCCAACAAACAATCTCACTTGGTCCCATGTTTGCAGACTCAATTCCACACAAGCCTTCTAAAAAAACCATTTTTTTTGCAAGAGCTACCCATTTCGATCCGGGGCCAACTATTTTATTTACTGATTTAACTTTTGGTGTTCCATTTGCTAATGCCATTATCGCTGAAGCTCCTCCAAGACTATATGACTCTTTTATACCTAATATAGACGCAGCATAATAAACAGCACTATTGAGTCTGCCATTTATTCTTGGAGTACAAAGCACAATTCTTTTAACACCTGAAATTATAGCTGGAGTAGCGCACATGATTAATGTTGATGGTAAATTACCAGGAACATAGCAAGCTACACTGTTTATTGCTTTATTCTTATAATAAAATTTATTATTTAATTTATCTTTAAAATAAATATCTTTTGGCATTTGTTTTTTATGCCACTCCTTCACTCTTGCATAGGTTTGATCAATTGCCTTTTTAACTTTTAGGTCTAAGGATTTTATTGCTTTATCTATTTCTTTTTTAGTAGGTATGATTTTTAAATTATTATTGAACTTTTTTTCATAATTCACTAAAGCTTTATCTTTATTTTTTCTGACATTATTGATTATTTTTTCTACAGTTTTAAGAGTTGATTTATCAATTTTATTTCTTCTGCTAATTACTTTATCTAGTTCAGAATAAAAATTTCTCGTTTGCGCATTTAAAATTTTCATATATTTAAATATTGGATTGATCTTCTAATCTGCATTCTAATGTATCTGAGCTTAAAACTATTTGTGCATTATTATTAAAAATTAATGTTATTTCATAATCATCTTTATTTTTCAAATAATCTATTGATAATAATTGTAATATATTTTCTTGTTTTGATTGGTCAATATTTTTAGATTTTACTTTACTTATAAAGTCCCACCTCAAAATGCTATTAATTTTTTTATCATCTTGCTCATTTTCTTTACTCATTCTTTCAACAGATAATAAGAAAACTTTATTTGATGCAAGATACTTGATATCTGAAATTTTAACTTTAGCACCCGAACTTAAAGCTGCAATCATTCGAAGTGACTCCTGATCATTTCCAAGTATTTTTGCTAAATATTTACTCATTATTTTACCCTTTTAATATTCACGCCAATTTTTTTAAGTTTATTCTCAAAATTTTCATAACCTCGATCACAATGATAAACTCTTGTTACTATTGTATTACCTTTTGAAACAATGCCAGCAAGCACTAAAGCAGCCGATGCTCTGAGGTCGCTCGACATTACTTCTGCTGCAATAAAGTTTGTATTACCCTCTATTTTTGCAGTTCTATTTTTTATAGTTATTTGAGCTCCAAGTCGCTGAAGCTCCATTGCATGTAAAAACCTACCTTGAAATATATTTTCTGTAATTGAACTTGTACCATTAGCCTTGCAAAGAAGGACCATAAATTGTGGAGCCAGGTCAGTAGGAAATCCAGGGTACTCCTTAGTAGTAATATTTTTTACACTTTTAATTTTTTCCGGTCCTTTTATGTGAATACTATTTTTAAATAATTTAATTTTTGCACCCACTTTTTTTAATATATTTAATTCAGTTTTAATTAATTTTGGATCAAAATTTCTAATTAATAAATCTCCTTTTGATAATGTTGCAGCAACACAAAAGGTTCCTGTTTCAATTCTATCTCCCATTACTGAATATTTTGTTTCACTAAGAGAATTCACACCAATGATTTGACAGGTTCTTTTACCAATCCATTTAATATTAGCACCTGCAGAAATTAAAAAATTAGTTAAATCTTTTATTTCCGGTTCAGACGCTAGACCTTTCAACGTGAACTTTCCTAATCCCAAAACTGCCGACATGATAAGTTGCTGTGTAGCTCCGACACTTATTTTAGGAAACTTAATTATACTACCTCTTAATTTTCCTTTTGACTTGGCGTGAATGTACCCTTTTTTTATTTCATATTTCATTCCAATTTTTTTTAAAGCTTCCAAATGTAAATTAATTGGTCTACCAGAGTTGCCATTCAAAACACATCCACCTGGAAAACTTGAGATTGATTTATGATATTTGGCAACTAATGGTCCAAGCACGAGTATTCCTGCTCTCATTGTTTTAACAATTGAATAAGATGCAAACTGCTTTTGCTTTTTAGTCTTTGTAATTTTTACTGTTTTTTTATTATTTAAAAATTGAATATTGGATCCAAGTGATTTTAATAAGTTCAGCATCGTATCGATATCTCTTACCCTAGGTAGATTTTCGATAATTACAGGTTTGTCAAACAGCAGTGTTGCGGCAAGTATTGGCAAAGCAGAATTTTTAGAACCTGAAATCGAAACTTCACCTTTCATCACTCGACAAGGACCAGTGATAGAAAATTTATCCATAAATTATTTTGATTTTGCTAAAGTGATTCCCTGCTGAAATTGGTATTTTCCTTTTCGGTCTGCATAAGAAACTTCAGGCTGTTCTCCTTGAAAAAAAAGGATTTGAGCTGCACCACTATTTGCATAAAGCCTAATACTATTTGAAGTATGATTTGAGAATTCCAAAACCAAAACACCTTCCCAACCTGCCTCTAGTACCGTTGGTGGAACGCCTAAACCACACCTTGCATAAGTTGATTTTGC
>CACGBZ010000009.1 GCA_902571425.1 uncultured Pelagibacteraceae bacterium | reverse complement strand
ATGTGTGACGTAGCATTAGATCCCTACACATCACATGGTCATGACGGTTTAATTAAATCTAACACTATTCTAAACGACGAAACTATAGAGGTGCTGATTAATCAATCGTTACTTCAGGCAGAGATGGGTTGTGATGTTATTGCCCCATCAGATATGATGGACGGCAGAATAGGAAAAATAAGAAAAGCTTTAGATAAAAATAAATTCCAAAACGTTCAAATATTATCTTATGCTGCAAAATACGCTTCAAGCTTTTATGGACCTTTTAGAGATGCTGTTGGATCTAAAGGCTCATTAAAAGGAAACAAAAAAACTTATCAGATGGATTATAGAAATTCTGATGAAGCTTTAAGAGAAGTTGCATTAGATATTAAAGAAGGTGCTGATATGGTAATGGTTAAACCAGGTATGCCCTACTTAGACATAATAAAATCAATAAAAGAAAAATTTAAATTGCCTGTATTTGCCTATCAAGTATCAGGAGAATACAGCTTAATTGAAACAGCTATAAAGAAAAAATTAATTAATAAAGATGCTGTATATGAAAGCTTAGTTGCTTTTAAGAGAGCTGGTGCCAATGCTATAGTAAGTTATTACGCTGATAGAATTGATAAAATAATAAAATAATTATTTTAACGTGTTTAAGAATAACAACCTGCTATTTGGATAATTTAAATTATTTGGTCTTAATATAGTTTTATCCAAATAATCGCCTACTAATTTCAAACCATTCAATAAAGTGCCAAGATCATTAACTTCTATATCTTTTTCAATCAAAAAATTAGGTACATATTTTTTTTCATTTAAAGAACTAGCATAATATACAGTTTTGTTACCTTCTAAATCTTTTTCAACTAAATTTTCAAGCGCCAAGTCATATCCTAATATTTTAAGTAACTCCAATTCCCAAAATATATATTTTTTTATCCAATCTTTTTCTTTTAAAATTAAAAATAAATTTTGAATTATAAAATAAACTTTATCGTTAGATTGAGACTCTGCAGTTAATATTTTGATCAAATTCATAGCAGATGTAATGCAGGATAACTTTTGCTTATGATCAAAATATAATGGAGTATAGGCATTTAAAATTTCAATTTTAAAATAACCTATTCTGTTTTCATTTTTAGAATTGTAATTAACATGGAGTTTATTACCAAGCTGAAGATAATTTTTAATTTTTTTTGAAGTACCGCCAAATATAATTCCAGATATCTTTCCTTTATCTTTTGTAAATAATTCAGCAATTAATGAATTTTCATTATATCTATTTTTACTTATTAAAAATCCTTCGTCTGACCAATTCATTTTTTATTTGTATTTTTTAAACATTCTATAGCAGCATTTTGTTCAGCTTCTTTCTTTGATTTTCCAGTAGCTATAAAATATTTTGTATTGGGCAATTTTACTCCAACTTTAAATATGGGTTTGTGTCTTGGACCTGTATTTGAAATTAATTTATAAGTAGGTAATTTTTTAAAGTTTTTTAAAGTTAGTTCCTGCAACTTTGTTTTTGCATCTATTTCTGTAACTACACTTTTTTCAATATGATCTTGCCACAAGTTTAAAATTGTTTTTTCTACAATTGTAAAACCTTTATCAAGATAAATAGCGCCAATTAATGCTTCACAGCTATCAGATATAATTTTGTCCTCAATTTTTATTTTTTTATTGTTGGGATTAAATGTTTTAACGTAACTAGCTAAATTGATTTTTTTTGCTATTTCCAGACAAGTTTTTTTATTAACTAACGAAGCAAATTTTTTATCAAGAATACCTTCTTTTTCCCCTGGATAAATTTCTAAAAGTTTTTTTGCTATCACTAAACCAAGAACTCTATCACCCAGAAACTCTATCTTTTCATTATTTTCATTTGGATTAAAGCTTTTATGTGTGAGGGCTTGAACAAGTAGATCTTTATTTTTAAATTTTAAATCAATTTTTTTTTCTAAAATTTGAAAGTTAATTTTCATTAATTAATTTTATTAAATGTTCTATTAAATCTTATTGACTTATGCCATTTCCAAAATTCAATAAAACTTCCTATTCTTTTATCTGATGAGAAAAATATAAATTGAGCTTTTCCTACTAAGTTGTCTTTATGTACATATCCAACACTTGTTAAGTACCTGCTATCTTTAGAACAGTCTCTGTTATCCCCTAAAAAGAAATAATGATCTGTTGGCACAGTAAATACATCAGAATTTTGATAGGTATAATCTTTTAAATAGACAGTATGAAATTTTTTACCATTTGAAAGTTTTTCTTCAAATCTATAAACATCAATACTTTTATCACCACAGAAAATTGTAGTTTTGTTATTAATTTTAGATTTAAGAATTTCAGAATTATTTAAATATAAATTAGAGTCTATAAATTGAATTTTGTCACCAGGTAAACCAATTAATCTTTTAATATAATCTGTTCGATTATCTGCTGGTGTTTTAAATACAATTACATCACCTCTTTCAGGACTACTAAACATAATTCTTTTGTTTAATATTGGAGGACTAAAAGGAAATGAGTGTTTGCTATATCCATAGGTATATTTTGTTACAAACAACCTATCACCTACCAATAAAGTAGGTTCCATGGATGATGATGGAATATAAAATGGTTGTACTAAAAACGATCTAATTATAACTGCAATTATTAATGCATAAATTAAAGTTTTTATATTTTCTGAAAAAAAATTTTTATCTAATTTCATGATGTCTGAATAATTGCAAATGCAGTTGAATAATTTTTTTCATCCGAAATTGATAAAAAACATTTAAAATTTTTGATTTTAAAGTTCTTTTGTACAATTTTTGTAATTTTTTTATTTTTAACGTAATAAGGCTTTCCCTTTTTGTCATTAACAACTTCTATATCTTTAAAATTTAAATTCATACGAAAACCTGTACCAAGAGCTTTAGAAAATGCTTCTTTTGCAGCAAATCTCTTCGAAAAAAAGGCTACTTTATTATTCACAGCATTAGAATGTTTCAATTCTTTAAATGAATAAATTCTTTTTTTAAATAAAGGATTTTTAATTGATTTTTGAATTCTTTTATTTTCAACAATATCAACGCCAATACCAAGAATTTTCATTTATCTTTTTATAATTTTTTTTAAGTTTTTAATTACTTTTGAAAGTCCATCAAATATTGACTCTCCAATTATAAAATGTCCAATATTATACTCCTCAATATCTATTATTTTTGTTAACATTTTGGTGGTTTTATAGTCTAAACCATGACCAGCATGAACTTCTATATTTAAACTTGATGCTAATTTTGCACTTTTTTTAATTCTGTTTAATTCACTAGAATAATTTTTTTTTGATTTAATCAGGTTTGCTAGTTTTCCAGTATGTATTTCAATACAATCAGCATTTAATTTTTTAGCAAGTCTAATGTCATTTGATGAAGGGTTAATGAATAAACTTGTTCTTATCTTTGCATTTTTAAATTTTTTAATTATTTTCTCTAACTTATTAAGATTGTTTTTTATATTTAAACCTCCCTCAGTAGTAATTTCTTTTCTATTTTCTGGAACTAAACAGATAAAATTTGGTTTTATCTTAAGTGCTTTATTAACAATTTCTTCGTTCATAGAAATTTCAAGGTTTACAAGAACATTTTTTAAAGCACATATTTTTTTGGCATCAATATCATTTATATGTCTTCTATCTTCTCTTAAATGAATTGTTACAGAATCCGCTCCATAACTAATAACTTTTTTAGCTGCGTATAATGGGTCTGGATGTTTCTCTCCACGAGCGTTTCGTAAAGTTGCGATATGATCTATATTTACACCTAACCTTTTCACTTAATAAATCTGCTTCCTGGGGTTGTTACTGGTATAGATTTAAGTTCTGGTGGTAATTTATTTGCTTTATAAGTTGGAACATCAATTTTTAAATGAGATGTTATTCCAGTTTTTATTTTTAAAGATTGTTTAGTTGATCGATCTATAATAGATGCAAATCCAATTAATTTTGCTTTTGATTTATTAATCAATTTAACACACTCCAAACTTGATTTTCCTGTAGTGATTACATCTTCTATAATTAATACCCTTGCACCTTTTTTAATATTGAAGCCTCTTCTAAGAGTAAATTTACCATTTACTCTTTCACAAAAAATTGTCTCTTTTTTTAGCAATTTTCCAATTTCATATCCAATAATTATACCTCCCATTGCAGGAGCTAGTATTAAATCAATTTTTTTAAATTTTTTTTTAATTTTATTTGCTAAAGATTTACAGATTTTATCAGCTAAATTAGGGAAACTTAAAAGTTTTGCACACTGAATATATTTTGAAGAATGTAGACCTGAGGATAGAACAAAGTGACCTTCTAATAATGCGTTAGTTTTTTTTAAAATATTTAAGGATTTTTTGTGTGAAAGCATTTCTTTTTTCTTCGTGTCTAATTATCTTAAATTTTATACTCTTTTGTTTTAGCTCTGCAATAAAATTAGTAAAATTCTTAAGGTTTCTAATAATTAATTTAAATTTAAAATTAATATAATTGGGATTTTTACCAACCATTTCTAAGCTCGATATATTTAATTTATGACTTCCAATTAGTGAGCTTATATCTCCTAACTGACCTGGCTTATCAGGTAATGACATCCAAAGTGTGGTATTATATTTTTTTGTTTTTTCCTCTTTTTGCTCTCCTTTATCGTGCCAATATCTTCTTATTGCTGCTCTAGCTTTACCTGTTTTGGTTGTTGGTATCCAATGAAGTGACGGTGAATTATTTTTAGATGTTATAATTTTAACACGATCACCATTTCTTAAAATAGTTTGTAGTTCGTTTTTGTTTCCATTAATTTCACAACCAACTGCTGAATTGCCGATTTTAGTATGAACAGCATATGCAAAATCTATAGCTGTTGCGTCTTTAGGTAATTTTATTACTGAACCTTTTGGCGTGAAACAAAATACGTTTTCTTGAAACATTTGTAGTTTTGTATACTCGTAAGAGTCCTCAGGGTTTTCATTTTTTTCTATAATCTCCACAAGATCTTTTAACCAATCATACTCCTTCCAGCTTAAAGAATTAAATTTTTCAGATGATTTATACTGCCAATGTGATGCGACACCTCTTTCTGCAAATTCGTGCATTTCGTGTGTTCTAATTTGAATTTCTATTGGTTTTTTATTTGAACCAATTACAGAAGTATGAATAGATTTGTAACCATTGATTTTCGGAGATGAAATGTAGTCTTTGAATTTTCCTGGTATGCAATTCCATTTTTTATGAAAAATACCAAGAGTTTTGTAACAATCGTCTACACTTTTTAATATTATCCTAAAGCCAATAATGTCTGTTATTTGCTCAAGCGAAACTCTTTTTTTTTGGACTTTTCTCCAAATTGAAAAAGGTGTTTTTTCTCTACCATGAATCTCAGCATTAATTTCATTATCATTCAAGATTTCACTTAACTCAAAAGATTGTTCTTCAAATAAATCTTTTCTATCTAATTTAATTTCATCAAGCCTTTTTTTAATTAATTTTCTTGCATCATTATTTAAAATTTCAAAAGATAAATCCTCAAGTTCGTCTCTTATTCTATGCATACCCATTCTATCAGCTAATGGCGCATAAATTTCCATGGTTTCTTGAGCTATCCTTTTTCTTTTGTCCTCTTTTGTAATCGCTTTAATGGTCCTCATATTATGTAAACGATCAGCAATTTTGACCAACAGAACTCTGATGTCTTTTGATGTTGCTAAAATTAATTTTCTGAAATTCTCAACTTTAGAATTTGCACCAGCTGAATTTTCAAATGCTGAAATTTTAGTTACACCGTCAACTAAATCAGCAACCTCATCACCAAATTCTTGTTTTATAGTTTCATAAGTTGCAAAAGTATCTTCTATAGTGTCATGCAATAGACCTGTTGTAATTGTAGCACTATCTAATTTTAATTCAGTTAAAATATTTGCAACCTCAATTGGGTGAACAGAATAAGGATCACCCGATGCTCTTTTTTGACTCTTATGCGCATTAACAGCAAAATTATATGCTTTATCCAATTTTTCAGGATTTAGAAATTTATTATAATTCTTAACTTTATTTATAAGTTCATTTGAATTAAGCATAATTGATATTATACCACTAAATCAAATTTGTTTAATAGATCTAATGTCTCTATCAGGAAGCAGAGAAATCAAGGTTTTAACATCAATTTGTTTATTAGGATGGGTCCAATTCTTTTGAATCTCAAATAATGGAAATAATACAAAGTTTCTTTTGTGCATCATTTTGTGAGGTAAGGTAATTTCAGAATTTTTTTTTGATACTAAATTATTAAAATCGATTATATCTAAATCACATGTACGAGGAGCGTTTTTTTTTGCTTTTTTTCTTCCTAATTGATTTTCTATAAATTTACATATTTTTAATAATTCTTTAGGACTGTAATAGCATTTCATTTTTAAAACTATATTTAAGAACTTAGGTTTTCTTGGATCAGGCCAAGAGGGGGTTTCATAATAACTAGAAACCGAGAGAAAATCTAAGTTATGGTCTGCTAATAAAAATTTTGCTTTTTCTATATTCCTTTTTCTTAAACCTAAATTTGAACCTATTCCTAAAAAAACAATTTTAGCTTGATTTTCTGATATATCTTGACTTTTCACGGTTCCAATCTCTACTTTTTTTTGTTGCTCTTTTATCATATTGCTTTTTTCCTTTAGCAACAGCTAATTCAATTTTAGCCCTTCCTTTTTTAAAATACATTTTTGTTGGAACTAATGTAAAACCATCTCTTTGCATTTTACCTATTAATTTATTTATTTCTTTTTTATTAAAAAGTAATTTTCTATCATCAGTTGGATTATGATTAGAATAACTGGCTTGCTTGTAGGGAGATATGTGTGAATTAATTAAGAAAATTTCACCTCCCTTTTCAACAGCATAAGACTCAGCAATATTCACCTTACCATCCCTTACTGATTTAATCTCAGATCCCTTTAAAACAATTCCAGCTTCAAAAAGATCTTCAAAAAAATAGTTGAAACTAGCTTTTCTATTTAAACAAATGATTTTTAAACCAGGATTGGTTCTTTTGTTCATTAAATTAACTTAGCAGACTGAAGAGCTTTTTTTACAATTTCTTTTGTTGTCTCTGTTACTTTTACGAGTGGAAGCCTTACATTATCATCACAAAGTCCTAAAAGTTTTGCAGCGTATTTTACAGGACTAGGATTGCTCTCAACAAACATTGAGTGATGAACTGGTTGTAATATTTTATCTAATCTTTCTGCTTCTTTCATTTCGTTATCAGTGTCTGATTTAGAAAATTTTTGAAAATCTGAGCAAAGTTTAGGTGCAATATTTGCTGTTACACTAATAGTACCTACCCCACCACGTTTATTAAATTCAAAAGCGTTGTCATCATTTCCTGTTAATTGAATAAAATCTTTACCCATTTTTTCAAGTGTCTGATTAACTCTATTTAAATCACCTGTTGCATCTTTAACGCCAATTATATTTTTTAATTCATACAGTCTAGCCATTGTATCCACTGACATATCAATCACTGATCTACCAGGGATATTATAAATTATAATTGGAATGCCACACTTGTCATTAATTGCTTTATAATGTTGATACAAGCCCTCTTGGGTTGGTTTATTGTAATAAGGTGTAACTATCAAAGCTCCATTAGCTCCTGCTTTTTCTGCATGTGTGGTTAAAGAAATCGCCTCTTCTGTTGAGTTGGAACCCGTACCAGCAATAACTGGAATTTTTCCATTACTTTCTTTTATACATAAATCTATTACCATTTGATGCTCATCATGACTTAACGTAGGAGATTCACCTGTTGTACCAGCAGGCACAAGTCCATTAGTACCATTATCGATATGGAAATGGATTAATTTTATATATGCTTCCTCATCTAGACCATTATTTTTAAATGGTGTAATTAAAGCAACATTTGATCCTTTGAACATAAATACTTATAACATAGTTTAAAGATTCATATACTAAAAGATTATGCTCAAAAAAATATTATTTTTAGGTTTCACCGTATCCATATTAATATTTTCAAATAATCTCTTTGCTGAAATCAATTCACTTGTACCTTTAAAAAAACCTATTTTAAGTAAAGAAGAAATTCAAAAGAAAATATCTATAAATATCCTTAAGCCATTAAAGAAGCCCACGAAAACCAAAGAAATTAAAATCGAAGAAGTGATTGTTAAAAAAGAGTTGGTTTTAAAAGAAAAAAAATTGAGTTTTAAAATACCAAAGAAAAAACCTACTATAGCTGGTACTAGCACAGCTAAGAATATTAAGATTTCAAGATATTATAGTAAAAAAGACTTTGGGTTAGCTAAAAAAGCCATTTCGGAAATGCAGAAAAGTAAATGGTCATCTGCGCTTAAAATAGCAAAAAAAGCAAAAGACAACTCTATTTATAATTTTATACAATGGAGACATCTTTTAACGTCTGGTAACCAGGCATCCTTTTACGATTATCAAGTTTTTTTAAATAAAAATTCAGATTATCCTAGAATAAGCAGAGTTAAATATCTTGCTGAACATAAACTATCCACAGAAAGTGTTTCACCTAAAAAAATAATAAAATGGTTTGGAGAAAATGACCCATTAAGTGGTTATGGAAAAATGATACTTGGAGAAAGTCACATTTTAATTGGAGACAAAAATAAAGGTACAAAACTAATTAAAGAGGGTTGGGTCTCAGCAGATTTATCTAAAAATGAATTAAAATATTTTAGAAAAAAATACAAAAAATATTTAAACGCAGATGACTATATTAAACGAGCTGATTATTTAGCATGGAATGGTGATCGTTGGGATTTACAAAGATTAATAAGATATCTGCCAAAAGATTATGAGCTTTTATATAATGCAAGACACCTTTTAATGAGTAAAGGCTATGGAGTTGATCAGGCTATAGCAAATGTTCCACAAAAATTTAAGAATGATGCAGGCTTAAACTATGATCGATTGAAATGGAGAAGAAAAAAAGGACGTGTAGACTCTTCAACAGAAATCTTATTGAAAATAAGAAATGATAAAGAGTATTTAGTTAGACCTGACAAATGGTGGAAAGAAAGAGAAATTATCTCAAGAGCATTACTTTATAAAAAAAAATATGAAACTTCATATAAAATTTCAAGCAATCATGGAATGACTGAAGGGTCTGAATATGCTGCTGCTGAATGGATGAGTGGATGGATAGCTTTGAGTTTTTTAAATGATCCAATGACTGCCAAAGATCATTTTAAAAATTTTTATGAAAATGTTAGTTATCCAATAAGCTTATCAAGAGGTGCTTATTGGCTTGGAAGGGCATATGAAAAAAAAGGCGAAAGAGAGCAATCAAACAATTGGTACAGAGAAGCCACAAAATATCTTACTACTTACTATGGTCAACTAGCTTTTTTAAAATTAAATCCAAATGGAAAATTTGAGTTAGAAAAAGATATGGAAATTGATCCGAAATATAGAATTCAATTTTTTAATAAAGAACTTGTAAAAATTTCTTATCTTCTAGATGAACTTAAGAAAGATAAATATACAAAACATATTTTAAGACACTTAGCTAATGATAATATAGCAAAAGGTAGCGAGGTTTTGGCTGCAGAATTAGCTACAAGTATAAATAGATATGACTTTGCTATTCAGGTTTCAAAAATTGCGTCTTATCAAAAAAGATTTCATAATAAATACAATTACCCAATAATCAGCACTCCTAAATATATTAATAAAAGAAAAATTCCAGAAAGTGCTTTGATCTTATCTATAATTAGACAAGAAAGTGAATTTGATTTGGAAGCTAATAGTCATGCTGGTGCAAAAGGATTAATGCAATTGATGCCCTACACAGCAAAATTAGTTTCAAAACAAGCCAAACTTCCTTATTCAAAATCAAGATTAACCACTGATCCGGAGTATAATATTAATTTAGGCTCACATTATATAGCAGGTTTAATTCTACAATATGATGGTGCCTACCCTTTTGCAGTCGCCGCTTATAATGCTGGACCCAACAGAGTTAAATATTGGAAAAAAATAAATAAAGATCCGCAAAAAAAACAAGTTGATTATGTTGATTGGGTTGAATTAATAAAATTTAGAGAAACAAGAAATTATGTACAGCGTGTAATGGAGAATTATAATGTTTATAGATATATTTTGGAACAACGACCTGTGCCTATGAAAAACTTTTTTAAAGATCAGCCTCTATTTTAGTGGCGGAAGAGGAGGGATTCGAACCCTCGGTACAAGTTTCCTCGCACGGTCATTTAGCAAACGACTGGTTTCAGCCTCTCACCCACTCTTCCGTATGACATTGTGTATTAAGCGATTGTATTGAAAATTCAATATATATAAAGTAATTATTCAATTATTATGAGAAATAAGTACTCAGTATTTTCGTTAATTAAAAATGCTCTTTCATATCATGAAAATTGGCAAAGAGCATGGAAAGATCCTGCTCCAAAAAAAGAATACGATGCAGTTATTGTTGGTGGTGGTGGCCACGGATTAGCAACAGCCTACTATTTAGCAAAAAAACACAATATGAATAATATTGCTGTAGTTGAGAAAGGTTGGATTGGTGGTGGAAATACTGGACGTAATACTACAATTATAAGATCAAATTATTTATGGGACGCAAGTGCAGGATTATATGATCATGCATTAAAAATTTGGGAAGGTTTATCTCAAGAACTAAATTACAATGTAATGTTTAGTCAAAGAGGTGTAATGAACCTTGCACATAATTTACAAGATGTTAGAGATTTAAAAAGACGAACCCATGCTAATAGACTAAATGGAATTGACGCAGTCTACTTAAGTACAGAAGAAGTTAAAAAATTTTGCCCAATTATAAATACATCACCAGATATTAGATACCCTGTTTTAGGAGGAACTTTACAACGTAGAGCTGGTACCGCAAGACACGATGCAGTTGCTTGGGGATATGCTAGAGGAGCAGATGCAATGGGTGTTGATATTATTCAAAATTGTGAAGTTAAAGGAGTAAAAAGAAATGGAGATAGTGTTGAAGGAATAGAAACAACAAAAGGATTTATAAAAACTAAGAAAGTTGGTGTAGTTGCAGCTGGTCATTCTAGTGTAATAGCTAATATGGCTGGTCTAAGACTTCCACTTGAAAGTAAACCTTTACAGGCTTTAGTTTCTGAACCTGTAAAACCAATTATTGATACAGTTGTAATGTCTAACGCAGTGCATGCTTATGTCAGTCAATCTGACAAAGGAGAATTAGTCATTGGTGCTGGAACGGATGATTATGTTTCTTATACTCAAAAAGGTAGTCATCAAATAGTTGAAGGAACATTGAATGCTATTTTAGAATTATATCCAATTTTCAGTAGAATGAGAATGTTAAGACAATGGGGAGGAATAGTAGATATTTGTCCTGATGCTAGTCCAATTTTAAGTAAAACTTCAATTAAAGGATTATACTTTAATTGTGGTTGGGGCACTGGAGGATTTAAAGCAACTCCTGGATCTGGAGATTTATTTGCACATACTATCGCAAATGATGAACCACACAAACTTAATGCTGCATTTAATTTAAATAGATTTGTAAGCGGAGACCTTGTTGATGAACATGGGGCTGCAGCGGTTGCTCATTAATGTTTTTAATAAACTGTCCATACTGTGGAGAACGTGATCAGCAAGAATTTAAAGCTGGTGGTGAAGCTCATATTGAAAGACCTAAACAACCAACAGAATTAAGTGATGATGAGTGGGCAGAATATTTATTTATGAGAAAAAATATTAAAGGTGTTCAATTTGAAAGATGGAACCATGCACATGGTTGTCGTAAATGGTTTAATATGGTTCGAGATACTTCTAACGATGAAATAAAAGCAATTTACAAAATGGGTGAAAAACCACCTTCTCAATAAAATGACTAAAAACTTAAGAGTAAAATCCAGCGGGTACATTGATGAAACTAATAGAATTTCCTTCAAATTTAATGGTAAAACTTACCATGGTTTTAAAGGTGATACGTTAGCATCAGCATTGCTTGCAAATGATGTTCATTTAGTTGGAAGAAGTTTTAAATATCATAGACCAAGAGGAATTATGACGTCAGGTTCAGAAGAACCAAATGCCATAGTACAAATAAACCCTGGTACCAACAGAACAGAACCTAATGTTAGAGCAACAGAAGTCGAGATTTACGAGGGTTTAGAAGCATCCAGTCAAAATTGTTGGCCAAGTGTAGAATTTGATATTGGTGGAATAAACAATTTTCTCTCCCCTTTTTTTCCAGCAGGTTTTTATTATAAAACATTTATGTGGCCTGCTAGTTTCTGGGAAAAATATGAATTTTTCATAAGACACTCAGCCGGTTTAGGAAAATCACCAAAATCAAGTGACCCTGATATTTATGACCACCGAAATGTTCATTGTGATGTATTGGTAATAGGTGCAGGTATATCTGGAATATTAGCAGCAAAAAATGCAACTAAAAATAATTTTAAAACATTGTTAGTTGAAGAAAAAAATGAACTTGGTGGATCAACAATTTATGAAAATAATGAATTTAACAAAATTGATAACAAAGCTCCTTCAGAGTGGTTAAAAAAAGAAATAGAGGAGCTTAAAGATATTAAAAATCTTGAGATAAAAACCAGAACAAGTGTGGCTGCTTATCATCAATATAATTATCTTTTGGCTAGAGAAAATCTAACTGATCATTTAGAGGCTAAAGATAAAACAAATAAAATCAGACAAAGACTTCTTAAAATTAGAGCTAAGAAAGTTATTTTAGCCACAGGTGCATTAGAAAGACCTTTGATATTTAATAATAATGATAGACCAGGAATAATGCTTTCATCTGCAATAAAAAAATACAGTGAATTTTATGGTGTTGTGTGTGGTAGTAAAAATGTCTTTTTTACTAATAATGATAGTGCTTACGAAAGTGCTATGTCACTATACAACAAGGGTATCAATGTTGAAGCAATAATTGATATTAGAGAGCAATCTGAAAGTAAAATTGTTAAAAAAGTAGAAGAAGCAGGTATTAAAATTTACTGGTCACATTCGATTGTTGATACAGCTGGTTACAAAAGACTAAATAGTGTTTCAATTATGAAACTATCAAATGATGGAACTTCAGTAACTGGAAGTAAAATTTCTATTTCATGTGATTGCTTAGGAGTTGCTGGTGGCTGGACACCTGCTGTACATTTATATACACAATCAGGAAGCAAACTTAAATTTGATGAAGAAAAAAAAGTTTTCTTACCAAATCAAAATTCATCTAACCAAATAAGTGTAGGATCTTGTTGTGGAGATTTTAAAATTGATGAAATCATTAAAAATTTAAATCAAAAGCTTAAAGAGACTCTAAATATTAAAGAAACGGATTTAGATAATATTAAAGTTGAGATTGATGAGGAAAATACAAAAAGAAATATTTGGTTGCTTCCTTCTGATAAACCTTTGGGCAAAACTAAACCATTTGTAGATTATCAAAACGATGCAACAGCTAAAGATATCAAATTGGCATTAAGAGAAGGTTTTAGATCTATCGAACATGTAAAGAGATACACAACAACGGGAATGGGAACTGATCAAGGTAAACTAGGAAATATGCATGCGTTAGGCATAATTGCAGATACAGCTGGCGTTAAAATGAGTGAATTAGGGACCACTACGTTTAGACCTCCTTACACACCATTAACATTTGGGACTATTGTGGGTCGAAATGTAGGAAAGTTTTTTGATATTTTTAGAAGAACACCAATGAATGATTGGCATATTGAAAATAAAGCAGAATTCGAAAATGTTGGTCAATGGAAGAGAGCTTGGTACTACCCTATTGATGGAGAAACAATGCATCAAGCAGTGCAAAGAGAAAGTAAAGCTGCTAGAGAAAGTGCCGGTATATTGGATGCCTCTACTCTTGGTAAAATTGATATTCAAGGAAGTGATGCTTCTGAATTCTTAAATAGAGTTTATACAAATGCTTGGTCAAAATTAGCTATAGGGAAATGTAGATATGGCCTAATGCTAAATGAGGATGGTATGGTTTATGATGATGGAGTTACAACAAGATTAGGTGAAAATCATTACATCATGACCACAACAACTGGTGGAGCAGCAAATGTTTTAGGTAAACTTGAAGACTATCTTCAAACAGAATGGCCTGAGCTTGATGTTTATTTAACCTCTGTAACAGATCATTATGCTACAGCAAGTTTATGCGGACCTAATAGTAAAAAAATTCTTAAAAAAATAATTCCTGATTTAGATTTATCAGATGAAAACTTTCCGCACATGTCATTCAAACAATCAAAAATTGGCAGTATTCAATGCAGAATAATGAGAATTAGTTTTACTGGAGAACACAGCTACGAAATAAATGTTCAAGCAAATTATGGAAAAGATTTATGGGAAAAGTGCATGGAAGCAGGTAAAGAGTTTAACATTACTCCTTATGGAACTGAAACAATGCACTTATTAAGAGCAGAAAAAGGTTTCATCATTGTAGGTCAAGATACAGATGGAACAATGACCCCTATCGATCTTCAAATGGATTGGATAGTCAGCAAGAAGAAATACGATTTCATAGGTAAAAGATCTCTTTATAGATCAGATACAATGAGAGAAGATAGAAAGCAGTTAGTGGGTTTATTAACAGAAGATCCAAATGTAGTTTTAGAAGAAGGAGCGCAAATAGTTTCCGAGTTAAACCAAGGCCCTGTTGAAATGCTTGGTCATGTAACTTCAAGTTATTTCAGTCCAAACTTAAATAAATCAATTGCACTTGCAGTAGTTAGAGGTGGAAAAGATATGATGGGAAAAAAACTTTTTATACCTATGGAAAATAAAAATATTAATGTCACCGTTGCAAATCCAGTCTTTTATGATGAGAAAAATGAAAGATTAAATGCTTAACTATAATTCAGTTATTAAAAATGAAATTAATCAAGAAAGTATTTCTGCAAAAGAAATCTCTCCAGTAATAAAAATTAATTTAAGAGGTAAAAAAAGAGAATTTTTAACAAATATTGGTAAAAATCTTAATATGATCTTACCTTCAGAGGCAAACACTTCATCAACAAGTGATAAATTAACAGCAATATGGCTTAGTCCAGATGAATGGATGATAGTCTCAAATGAGCTAGGAAGTAAAGATACCAACAAATCCGAACTACATGAAATTTTATTTAATAGTATTTCGAAAACAAATTTAGGTGCTGTTATAGATGTAACTGATCAATTTGTTCAACTTGAACTTAAAGGCAAAAATATTTATGAAATTTTTTCAGCAGGATCACCCTTTAACTTTAATGAATTTAAAGAAAAAAAGGGATCAACAACTCAGACAGTTTTAAATCATGTAGATGTAATTCTGCATCATAAAGATGAAAATATTGTAAATCTATTTGTCAGAAGATCTTTTGCTGAACATCTTTGGTCTTGGATTGAAGACTGTGCTTCAAGATTATAAACTTATTTTTTTCTTCTATAGTCCCATGGCATTTCAAATTTACCTTGCCAAACACCTTTTTTTTCATTTTTAGCATTAATTTCGTTAGATATATATTTTTTTGAGTATTTTCTATAAGCTACCGCATAACCATTTGAAACTAGCCAAGAATTTAGATTTAAATTTCTTTTATAGCACTCTCCAATTAATCTTTTATATCTGTCAATATCCAAAATTTTACAAGTTATTACTTTGTTATTTATTTTTTTTTGTAATTTTTGAGTTGAAATTTTTCCACATGGATAATCTTTAGCAAAAGTAAAAAATACTATTGTTAAATATGGTTTTTTACACATTTGCTTAAATTCAGGAGCATCAATTCCGTGCAATCTTATTTTTTTTGAATTTATTTTAATTGTGTCTCCATCAATAATTTTAGCGTTCCCAGAAATTTCTTTAATCTCTTCAGATCTGACATCTTTATATGTAAGAATAAAAAAAATTGAGCAGATTATGATTAAAATGATTGCTTTCCTTTTAGTAAAAAACATATTTAAACGATACTAAATACTAACTAATTTATGTTTAATATAATATTTAACATAAAATAATAATACCAATGATATCAACCATTGAAAGATAGCCCAAATATAAAAAAAAGTTTTAAAGTCTGCATTTAAATACTTTGCAATGTAAAAGGATAAAACTGGTACTATAACATTTCTGGCAATATTATTTACCATGGCTTTTTCAGATTTTTTTAAAGCCATAAAAAATCCATTTGATAAGAAAAATATTGGATAAGCAGGTAAAATAAATGCGGAAATCTTAAGGTACATCGAGCCATGCATAATTACCTCTGGGTTTGAAGAAAAGAATTTAGGAACAATGTCAGCACTAATAAAAATAACTACACCAGCGATTAACATTATAAATAGACCGTATTTTATTGAGGTAAAATAGGATTGCTCCACTCTATCGTAATATTTTGCACCAATATTTTGCGCTATAATAGAAATTATTGCTGTATTAATTCCTAATATTGGTAACAAAACAACTTGCTCAATTCTTGTGGCAGATCCATATCCTGCTACAGCATATTCACCAAATAGCCCAACATATGTAAAAACAATTGTTGCAGCAATAGAATACCCTAATATGGCAATTGTAATTGGCATTGATTGAAAAAAAATATTTTTTAAGAAAAAAAATTTAGCTTTGAAATGGTCTAAAGTTATTTGTTTAATTCTTTGATTATTTAATATTTTTATCAAAATAACCAACAAAGATACAAATTGAGCAATTAAAGTTGCTATCCCAATACCAGTTATTCCTAATGGTGGTATAAATAAAAAACCAAATATAAAAATTGGATTTAAAATAATATTTAAGAAAAAAGAAAATATAAGAACATTTCTGTAAGTTTTAGTATCTCCTTCTGCATGTAAGAATGAATTTAATGCTACTACTAAAATAAATAATATCGTACCTAAAAAAATTACATTAATATATTCGAGTCCAAGAATTGTTACTTCTTGAGAGGAATTCATTAATAAGAATATTTTTTCTCCAAAGGCAAATCCTAAAATAGATACAACTACAGAGATTATAATCGAATAAATGATTACATTACCAAAATAACTTAAAACATTTTTTTCATTTTTTTCTCCAATACTGCTGCCAATCAATGATGTTCCCGCTACGGTAACTCCAATAGATGTCGCAATAATCAAAAAATATATTGGAAAAGACTTACTCAAAGCAGATAAGGCTTCTGGCGATATTTTTCCTGCATAAAAAGTATCTATGATTGTATAAAGTGTTTGGAATAAGGTTCCTACACTTGCTGGTATAGCAAGTTTTCTTACTAACAACGAAACTTCATCTTTTAATAAATTCATTATTTTATGATTTGTTAATACTCTTTTTGGAAGATATGTCTTTTTCCTGCTTCTTTAGCAAGATTAATTTGTTTTTGTCTCATTCTAAATCTTGATTTTTGATAATCTGTTAGATTATCGTGACAATTTGGACATGAAACACCCTCTTCATATTTTTTTGATTTTTTATCCTTAGGAGATATTGGTTTCCTACAACCACTACACATTGAATGAGAACCAACTTTTAGACCGTGTTTTAAACTAATCCTATTATCAAAAACAAAACACTCACCTTTCCACAAACTTTCATTCTTTTTAATCTTATTTAGATAGTTTAAAATTCCACCATTTAATTGATAAATATTCTTAAATCCTTTCTTCTTTAAATAAACAGAAGTTTTTTCACAACGTATTCCACCAGTACAAAACATTGCTACTGGTTTATTTTTCTTAAGTTTTTTTAAATACTTAGGAAAATCTCTAAAATTAGTTACATTTGGATTTACTGATCTTTTAAAAGTTCCAACCTTATATTCAAAAGGTTTTCTAGTATCAATTATGTGAGTATCTTTATTCTTAATCAGCTTGTTCCATTCTTTTGGCTCTAAGTGTGTTTCTATGTTTCTCTCATTGGAATTGATAGTTAAATTCATTGGCACAATTTCATTTTTAATTTTTACTTTAGGCTTATGAAAAGGCTGAAATGTAGATTTAGACTCGTTGCTACTATCAAATTGTTTAAATGAAAATAAAGATTTTAGTTTTTTGTTTGTTTTATCAATATCATTGATACTACCTGAAATAGTGCCATTTAATCCTTCTTTAGCAATGATTATAGTTCCTCTAATATGATTTGAAATAAGGAACTTTTGTAAAAAATCTTTGTTTATTTTTAAAGATTTAATCTTTACGAATTTATAAAAGCCAAAAACTTTAAACATTATAAAACCCTACAAACAGTCATTCCGTCACCTAATGGAATAATAATTTGTTCTACTCTCTCATCTTCAGATACAAATTTATTAAATTTTTTAATATTTACAGTAAATTTATCGTTATTTTTTTCATCAGCTACTTCACCATGCCATAAAACGTTATCGATAATAATTAATCCACCTTTGTTTAATAAACCTAAAGACTTTTCATAATATTCTTTATAGTTCATTTTATCAGCATCAATAAAGACCATATCAAATTTATTATTTTTTAATTCTCTCAAACTTTCAAGGGCCGGTTTAATTATAGTTTGAATTTTATATTCTTGATTAGCTTTTTTGAAAAAATCTAATGCTATTTTATTAGTCTCTTCATTTTTATCGAGAGCAATTAGTTTACCATTATCAGGTAATGCAAGTGAAATTGAGAGAGCGCTAAGTCCCGTAAAAGTTCCGATTTCAAGAACATTTTTTATATTTGAAACTTTAATAATTAAGTGAAGAAAATGACATTGAGTGGGATCAACCTGCATTCTTTTGATATCACCTAAAGTTTTATTATAATTAATTATTTCTTGTTGAACTGGATGTAAATTTAATCCAAAATCATTTATATAATTTTGTAACTTTTCTGTAATATTAAGGTTTGCACCCATTTTACTGAAGTTTTTTCTTTAAAATCTCATTTATTAGTTGAGGATTGGCTTTACCACCAGAAGCTTTCATAGCTTGACCAACAAAGAAACCAAATAATTTTTCCTTACCTTGCTTATATTCAATTGCTTTTTCTCTATTATCATTAATTATTTTATCAATTAAAGCCTCTATCGCTTTAGGATCACTTTGTTGTTTTAATCCTTTCTCCTCAACAATTTTTTGAGGATCCTTATCTCCATTTAACATTAATTCAAATACAGTCTTTGCTATTTTTCCTGAAATTGTTCCATTCTTTATTAAGTTAACTAGTATAGCTAAATTCTTTGCACTTACTGGACTTTTGGAAATTTCTAAATTTTTATTATTTAAAACTGCAAATAATTCACCTGTAATCCAATTAACTGCTAATTTCATATCTTTATTCTTACCCATTTTAGTTACAACTTCTTCAAAATAGTTTGCTGTATCTATATCAGAGACCAAGATGGTTGCTTCATATGGTGACAACTTAAATTCATCAATAAATCTTTTCTTTTTATCGTCTGGTAATTCTGGAATATTATTTTTAAGTTCATTAATAAATTCATCAGATACTTCTAACGGTAGTAGATCAGGATCAGGAAAATATCTATAATCGTGTGCATCTTCTTTTGATCTCATTGATCTAGTTTCATTCTTTTTTGTATCAAAAAGTCTTGTTTCTTGATCAATTTTTTGACCATCTTCAATTAAATCAACTTGTCTATTAGCTTCGTATTCAATTGCCATCTGCATGAACTTTATTGAGTTTACGTTTTTAATCTCACATCTGGTTCCAAATTCTTTTGAACCTTTCTTTCTAACGGATACATTCACATCGGCTCTTAAAGAGCCTTCCTGCATATTTCCATCACAAGTTCCTAAATACCTCATTATAGATCTTAATTTTTTAATATATGCATTGACTTCATCTGGAGATCTTAAATCAGGCTTACTAACAATTTCCATTAAAGCTACACCTGATCTATTTAAATCTACAAAAGTGCTTTTAGGATCTAAATCATGAATGCTTTTACCCGCATCTTGTTCCAAGTGTAATCTTTCTATACCTACCTCTTTTTGACCATCAGGCATATCAAGTATTACTTTACCCTCACCTACAATTGGATCTTTGAATTGTGAGATTTGATATCCCTGAGGTAAATCAGCATAAAAATAATTTTTTCTATCAAAGACAGATCTCTTATTAATTTTAGCTTTTAAACCAATTCCTGTTTTAATAGCTTGTTTTACACAATATTCGTTTATTACCGGCAACATTCCTGGAAATGCTGCATCAACTAAACTTACTTGGGTATTTGGTTCAGCTCCAAATTTGGTTGCTGATGTTGAGAATAATTTCGACTGGGATGTAACTTGTGCATGAACTTCTAAACCAATAACAACTTCATATTGATTGTCACGTCTATTAATTAGATATTCGGATTTGTTTTCGCTCACTTTAGCCACCAATCAGTAATATTGTTTTTAAAATTAATTTTTTCTTCCATAGCATATGCAATGTTTAAAATATTTTGTTCATCAAAAGCTTTACCAATTATCTGTAATCCTAATGGATATCCTTTAGCATCATGACCTGCGGGTATTGAAATTCCAGGTAAGCCAGCTAAATTTACAGGAACAGTAAAAATATCATTTAAATACATTGAAACTGGATCGTTTGTTTTTTCACCAATTTTAAACGCTGAACTTGGCGTAGATGGTGTTAGAATTGCATCGACTTTTTTATAAGCATCATCAAAATCATTTTTAATAAGTTTTCTTACCTTTTGAGCTTTAAGATAATAAGCATCATAATATCCTGAAGATAAGACATAAGTTCCAATCATTATTCTTCTTTGTACTTCGGCACCAAATCCTTCAGATCTTGTTTTTTCATACATATCAATAAGATTTTCCCCTTCTGCTCTAAAACCATATTTAACACCGTCGTATCTAGCCAAATTAGATGAAGCCTCTGCTGGAGCTACGATATAATAAGTTGGTAGTGCATAATTAGTATGAGGTAGAGATATATCGATAATCTCAGCACCACAATCTTTTGCATATTCAATACCTTTTTTCCAAAGGTCCTCTATTTCCTTAGGCATGCCATCTACTCTATATTCTTTAGGTATTCCTATTTTTTTACCTTTAATATCTTTTGTTAATTCTTTGCTGTACTCGTTCCTTTTAAATTCTATTGATGTAGAATCTTTTTCATCATAAGTGCTAATAACTTCATGCAACAATGCACAATCTCTAACATTTTGCGCCATTGGACCAGCTTGATCTAGGGATGATGCAAATGCTACAATTCCGTATCTAGAGCAACTACCATAAGTAGGTTTTAATCCAACAGTTCCGGTGAATGAAGCAGGCTGTCTTATTGATCCACCTGTATCTGTTCCAATAGTTATTGGTGTTAATTGAGCTGCTACAGCGGAAGACGATCCACCTGAAGAACCTCCCGGAACTAAATTCTTATCAATTGGGTTTTGTACACTACCAAAAAAACTAGTTTCATTAGATGAACCCATTGCGAATTCATCACAATTTAATTTTCCCATTAGAATAGCCCCTTCATTCCAAATGCTTTGTGTAACTGTTGACTCGTAAGTTGGAACAAAGTTATTTAAAATCTTACTACCTGCCGTAGTTCTTAAATCTCTTGTACAAAATAAATCTTTCACAGCCATTGGGATACCAGGCAATTTTAGATTAAGATCAGGTTTTTCATCAAATATTTTTGCTTTATTTAAAGCATTTGCATAGTCCTCAGTTATATATGCATTTAATTCTTTTGATTTATCTGACCTTTCAACAAACGCTTTAGTAACTTCACTTGAGGAAAGTTTTTTACTTTTTATATTTTCTACTAACTCAGATAATGATTGTTTGGTTATATCTGACATTATTCAATTACCTTTGGTACTACAAAATAATCTTCATTTTCCTTAGGAGAATTTTTTATCACTTGATCTCTTAAGTTTTTACTTTTTACTTCATCTGATCTTAGTTTTAGAGTTGTTTCAGCAACAGAAGTTAATGGTTCAACATTGTCAGTTTTTAATTCGTTAAGTTTTTCAATAAAATCGAAAATTGAATTTAAATCTCCTGCAAGTTTCTCTGCTTTTTTCTCATCTACAGAAATTCTTGATAGTTTAGATATGTGCTTTATTGTTTTAAGATCGATGCTCATATGGTATTTAAATATGTCGCAAACTATCACTTAAGTTTAAAATATACAATATGATCACTATTGAAGAATTCAAAAAAAAACAGTCTGAAACCTCTAGATTGATTGGTTTAGATCTTGGTTCAAAAAGAATCGGTGTATCAATTTGTGATGAAAAACAGTCAATAGCTACACCTTTTAAAACGATCAATAAAACCAATAATGATGATCTAATCAACGAATTAAAAAAAATAATAGAGGAAAACAATATTAAAGGAATTATTATTGGATTTCCAATTAACATGGATGGTTCATTAGGTCCTTCTGCTCAATCAGTAAGTGATGTATCTAAGAATATAGACCAAAATATTGATATAGATGTTTGCTTATGGGATGAAAGACTTTCAACTGTTGGCGCATTTAATCTATCCAGTCAGCTTGATGTTAATGTTTCTAAGCGTGAAAAAAACATAGATCAAAATGCAGCTGCATTTATTCTTCAAGGAGCTATAGATTATTTAAAAAATTAATCCTTGCCATTTAGGGGCTTTATAGCTATAGAGTTAATTTTAATGGCAACTAAAACCAATAAAGCTATTAAAATCTCACAAAAACATCTGTTAGGTATCCAAGATTTATCAGTTAATGATATTAATTATATCCTGGATGAGTCAGAAGCTTTCATAAAATTAAATCAGAGTAAAAATAAAAAAACCGATGTGTTAAGAGGTAAAACACAAATAAACTTATTCTTTGAGCCATCAACTAGAACTCAAAGCTCATTTGAACTTGCTGGGAAAAGACTTGGTGCAGACGTCATGTCAATGAATATGGGTAACTCAGCCATTAAAAAAGGTGAAACTTTGATTGATACAGCAATGACCTTAAATGCAATGCATCCTGATATAATTGTGATCAGACATCAAGACTCTGGTGCTTGTAATCTATTATCTCAAAAAGTTAATTGTGTCGTATTAAATGCTGGTGATGGTAGACGCGAACATCCTACCCAAGCATTATTAGATGCATTAACAATTAGAAATCGAAAAAAAAAAATTCAAGGATTAAAAATAGCAATATGTGGAGACATACTTCATTCAAGAGTAGCTAGATCAAATATTTATCTTCTTACTATGTTAGGAGCTGAGATTAATATAGTTGCTCCATCTAACTTGATGCCAAAAGAAATTGAAAAATTTGGTGTAAATACTTTTACTGATATGAAAAAGGGCCTCAAAGATTGTGATATTGTGATGATGCTTAGATTACAAAATGAAAGGATGACCAGTTCATATCTTTCATCGAACAGAGAATACTATGAATATTATGGATTAACACCAGATAAACTTGATCATGCAAAATCAGATGCTTTAATTATGCATCCTGGTCCAATGAATAGAGGAATTGAAATTGATACAAGATTAGCTGATGACATAAACAAGAGTGTGATTAAAGAACAAGTTGAATTAGGTGTTGCTGTAAGAATGGCATGTTTAAAAATATTTTGTGAATAAATGAAAAAACAATACTTTATAAATGCAAACATTATAGATCCTCATAATTCCATAAACGAAAATGGTGGATTAATAATTGGAGAAGACGGAAAGATAGAAGCAATAGGAAAAAAGGTAAATACAAACAATTTACCAACTCGAGAAAAACCTACTGACTTAAAAGGTAAATATATATTTCCTGGTATAGTGGACATGAGAGTTTTTGTAGGCGAGCCAGGATATGAATATAAAGAAAATTTTAGGACTTTAAGTAATGCAGCATTATCTGGGGGAGTAACTTCCGTCGTAACTATGCCTAATACAGATCCAATTATAGATAATGTATCAATTGTAGATTTTTTAAAAAGAAGAGGACGTGACAAGTCTAAAATAAATATCTTTCCTTGCGCTTCATTAACTCAAAATACTGACGGCACCAATATGACTGAATTTGGGTTACTAGCTAAAAAAGGAATTATTGCTTTTACTGACGGAGTAAAAACAATTCAAAATACTAGACTTATGTCTAGAATTATGAATTCAGCTAAAGATTTGGGATGTCTTATAATGCAACATGCTGAAGATTACGATTTAGCTAAAAATGGCATGATTAATTCTGGTATTATTGCAACAAAACTAGGCTTATCAAGCATACCAGATATTGCTGAAAGAATTATAATTGAAAGAGATCTTACTCTCTTAGAAAAAACTAAATGTCGATATCATATATCTCAACTATCAGTAGGAAAATCTGTAGATATAATTAAAGAACGTAAACAAAACATTAAATTTACTTGCGGTGTATCAATAAACAATCTTTCATTAAATGAAAATGATATTGGAGATTTTAGAACATTTTTAAAATTATCCCCTCCACTTAGAAGAGAAGAAGATAGAGAAGCTTTAGTTCAAGGATTAAAAGATAAAACTATTGATGTAATTGTTTCTGACCATAAACCTGAAGATGAAGAGTCTAAAAGATTAACTTTTGCACAGGCTGCAACTGGTGCATCTGGTATTGAAACATTGTTATCCTTAAGTTTAGAATTATTTCATAATGGATCTGTAAAACTTGAAACTATAATTCAAGCTTTAACCTCTAACCCAGCAAAAATATTAAATATAAATAAAGGAAACCTGTCTATTGGTAATGATGCGGATTTTTGTATAGTAGATATCAATAAACCATGGATTGTAAAAAAAGAAAATTTAATCTCTAAATCTAAAAATACTTCAATTGAAGATAAGAAACTTCAAGGAAAAGTAACCAATACATTTGTAAAAGGTATAGAATTATTTAAAATATAAAAATGGAACTTTTTATAATAGGTATAATCTCATACCTAATGGGATCAATTCCTTTTGGATTAATTTTAACCAAAGTATTTTTAAAAAAAGATATTAGAGAAATTGGCTCTGGTAATATTGGCGCAACAAATGCTTTAAGAACTGGTAACAAGTTAATTGGTTATTCAACACTAATACTTGATGTGTTAAAGGCAGTAATACCTGTTTTATACGTTAAAATTAATTTTCCTGATGCAGTATATATATCAGCTTTATGCGCTTTTATAGGTCATGTGTTCCCTGTATGGTTAAAATTTAAAGGTGGCAAAGGTGTGGCGACATATGTTGGGATACTTTTTTCTTTAAATATTATTTTTGGTTTAGTATTTGGGGTATGTTGGTTAATAATTTTTTTTATTTTTAAATATTCATCCTTAGCTTCCTTGATAGGATCAATTTCTATACCTACTTATATTTTAATTATGAAAGGATCAGAAAATATATTTTTTTACGTAACAATGTTTATTTTAATATTTTTTACCCACAGAGAAAATATTAAACGCCTGATAAATAAAGAAGAAACTAAGACAAAAATTTATTAATTTGACTATCAAACTCTTTTGAGTAGTTTGTTATTTTATGAATTTAGTCATAGTTGAAAGCCCTGCTAAAGCTAAAACAATTAATAAATATTTAGGCGATAACTATACCGTTTTAGCAAGCTATGGTCATATTAGAGATCTTCCTTCAAAAAATGGATCTGTTGATCCTGATCAAAATTTTAAAATGGAATGGGAAATTGATAGCTTTTCAAAAAAATATTTAAAAGAAATTACTGATGCAGCGAAGGATTCTTCAAAAATAATTCTTGCTACTGACCCAGATCGTGAGGGTGAAGCAATAGCATGGCATGTAAAAGAATATTTAGATGAAAAGAAACTTTTAAAGGATAAAGAAATTGAACGTGTTGTATTTAATGAAATAACAAAAAAAGCTGTTACACATGGTATTGAAAATCCAAGACAGATTGAACCCTTATTAGTCGATGCATACATGGCTAGAAGAGCACTAGATTATTTGGTGGGATTTAATATATCACCAATACTTTGGACTAAGCTACCTGGTTCAAAATCAGCCGGTAGAGTTCAATCTGTAGCGCTGAAATTGATCACTGAAAGAGAGCATGAAATTGAATTATTCAAGCCAGAAGAATTTTGGACTTTAAGTATTAATTTTCAGGATAAAAATAAAAGCAATATTACAGCAAGTATTTCTCAACTTGATGGAGAAAAAATTGAAAAATTTTCATTTAAAAAAAAAGAAGAAATTGAAAAGGCAATTGAAAATATTAAGAACAAAAAATTTAACATAACTGATATTTCCTCAAAAGTTGTCAGCAGAAATCCATCGGGACCTTTTACTACTTCAACACTTCAGCAAGTTGCTTCTAGTAGATTGGGTTTTGGTGCATCAAGAACAATGCAAATAGCACAAAAACTTTATCAAGGAATAGAAATTGAGGGAGATACAGTTGGGCTAATTACTTATATGAGAACGGATGGAACTAATTTATCCGCTGATGCTGTCAATGATTTTAGAAATTTTATTAAAAAAGAATATGGTAACGAATACTTGCCACAAAATCCAAATAATTACTCAGGAAAAAAAGCAAAAAACGCTCAGGAAGCTCATGAAGCAATAAGACCAACCGATATTAATAGAAACCCAGATTCTGTTAAAAAGTATTTAAGTTCTGACCAGCAAAAATTATATTCTTTAATTTGGTCTAGAGCTCTATCGTCTCAAATGGAAACAGCAAAATTTGATAGAAATACAATAACGATTGAATCTGAAGACAGTAAAACTATATGTAAATCAAGTGGATCGGTTTTGAAATTTGATGGATTTTTAAAAGTTTATTCAAATCAAGGCAAAGATGATGATGAGCAAATTTTACCTGAGATGTCAAAAGGGCCAATTAATATAGAAGCTCTTATTGATGAACAACATTTTACCCAACCTCCCCCACGTTACTCTGAGGCGAGTTTGGTTAAAAAATTAGAAGAGTTAGGAATTGGAAGGCCTTCAACTTATGCAAGTATAATTTCAACAATAGCAAATAGAGGTTATGCAGAAATTGTTAATAAAAGATTTTTCCCAACTGACAGAGGTAAATTAATTTCTGCGTTTTTAGAAAAACTATTTTCAAAGTATGTGGATTATAACTTTACAGCTGGATTAGAGGATCAACTAGATGAAATAACTTCTGGAAAAGAAAGTTGGTTAAAAGTTCTAGAAATGTTTTGGAAAGATTTTAATAGTAATGTTTCAGAGGTAAAAGAAAAAAGAACTAGAGAGGTTTTGGATCTCTTAAATGAAAGTTTGGGAGCATTGATATTTGACACTGATAAAGAAGGAAAGATAATTAGAAAATGTCAGTTATGCGACACAGGTTCCCTTAGTTTAAAAAACAGTTTTAGAGGAGGTGCGTTTATTGGATGTTCAAACTATCCAGAATGTAAATTTACAAGACCACTATCAAAAGCTAAAGCTGCTGCTCAATCACAACTTGCTGAACCAAAATTTCTTGGAAAACATGAAAATGGAAATGATATTTTTTTAAAAAATGGAAGATTTGGTCCATATCTTCAGTATGAGAAAATTCTTGAGGAAAATATCGAAGAAGAAAAACCAAAAAAAACGAAAAAAACTAAGAAAAAGAAACCTGAGGTAAATGAACTATTAAAAAATGTATCAATTCCAAAAGGAATTGAATTAGAAAGTATAGATTTAGAAAAAGCTAAATTTTTATGCTCACTTCCTAAATCACTGGGTATTAATCCAGAGAATCAAAAAGAAATCACCTTAAATACAGGGAGATTTGGTCCTTATTTGAAATGTGAGAATAAATCGGCAAGAATAGAAAACGTCGATGAAATTTTTTCTATAGGATTAAACAGAGCTGTTACACTTATAGCTGAAGCAAAACCAGGAAGAATGTCATCATCAATTATTAAAGACTTGGGTGAACACCCTGAAGATAAGAAGCCCGTGAGAATAATGAAAGGACAATACGGACCTTATATAAAATACAAATCTTTAAATGCAACAATACCTGAGGAAAAAGACCCAACTGAAATCACAATGGAAGAGGCTCTAATTCTTATTGAGAAAAGAAGAGAATACGATAAGAATAAGAAGCAAAAAAAAAGAAAAGCTAAATGAAAAAAATATTTTTCCTAATATTCCTGTCCTTTTTTATGAATAATTACTCTCTAGGAAATGAAAATTGTTCTTCATATAAAAAATTATCTAAAGAGTATTTAAAATGCATAGGTGGAAAAGTTAAAAAGAAAACATTGGGTTTTGGTCTTGATACTAATAATATTAAAGAAAAAAAATATTTAACTGATTGGTTTAAGAAAAAAGAAAAATGAAATTTGAAGAGAGCCTAATTAAAAATAATATAAAACTTCCAGAGCCAAAAGCTCCGGTTGGTTCATACGTAGCAACGAAAATAGCAGGTAAACTATTATACATTTCAGGTCAAATTTCAATTTCAGAAAATGGAGAATTAATTAAAGGTAAGTTAGGTAAAGAATTATCTACTGAGGATGGATATAAGGCTGCTGAAAGATGCGCTTTAAGTATAGTATCACAGGCCAAAAGTGCGTGTAATGGAGATTTAAATAAAATAAAATCATGTATTAAATTAACTGGATTTGTAAATTCTACTGACGAGTTTACTGATCAGCCAAAAGTTATAAATGGAGCGTCTGATCTGATTGCTTTAATCTTTGGTGAGGATGGTATGCACACTAGAGCTGCTGTGAGCACTAATAGTTTGCCATTAGGTGTATCAGTTGAGGTTGATGCAATTTTTGAATTAAATTAATACTATCTTCCAATTCCAAAATATTTAAAACCCATTTTCTTAATCTTATCTGGAGAAAAAATATTTCGCATATCATAAATAATGAGATTTTTATTTTTAGAAAATTTTCTAAAATTTATTGATTTGAAATCATTCCATTCAGTATGAATTATAATTAAATCAGATCCTTTAATTGAATCTTCTATAGATTGTGAAAATTCAACATTTTTTAATATACTAAATTCCTTTTTAAATCCAGTTGGATCATAGTATTTGATTTGAGCACCTCTTCTTGATAAATAAGGAATTAATTTTAAGCTTGATGAATCTCTCATATCATCTGTGTTAGCTTTAAATGTAACCCCCAAAAAAGATATTTTTTTATTTTTAACTTTATTTTTTAATATTAAATTAACTCTTTTTTGCAATATATCTGACCTTATTTCATTGGATTTAATTACACTTTTTATTACGGATAAATTAGTTTTAAATTTATCTGCTGTAGAAACAATTGCTTTAGTATCTTTTGGAAAACAAGATCCACCATAAGCTGGCCCTGCTCTCAAAAACCTACTTCCAATTCTTTTATCAAGACCTATACCTATTGAAATATCCTCAACATCAATCCCAGTTTTTTCACATAAATTTGCTATTTCATTAATAAATGTAATTTTAGTTGCTAGAAAAGCATTTGACGCATATTTAATTAATTCTGCAGCTCGTCTATTTGTGGATACAAACTTTGCGCCTTTAGATATTAATGGAGAATATAGGTTTTTTAATATTCTTTTAGATTTTTCATCATTAGAACCAATAACAACTCTATCAGGATAAATAAAATCACGTATTGCCTCTCCTTCTCTCAGAAATTCAGGATTTGAAACAACAGAGAAATACTTTCTACTTACATTTTTGGCAATAATCTTCTCTACTTCATCTCCTGTTGCTACTGGGACTGTAGATTTATTGATTATAATTTTGAATTTATTTATAGATTTAGAGATTTCTTTTGCTACAGAATAAACCTGGCTAAGATCTGCACTATTACTATTTCTTCTAGTAGGAGTTCCTACACATACAAAAACAATATCAGATTTCTTTATAGATTCTTTTAAGTTTGTTGAAAAATTTAGTCTTTTATTTTTATAATTTTTTAAAACTAATTCTTCTAAACCAGGCTCATAAATAGGTATGATGCCTTTTTTTAAATTATTAATTTTGTTATTATCTTTATCTACACATATGACATCATTACCTAGATCAGCAAAACAAACACCACTTACTAAACCAACATAGCCAGTACCAATCATGCATAATTTCATAATTTACCTATTACTTTTGAAGAAATGATGTAACCTTTCATTGTTCCACAATCAAGATATTTACCTTCAAAATTATGTGCTACAAATTTCTCTTTGTCATTTATTAATTCTTGAATTGCATCGGTTATATGGATTTCATTTCCTTTACTTGGTTTTAATGATTTAAGTTTCTTAAAAATTGTTCTTGGCAATATGTATCTACCTATAACAGCATTATTTGACGGTGCATTTTTAACAGAAGGTTTTTCTACAACACCATCAATCAAGTAATCTGTTTTATTTAATTTTTTATTTAATTTATAAATACCCCATCTTGAAACAGTTTTTTTATTCACCTTCATGGAAGCCATAACCGAAGCACTGTATTTACTATGAACTCTTATCATAGCTTTTGAGCAATTTTTTTTAATTATAAGATCATCAGGTAACAACATTAAAAAATATTTATTTTTAATAAATTTTTGTGTTTTAAGCACTGCATCACCAGTACCTGTAGGAATATTTTGATATACAAATTTTATTTTTTTTTTATATTTTAGTATTTTTTTATACTCATTAATTATTCTTCGATCTTTCTTTTTTTTAATAATACTTTGATAAAAATTATCACTGTAAAAGTATTTTTTAATCATTTGTTTCTTTGTAGATATTATAAAAACTATTTCTTTAATTCCGGCATCAATGCATTCATCAAGGATATACTCAATTCCAGGCTTACCGTTTATAGGTAGAAGCTCTTTAGCAAATACACTAGTTAAAGGCAGCAGCCTAGTACCCAAACCAGCCAAAGGAATAATTGCTTGTTTAATCATTTAAATGTTTTACTTATTAAATATTTTAATACAAATGAAAATTTTATTAAACAATACGTCATTATTTGAATCATTAAGGCCATTTAATGACCTTGGCTTTGTTCCTACTATGGGTGGAATACATAAAGGTCATTTGTCACTAATAGATAAATCAAAAAAACTTTGTAAAAAAACAATTGTAAGTATTTATGTTAATCCAAAACAATTTAATAACAAAAAAGATTTAAGATCTTATCCAAGAAATATCAAGAAGGATTTAAAAATTCTTAAAAAAAGCAAAAAAGTCGATTTTGTTTATCTTCCTAAATTTAAAGATATATACAAAGATAAAAAAAAACCACAAATCACATTACTTAAAAAAGATAAAATTTTGTGTGCAAAGTTTAGAAAAGGTCATTTTGAAGGTGTTTTAGATGTAATGAATAAACTAACTAAAATTATAAACCCTCAAAAAATATTTATGGGAGAAAAAGATTTTCAACAGTTATATCTGGTAAAAAAACAATTAGAAAGATCGTATAAAACCAAGGTCATTCCTTGTAAAACAATTCGCGATAGGAATAATGTGGCACTTTCATCAAGAAACCTACTTTTAAATAAATCTAGTATAGCCATTGCTGCAAAAATTTATAAAAAACTAGTGAGTATTAAAAAAGATATTAATAATAAGAAAAAAATCTCAAACTTTTTAAATATTAAAAAAAAAGAATTAAAAAATAATTATAAAATAAAAATTGATTATTTAGAGCTAAGAAATATAAATAATTTAAAAATTTCAAGCACAAAACAAAATTCAAGATTATTTATCGCTTATTATTTAAACAATATCAGATTAATTGATAACCTGTAATTTTTATAAAAAGTAAGCTCCAACTCCTAAGAAAGAAACAAAACCAATTACATCTGTAATTGTTGTCACAAAAACACTTGAAGCAATTGCTGGATCTATATTCATTTTTTTTAGGGTAAAAGGAACTAAAATACCAAATAATCCAGCTATGATCATTGTTAGTACCATTGATATTGCTATGATCAATGAAAGGATACTATCTTGAAACCATATCTGTACAATTAAAGCACTTATTGCCGCAAATATAATTCCATTTAAAATACCAATAGAAAATTCTTTAAATACATTAGATGAGAAATTGTTTTGAGTTAAATCATTTGTAGCTATAGTTCTTACTGTAACTGCAAGTGTTTGCATTCCTGCATTTCCTCCCATTGAAGCTACAATAGGCATCAAAAAAGCTAATACTACCATTTGTTCGATTGTTGCTCCAAATAAACTAATGCACCATGTGGCTAGAAAGGCAGTAAATAAATTAAGCAAAAGCCAATTAAATCTTCTTTTTGTCTTTTTTACTACTCCATCCGTAATTTCTTCATCTCCTACCCCTGCTAATCTTAAAGCATCCTCCTCAGCTTCTTCTTTCAAGACTGTTAAAACGTCATCGTTCATAATCATACCAACTAATTTATTATTTTTGTCTACAACGGCGGCTGAATTTAAATTGTAATTTTCAAATAAGTTAGCAACTTCCTCTTTATCCATTTCAACAGGAATTAATAATTGAGATTCTGACATAATTGTTGCCATTTTAGTATCTCGAGGTGTTGTTAAAACTCTAGATGAAGGAACAGTACCTATTGGTTTAAAATCCTCATTAACAATAAAAATTTCTAAAAACTCCTCTGGTAAATCTTTGTTTTCTCTTAAATAGTCAATTGTTTGACCTACAGACCAATTACTTGGTATAGCTGTAAATTCACGCTGCATAAGTCTGGCAGCAGTATCTTCTGGATAGCTCAAGCTTTCTAAAAGAGCAAATCTATCTTTAGGGGGTAAAGAGCTAAGGATTGCATTTTTATCCTCTTCAGGAACATTTTCTAATATAGATATTGCATCGTCTGACTCTAAACCTTTTAGAATACTTACTATAGATTCTGAAGATAAATAGGTAATAATTTCTGATTGAATAGACTCATTTAATTCAACAAAAACTTCCGGATCAATATTGAAATTATTTAGTTTAATTAAACTTTCTCTATCTCCTTCGCTAAGGTGTTCGATAATATCTGCAGCATCAGCAGGGTGCATTTCATTAAATGAATTGGTAATAAATTGAGCATCATTGTTAGCTATTTTGCTAGTAACAACTCTTATATATTCTTTATTAAACTCAAAATTTACTTTTTTATCTTTAGTTTTTTTAGTTAAAGACATAAATCTACCTATAATTTAGATTTGCACTATTAATACATAATAAAGATAATACAAATTATAAATGAACATAGAGATCAAAAAGTCAATAAAACCAGTAAATTATTTTGATGCTATTAATTTACTAGAGTCTAGATTAAAGAATTTGTATGAAAATAATGAGCAAGAATTAATTTGGACTTTGGAGCATAATGAAGTTTTTACAGGAGGAACTTCTTATAAAGAGAATGAGATTATTGACAAATCCATTAATATATTAAAAACGAATAGAGGTGGTAAAATTACTTACCATGGGCCAGGCCAATTAATTTGTTATTTTGTTTTAGATTTAAGAAAAAAAAAGGATATCAGAAAATTTATAACAATTATTGAAAAAACAATAATTCAAACTTTAAAATTTTATAAAATAGAAACTTTTCCAGATAAAGATAATATTGGAATATGGCATAAATCTAATAATGAAGTTAAAAAAATTGCTGCAATAGGTATCAGAGTTAGCAAATGGATTGCCTATCATGGTTTTGCAATAAATATAAATAATAATCTGGAAAATTATAAAAAAATTATACCATGTGGTATTTCAGATAAAGGAGTAACTAATTTGAAAAATATTTTAGATCAGGATTACTCAAATCTAAGTGATATATTAACTAAAAATTTTATTTCAAATTTAAAAATCTAAGTCTTTTAGATTTTAAAAGTTTTTGAAAATAATCAGGTAACAATGCTGAATAAGTATGTTTTATGTCGTTAATTTTAAATTTAATTTGGTATGAATGTAACATTAAATTTTTATTAATTCCTTTATTAGAATTTGATAATTTATATTTCGTATCTCCAAATATAGGGTTTCCAATTGCATATAATTGTTTTCTTAACTGATGTTTTCGTCCTGTAATAGGTTTTAATTTTAATAAACTTGCTTCAGAATTTTTATCAATGACTTTAAAAATTGTTTTTGCTTTTTCAATTATTTTTTTATCACCGTCATACCTAATTAAATCATCATCCCATACACCAGATTTTTTACTAATTTCACCATGACAGATAGCTAAATATGTTTTGTGTACTTTTCTTAGTCTAAATAAAGAAGTAAGAAATTGAGCGCTTTTTCTGTTTTTGGCCATAATAAAAACTCCAGAAGTATCTTTATCTAATCTATGAACAGAATATGGTTTTGTTCCTTCAAAAATTTCACTTTTAGCAAAAATATCAATTAGATTTTTTTTTGATTTAGTTCCACCTTGCACTGATATGCCCGATGCTTTGTTTAAAACAACAAAATTGTCATTGTTGTCAATAATTTGATCTTCATTTGATTTTATAATTTCTTTTGATGGTAAAAACTTAATTTTTTTTTGTTGAATTATTTCTTTAAATTCAATGTTGAATATATTTATTTCATCTTTTGTCTTTACTTTAAATGAACTTTTAACTTTCTTTTTATTGAGCTTAATTTTTCCTGTTCTTAAGTATTTCTCTACAAGTCCTTGAGGAATTTTTCCAATTTTTAATCTTAACCATCTATCCAAACGCATATCATTACACGTTGAATCAACGATGTAAGATTTTTTCATGATTTAAGATTTAGGCTGTAGCTGGTTTTTTCTCTTCTGTTTTAGGAGATTCTTTAGTTGTGTCTTTTTTTGGTTTATCAATTCTCTTGGCTTCAACGTCTCTATCAACAAATTCAATTATTGCCATTGGAGCATTATCTCCATATCTAAATCCAGCTTTAATTATTCTTGTGTAACCACCATTTCTATTCTGATATCTTTTTGAAAGTGTTTTTTTAACTTTATTAGCTGATTTAATATCTTGAAGTTTAGAAACCAATATTTTTGTTGTTTGTAAAGTTTCCTTTTTTCCTAATGTTATTATTTTATCCGCTTGAGGTTTTAAAAATTTAGCTTTTGGCAAAGTCGTTTTAATCTGTTCATACTTAATCAAAGAATTAAGCATATTTTTAAGCAGAGCTTTTCTATGCTCTGATGTTCTATTTAACTTCTTATTTGCCAAACCATGTCTCATTAAATTGCTTCCTCCAATTTCTTAGACATTTCTGCAATGTTGTCAGGTGGCCAGTTAGGAATTTCCATTCCTAAATATAGAGACATACCTGTTAAAACTTCTTTAATTTCATTTAATGATTTTCTTCCAAAATTAGGTGTTCTCAACATTTCACCCTCAGATTTTTGAACAAGATCACCGATATAAATAATATTATCATTTTTCAAGCAGTTCATTGATCTAACTGATAGCTCTAATTCATCTACTTTTCTTAGTAAGTTTTTGTTAAATTCAGGTTCGGTAGAAACTTCTTTCACAGGAGCTTCAACTGGCTCATCAAAGTTTATAAACATTTTAAGTTGATCTTGGAAAATTCTAGCTGAATAGGCTACAGCGTCTTCAGCTGAAATTGATCCATTGGTTTCAACTTCCATAATTAATTTATCATAATCTAATGCTTTACCTTCTCTAGCAGTGCTTACCGAATATGAAACTTTTTTAACCGGGCTATAAAGTGAGTCAATAGCAATAAGACCTAATGGTGGTTCTTCAGGTTTATTTAACTCTGCAGGAACATATCCTTTACCTGTGTTAACATTCATTTCCATATGAAAAGCTGTGTTTTCATCTAGATTACAAATAACTAAGTCAGGATTTAAAATTTCAACATCTGAAACTGGAGCTATATCTGAAGCTTTAATTTCGCCAGGTCCTTTTGCGTCTAAGATTAATTTTTTTGTTCCCTCTGAGTTACTTTTTAATGCTAAAGATTTTACGTTTAAAACTATATCAGTCACATCTTCTCTAACACCTTTTATTGAAGTGAATTCATGTAAAACTCCATCAATTTGAATTGATGTTACAGCAGCACCTCTTATTGATGATAATAAAATTCTTCTTAATGAATTACCTAAGGTTAATCCATAACCTTTTTCTAAAGGCTCAGCCACTATTTTTGCATGTGTTAAGTCATCACTTATTTGAACATCTAATTTGGATGGCTTAATTAATGACTTCCAATTTTTAACATTAACATTTTCGACTTCCATTAAACTCTCCTTTTTTTTGGTGGTCTAGTCCCGTTATGAGGCATAGGTGTAGTGTCTTTTATTGACAAAATCTTAAATCCTCTAGCTTGCAGCGCTCTTAAAGCTGTTTCTCTTCCTGATCCTGGTCCTTTTACTTCTACATATAAAGTTTTCATACCATATTCTAATGCTTTTGAAGCTGCAGAGTCTGCTGCAATCTGTGCAGCGTAAGGAGTTGATTTTCTTGATCCCTTAAAACCTTTTTGTCCAGCAGATGCCCATGAAATTACGTTTCCATTTGTATCAGCAATAGAGATAATAGTATTATTAAATGTTGATTGTACATAAGCAATTCCATTTAAAATATTTTTCTTAACTTTCTTTTTTTTTGAATAAGAACTTTTTACACTCTTCTTAGTAGACTTTTCTACTTTCTGATCTTTATTCTCAACCTTATCAGTTTTAGCCATATCTATTTTTTAGTTGGTGTTAATTTTTTTCCAGCAATAGCGATTGCTTTTCCTTTTCTTGTCCTTGCATTACATCTGGTTCTTTGACCTCTAACGGGTAATTTTTTTCTATGTCTTGTTCCTCTGTAACAGGCTAGATCAATTAATCTTTTAATACTTAATGAATAATCTCTCCTTAAATCACCTTCTACTTTAAAGTTTTGATCGATGTATTCTCTAATTCTTAAAATCTCTTCATCTGTTAATTCATTTACTCTTTTAGCTCTTGGAATTTCTAAAGATGAACAAATTTGTTGAGAGAATTTATCACCTATTCCATAAATATAAGTTAAGCCTATATGAACAAGTTTATTCTGTGGAATGTTTATACCTGCGATACGAGCCATAATTTTTGTGATAAATTGTGCCTTTTATATAAGAAGATTAATCAAAGTCAACGTCTTATACATTGATAAAAGCGTCTATTTTCCTTGTTATTTCTTCAATTTCTAAGCTTCCATCAATCTCTTTAAAATTTGGATTCACAGAGTAGAAATTTAGAACTGGTTGGGTCGTTTCCATGTATTTCTCATACCTTGAAACTATCGTATGAGTATCATCATCAGACCTATTTTCTATGATTTTTCTCTTCTCAAGCCTTTTAAGAATTGTTTCTTTATCTACGTTAAGAAATAAAACTAAATCTATGTTCTGATTTGAATTTTTTAATAACATTTCTAAATTTTTAGCCTGACTTAATGATCGAGGATATCCGTCAAAGATTAATTTATTTTTTTTTTGAGGATCAGATATTAAATTTTCTATAAGTTTATTAACAATATTGTCACTTATAAATTTTCCATTCTTCATGTCATTGGTTATTTCTTTACCAATATCTGAATTTTTTTTGATTTCCTTTCTTAAAAGATCACCAGTTGAAATTTGAAAAGCATTTAATTTCTTTACAAGATATTTGGACTGAGTACCTTTTCCAGCACCAGGAGGTCCAAATAAAATTATATTCACTTACTTACCAAATTTTGTTTTTTTTATCAGTTGTTCGTATTGTGAACTCATTAATCTTGTTTGTATTTGCGTTACTGTATCGATAGCTACTACGACAACAATTAATATAGATGCACCACCTAAATAAAAAGGTATTGGATAATTTGCGATTAAAAATTCTGGCATCAAACAAACTAGAGTTAAATATAGAGCACCAATCGTAGTTAATTTTATTGAAATATTTTCAATATACAAAGCAGTACTTTCACCTGGTCTAATTCCTGGTACAAATCCTCCGTACTTTCTAAGATTCTCGGCTGTTTCCGTTGGATTGAATGTTATAGAAGTATAAAAAAAAGTGAAAAATATAATTCCTGATGCATACAGCAACATATAAAGAGGTTGCCCCTGAGTAAAGTAAGAGCTCAAATTTAAAAATGTTTCATTGTTAGAAAATGAAAAATTTGAGAATGTTACTGGTAGTAATAGAAGTGCTGAAGCAAAAATTGCAGGAATTACTCCAGCCTGATTTATTTTTAAAGGTAAATGTGATGACTCTCCTCCATACATTTTGTTACCCATTTGTCTTTTAGGGTAATTAATTATAATTTTTCTTAATGCTCTTTCCATAAAAACTACAAAAAGAATTGTAACTATTAATAGAACAAATATAGCTAGGATCATAAATGTTGAAACCGCACCCGTTCTACCTAATTCAAAAGTTGTAACCAAAGCTCTTGGTATTTCTGCTACAATACCAGCAAAAATTATTAACGATATACCGTTACCAATACCTCTTTGAGTGATTTGTTCTCCCAACCACATTAAAAATATTGTTCCAGCAACAATGGTTGTAACAGTAGTTATTTTAAAAAAAGCACCTGGATTAATTACTAAGTCAGCCGATGACTCTAAGCCAACGGATAAACCATATCCTTGCACTGTTGCTAGTAATACTGTTCCATATCTAGTAATTTGAGTAATTTTAGCTCTGCCTGTCTCACCTTGAGCTTTTAGATTTTTAAAATAGTCAGAAACCCCAGTCAAAAGTTGAACTATAATTGCTGAAGAAATGTAAGGCATTATACCTAGAGCAAATATTGCCATTCTACTAACTGCACCTCCTGCAAAAACATTAAACATGCCTAATAATCCTTTTTGATTGCCTTCCATCATTATTTTCAATTGTTCTGGGTCTATACCTGGTAAAGGTACAAAAGTTCCAAATCTATAAACGGCTAAAATTAAAATAGTAAATATAATTCTATTTCTTAAATCATTTGTTGATGATGATGCACTCATATAAACAAACTATTTTTTTAATTGAATAGATCCACCAATTTTTTCTAGTTTTTCTATTGCTGATTTAGAGGCTAGGTCAGCTTCAATATTAATTTTATCTTTTACTTCACCAGAACCTAAAATTTTTAATTTTTTTGAGTTTTTATTTATTAATTTAAGTTTTTTTAATAGTTCTGAGTTTAATACTTCATTTGGATTAATATTTTTTTTATCTATGTAAGATTGAATTTTATCTAGATTTAAAATTGCAACACTCTCTTTTGATATTGGGTTAAAACCTCTTTTTGGAAGTCTTCTGTATAATGGCATTTGACCTCCTTCAAAACTTTTTATGGCTACACCAGATCTAGATTTTTGACCTTTAACTCCTCTTCCTGATGTTTTTCCTTTGCCTGAACCAATTCCTCTTCCAACTCTTATTTTAGATTTATTGATTTTTTCTCTATTATTTAAAGTTATCATTATCCTCTTTTTTCAATTATTTCAGAAATTTTTTTATTTCTTATTGCTGATATTTGTTTAGGTGAACTTTGTTTCATCAATGCTTTCATTGTAGCTCTAATAACATTATGTGCATTAGAAGTTCCCATAGATTTTGCAACAATATCTTTTACTCCTAAAACTTCACATACAGCCCTAACAGGACCGCCTGCAATAATGCCTGTTCCCTTAGAAGCAGCTCTTAACACTATTCTGCCTGAACCATCTTTTGCCTTAACGTCATGATGTATAGTTCTGCCTTCTCTTAAAGGTATATGTGTAAGTTTTCTTCTTGCCATCTCATTTGCTTTTTTAATAGCATCAGGCACTTGTTTAGCTTTTGCATGAGCTATACCGATTTTACCTGCTTGATTTCCAACAACTACGAGCGCTGAAAATCCAAATCTTCTTCCACCCTTAACAACTTTAGTAATACGATTTATATGAACTAATTTTTCTAATATATCGTCAGTTTTTTTATCTTTTAAATTTTCCATAATTAAAATTCCATTCCGTTTTCTCTCAAAGTTTCTGCAAAAACTTTAATTCTACCATGATATTTGTAAGATCCTCTATCAAAGTATATTTTAGTAATTTTTTTCTCTTGAGCTTTTTTAGCTAATTTTTGAGCAACCAATTTAGATAGTTCAGTTTTATTAACTTTGTCTGCTGATCTAAGATCTTTTTCTACAGATGAAGCTGATAACAAGGTTACATTTTTTGTATCGTCAATTATTTGAGCTGAAATATTTTTTGATGATCTGGAAATACTTAATCTAAATCTATCTTTTGAGGCAACTTTTTTAACTTTGTTGCTAACTCTAAATCTTTTTCTGATACTAGTGTTTAGTTTCATTACTTTTTCTTTCCTTCTTTTTTGAGGACATATTGACCTTTTTCTCTAACACCTTTGCCTTTATAAGGTTCGATTTTTCTTAATGTTTTAATTTTAGATACAACTTCACCAACCAACTGCTTATCAGAGCCAGTGATTTTTAATGTTGTTTGTTTTTCAACAGCAATTTTAATGCCTTCTGGTATGTCAAAATTGATGTCGTGACTATAACCCAATTGTAAATTTAACTGATTTCCTTTTAATGCAGCTCTATAACCAACGCCTACTAATTCTAGAGTTTTTTCATAACCTGTGCTAGATCCAATAACAGCATTATTGATTAAACTTCTATTCATGCCCCAAAGTCTTTTTGAGTTTTGATCAACTTTTTTTGGTTTAATTGAAATTTCTTTTCCTTCAATTATGTCTAAATTAAACATATCTAAATCAACATTGATTGATTTTTTACCTAAGGGTCCTTCAATATTTATAATATTACCAGCTAAAGCAACTTTTACTTTTTCTGGGATCGAAATGTTTATTTTACCTATTTTAGACATTAAAATACCTTACAAATTATTTCGCCACCAACTTTTTGTTTTCTAGCATCTATATCAGTCATTACTCCTTTTGGAGTTGAAACAATAGCAATTCCTAAACCATTATTTATTTTAGGTAAGCTATCGGCAGATGAAAAAATCCTTCTCCCAGGTTTTGATACTCTTTCAAAAGCACTAATTACTGGATTACCAGAATGATACTTAAGTTCTAATGATAACATTGGTTTCTTTTCTTCAGAACTTACTTTAAAATCTTTTATAAAACCTTCATTTTTAAGTATATCTGCAATTTTTGTTTTAAAATTAGATGAAGGTAATTCTACTTTTTTATGATTTCTAGCTTGAGCGTTCTTCACTCTTGCAATCATATCTCCTATTGGGTCACTTAAACTCATAATTTTCCTTTCTACCAGCTAGACTTAACTAAGCCAGGTATCTTTCCTTGTAATCCTAATTGTCTTAATGCAATTCTTGAAATCTTTAATTTTCTATAAACACCATGAGGTCTTCCAGTAATCTCACATCTGTTCATAACTCTTGTTTTAGCCGAGTTTCTTGGCAGTTTTGATAATTTTTGTTGAGCTTTAAATCTTTCTTCTAATGGAATCTTTTTGTCCATTACAATCTTCTTTAATGCTTGTCTTTTCTTATAAAGCCTATCTGAAAGCTTAATTCTTTTTTTATTTTTATTTACAGCGCTTAACTTTGCCATGTTTAATTATCTCCTTTTTTAATAAATGGAAAATTCATTTTTTCTAGTAATGCAAAACTATGCTCTTTGCTTATTGCTTTAATGACTATTACTATATCTAAACCTCTAACTTTGTCTGCTCTATCAAAGCTTACTTCTGGAAAAATTATATGCTCTTTAATGCCAAATGTATAATTACCAAATTTATCAAAGCCTTTTGATGACAAGCCTCTAAAGTCCTTAATTCTGGGTAATGCAATATTCACTAATCTATCTAAAAATTCATACATTCTATTTTTTCTTAACGTTACTTTTAAACCAGCGTTTGATCCTTTTCTTGTTTTAAAGTTTGCAACTGATTTTTTAAATTTTGTTATTACTGGTTTTTGTCCAGTTATTTTAGCCATATCTTCTTCACATGATTTTAAAATCTTTGAATCTGAAGCATCCAAACCAAGACCCATATTTAAAATAACTTTCTCAATTCTTGGAGCCATATAAATATTTTTAAAACCAAACTGGTCCTTCAATGCCGGTTGAATTTCTTTGTTAAATATTTCTTTTAATCTTGGTATCATTATTTTTTAGCCTCTTTTTTCTTAGCAGCTTTTTCATCAACTAGCTTTAAGTTAGAAATATGTATGAAACTTTCTTTCGGAAAAATTCCGCCTTTTTTCTCTTTGGTTGTTTTAACGTGCTTTTTAACCATGTTTATTTCTTTAACCTTTGCTCTGTTGTTAGCTCTATCAATTTCAATAACTTCACCTTCTTTTTTTTTATCTTTTCCAGTTAAAACTCTTACTTTCAAACCTTTTTTAATCATTATAAAACCTCCGGCGCCAATGAAATAATTTTCATTTGACCTCTGCTTCTTAATTCTCTTGTAACTGGACCAAAAATTCTTGTTCCTACTGGCTCCCCTTTGTCATCAACTAAAACAGCTGCGTTATTATCAAATCTTACTTTAGAACCATCATTTCTGTGAATTCCTTTTTTAACCCTTACAACAACAGCTTTATGGACAGATCCTTTTTTAACTTTTCCTTTAGGCATCGCTTCTTTAACTGCAATTACAATAGTATCACCAATACTAGCATACCTTCTTTTTGATCCACCCAGAACTTTAATGCACTCAATTCTTTTTGCGCCAGTATTGTCAGCAACTTGCAATTCTGTTTGAACACCAATCATTACTTTACACTCTCCATAACTTGAAATTTTTTATTTTTAGAAAAGGGTTTGCTCTCAATAATTGAAACTTTGTCACCAGTTTTGTACTTATTGTTTTCATCATGAGCATTGTAGTTTTTTCTAACTTTTATTACTTTTTTTAAAACTGGGTGTGAGTATTTACGTTCTACCATAACAGTGACTGTTTTATTTGGTTTATCGCTTATAACTACACCTGTAAGTATTTTTTTAGGCATTTGCTTTTCCTTTTAAAATTGTTTTTAATCTTGCTATTGTTTTTCTAGTTTCCCCAATTTTAGCTGGGTTTGTTACTTGTGAATTCAATTTTTGAAATCTAAAATTAAAAAGGTCTTTTTTAAGCTTATCAATATTCTTCACAATTTCGTCCTTTGATAATTTTTTAATTTCTTTTTTTTTCATTATGCAAATCTCTTAATAGTTTTAGTCTTAATAGGTAATTTTGCTGATGCTTTGTATAAAGCTTCTTTTGCAATTTGTTCCGAAACACCATCAACTTCAAATAATATTCTTCCTGGTTTTACTCTGCATGCAAAGTACTCAGGTGAACCCTTTCCTTTACCCATTCTGACCTCAATCGGTTTTTTAGAAACTGGTATATTTGGAAATATTCTTGTCCAAACTCTTCCTTGTCTTTTCATATGTCTTGTTAAAGCAACTCTCGCAGCTTCAATCTGCTTACCTGTAACTCTTTCAGGCTGCAAAGCTTTTAATGCGTATGCACCATAATTAATAGTACTTGCCCTAGTAGCATTACCATGAATTCTACCTTTATGTGCTTTTCTCCACTTTGTTCTTACTGGTTGAAGCATTATTGTTTACCTTCCTTTGGTGTTACTTTGTTTGTCTCTTGGCTAAATTCTCTTGCAAAAACTTCACCTTTATAAATCCAAACTTTAATACCAATAATTCCATAAGTTGTAAGAGCCTCTGCCTCTGCATAATCTATATCCGCTCTTAAAGTATGCGATGGAATACTTCCATCTCTTAACCACTCTGTTCTAGCTATTTCATTTCCACCAAGTCTTCCACTCACAGAAACTTTAATTCCTTTTGCTCCAAGTCTAATACATGATTGCATTGCTCTTTTCATAGCTCTTCTATAAGAAATTCTTTTAACAAGCTGCTGAGCTATGTTTTCAGCTACTAAATAAGAATTAGTTTCAGGTTTTTTAACTTCTTTAATGTTTAGATTAACTTCATTTGTTGTGAATTTTGAAAGATTATTTTTAATTTTGTCTATATCACTTCCTTTTTTTCCAATAACAAATCCAGGCCTAGAAGTATATATAGTAACATAACATTTATTAGATGTTCTTTCGATCATTACCTTGGATACTCCAGAGTTGATTACATTTTTCTTGATATATTCCCTAATTTTAAAATCTTCGATTAGGTAATTTCCAAAATCTTTTTTCTTAGCATACCATACAGAGTCCCATCCTCTGTTGACACCTAATCTAAAACCTACAGGATTAACTTTTTGCCCCATGCTTCTCCATTTGTTTTGTTTCTGATAAAATTATTGTAACAGTTGACCAAGGTTTTAATATTGGTGCCGCTCTTCCTTTAGCTCTTGGTCTAAATCTTTTCATAACTATTTTTTTTCCACAATAAGCCTCTTTAACTATTAATTTATCAATATCGTATTGAAAATTGTTTTCAGCATTAGCTACAGCTGAACTGATAGTTTTTCTAACATCTCTAGTAACTCTTTTTTCTGAAAACTGTAAATCTCTAATTGCAACATCAACTTTTTTGCCAACAATGCTTTTTAGTATTGGATTTAGCTTTCTAACACTTGATCTAATACCGTTGTTAACAGACTTTACTGTTTTATCGTTAGTTTTATCAATTTTCTTTTTTTTACCCATAATTATTTCTTCTCTGCTGTTGCTGGTTTAGCTTTTTTATCAGCTGGTGTATGACCAAAGAACGTTCTTGTTGGCGCAAACTCACCTAATTTATGTCCAACCATATCTTCTGAAACTGTTATTGGTATAAATTTTTTACCATTATAAATTTGGAAACTTACTCCTACAAAATCAGGTAAAATTGTAGATTTTCTTGACCAAGTTTTAATAGGAATTTTCTTTGGATCGTCTTTATACTTGTCTACTTTCTTCATCAAGCTTTCCTCTACAAACGGACCTTTCCAAACTGCTCTAGCCATTACTTAGTATCCTTCCTCTTATTTCTTCTCTTAACTATAAATTTATCTGTTCTCTTATTATCTCGGGTTTTTAAACCTTTAGCGGATTGTCCTGTAGGTGAAACTGGATGTCTTCCTCCAGCAGATTTTCCTTCACCACCTCCATGTGGGTGATCAACTGGGTTTTTAACAACACCTCTGGTATGAGGCCTTCTACCCAACCATCTTGATCTACCTGCTTTTCCAATTTTAATATTTTTTTGATCTGGATTACTTAAAATTCCAATTGTAGCTAAAGCTCTTGAATCTATTTTTCTCACTTCACCTGAGGCTAATTTTATTAAACTATAATTTCCATCTAAACCACTAATAGTGACAGATGAACCAGCTGCTCTAGCGATTTTTCCACCACCGCCTGGCTGTATCTCAACATTATGTATATTGATACCCACTGGAATGTCTTGTAATGGCATACAATTACCTACTTTAATTTCTTTTTTAGAACCACTCTCAACTTTATCTCCAACTTTAATTTTTTGTGGTGCTAAAAAGTATGCATGTGTATTATCCTCAAATTTAACCAACATAATGTAGCATGATCTATTAGGATCATATTCAATTCTTTCAACTTTGGCTTCCATGTCGAATTTTTTTCGATAAAAATCTACATGTCTGTACATTTTTTTATGTCCACCAGCTCTATTAATAGAAGTAATATGGCCGTTATTATTTCTACCTTTCATCGCATTTTTAGGAGAAACTAAGGTCTTGAATGGTTTACCTTTCCATAAGCCAGTTCTATCAACTAAAATGGTACCTCTTGTAGATTTTGTATATGGTTTAAAAGTTTTTAATGCCATTTATTAAATTCCTGTAGTTAGATCGATACTCTGACCTTTTTTTAAAGTAATTATTGCTTTTTTATATCCAGATACTTTTACTTTTTTACCTCTGGTAACTTTTGTTCTATTTTGTTTGTTAATAATATTTATCTTAGTCACATTAACTTTAAATATTTTTTCAATATTCTTTTTTAAATTTTTCTTATTTGCACCATCTGGAACTTTAAATACAATTTTATTTAGTTCAGACAGGTTGGTTGATTTCTCAGTAACTACT
>CACGBZ010000008.1 GCA_902571425.1 uncultured Pelagibacteraceae bacterium | reverse complement strand
TAATAATTAATAATTTAAAATCCTTATGGATAACTTAACTTTAGTAATACCAGCTAAAAATGAAAAAGAATCTTTGCCTAAAGTTTTAGAGGAACTTAAAAGATATAATTTAAAAATTTTAATAATTTTAGAAAAAAGTGATATTGAAACAATTAATTCCTTAAAAAATTTTAATTGTGAAATTTTATACCAAAACAACAAGGGATATGGTGACGCTTTAATTCAGGGTATTAACTATGTTAAAACTGAGTTTTTTTGTATTTTTAATGCTGATGGTTCATTTAATCCAATAGAATTAAAATCAATGCATCAAAGAATAAATGACGATAATTTAGACATTATATTTGCTAGTAGGTATGAAAAAGGATGTAGTAGTGAAGATGATACTTTCGTAACTCTTTTGGGTAATTTTATATTTACTAAAATTGGTCAATTTTTTTTTAAACTCAATATTACAGATATTTTATATACATTTGTAATGGGAAATACTGAAAAGGTTCAAAACTTAAAATTAAAAAATACTGACTTTAGTTTCTGTGTAGAACTTCCCATTAAAGCAAATAAACAAAAATTATTTATAGCAACCTCAAAATCAAATGAGAGAGCTAGAATAGGTGGAAAAAAAAAAGTAAACGCTTTTAGAGACGGATTTCTTATATTATTAAGTATGATTAGTTTATTCTTTAATAAATAATCATCCTAATTTTTTTTTAAGCAAAAAGTACAAAAATAAGTAAGTTGCTACGCAAAATATTAGAACACTTATTTGATATATAGAACTGTTGTACTCTAAACTTGCCACATAAAGTACTACAAAATTAAAAATATTAATTATGATACTTACAATAGAATTTAAGTATTTTTTGGGAATATTAGTTATATTTTGAAATGAAATAAATATTAATTGATGCAGATGATTGTGATCTGCTTTAGTTGGAGAAATATTGCTAATTTTTTTTCTTATTATGGAAAATAAATTTTCAAAGCATGGATACCACAACAAAACTATTACGAAATATGGACTAACACTGTATAAATTATTGTTATAAATTGAAATCAGTAAATAAGATAAAAAAAGACCTATTAGATAAGATCCACTATCACCTAAAAAAAAAAAATTAAAAAAATTGCAAAACACTAACAATAATAATGCAAAAAATAAAAAAAATATTTCAACTTGATTAATTTCTAATTGATTTAAAAGTCCTAAATTAAAAATAATGAAAAGAATAATTGTGAAATATCCTAAAAGTAAACTATTCAAGCCATCTATAAAGTTAGATCCATTTATTAAAACTAGAATACAAAAAGATGTAAAAATAAATTTGATATAATAACTTTCAAGTATTTTATCTATAATTTCTACTCTAGTATTTTGGATAGTTAAATCGAAAAAATAAACAAAACTTAATACTGTTAAGATTTGTAAAATTAATCTTTTTTTTGGTGAAGTAAGAACATTTTTGTCGCTTGCAAGTCCAATCAAAAAAATAATTACACAAAAAATAATTAAAGTGATTTTACTAAAAAATAAAATTGAGAGTAAAACTAATATATAAATTCCTCCTGAAAGAGGAATATTTGAAACATTTGTAAATGTCTGATGTCTGCTCCCGTTATAATTTGGTAGATAATTAAATTTTTTAATTATTGTATTTAATATTAAGATTAGTATTGGAAATAAAAAAAAATTAATCATTTACTCTTTTTCTCATAAAATTAAAGCTTAAAAGAATTAAATAATATGTTGATTTAATAAAATTAAAATCCATATATTTATAATATACTCTAAAACCATCAATTATTTTTTGCAATGTAGAGCTTGATAATGAGGAGTTAAGTTTTCTCCATTTTACCATTTTTCTTTTTATACCAATAATATTTGTATTGTTTGAAATTAACTTCAACCATAAAACAAAATCTTCTTTAGTTTTAAGTTCAGGAAAATAAAATTTTTTTTTCAAAATTTTTTTTTCTAATAATATAGTCGATAATCCAATATCACATGAAGTTAACAAATCATTAATAATAAAAAAACTTTTAGCTTTTCTAAAGCCAATTTTTTTATTATTTTTATCTATAATCTCATAAGATGTATGAGTGACTTTAGCATTATTTTTTTTCATAAAATTTAATTGATATTCGATTTTTGATTTAAACCATAAATCATCAGCATCTATAAATGCTATGTACTTCCCTTTTGATTTTTTTATACCTATATTTCTTGACTTAGAAGCACCTAGGTTTTTTTTATTAATTATTAGTTTAATTCTTTTATCAAGTTTACATATACTGGATATATATTCTAAATTATCTTTGTTTGTTTCATCAAAAATTATAATTAATTCTAATTTTTTATAAGTCTGTCCCAAAACTGATTTTATTGTAGATAAAATATACTTTTTTTTTTTATAATAAGGTATTATAACGCTGACTAAATTCATTGGGGTTAAATCCTTATATCACATGAAAGAAAAAAAACTCTTATTATTTATGCCATCAATTGAAGGTGGTGGAGTTGAAAAAAACTTTTTTATAATAGCTAACTTTTTTTCAAAAAAAATAAATAATTTGTCAATAATTTCAACTTCTATTTCAAATAAGAAGAAATTTTCAAAAAATATTGAACTAATTTTCCCCAAAAGTCTTTTCTGGGAAAAATCCTCTAGACGAATTAAATATTTTATTTGTCTATTTCTATTAATAAAAACAATTATTTTTGATAAAAATTTAACTGTGTTTGCATTTCAGGCAAACTTATACTGTATCTTAGTATGTAAAATTTTTAAAATTAATATTATAACCAGATCAAATTCATCACCTAGTGGTTGGTCAAAAAACTTTTTTAAAATAAATATATATAAGTTTTTTCTCCAAAAAGCTGACGCAGTAATGGTAAATAGTTTTGAGTTTAAAAAACAAATGAAACAGATTTTTGGGGTTAACACAACATGTATTTATAATCCTTTGAATAGAGATGATATTATTTCTTTAAGTAAGAAAAAAAAAAAGAATATTTTTGGAAAAAAAAAATCTCTGAAAATAATTAATATTGGTAGATTTGTGGAACAAAAAGATCAAGAAACTCTCATTAAAGCGCTTGATTTATTAAAAGATAAAGTAAATTTTGAAGCGAGAATAATTGGTAAAGGAAAATTAAAAAATAAGTTAAATAACCTAATAGATGAGTGTAATTTAAAAAATAAAATTAAGCTTCTTAATTTTACGGACAACCCTTTTAAATACTTAGTTCAAACAGATATATTTATTCTTACTTCTATATATGAAGGGTTACCTAATGTGCTTTTAGAAGCTTTATCCTTAAAAAAATTTGTTATATCTTCAGATTGTCCGACTGGACCAAAAGAAATATTGTTAAATGGAAATGGTGGTTTAATATTTAAAACAGGAAATTATTTGAAACTTTCAAAAAAAATACTTTATTATGTTCAAAATAAAAATGAATGTAGAAAAATGTTAAAAAAAAGTTTTAGCAGTCTAAAAAGATTTGATAAAAAAACTAATCTTGAAAAGTACTATAATTTTGTAAAAAAATATATTTAGTATTATTTGAGAAATATATTTTTGCTAGAACCTAATTCAATTTTATTTGCGAAAAAATTTATGTCATCTATTTCCTCAAAATTATCTCCATCGAAAAATCTATAATTTAATTCAATAAAAAAATTAAATAATTCATCTTTTGTATAATTATTTTCTTCAAATAAATATGGTGCTAATTCCATCACTATATGAGGTTTAAATTCTCTCAAAAAGTTTTTACCACTTGTAAATACATCTAATTCATAACCGTCAACATCACATTTTATAATTAAATCTTTAGAAACCTCATTTTTAACTAAAAATTCATCCAAAGAAAATGATTTGCTTCCAGTGGTTTTTTTTAAAATTCCCTTATGTAAACTATGTTTTTTTTTATTATTATGCAAATTCCATGAAGAATATATCTCGTTAGGTAATTTTTGAACTCCAATAAAATATTGAAAACAACTTATATTTTTATTTAAGTTATTATTTAAACTTACATTTTTTTTTAATTTTTTATAAGCAAACTCTGTTGGCTCAATGGCAAAAATACGAGTATCATTAAACTCTTTTGCAAATTGCAATGTATGAACACCTACATTTGCACCTATATCTACAATATCAAATTTTTTTTTTTCAGATAGTTTGTTTATTATTTTAATCAATTTTTTTTCAAAATTCCCAAAAATATATATACTTAAATCTATTCCCTCTGAAATATCTAATTCCCACTTAATTGAACCTCTTGTTACTCTTCGATATTTATAAAAACCAAAAAATGAAACAAAGAGATATATTAATTTTGCAAATAATATTTTGTATTTAGTTTTCATTCTTAAGAATTTTTTCAAGTGTTAAATGATGTTGAAATTTAGTGTAATGACTAGATTTTTTTTTCGCATTCAATCTTTTTTCATATTTTTTTTCTGTATTTAAATATTGAATTAATGCATTATTTAGAGAATTTTCAACATTGCTTTCAAATAATATTCCACATTTATTTTCATCTAAAAATTCTGAAGGACCGTTTGGACAATTGCTTGCAATTAAAAATAGATTATTAAACGCAGCCTCAACAATTACAAAGCCTAGTTCCTCCCATAAAGAACTTAATACAAATACATTTGACATTTTCATATAGTCATAAACATTATTTACTCTACCAATTATGTGAACTCTATTTTCTAATTTTATTTTTTTAACTAATTCTAATAATTTATTTTTATCTTCACCATCGCCCAATATAATTAAATCATAATCTTCAGATGTTTTTAAAAATTTTTCATATTCCTTAATTAGGTATAAATAATTTTTTTGTCTAGTAAGCCTTCCTGCACTTAAAATAATTTTTTTATTAGAATTTATATTAATTTTCAAAGTTTCATTTTTACTAAATTGATCTAAATTAATAATTGCATCCTGAAGATAAATAATTTTTTCTTTATCAAAAATATAGTTTTTTTCAATTTTAGATTTTAGTTCTTGTGTTGGACAGGTAATTTTGAATAACTTTTTATTTGATCTCCTCCAAAATAATTTTCTAAAAAAGTTCAGTTTAGGAAAACCTGATATTCTTAAAATAAACCTTGTATTAAAACTAAATATACTTATTAAAAAAAGTGGCAGAGACGTTATTAGGTGCATAATAAAAAAATCTGCTCTGTGTTTTTTAATACAAAATAGTAGTGGAAATAAAGAGAGTAAAAAAATTAAAATATAAGAAAAACGACTAGCAATGAAACCGTTTTTAGGTAAATATGAGTGATAACTAAATGTTAAACTAATTATTTTTATATTATTTTTTTTAAACTCTTCAAGATATTCATCCCATTCACCACAAACATTAATAATATAAACATCAAAAATATTCCCTTTATATTTTGATAAAGCTATAGCAGAATTTTTAGTTGAAATTACTGTTCCTACTTTATTTAAACATGGCGCCCAATAAAATACTTTTTTTTTATTTGATTTCATAAAAATTAAATCTTATGCAAATATTTTTTAGCCCAATTTACTAAGTTAAATATTCCTTTATCTAGGTCAGTAAATTTTTTTAAATTAGTAATTTTTTTTATTTTAGAATTTGATCCATGAGTTTTAAGCACTTCGATCTTGAGCTTATTCTTATATTGAATTTTTGGTTTTCCATATAACTTATTTAAAATGTTTAATATTTTTGACACTTTTATTGGTTTGTTTGAGCATACATTTAATATTTTATTACCTTTAATCTTTTTAAAAATAAGATTTTTTAATACAAAAGTTACATCATCAATGTAAGTAAAATCTCTATAATGATTTCCTTTGTTATTAAGAATAAATTTTTTTTTGGTAAGTTTTGATAGCATATACTTTATCATAAGCATATCGGGTCTTCCCCACTCACCGTAAACTGTAAAAAATCTCAGTCCAATTGAAGAAAATCCGTATTGCTCATAATAAATTTCCGCTAATTCCTCATTATTTTTTTTACTTAAAGAATATATATTTTTTGGATTAATTATTTCGTCTTCTCTAACAGGATAATGTTTTTTATCCCCATAAACTGAGCTTGATGAAGCGTATATTAATTTTTTTATTTTATACTTTTTTGATAAATCTAATACGTTAAAGAAGCCTAACATATTGGTTTCAATATAATCTTTTGGATTTATTAAAGAATATCTAACGCCTGCTTGTGCGGCTAAGTTAATTACAACATCAATTTTCAACTTCAGGAAAAGTTTATCTAATTTATTATAATCTGATATGTCTAATTTATAAAATTTGAAATTATTTTTTTTTTTTAAAATTGATAATCTTAAATTTTTTAGTCTAGGTGAGTAGTAATTATTTAAATTATCAACACCAAAAATATTTATTTTTTTTGAATCTATATTTTTAATCAAATGAAAACCAATGAAACCTGCGCAGCCTGTGATTAGAATATTCATAATACTATTTTTCGAAAATGTTTAAAAAATTTATAAAAAGCTATTATACAAATTAAAATTATATTTTGATTATTATCATATCTAATTCTCAGCTCCTCAAAAAATGACTTTCTTAAGTTAATTTTGCTCGAAAAACCACCTCTTCTAAATATTCCCACTATTTCATTTTTCTTTGTTGATATCCCTTTCATTTTATAGCCAACAATCATTCGATAAAAATAGTCATAATCAGCATGATATTTATATTTAGTATTATATGGGCCAATCTTTTTTGCAGATAATCTTTTTAAATAAAAACCTGTGGAATGACTAGAGTAAAATCCCCAACTATATTTTATTTTTTTTGGATTATACCCATGTAAAATTCCCCAGTGTTTTTTTACACTACCAAAAAAGAAATCTGCTTGAGGAAATTTTTTAATATACTTAAAAATTATTTTAAGTGCATTTTTTTTTAAAATATCGTCCGAATTTACTATACATATATACTTTCCAGAACACATTTTTAAGCCCTTATTAAAAGCATAATAAATCCCATTATCTTTTTCACTTTTCCACTTGGTAATTCTATTCTTATATTTTTTTATTATATTTAATGTGTTGTCTTTTGATTTCCCGTCTACAATTATATACTCAAAATTCTTATATGTTTGATTTAAAACACTTAAAATTGTTTTTTCCAAATATAACTCATTATTTTTTACTACAGTAATTATAGAAAACATTGGATCTGTGATTTTTTTTTTATATTTTTTTTTATTGAACATTGGCTTACTTGACATTAGTTTAATTTAAATTAGTGAAACCTTACAACAAGTCAATTGAATTATTTGGAATATCTGCAACTGGTAAATCTTATATCAGACAAAAAATTATAAAAAAACTTTCTAAAAATGGTTATGAGATATATGGAACGAGAGAAATAATTATAAGGCATATAGATGAATTTATAAATTTGAATTTATACCAAAAAATTAAAATTTTTTATTTTAAAATATTATTATTTTTAAATATTAAAACAAGTTTGTGGAATTCTGATCTAAATAAAATATGTAATAAGTTTTCTAAAAAATATAAAAAAAAATTTAAAAAATTTGAAAAATTAAAAAGTTATATTTTTATAAATAATGATACTCTACAAGTAAAACATTATGATATATGGTTTAATGAATTATTGATTGCTAACCTATTGTTTGAAAAAATTAGCAAAATTCATAAGAATAAAATTTTTTTTCCAGACGAAGGATTTGTTCAAAAAATATTTATTTTGGCTTATATTACAAACAACTTTAACAAAAAAAAAATACATAAATATCTTCAAATTATTTATAGAAACAGAACTTTAATAAACGTTTCTTCGTTTTTTAAAGAGATTAATAAAAGAATGCTTAAAAGAAAAAAAACAAATATTGGATGGATAGCTACGAAAGACCAATTATTAAATATGAAAAAAGTTGAAAAAATAATTAATAAAAATAGAGACCAAATAAATATATTTTATATTAAAAACAATAATAATATTAATCTTCAAATTATTAAAATTTTAAATGAAGTTGGATTAAATAAGTGAAAATTTTACACATTGTTGGAGGAAATACTTTTAATGGAGCATTTGAAGGTGCGAAAATTCTTCATCAATCTTTAAATGAATTAGGTTTAGATAGCAAAATTTTAAATGATAGCTCAAAAGATATACCAGAAAAAAATCAAAAAATTATTTTAGCAAATAAAAGTTTTAGGTCAAAAATTATAAACAAAATTTATATTTATATTGAAAAAATTTTAAAATCTATATTCTTACCTAGCCCTCGTTCAACTTTTACAATTGGTTTATTTGGTTTTGATATAACTAAATTTAAAGAATTTAAAGATGCAGATATAGTACATATTCATTGGCTCAACCAAGGTTTTATCAATTTAAGATCTATTTCAAAAATAAACAAGCCTGTAGTCTGGACTATGAGAGATATGTGGCCATTTACAGGAGGTTCTCATTATTTAGTAGATTTTGTTAACTACGAAAAAGGTTTTATCAGTAAAATAATTAAAAATTATAAAAAAAGAATTTATAAAAATAATATTCAATTTATTGCTATAAGTGATTGGCTTAAAGAAGAAGCAAAAAAAAGTATGATTTTAAAAGATCATGATATTCAAACTATCTACAACAATATAGATCTGAAAAATTTAGAAAAAATATCAAAAGAAGAAGCTAAATCTATTTTAAAAATATCTACAAAGAAAAAAATTATTTTATATGGTGCTGTAAACCCACAAAATAAAAGAAAAGGATGGGATATTTTTTTACAAACAATAGAAAAATTAGATAAATCTAAATATTTTTTGCTTATATTTGGAAATTTTTGGTCACAAGATAAATTAGAAAAAATTGGGATTGAGTATAAATCAGCAGGATTTATTAGGGAAAAAAACATTTTAAATGCTGCTTATAATTGTTCAGATATATTTGTATTTTCATCAATACAAGACGCGTTTGGAAAAACGTGGGCTGAAGCTATTGCATGTGAATTACCTGTCGTATGTTTCAAAAATACACCTGCAGCAGAAATATTAGAACATAAAATAAATAGTTATATTGTTGATGAAATTAATTCTGATGGTTTAAAAGATGGGATCGAATGGATATCTACAGAAATTGATCAAGGAAAATTTTTAAATAATTTTAAAAAAGAAAAAATTTATAAATTTGACCAAATAAATATAGCAAAAAGATATATTCATCTATATGAAAGTTTATTAAATAGAAATTAATTTTATGTGCGGTATTGTCGGATATTTCAGCAAAAAAAACATAGATAATCAGAATATCAATTTTGTAATCAGTAAAATGAATGATCTACAATCATACAGAGGACCTGACAGTTCTGGACAGTTTATTAACAACGAAAAAAATTTTGGTTTTAAAATGTGCAGACTTTCAATTCTAGATTTAGAATTAGGAGCTCAACCAATGCATTCAATTGATGGAAGATATGTAATTATATTTAATGGAACAATTGTTAATTCACCAGATCTTAGAAAAAAATTGGAAAAACAAAATGTAAAATTTATATCAAAAAATTCTGATACTGAAGTCCTTTTAAATATGATTATCAAATGCGGTACTGAAGGTCTTATAGAGTTAAATGGTTCATTTGCTTTTGCTCTATATGATAAAAAAGAAAGAAAATTACTGTGCGCTAGAGATCGATTTGGTTTAGCGCCCTTCTACTATTATCACAAAAATGATAAATTTCTTTTTGCATCTGAATTAAAATCAATATTTTATTCTGGGTTAGTCTCAAAAGAAATAAATAGAGAAAATCTTAATCACTACTTGAGTTTACATTGGTCACCTGGGCCAGATACTATAATTAAAAACATAAAAAAATTACAACCGGGGCATTTACTTGAAATTGATCTAAACAGGAATAGTTTAAATTTATCAAAATGGTATAATTTTAATTTCAACCCAAATCACAACAAAAATATTGATGAGTGGAGTGAATCAATTATTGAAAGTTTAGAAAAATCAGTAATAAATTCATCTTTATCAGATGTACCTTTAGCTTGTGGTTTATCGGGTGGTTTAGATTCTCAATCAATCGTAGCTATTCTGTCAAAACATAATAAAAATTTAAAATCTTTTTCATTAGGATTTGATGGATATAACAAAGGTGCTCTAAATGAACTGGAGGAATCTAGAATAGCATCAAAGCATTTTAATATTAATCATCAAGAAATTATAATTGAAAAAAAAAATTACTTCTCAGAACTAAATAAAATGATTTACCATTTGGATGAACCTTATGGTGGAGGACTGCCTCTCTGGCATGTTTTTAAAGAAGCGGGCAAAAAATATAAAGTCATAGTTACTGGATTAGGTGGAGATGAAATATTTGGAGCGTATGGACAATGGTCTTTATTGGAAAGAACCTTTTTTAATATCACTAATAGTCCCCTTCAATTTAAATTACTTTATTTTGACAGAAAATATTTTTTTACAGATGAACTGAAAAATAAGCTCTTACTTGATGGAAATACTAAATATGAAAGAACGACTGATTTTTTATTTAGAAAAATTTCTAATAAAAATTTTAAAAATGTAAGAGATAAAATTACAAATATGTTATTAGAAACTCAACTACCAGATGAATATAATAACATGGTCAATAAATTTTCAATGGCAAATAATATCGAGGCTAGAGCGCCATTTTTAGATAACAATTTAACAGATTTGATCCAAGAAATACCTGCCGATAAGCGTACAAAAAAAGAGGACTTTAAATATCTTTTAAGAAACTCGGTAAAAAATATTTTACCTAAAGAAAATTTATTTAATCGAAAAAGAGGATTTGTTGGATTGGAGTCGCAAAATATTCAGCATAATTTTGACTATATTATTCAAGACCTGTTCAATAAAAAAAAAATAGAAGCACAAGAAATATTTAATTATAAAATTTTATATAAATTTTTAAATTCATTTAAAAATAATGGAAATTTTAAAGAAATTACCAACTTAGGATATTTAAAAAATTATAATTATAAATCGCTGTGGGGTTTAATTATGTTTCAAAAATGGCACGATATATTTATTGGAACTAAATAATTTATTTTATTAATTTTAAAATTCTTTTAATTAAATAATAAGGTCGACTAACAAAATATAAAATAATACCAAACTTAATCTTGAAAAAAATTTTTTTTTCGATGTCATTAAGTATTGGGTCAATTCTTTTATTTTTAGAGATTAATTCTAATGCCTCAATATACCTTTTTTTTAAAACTAAAATTGCTAAAATTAATAAAATACTGCGTAAGTCTTTTTTATTAATTAAATTATTTTTTTTTATAAATGAAATATTAGTATAAAATTTACTCTTTTTGTTAATTAGATTAAAACTTTTCTTTTGCAAAAAATTAAAAGTTTTAAAAAATTTATAATTTCCTTTAAGTGAAGATGAAAAAACAAAATCCTCAATTGAATAATCTTTTTCCATATATTGTAAAATCTCTGATAATTTATCTTCATTTTTATAAAAATTATATAAACCAGGCTCAAATTCAACTATAAGAATTTTTTTTTGAATACTAGGGGGGATAGACTTAAAAATTTTTAAATCAATTCCCTGTAAATCAAATTTTATCCAGTCTATATTCTTTATTCTTTTTTCAGAAACAATTTGGCTAAAAGTTTTTGTTTTTATTTTAATTTTTTTTTTCAAATCAAATTTAGATTTAAAAGTCCAATTTTGTAATTCCTTATAATTTGGGGATAATAAACTGCTACAAAAAATTGATTTGGTTAAATTAAAATTTAATTTAGTATGTTTGTTAAAAATAATTTCATTAATTATTGTTTGTTTATTTTCATTATAATTTTTTTCTATATTGTCATTTGCATCCAACTTATAAATATGACTCAATTTATAAAAATCATTCCAATCTGTCTTTGCGTCACCTCCCGCACCTAAATCAAATAAAACTGGAGGATTCTTTTTAAAAATTTTGTGTTTTAAAATAAAATTAATCATACTTATTGTTCTATTATTTTACAATTTTCCAATTTATAAATTTTATCACAAAATCTTAACGTGCTTGTTCTATGTGTAATAAATAAAACAATCATTTCCTTAGATATATTTTTCACATCTTTAATAAAATTTTCCTCTGTGAAACTATCTAAAGAATTTGTAGACTCGTCCATAATTAAAATTTTCGGATTTCTATATAAAGCTCTAGCAATTCCTATTCTTTGTTTTTGACCACCGGAAATTCTCACACCTCGATCACCAACCTTTGAAAAAATATCATCATCACTAGAATTAATAAATTCATTTAACTGAGATAATTTAAGAGATTTTTTAATTCTACCAATATCTATTTTGCTTTCTTCTTCCCCGAAGGCTATATTTTCAGCAATTGAACAATCTGCTAAATAAATATCTTGTGGAACATAACCAATATATTTTGTTAAAAAACTAAAATTCAAAGTCTCTTTCAATTTATTGATTACAATTTTTCCCTCCTCAGGTTTCAATAAACCTAATATTATGTCAACTAATGTTGTTTTTCCTGTCCCAGTCTCTCCAATTAGACCAATGAATTGACCTTTTTTTAATTCTATATTTGCTTTATCAAGAATATTTTTTTTTCCATATGAAAATGTTAAATCTCTAAGTTCAACAGTATCTATCTCACCATTTATAACAGTTATTTTTTCATCTACATTTTCTTCAGAACTTTTATCTATTTTGTTTGTTAATTCTCTTGAAACCGTATCATAATGTGGTCCCATGTATCTGATATGTTGCAAAGCAGTATTTATATTTGAGAATGAAGGTATCATTCTAACTAAAATTAGTGAAATTACTGTTAAAATCGGAATTATTTGAACAAAAGTTAAGTTAGTTTTTAAAAGAAAAATAGTTAACACCGCAGTACACGCAACAGCAAATATTTCCAAAAGTAGTTTTGGTAACAAAGCAAGTATTTGAACAATCAAAAGCATATCAAATTGCTTTGATTTTAGATTTTTAAACTCTTTAACAAAAAAATTATAATTTTTTAATGTTTTAATAATTTTAATGCCTCCTAATCCTTCATTTAAAGATTTTAAAATATTTTTTTCAATTTCTATTCCATCTTTACCTAATTTTTTAATAAAGTTTTTTATTGAAATGTACAATATTGAAGAAACAATCAAAATTGCTAATAATAAATATAAAGATAATTTAAAATTTATTACAAACAATCCACTTATAAGAAAAAAAATTAAAAAAATCTCTTTGATAAAGTTTATTATTGTGAAAATATATAATGATGCTGAATTAGTAACGGAATTAACAATATTTACAAGCTCAGCTGGATTTTTATTATTATGAAAACTTATATCTCTGTGTAAATACTCAGAATATATCTTTTTTGAAATATCTAAATTAATTTTATTTTTAATTCTAAGCTCAAAAAATTTATATATTACTATAAGCAAATTTTTAAATAAAAAAACCAAAGTTAATGCAATTCCAAACAATATAATTAACTTATTAATTTTAAACTGTGATAGAAAAGATTGAAGACTCTCGAATGGAATTTTTTCAATAAAAGACTGGCTATCAGATAAAATTGCAACAAAGATTCCAATTGAACCTATCCCAATCATTTCAAATAAAGACAAAAATATGGATCCAAACAATAAAATTACAAGGAAAACTTTTTGTTTTCCATCAACAACATTTTTTAAGTTTTGTTTAAATATCATATAGAAATTATTTTTTATTATAATTGTTAGTTAATTTTCTGTAAAAATATAAAATCTTTAAACTGGATTCATTAATTTTTTTGATTAGCTTAATATTTTTATTTTTCAAGATTTCATTATACACTTTTATTTGATAAATTTTTTTATCAATTTTATAATTACTATAATACAAATATTTATCCTTATTTTGTATTGGTGCATTTCTTATTTTTTTATATTTTTTGAGGTCTGTAAAATTCTTATTCGATTTAAGCTTATATTTTTTATTGTGTAAAAAAAACTCATTATGAGAAGTTTTATACCTTTTTTTATAAACAAATAATATCTCGCCATTTTTAAATGTTAGTTTAACATCTGGTTGTATATCCGATTTAAATTTTTTTCCTTTTTTAAGTATCTGAATTTTTTTTGGAAGATCTAAGTTCAAAAAAACTAAATTTAGAAAATGAGAACAATTGTTTAAAAATCCTCTATTATATAAATATACTGATTTAAAATAATCTTTACTCTTAATATTTTTAAAAAAATTTCTTATTTTCAGATCGTAAGATCTATTATAGTTTATATATAAGTTTATTTTTTTTTTTTTATAAATATTTATTATTTCTTTTAAGTTGTTAAAGTTTTTACACCCAGGTTTCTCAACTAAAACATTTTTAACTGTTTCAAAATTGTGAATTTTTTTTAGTAAAAAAAATAAATTATCTGTGTTAACACTCACTACAATAAAACTTGGCTTATGTTTTAAAATCGAATGTCTTAAATTATTTGATGCATCAATTTTATATTTTTCTTTGAATTTAGATAATTTTCTTTTGTCTTTATCTACTCCACAAACAAAATCTATATAATTTATTTTTTTCAATACTTTTGAATGGCTCAAGAATTGGTTTTCATTATATAAATCATTAGAAAAACCGATTTTTCCTAATCCAATCAATAAAGTTTTTATTTTTTTCATACTAGACTAAATGTATTTAGAATTTTTTCTATAAAACTTATAAAGTTCATCTTGATCAAAACTTTTATTTTTTAATGATCTCAAAAAATTATTATTAAAAAAAGATTTTTTTTGCGAATAAGTATTATTTAACAAATTTAATACCGATTTATTATTTTTTTTTAAAATATATTTTCCTGAATATTTACTAATATTTTTTGGGTAAACCATCTCAATATAATACAAAATTTTTTGTGCTAAATTTATTTGCTTTTTATTTAGAGGTTTAATTTGATTAATTTCATTTAATATTTTGAAATAATTTTTTTTATTTTTACATTCAATATTTATTCCAAATTTAGAATATGTAGAAGAACCTGCAACAATAGGTTTTTTACCAAAACAAGCAAATTCAAGACCAACCGTTCCACGTCCTGTAACTACTGTGTCGCAAATTTCAATTAAATTTTTAGTTCCTATTAATTTATTGTCACAAAGTTTTACGTTATTATTTCCTGAACCTATATAAGATTTAACAATTTCTTCTTCTCCATAAATTTTTGAGGATGGGTGGGGTCTTATAAGCCACAATATATTTTCTGTATTATTCTCATTTATAAAATTCATTGTTTCGGTAAATTGCTCGTAATAGTCTCTAAATATATAATTTATTCCAAAATGATGCGGGGAATCAGCGAATGCATGAGGCGCAAATAAAATTATTTTTTTATAATTATTTTGATTATTAAAAAGTTTTTTAATTAAACTTTTTTTAGTATAATTTGATATTTTGTTATTCGCATTTTTTAAATCAACTGGATTAGTATAAGTAGATTTTAAATCTCCAATAAATCTTCTTTCAAAAAATTTAATTAATTTTTGATCTGAAATAGATATAATTTTATTAATTTTGTTTGGTGAAATATACCTTCGTAAAGGCATATATCCCTCAAATATTTGGTAATTTTTTGCTTCAGTCAAAAATATTCTTCCAAAAGTATTTATTTTAAAAACCTTTGTTTGATTTTTAAGAGCTATTCTCGTACTTATTGTTTCATTATTAGCATAACAATCTGCTTGGACAAATAGATACTTAATATCGTTTTTTTTAAAAAAATTATCTAATCTAAAAACTTTAAATATTGAAAAAAAAAGTATTTTAATTAATTTTATTTCAATTTTAGGATTTAAAAACTTTTTATCATATCTGATATAACTGTCGTAAATAAGATCACCTAACAAAATATTCTTTACAGAAAAATTATTAATAAAATTTGTAAAACCAAAAATTGAGATATTAAATATTGCAATTAAAGTTTTTAATATAGAATAAATTGTAATCTTTATATTTAACAAATAATTTTTTAATCCTGATACAATAAAAAAGTTTAGAAATCCAAAACTTTTAAACACATTATGAAGATCATTATATAATTTATCTGTAATAATAATTGTTTCGAATTTTTTTTTATTTGCAATTGCGGAAACTATAATTGATCCTTGAAGCACAGACATTGGTCTTTCCCTATTTACTAAAGCTATTTTTTTTTTCGATTTATAGTTAATTAGAATTTTTTTATTTAATTTTAAAAATTTAATTAGCATTTTTTAGAAAATAAGATTTAATGATTTTAACAATGTATTTCAGTTCATTTTTTTTAAGATCATTAAATGCGGGGAGAGAGATAGCTGATTCATAATATTCGATAGCACTTTTGTTAGTTAAAAATTTTTTTTTATAATAAAAAGGATGGTAAAATATAGGAATATAATGAATGTTTACTATAATTTTATTTCTTCTTAAATAATTAAAAAAATTGTTTCTAATTTTTTTAGAAATTAATGCAATTACTAAGTGAACTGAACTCAAATTATTTTTACTTATATTTTGAAATTTCATTGGAAAATTTGAAAGCTCTTTTTTATAAAAATTATTAATTTGATTTCTTTTTTTTATAAATTTATTCAACCTTTTAAGTTGAGAAATACCTAAAGTTGCATGTACTTCAGATAATCTATAATTATATCCTAATTCATGCTGCTCATAATGTGTTTCAAGAGTTTTGATTTTTTTATTTTTAAATTTATTTTTATCTCTTACAATCCCATGCTCTCTAAACATTTTTAGTTTCTCAAATATTATTTTATTATTTGTTGTGACTATTCCACCTTCAGCAGTAGTAATCATCTTAACAGGATGAAAACTAAATACAGCTAGATCTGAATATTTGCATGAACCAATTTTGTTGTTTTTTATCTTTGCACCTAAAGCATGCGAGGCATCTTCAATAATTTTAAACTTATATTTTTTCGACAAAATATAAATTTTTTCCATGTCACAAGGATTTCCTCCCAAATGTACAGGTATCAGTATTTTAGGTAATTTTTTTTTTTTCTTTGAAATTTCAAGTTTTTTTTCTAATTTTTGTATATCAAGATTAAATGTATTTAATTCAATATCTAAAAAATCAACAGTTGCACCACAATATTTAGCACAATTTGCTGATGCAACAAATGAAATAGATGATGTCCAAATAATATCATTTTTTTTTAATCCTAAAGACATGCATGCAATGTGCAGTGCCGATGTTGCGCTATTTGTACTTACTGCATATTTTACATTCACACTTGATGAAATATTTTTTTCAAAATTTTTTACTTGAGGTCCTGATGTTAAATAATTTGATTTCAAAACCTTTTTTACAGCTCCAATATCGCCAGAACTTATACTTTGCTTGCTATAAGGTAAATTTTTATTCAAAATCATACTTTTTTAAAAATGTGTGAATAATTCTTTTTAATTCACTTACATTTAAAAATTTTTTATTATTCAGACTAGTATAGGAGAATTGTTTAAAATTTTTTTTATATTTTTTTTTATAATGATTGTGAAGTGTTTTATCTTGGTTAGTTAATATTGCATAATATTTACCCAAATCATATGTATTTAACGATTCTTGATTTGAAATTAATTCTTCCTCTAGTTTTTCACCTGGTCTTATTCCGGTAATTTTAATTTTACATTTATCATCAATTGCTTTTGCTAGATCAAGAATTTTATAACTTGGCAATTTTGGAACGAAAATTTCACCACCGATATTTTTTTCTATTGACCATATAACCATATCTACCGCTTCCTCAAGCATCATATTAAACCTTGTCATCTTTTTGTCTGTTATACTTAGAAAACCAAGTTTTTTTTGTTTTAAAAAATGAGGAATTACAGACCCTCTACTTCCTACAACATTACCATATCTGACAACACTAAATTTAATTTTATTCCAACCTTTTATATTGTTGGCAGCCAAAAATAATTTTTCAGCACAAAGCTTTGTGGCGCCATACAAGTTTATTGGAGTCACAGCTTTATCAGTCGAAAGTGCGATTACATTTGAAACCTTTTTATCTAAAGATGCTTCAATAAGATTCTGTGCACCTACAATATTTGTTTTGATATATTCAAAAGGATCATATTCTGCCTTAGGAACTTGTTTAAGGGCAGCTGCATGTATCACAATATCTATCCCATCAAGAGCACGGTAAATTCTTTCTTTATCTCGTAAATCACCTAAAAAGTACCTTAATTTTGAGTATTTTTTTTCTGGGAATTTTTGTGACATTTCAAATTGTTTTAATTCGTCTCTACTAAAAACAACTATTTTTTTTATTAATTTATGATTTTTTAATATATTTTTAACAAATAGATTTCCAAAAGATCCTGTTCCTCCTGTAACTAATATTGATTTATTTTTTAAAAAAGATTTTTTATTTTTCATTTTTTTTTTGTATTTCTCTAAATTCTTTTTTTAATTGTTCATATTCCTCTGATTTTTTTTTTAAATAATTTAATGTCATTTTAGCTTTTCTATTAAATCCCTTGGGGGTTAAGAGGTATAGATAGTAAAGCTTATTATTATTTTTTTTAAAATTTCTAATTTTTATTAGACCTTTTTTATTTAAAGCTTTTAAACAATAATTTAGTTTTCCCAAACTAAAACCAAGTTCTCTTGCTATCTTTCTCTGACTTTTTCCAGGCTCTTTATCAAGCAACCTAAGTAGATCAAATTCATCGTCAAAGTTATTATTTTTACTGTTATTCATAAAACTGTGTTCAAATTTTGAACTAATTTATGTTCAATTAATGAACTTGTCAATATAATTGGTTTATTAGTTTTATTAAAACATTCAATAATAGACAATTTATTTATTTTAAAATTTTACTGATAAAATTTTTTGGTATTGTTGATTTTTTTCCACATAAAATATTAAAAGTTTTTATACCACACAAATTAGCAATCGGTAAAACCATACTATTATGACCAAACACATAAAAGCTAGACTTAAGAGATTTTGCAAGTTCTTTGTTTTGATCTAAAGTTATATTTAAATTTTTTTTTAAATAAAAATTATATTTTTTTTTATTTTCTGTTGGGTGCAATCTTAATAAAATTTTATGTTTTGGAAAATAGTTGAATTTATATTTTAAAAACCTATCAAAAATTTTTCTATCATTAATTTTTTTAGATTTTATCCGATCAGTATTACTTGATACAAATAAAATTTGGTTTTTATTTTTAATTATTTTAATTTTTTTATAAATTTCTTTTGTATCTAAAAAGAAAGGATTATTTATTAATTTAATATTTTTATAAAATTTAATTGCTTTTTGTTTTGCGTATATATCACCAACCCAAATTTCATCTGGAAAAATTTTTTTCTTTTTTCTTATAAATCTTTTTCTGTAGTTAATCCAATGATCAAGAAAAGTATAAACTTTTTTTCCAAGTATTTTTGATTTTAAAATTGCACTATACTCCAGATTACTACCTAACCCAGATCCTGTAATAAATTTATCTGAAATTTTTAAATTATTTGACAGCGTTATATTTCGGCAATTTTTGATTTTTCTTCTAAAAATACTTACAGCAGGTCCACTTAATGTAAAATTATAATTTGCTTGATTTAATTTTACAAATGAAGATAAAATTTCCGCACCTCCACTATCATGACAAACAACACCTATGCTAAAATTTTCTAAATTTTTTTTTAATGATTCAGTTTTTTCCATACTTTAATAAAAGTATTACAAATTAAATCTAAGTCTTTCTTTTTAAGTTCAAATTTACATAGCTCAAAATTAAGAAAAGCTTTATCCTGCAAAAATTCTGCAACTGGACAAATGCCTTTATTATATCTCGCTTTAGATGAATACGTGGTCCATGGGTGTCCTTTTTTTCCATATGCGATCTTTTTTTGATACATAGGTAGCAAATGTAAATTTGTGTACCCTTCTACAAAACCTTCAATTTTGTTTTTTTTTAGTTCATTTGCTAATTGTTTTCTACTAAATTTAATTTTATCAAGATCAAGAACTAAAGGATAAGTATAAAAACTGTGAGTACAATTTGCTGTTATTTTAGGTGTCTTTAAACCATCTAACTTAGATAATTTTGACGTCAAATATTTGGCAATATTTTGCTTTGATTTTACAATTCTTTTTAATTTTTTATATTGCTCAATTCCTATTGCAGCTTCTACCTCTCCCATTCTAAAATTAAAACCTATCATGTTATTTATTTTTTTTAAATTCTGTTTTTTTACGATTGCCTCAGCATGATTTCTAAGAAGTCTAACTCTATTAGCTAATTTAGAATTATTTGTAACTACAATCCCTCCTTCACCAGTTTGAATATGTTTGTGACAATTTAAACTATATCCTCCAATGTCTGACTCGGTTCCAACAATTTTTTTATTATTTAATGCATAAGGAGCTTGTGCTGAGTCGCTTATGATTTTTATATTTTTTCCTTTAATTGCTCTTTTTATTTCCTTGATATTTGAAGTATGGCCAAATATATCTACAGTCAATATAGCTTTTGTTTTTTTGTTAATCAGGCCTTTTAGTTTTTTTGGATTAATACAAAAAGTTTCAGGCTCTATATCTGCAAAAATTGGTATTGCATTCCAGTGAAGTATAGCTGTTGCAGTAGCAGACATTGTCCAGGGACTCACGATTATTTCATCACCAGGATTTATATCCAGTGCTCCAACAGCAGCTATTAAACCTGAAGTCCAAGAATTAACTACAATTGCATTTTTTACTTTGTAAAATTTTTTTAATTCATTTTCAAATCTCTGGTTATATTTACCGCCTAGAAAGCCTTGCGGATAAGAAGCAAAGTATTCGGACAATTTACCTGATTTTAGTACTTTTAATGCTGCATTTACTTCTTCTTTTCCTATGGAATTATATTTTTTAAACATACTATTTATTTCTTAATTTTAAATAATTTTTCAGCTACTTTCCAATCCTCTAGATCATCTATATCTTGAACTCTATATTTTGGTAATAAATAAATATTTGAATTTTTTTGAAACATTGGTTTATTTGATTGCCAAGTCTCGTAACTGCCCCAATAAAATTGTCCTGCATCATGATATGCATCTTTTAAATCTTGTGATCGCTTATTGAAATTTTTTGAATAAAACATTTTTATTTTATTAAATTTTGTTAAATAAAATGCCCTTTGAATTGGGTAGCTAAATTTTGTGGCAGAAAAAACATATCCTTGTTTATTCAATTTAATTTTTTTGTATGAATTTTTAAGATCTAAGATATTTATCAATGGTGCTGTTGGATATAAACAACAAATATATTTGGGCTTTGAGACATTTTTTTTCAACCATTTAGCAGCATGTGAAATAACTTCTCTGGTGCCAACATAATCTCCAGATAAATTTTTTGGTCTTTTAAACAACACTTCTGCTCCATATTTTTTAGATATATTCATTATTTCGTTACTATCTGTAGATACAATTATTTTATCAAATATCTTTGATCTTATAGCTACTTTAATTGAATAAGATATAATTGGCTTGCCCAAGAATGATTTTATATTCTTTTTTTTAATTCTTTTGCTCCCACCTCTAGCTGGAATAATTGCTACAATCATAATAAATTATTTTTTTGTCAGCTTTTTTGCTAACATATTTAATCTTTTATCTTCTTTGTATATTTCGCTCAAAACTCTAGATGCTTGATTTGGAGCATATTTAAAAGCAATTCTCAAAATATCCATCCAATTTTTGTTATTTTTTTTTCTTACTTTTTCAATTTGATCAATAATTTTAATCTTGTTAATTTTTTTTTTTAGTTTCATAAAAGTTGTTAAAAAAGTTTATCAAAGTATGTAGTTTATTTTTAACTTTTTTTAAAGTATATATAGTTCAATTTTTACTTGGTTAAATTATAATTTTAAAATAATTAATCACCAAAATAACACAAATATGAATTTCATTAAATACTGTAAAAATTGTGTAATACCAGAAACAAGACCTAATACAGAGATTGGGTCTGATGGTATTTGTACTGCATGTAAATATTATTTAAATAGACAGGTAACTGATTGGGATTTAAGAAAAAAAGAACTAATGAAAATAGTTAATAGATATAAACATAAAAATAATAATTATTACGATTGTATTGTTCCATCAAGTGGTGGTAAAGATAGCACCTATCAAGTCTTGAAGGTAAAGGAATTAGGATTAAACCCTTTGGTAGTGACTATTACTACTGACATGCTAACTCCAATAGGAAGAAAAAATATAGAAAACTTAAAAAATAAAGGTGTAGACTATATTGAGTATACTCTAAATCCTTTAGTAAGAAAAAAAATAAATAAATTTACATTAGAAACTGTAGGAGACTTAACTTGGTCAGAGGAGGTTGGCGTATCTTGTTCAGTTGTTAGATTGGCTATGAAAATGGATATAAAATTAATAATTTGGGGGGAGAATTCTGAAAATGAAAATGGTGGTCCAGAAAAAAATTCTGATTTCTTTGAAGAAATTATTCAAAGACATGATGGTGATTGGTTTGAGGAGTTTGGGGGAACCAACGGTTTAAGAAGTTCTGATTTACTTTCCCTTTGGTCTGATGAAGGAATAAATGAACTAGATTTACTTCCATATACTTTTCCCTCTAGAGAAGAATTCAGAAAAAAAGAAATTTTGGGAATATTTCTTGGACATTATATACCCTGGGACGGTCACTTAAATGCTGAGTTTTCAAAAAAAAATGGTTTAACAACTTATGGAAAATGGGTCGAGGGTAATATAGTTGACTATGAAAATTTAGATAATTACCAAATGAGAGTACATGATTATTTTAAATTTTTAAAATATGGATACGATAGAGTTTCTGACTGGGCTTCTTTAGCAATTAGAAGAAATAGAATGTCAAGATCAGAAGCTGTAGAGTTATCTAGAAATTATGGTGGCAAATATCCTAAAGAATACCTTGGAATGCCCTTGAGAGAAGTTCTTGATTATATAGGAATGAATGAAACTGAATTTAAGAAGATTTGTGAAAAATTTACAAATAAAAAAATCTTTAAAAAAAATTCTGACGGATCTCTACTATACGACAACCAAGGTAATTTAATTAAAAACAACTATGACAATATCGAAAAATAAAAGAATACTTGTTGTAGAATCAGAAATAGGAAACACAGGATCAGTATCAAGAGCAATTAAAAATCTAGGATATGATCCTATAGTCTCAAAAAAAAAGGAGGATATTTTTTCCTCTAGTCATATAATTCTTCCTGGTGTTGGGTCTTTTGATCAAGGAATTGCTAAGTTAGAAAAATATGATCTTAAAAACAATTTGATAAAAGCTGCTGATGAGAAAGGTATCTTTTTGCTAGGAATTTGTTTAGGAATGCAGATGTTAGCAACAACTGGCTATGAAAATAAGGAAACAAAGGGGTTAGATTTAATTCCTGGAACTATTGAAAAACTAGAAGTAAATAAATCACTAAGACTTCCTCATATTGGCTGGAATCAGGTAGATTTTAATGTATCAAATAAATTAATAACAGACATCCCAGATAAAAAAGATTTTTATTTTGTTCATAGTTACTTCTTTAAATCAAGGTTTAAAAAATATGAAGTTGGATGTACAAATTATGGTATGAACTTTCCATCGATTATTAATAAAGATAATATATTTGGAGTACAATTTCATCCAGAAAAAAGTTTAAAATTTGGTATTAAAATAATTGAAAATTTTTTAAAAATTTAGTTTTGTGCTAAAAAAGAGAATCATACCTACACTATTATTTAACAACTTAAAGTTAGTAAAAGGAATTAATTTTAGAAGTTGGAGAACCGCCGGTAGCATAATGCAGGCAATTAGAATTTACAACATAAGAGAAGTAGACGAACTAATTCTACTTGACATAGCAGCAACCAACTCAAAAAAAAAAGTTGACCTAGAATTAGTTGAAGAAATCGCAAATGAATGTTTTATGCCTTTAACATTTGGTGGTGGGATAAATTCAATTAAGGATATATCAGAATTACTTAAAGCAGGAGCTGATAAGGTTTGTATAAATACTGCTGCATGTGAAGATTACGACTTTATCTACAAGGCTTGTAAAACTTTTGGGAATCAAGCAATTGTAGGATCTGTCGATTATAAGAATGAACAAAATGAAAATATAATCTACTCAAATTCAGGTACTAAAAAGACAAAATTAATATTTAAAGACCACCTATTAGAGTTAGAAAAAATAGGCGTAGGAGAGGTAATTATAACTTCAATTGATAAAGATGGTACTCTGGACGGGTATGATATAAATACACTTAAGTTAGCTACAACAATGCTTAAAATTCCAGTAATTGCCTCAGGAGGAGCAGGAAGTTTTGAAGATATGTTAAATACTATAGAAAAAGCAAATGTTTCTGCTTTAGCTGCAGCAAGTATTTATCATTTTACAAAACATACACCTTTAGATGTAAAAAAATACTTAAATGAAAAAAAAATACCAGTGAGAATTTAAAAATGAAAAATAAAATTTTAAATAATTTACTAATAAAAAAACCTTTTATTATTGCTGAAGTTTCAGGTAACCATGGAGGTTCACTTAATAAAATGCTCAAAATTGTTGAGGAAATTTCTAAAACAGGTGCAAACGCAATTAAACTTCAGACATTCAAGCCAGATACAATTACTTTAAATTCTTACTCAAAAGAATTTTTAATTAATGATAAAAGTAGCAAATGGCACAGATTAAGACTTTACGATTTATATAAAAAATCTCAAACACCCTGGGAATGGCACAAAAAAATTTTTAAAAAAGCAAACAGATTAGGGCTTTATGCATTCAGTGCTCCATTTGATTTTTCAGCAGTTGATTTTTTAGAGAAATTAAAAGTACCAATGTATAAAATTGCCTCGTTTGAAAATAACCATTTACCATTAATTAGATATGTTGCTCTAAAGAAAAAACCAATGATTGTGTCTACAGGCATGGCTTCCTTTAATGAAATTTCAGAAATTGTTAAAACAGCAACTAACAACGGTTGTAAAAACTTAACTTTATTAAAGTGCACTAGCACATATCCTGCCTCTATAGAGGAAAGCAATATACTTACAATTCCAGAAATTAAAAAAAAATTCAGATGTAATGTAGGACTTTCAGATCATACACCTGGGATCGGAGCCTCAGTGGCTGCTATAGCTCAAGGAGCAACTGTAATTGAAAAACATTTTACTATAAATAAAAATGACGGATCAGTTGATAGTTTTTTTTCTTTAGAACCAAACGAATTTAAAAACTTAGTTGTAGAATGTAATGCAGCATTTAAAAGTTTAGGTAAAATTTTTTTTGGTGCTACAAAAGGTGAGAAAAAATCATTACGTTTTAGAAGGTCAATTTATATCAGCGAGAATGTAAAAAAAGAAGAAAAATTATCAGATAAAAATATTAAAATTGTAAGACCATCAAATGGATTAAGTCCTAAATTTTACTCAAAAATAATAAATAAAAAATTTAAAAAAAATATTAAAAAAAATACACCTTTAAAATTAATACACATAAAATAGTATTTTTTCTTTATGAAAATATTGATTACAGGAGCTAGCGGTTTTTTGGGTAGTGAAGTATCAAATATTCTATGTAATAAAAAATATAAAATATTAAAAATTTCAAGATCAAAAAAAAATTTTTTTAACTGTAATCTTGAAAATACTCAAGATGTCTCAAACTTACTTAGTAAGTTCAAACCTGATATTATTATAAATCTTGCAGCCAAAGTTGATTTTAAGAAAAAAATAAATTCTTTAAAACTCAATTACAAGTTACCAAAATTACTCTCAAATTATTGTAAAAAAAATAACAAATATTTGATTCATTCATCATCAATTTCGATACACGGAGAGAAAGAAAATTATTCAATTAAATCAAAAAATTCTCCAAATTCACCGTATGCTATCTCTAAACTTATGGGTGACAAAAATATAATTAATTCTAAGTGCAATTATACCATTATAAGGTTTCCAGGGATATATGGAGCAAATGGTCCAGATCATTTGTTTATTAATAAGTTAATGAAAAGAGGAGCCGCAAAAAAAATTCATATCGACAATAATGGTAATCAGTTAAGAAATTATCTTTTTGTTAAAGATGCTGCAAAAATTATTTTTAGTTGTATAGAAAAAAAGTCAAAAAATATTGTTTACGTTGGAGGTGAGAAAATTTCTCTAAAAAATATACTGATATTGATGAAAAAAAATAAATTTATAAAGAATTTAACCTTTGAAAAAAATCTAAAAAAAAACCAAATTTCAAAAAGTAATATTAAGTTTAAGTATACAACTTTTATAAAAAATATAAGATTAATTAAAAATCAACTTAAATGAAAATATGTATTTTATCAGATATCCATGGAAATTATGAGGCACTGAAAGAATGCGTTAATGAAGCAAAAAAATTAAATATACGTAAGTTTTTTTGCTTAGGAGATTATGTTGGCTACTATTATGAACCACACAAATGCATAGATTTATTAAATAAAATAAAAGCTATTTGCATAAAAGGAAACCACGAAAATATATTTTTGGAAATACTAAATGATAATAAAAAAATTGAATACTATAAAGAAAAATATGGAAATGGAATAAAAATAGCTTTCAAAAGATTGAAAAAAAAACATGTTGAATTTATTAAAAAATTACCAAAAACAAAAAAAATAAACTTGAAAGGTAAAAAAATTTTACTTTGCCATGGTTCGCCATGGAATACAGATGAATATATATACCCAAACAAATTTAATAAATTTAAAAATAAATTAAACCGTTATAAGTATGATTACATTTTTCTTGGACACACACATATTCAAATGAACAAAAAAATTAATAAAAAAATAATATTAAATCCTGGGTCTGTTGGTCAACCAAGGGACAAAAATCCTACTGCTAAATGGCTAATTATTGATTTAGATAAAAAAAAATTTGATTTTAAAGAAAGTAAATTCAATAGATTTAAAGTTCTCAAACAAGTAAATTTTTACGATAAAAATAAAAAAATACTAACTAAGCACTTACAAAAATGAACTTTTTAATTACAGGAGCAAATGGCGATATAGCAATATCAATATGTAGGATTTTAAAAAATGAATTCAAAAAATCAATAATCGAAGGAACAGACATTAAAACTGATGGTCCAGGAGAATTTCAATTTAAAAAAATTCACAAAATTACTTCCCCAAGAAATAAAAATTATTTAAATGAAATGCTTAAAATATCTAAAAAATCAAAAATTATTATACCAACTACAGAGGAGGAGATAATTTTTTTTTCTAAGAATCAAAAAAAATTTAAAAACAAATTAATTCTTGTTAACTCTTACAAAATAATACAAATTTTTTCTTCCAAATTTAAAACATATAATTTTTTAAATAAAAATAAATTTGGAGTTCCCTCATTCTGCGAAAAATTAAATAATTTAAAAAAATTTAATAAAACTTTTTTTTTAAAGAAAGATTTTGGGCATGGAAATAAAAATTATAAAGTGGTGAGAACAGCTGCACAATTCAAAAAGATAAAAATTAATGATAAAAAAAATTGGATAGCTCAAGAATATTTAGATGAAAATTATAAAGAATATACATGTGCTATAATAAAATTAAGAAATTATGAAAACGCAATAATATTAAATAGAAAACTTGATAAAGGTTATACTTATTATGCTGAGGTTGTTGAGGATGTTCATTTAAATAAAATCCTATTAAATATAGCAAAAAAAATTAACTTGTGCGGATCAATTAATGTTCAAATTAAAATTAACCAACAAAGATATGCTATATTCGAAATAAACCCTAGACTTTCATCTACGGTAATGATGAGAAATAAAATGGGATTTAAAGATTTAGTATGGTGGATTAATTATTTGGTTTTTAAAAAAAAACCAACTTCAATAACTAAGATCAAGAAATATAAAATGATAAAATTTTCTAAAGAAAAATTTATCTAGTTAATATCAAAAAATTATAAAAATTTTTTTCAGTGCATAAATCAAGCCAATTGAGCTATTAGTACTGGTCAGCTGCACGCATTACTGCGCTTCCACACCCAGCCTATCAACGTGGTGGTCTACCACGGCTCTATAGGAAGAACTAGTTTTGAGGTGAGTTTCCCGCTTAGATGCTTTCAGCAGTTATCTCGTCCATACTTAGCTACCCGGCACTGCAGCTGGCGCTACAACCGGTCCACCAGTGGTATGTTCAACCCGGTCCTCTCGTACTAGGGTCAACTCCTCTCAATTCTTCTACACGCATAGCAGATAGGGACCGAACTGTCTCACGACGTTCTGAACCCAGCTCACGTACCACTTTAATTGGCGAACAGCCAAACCCTTGGGACCTGCTCCAGCCCCAGGATGTGATGAGCCGACATCGAGGTGCCAAACACTGCCGTCGATATGAGCTCTTGGGCAGTATCAGCCTGTTATCCCCGGCGTACCTTTTATCCGTTGAGCGATGGCCCTTCCACTCAGAACCACCGGATCACTATGACCGACTTTCGTCTCTGCTCGACTTGTCAGTCTCACAGTCAGGCAGGCTTATGCCATTGCACTCTACGAACGATTTCTGACCGTTCTGAGCCTACCTTCGCACGCCTCCGTTACTATTTGGGAGGCGACCGCCCCAGTCAAACTACCCACCATACAATGTCTTGATGCCGGATAACGGCAATCAGTTAGATACCAAGAAAAACAAAAGAGGTATTTCACTGGTGACTCCACAAAAGCTGACGCCTTTGCTTCAATGTCTCCCTCCTATGCTAAATATGTTTTTCCTAATACCAATGTAAAGTTGCAGTAAAGGTGCACGGGGTCTTTCCGTCTAACTACGCGAACTCCGCATCTTCACGGAGAATTCAATTTCACTGAGTTGATGTTGGAGACAGCGGAGAAATCGTTACGCCATTCATGCAGGTCGGAACTTACCCGACAAGGAATTTCGCTACCTTAGGACCGTTATAGTTACGGCCGCCGTTTACTGGGGCTTCAGAAGTTAGCTTGCACCAACCGCATTAACCTTCCAGCACCGGGCAGGCGTCAGACCCTATACATCCACTTACGTGTTAGCAGAGCCCTGTGTTTTTGATAAACAGTCGCTTCTCCCTGGCTTGTGCCACCCTCCTATAGTTGCCTACAAGAAGGTCTTCCTTATCCCGAAGTTACGGAAGTATTTTGCCGAGTTCCTTCAACATCATTCTCTCAAGCGCCTAAATATACTCTATTAATCCACCTGTGTCGGTTTAGGGTACGGTCTAATGATGGAGCTATTTCTTGGAACCTTTTCGCGGCAAGTTCAATCCATTAAGAACTTACAACTTACAAGATCCGTCACTACCATCTGGTTAAGGAATATTAACCTTATTTCCATCGACTACGGCTTTCGCCCTCGCCTTAGGTGCCGACTAACTCTGCGCGGATTAACCTTGCGCAGAAACCCTTGGATTTTCGGCGAAGAAGTTTTTCACTTCTTTTATCGTTACTTATGTCAGCATTCGCACTTCTGATACCTCCAGGATCCCTCACGGGTATCCCTTCACAGGCTTACAGAACGTTCCGCTACCAGTTATAATTTTCGAAAAAATTACAAATCCACAGATTCGGTATATGATTTTAGCCCCGTTACATCTTCGGCGCAGAAACTCTATTAGACCGGTGAGCTGTTACGCTATCTTTAAAGGATGGCTGCTTCTAAGCCAACCTCCCGGCTGTTAAGGAATTTCCACATCCTTTCACACTTAATCATAATTTGGGGACCTTATCTGGTGGTCTGGGCTCTTTCCCTCTCGACCATGGACCTTAGCACCCACAGTCTGTCTGCTGAAGAACAACATTTAGCATTCGGAGTTTTATTAGGTTTGGTAAGAATCTCTTCCCCCTAGCCCATTTAGTGCTCTACCTCTAAATGTCTATTTATTCAACGCACTACCTAAATAGTTTTCGCGGAAAACCAGCTATCTACGAATTTGGTTGGCCTTTCACCCCTTACCACAAGTCATCCAAAGACTTTTCAACGTCAACTGGTTCGGTCCTCCGGTAAGTGTTACCTTACTTTCAACCTGCTCATGGTAAGCTCATTCGTTTTCGGGTCTAATTCATTAAACTAATCGCCCTATTAAGACTTGCTTTCGCTGCGCCTACACCTAGATGGCTTAAGCTTGCTTAATAAATTAAGTCACTGACCCATTATACAAAAGGTACGCCGTCACTCTAAAAAGAGCTTCGACTGATTGTAGGCATGCGGTTTCAGGTTCTATTTCACTCCCCTAATAGGGGTTCTTTTCACCTTTCCCTCACGGTACTAGTTCACTATCGGTCACTGAAGAGTATTTAGGCTTAGAGGGTGGTCCCCCTATATTCAAGCAAGATTTCACGTGTCCCGCTTTACTCAAGAATTTTGTTAAACTTTACTCATACGGGACTATCACCCTCTATGGTTAGCATTTCCAAACTATTCAAATTTTTTTAACAAAACTACTGGCCTAGTCCGCGTTCGCTCGCCACTACTAACGGAATCTCAATTGATTTCTTTTCCTCTGGTTACTTAGATGTTTCAGTTCTCCAGGTTGTCTCTTTAAACCTATGTATTCAGTTTAAAGTACCATATAAAATGGTGGGTTTCCCCATTCGGAAATTTTCGGATCAAAACTTACATACAGCTCCCCGAAACTTATCGCAGTATATCACGTCCTTCATCGGCTTTCAGTGCCAAGGCATCCACTACACGCCCTTAAACGCTTGATTTATGCACAGAAAAAAATTCTGTGTTGAATCAAATTTTTATTTTGAACATTAGCTAATAACATCACTAATGTTCGGATATAGATATTGATATTAATTTTTAATTTATTCACAATTTTTTATAACTAAGTGTTTTGGTGGAGGATAGCGGGATCGAACCGCTGACCTCCTGAATGCAAATCAGGCGCTCTCCCAGCTGAGCTAATCCCCCATGATCTTAAATTGGTGGGCCGAGAAAGACTCGAACTTTCGACCCCACCCTTATCAAGGGTGTGCTCTAACCAACTGAGCTACCGGCCCCCATGCAAGAGAAACACTACTTTAAGAAGAGAAATGAGGACGGTCAACATTATCCTGTATATTATTTAGAATGAAATTTTACTTTCACTCATCCTTAGAAAGGAGGTAATCCAGCCGCAGGTTCCCCTACGGCTACCTTGTTACGACTTCACCCCAGTCGCTGACTATACCGTGGTCAAGGATTTTAAACCTTGCCTTAAGGTAGAACCAACTCCCATGGTGTGACGGGCGGTGTGTACAAGACCCGGGAACGCATTCACCGTGGCACGCTGATCCACGATTACTAGTAATTCCAGCTTCATGCACTCGAGTTGCAGAGTGCAATCCGAACTGAGGTATCTTTTGAGGATTTGCTTAACGTCGCCGTTTTGCTTCCTGTTGTAGATACCATTGTAGCACGTGTGTAGCCCAACACGTAAGGGCCATGAGGACTTGACGTCATCCCCACCTTCCTCCAGCTTATCACTGGCAGTTCTTTCAGAGTGCCCAACTTAATGATGGCAACTAAAAGTGAGGGTTGCGCTCGTTGCGGGACTTAACCCAACATCTCACGACACGAGCTGACGACAGCCATGCAGCACCTGTGTTTCGTCCGGCCGAACCGAAAACTTTAATCTCTTAAAGTCGCGACGAACATGTCAAGTGTTGGTAAGGTTCTGCGCGTATCTTCGAATTAAACCACATGCTCCACTACTTGTGCGGGTCCCCGTCAATTCATTTGAGTTTTAACCTTGCGGTCGTACTCCCCAGGCGGTGTGTTTATCGCTTTCGCTGCGACACTGAAAATAAATTTCCAACGTCTAACACACATCGTTTACGGCATGGACTACGAGGGTATCTAATCCTCTTCGCTACCCATGCTTTCGTTCCTCAGTGTCAGTAATGATCCAGAAAGCTGCCTTCGCAATTGGTATTCTTTCTAATATCTACGAATTTCACCTCTACACTAGAAATTCTGCTTTCCTCTATCATACTCTAGCTGAAAAGTTTTGATGGCAGTTCCAGAGTTAAGCTCTGGGATTTCACCACCAACTTTTTCAACCACCTACGAACTCTTTAAGCCCAGTAATTCCGAACTACGCTAGGTCCCTTCGTATTACCGCGGCTGCTGGCACGAAGTTAGCCGGACCTTCTTATTCGGGTACAGTCATTTTCTTCCCCGACGAAAGAGCTTTACAACCCAAAGGCCTTCTTCACTCACGCGGCATCGCTGCATCAGAGTTTCCTCCATTGTGCAAGATTCCCCACTGCTGCCTCCCGTAGGAGTTTGGGCCGTGTCTCAGTCCCAATGTGGCTGATCATCCTCTCAAATCAGCTATTGATCACAGTCTTGGTAGGCCATTACCCCACCAACAAACTAATCAAGTGCAGGCTCATCCAATGGTGCATAAAGCTTTCTCCGTAAAGACTTATCCAGTATTAGCACAAGTTTCCTCGTGTTATTCCAGGCCAAAGGGTAGATACCTACATGTTACTCACCCGTCTGCCACTAAGTATTGCTACTTCGTTCGACTTGCATGTGTTAGGCGTGCCGCCAGCGTACGTTCTGAGCCATGATCAAACTCTCAAGTTTAAAAACGGCGCACACTAGCTTCCATATAAATTCTAAGAATAAAATTTATATGATGTTGAAGTGTGTACGACAAATTTTGGTAACCTTAACCGTCCACACTTCTCTTCTTAAATTTTTACGTTTTAAATAGCTAATTGAGCTGAAAAAGCTCAATAATCCTCATTAATTTATTGATTATTCAACAATTTAATTGAGAAAGTCCAGTGCTTATAGGCTAAAATAAAAGGAAATCAAGCATTTAAGCATAAAAAAATACTTAAAAAATGATGTATTTAATGGGTTTTTTTTGATTTTTTGAAACCTCTAAACTAATAATTGAAGCGAGTTTAAATTAAAATGATAAAAATTTTAAAAATTAAAATCAAAAAAAATTTAGAAATTTTAGGCTTAATTTTGCTAATATTGTTTACCGGAATTTCTACTAGTTATTTTAACTATCAAAAAAAAAATAATCAAACAACTTATAATAATTTTGTTGATAACATTTATCTTAAAAAAACTTTAAAACAAATAATAAATAATCTTGATCCTAAGTACGAAAAAGTTAAGCATAAAATAAAATCAGGAGAAACATTTGATAAAATACTTGAAGAGTACTCAGTTAATAAAAGTGAGATAATAAAAATTAAAAACTCACTTAAAAAAAAAACTAATCTTAATAAATTAAATACTATGCAAACCATTGAGTTTAGTTTGGACAAAACAAATAATAAGATCAGAGAATTTACTTTTCAAATCTCAAATACTCAAAAGATTGAGTTAAAAAGAGATATAAAAAATGATGTTTTTAGCGAAGAGCTTTTGTTAATTAAATTAAACAAGCAAATTGTATATAAAGAAAATGTAATTTTGCAAAGTTTATATAAAGCTGCAATAGACGAGGAAATACCCGCAAATACAATAATTGAGTTCGCAAGAATTTACGGATTTCAAGTTGATTTTCAAAGAGATATAAGAAAGCAAGATAAATTTCAGATTATGTATGAATTATTCTTAAATGAAAAAAATGAAATAATTGAAACAGGAGAAATACTTTTTGCAAATTTAAAGCTTAGCGGTCAAGAAAATACTTTGTATTATTTTGATAAAGAAGGAAGTGAAGGACATTATGATAAGAATGGAAAAAGTATAAAAAAAGCTTTGATGAAAACACCTATTAATGGAGCAAGGTTATCTTCACCATTTGGCATGAGAAAACATCCTATTGATGGTTTCAACAAAATGCACAGAGGTACAGATTTTGCAGCACCTACTGGCACACCAATAATGGCATCAGGTGATGGTGTTGTTAAAAAAGCTGGATGGTGTGGAGGAGGAGGAAACTGTGTCAAAATAAGACATAATTCAACTTATCAAACAATCTATGCTCATATGTCAAAATTTGCTCGTGGTATTAAAGCAGGTGTAAGGGTAAAACAAGGTCAAACAATAGGTTATGTTGGTTCTACAGGTAAATCTACTGGACCTCATTTACATTACGAAGTAATAGTAAATGGAAAGAAAGTTAATTCTCAAAAACTAAAACTTCCTTCAGGCAAAATATTAAAAGGTAATGAAAGAAAGTTATTTGAAACAAAAAAAATTAAATTAGATGTTCTAAAATCTGAAAAGATAATAGGTTTAAATTAATTAACTTCTGCTGCTACTTCATTTCTAGGATCTTGATTAGAATCATCTTTTAAATTTTTTTCTGAGATATCATTGTTATCTGATAAGTCATTAATTTTTGAGTCATTTTCTAAAGATTTCTCCTCTAAGCTTTTCTCTCTTTTATAACTTTCTCTTTCATTAAGTATTCTTTTAAAATGATCTGCATGCTGAAGGTAATTTTCGGAAAGAATTTTATCACCATTGGATAAAGCCTCTCTCGCTAAATCATTATATTTTTCTATTAATTTTGGTGCATTATGATTGTTTCTGCCTGGAGACTTCCTTTTAAAATTTTCGCCATTAGAAAAATTTGAACCAAATTTCTGTCTATCGCTATTGGATTTAAAATTTCTGTCGTTTCTTCTGAAATTATTTCTTCTATTGTTGTTGTTGCTATTATTCCTAAATGTTACCATGATTTAAATTAATTATATTTTTGTGCAAATTATGCATCGATCATTATTAGCAAGATCTTTTAGAGCACTATTTATATAAAAACCCTCTTTATTCAATAATTTAATTACTTTATTTTTTTGATCAAAACCAATCTCTAAAATAAATTTACCATTTTTTTTAATCAGCTCAGATGATTTTTTTATAACTTTTCTGATTTCTGATAAACCATCTAATCCACCATCTAGTGCTATTTTTGGTTCAAACTTAGCAACTCCTTTATCCAAATATTTTATAAAATGTTTTTTAATATAAGGAGGATTAGTTACAATTAAATCATATTTGCCTAAAGTAAATTTGTCAACATTTGATTTGTATAATTTTAGTCTAGAATGTACCTTTAAATGAGTTGCATTTATATTTGTTATTTTTAAACAATTTTTGCTTATATCTATTCCTGTTCCATAAAATTCTTTTTTCTCTCTTAATATAGATAAAAGTATACACCCAGACCCTACACCAATATCTAGGATACTTAGTTTACTTTTATTTTTTGTTAAATTCAAAATACTTTCAATAATTAGCTCAGTATCAGGACGGGGTATTAAAGTATCTTTTGTTACAAAAAATTCTGAATTCCAAAATAACTTTTTATTAGTTAAATGTGAAACTGGTTTACCTTTGGATCTTTCATTAATGAGTTTTCGAAACAAAATTAAATTTTTTTCTTCTATTTTTTTTTGAGCATTTAATAATAAATACTTTTTATCTTTATTGATTACTTTTGCCATTAAAATTTCTGAATCTAAATAGGGGTTTAAAAAAAATTTATTTTTTAAAATTTTAGTACCTTGAGTTATTGCTGATTGAATATTCATTTATTATAAATTACTTAAACTTTCTTCCTGTGCTTGCAATGTAAGAGACTCTATCATTTCATCAAAGGCTTCACCTTCAAGAAATTCCTCTAATTTGTGTAGCGTTAAATTTATTCTATGATCTGTAACTCTTCCCTGTGGAAAATTGTAAGTTCTAATTCTTTCAGATCGATCTCCTGTACCAATTTTAGTTTTTCTATCTTGTGATCTTTCTTGATCAATTCTTGATCTTTCAAGTTCATACAATCTTGCTCTTAAAATTTTCATTCCTTTTGCTTTATTTTTATGTTGTGATTTTTCATCTTGTTGAGAAACTGACAAACCTGTGGGTATATGAGTTATTCTAACGGCGCTATCTGTTGTGTTAACTGATTGTCCGCCAGGGCCACCTGCTCTAAAAACATCAATTCTTAAGTCAGAATCGTTTATTTTTAAATCTACTTCTTCAGCTTCAGGCAATACAGCTACCGTAGCTGCGGAAGTATGCACTCTTCCTTGTGTTTCTGTATCTGGAACTCTTTGAACTCTATGCACACCACTCTCGTATTTTAATGTGGAATATATATTTGTACCTTTGATAGAAGCTATTACCTCTTTTAAACCTCCAGCATCACTTCTTGAAATAGAAATAAGTTCTAATGACCATTTTTTTTTATTGCTTATTTTTTCATACATTTTAAAAAGATCAGAAGCAAATAAACTTGCTTCTAAACCACCAGTTCCAGCTCTTATTTCAATTATAGCATTTTTTTTATCAGCTTCATCTTTTGGTAGTAAAAATAATTTTAATTTTTTTTCATTGATCTCATATTCAGATTTTAAATCAACAAGTTCCAACTCAGCCATATTTTTTAATTCTTTATCTGATATATTGTCCTCTAATATTTTTTCTAGTTCTTGTTTTTCATTTTCAAATGATAAATATTTTTTAGCATTCAAAATTATTTCATTAACATCCGAATATTCTTTTGATTTTTCTGCAAATGATTTGTTATCTAAATTTCCTGATGAGAGATCTTTTTCTAAATTAGAATGTTTTAAAATTAATTCTTCAATGGTTTTTGGAGGTATCATTGTAAATTTTCTAATTCAGAGGCTTTTTTTTCAACTTCCGCTACAACTTTATTTACTATATCATCAGTTAATACTTTTTCACTTTGAACCCCAGATAAATAAAGCATATTATTGCCTTTTCCACCTCCTGTTATACCGATATCAGTCAAAGCAGCTTCACCAGGACCATTCACAACACAGCCAATTATAGAGAGGGTAATTGGAGTTTTTATATGAGATAATTTCTGTTCTAAAATTTTAACTATATCAATCACTTGAAATGCTTGTCTTGCACAAGATGGGCAGGAAATTATTTTGACCCCTCTATTTCTTAAACCTAATGATTTGAGTATTTCATTTCCAATCTTAACTTCCTTGACAGGATCATCTGACAAAGAAACCCTTAAAGTATCACCTATACCGTCTAGTAGTAATGAACCAAGTCCTATTGAAGACTTGACACTTCCAGACACAAAACTTCCAGCCTCTGTTATTCCAAGATGAAGAGGATAATCAGTAACTTTGGAAAGTTGCCTGTAAGCTGAAATTGAGAGAAATACGTCAGAGGATTTTACACTTATTTTGAAATTAAAAAAATCCTGATCCTCTAATATTTTGATATTTCTTTTAGCACTTTCAACTAAAGCCTCTGGACAGGGCTCTTTATATTTTTCTAGGATATCTTTTTCTAAAGAACCTGCGTTTACTCCTATTCTAATTGAACAATCGTTATCTTTTGCTGCTGTTAAGACTTCATGAATTTTGTTTTTATCACCAATATTACCCGGATTAATTCTTAAACACTTCGCTCCATTTTCTGCAGCTTCAATGGCTCTTTTATAATGAAAATGAATATCTGCGATCACAGGTATTTGGACATTTCTTATAATTTCTTTCAGGGCTTTCGAAGACTCCTCGTCTGGACAAGAAACTCTAACTAAATCTGCACCTTCTTCATGAATTTTGTTTATTTGTTCTATAGTAGCCGATGTATCTGTCGTTAAAGTATTTGTCATTGATTGAATAGATATTGGATTGTCGCCACCAACTTTAACATTACCAACATTTATTACTTTAGTTTTTTTTCGATTTATATTTCTAAATGGTCTTACATTCATGAGTTTAATCTAGTTTAAATTCTTTATGAAGAACAGCTATTGCTTTTTTTACATTTTTTGATGAGATTAATACTGAAATTTTTATTTCAGATGTTGATATAACTAAAATGTTTATTTTTTTTGAAGCTAAAGCTTGAAACATCCTGTAAGTAATTCCTGGAGCAGTAATCATACCAACGCCAATTATGGAAACTTTTGAAAGATTTTTATCAAAAGAAAGTTTTTTATACGATATCGATTTATTTTGCTTAATTAATTTTTCAGTTTTTTTTAGATCATCAGATTTTATTGTGAAAGTTAAGTCGGTGTCTTTTCCATTTTGAGAAATATTTTGTACAACCATATCAACATTAATTAAATTTTTTGATAGCGGTCTAAAAACTGAAGCAGCAACACCAGGTTTATCTTTAACTCCTACAATTGTAAATTTAGCATCATTTTTAGTTGAAGATATCCCCGTAATTATTTGATCACTAAACATTTTTTTAGAACCTGTGATTAATGTACCTGATTTATTAATAAAAGAAGATTTAACCTTTATATCAATATTATTTAACTTTGCATCTTGAACGGATGTTGGTTGCATGACTTTAGAACCTAATGATGCCATTTCTAACATTTCATCATAAAATATTTTTTTAATTTTCTTTGCTTTTTTATGTTCTCTTGGATCAGTTGTATAAATACCATCAACATCTGTATAAATCACACATTCATCAGCTTTAATAAATTTTGCTAACATTATAGCAGTAGCATCGGAACCACTTCTTCCTATTGTGGTAATTCTATTTTCATTATTAATTCCTTGAAAACCTGTAATGATTGGTATGCCACCCTGTTTCACATAATTATTTAATTCTTTTGTAACAATATTGTTGATTCTTGCACCAGAGTAAGGTCCATCAGTAATTATTGGTAATTGCCAAGATACCCATGATCTTGATTTAAAACCATCATGACTAAGTCTTCCAGCAATTAAAGCACACGAAACTTGTTCGCCAGTAGAAACAAGTGCATCATATTCAGATCTACTAAAATTATTACTAATTTGTCTCGATTTTTTCACAAGTTCATTGGTTACTCCACTCATTGCAGACGAAATCACCAAAACTCTATTTTTTTTCTTCTTATAAGTAGCTATTATTTTGCATATTTTTTTTATTCTATCGATACTACCAACGGAAGTTCCACCAAATTTTAGTACAACGGTTTTCATGATCAGTTGAATTAATATTATTTAATTATAAATTGATAAAATACATCTTAATTGTTATGTCAACAAATTATACATTATGAACAGTATTAACAAAAAAGAAATAGAAAAATTTTCAAATATGGCGGCCGAATGGTGGGATCCAGAAGGAAAATTTAAACCTCTTCACAAGTTTAACCCTATAAGAATAAAATATATAAAAGAAAACATAATTAAGGAATTTCAACTTAAAAATAAAAGATATCCTCTCTCTGGAATAAATATTCTTGATATTGGATGTGGAGGTGGATTACTGTCCGAGCCCATGTGCAGATTGGGAGCTAATGTTACAGCAATTGATGCTTCAAATAAAAATATTGCTATAGCAAACTTACATGCAAAAAAAAATAATCTTAAAATAAACTACTTATGTTCATCTCCTGAAAAGCTTAAAATAGTAAAAAAATTTGATGTAATTTTAAACATGGAGATTGTTGAACATGTTGAAGATGTAGATTTTTTTTTAAAATCATGTGCTAGTCTTTTAAAAAAAAATGGACTTATGTTTGTTGCAACAATTAACAAGACATTAAAATCTTATTTTTTTGCGATAGTTGGAGCAGAATATATTCTTAGATGGCTTCCTGCAGGTACTCACGATTGGGAAAAATTTGTAAAACCTGAGTATCTTAAAAAAATTCTATTGAAAAACAATTTATCTCTAAACGGAATTGATGGTATGAGTTTCAATATAGTTAAAGATGAATGGAATATATCGAGAGATTTATCGGTTAACTATATAGCAAAGTTTACCAAAGATTAATTTTCTTTTTCCTCTATCCAAGGTATCATTTGAGCATCTATACCTTCTTCTTTTAACTCTTTTAAATCTTCTTTAGATGCACTTCCATAAATTCCTTTTGATTTTTTTTTTTTACTATAATGAATTGTCCTTGCCTCATAAGCAAAATTTTCACCAACATATTTAAAATTCTCTTTAATAAATTTTTGATACCCTATTATAGTTTTTTTTATATTTTGATATTTTTCTAAGTTTACTTTTACATCCATTTTTTGTTTGCTATTAATTAACTGGGGAGCCATGATAGTTTTCTCAACTTTTTTTGAGTTGCAAGAATGACAACTTAAAAGTTTTTTTTTTTTAAGTTTTTCGTACTCATTTGAGGATGCAAACCAACTATCAAACTTTAATTCACAATTTTTGCATAAAAGTTTATATTTAATCATGAGTATTAATTAATGACAAAAATTAATTTTTTCAATAAGCTAACTTCTATAATCTGCGTTTATTTCAATATATTTTTTTGTTAAATCCATTGTATAAGCTGTAAAATTTTTCTTTCCTGTGAAAGTTTCAATGTTTATCTCAATATTTTCTCTCCTCATATAATCAGCTGTAAATTTTTCATCGTAATTTTGATTTAATTTTCCATCTTGAAGAATAATTATATTTCCAAATTTAATAGATAATTTTTTTAAATTTACTTTTGGTCCTGCCTTACCAATTGCCATAATTATTCTTCCCCAATTAGGATCTTCACCTGCAATTGCAGTTTTAACTAAAGGTGAATTTGCTACAGAAAAAGCAATTTTTTTTGCTTCCATCTCATTTTTACATTTTTCGACGTTTACTGAAATAAATTTTGAAGCTCCTTCACCGTCTGAAACAACTCTTTTTGCTAAATTTAAAAGAACATTATTTAATGCTTTATCAAAACTCTTAATTTTATTTTCATTAATATTTTTTACTTGAGAATTTTTTACCTCGTTAGTTGCAAAAATAGTTGCCATATCATTAGTGCTGGTATCGCCATCACATGATATTGCATTAAATGTATTGGTTATATTTTTTTTTAATAATTTTCCTAAAATATCATTGGATAGTGTCGCATCAGTAAATAAGTATGCCAGAGTAGTAGCCATATTTGGATATATCATTCCTGAGCCTTTTGCTATGCCATAAATTTTCACTTTTTCATTTCCAATATGACATTCTTCCATAGCTAATTTAGGTTTAGTATCTGTAGTCATAATAGCAAGTGCTGCCTTCATCCAAATAAATTTGTTTTGCGTATAACGAATTTTATTTATTAAGCTCAATATACCTTTTGCAATTTTTTCATATGGAAAAGTTTCCCCTATAGTTCCTGTGCAACCAAAAATAATATTTTTAGGTAAAATTTTTTTTGGAATGTTTTCGTCCTCTTTTTGTTTTTGATTAAGATGTTTTGAGACCAAATCTGCTAATTTTCTTAAGCCTTCATAACCTTGTTTTCCAGTTAAAGCATTTGCGTTTCTTGTATTTACGATCAATGAATATACTTTTTTAGGCTTTTGGTTTAGATTCCATTTAATGTTTTCTGAAACTATTTTTGACTGTGTATATACAGATGCATGATTAGCTCCCTCCCTAAAATAAAACATGGTTAAGTCATCTCTTATATCTTTATATAAACTCGCAGAAACAGTTGAAATAGAGAGACCATCAAGGTGATCTAAGTCTTGAAAATCAATCATTTTGGTATTTTTAGATTTTGATGATAAAAAATTTTTTAAATTAATTCCCATACTATTTAAAATATTTATTTTATACATATATTAAACGATATAATTAAAGAATAAATCAAATAGTAATGCTAAATCCATTAAATCTAATCACAAAATTTATTAAATCTAGCAATCAAAAGGAGCTAGACAGAATTGATAAAATTGTAAAAAGAATAAATTCAATTGAAGAAAAATTTGTAAGCTTAAATGATTCTGATTTTCCAAAAAAAACAGTTGAATTTAAAAAACTTTTAAATGAGGGAAAGACCTTGAATGAAATTTTGCCTGAAGCTTTCGCGCTTGTAAGAGAGGCTGCAAAAAGAACTCGTAATGAAAGACATTTTGATGTTCAGTTAGTTGGTGGTGTTGCTCTCCATGAAGGTAAAATTGCCGAGATGAGAACAGGAGAGGGAAAAACTTTGACAATAACTTTAGCGGCATACTTAAATGCACTTCAGGAAAAAGGTGTTCACATCGTTACAGTTAATGATTATCTCGCAAAAAGAGATTCTATTGAAATGGGTCAGATATACAATTTTTTAGGTCTTAGATCAGGTTTCATAAACAATTATCAAGATGATGAAGAACGAAAAGAAAATTACAGTTGTGATATTACTTATGCAACCAATAGTGAATTAGGATTTGATTATCTTAGAGATAATATGAAATTTACTGAGAAAAGTATGGTTCAAAGAGAACACAATTTTTCTATTGTTGATGAAATAGATTCTTGCTTAATAGATGAAGCAAGAACGCCCCTAATTATATCAGGTGCAGCAGAAGATAAAACAGCACAATATTTGTCAATTGATAAACTGGTCGGTATCTTAAACAAAAAAGATTTTGAAATTGATGAAAAAGAAAAAAATATCCTTTTAACTAATGAGGGAATTAATAGTGTTGAAAAACTTTTTTCTAATGCAGGTATTTTAAAAAATAATAATTTTTATGATCCAGAAAATTTACATTTAGTTCATCATGTTAACCAAGCTTTAAGAGCAAATTATTTATTTGAAAAAGGAAGAGATTATATTGTTAAAGATGGAAGTCTTAAAATTATTGACGAACTTACAGGTAGAATTTTGGAAGGCCGACGTTTTGGAGATGGTTTACATCAAGCACTAGAAGCAAAAGAAAAGATTCAAGTACAAGCTGAAAATCAAACTTTAGCTTCAATAACTTATCAAAATTATTTTAAACTTTATAAAAAAATATCTGGCTGTACTGGTACAGCAGCTACAGAATCTGAGGAATTTTTTGAAATTTATAATCTTCCTGTAGTTGTTATCCCAACAAATAAAGAAATGATTCGAAAAGATTTTAATGATTTAATTTTTAGAACAGAAAAAGAAAAAAATGATGCAATTATAGAAAAAATAATTGAAAGAAATAAATTAGGTCAGCCTATTTTAGTGTTTACCTCAAGTATTAATAAATCTGAAGTTTATTCAAATTTATTAAATAAAAAAAATATTAAACATTTGGTCTTAAATGCCAAAAATCATGAAAATGAGGCTGAGATAATCGCAAATGCGGGAAAGGAAAATTCATTAATTATTACAACAAGTATTTCAGGAAGAGGAGTTGATATTCAACTTGGTGGTAAGAAAGGCTCTATTCCAGAAGACCAGCTTAAAATAAATAAGGATAAAATTAAATCCTTAGGTGGTTTATTTGTAATTGGCACAGAAAGAATGGAATCTAGAAGAGTGGATAACCAGGCAAGAGGAAGATCTGGTAGACAAGGAGATGAAGGTAGTTCTATATTTTATGTTAGTCTAGAGGATGATTTAATGAGAATTTTTGGATCAGAGTCTATGAATAGTATGCTCGAAAAACTCGGACTCAAAGACGGTGAAAGTATTGATCATCCTTGGATAAATAAAGCATTAGAGAGAGCCCAGCAGAAAGTAGAAGCTAGAAATTTTGATATAAGAAAAACACTTATTAAATTTGATAATGTTCTTAACGATCAAAGGCATGTTGTATTTTCACAAAGAAAAAATGCGATGAGCAGTGAAAATATTTTTGGTTATTCAGATCAATTTTTAAAAGAAATATCTGATGATTTAATTAACTTAAAAATTTCAAATTTATCTAATCCTAAAAGTAATGAATTTTATAATAAAACTAAACAAATAGTTGGTAAAAGCTTTGATGAAACTGAATTTAAGGATTTAATTGAAGCAAAAGATAAAGATTTCAGGGAAAAGATTTCTAATAAATTTCAAGAAACTAGAAAGGAACGTATTAAACTTCTGGGGGAAGATCACGCAAAAGAAATTGAAAAAAGAATTTTTCTTCAATCAATAGATTTAAACTGGAAATCTCACATTCAATATTTGGAACAATTAAGACAAGTCATAGGCCTAAGATCTTATGGTCAGAGAGATCCTTTAGTTGAATACAAAAAAGAAGCATTTGAATTGTTTTCAAATCTTTTAGAAAAATTAAAATTAGATTATGTAACTATTTTAATAAACTTAAAAGTTGTTCTTGAGTCAAACCAGGAAAATGAAAACAAACAAAACGATATTTCTAAACAAATTTCAAACAATAAAAAAATGGGAAGAAATGAACCATGTTTTTGTGGATCTGGAAAAAAATTCAAGCATTGTCATGGTGCTTTATAAATTTAAATAAATAACAGAATTAAAGAAATTAAAATTAATCCGCCAGCAATAGCTGATAATACTTTTTTTGATTTTAAAATTTTATCAAAATTATTTTTCTTAACAGTTAATGTGCTTAGATCCTCAGTACTAGTCATAAAACCATCGTTTCTTCCAATTTTAAGAAATTTATTTTTTCTCTCATTCATTATTTCTTCAGAAGATAATTCATCAAAATAATTTAAATTTTTTGTTAAAGTTTCTCTTACGTTATTTAATATAATATCTCTATCTCTATGCGCACCACCTAAAGGTTCTTCAATTATTTCATCAATAACTTTTAATTTTAATAAATCTTTAGCTGAAAGCTTCATGGCTTTTGCGGCATCGAGCATTTTTTTTGGATCTCTCCATAGAATAGTTGCACATCCCTCAGGGGATATTACTGAATAAATTGCATTTTCTAGCATAAGGACTTTATTTGATGAAGCTAATGCAATTGCTCCACCAGAACCACCCTCACCTATAATTATTGCAATTGTTGGAACTTTAAGCTCCATACAGCATTCGATTGATTTTGCAATTGCTTCGGCTTGTCCTCTTTCTTCTGCTCCTACACCTGGATATGCTCCTGGAGTATCAATAAAAGAGATTATGGGAATATTAAATTTGTTTGCTAAGTTCATTAATCTTATTGTTTTTCTATAACCCTCTGGTCTCATCATCCCAAAATTTCTCTCAATCCTACTATCTAAATCTTCTCCTTTTTCTTGACCTATTACTAAAACAGATTTTCCATTGAACTTTGCAAATCCAGTTAAAACTGATTTATCCTCACCGTAATACCTATCTCCAGAGAGTGAAATGAAGTCATCAAATAAATTATCAATAAAAAATTTTGCTTTAGGCCTATCTTCATGACGAGCAACCATAGTAGTCTGCCAAGGATCTAGATTAGAATAAATATTTTTTAATTTTTCATCTATTTCTGTTTGAGTGCTTGAAATTTTTTGAGTATCGACTTCTGATAATCCCTCTTGATTGTAAGGATCTTTCAATTTTTCTAGTTCGTTTTCTAGATCTTTAATTTCTGTTTCAAAATTTAGATAATTTTTCATATTTTATTTATAGCGGATGGTTAAAATACAAAAAAGGCAATAAAATGATATTAAATAAGGTGTAATTCTTATTAATTGACTTAAATCATTTAACAGATACAAATTCATTATCGGGAGAGACTATTTATAGCGCCGAAGGAGCAACCACCCCGGAAACTCTCAGGCAAAAGGACCGATTAAAGCATAACACTCTGGAAAGAGATTGATTTCCGCCGAAGGAGTAAAGCTCTCAGGCAAAAATACAGATGGGGTACGAATTAAGTGCTATGCAAGAAAAATACATTAAAATTAATAATCTTCAAGTATCTGAAAAGCTATCAAGCTTCGTAAATGATGAATTATTAAAAAATACAAATGTATCTTCAGAAAATTTTTGGTTAGGTCTAGAAAAAACACTTAATGAGCTTGCGCCAAAAAATAAAGAATTAATTAAATTTAGGGAAGATTTACAGAAGAAAATAGATGATTGGCATATCAAAAATAAAAGTAAAGAATTTAATTTAGATGAGTACAAAAAATTTTTATTAGAAATTGGTTATTTAAAAAATGAAGGACCTGATTTTAAAATAGAAACTGAAAATGTTGATGAAGAAATTGCAAGTATAGCTGGGCCTCAGTTAGTTGTACCTGTCATGAATGCGAGGTATGCATTAAATGCTGCTAATGCAAGATGGATGAGCTTATATGATAGTCTTTATGGTACAGATGTAATTGAACAGTCTGAAGACAGCGTATCTGAACGGTATGACCCTTTAAGAGGTGAAATGGTTATAAAATATGGAAGAGATTTTTTAGATAAATACTTTCCATTAGCTGGACTAAGCTGGAATAAAATTACAAGTTTTGCTGTAAAATATGGAAAATTAAAAGTTTTAAAAGGTGCTGATATTTTTGATTTGGAGGACGAAAATAAATTTGTTGGGCACAGAGGCGAAAGCGATAATCCGTCTGCAATTATCCTAAAGAATAATAATTTGCATATTGAAATTCTAAAAGACTCAAGAGCTTTTGCTGCTCAACAAGATCATGCAGGTATAAGTGATATTATACTAGAATCTGCAGTTTCAACAATTTGTGATAACGAAGATAGTGTAGCAGCCGTTGACTCAGAAGATAAAATTATTTGTTATCGAAATTGGCTAGGTCTAATGAAAGGAGACCTCAAGTCAAAATTTGAAAAAGAAGGAAAATTGTTTGAGAGAAAATTAAATCCACACAGAAGCTATATCTCAAAAGATGGTAAAGGTTTAAAGTTACATGGCAGAAGTCTTTTACTTGTAAGAAACGTTGGTCATCTAATGACTAACCCTTCAATTTTATTGAGTGATGGAAGTGAGGTACCTGAGGGTATTATGGATGCATTTATCACTACAGCAGCTGCGCTGCATGATATTAAAAATAAAAATAATTCGAGAACTGGATCAGTTTATATTGTAAAACCTAAAATGCATGGTCCAGATGAGACTGCTTTTACAGATTTAATTTTTTCTAAAGTTGAGGAAGTTCTAAATTTACCTAAGTATACTTGTAAGATTGGTATTATGGATGAAGAGAGAAGAACATCAGTAAATTTAAAAGAATGTATTAGAAGTCTTAAAAATAGAGTTTTTTTTATTAATACTGGTTTCTTAGATAGAACTGGTGATGAAATGCATACATCAATGGAAGCTGGTCCTATGATTAAAAAAGGTGATATGAAGTCATCTAAATGGATTACTGCATACGAAAACAACAATGTTGATATTGGTTTAAGTTGTGGATTTTCTGGTAAAGCTCAAATTGGAAAAGGAATGTGGGCAATGCCCGATAAAATGAAAGATATGATGGAGCAAAAAACAGGACACTTAAAAGCAGGTGCAAACTGTGCGTGGGTTCCTTCTCCAACAGCAGCTGCGCTACATGCTTTACATTATCATGAAATAAATATTTTTAACGAACAAAAAAAATTAATTGATAGAGAACCAGCTAAGCTTGATGATCTTTTAACAATCCCAATAGCAGATAGACCTAATTGGTCTGTAGAGGATATAAATAAAGAAATTTCTAATTCTGCACAAACTTTATTAGGGTATGTTGTAAGATGGGTCGATCAAGGTGTAGGTTGTTCTAAAGTGCCAGATATTAACAACATAGGTTTGATGGAAGACAGGGCCACTCTTAGGATTTCATCTCAGCATATAGCAAACTGGATACACCATGGTATTACAACAAAAATACAAGTAACTGAAATAATGAAAGAGATGGCAAAAATAGTAGACGATCAGAACAAAAATGATCCACTATATGTTAAAATGAGTAATGATTATGAAAATTCTATAGCATTTCAAACTGCTTGCGATTTAGTGTTTAAAGGTAAAGAACAACCTTCGGGTTATACTGAACCATTACTTCATTTAAATAGATTGAAAAAAAAAATCTAATCTGAGTTCGAAACCAAATTAGATCGATTTTTAAATGCAGAAAATAAAGTCCCATCATCTAAACTTTCAATCTCTCCTCCAACTGGTAAACCTTGTGCTAATTTAGTAATTTTAACATCTAAATTTTTTAGACTATCTTGAATGTAGTATGCAGTTGTTTGACCTTCAACAGTTGCACTAGTTGCAAGAATAACCTCTTCGATTTTATCTCTATTAACTCTTTCAACTAATGAATTAATTAATAAATCTTCTTTTCTTTGGCCAACTGAGGAAATTGTTCCTCCTAAAATATGAAAATAGCCCTGAAAGATATTTGAATTTTCAATCGACCATTGGTCGGCAATATCCTCTACTACACAAATTTTGTTATATTTTTCTTTTGTATTCTCACAATTTAAACAACCATTTGAATTTGACTTTAAGGCACCACATGAATTGCATCTAACTACATTTTTATAAACCTGTGCCAATGTATTTGCCATAGGTTTTACAAGTTCGTCACGATTATTAATTAATTTTAAAACAATTCTTTTTGCTGATTTGGGACCTAAGCCTGGAAGTTTTGAAATTAATTTAATTAATTCTTCTATCTCACTGATGTTTTGCATTTATTATAAAGGCCATTTAAAACCAGGGATTCCAAAACCTCCAGTTGCTTTTGAAATTTCCTCAGTTGTTTTTGATTTAAGTTGAGATTTAGCACTATTATGTGCTGCAACAATTAAATCTTCAATTATGGTTTTGTCCTCTTTCATAATTTCGTCAGATAACTTTATTGTTTGCATCTCTCCCTCCCCATCCAAAGTTATCTTTACAGAATTTGAACCTGAAACTCCATCAACTCTAATTTCCTTAATCTTTTGTTGGCTTTCTTTCATTTTTGCCTCAAGTTCTTTTGCTTTATCTAAAATTTTACTAAAATCAGTCATTATCAACTCCATCTTTATTTGAATTTACATCTATTAATTCGGCATCAGGAAATTTATTCATCACACTTTTAAATATTTCTGAATTTTTCATTTCATCAATTAAATGTTTTTTTACATTTATTTCTTTATCTTTTACCGACATTTGCCCTTTTAATTTACTAAACGTAATAATCCATCTTTCACCAGTCCATTCAAAAAGCTTTGATGATAAATCTTTTACAAAATCTTTATCTAAACTTTCATTAAAAGATATTTCAATTCTATTTTTTTCAAATTTTACAAGGTTAACATTTTTTTCTAACTCGTATTTAAGTTTGACCTCTTTTTTTTTTGAGGAAATTTCAATTAAATCCTCAAATGCGTTTATATTAATTTTATGTTCTGCTTTAATTTCTGTCTGAACTTCTGGTTTGGTTTTTTCTTCCTGTGCAACATTCTTAATTTGATTTATTGTTTTAGAAGTTAATTCAATTTCTGTATTCTTAACAAAGTTTTCACTCTTCAAGTGAGCCTCAAAATTTCCAATTTTATTTTCAGATGTTGCAGAACTTAAATGCATTAGTCTTATTAAGAACATCTCAATTGAAAGGTGTTGATTGGAAACTATGTCTATCTCTTCAAGAGAAGAGATGGCGAATTGCCAAAATAATATTAATACCTTTGAATCTATTTGATTTGATAAATTTTTAATTTTAGAAAATTCTTCATCATTTAATGAGAAGTTTGTACTTTCTAAAGTTAAAGAATTAATATTTTTAAAGTAGTAAAGTAACTCTAAGAAATCATTAATAAAAACCTTTGGTTCAACACCTTGGTTATAAATTTTTCTATAAATACTTATTACTTTTGTTTCTTCACCTTTTAATATTAACTCAAACAAATCGATTAATTGAGATTTATCAAAATACCCAAAAATTTTCTGAGCTGAATTTAAGTCTAATTCTTTTCCTTCATCCAAACTTAATAATGCTCTATCCAATAATGACAGGGTATCTCTAACAGAACCTTCTGAAATTTTTACTATAAGCTTCAAAGCATCATCTGTAACTCTTCCGTTTTCCTTATCCTTAATTTTTTTTATAAAATCAAACAATTCTGATGATTTGATTCTTGATAAATCAAACCTTTGGCATCTAGAAACAACTGTAATTGGAATTTTTTTAATTTCTGTAGTTGCAAAAATAAATTTTAGATATTCTGGTGGTTCTTCTAAAGTTTTTAATAAAGCATTAAAGGCTTGTTTACTCAGCATGTGCACTTCATCAATAATGAAGATTTTATATTTAGCCGAGGTCGGCCCATATCTTGAAAATTCGATTAAATCTCTTACGTCATCCACACCTGTTTTGCTTGCCGCATCCATTTCAAGCACATCTATATGACTAGACTCACTTATAGATTTACAGCTTTCACAAAAGTTTTCTTTACATAAATTATCAATACCATTTGAACAATTAAGTGCTTTTGCAACAATTCTTGCTGTTGTGGTTTTTCCAATACCCCTTATTCCAGTGAATAAATATGCGTTAGGTATTTTGTCAGCTTTAATCGAATTAGTAATAGTTTCTGCAACAAACTCTTGACCAATAAGATCGTCAAAAGTTTGTGGTCTATATTTTAATGCTAATACTTTTGAGTTATTATTCATAAATCTATAAGGAGACTAGAACCTGAATAACTGTCTCTACGACTGCTTCCGTTAAGATCTGGTCGGGTTCAAGCAGCATCCACCTCTAGCCTCCAAAACCATTATAGCAGTTAAAATTTCTAATCTACAAGAAAAGATTCTTATTTTTTTTGTCTCAAGTTATCTGCTTCGAAAACACCTAGAACGTGAAAATCCTCACAATGTAGACCTAACTCTTCAAGAGATTTCTGAACTTTTGGATCTTCAATGTGTCCATCCAAATCACATAAGAAAAAATATGAATCGAAACTATTTTTTTCTGGATAGCTTTGTAGTTTAGTTAAATTTACACCATTAATAGCAAAACCTCCTAGTGATTGGTAAAGGGCAGCTGGCTTACTTTTCAATTTGAATAAAAAAGAGGTTATATAAGTTTTATCTTTAAATTCTGGTTGAGAAATATTTTTTCCCATAACCAAAAATCTTGTTAAATTTCCACTTTCGTTTTCTATATTTTTTTTAACTATTTCTAAGCCATAAATCTCAGCACTCAATGAGGATGCTATGGCTGATTGCTTAATATCTTTTGTTTTAGAAATCATTTCAGCAGATCCAGCTGTATCTGCTCTGATATGTTCTGCTAAATTATTTTCTTTTATAAATTTTGAACACTGAGATAATCCTTGAGCATGTGAGTATACTTCTTTGATATCTTTTAATTTAGCACCAGGTTGTCCTAATAAGTTATGTTCAATTTTTTGAAAGTGCTCTTTATAAATATTAAGCCTGTGTTTAAAAATTAAATATTCAATACCTATATTACCTGTAATTCTATTAGACTCTGGAATTATTATTCTGCTATCTGGTTCGTCGGATGCTTTGCTAAAACAATCATCAAAAGTTTTACAAGGTAAGATTTCTGCTTTTGGATCAATAGAAAGTGCTGCTAAATGAGAATATGCACCAAAGGTTCCTTGAAAATAAATTTTACTCATCAATTCTTATATTCCATTATTTTTTTCAAGGCTAGATAATCTTCCTCAGTATCCACCCCTATTGGAGATGATTTGGCAAGTGAGACATTGATATCAATATTATTATCCAACGCTCTTAATTGCTCTAAACGATTTTCTATTTCGTTTTTAGATTGACTTAATTGAACAAATTTTTCGAGTGAATTTTTTGAATAACAATAAACTCCAATATGATGATAAATATTATCTATTTTCTCAGACATTCTTAAAAAAGATATACCCTTAGGAAAATTGGTTTCACCTAGAGTATTTTCGGTAATTACCTTTACAATATTTTTATTTTTCAAGTTTTTGTTGTCTTTTATCATTGCAGCTAGAGTTCCTATTTCAGAAGAGTTTTGTAACATTTTATCATTCAGTCTTACTATATCTTTGGTGTCGATTGCTGGCTCATCACCTTGTAAATTCATAATAAAATCAACATCACTAATATTTGATTTTTTAAGTGCCTCATGAATTCTATCTGTACCTGTTTTGTGTTTATTGCTAGTTAAAATAGCATTGAAACCATTGCTTCTTACATCGTCAATAATTTCCTGATCCTCTGTAGCTACAATGACATCTCCAATATTGGCCTCCTCTGCTTTTTTAGATACATGTGAAATAATTGATAAACCATTTATTTTCAATAAAGGTTTGCCGGGAAGCCTAGTAGCAGACATTCTAGATGGTATAATTACTAAAGTTTTCATTATATTTTCAAATTATTATACTCATTAAACAACTATAGAGGCAAATTTATACATTAAATTTTAGCTTTTTTTTAATTTATCATGTTATACGTTCACTAAAAAATTTAGAAAAAAATGGATTCTTTCGAAATAAATAAAATAGTTGCTGCAGTCTTAATGGTTGCCCTGCTTTTTATTGGTATTGGAAAATTATCTGATATGATATTCCATGTAGAGAAACCTGAAACACCTGGTTATTCAGTTGAAGTAGAAGTTGCCACTACTGTATCCACAACCAGCTCAAGCACGACATCAGACAAAATTGATATATCAGCATTAATGGCAATGGGAGATATTGCTCATGGTGAAAAAGTTTTTAAAAAATGTGCAGCTTGTCATTCGATTGTTAAAGGAGGAAAGAATGCTATAGGTCCAGCGCTGTATAATGTTGTAGGAAGAAAAGTTGGAGCGATTGAAGACTATAAATATTCTAAAGCGCTAGCTACGTATGATAAGAATTGGACTTTTGAAGAACTTAATGGATTTTTAATTAAACCTGCTAAATGGATAAAAGGAACAAAAATGGCATATGCAGGTCTTAGAAAAGAAAAAGATAGAGCCTCTGTAATAAAATATCTTAATGAAAATTCAGACAGCCCTCTGCCGCTACCTTAATTTTCCAAAACAATATAATAAAATACTTTTTTGTACGTGAACTCTATTGAGTGCTTGTTGCCATACGTGAGATTTTTTTCCTAAGAAAACATCATCACTTACTTCATCTCCTCTAGGTAAACAATGTAAAAAAATGCAACTTTTTTTTTTTGCATAACTCATTAATTTTTGATCAATTTTAAAATTTTTAAACGCTTTTGTTTTTTTCCTCTTATTAACTTTATCATTTAAAGAAATAACTTTGTCAGAAAAAATTACATCTGCGTCAGCCACTGCTTTTTTAGCATCATTATAAATATAAATTTTTTTATTATTTCTTTTGACCCAAGCTCTAACTTCTTTCCCTGGTTCAAATTTTTTAGGACAGCCAATACTTAGCTTGAAAGAAAATTTTACTGAAGCAGCAATTAAACTATCTAAAACATTATTTGAGTCACCTATCCAACAAATGTTTAATTTTGAAATAGGTTTCTTCTTTATTTCTTCAACTGTAAAAATGTCAGATAAAACCTGAGTAGGATGAGATGAAGGACTTAAACCATTAATTACCGGTATTGATAAATATTTTGCAAAGTTTTCAACCTTTTTATCGCTATCGGTTCTAAGCATAAATCCATCACCATAAGTAGAAAGAATTTTAGCCGTATCAGCAATACTCTCGCCTCCATGACCCAAATGAAGTTCATTTGATCTCAATGTTAACGTTCCACCTCCCAATTGTTTGATTGCTAAATGAAAGCTTAATCTTGTTCTCAAACTAGATTTCTCAAACATTTGAATTAACAACTTTCCTTTCAATGGTGAGCCCTGATCAACCTCAAGTGTACTTAGTTTTTTTCTTAAACTTTTTCTTTTCTTTGTGTCAGTAATAATCTTTCTCAGATCTTTTGCAGGTATATCT
>CACGBZ010000007.1 GCA_902571425.1 uncultured Pelagibacteraceae bacterium | reverse complement strand
ATTATCGATGATGCTAAATTTAAAACAAATAATGAATTTTCTTTAGAAATAGATGAAAAATTCAAAGTTAAAAATATTATATTAAGTTCTGATATAAATATTACCAAGCTAAAATATAAAAAATTAAAAATAATTAACAATTATTTTCCAGAAGTTAATGACTTAATTTTACTTGATAATCATAAACTAAATTTAAATTATAAGAATAAAGATTTATCAATTAAGGGTGAGGGAAAAATCCAGTTAAATACTGGAGAAGTAGATGAAATTAAATATTTAATAAACAAAAAAGATAAGGATTTAAGTATAGATACAGAATTATTTTTAAAAAATATAGTTTTAGAGCAACAAGATTTTTTAAAAATTTTCTTTCCTCGAATTAATAAAAAAATTAATTTTAATAATCAAAAATTAAAAATTAATTTTAAAAACAATAACCTAACTTTTTCAGGTTCTGGAAAAGTTAAAATCGATAATGATTTTGAAGAAATTGATTATTTAATTGAGAAAAAAGAAAATAAAATAATTTTTAATACCAATCTAAGTGTAAAAAATACGAAATTTCAAATTGATAATATTAATTATAAAAAAAAAGATAAAAGTAAATTGAATCTTATAATTAATGGAGAACTAAAAAATAATAAAAATCTAAATTTAAATAACTTTATTATTAATGAAGAAAATAATAATATTGAAATTAAGAATTTATCTCTTAACAATTCTAATCAAATAATAAAAATTGATCAGGCAAATTTTAATTATTTAGATATAGAAAATAAAAAAAATAATTACAATATCAAAAAAGTAGAGGGCCAAAATTATTTAATCGATGGCACTTCATTTAATGCAAATTCTTTAATTTCGAATTTACTAGATCTCGATAATAAAAAAGAAAACAATCTTTTTGTAAATAACATAGATATAAACCTAAATTTTGAGGAAGTTTACTTTGATAAAATATACTTTGTTAGGGATTTAAAAGGAAAGATAAAAATTATTAATAATAAAGTAGAAGAAGCAGACATAATTGCTTTTTACAATAATTCCCAAAATATAAAATTTACAATTATGACAAATAATCAAGGCGAAAAAATTACTACTCTTTTCTCATCTAAGGCAAAACCTCTTGTAGGTAGATATAAATTCATTAAAGATTTTGAGGATGGTAAAGAAGGATATTTAGATTTCTCCTCTTTAAATAAAGATGGTATTTCAACTTCCAAGTTGGTTATTGATAATTTTAAAGTTAAAGAAATTCCTGCATTAGCAAAGTTGTTAGCACTCGCATCTCTTCAAGGTGTAGCTGATTTACTAACTGGAGAAGGAATTAGATTTACGGACTTCGAGATGAATTTTACTAACGAGGATAAACTTATGAGAATTCAAGAGCTATATGCAATTGGTCCAGCAATATCTATTTTATTAGAGGGATACATTGAGGAGGATAAACTAATAAGTTTAAGAGGAACCCTGGTACCGGCGACAACAATTAATAGATCTATTGCCTCAATACCTTTGCTTGGAGATTTACTGATTGGAAAGAAAGTAGGTGAAGGTGTTTTTGGAGTCAGCTTTAAAATTAAAGGCCCTCCTAAAGATTTAGAAACTACTGTAAATCCTATAAAAACTTTAACACCCAGGTTTATTACTAGAACTTTAGAGAAAATTAAAAAAAATTAATTTAATTCTATTTTAATATGTCTTTTTTTTCCAAGGGAAAGTTTAAGATAATTATCTTTAAATAAATTTTTATTGATTTCGAATTTTTCATCTGAAATAACATCGTCATTTATTTTTACCGCATTCCCTTTTATAAGTCTTCTGATTTCGCTTTTCGAGTTTTCTAGTTTAGATAATAAAACAAGATCTATTATATTTATTTTTTCTTCTATTTTATTTGATTGAATATTAACTTTAGGTAAGTTTGAACCCAGAGTGTTTCCTGAGAAAGCTTCTTTTGCTGCTTGCTCAGAATTTTTAGCTACTTCCTTTCCATGTAACATTTCTGTGGTTTTATTCGCAAGTAGTATTTTTAATTCATTTATATCTTTATTTTTAATAGTTTCTATTTCTTTAATTTCAATTTCAGTAAACATTTTTAAAAACTTAATTACATCTCTATCATCTACGTTTCTCCAAAACTGCCAATAATCATAAGCCGATAAGTATTTTTCATCTAACCAAATAGCCCCATTTTCAGTTTTTCCCATTTTCGCACCAGTTGCTAGTGTTATTAAGGGCGTTGTCAAACCAAAGGTTTGATTGTTAGAATATCTTTTAATTAGTTCAACACCATTAACAATGTTGCCCCATTGATCTGAACCTCCGATTTGTAAGACACAATTCTCTTTCTTATTCAATTCAAGAAAATCATATGCCTGTAAAATCATATAATTAAACTCCATATAGCTCAGAGATTGTTCCCTATCTAATCTAAGTTTTACACTATCAAATGTTAGCATTCTATTTATAGTGAAATGTTTTCCGATATCTCTCAAAAAAGAAATATAATTTAAATCTTTAAGCCAAGTATAATTGTTTACAAATATTGGCTTTGTATTTGGATCATCATTATCTAAAAATTTTTTTAAAATATTTTTGATATTTTTAATATTTTTTTCTATTTCTTCTTCGCTTAATATTTTTCTAGTTTTGTCTTTACCAGACGGATCGCCTATTCTTGTAGTTCCTCCACCAAGTAAAACTATTGGTCGATGTCCATTTTTTTGTAGTAGTCGTAAACACATTATTTGCAACAAGCTACCCACATGTAAGCTTTCAGCTGTACAATCAAAACCTATGTAACCTTTTATCTTTTCTTCATCTAATTGTTTAGATAGTTCATCTTCACTTGTACATTGATAGAAAAAACCTCTATCTTTAAATTCTTTTAAAAATTTATTCATAAGTTTATAGTTACAATATACAAATTTTTTTAAAAAATATATTAATGAAAAAAAAATTATATACTGCAATTGGACTAATGAGCGGAACATCGATGGATGGTATTGATTTATCTATAATTAGTTCAGATGGATACGATGAATTTTCAAATATTTTAGATGATTATTATGAGTACGACAAAAATCTTCAGGATCAGTTAGTTCGATTAAGAGATTTAGTCTTAACAAAGAAAGATCTTCGAGAAAATTCAGAAAAATTAAGAGAATTAGAGCGTAATTTAACTCTTTTTCATGCTGATGTGGTTAATCAATCATTAAAAAAATATAGAGATCCGATTGATTTAATAGGTTTTCATGGTCAAACAATCTTTCATAGTCCGAATGAGAAAATTACAAATCAATTAGGAGATGGAAAATTGTTATCTCAAATAGTCAAAAAAAAAGTTATATACGATTTTAGACAAGCGGATATTCAAAATAATGGTCAAGGTGCACCCTTAACACCAATTTTTCATCATATATTATCAAAAAAAATCAATCAAAATTTTAATATTAAATTTCCAATAGGTTTCTTAAATATTGGCGGTATCGCAAATGTTACAAAAGTTATAAATGATTCAGATAATTTTAAAAATAATCTTTCTGCTTTTGATATAGGTCCTGGAAATTGTTTAATTGATGAATGGGTAAGACATAATTCCAATAAAAAATTTGATAAAAATGGTGAACTATCTAGAGCAGGGAAAGTTAATCAATTAATTTTAAATCAGGCAATAGATAATTTTAAAATAAATTCTTACTCTCTGTCATTGGATATTAAAAATTTCGATGTATCTTTTGCAAGAGGTTTATCTTTAGAAGATGGTTGTTCTACTATAACCGATTTTACAGCATACTTGATTGCAGAAGGATTAAAATATATTAGCCAAAAAAATAATATTAAATTTTTACTCTGTGGTGGTGGTAGAAAAAATACTAATTTAATTAATCGTATAAAAAATTACATATCAAATGAAAATTATATTAATTTAGAAATTATAGATAATTATAATTTAAATGGTGATTATATTGAGTCTCAGGCATTTGGATTTTTGGCTATAAGATCCTTTTTAAATTTACCAATTTCTTTTAGTACAACAACTGGATGTAAAGAATTTACAGTGGGCGGTAAACTAGTAGAAAATTTTTAATATAGTGCTATTTCCTTTTTAATATATTTATCTAGATATTTAATTAAAGGATCACTTGTATTTGAAAAGAAATGATTAGCTTCTGATATTGCATTAAACTCAACTTTAATACCTTTTTGTGTACTTAATCTTTTGTCAAGTTCTGTAATATATTCAACTGGTACCAATTCATCTTTTTTACCATACACAACCAAACCCGAAGTTGGACATGGAGATAAAAAAGAAAAATCATAAACATTTGGCTGAGGTGAAATAGCGATAAATCTATTTATCTCTGGTCTTCTCATTAACAACTGCATTGCTATCAGTGAACCAAATGAAAATCCCGATACCCAGCACTGTGAGTTATCAAAATTTTCTCTTTCTAACCAATCTAAAGCTGCTGCTGCATCAGCTAGCTCACCTTGACCATTATCAAATTCTCCATCACTTTTACCAACACCTCTAAAATTTACCCTGCAAACAGAAAAATCGTTGTCCATAAAAGTATGAAAAGTGTCTACAACAACTTTATTATTCATCGTTCCTCCATACTGAGGATGAGGCTGTAAAACTAAAGCAATTGGAGATGTATTTTTTTTACTTTTATAATATTTAGCCTCTAGTCTTCCTGCAGGGCCAGGTATAAATATTTCTAAAATCTTGTTATCCATAAGCGATATTGATTATTATTCTCACAAAAAAATGTACGTTTATCATAAGTCAGCGACAAAATGTTAGTTTTTTTTTATACTCCAAACTTGACCATTTTAGTCAGGTATGTATAAAAGCTCACAATTTTAGGGTAAAATATGAAACTTACATCAAAAGGTAGATACGCTGTAATGGCGTTAGTAGACTTAGCTAGATTTAATAACATCAATCCAGTGTCACTAAGAGACATATCATTAAGACAAGGCATATCTTTAGATTATCTAGAACAAATTTTTTCTAAATTAAAAAAAAACGAAATTGTTAAAAGCATTAGAGGAACTCAAGGAGGATACGTTCTTAATAAAAACCCAAACGATATTAAATTAACAAATATCTTTCATGCAGTTGATGAAAAAGTAAAAACTGTTCAATGTAAAAAAGAATCTAAAAAAGGATGCAACGGTAAAGCCACAAAGTGTATTACTCATAATTTATGGGACGAATTGGAGATACACATAAATACATTCTTTGAAAATAAAAGCCTGAAAGATTTATTAAACAACAACAAAGAAACAAGAGTTTAGAATGGATAACAGACAAAAAGAAATAAATAATTATAAAGACTACAAATATGGTTTTTCTACTGATATAGAAAATATACAAGCCCCAAAAGGCTTGAATGAAAATGTTATTAAATTTATTTCAAATATAAAAAAGGAACCTGAATGGATGCTTGAATTCAGACTAAAAGCTTTTGAAAGATTTAAGGTATTAAAAGAACCAGATTGGCAGAAACCTAAATTTCCAAAAATAGATTATCAAGATTTATATTATTACTCTGCTCCTAAAAGTATGAAAGATAAGCCAAAGAGTTTAGATGAACTGGATCCTAAACTTTTAGAAACATATAAAAAACTTGGAATTCCTTTACAAGAGCAAGCGAGATTAAATGGAATAGCTGTTGATGCTGTATTCGATTCAGTTTCTGTAGCTACTACTTTCAAAGATGAATTAACAAAACAAGGAATTATATTTTGTCCTATATCAGAGGCAATTCAAAATCACCCTGAATTAGTTAAAAAATATTTAGGTTCTGTAATCCCAACAAGCGATCATTTTTTTGCAACATTAAATTCAGCAGTTTTTACAGATGGTTCTTTTGTATACATTCCAGAGGGAGTTAGATGTCCAATGGAGCTATCCACTTATTTTAGAATCAATGCATCAAATACAGGTCAATTTGAAAGAACTTTAATTATTGCTGATAAAGGCAGTTATGTAAGTTACTTAGAAGGATGTACAGCTCCCATGAGAGATGAAAATCAATTACACGCTGCCAATGTAGAGTTAGTTGCACTAGATGATGCAGAAATAAAATATTCAACAGTTCAGAACTGGTATCCAGGTGATAAAGACGGCAAAGGAGGAATTTATAATTTCGTAACCAAAAGAGGTTTGTGCAAAGGTAAAAATTCTAAAATTTCATGGACACAAGTTGAAACAGGTTCTGCAATTACATGGAAGTATCCTAGCTGTATTCTTAAAGGAGATAATTCTGTCGGTGAGTTCTATTCGATTGCTATTACCAACAATCATCAAAAAGCTGATACAGGTACCAAAATGATTCATTTAGGCAAAAATACTAAAAGCAAAATAATTTCTAAAGGAATATCGGCTGGTAGTTCAGACATGACTTATAGAGGCTTAGTTGATATTTCATCAAAAGCCAAAAATTCAACTAATTATACTCAGTGTGACTCATTATTGATGGGTAACAAATGTGGAGCTCACACTGTACCTTATATAAAAAATAAAAATTCTGAGTCTAATATTGCTCATGAGGCAACTACATCCAAGATTAGCGAAGAGCAGTTACATTATTGTCAGCAAAGAGGATTAAATCCAGAGGAAGCTGTTGGCTTAATTGTTAACGGTTTTTGCAAGGAAGTATTGCAACAATTGCCTATGGAATTCGCTGTAGAAGCTCAAAAACTTGTAGGTATCAGTCTCGAAGGAAGTGTGGGTTAATATGCTTAAAATAAATAATTTAAATGCAATAATTGATAATAAGTCAATTTTAAATGGGCTATCCTTAGATATAAATCCAGGTGAGGTTCATGCAATTATGGGTCCTAATGGATCTGGAAAAAGTACATTATCAAATATTTTATCTGGAAAAAAAGGTTATGAAGTTTCTGGGGAAGTTCTTTTTGAAGAAAAAGATTTATTTGAACTTGAAACAGAGGAAAGAGCGCACAAAGGTATATTTTTAGCTTTCCAATATCCTTTAGAAATTCCAGGTGTAAATACAAATATATTTTTAAAAACTTCTTTAAATGCTGTTAGAAAAGCTAGAGGTGAAAAGGAGCTTGATGCTATTGAGTTTCTAAAATTGGTAAAAGAAAAGTCTAAAGAATTAAAATTCGATGAGGAAAAATTAAACAGACAATTAAATGTTGGTTTTTCTGGAGGTGAAAAAAAGAAAAATGAAATTTTACAGATGTCGTTGCTAGCTCCAAAACTTTCAATTTTAGATGAAACAGATTCTGGTTTAGATATCGATGCTTTAAAGATTGTTGCAGATGGAGTTAATACATTAAGAGATAAAAATAATTCATTTTTAATTATTACACACTACCAAAGATTACTTGATTATATAAAACCTGACTTTGTTCATGTTTTGATGAATGGAAAAATTGTAAAATCTGGTGGTCCAGATTTAGCTTTAGAATTAGAAAAAAAAGGGTATGAAAATTTTAATTAAATGAAAGAACAATTACAAAAAGATTTTGATAAGAGTATAAAAAATTTAAGTTTATCTCAAAAAGATATTGAAATAAAAAAATTTTGTTTAGACAATTTCATAGACAAAGGTTTTCCAAATAAAAAAGAAGAAGATTGGAAATTTTCAGACTTGAATCAAATAATAAAAAATAATATTGGAGAACTTAGTTTCTATAATGATCAAACATCTACTAATAAAGTTGATACATCCGTATTTGTAGACGGATTAGAGCATAATAAAATAGTTTTTATAAATGGTAGAATTGAAAAAATTGATTTTGAATATGAAAAAAAAGATCAAATAGAAATAATTGATGAATCAGAAACTATAAATGAATTTGAAAATAGCAATTCATTATCTGACTTAAATAATGCTTTTACTAATAAATGTTTTAAAATATTGGTAAAGAAAGGTTATCAGTTAGTAAAACCTTTAATTATCTATCATACAACAAATTCAAAAATTTGGTCTAAAAACATTAATTTACGACTTAATTTTGAATTAGATAAAGAAAGCTCGTTAAGATTAATTGATTTGTTCAATGATACATCTGAAAAGAATTTTTTAAATATATTTTATAACTTTGAATTAAAGGAAAATTCAGTTTTAAAAAACTATAAAGTAGATAAATTTGAAAATAAAAATATTAAATATTCTTTTAACAATATTGATCAAGATAAAAACAGTGTTTCTGAAACATTTTTTTTATCTTCTGGATCAAATTTTTCTAAAAATGAGATAAATTGTAATTTAAAGGGAGTTTATGCATCAGCATTTGTAAATGGTGTTTTTTCATTGAATAATGATAAACACCATGAAATCAGATCAGTAATTAATCATTTAACTGAAAATACAAAAAGTTATCAACTAATCAAAAGTGTTTTAGATGAAAATTCTAAAGCAGTTTATCAAGGAAAAATATTTGTAAATTCAAATGCTCAGAAAACTGACGGATATCAATTGAGTAAAGCAATATTGCTGAATAAAGAGTCAGAGTTTAATGCTAAGCCTGAATTAGAAATTTATGCTGATGATGTTAAATGTTCGCATGGTTCAGCTTCAGGTAGTTTAAATGAAGATTCTATATTTTATTTAATGTCTAGAGGTTTAAGTTATCAACAATCAATAGACCTATTAATCAATGGTTTTCTGCTAGATGTTGTTGAAAAAATTACTGACTCAGAAATAAAAAACTTAATAAAAAATATGATTGGAATTAGAGAATGAATATTGATCAAATAAAAAAAGAATTTCCAATTTTTGATGAAAAAATTCAAAATAATGATCTAGTTTATTTAGATAGTGCAAATTCATCACAAAAACCAAAAATAGTTGTGGATAGAATTAATGAATTTTATACCAAACAATTTTCTAACGTTGGCAGAAGTGTTCATTATCTTGCTGTAGCAGCAACAAATTTATATGAAAACACAAGATCATCAGTCCAAAAATATATTAATGCTAAAGATACAAATGAAATTGTTTTTACAAAAGGTGCTACAGAAGCATTAAATTTAGTTGCTAATACATTAGGCCAAAGTTACCTACAGGAAGGTGATGAAGTATTAATTACGGAACTTGAGCACCATTCAAATTATGTACCATGGCATTTCTTAAGAAAATCAAAAAATATAAAAATTAATTTTGCTGAAATAAATGAAGAAGGTGAAATTACACTTGAAGAAATAGAAAGTAAAATAACTCCAAAAACAAAATTAATTTCTATTACTCATTTGTCCAATGTAACTGGTGCAATATTACCAGTAAAAGAAATCACTCAGCTTGCACACTCAAAAGGAATAATTGTTGTAGTCGATGGATGTCAGGGAGCGCCACATTTAAAACTAGATATGCAAGATTTAGATTGTGATTTCTATGCAATTTCATGTCACAAAATGTATGGACCTACAGGTTTAGGGGTTCTATATGGCAAAAAAAAATGGTTAGAAGAATTACCTCCATACCAAGGCGGTGGAGGAATGATAAATGAAGTTAAAAAAGATAGAATATCCTATGGTGAATTACCTAATAAATACGAGGCTGGTACTATGGCTACAGCACAAGTAATTGCTTTTGATCAATCAATAAAATTTTTAGAAAGTATTGGTATCGAAAATGTCATGAAACACGAAGCAGATTTAGTTGAATACGGACAAGAACTATTACAAAAAAATAACTCAGTTAAACTTATTGGTAATCCAAAACATAAAGGAGGGGTCTTATCATTCACAATTGAAGGAGTTCATCCTCATGATATTGCAACTATCTTAGATGAAGACGGGGTTGCAATAAGAGCAGGACATCATTGTTGTCAAATTCTACATGACAAATTAAATATACCAGCAAGTGCTAGAGCATCAGTTGGTATATATAATACAAAAGAAGATTTAGATCAGTTGAATGAGTCAATTAACAACTGTAAAAAAATATTTAATCTATAATGAATTTAAAAGAACTTTATCAAGAAATTATATTAGAACACGGCAAGAACCCTAGAAATCTTCGTAAGACAGAAGATTTTAATAAAGATGCTAGAGGAAACAATCCTTTGTGTGGAGACAATGTTCATGTTTATTTAAAATTAAACGGACAAAGAATTGTAGAGGATATTTCCTTTGAAGGTAGCGGGTGTGCTATTTCAATGGCATCAGCTTCTATAATGACAGATTTAATTAAAGGTAAAAACGAACATGAGGCTAAAGAAATAGTAGAAGACTTTTTAGGAATGATTAAAGAAAATCCAGAATTAGAGTCTAAAACCTTAGATGAAGATGAAAAAACAAAGTTGATGAGTTTATCTGGAGTAAAACAATATCCAATGAGAGTTAAGTGTGCAACACTATCATGGCACACTTTAGTTTCTGCTTTTGATGAAAATAAAGAAGAGGTAAAAACAGAGAATTAAAATATGTCTAAAAAAGAGCAAATTATAGAGGAGATAAGAAAAATTTATGATCCAGAGCTACCTGTAAATATATACGAATTAGGATTAATTTATGATATTAAAGTTGAAGACGATAAGTTTGCTAAAATTAAAATGACTTTAACTACACCAAATTGCCCAGTAGCAGAAAGTTTACCTAAAGAAGTAAAAGATGGTGCAATGCAAGTTGAAGGTATAGAGGATGTTGATCTTGAGTTAGTTTGGGATCCACCGTGGAATAAAGATATGATGTCAGAAGCAGCAAAATTGGAATTGAATTTATAATGAATCCTATAATTAAATTAAGTGATAACGCAGCATTACGAATAAAAGAGATAATGTCTAATGCTGAAAAAGACTCTATCGGAGTTAGAGTATCAGTGAAATCTGGAGGTTGCGCAGGGATGTCATACGTGATGGAGTACACAAAAGAGTTAAATCCTAATGATGAAGTTATAGAAGATAAGGGCGTGAAAGTATTCGTTGATTCAGCCGCTATTATGTACCTGCTTGGCACTGAAATGGATTATAAAAAGGAAGAATTATCCTCATCATTTGTGTTCAACAATCCTAATGAAACTGAGCGTTGCGGCTGCGGAGAGTCTTTCAAAATATCATAAGTTGTATTATCCCATTTATCGCATATCTGTATTGCATTATATGCATATCTAGTATATAGATTCTTTATGAACAAATTTGAATTTAAAAATCTTGTTAAAAACTTAAAAGACTCTTTAAAGGAAAAATCATTCTTTAAGGAACTACGTAAAGAAGTTGAAACCGGTGCGAACGGCACACAAGATTACGTAGTTAAAAAAGGTGTTAACAAAGATACAATTGCAACAACTAGACAGTAATTAAATTTATTAGCTACTGTAATACATCTCAAACTCTACAGGATGAGGTGCATGTTCAAATTTGTGAATTTCTTCAAACTTAAGAGCAATGTAAGCATCAATCTGATCGTCAGTAAAGACACCGCCTTGAGTTAAAAACTCTCTGTCTTTATCCAAACTTTCCATTGCTTCTCTTAAAGAACCACAAACTGTTGGGATAGCTTTTACTTCTTCAGGTGGCAATTCATATAAATCTTTATCAAAAGACTCACCAGGATGAATTTTATTTTTAATTCCATCAATTCCAGCCATCAACATAGCTGCGAAAGTTAAATATGGGTTTCCTGCAGCATCTGGGAATCTAATCTCACATCTTGCACCTTTTTTGCTTAATGTGATCGGTATTCTACAAGAAGCAGATCTATTTCTTGCTGAATATGCAAGAAGAACTGGAGCTTCAAAACCTGGAATTAATCTTTTGTAACTGTTTGTTGTAGAGTTAGCAAAAGCATTAATAGCTTTAGCGTGTTTTAGAATTCCACCAATATAATGTAATGCGGTTTCACTTAATCCAGAATAAGCATCACCTGAAAATACTGGTGTATCACCTTTCCAAATAGATTGGTGGATGTGCATACCTGAACCATTGTCACCAGCAACTGGCTTTGGCATAAATGTTGCAGTTTTTCCAAATGAATGTGTAACCATTTGAACAACATATTTATATAATTGAACATTATCAGCTTGGTTTACTAAAGTTCCAAAATACATACCAAGTTCGTGCTGACTAGGTGCAACTTCATGGTGGTGCTTTTCAACTTTAATACCAACTTCTTTCAAATTTTTAAGATACTCACCACGCATGTCTTGTTCACTATCAACTGGTGGTACTGGGAAATATCCTCCTTTAATTTGAGGTCTATGACCCATATTTCCATTTTCATATTCTTTACCTGAATTGTAAGGACCTTCTTTACTATCTAATTTAAATCCACACTCATTCATATCATTTTTGATTCTTACATCGTCAAAAACAAAAAATTCTGGCTCTGGTCCAAAAAAAGCTTTATCACCTATACCTGAAGCTTTTAAATATTCTTCAGCTTTTTTAGCAACACCTCTAGGATCTCTTTCATAAGGATCTTTTTTAATTGCATCTAGAATGTCACAAAACAAAACCACAGTATTATGAGACGTAAAAGGATCCATGAACATTCTTGCAGTATCAGGTTTTAAAATCATGTCAGACTCATTAATTGCTTTCCAACCAGCAATAGACGAACCGTCAAAAAAGACACCTTCATTCAACATACCTTCATCAACTATTGAAGCATCCATTGTTAAGTGTTGAAGTTTTCCTCTTGGATCAGTGAATCTTAGATCCACAAATTCTGCTTCTTTTTCTTTGATAAATTTTAATACGTTTGCTGCACTCATTTTGTCTCCTATGTAATTTTGTTTGGCTTAATTAGCAAAAAAATACTTAAAAATATTGCTTATTTAATAAATAACACCTATGCAATTTTCACATAAGTAGTGTAATTAGTCACTAAAATAATAAATATATTAAACCTGTGAAACCAATATTAAATAAAGAGCCAGTTTTAAGAGCAGAAAAATCTCTAAAACAATTTAATCCAGATATTAAAGTGATTGTTTTAGATCAAACTGCTAGAACAGCTAACGATGCAGCTACAGCTTTAGGTTGCAAAGTAGGGGCAATTGTTAAAAGCTTACTTTTTAAAGCAGGGGATAGTTTCGTTTTATGTTTAGTTTCAGGAGACAAAAGATGTTCATTAAATAAATTAAAAAAAATTTTAGATCAAAAAGATGTTTCAATGGCGAACCCAGAAGATGTTAAAAAAATTACTGGGTATACAATTGGTGGAGTATCTCCAACAGGACATTTAACAAAAATAGAAATTTTTATTGATAAAACTTTAAATAGATTTTCTTCAATTTTTGCAGCCGCAGGTCATCCTAATGCAGTATTCGAGATAAATTTTGAAAATTTAATTGCCTTAACCTCTGGTGAGATAAAGGAAATAACAGAATGAGAAAACCACAATTAGTTGATTATTTGTTGTTGACATTGTTGTCATTAATATGGGCGTCTGCTTTTTTTAATATAAAGATTGCCACATACTCATTTGGACCTATTACAATAGGTTTTTTAAGATCTTTTTTAGGAGCTATACCAGTTTTAATTTTATGTTTTTATAAAAATATAAAAATTGAAGCATTCTCAAAAGACTGGAAATGGTTTGCAATCATTGGATTGGTAAATTTAGTTATTCCATTCATACTAATATCTTATGGAGTGAATTTTGTTCAAAGTAATTTAGCAGCTATTTTGATGTCCACAACACCATTAAGCTCAACAGTTCTAGCTCACTTTTTTTTAAAAGGAGAAAAATTTAACTTATTAAAAACAATTGGATTATTAATAGGATTTTCAGGAATAGTATTTTTGTTTTCAGATAACTTTTTAATTAATGAAAATAACTTTATTGCTGCACTTTTGATTCTTCTTGGATCTACCTGTTATGTAATCGGAGGAGTTATAACTTTAAAAATCAGTAATAAAGAAAACGAAAATGTTACAGGTTCAATTTTAATTTGGTCAACAATTATACTTCTTCCATTCACTTTAATTTTTGAAAAACCTTGGATGTTAAATCCTTCAACAGACTCAATTATATCGGTAATATATTTAGGAATTTTTCCTACCGGGATAGCATGGTTATTGAGATTCAGAATTTTAAAAACAAATGGCCTCATATTTCATTCACAAGTCTCATATATCATTCCAATATTTGGAATTATTTTAGGATACATATTTCTCAATGAAATAATTACCTCAAAAATTATAGTTGCATTAATTGCGGTATTTATTGGAATATATTTAGCTAGAAAAGCAGATTATAAAAATGTCACTTAATTCTTGAAATTGCCTCTATATGTGAAGGACTAGTTTCACAACATCCTCCAAGAATAGTTGCTCCAGCGTCTTTAAATTTTTTTGCAATTTCTTGAATTTTAATTGGTGTCAAATCTTGTCTTTTTCCTAAAATTTCATTTGGATTAGTTTTTTTTCCCAAAAAAACTGATGTGTAACTTTCTCTTAGTTTAGTGGTAACAAAGCCATTTAATTTGAAACCAAATGGTATATTTAAACTTTTTAACTCTTTTAAATTTTTTTCAAAATTTTCAGGAGAAACACATGACAACATTACTCCTAGAGCGTTTTCATCAATTATGTCTTTTATTTGTGTTATATTTTCTCCACTAGGTAAAGTCGTTCCTTCAGATATATGTAATCCAACTAAATAAGGTTTTTTAAATTCTTTGACAGCTTTAATTCCACATTTAACCTCTTTAATACTACTCCAAACATCAAAGTAAAAAAAATCAATATAAGGATTAAGAGCCTTTGCTTGACTATTAAAGTTTTCAGTTATTTCAAATTCATCTCTATCATCTGCTTCATATGTTAAATTTTGGGGAGGTATTCCACCAGCAATATAAGTATTGGCAAATTTTTGTTTTGCAGCTTGAGCAATTTCACCTGCTTTTTGATTTAAATATTCGAATTTATCTAAAAGGTTATTCTCTTTTAAACGTTTCTGTCGTGTTGCAAAAGTAGTAGTGACGATGATTTCTGCACCAGCTTTTATGAAATCAATATGTGTGTCTAAAACAAGTTGATGATAATTTTCATCTAATATTGCATTAGCACTCCATAATGTTGAATTTGGTTTCATTCCTCTTGCAAGCAATTCTTGACCCATCCCACCATCTAAAATTCTAGTTTGTCTAAAATAATCTTTGTTAATCATTATTTTTTAAAAATAATTTTAGCATTAAAAGAAAAAGATCTTCTTTCAGCATTAATATTAAATGGATATGCAGTATGCATCAAATAGTTTGGAAAAATTATCAAGTCTCTTTCTTTAGGCACAATATTAAAAATACTTCTGCTTAAAAAACCCCTTTGTCCGTTTATAAAATCAATTGTGCCATTAGTCTTATCTTTTTTATTTTTTAAAAGTTTATTTTTAGTCATATTTTTTGGGACTTTTAAATAACCCACACCAGATATATCTCCATCATGATAATGAATAGGGTTATATTCATCTTTAAATTGACTAACTACCCATAAATTTAATATTTTTATATTTTTAACTTTTTTAATTTTTTCATTTTTAAGAAAATCTTTGATATTTTTTTTTATTTCTCTCTCTAAATTCTTTTTTATAAAATTATTTGAAATTTTAATTTCTTTTTTAATTTGACTAGCTAGTTTAGAGCCATAATCGTTTTTTTTTGTTAAAACTTTATTATCAATCTCTTTGTTCAAAATATTTAAAAATTTCTTTGAAATTTTTGTTTTTCCAATTGATGGACCAAAAGGCTTAATATTTTTCATAATGCTTTAAATATATTAAAAGCATATTTATTCAAGATTAAGCAATAAGTTTAATCCCCATTCTTATTGCGACAAAAATTACAAGAAAAGAAGTTAGTAGAGCTAAAATTTTATTCGATAAAAATTTAATGTTTAATAAGCTACCAATTTGTCCTCCAATAAGTACCGATAAAAATAATGGCCAATAGGTAATAACTTGATCTAAAACCTGATCTTTTGTCAGCTGTCCAGCTATTCCAAAGATAGAATTGATTAATATAAATAAAGATGCACTACTGGTGATATGTCTTGGGTATCCAGCTTTCATTAAAAATAGAAGAGGGCTTAAAAAAATTCCTCCACCAATTCCTACTATGCCTGACATAAAGCCAATTATCGATCCAAAAGAAATTGAGATTAATCTTGGTATTTTATTAATTTTAATTTGCTCTTTATTAAAAGATTTACTTTCAATTAATAAAAAAATGCCTGCAACCAACAAAACACAAAATAATAAAATCTCAAATAAACTTTTTTCAATTTTTATCGATCCTCCAATAAAGGCAAAAGGTATTGAGCCAATTAAATAAGGAAAAAGTAAACTAAAGTTTATATTCTTAGATCTTATAAAATTAATAGAATTACCAGATACAACAATAATATTGCATACAAGGGCTATAACGGGAAATATTGTGTAAGGCACACCCCAAATTAAAAGTATTGCGAGATATGTTGAGCCTCCCCCAAAACCAACACTTGAGTATATTAATGCAGTTACAAAGAAAAGAATTGATAATATAATCATTTTTAAATTATGGATGTAAATATTGCTTTATTAACTGTAACAGATACAAGAACATTTGATAATGATAAATCAGGTGCAATCTTGGTTGAAAAAATTAAAGAAGCTAAACATCAATTAATTGATAGAAAAATTTGTAAAGACAATAAAGAAGATATTATAAAAATTTTAAAAGAATGGACTAATCAAAAAGAGATAGATGTTATAATAACCACTGGAGGAACAGGTCTTACTGGAAGAGATATAACTCCTGAAGCAGTTAATGAAATTGCAGATAAACATATACCTGGATTTGGGGAGGTTTTTAGAACAATAAGTCTAAAAACAGTTGGAACATCATCTATACAATCTAGAGCTTGTGCAGCTTTATCTAATGGTAAATATATATTTGCATTACCAGGATCCTCAGGAGGTGTAACTGATGCGTGGGATGGAATATTAAAGCATCAATTAGACGTTAATCATAAACCCTGTAATTTTGTAGAATTATTCCCTAGACTTAAAGAGAAATAATTATTTTTGATATTTATCTTTCCATTCAGAATAAGGCATCCCGTAAACATGCTCTCTTGCATCAGGATCAGAAATTTCAATTCCTTTTTTCCCCGCCTCTTCTCTATACCATTTAGAAAGACAGTTTCTACAAAAACCTGCAAGATTCATCAGATCTATATTTTGCACATCTTTTCTTTCTCTAAGATGAGATATAAGCCTTTCGAATGCTGCAGACTGTAATTCTTTTTTTGTATTTTCGTCCATAATTTATTATATGTTTAATTAATGAAATTAACAGGATCTTATAAAATTAATTTAGAGAAACAAAAAGTTTGGGATGCTTTAAATGATCCAGAAATACTAAAACAAGCAATCCCTGGATGTGAAGAGTTTAATAAAAAATCTGAAACTGAATTTTCTGCAAAAGCTACAAATAAAATTGGACCTTTTAATGCAACATTTTCTGGTGATATTGAGTTAAAAGATTTAAACCCTCCTAACAGCTATAAGATATTAGGTTCTGGAAACTCCTTAGTTGGTTTTGCTTCAGGAGAAGCTGAAGTTAAACTTGAGGATACAGACAAAGGAACAAATTTAATTTATTCTGTTGAAGCACAAGTAGGTGGTAAAATTGCACAAGTGGGTTCACGACTTATAGATATGACAGCAAAAAAAATGGCAGATATATTTTTTGGTAAATTTTCTGAATTAATTTCTTCTGAAAAAAATGAATCAAGTAAGATAGCCGAGTCCGACGACCAAAAAGTACTTGTGTCAAAAATTAATTATAGATATTTAACAGCTGCAGTAGTTCTAGGAATTTTCTTAATTTATTGGATGTTTTTAAAATAAATTCTAGTATTACTAGAGTTAAAATTGATAGTTGCCTTTGCATTCCCAAAATGATTAAATCTTTGTGGGTAAAGATATTAATTAAAGGAGAGATTATGGGTAAAATTTCACTAGAAGTTAATGGAAGAAAAGTCGAAAAAGAGGCTTCAGATAACACTTTACTATCTACATTTTTAAGAGAGCATTTACAGTTAACAGGTACACATATTGGATGTGACACTAGTCAATGCGGAGCATGTGTAGTTCATGTTGATGGAAATTCTTTGAAAAGTTGTACGGCTTTAGCAGCTGACGTTAATGGATCAAAAGTTACAACAATTGAGGGTTTAGAAACAAATGGAAAAATGCATCCAATGCAGGAGGCGTTCAAAAAACTTCATGGCTTACAGTGTGGTTTTTGTACTCCAGGAATGGTTATGAGCGCAGTTGATCTTTTGCAAAAAAACAAAAAACCATCAGATACAGAAATTAGAGATTGGTTAGAAGGAAATATTTGCAGATGTACAGGTTATCAAAATATTGTTGCAGCAGTTAAAGAAGCAGCAACAAAAATGTAATTTTAAGGAGGAGAAAGAAAATGGCAAGTTTAGTAGGTTCTAGAGTTGAGAGAAAAGAGGATAAAAGATTTTTAACTGGTAAAGGTAGATATACAGCAGATATTAATTTAGCAAATCAAACTTACGCAATTTTTGTTAGATCACCGCACGCAAGAGCGTTTATTAAAAAAATAAATATCGATAAAGCTTTAAAATCATCAGGAGTAGTAAGCATACTTACAGGTAAAGAAATAGCAGATGATAAAATTGGAGGTTTGATTGCGGGTTGGGCGATTAGAAGTGAAGACGGTACAGAAATGAAATGTCCTGGAAACCCTCCGCTAGCTAAAGATAATGTAAATTTTGTTGGAGATCCAGTTGCTGTTGTAATTGCTGAAAGTTTAGCAGAAGCAAAAGATGCTGCAGAAAAAGTTGAAGTTGATTACAAAGTATTAAAAGCAGTCACAAGTACTGCAGATGCTATGAATGGAGATACTATTCATGAAGGCATCGATAAAAATCTTTGTTTTGACTGGTTATTAGGCGATAGACAAAAAGTTAAAGAAGCATTTGATAAGGCTGATAAAGTAATTTCTATTGATATCATTAATAATAGATTAATTCCAAATGCAATGGAGCCAAGAGCATGTGTTGCCGATTACAATGCAGCATCTGAAGAGATTACTTTATATACAACAAGTCAAAATCCACATTTATCAAGATTGATAATGTCTGCTTTTGGAAATGTGGCTCCTGAACATAAGTTAAGAGTTGTAGCTCCAGATGTTGGCGGTGGTTTTGGTTCAAAAATTAATGTCTACAACGAAGATATTGTTTGTAGCTGGGCAGCTAAAAAAATTAATAGAGCTATAAAGTGGGTTGCAGAAAGATCAGAATCTTTTTTAACTGACATACATGGAAGAGATCATGTAACTCATGCAGAATTAGCGGTTACTAAAGATGGAAAGTTTCTTGGTTTCAAAAATGAGACTATAGCAAACCTTGGAGCTTATGCTCGAGTATTTGGTACAGTGACACCGACTTATTTATTTGGACCTTGTGCAACTGGAGTTTATGAAATTCCAGCAGCTTATACAAATGTCAAAGCTGTATATACAAATACAGCTCCAGTAGATGCTTATAGAGGTGCAGGAAGACCAGAGGCTACATACACTATTGAAAGATTAGTTGAAAAAGCTTCAATGGAATTAGGGATAGATAAAACTGAACTTAGAATTAAAAATTTCCCTACAGGATTTCCTTTTAAACAAACATTAGTTCATACTGTAGATTCTGGCGATTATGTTGCTGGAATGGAGAAGGCAAAACAGATGGCAGACTACAAAGGTTTTGAGGCAAGAAGAAAAGAGTCTGAAGCAAAAGGAAAACTAAGAGGAATAGGTGTTACTTCATATTTTGAAGCATGCGGTATTGCTCCTTCAGCTGCTGTAATGTCTTTAGGATGTGGAGTTGGATTATGGGAATCTGCAGAGGTTAGATTTAATCCAACTGGACAAGTCACTGTTTACACAGGTTCACATAGTCATGGACAAAGTCACCAAACAACTTTTGCTCAAATAGCAGCTGATGAGTTAGGTGTACCAATTGAAAATATAGATATCGTTCATGGAGATACAGATAAAGGAACATTTGGTATGGGAACATACGGTTCTAGATCTTTAGCTGTTGGTGGTATCGCAATCGTTAATGCTTGTAAAAAAATAGTTGAAAAAGGAAAAAGAGTTACAGCAAAAATGTTAGAGGCAAATCCAGAAGATGTTGAGTTTAAAGATGGTGAATTTATTGTTTCTAAATCAAATAAAAAGAAAACAATAGGAGAAGTAGCTTTTGCTTGTTATTTACCGGGTGTAAGAGATGAAATGAAATCTCCATTGCCAGAGGGTGATGAGCCTGGTTTAAAAGAAACTTCTTTTTATGATCCTTCAAACTTTTCTTTTCCAGCAGGAACACATATTGCTGAAGTTGAGATAGATCCAGAAACAGGTCATGTGAAGCTAGAAAAATATACAGCTTGTGATGATTTTGGAAGAATAATTAATCCAATGGTTGTCGAAGGACAAGTTCATGGTGGTCTTGCTCAAGGTATTGGTCAAGCATTATATGAAAATGCAGAGTATGATGAAACAGGTCAGTTGATGACTGGATCTTATATGGATTATACGATGCCACGTGCAGATAATTTTCCTGAGTTCAACATTGGTTATACTTGTACACATGCAACCACAAATCCTTTAGGAGTTAAAGGTTGTGGAGAAGCGGGAGCAATAGCAGCACCACCTACCGTGATGAATGCTGTAATTGATGCCTTAGGTGGACAAGAGGTTACTATGCCAGCTACAGCTGAAAAAGTGTGGAAGGCTTGTAAAAATCTAAAAAAATCTAACACAAAAGCAGCATAGGAGGTTTATGAAAGATTTTAATTATCATTCAGCAAAAGATAGTAAAGAGGCATCTAAACTTGCTTCATCTAGTTCTGCTTTTCTAGCAGGAGGAATGACTACTATTCCTTCAATGAAATTAGGATTGGCTACTTACAAAGATTTAATTGATATAAAAAATATTAAAAAATTAAGTGGTATAAAAGTAAGTGGCAAATCAGTTACAATAGGAGCTGCAACTAAACATGTTGAAGTTTCAAATTCTAAAGATGTTAAAAAAGCAATTCCATCATTGTCTAGTTTGGCTGAAGGAATTGGTGATCCACAAGTAAGAAATAGAGGAACGATAGGTGGTTCAATCGCAAATAACGATCCATCAGCTGATTATCCATCAGCCTGTATAGCTTTAAACGCAACAATACATACGAACGAAAGAAAAATTGAAGCGGTAAAGTTTTTTAAAGGAATGTTTGAGACAGCTTTAAAAAAGGGTGAGTTAATTGAAGCTATAGAATTTCAAATACCAGAAAAATCTAGCTATCAAAAACATCCTAATCCTGCATCTAGATATGCAATCGTTGGAGTATATGTGGCTAAACATAAAGGAGATGTAAACGTTGCAGTTACTGGTGCAAAATCATGTGTTTATAATGATAAAGAAATGTCGAAAGCTCTATCGGGTAATTTTTCCTCTTCTTCAATAGATGGAATGGATCTAGATAGTTCAGAAATGAACACTGATATGCATGCTTCTGCAGAATTTAGAGCTAGTTTAGTTGTCACTCAGGCTAAAAAAGCCGTTGATGCTTGTTAGATAGAAACTATATTTTATCAGATGAAAAATTCATTTGATGAGAAAATATTAGACGAAGCTCAAGATTGGATCAACGCTAATCAAAAAGTAGTTTTAGCAACAGTAATTCAAACCTGGGGATCATCACCCAGACAAGTTGGTAGCAGAATGATTGTGAACGAAAAAGGAGATTTTTCAGGATCAGTTTCTGGAGGATGTGTGGAGTCTGCAGTTGTAAGCGAATGTCTATCATTAATTAAAGACAACAAGCCTTGTAAAAAAATAGAGTTTAAAGTTTCGAATGAGAGCGCGTGGGAAGTGGGTCTAGCATGTGGCGGAGAGATAGCGGTATATATTGAGCAGATACACTAATGAAAATTAAAACACTTGAAGAAATATTAAAAAAAAAATCATCAAAAACTGAGTTTGCAATTCTTACAAATTTAGAAAATGGTGATAGTGAAATTTATTTACCTGGCACTTCTCCAAAAGGAGAATTTTCAAAATATGCTGATGAAATAGAAAATCTTTTTAAATCAAAAAAAAACGGCGTTATAGAAAATTCAGAAATATTTGTTGAAACTTATATAAAACCAATAAAAGTAATTATTGTTGGTGCTGTGCATATTGCACAATATTTAGTTGATTTTGCAAAAAGTTTAAATTTTGAAATTAGTATCATAGATCCAAGAGGATATTTTGCATCTGAGCAAAGATTTCCTGAAATTAAAGTTATTAACAAATGGCCAAAAGAAGCTTTTGAAGAAATTGAAATAAATTCAAGCACAGCCTTAATAGCTTTAACACATGATCCAAAAATAGATGATCCTGCTTTGCAATACGCATTAAAAAATAAATTTTATTATATTGGAGCACTTGGCAGTAAAAAAACTCACGAAAATAGATGTCAAAGATTAGCCGAAGCTGGATTTAGTAATGATGAAATTAATTCAATTCACGGACCAATTGGTATTAAGCTTGGTGGTAAATCTGCTCCAGAAATTGCTTTATCTATTATAGCCCAATTAGTATCACAAACTTATAAAAAGTGATTAAAGTTATATTACTTGCTGCAGGTCTATCTAAAAGAATGAAATCAGAAAATAAACTTATCAAGTTATATAAAAAAAAACCTCTAATTAATTATTCACTAAATGTATTAAAAAAAAGTAAAGCAAATAAAATTATTATAGTTCTTGGTCATCAATTTAAAAAAGTAAAAAAAATAATAAAAAAAAATAAAAAGATTATTTTTACCTATAACAAAAACTACAAAAAAGGAATGGCCTCTTCTATAAAAGTGGGATTAAAAAAAGTATCTAAAAACGACGATGGCTTTATTGTAGCTCAGTCAGATATGCCATTTGTTAAACTATCAGATATAAATAAAATTTGTAGATCTATAAAAACTAAAAAATTTTTAGTCCACGCATTAAATTATAAAAATAGACTAGGTAATCCCATTGGTTTTGATATTTCTTTAATAAAAAAATTTAAAAATATTAAAGGTCAGTTTGGAGCAAAATTTATGGTTAAAAGGCTTAAAAATAGAACAAATTTTATTAATACAAGCAGCCTTAAATCCTTTAAAGATTTTGATAAAGTTTCAGATTTTAGAAAATGATTTATTAATTTTAATCCTAAAAAGTAAAAGAATAATTAAAAGTATTAAAAATATAAATGGTTTAAAAAATATTGTTTTTGATAGCCAAATATAATGAAGTACACCAAAAATCCCAATTATATAAATTAATCTATGAATTTTTTTCCAATTTTGTTTTAACAGTCTAACCATTCTCTCAGATGAGGTTATAGCAAGTGGAATTAATAATAGCCAAGCTGAAAATCCTATAAAGATAAACTTCTTCTTTAAAACATCATTTATTAGCGGCTCAAAATCAAATCTGTAATCAAGACCAACATAACTTAACATATGAATAGATGCATAAAAAAACGTGAACAAACCAAGCATTCTTCTAAACTTGATCCACTCTACTGACTTTGTGATTTTCTTAAGCGGTGTCATTGAAAGAGTTAAAAGAATAAAAATCAAGGTCCATTCTCCAAAGTGATTTATGATTCTATCAACAGGCTCTGGACCTAGTTGATTAAAAATTATTTGATAAGAAATTACATAAAGTGGCCAAAGAGAGAGAAAAAAAACTAGAGTTTTATAATATCTTCTCAATTTAATTTAGTAATTTTTTTTTAGATCCATACCGCTATAAAGACTTGCAACTTCATCTCCATAACCATTAAACATTAAGGTCTTTACTCTAGGTGCCCAAACACCTTCGCCTATTATTCTTTCAGTTGCTTGAGACCATCTTGGGTGATCAACATTGGGATTAACATTTGAGTAAAATCCATATTCTCTAGGCGAAGCCCACATCCATGATGAGGTAGGCATGTTTTCGACAAATTTAATTTTAACAATAGCTTTTGCACTTTTAAAGCCATACTTCCAAGGAATAAAAATTCTTAGTGGTGCTCCGTTTTGATTAGGTAGTTTCTTACCATATAAACCTGTCACTACTGTTGTCAAAGGATGCATGGCTTCATCAATTCTTAAACCTTCATTGTAAGGCCAGTTTAAAACAGGGTATCTCTGACCTTTCATTTGTGCAGGGTCATACACACTTTCAAATTCAACAAATTTTGCTTTATTAGTTGGATTTACTTTTGATAGTAATTTACTTAAAGAAAAACCCATCCATGGAATAACCATAGACCAACCCTCAACACATCTTAATCGATATATTCTTTCCTCAGAAATAAACATTTCTGAGATTTCTTCCATAGATAATTTTATTGGTTTATCAACTTCACCCTCAATAGTTATATCCCAAGGAGTTGTTTTAAATATTTGAGAATTTCTATGTGGATCACTCTTTGATGTTCCAAACTCATAATAATTATTATAAGTCGTTATGTCTTTATAACTTGTTAATTTATCTCTCTCACTTGCTAAAGATTTATTTACAAAGGGTATAGCGGACATTGCTAATGTGCTTGCACTAAGACCTATAGATTTAATGAAAGATCTTCTTTTTTTATAAATATTCTCTGGTGTAATTTCTGAATTTTTAAATTTTATCATTTTAATTATTTAGAGATATTCCTTTTAACCACTCACTGTCCTCATTTTCATAATGCTCTTTTTTCCAAATAGGAGATCTTTTTTTAATTTCTTCAATTATATATCTAGATAATACAAAAACTTGATCCCTATGTTTGCAAGCTACACCAATAATGATGCTTTTTTCTTTTAAACCTACATATCCTTTAACATGCTCAATAAATACTGCTTTTTCTCTAATATTTAGCTTGTTATCAGCTTCTTCATAAATTTCTTCAAAACTTTTTATAACCATACTTTCTTTGGCATCATAGGTAATACCAGTAACTGTTTTATTTTCATTTAAATCTCTTACAGTCCCAACAAAATATATTACAGCTCCAAATTTTGATTGGTTTAAAAAATTTTCTGCTTTTGAAATTTCTATCTTCTCTGCTTTTGATGCATCAATAATTTTAGTATGTAGCATTAACCGCCTCCTATAGGAGGTATAATGCTAAAGTTTTGTTTTTTAACTATTTTATAATTATCTGAGACAATTTTATCATCAGACGAACAAAAAGCTGATGATTTAATAATTTTTTTAAAAGTTTCATTTCCTTTAAATTTCATATCAATAAACTCTATCATTTGGTTTCTAAGATCTTTTATTGAGGAATTTTCAATTAATTCAAAGTCTAAATGAGATTTATTACTAAATTCTCTAGCTGCACCAAATAGTTCAACTGATATTTTCATTAAAAAATATTTTTTAAAAAATCTGGGAGACCATCAGGGTTTTTCCATAATCCACTTTTTCCACCTTCTTTAATTAATAATTTTACGTTATCAATTTTAAGATGTGGATTTACTATTTTGCTTAAATCATAAATTGTGATTAAGGCAGAGTTAACACCCATTATAGCTTCCATTTCAACACCTGTTTTTGCTACTGCAGAAACTACGCAAAACACTTCTAATGAACTGTCTAATTCATTCATAATTATTTTAGTGGCCGTATGGTCAATTGGAAGCGGGTGACAAAGAGGAATAAGTTCACTTGTTTTTTTTACGCCCAATACAGCTGATACTTCAGCTAAAGTAATGGGATCTCCTTTAGGCATCTTCTTATTTTTAATTAGATCAAAAACCTCTTTTCCAACATAAATTTTACCTGACGCAAGTGCTCTTCTAAAAGTTTCTTTTTTTGAAGAAACATCAACCATATTGAAAGAATTTTTTTGAAATATTTCTTTTGCCCAATCTTTAAGCTCTTCTTGATTTATAATTTTTAATTTTGACATTAGCCACCTGTTGTAGATAAATTTTTAATTAAACCAGTTTCACCAAGTTCCAAATGATGAGATTCTTTTTTAAATTTCATTTGACCCATTATAAGATCTTGTAGTTTATCAATTTGATCATCTTTTTGTAATAAATGTCTTATACTTATTCCAGTATTTCCAAATAGGCACAATCTAAGATCTCCTCTTGATGTAATTCTTAATCTATTACAGCTTCTGCAAAAATCTTTAGAGTAGGGTGCTATGATCCCAAATTTCCCTTTATATTCTGGATTGATATAATTTAGTGATGGCCCAGCATCTTTACCTAAGGTTTGATAAATCCAATTATTTTTATTTAAGTATTCTTTGAAGATTTTTGAAGATACATGGTATTTTTTAAAATAATCTAGGTTATCACCTGTTTGCATTAACTCTATATATCGAAAATCTAATTTGTTCTTTTTTATAAATTCTCCCCAAGACTCAAAATCTTTGACTGATGCATTTATTCCATTTAAAAGAACCGCATTGATCTTAATATTTTCAAAATTTAAATCTTGTAAGATATTAATTCCTTTTAAAATCTCTGGTAATCGATCATGACCTGTAACATTTTTGAATGTATTTCTATCTAGACTATCAATGCTAATATTAATGCCGTTTATGCCACTATCTACTAACAGTTTTGCTTTTTTATCTAAATGATAACCGTTTGTGGTAATTACAACTTTTTTTATACCAGCATCATTTTTTAAGATCTTGATTATATCAAAAAAATCTTTTCTTACCGTTGGTTCACCTCCAGTAAGTCTTATTTTGCATACGCCCAATTTTGAAAATACTTTTGCTAGACGTCTAATCTCCTCTAAGTGAAGAAATTTTCTGTTATCGCTCTTATCAATTTGATAACCATTAGGTAAACAATATCCACACTTAAAATTACATACATCAGTAATCGAAAGTCTTATATATGGAAAAGTTCTACCAAAACTATCTCTTAACTTTTTCATTTAAGTTAAAGCTATCATAATTAATAAAATTAATCATGATAGAATTAACTTAAAATCTAGCTTTAACCTGCTGGTTTATAATTAGCCATAGCTTTTGATGCCATGCCGGCAGCTTTACCCATATCCATTTCCTCTAATATGGTGAAATTAGTTATAGCTCCAGAAGCTTCAACTGCTAGCTTAACTGCAGCTGCGCCTTCAAATCCAATACTACCACTCACAACTCCTACAAAATCGTAAGCTCCTCTTGTGATCATAAAAGATTCCATTTTACCTCCCACTGCTTCTGATAAAGCGGTGGCCGCTGCAGCTCTGTCTTGATCTGGATTACCTATAAATCCTTTAAAAGCTTGAGCCGTGTAATTGCCCATTACTATAAATTTAGCCATAGTTCCTCCTTTACTTAAATTTAACATTATAAGAAAAAAAACATCAATGAGAAAATTACATATTTGTTATGTTATGTTAAATGTATATGTTCAACTAATGCTAGATTTATTAAATAATTATAAAATATATAATTTTATAATATGAATTTAAAAATCAACAATTTAGATAAATCAGAAATTGACGAAATAATACATCTTTATAAACAAAAAAAATTTGATGATGCATTAATATTGTCTAACAAACTTTTAAAAAAAGAAAAAAATGTACCTTTTTTGTTTAACTTAAATGGGCTTATAAATTTAAGTTTAGAAAATTGGGAGAATTCTCTTCAAGTATTTCAACAAGCTATTGATTGTGATGATAAATTTGTTGAGGCATATAACAATATAGGGATTGCTTACAGTCATTTAGGTAAAGAAGATAAAGCTGTAGAAAATTATAATAAAGCAATAGAAATAAAAAAAGACTATTCAAATGCTTATAACAATTTAGCAACTCATTATGATGATTTAGGAAAGTATGATCAAGCAGTCAAAAATTATGTGAACGCCTTAAAATTTAATTCAGATCATTTACAAGCCCAAAACAATTTAATTCACTTAATGAATTTTTTTAATCCAAAAATTCATGAAAGCAATTCAATCATTAGAGCTAATCAAGATATTAAAAATATTGATATTAAAATTTCTATATTAAATAAAATTTCACCAAGAGAATTGAATGATTATTTAATAAAGTGTAATCAAATATTAAAGAAAAACTTAAAAAATTTATCTTTTTTTGATTCACAAATTCACAGAAGAAATGGGTTTAATCTAAATTGTGATCGACATCATAAGGCATTTAACAAATTCAAAATAATACCAAAATATTGCTTTGGTTGTATCAAAGTTCAAATTAATTTAACAACTGTGGTTCAATTGTTGAAACTTTATTTTATATTTGATCAAATTAATTTCCCTAATGATAATATTAGAAAGTCATTTATCGAGTTAAGACCGGGTATACCAGGAACCTATAAAGGTCTTGTTTATTGTGAGTCAGTAGAAGAAGCGCAAAAAATTATTGATATTTTAGAGCCCTATATGACTAAATTAATCGAGAAGAATTTTAATTTATCAATAAAAAGAGGATGTACAGAATTTGATTTAGCTTTTCCTGGTTATAAAGATATTAATAATTTGAGCAAGGTGAATTACAATAAAGAATGGAAAAATAAAGAAGAATTGATTGATGAAGAAATTTTTAATGGAAGTAAAAAAAGAAAAAAATTTTTTAGTAGAAGCTTGTCTGGTGTTTGTTTAGGAGATATCTTGATTATGAATAATTGGTTAAATTATGCAAAATTAATTAATGACCAGACATATAAGGATATCACGAGTGAAATTTTTTTTTCGGAATATATATTTCAAGCTGTAAAAAGAAGAAATACTCAAAATTAATATTAAAAACAATTAAACAGATTAAGTCGATCCAAAAATAATGAAATATGCTACTAGCCTGGTGTATAAATTCTCTCAGCCTCAGGATCTCTGCTTGAATATGGTAATTTAAGTATCTCATCCCAAAATTGATTTGGAATATTTAAATTTGCCCATTCAAGGTTTTTTTCAATACTTTGTACGCTAGTTACACCACAGAGAGTTGATGTTATTCTTTTATCTCTCATTGAAAATTGTAATGCTGCCGCTCCAATTTCAATATTATAATTTTTACAAATTTTCTCAATTTCTCTAGCTGGTGCTAATTTTTCTTCAGAAACTTCTTGGTAGGTTATTTTTTTGAAATTACTAGGTCCCTTCGCTAAAACCCCTCCTGCATAGGGAGCGGCATTTATTATAGCTATATTTTTACTGTAAGCATAATCGTACATGTCGTTAGCTTCTCTGTTAAGCAAAGTATACCTATTATGATTTATTAAAACATCAAAATCCCAATTTTTAATCATCGGAAACATTATGTCTATTTTTCCCATGGCTAAGCCTACAGCTTTTGTCAGTCCTTCTTCCTTTAGCTTAAATAATTCGTCAAATGCGCCGTCCTTTTTTTTAATATCATTAATATCTTTCACATATTCAGGATCGTGGAGAAAAAGTAAGTCTACTTTATCCACTGACATTGTTTTTAAACTCTCCTCAATAGATTTTCTGGTTCTTTTTTTGTCTAGAACAAGTGTTTTCATATCTCTATCAATTTTAGTTGATAAAATAAAATTTTTTGGCCAACCTCCTATTTTTTTAATAGCACTCCCAATTCTTTTTTCACTCTCTCCCATTGCATAATTTCTTGATGTATCAAGCATATTTACTGGACCTTCAAAAAATCTACTCAGAGTTTCCAAAGCTCTTTCCTCTGATACTTCATATCCATAAGTATCTGGCATACTTCCTAATGAAGATGTACCAAAGCTTAATTCAGTAACTTCAACACCAGTATTTTTAATTTTATTTTTTTTTAATGAAAAACTATTCATGTTAAAATTTTATATTAACAACTTTCCCACTTTTCAAAGATTTATAAGCAGCATTTGCAATAATTAACGCTTTCTTTCCATCGTCAAATGTAACTTTGGGATTTGTTTTTTTTAATACACATTTTACAAATTCATTAAATTGATCTTTGTATGCCTTTTCATATCTTTCCATAAAAAAAAAATGAATTGGATCTTTAATATTTGTTGATTTATTTGTGAACTTTTCAACTGAATTAGGAACTTGGTTATTTGATATTACCATTCCTTTGCTTCCAAAGATTTCAATCCTTTGATCATATCCATATACAGCTCTTCTGGAATTATTTATATGAATTAAAACTCCTTTTTTGGACTTCAAAATAAACATTCCAGTGTCTTGATCTTTAATTTTTTTTGCATTTTTATCAAACAGAGCTTCGCCAAATGCTGAAATTTGAACTACAGGATCATTTCCTAATATAAATCTGGTTAAATCGAAATCATGAATTGTGGCATCTCTGAAAAATCCTCCTGCAGCTTTTAAATAATCCATACTCGGAGGTTGAGGGTCACGACTTGTTATAACAACCATTTCCAAATTACCAATTTCTTTATTTAAACAAGCTTTTTGAACTTTTGCATGACTTAGGTCAAACCTCCTGTTAAATCCAATCTGTATTGGCACTTTATAATTCTTAATATTATTTTCACATTGATTCACTTTTTTAATATTCAAATCAATTGGCTTTTCACAGAATATTGCTTTTCCTGCTTTTGCTGCAGTTGTTATAAATTTAGTATGAGTTGGAGTAGCTGACGCTATTAAAACTGCATCAATATCTTTTGAATTTATTGCTTGCTCTGGGGATTTAGCTTTTACACAGCCAGTTAATTTAACTACATCATTTGCTAATTTAGAATTAACATCATAAACATATTTTAAGTTAGATTTTGGGTGTGCTTTTATAATTTTCGCGTGCATATTTCCAATTCTACCTGCACCTATTAGAGAAAAATTTAGCATAACAAAATAGAACAGAATTAAAATTAAAATCAAGGTACATTTTGGAAATAAACAATGTACTATTAAAAAATAAAAAATTCTTGATGCCAATTAAACCATATTCTATGAATAAATATTAATATAAAAAATAAATAAAGTTATGACTGTAAAATTAGGAGTTGCACCAATAGCCTGGAGTAATGATGATATGCCTGAACTTGGAGGTGAAACACCATTAGAACAATGTCTATCTGAAGCGAGACAAGCAGGATTTATAGGAATAGAGTCTGGAGGAAAATTTCCTAAAACATCCGAGGAGTTAATTCCGATTTTAAACAAATTTAATTTAAATCTTTGTTCCGGATGGTATGGAGCAAATTTACGAACAAATACAGTAGATGAAGAAAAATCTATAATTCAAGCTCAATTAAAATTATTTAAAGATTGTAATTCACCCTGTATCGTTTTTGCAGAAGTATCTGGTTCAATTCAAGGAGATCCAAATAAAAAATTGTCCACAAGGCCAAAAATGAATTTAGAAGAGTCAAAGAAATATTATGAAAAAATTTCAGAAATGGGAAAATATCTTCAGGACGAAGGAATGCCACTTGCTTTCCATCACCACATGGGTACCGTTATAGAAAGTCAAGATGATACAGTAAGGTTGTTAGAAAATACTGATGATACTGTTAAATTGACTTTGGACACTGGTCATATGCTATTTGCACAAGGAAATTCGTTAGAAATTTTAAAAAATTTTGGTGAAAGAGTAATTCATATTCATTGTAAAGATATAAGAAAAAATATATTAGAGAAATCTTTAAAAAGAGATTTTAGCTTTAGAGAAGCTTTTTTAGAGGGAGCTTTCACAGTTCCAGGCGATGGGTGCATCGATTATAAGCCTTTATTTGACATTTTAAAAAAAAATAATTATTCAGGGTGGCTAGTTGTCGAAGCAGAACAAGATCCTGCCAAAGCCAATCCATTTGAATACGCAAAAATTGGTTATAATTATCTGACAGCTACCCTGACTAAGAGTGGAGTTAATATTTATAAAAAATAATAATTTTTATATTTTATAATCTAACAGTTTTTGATTTTTCCAGCTTTTCGTTAAAAAAATCAATGATATTTTGAATTGTTTCTTTTCCCATCCTTGTCATACATTCCTCAGTGAACGCAGCAGTGTGTGGACTTAAAAATACTTTATTATTTTTAAGTAAAGGATTATTTGGATCAGGTGGTTCAATTTCAAAAACATCTAAACCAGCTCCAAGAATTAAATTTTCATTTAAAGCTTTATCTAGATCAATTTCATTTATAACTCCACCTCTTGAAGCATTGATTATAATGCAATTTTTTTTCATATTTTTTAGTAAATCATAATTGATAATATTCTTAGTTTTTTCATTAAGTGGCACATGAAGGGATATAGCATCCATGCTTTTAGTGGCATCTTCTAAACTATCTACTTTTATGCCACCGTGTTTTTCAATTATTTCTTTTGATACAAATGGATCATAGACGAAAACTTTCATTTCAAATCCATGACATCTTTTTATTAAAGCTTGTCCAATACGACCAAAACCAGCAATCAATATATTTTTATTCCACAATTCAACTGTTTTGGGTAATTTATTTCGATCATTGAATTTGCCGCTTTTAACTGTTTCATCATACATATTCCCTTTTTTAGAAATATTTAGCAGCATAAACATTACATGTTCAGCTACTGCTACTGCATTTGCAGTTGCTGTGATCGCAAGAGTGATATTATTTTTTTTAGTGCTCTCTAAGTCTATATTGTCATAACCAACACCATGTCTTGAAATAATTTTTAATTTAGTTGAACCTTCTATCACTTCACCAGTAAGTTTCGCAGTCCTTATAGAAATACCATCACAGTCCTTTATCTTGGATTTTAAAAATTCGTTATCAGTATTATCTACTATTTCAAATTCATAATCAGAATTACCTTCTAATAATTTTATGCCAGCGGGGTGAATAGGCTGAATAATTAAAATTTTTTTTTTACTACTCATATTTAAGTTTGAATAAGGTCTTTCTAATACGAAAATTAATTAAAAATGTAAATTACTTTTTACATGCCCCATCGCATAGCTGCAGTATGCACAGGTGCATCCCAATTTTTTAAAATTTCCTCATCACATTTTAAGAGTGTTATTGATGCTCCTTGCATTTCAAGTGATGTACAATAGTTACCAACTAAACTTCTTGTGATTTCAATTCCTTTGGATTTTAAAATTTCACAAGCATCATCGTATACTAAATATAATTCAGTAAGAGGAGTTCCGCCCATACCGTTTATAAATAGAAGCGTCTTTTCATTTTTTTGTGGTTTTAAATCATCAAGTATAGCTTCCAACATATTATTGACTATTGTTTTTGATGGTTGAATTTTCTCTCTCTTTCTTCCAGGTTCACCATGTATACCTACTCCAAATTCCATTTCATCATTTCCAATATCAAAAGTTGGTTTGCCTGCAGCAGGTACTGTGCAACTAGTAAAAGCAACACCCATAGTTCCAGAGTTTTTGTTTACTTTTTCACCAAGTTTTTTACATTCTTCTATCGAACCTCCACTCTCAGCTAGTGATCCAACAATCTTTTCGACCAAAACTGTTGCAGCCACACCTCTTCTACCAGTTGTGAAAGTAGAGTCTTCAACAGCCACATCGTCATTAGTAATGATACTATCATTTTTACCTGAATACATTTCAGCACCCATTTGAAAATTCATAATATCACCAGAATAATTTTTAACTATAAACAGAACACCAGCACCGCTATCTACATTTTCAGCAGCTGCTTGCATTTGATCTGGAGTAGGTGCTGAAAAAACAAAACCTGGACACGCTGCATCCAGCATTCCATGACCAACAAAACCACCATGCATTGGTTCATGTCCACTACCTCCACCAGAAATTAAAGATACTTTTCCTTCTTTAGTTTTTGTTTTTCTAGAAATGAAGTTTGGCTCAAAATTTACTCTGATTATATCACTATGAGCTTTACCAAATCCATTAAGACTTTCTTTTAAAAAGTCGTCAACATTATTTATAAATTTTTTCATATTTCCTCCTATTTATTAATTAGTGATTTGCATATTGTATCTATTATAAGTTGTGATGAACGAGCCCCTGGATCTATATGACCTTTCGCACGCTCTCCTAAAAATGAAGCTCTACCTTTTGTAGCAAGCATGTCTTTTGTTGCCAACATTCTATCTTCGGCAATTTTTATTATCTCACTTAACCCTTCATTCATACCTGTATTGCCACTTTTTAATTCATTAAGTTTTTCTGATACTGGAATTAAAACATCCATCATTGTTTTTTCTCCAACATCCGCTTTTCCTCTTTCCTTCATTGCATTAATTCCTGTTATAACCATTTCACATGCTTTGTTAAAATCTATATTTCCATCTAGATCTGGTGTTTTAGCCATAGACATAAAGAAAGTTCCAAACAAAGCTCCAGAAGAGCCACCAATACCTGACAAGACTTTCATAGCAATCATATTTAAACCTTTTTGCAAAGGTAAGTTTTTAATATCATTTTCAAGCTCAACTACTAACTTAAGACCTCTTTGCACATTAAATATATGATCTCCGTCCCCAATATTTTGATCTAGTGCTTCAATTTCTGCTGCATTTTCATCAATGACTATCTGAATATTTTTTGCTTGAGAAATTAAAAAATTAACGCTCATAAATTCTTTGATCCCCTTTATCAAATTTTAAAACTTTATTTGTATTAATGTCAAAATTAATCTTTTCATTTATTGATGATTTATAGCTACCTTGAATTGAAGCTAATATTTCATTGTCTTGAAAATTAATAGCCACAACAGTCTCTGATCCTAAATTTTCTGTAGAAATAACTTTTCCTTCGTATGGTCCATTACCTAATTCTATATTTTCTGGTCTAAGCCCAATTTTTGCTGTGTTGTTTAGTTTAAACAAAGAACCAGGTAAAATATTTATTTTTGGTGAACCTAATCTTTGAGATACATAAATTGAATTTGGATTTTCATAAATTTCTTCAGGAGTTCCAATTTGAACAATTTTGCCTTCTTTTAAAACGCCAATTTTATCTGCCAATGTTGTTGCTTCAGCCTGATCATGTGTAACATACAGTATAGTAGCATTTAGATTTAATTGAATATTTTTTAATTCAACTCTAAGAGTTTCTCTTAATTTAGCATCTAATGAGGAAAGTGGCTCATCCATTAAATAAATATTTGGTTCACGAACTAGAGCTCTACCAATAGCTACCCTCTGCATTTCTCCACCAGAAAGTTCAGTTGCTTTATTTTTTAATTTGCTTGTAATTTTGAGCATTTCAGCAATTTTCTCTACTTTATTTTTTATTTCTTCCTCAGGAAGTTTTCTCATTGGAGACCTCAAAGGAAAAGCAAGATTTTCATAAACAGTGTAATGAGGATAAAGAGAGTATTGTTGAAAAACAAAAGACACATCTCTTGAAGCGGGTTGATCATGAGTTATATTTTCATCATTAAATAATACATCCCCAGAATCAATTTTTTCTAAACCAGCTATACATCTAAGTGTTGTAGTTTTTCCAGCACCAGAAGGACCAAGTAATACAAAAAATTGACCATCTTCAATTGTAAGATTTATATCCTCCAAAGCTTTAATTTTTTTATTATAAGTTTTAAATAATTTTTTTAATTCTACTTTTGCCATTATTTTATAAACTCACTGTTTAAAGATTTGTCTGTCTGACCGTCAAAAATAATAATATTATTATTTGAAGGTTTAACCTGAACATTTTCATTTAATTTAACGTCAACAGAAATGTCTGTTTTAACTTTAATTTCACCTAAACTTGTTTTAACTGTAATTATTTTTCTTGATCCTAAATACTCTACTCCAAAAACTGAACCTTTTAGACCTTCATTATTATTTAGAGTTAAATTTTCTGGACGTATGCCAAAAAAATTTTTACTTCCTCTTGACTCCTCAAGTTGTTTGGGAATATCAAATTTAGTGCCTTCGATATTTACAAATGATTGATCTTTAGAAATTCCTTCATTTACTTCAAAAAAGTTCATACCTGGAGATCCTATAAATGAGGCTACAAATTTAGTTTTAGGTTTATTGTAAATAATATTAGGCTCATCAGCTTGTAATATTTCACCACCATCCATAACTGCAATTCGGTCAGCTAATGACATTGCTTCTAACTGATCATGAGTTACATAAACTGTAGTTGCTCCAATATCTAAATGTAGTTTTTTTAATTCTAGACACATTAATTCTCTAAATTCAGCATCCAAAGTTCCCAATGGCTCGTCCATTAAAAATGCTTTTGGTCTTCTAACTAGTGCTCTACCTAAAGCTACCCGTTGTCTATCTCCACCCGAAAGAGAGGAAATGTTAGAATTTAAAATGTGATCAATTCTTAAAAGTTTTGCTGCTTCTTCAACTCGATTTTTGATATCACTTTTTTTATAACCCTGCATTTTGAGAGGAAATGATAAGTTGTTTCTTACATTCATGTGTGGGTAGAGGGCAAATAATTGAAAAACAAAAGCAATATCTCTTTCTGATGCTCTTAACATCCCAACCTCTTCATCTCCAAGATATATCTCACCAGATGTAGGTAATTCTAATCCTGCAATCATTCGAAGTGTTGTAGTCTTTCCACAACCAGATGGTCCAAGTAAAACAAAGAACTCTTTATCATTAATCGTTAGATTAGAATTCTTAACTGCAGTAAAATCACCAAATGATTTTTGTAAATTTACTATTTTAATTTGAGACATATTAATCTGGAAAGTGGCTTGTGATTATGAACCCTATAGTTCCTACTAAAATTACAATAAAAGAATAAGTAAACATCCACATTGCAAATGGTTGTAACAACATGAAAACTCCAATTAAAATTAATATCGTCGATAAGTTTTCCCAGTAAACTCTTCTAAATATTTTTCTCATTAATGACTTTTCTTCTTGCATTATTTTCTTACTGCTCCAAAGGTAATACCTCTTAAAAGATGTTTTCTTAAAATTATTGTAAAAATCATAACAGGTAATAGAAATAAAGTTGTTCCTGCACCAATTGCTGGCCAATCAAGACCACCTTCACCAATGATTGTAGGAATAAATGGTGGAGCTGTTTGTGCATTGAATTGAGTTAGCAAAACAGCAAAAGCGTATTCATTCCATGAAAAAATCATACAAAAGATTGCAGTTGCGGCTATGCCAGTCATTGCTTGTGGAAGAACAACTTTAAAGAAAGCTTGAAGTCTAGAATATCCATCGATCATAGCTGCTTCTTCATATTCTTTGGGAATTTCATCCATAAACCCTTTCAATAACCATACTGCTAAACTTAAGTTTACAACGGTATATAATATGATCATTCCAAGGTGAGTATCTCCAAGACCTAATTTTCTGTACATGATAAATATAGGAACAGCCACTGCTATCGGGGGAAACATCCTGGTAGAGAGAATAAAAAATAATAAATCATCTTTTAATGGAACCCTAAACCTTGAAAATGCATATGCAGCCAACGCTCCTAAAAATACGGATGCAAAAGTTGAGCCAAATCCAATTATCATAGAGTTTGAGTATCTACCTAGAAATTTAGATGGTCCTGTTATAACCATCTCTCTGCTTCTAACTAGTTCTTCATACCAATTTTCTGGGGCAGGCAATGAATCAAGATATTCTTGTGATTGTCTTGACCTATTAGTAAATAAGTTAACATATCCCTCTAGTGATGGTTCAAACAAAACTTCAGGTGGATATGAAATAGCACTATCAACATTTTTAAAACTTGTCATTACCATCCAAGATATTGGTATCAAAGTAATTACAGCGTAAACTATGATAATAGCAGCGGCCATTTTTTTTGAAAAAGACGAAGGTTCCAAATATGATCTAGAAGTATCCATCAGCGTTCCTTTATTTTATTCATTACTTTTACGTAGACATTTCCGAAACCAAATATGGTAACAAAAAGAATAACAGCAAATGCTGAGCTGTAACCTGTTTTCCATTTTTCAAACGCTTCTCTTTTTAAGTTAATTGAAGCAAGCTCTGTAGCAGAGCCAGGACCACCAGAGGTGAGTTCAACAACCATGTCAAACATTTTGAAATTCTCAATCCCTCTAAAAAGCAGAGCTAATAATAAAAACGGTAATACGGAAGGCAAAGTAATATATATAAATTGCTGCCATTTACTTGCTCTATCAACCTCTGCAGCTTCGTATAAATAATTTGGAACAGATCTTAGACCTGCTAAGCAAATTAACATTGTAAATGGTGTCCACATCCATGTATCAACAATGACAATAGCCCACGGTGCAAGTGTACTTGAACCAATCATATCAAAGCTTCCTAAATCATAGAAAAAATTAACCACGTAATTGAACAGACCTACTTGAGGATTATAAAGATAAGTCCAAAACACACCTACAACTGCAGGTGATAACATCATGGGCAAAACAATTAATGTGGTTAGTAGTTCATTACCTTTAAATTTCCTGTTTAGAAGCAAAGCTAAACCCAAACCTATAATTGCTTGAAGTAATAAAGTCCAAAACATAAAGCTTGCTGTAACTTGCATTTTTTCCCATATGGCTTCTTTGTTAAGAACTTTAATATAATTTTTTAAACCAACAAATTGAGGTTCTCTTCCAATTTTATTTGCGTAAAAATTTGTAAAAGACATTTTGATTGCATAGACCAATGGATAAATATTTATAGCCAGTAGCAGAAGTACAGTTGGTCCAATAAAAAGCCAACCCACAGCTTTGTCTGAAAGTCCTTTGAATTTTTTTTTTACGCTCATATGAATTTTTTATAAAAAAAGGGGAGGCATAACCCCCCCTAATTTTTAATTTTTTTAAGTATTAATGTTAAAGTTTTCCGTCTGCTTCGAATACTTCAACCCACTCTGCGATAATTTTATCTAGAGCTTCTTTAGCAGTTCCTTTTCCATTAACAACATAGTCATGAATTGCTTCTTGCATAGGAAGCATTAACTCTACGAAAGTTGGTTCTTGCCAAAAATCTTTGACAATTCCCATTGAGTCCAAGAATCCTTGTGCATAAACAGTTGATGTTGGAAATGATGGTGAATTCAAAACATCATTATGACATGAATATCCACCTAGATCCCACCATTTTTGTTGTACATCTGGTCTTGCAAACCACTTGATGTATTCAAGAGCAAGATCCTGTTTGTCTGAGTATTTAACAACAGATATCCCTTGTCCACCTAATGTTGCAGCTGCAACATTTTGTTTTGGATTTGCAAAGAATCCACTAACTCTTCCATCACTGTCTTCTTTAGAAACACCCGGCCAAAAAGCATACCAATTCATTTGGAATGCAACTTGTCCTGATTTGTAAGCATCTAAGTTTGCAACCATGTAAGCATCAGAGTGTCCTGGAGGTGCGCAGTCTTCATATAACTTTCTATAAAACTCAACTGCTTCTACAGCTTGTGGTGAATTAAAATATCCTTCCATATCGTATGGCTTGTTAGGATTTTCATATTCCATACCCCATGCATACATAGCAGCTGTAACACCCATTGTTATACCTTCTGATCCACGCTCTGTGTTAATTGCAGCCCCATATCTTTTTTGACCATCAATTTCTCTTCCTTGGAAGAACTTACACATATCATGTAATTGATTCCAGTTTGCAGGAACCCCTAGATCATAACCGTGTTTCTTTTTGAACTCAGATTTAAGTTCTGGTCTATCAAACCAGTCTTTTCTGTAAGCCCAAGCTAATGCATCTCCCATAGCAGGTAATGCATAATAGTTTTCACTACCTTTAGGCCAAGTTGAGTAGGCATAAACAGTAGCTGGTGAGAAATCACTCATTGAAATTCCCTCTTTATCAAAGAAGTCATTTAATTTTACGTAATGCCCATAAACAGCTCCAGCACCAATCCACTGAGAGTCACCAATTAAAAGGTCAAATGTTTTACCTTTGTTGTTAAGCTCATTTAACATACGGTCGGCAAAATTTGGCCAAGGCACAAACTCAAAATTAACTTCTATTCCAGTTTCTGCAGTAAATTCTTTAGTTAATTCTTGTAATGCATTAGCTGGGTCCCAAGCGGCCCATCCTAATGTTATAGATTTAGCATTTGAATTTACAGAGAACGAAAATAGAGAAACAAACAATAAAATCATTATTTTTTTCATTTTATCTCCTCTTAGTTTATTTTTCTTAAGAATAGTCTATCCAAGATGAGTTGTGGCTGCTAGTATTTTTTTTATATAAAATTAATTGTTGATAAACTTAAAGAGAGGGAGGGATTATGAACAATATAAAAGGTCCTGCAATTTTCCTAGCACAATTTGTAGGTGAAGATGCACCGTTTAATTCTTTAGATAGCATTTGTAAGTGGGCATCTTCTTTAGGTTACAAAGGTGTACAAATTCCAAGTTGGGATGGTAGATTAATAGATCTAAAGAAAGCTTCTGAAAGTAAAGATTATTGTGATGAAATTAAAGGTATAACAAAAAAACATAATCTCGAGATCACTGAGCTATCAACACATCTTCAAGGACAATTGGTTGCAGTACATCCAGCATACGACACAGCATTTGATGGATTTGCCGCTCCTGAAGTTAGAGGAAATCCAAAAGCAAGACAAGAGTGGGCTGTAAATCAATTGATGATGGCAGCTAAGGCCTCAAAAAATCTTGGACTAGATAGGCATGTTACTTTTTCTGGAGCACTAGCTTGGCCATATGTATATCCTTGGCCACAAAGACCTGAAGGACTAATTGAAAACGCATTTAATGAACTTTCTAATCGATGGAAACCAATTCTTGATCAATTTGATCAAAATGGAGTTGATCTTTGTTATGAGATACATCCTGGCGAGGATCTTCACGATGGTATTACATTTGAAATGTTTTTAGAAAAAGTTGGCAATCACAAAAGATGTAATATGCTTTATGATCCGAGTCATTATGTTTTACAAAATTTAGATTACTTGGCTCATATAGATATTTATCATGAAAAAATAAAAATGTTTCATGTTAAAGATGCAGAGTTAAATCCTACTGGAAAACAAGGAGTGTACGGTGGCTTCCAATCATGGGTTAACAGAGCAGGTCGATTTAGATCTCTTGGCGATGGACAGGTAGATTTTAAATCAATCTTTTCAAAGTTTACTACTTATGGTTATGATGGTTGGGCAGTTCTAGAATGGGAGTGTTGTCTTAAACATCCAGAGGATGGAGCAAGAGAAGGAGCTGAATTTATTAAAAATCACATAATCAATACTACAGAAAAAGCATTTGATGATTTTGCAGGAAGTGGTGCTGATTTTGAAGCTAATAAAAAAATGCTTGGTATAAATTAGTGCAAAGAAAAATACGTATTGGAATGGTCGGCGGAGGAGAAGGCGCTTTTATTGGAGGTGTTCACAGAATAGCCTTGAGACTTGATGGTCATTACGAATTAGTAGCAGGATGTTTTTCATCTAATTTTGACAACTCAAAAGAAACTGGAAGAAAACTTGGATTGTCAAAAGAACGTATCTATGAAACTTATCAAGAAATGGCAGAAAAAGAGTCTAGTCTTTCAGATGGGATAGATGTTGTTTCTATCGTAACTCCTAATCATCTTCATGTGCCAGTAGCAAAAATTTTTGCAGAAAAAGGTATTCATATTATTTGTGATAAGCCTCTTGCTTTTTCAAGTGAAGAAGCAAACTCACTTAAAGATATCATAGAAAATAAAAAGATAATTTTTGCTCTAACACATAATTATACTGGATATCCAATGGTAAGACACGCAAGATCCATGGTTAAAGAAGGTGATCTTGGAAAAATAAGAGTTATTCAAGCAGAATACCCTCAAGATTGGTTAACTACTAAAGCTGAAGATACTGGTTTAAAACAAGCTGAATGGAGAACTGATCCTCAAAGATCTGGAGTAGGAGGTTGTATAGGAGATATAGGTACTCACGCATTTAATCTTATTAGATTTATAACTGAGTTAGAATTGGATGAGTTATCAGCTGACATTCATACTTTTGTGAAAGGTCGAAAACTAGATGATAACGCACAAATCATGCTTAGATTTAAAGGCGGTGCAAAAGGGGCAATATGGTCTAGTCAAGTTGCAGTTGGTAATGAAAACAATCTCAAAATAAGAGTGTATGGTGAAAATGGTGGTTTAGAGTGGAAACAAGAAGATCCAAATTATTTATATTTTACAAAATTTGGAAAACCCACTGAAAAAATAACAAGAGGTAGCGGTAGCGCAAACAAAGAAGCTAATGACGTTACAAGAATTCCACCAGGTCATCCCGAGGGATATTTGGAAGGTTTTGCAAATATTTATACCGATGTTTCCAAAAGATTAAATGCTCAAATAAACAATGAAAAATATAACGAGCTAGATGACTGTTACCCAACTATTTATGATGGTGTTGAAGGGATGAAGTTTATAGAGACTGTTTTAAATTCTAGTAAAAATAACAGTAAATGGACTCAGTTTAATAATTAAAATTAAATTAATTTTGATAAGTCTCTTCTATTTGTTTTAAATGTAGGTAATGGATATTTAAAAGCATATTTTCTCGGAATACATTTTTCCTTTGCTCTTTCCCAAAGAGATAACCATTGTTTGAAATTTTTAATTTTAAGATTTTTTTTATTTTTACTTCTAACATAAAAATTGGGAAGAGGCTCTCTTCCAGATGGTTGTCCAGCAACATTATATCTTAGATCAGCACTTATTCTAAAATCATCTGATCTATTTGGCAAAGAGCAGTGTATTGAATGTTTGTGCAGAAGTATAACATCACCAATGTTCGCTTCTAAATAAATATGCTTCATATCATCTAATAATTCACTATTTTTTAATTCTACTTGTCCTCTGTATCCTGATATGTGATTTAGTAATCCCATTTTATTGATCTTTTTAACAGTAATCATACATCCATTTTTTTTGGTAGTTTTAGTAAAAGGAATCCATACAGTAACCATGTCAGTTAATTTTTGTCCTCTTGTATTTAATACAGCTGCATCCTGATGCCAAGGCGTTCTTCCACTTAGACCATCATGAATTGATCCTTTTGGTAATTTTTTTTCAGGTTGTTTAATTCTAGTATTTTGAACAGGGTTAGACATTATTTCTTTACCCAAAATTTTTTCTACAACATCCAAAATTTTTTTATTAGTAATTAAATTCCACAATGATTGGGTTGCAAAATAATCGCTATCTCGCTTTACATGATCTCTTGGTAATCTTGTATTAAAATATTGATCAAGATCATAAATATTAAGTTTTGAAATATATGAATATTTTTTTTTAAAATCTAAGTTAAGAATTTTTTTGACCTCTCTTTTTTTTGCATATTTTTGGATAAGACAGTCCATTACAAATTCCATATCATTAAGAATTGGTTTTAAATCTGTGTTAAAGTTAAGTACATTTTTGACGATTAGATAACCGTTCTCGTATAGTTTTTTTTGAAGACTATTTGTCATAACTGAAATTTATTTTATCATTTAGACAATTTCAATGTTTTGGTGCTGTGGTTAAATAGTTCGCATCATGAAAAGAGGTTAACATTCTTTTTTTAGTGCTAATTATGTGAGGATAATATGAGACACCTTTGTAATTCCATATAACAGGTTTATTTAACGCGTAACTACCATAAATGAAAAAACGTTTAGGGCATTTTTTCTCAATAAACCGCTTAACTCCATGATAGGAATTTGGAGTAGATTGAAAAAAAACAACAGTTCCTTTTTTGGGAGTAAAAGATTTTACTATTTCAAGCTCACTTATTTTAGGAAATCTTCTAAAACTTTTTCTTAAATTTTTTTTTGCTTTTTTTTTATAGATAGTAAGAGAACCACCATTTTTTTTTGGTATGTCTGTTAAATAAATTAAGAAATTATATAATCTAGTTATATCATCCCTATGAGGTCTTAATCTATATCCTCCTTTTGATACAGAAAAGTCTATATCTAAATTTACTTTAGGATCAGTATAATTGTTACCCAGCATTTTTTTTAATTCACTAGAATTTAATTTTTCTTTAATAGTGAACTTTTTAGGATTAAAAGATTTTGGTTTGTGTGAATTTACCCATGAACCATCCTTAAAATTTTTTGTAAAAAGATTTTCAATTTTTTTATAAAAAGACTTACTGTTAAAAAGCTTAAAAAGTTTTGCAGAGTTAACTGAATTTTTAATATATGAATTAAAATTTTTAGAACCTTTGTTAATCCTGCTTCGACCCCCCATAATCATATCATCAAATGATTTTGAGCTACTTATTTCTTCAATTAATAAATTACAGATATTTTTTGAAACAACATTGTGTCCAACTAAAACAGGAAAATTACTTTTAATCTTTTTTAATTTATTTGTACTGAGCATTTAGCTGTACATTCCTTCTTTCACTTTAATCATTTTGTACATCAGATCGTTTAAAGGTGTTTTAATGCCATGTTTTTTACCTATTTTTGAAACTGCGCCACTAATAAAGTCTATTTCAGTCTTCCTCTTATACTGAACATCAAAAGCCATAGACGATTTGTTAGTTTGCATTGAGTCTACAATTTTATTGAACATGAATAGACATTCATCTTCAGAAACATTTACACCATCAGCAAGAGCCACTTCTCTCGTCTCTAATATTATTTCTTTACCTAAACCTCGAGATACTTCGTTTGCTTTGTTGTTAACATATAAGTCTGTGTGATGTAGATCAAAAATTGCAGACAATGGACCAATTGCTGTTAAAGCAAAAAGCTTCATCCATTTTCTTTTCTTTACATCTTCTGCTGCAATCATTTCAAGATTATGTACTGTAAAAGTATTAGCTATTTCTTTAATACGATCAGTAATTCCACCCTCGTACTCACCAATCCAAGATGGTAAAGAGCCATGATTCATTATATGTCCTGGTCCCAAAATATTTGAAGCTTGGGTAGTTGTCCCACCAATTACTTTTTCATTACCCACAATACTTTGAATAATTGCTTCATGACCAATACCATTTTGAAAAGACATGAATACTGTTTTGTCTCCTATTATATTTTTAATACTATTTAATGCAGGCTCTAAAGCTGTAGCTTTACACATAACAATTACTGCATCTACTTTATCTAACGATGATGGATCTGAAGTGGCTTTAACTTTGATTACTCGATCACCGCCATGTCCATCCATTTTTAAACCATCTTTATTAATTGCATCTACATGTTCTTTCCAAACATCAATTAAAATTACATTCAAACCTTTTTCGGCAAGCAAACCACCAAACAAGCAACCCATTGCTCCTGCACCAAGTACAGCTACTTTCAAATCTTTATTAATCATCGTTACCTAATTTAAAATTATTTATGTATAGAAATTATATATATTATCTATAGACATTATGCAAAATAAATTATAGCTTGTTCACATCATGCAATTAAAAATAGAAAAAGGAACTTTTAAAGATTATTCATTAGAAGATATTTCTGGTGCATTAAGAAAAGGATTGTCTGAAAATTTCAAAAACGTTGAAGTAGAAGTGGTAGATTGCCCAAATCTAAGAGATTGGGATTGCCCATCAGAAGGAATAAGTGGAAATCAAAAAATAATAGACGTTGGTGGAGAGCCTTATATGCATGATCCAAAATTTATTGGTGCAGAGTTTGACTATCAAGAAATATCTAAAATGATTAATTCTGAAAAATCTTATGCTTTAGGTGCTGGATCTGGTGCAATGTCTTGTTTAGATGGTCACTGTGGAGAATTAGTTATCAATGAAAATTTAATTACCGATGAATCTAAATCAATTATAGCAAGAGTAAGTCCAGACAAAAAATGTATTGTTGAAAAATATTCTGCAAAAAAACATGGTGGACTTGGAAATATTTATTATACAGACGGTAAAAAAGGAAAAGTAATTAAAATAAAAATAAAAGGTAGAAGTGGGGATCAGGGTTCTTTACCTCAAGCAATTAGATCTTCTTTATCAAAAAATTTAAAAATTAAAAATAATGAACATATGTCTCTTGCTGGCGTTTTTAGAGTTCTAAATGGAAAAATAAGATCGCACGTGCAACCTGATTATAATGATATTAAGCATGAGTATTATGATCCAAAACAAATGAAATGTGTAAAAGATTTTCTTCAATTTTATGAACCTGTTGGACCAAAATTACAATGTTATACTGTTCTTTGGACTGGTGATCCAACTGGAGGAGAATTAAATCTAAGAGAGTCTGGTGAACATACTCATTTTCATTCTTATGAACATGATAGAGATGCAGGACATTATCATTTTGACGTAACACCTGAAGAAATAGAATATGAAGGTTATTTTAATATTGCAACAGAGGTACATAGAGTAAATAACATTTATAAAGAGCTATTAAGTAAAAATAGTATTGAATAGAAAACTCAATGAGTTTAAATTTATTTAAATGAAAAGACAGTTCAAGTATCCTAAGCACTTTGAAGAACAAAAAAAAATACCAAAACTTACTCAAAAAAGAATTCAATTAGCAGAAATATCACTTGGCGATTTTGAAGGAAGGTTAGCCAATGAATTATTAAATTGGTTCTCCTTAACTCCACAACATTGGATAATGTTGCACATGGTTATGCTTGCTTATTATAAAAATAAATCTATTACTAAAAATCAATTACTTAAAGTGATCGAGAAATCATATTTAACCTCAAATGTTTATATCGATACAGCAATTAAAAAAGGTTACTTTAGAATTATTAGAAACGAGAGAGACAAAAGATCTATTTTTATTTTACCTTCAGTAATTACAATTAAAACCTTTGAGGAATTTATTGATAGGAGAGATATTCTTTATAAAGGTGTTAAATAATGAAGAATATCTATACTTGGTCTGCTCAACCGGCAAAACGAACTTTGACTGTTGGGGATTTAAAAGCAGCAAAAGGAAAAAGAAAATTTACACAAGTTACAGCGAATAATATTGAAGAAGCCGAAGCAGCTGAAAAGGCGGGATTTGATATGATTATATCAAATGCAAAAAATGTAATTCCTGTAAGAGAAGGTTCAAAAAATTTATTTTTAACAGCTGCATTAGTTTTAAATGAGTTTGTAACTGCAGAGGATATTATGCGTGGAGCTTTTAAAGCATTAGAGAATGGTGCAGATGCAGTTATGACACCAAGAAGTATGGACGTAGTTGAAATGTTAGCAAAGGAAGATGTTCCGGTGATGGGGCATTTAGGTTTAGTTCCAAGAAAATCTACTTGGATTGGTGGATTAAGAGCAGTGGGTAAAACTTCTGATGAAGCCTACGAACTTTTTCAAAAGTTTAAAAGATTAGAAGATGCAGGTGCTTTTTCGGCTGAGTGTGAAGTAATACCTGAAAATGTAATGGGAGAAATTTCAAAGCGTACAGATATAGTTACTGTTTCATTAGGTTCAGGTAAAAACGCTGATGTAATGTATTTATTTATGCAAGATATTTGTGGTGATACAGAAAATCCCCCAAGACATTCAAAAGCGTATGGAAATTTATTGAAACTTAGAAATGAGATAAAACAAGAAAGAGTAAAAGCTCTTAAGGCTTTTAAAAAAGATTCAATGAATGGAAAATTTCCAGGAAAGAAACAATCTTCAAATTTAGAAAAAAAAAAATTTGAAGAATTTATAAATCAACTTGATTAATAGGCTTTTGAGTCTTCTTTTTTCGAAGAACCTTTCATTTTTTCTACAACCGCTTTTGCGCCAGCACTTAGAGCTCTCTGATCAGCTCCAATAGTTACAAAATTAAAACCTTTATCAATCATTTTTTGTGCATAATCAGGTGTACCATTATGAATACCTGCAAATATATTGTTCTTCTTTGCGTGCTCTAATATTCTTTGTATTTCCGAATAAGCCTTAGTATTTTCTGCTCTATCAAAGCCAGGCTCTTCACCTATTGCTAAACTTAAATCAGCTGGTCCAATATAAATTCCATCAACACCAGGTGTTGACATAATTTCATCTAGCTTTTCTAAAGATTCTTTTGTTTCTATCATTGCTAGTTTAAGCATTTCGTCATTTGCATGTTTTGCATAATCTGAGCCACCATAGATTAACCCCCTAACAGGACCAAAACTTCTATAACCATTAGGAGGGTACATGCAGGCTTGAACAAATCTTTCTGCTTCTTCTTTATTACTTACCATTGGACATATAATTCCATAACAACCCGCATCTAGAATTTTCATTATTTGACCTGGTTCATTCCAGTTTACTCTAGCCAAAGGAGTTACATCTGTTGTTGAAATTGTTTGAAGCATTGGAAGTGCATTAGTGTAATCAACTAAACCATGCTGCATATCAATTGTCAGCGAATCCCATCCTTGGTGAGCCATTACTTCTGCTGAAACAGTACTAGGTATTTGAAGCCAACCATTGATAACAGGTTTCCCCGCTTTCATCATTTCTTTAACTTTATTTTTTCTCATTTTTAGATTTTTAAGCCCATGTGAGTATATTTCACATTTAGATAATCTTTGATAGCACCAGATCCACCTTCACGACCATAACCGGTTTGTTTTATTCCTCCAAAAGGTGCTTCAGCAATAGCTACAACTCCAGTATTAACTGCAACACAACCAGACTCTAGTTTTTCAGATCCAATATGAGCTTTATCCATAGAATTTGTATATAGGTAACTGCATAAACCTAAGTCGTTATCATTTGCTCTTTCAATTACCTCATCAAAGGTTTTAAAAGTTAATATTGGAACTAGTGGACCAAAAGGTTCTTCTTTCATTATTGTAAAATTATCTTTAACATCATCAAATACAGTTGGTTCATAATAATAGCCCTTATTAAAATCTGAAGGTCTTTGACCACCCATCAATACTTTAGCTCCTTCTTTTTTAGTTGTTTCAACTAACTTTTCAATTTCCTCTAATCTCTTAGCGGTAGTTAAAGGTCCTAAATCAACACCTTCATCCATACCATTCCCAATTTTTAATTTTTTTGCTCTTTCTATAAAAGCATTAACAAACTCTTCTTTTCTGTTCTCTTGGATATAAAATCTATTTGGAGAAATACAGACTTGACCATTATTTCGAAATTTTCCAGTTATTGCTATATCAGCAACTTTATTCATATCTACGTCCTCACAAACTATAAAAGGAGAATGTCCACTAAGTTCCATTGTTACCCGTTGAACTTTGTCAGCAGCCTTTTTTAAAATTATTTTACCAACTCTTGTTGAGCCAGTGACTGAAACTTTTTTAATTATATCTGACTCCATTAATTCGTTTGATACTTCTGCAGGATCACCAGATAAAAGATTTACTACACCATCTGGTACACCAGCTTCTTTACAAATATTTACTAATTCCATAACAGCTCCAGGTGTAATTACATCTGGTTTACATATAACAGAACAACCGGCGGCTAAAGAAGTGGAAATTTTTCTTGAAGCTAAAACTATTGGAAAGTTCCAAGGAACTAAAGCAGCGACCACTCCAACAGGTTGATAATAAACATGGACTCTTGTATCTGGAAATCTACTTTGCTGCGTTTGACCATAAATTCTTTTTGTTTCTTCAGCATTCCATTCAAAAATATCAGCACCACCACCAACTTCACCAACAGCTTCAGCAAGCGGCTTTCCCACTTCAAGAGTTAACCATTTAGCAAGTACATCTTTTTTTTCTCTCATTAGATCAGCAATTTTTCTTAATACATAAGCTCTTTGCCAAGGTGGAGTATTTTTCCAAATTTCCAAACCTTTTTCAGCAGACTTTAAGGCTTTCTGAACTTCAATAGATGAAGCTTTTGAGGCTTTTCCTATCACTTCTTCTGTTGCAGGATTGATTACATCGTAAGTTTCTTTTTTTTCAGCTTGCTGCCATTTGCCATCAATGAATTGTCCAAATTTTTCGTACATAGAATTTATATTTAAGTTTACTTAATTAGGTTTTTTATTTTATAATTAATTATATATAAACATTATACTCAATCAAAGTTAAACTTAATTGATGAAAAAAATTACACTCACCTGTGCACATGCTATTGTTAAATATTTAATTGCTCAAAAAATATTAATAAATGGTAAAAAAGAACCTCTATTTCCAGGAGTATTTGGAATTTTTGGTCATGGGAATGTAGCTTGCTTAGGACAAGCTTTGGAAGAAAACCAAAAAGAATTACCTACATACAGAGGTCATCATGAGCAGAATATGGCTCTAACAGGCATTGGTTATTCTAGGGCAAAGAGGAGACAACAAATTTTTGTAGCCACATCATCTGTTGGACCAGGTGCAACTAATATGGTAACAGCTGCAGCAGTAGCAATGAGTAATAGATTGCCAATTTTATTTTTACCAGGTGATACGTATGCAAATAGAATGCCAGATCCAGTTCTTCAACAAGTAGAACATTTTAACAATCCAGGAATTACAGCAAATGATGCATTTAAACCAGTAACAAGATATTTTGATAGAATAACAAGACCGGAACAAATTATACAATCATTTCCATCTGCAGTTCAAATGATGTTAGACCCAGCTGATTGTGGTCCAGCGTGTATTGCTTTAAGTCAAGATATTCAAGGACAAGTCTTTGATTATCCTGTTGAATTTTTTCAAGAAAGAGTTCACACAATTAGAAGACCAAGACCTGATGATTTTCAAATAAAAGAAGCAGCAGAAAAAATTAAAAATTCAAAAAAACCAATTATAATTTCTGGTGGAGGAGTTTTTTACTCTGATGCCATGGAAAATTTAAGTAAATTTGCAATCAAACATAATATACCAGTCACACAAACTGTAATGGGTTATTCCACAATTAAAAAGGATCATTCACATTATGCGGGCCAAATAGGAGGGTTAGGAGGAAAAAATACAAACAATCTTGCAAAAGAAACTGATCTCGCAATAGCTATTGGAACAAAATTAGCAGATTTTACTACAGGCTCTTGGGCAAATTTCGAAAACGAAAATTTTAAACTGGTTTCAATTAATGTTTCTAGATTCGATGCAAATAAACATTTAGCTCAAGCTGTTGTAGGGGATGCCAAAGTTTCTTTAGACGAACTTTCTTTGGCACTTGGAAATTGGAAAGCAGAAGATGAATGGAATAATAAATCTCAAAAAGAATTACAGGAATGGGATAAGCATATAGATAAAGAGAGCGCCCCAACAAACCAGGAAATTCCAAGTTATGTTCAAGCAGTTGGTGCAATTTATAGAAATTCAGATCCAACAGATATTGCTGTTACAGCAGCAGGAGGTTTAGTCGGAGAAGTTGCGCAGGTATGGAGACCTAGAGAACTTAATACTCACGAAACGGAGTGGGGGTTTAGTTGTATGAGCTATGAAATTTCAGGTGCTCTAGGTATTAAAATGGCAAATCCTGAAAAAGATGTAATTTCTTTTGTGGGTGATGGTTCTTATTTGTTAAACAATACAGATATATACTCATCAGTAATTACTAAAAATAAATTAATTATAATTATTTGTGATAATGGAGGTTTTGCAGTAATTAACCGTCTTCAATTATTTAAGGGTGGAAAGGAATATAACAATTTATTGAAAAGTTCTAAAACACCAGGTTTGGTTGATGTTGATTTTGCTAAACATGCTGAAAGTATGGGCGCTAAATCAGAACATGTAAATTCTATTTCTGAACTTGAAGAAGCATTTAAAAGGGCAAAAAAATCAGATGTTACTTACGTTATCTCAATCAAAACTCATGCTTACAAATGGATTGAGGGATCTGCTTTCTGGGACAGCCCAACACTAGAAATTCCGACCACAGAAGAAAATAAAGATGCTTTAAAATTACATAAAGAAGGAAAAGGCAAACAAAGACAAGGTGTCTAAACCTTTATGAATAAAATTTTTAAAGTTGGTCTTATTGGATGTGGACATATTTCAGAAACTTACTTTAGAGCCCAAGAGTATTTTAATAATATTAGAATAGTTAAGTGTGCAGATATAAATATGGAAGCAGCAAAAAAGTGTTCAATTCACTACAATATCGAAGCTGTAACCGTAGAAGAACTTTTACAAGACAAAGAAATCGAAATTATTTTAAACCTTACGATACCAGGAGCACATTACGAAGTTTCTAAAAAGGCACTTGAAAATGGAAAACATGCATATGCTGAAAAACCAATCGCGGTTAATTTTGAGGATGGAAAAAAACTAGTTGAATTAGCAAAAGAAAAAAATCTTTATATAGGAAATGCTCCAGATACATTTTTAGGAGGAGGAATTCAAAAAACTAGAGAGTTGATTGATAATGGGGTAATTGGTGACATTAAATTAGGAAACGCTATTTTTGCATATCCAGGGATTCAATCTTACCACCCAAATCCAGAAAGTTGGTTTGCAGAAAATGAAGGAGGACCTGTAATTGATATGGGCCCATACTACTTAACAGCATTAGTAAATTTAATTGGACCAGCAAAACAAGTTCAAGGAAGGTGTACAAAAGTGTTTGAGGAAAGAGAAATTGGAATTGGTCCAAAAAAAGGTCAAAAATTTAAAGTTGAAACACCTACAACTTATTTGGCAACTATACAATTTGAAAATGGTTGCATTATTCAAATTACTTTATCATTTGATGTTGTTGCTCATCAAAGAAATCATATTGAGCTTTATGGAAACAAAGGATCAATAATTGTTCCAGATCCAAACATGTTTGGAGGATCTGCTTTTGTTTCAGTTACTGCTGGAGGTAATTGGGGAGAGCATAAAACAGACATGATGCCTTTAGGAAAAATTAATATTAAAAGTCAAAGCTCTAGAGCAAATGAATCACCTACTAATGCAAATTATAGAGGAGCTGGTTTGTCAGAAATGGCCTATGCAATTGAAAATAATTTAGAGCATAGATGTAATGGTGATTTATCTCTTCATGTTTTAGATATAATAGACTCAACAATGAGAGCTTCACAAACTGGAATTCCTCAAGAGATAAAAACAACTTGTAAAAAACCAAGCCCATTTACTTTAGAGGAAATAAAAAAAATAATGAATTAATCGTCATGAATTGAAATTTATGAAAAAACCAATTGTTATATCTGATCCTTTTCCAAGAACATTAAATCTTATTTTTACAAAAAAAAAACTTAGAGAATTAAAAACAAAATATAAAGTTTTAATAGCACCCAATAAAAATAAAAAAAAATTTTATGAAGACCATATAGAGAAAGTTACCTATATCATGGGCCAACCTGATTTAGATAGAAATCTTTTATCTAAAGCAAAAAAATTAAAAGCAATAATAAATGTTGAAAGTAATTTTATGAATAATGTTGATTATAATTATTGTGATAAAAAAGGAATTCATGTAATTGCGACTTCACCAGTATTTTCAAAACCTGTCGCAGAAATTGCTTTAGGAATGACGATTTCTTTACTAAGAAATATACATAATGCGCATTTTGATTTTTTAAAAAAAAGAGAAAAATATGGATTAGAAAGTAATTTAAAAGCCTCAATGTTAACAGGAAAAAAAATTGGATTGCTAGGTTTTGGTGATTTAGCAAAATCTTTGTATCCAATGTTGCTTCCGTTTACTAAAGATATAAATGTTTATGATCCTTGGTTATCTAAGAAGATGATTAAAAGTTATGGATTTAATCCAGTTAACTTAAATCAAATGTTTAAGACTTGTGAAATTATTTATGTTTTAGCTGCTGTAACTTCAAAGAATAAAAATTTAATTGATAAAAAGTTATTAAATAAAATGAAATCAAATTCATTATTTATATTAATGAGTAGAGCTGCAGTAGTTAATTTTAAAGATTTAATAAAAAGAGTTAAAAAAGGTGATATCTTTGTGGCAACTGACGTTTTTCCAGAAGAGCCTGTGAGAAAAAATGACCCAATAAGAAAAGTAAAAAATATTTTATTTTCAGCACATAGAGCAGGTGCTTTAGAAAAAGCCTTTTTTGATATGGGAAATATTGTTTTAAAAGATATGGCCTTGATGTCTAAAAATTTACAACCTAAATTTTGTAAAAAGGCTCAAAGCAAAACTGTAGGTTTATTAGCATCAAAACCTGTTGCAATTAACTGATATTTTTATAACTTCATTATTTATGTCAACTTCAAATGAACTACTGCTTGAGGCAAAAGGGATAACAAAATATTTTGGAACAATAACAGCACTTGAAAATGTAAATTTGAAAGTGCATGCAGGAGAGTGTTTAGGCGTAGTTGGGGATAATGGTGCTGGAAAATCTACATTAATGAAAGTTTTATCTGGCTTATACAAACCAAGTTCTGGTTCTTTATATTTTCAAGGAAAAGAGGAAATTTTAGAAAGCCCAAAGGATTCACAAAATCTTGGGTTAGAAATGGTCTATCAAGATCTGGCTTTAGCTGGAAATCTTCCAATTGGGGAGAATATATTTTTAGGAAGAGAACCGACCAAAAATATTGGTTTTTTAAAATTTTTAGATTTTAACAAAATAAAAGAATTGACGAATGCTCATCTAGGAAAACTTAAAATAAATGTAAAGAGTGCCGATCAAAAAGTAGAAGAGCTTTCTGGTGGCCAGAGACAAGCAGTAGCAATTGCTAGGTCAACTGCATTTAATGCAAAAGTTGTAATCATGGATGAACCAACTGCAGCTTTAGCAATCAAAGAGGTTGGAAAAGTTTTAGATTTAATCAATAGCTTAAAAAAAACAGGTGTTGGTGTAATAGTTATAAGTCATAGAATGGATGACATCTTTTCAGTTTGTGATCGAGTGATGGCGCTATTTCAGGGTACAAATTTTGCAGAGTCTGAGCTTTCAAGTACCTCAAGAGATGAAGTTATTGGATGGATTATGGGTAAAAAATAAAAATGGAAGAAAAAGATAATAAAAAAGATAGTCTATATTTAAAATTAATGCCCTACATTGAAAGGTATGGCATTCTTTTATTGCTTGTCCTTATGATCCTGGTAATGCACATTTTGCAGCCAGATGTCTTCTTATCATGGAGAAATGTAACCAACGTTTTCAAACAAATCTCTTGGCAATCAATGTTGGCGTTGGGTGTCTTTATGGTAATCGTGACCGCAGGAATAGATCTTTCTGTTGGCTCAATAATGATGTTGTCATTGATGGTTTTAGCAATTGTAGCTAAAGCAGGAGCTCCATGGTTTATAGTTGTTATAACTCCTTTAATAGCTGGATTTTTGTGTGGTTTGTTTAATGGAGCTGGAATTACTCTATTGAGAATGCCCCATCCATTTATAATGACATTGGGAACATTATATATATTTAGAGGAACAGGTAATTTAATTTCAGGTGGAACACCAATAAGTGGATTTACAGACGAAGTTAGATATCTGGGACATGGTAGAATTGATCTACAATGGCTTGGATTAGAGAAGTCACAGTATCTTCCTGTTAGTTTAGTTTTAATTGCAATTGTTTATATTATTTTTTGGTTTTTCCTCAATCACAGTAGAACTGGAAAGTGGATTTATGCAATAGGTGGTAATCCAAGTGCTGCTAGAGCATCTGGTATAAATGTAAATAAAATTTTAATAATAGTCTACTCTCTTTGTGGTTTCTTGTCTGGTATTGGTGCATTAATTTTAGCAGGAAGAACTGACTCCGGTTATCCAAATGCAGGTTTACAATCCGAATTAGATGCTATTGCAGCATGTATTATAGGTGGAGCAAGTTTTTTTGGTGGAAGAGGAACGGTCCTAGGAGTTTTTGCTGGTGTTATGATAATGGGGATTTTAAGAAATGGTCTTAACTTAATGGATGTAAGTTCATTTTGGCAGCAGGTTTTAATCGGATCAATTATTGTAATAGCCGTCTATATAGATGTTTTGAGAAGAGATTTAGGAACAAGAAAATAATTACAAATACTTTACACGCAAAAGTTGTTTTGACTTTTTAAACAGTTGAATTTTTTCAAAAATTTTTATTTAATTTAGTTTATTTAAATAACAATAGGGGAAATAATAAATGAAAAACTTAACAAAAAAAATTGTTGTTTTTTTTACAGCAATATTTTTATCAATTAGTTTAGGTTCAGTTTCTTTTGCTGATGGACATGGTAAAAAAATCTTATTTAGTATCAAAGGTCCTGGATCTGGAAATCCTTTCTGGGCATCTGTAACAAAAGGTGCTGAGGAAGAAGCTAAAAAATTAGGAGTTAAATTAATTTTAATTGCACCTCCACAAGAAGGTGATGTTCAGGCACAAATAAATCAAGTTGAGGACCAACTTGCAAAAGGTGTTGATGCTCTAGCACTAGCACCTGGAGACCCAAATGCTTTTGCACCAATTGTTGACGATGCTATTAAAAGTGGTGTACCTGTTGTATTTGTTGATACCAAAGGAATAAATGAGGGTGTAACATTTATTGGAACTAATAATATGAATGGTGCAGAGTTAGCTGCAAAATTTATTTGTGATAAAACTCCAAAAGGTTCTGATGTTGCAATTTTAACTGGTATAGAGTCTCAGTCTACTGCTTTGCTTAGAAGAGACGGTGCTATTAAAGGATTTAAAAATTGTGGTTTAAACATAGTAGCTACGCAAACTGCAGAATGGGATACAGCAAAAGGTAGATCTGTAACAGAATCTATAATTTTGAAAAACCCTAATATCAAAGCGATCTTTGCTTCTAACGACAATATGGGGTTAGGTGCTATGCAAGCTCTTAAAGATGCGGACATGAATGATGTTGTAGTTGTAGGATTTGATGCTACTCCAGACGCAGCTACAAGTATCCTAAAAGGAGAAATGACAGCAACAATTGCTCAATTTTCTTACAATATGGGTGCTTATGGCGTTAAGTATGCTCTTGAGTTAGCTAATGGTGGAAGTATTGATCCAAACATTGATACTGGAACACAATTAGTAACAAAAGAAAACGCTAACGATTTTAAATAATCGTTATTTAAATTAAATTAAAAAGGGTGGAATTTAATTCCACCCTTTTT
>CACGBZ010000006.1 GCA_902571425.1 uncultured Pelagibacteraceae bacterium | reverse complement strand
GATTTAAATAAATTTACAATCATTTTAGCAATTGTAGATTTCCCACTCCCACTTTCTCCAACTAGGCCGAAAGATTCGCCTTCTTTTATCTCAAATGAAACATCATTAACAGCCTTCACAGAATTTTTAGAATTTTCTGTAAAAAAATTATCATCAAAACTTTTGCTCAAATTTTTTATCTGAACTAAATCTTGACTTATAATTTCTTTTTTTGACCATCTATTTAATATCTTAACATTATTTTTTTTTTTATTATTGTTTTCTTTTTCAACTATTACAAATCTTGAAATTTTTTTGTTAGTTGGTGGAACTGAGCTCACTAAACTTTTGGTATAATTTTCTTGTGGATTGGTTAATATTTTTTTAGTTTCACCGATTTCAACTAAATTACCACTTTTCATAACTGCTACACGATCTGCTGTTTCAGCTATAACTCCCATGTCATGAGTAATTAAGATAACCGCAAGATTTCTTTCTTTTGTTAATTTTTTAATAAGTTCTAAAATCTGAGACTGAATCGATACATCTAGTGCTGTTGTTGGTTCATCTGCAATTAACAATTCTGGCTCACAACATAGAGCTAAAGAAATTACTACTCGCTGTCTCATTCCACCTGAGAATTGGTGAGGATAATTATCAAATCTTGCCTCTGCATCTTTTATACCAACCTCTTTTAATAAATTTATAGATTTATTTTTTGCTTCTTCTTTGCTTAATTTAAGATGAGTTTGAATTGTTTCGATTAATTGTTCACCCACTGTAAGAATTGGGTTAAGTGAGGTTTGAGGATCTTGAAATATCAATCCAATTTTATTTCCCCTATATTTAACAATACTTTCAGAATTTTCATAAATATTAAGATCGCCTAAAATAACCGAGCCACTAGAAACCTTACCTGGTTCATCAATTAAATTTATTATAGCATTACCTACAGTACTTTTTCCTGATCCAGACTCTCCAACTAATCCTAAAATTTCTCCTTTATTAACCTCAATATTTACATTCTTAGCAGCGTAAACAGTTTCTTTTCTCATTTGATAATCAACACTAAGATTATTTATTTTTAAAAATGTCATTTTTTTAATTTTGGATTTAAAGTATCCCTCATCCAATCCCCTAATAAATTTATTGAAAATGCTAAAATAACTAAGAAAATTGCTGGAAAAAAAGTTATCCACCATTCTCCTGAAAATAAAAAGTCATTCCCAAGTCTTATCAATGTCCCTAAAGAAGGTGTTGTTGGAGGTACACCAACTCCTAAAAAGCTTAAAGTAGACTCAGCTAAAATAGCAAGAGCTAAACCAATAGTTCCAATTACTAACACCGGTCTTAAAATATTTGGTAAAATATGTTTAAACATAATAATTATATTTGAAACCCCAATTATTGTTGATGCTGAAACATAATCTTTATTTTTTTCCACCAAAGTTGCAGCTCTTGAAACTCTTGCAAATTGTGGCCACTCTGAAATACCGATTGCAAATATTAAAACATAAATTGCCATTTCATCGTGCATTTCTCTTGAGATTAATCCTCTTGCTATACCATCAACCAATAATGCCATCAAAATACTTGGTACTGTTAACTGAACATCGGTTAACCTCATTACTATCATTTCATATTTTCCCCCAAAAAATCCAGCCGTTAATCCCAATCCAACACCAAGGATTAAACTAAAAATTATCGCAGAAAAACCTACAATTAAAGAAATCCTACATCCATACAAAATTGTTGAAAGCATATCTCTTCCTTGTCCATCAGTACCTAAAATAAATTTAGCAAGACCATCTTCTGTCCATGATGGTGGTGTGAATGCATCCATCAGTGAGAGAGAGGATGGGTCAAAAGGATTGTAAGGTGTTATCAGCTCAACAAAGAAAGAGCAGAAAAAAATTATAAACAAAATAGTAGATGATACAATTGCAGTAGGAGATTTAATAAAGCTATGGTAAACATCACTATCTTTAATTCTTTCCCAGCTACTTAGAGTTCTATTATCCACTTGCAACATCTCCTTTAACTCTTATTCTTGGATCAATAAAATAATAAAGAATATCAACTATAAAATTTATCATTACAAAAACAAAAGCTATAAAAACCAAATAAGCTGACATGATAGGAATATCGACGAACTGTACTGCTTGAATAAATAAGAAGCCCATACCAGGCCATTGAAAAACAGTTTCAGTAATAATTGAAAACGCAATAAGAGTTCCGATATTTATTCCTGCTATAGTTATTACAGGTATCAATCCATTTTTTAATGCATGTTTGTATTTAATACTATTTTCACTAATACCTCGTGCACGTGCAAATTTAATATAATCTGTTTGTAATATTTCCATCATCTCTGCTCGCACAAGTCTGATAATATAAGTCATTTGAAAAAGACTTAATGTTACTGAAGGAAGTATAATTGCTTTAAGTCCTGAAACTGTTAAAAAACCTGTGGTCCAAAAACCTAAATCAACAACTTCTCCTCTTCCAAAAGAAGGTAAAATTCCTAAGATTACTGCAAACAAATATATAAATAATATACCAATTACAAATGTGGGGAGTGAAACTCCTAACAATGAGATGGCTAAGACAAAATCACTTAAAAAACCTTTTCGATTTATGCCTGTATAAACTCCTAACAAGGTGCCAGTTACAAGTGCAATTAGTGCTGAAATAACCACAAGTTCAATAGTTGCAGGCAATCTTTCAACTATTAATTCTGAAACAGGTCTTCTTAATTGATATGAAATTCCAAACTCACCCTTAGAAGCATTAACTATAAATCTTGAAAATTGAACATGAATTGGATCCATTAAACCTAATGTTTCTCTTAATTCTGCTCTTTCCTCATCAGAAGTTTCTTCCCCAACCATGTTATTGATTGGATCTCCAACAAAATTAAATAATGAGAAAGATACAAAGGCGACAACCAACATCACCAAAGCAGATTGAAACAGCCTTTTAAAAAAATATTTTATCAATTTATGAAGGTTTAAACTTACAAGCCCTTTAAAAATTTAAAGGGCTTGTAATAATTTTTAATTAGTTAAAACTAGCAGTTCTGAATAACGGTTCATTATTTGGTCTGATAGGAACATTAACATTGCTTTTAGATGCCCAAGAAATTACTTGGTGGTGTAAAGGAAGATAAGAAATATCATCTTTTACAATTTTCCAAGCTTTTGCTATCGCCGCATTTCTTTTATCTAAATCAACTTCACCTTCCATGACTCTGATAGCAGCATCTACGTCAGCGTTACTAAAGTTAACTTTGTTCCAACTAGCACCTGACTCATATAAGTAATGAAATACATAATGACTATCTAGTGTAGGAACACCCCAGCCAAGCATATAGAAATCACCCTGATTATCTTTTAGCTCTTTGAAGTGTTTACTTTTAGTTTGAGCAAACAAGTTCACGTTGACACCAATTTTACCTAACATTCCAACAACAGCTGTACAAATTGCTTCATCGTTCACATATCTGTCATTTGGGCATCTTAACTCAACATCAAAACCATTAGGATATCCAGCGCTAGCTAAAAGTTTTTTTGCAGCATCAACATCATAAGGTAATCTTTTATCAAGATCCGCTGTGTAACCATTTACACCAGGGAAAGTTATAATACCTGCTGGTTCACTTAAACCTCTCATAACTTTTTTCTTAATCGCTTCAATATCAATTGATTGATAAAGTGCTTGCCTTACTTCTTTTTTCTTAAATGGATTATCACCAGTATTTCCAGTTCTCAACTTGTCAGCTGCTTGATCCATTCCTAAGAAAATTGTACGCATTTGTGCTGTACTTTCAACTTTGTGACCTGAAGAAGAACCAATTCTTTTTAAGTCTTGAACAGGAGCATCAGTAACTATATCAATTTCTCCAGATAACAATGCTGCAACTCTAGTTGCTGCATTTTTAATTGGAAGTAATTGAATTTGAGTTACTTTATTATCTTTCATCTCACCCCACCAGTGTTTATTTCTTTTGAACACAGTTTTAGTATTTGGCTCTCTTAAAGTAATTTTAAAAGGTCCAGTTCCTAAAGCATTTGTAGCTGAAAATGTTTCTTGCCCTGCATCCCAATTTTGTGGTGCCATAGCAAAATTTTTCTCTGACCAAGCTTTAGACATGATGAAAATATTTGATAATTGGTTTAAAAGGATCGGATTTGGTTTGCTAGTCGTAATCTTAACTGAATAATCTCCGATCGCTGTAACATCAGAAATTGTACTGATGTATTCTTTGAAATCAGATGTTCTTTGTTTAGCTCTTAAAATACTAAAGACAACATCTGCAGATGTCATTCCAGTACCGTCAGAAAACTTTGCATCTTTCCTCAAATCAAATATCCAATTATTTGGATCAGTGGTTCTCCATTTTGTTGCTAAAGCAGGACCTATTTTCATATCCAAACCTCTTTGAACTAAAGCCTCATAAACTTGTCTTGAAACTTGAGTAGTTGGACCTTCGTTTTGTGCATGTGGATCTAGTGTTAAACTGTCTCCTTGCATAGACCATTTAATTGTTTGTGCCCACGCTGAAGAAAATCCAAATACTAGAACTAATGACAATAGTATTCTTACTATATTTTTAGTCTTCATATTCCCCTCGTTTTTTAAATTTATATAAAAAAGTATAAGTGAAATAATTGAATTATAGTAGCAATAATTTACTGATAAAATTTAACTTTTATCACTATCGACTAATTTTTTCTTACCAATCCAAGGCATCATAGCTCTTAATTCTGCACCTACTTTTTCAACTGGATGCTCAGCTAATTTTGCTCTTGTAGCAAGAAAATTCTTTTGACCATTTTTACATTCATCCATCCACTCTTTTGTGAATTTTCCAGATTGAATTTCAGCCAAAACTTCTTTCATCCTTTTCTTGGTTTCCTCTTTATTAACTACTCTTGGTCCTGATTGATATTCACCATATTCAGCCGTATTAGAAATCGAATAATTCATATTCGCAATTCCGCCCTCATAAATTAAATCAACAATTAATTTAACTTCATGAACTGTCTCAAAATATGCCATCTCTGGTTCATATCCAGCTTCAACTAAAGTTTCATAACCATTTTTAATTAGCTCAACTAAACCTCCACATAGTACTGTTTGTTCACCAAATAAATCTGTTTCAACTTCGTCTTTGAATGTAGTTTCAATAATTCCTGATCTTCCTCCACCAACTGCTGAAGCATAAGATAAAGCTAAGTCTCTTGCCTTTCCTGAACCATCTTGATGAACAGCAAATAAACAAGGCACTCCACCTCCTTTTTCATATTCGCTTCTAACTAAGTGACCAGGTCCTTTGGGAGCAACCATAAAAACATCTAGATCTTTTCTTGCTTTTATTAAATCATAATGAACATTTAACCCATGAGCAAAGGCAATACTTGTTCCCTCTCTTACTCTTTGTTCAATATGATTTTTATAAATTTCTGCTTGCAGCTCATCTGGTGTAAGTATCATTACTACATCAGCCCACTCTGCAGCATCAGACAAATTCATTACTTTTAAACCTTTTGACTCTGCTTTTGCTGCGCTCGACGAACCTTCTCTCAAGGCGACAACAATATCTTTCACTCCACTATCTTTTAAATTTAATGCATGAGCATGACCTTGGCTTCCATAACCGAAAATCGCAACTTTTTTACTCTTAATCAGATTTACATCTGCATCTTTTTCATAAAACATTTTCATATCTTCTCTCCTATTAAATTAATTAAATATTTTAGCACCTCTGGTCATAGCTACTGCCCCTGTTCTAGAAGTACTTATAAGTCCCAAAGGCTTTAATTTTTTATTCATTACATCAATTTCTCTTCTTAGAGCAGTTATTTGAATTACTGCTGAAGATTTTGTTTCATCTAATATTACGGGATTAAATTTTTTACAAGCATTTAAGCATTTTTCAATTTTATTTCTTTTGCCTACTACTTTAAATAAAGCCATTTCCTTAAATATTACGTCCTTATCTTCTCTTTTAAATTCAGCAACTTTATGGACTGGCACTAATTTAGTTAATTGAAGTCTTATTTGATCAATTACTTGAGGTGTCCCAGTAGTAACAATTGTTATTCTTGAAATATTTTTAACTGCATCAACCTCAGCAACTGCCAATGATTCAATATTGTAACCTCGACCTGAAAATAAACCAACAACTCTTGCCAAAACACCAGCCTCATTATCTACCCAAACAACAAAAATGTAAGTATCTGGTTTTTGTTTCTTTGTAGGTACGCTATAAGCTGATTTGGATTTAGCCATTTTGATTATACTAAGGCTTTGCCTTTTCCTTTAATTTTATTTTCCTCTTGATCATTTGGACCTAAGATCATTTGGTTATGAGGTTTTCCAGATGGTATCATTGGGAAGCAATTCTCGTTAGGATCCACATGACAATCAAATATAACAGGCCCATCATACTCAATCATTTCTTGGATCTTATCATCAAGCCCAGCCGGATTGTCTGCTTTAATTCCTTTGCATCCATAAGCTTCTGCCATTTTCATAAAATCTGGTAATGCTTCTGAGTAACTTTCAGAGTAATTTTTTTCATGCAGTAATTCCTGCCATTGTCTTACCATTCCCATATATTGATTATTTAAAATAAATATTTTTATTGGAAGATTATATTGCACTGCAGTAGACATTTCTTGCATAGTCATTAAAACCGAAGCTTCTCCAGCAATATCAATTACTAATTTTTCAGGATGGGCAATTTGAACACCAACTGCTGCGGGCAATCCATACCCCATAGTTCCTAAACCACCAGATGTCATCCATCTGTTTGGTTTATTAAATTTATAATGCTGCGCAGCCCACATTTGATGTTGTCCAACCTCGGTAGTAACATATGTGTCTTTATTCTTGGTTAATTCATAAAGTCTTTGAACAGCATGTTGAGGTTTTATGCTTTCATCACTATTTATAAAATTAAGAGAGTCTTTTTCTCTCCATTTTTCAATTTGTTCCCACCACTTAGCTATATTTGATTTATTTGACTTGGTATGACCATTTTTTCTTTTAGAAATAGTTCTATTAATTTTATTAATAACACTCGTAACGTCTCCAACTATTGCAAGATCCACTTTGATAATCTTATTAATTGATGATGGATCTATATCAATATGAACCTTTTTTGAATTTGGTGAAAACTCATCAATTTTTCCAGTAATACGATCATCAAACCTTGCGCCGATGTTAATTAAAAGATCACAATCATGCATAGCATTGTTTGCTTCATAGCTACCATGCATCCCGAGCATCCCTAAAAATTGATTATCTTCTCCAGGATACGCACCTAAACCTTGAAGTGTAGAAGTTATAGGAAAACCAGTTATGTCAACAAATTCTCTTAGAGCCTGACTTGCTTTTGGACCTGAATTAATTACTCCTCCACCACTATAGATGATTGGTTTTTTAGACTGGCTTAGTAATTTTACCAATTCATCAATTTGATCTTGGGAAAATTTATTATGAGATTTTCCATTTAGTTTTTTTTCTTTATTTGGTTTTTTATATTTTGTTTTTGCAAACTGAATATCTTTTGGAATATCAATTAAAACTGGTCCAGGTCTTCCTGTTGTTGCAACTTTAAAAGCTTCATGCATAACTTTAGAAAGATCGTTTATATCTTTAACTAGCCAATTATGTTTAGTACAGGGTCTTGTGATACCTGTTGTATCACATTCTTGAAAAGCATCTGTTCCAATTAAATGTGTTGGAACTTGACCAGAAATGCAAACCAAAGGAACTGAATCCATATAAGCATCGGTTAAAGCCGTAACAACATTAGTGGCTCCAGGACCTGATGTAACTAAAACTACACCTGGTTTTCCTGATGATCTAGCATACCCTTCGGCTGCATGACCAGCACCTTGCTCGTGTCTAACTAAAATATGTTTTATAGAAGGATGATTTTTTAATTCATCATAAATTGGTAACACTGCGCCACCTGGATAACCAAAGATATGTTCTACCTTTTGATCTTCAAGACACTTAAAAACAATTTCTGCTCCAGTTAATAATTTTGGCATTAGGCAATCTAGCTGAAGTTGTACTCATTGGTCAAGTTTAAGAATGAAAATTTTAAATTTTTTTCAAAAAATTATTTATGTCTTCTGGCTTTAGTTTCATCCAATTCATCATATTGCCTCTAGCCCAAGTACTTTGCCTTTTGGCGTATTGTCTAGTTTTTATGGCTATTTTTTCTTTAATATCATTCAAATCTTTTTGTTTTTTTAAATATTCTCTAATTTCATTAACTCCAATGGCTTTGTTAGCGCTTTTATCTTTTCTAACCCTTAGCTTTATAAAACCTTTTACCTCTTTTATTGCTCCATTTTCTATCATCTTAAATGTTCTTAGATTGATGCGTTCAATTAATTCTTGTCTAGGGTAATCAATATAAACTTTTAAAAAATCATCTTCTGTAAAGTTTGATTTTGTGTTTTTAAACCATTCATGTAAAGATTTTTTTGTAAACTTTTTTACTTCATAAGCTCTGATAGATCTTTGAGTGTCTGTAGGGTTTATTTTTCCTATTGATGATGGATCTAATTTTAAAAGTTTTTCATAAAACTTCTTTTGTCCAAGTGTTTTTTGTAAATCTCTAATTTGTGTTCTTAATTTTAATGAAATATTGGGTATTTTAACTAAACCATCAGTTAAAGCTTTAAAGTATAAGCCTGTACCTCCAACAAGAATCGGAGTTTTTTTTCTTTTTTGAACTTCTTTAATTTTTTTAATTACTAGCCTAAGCCAATCACCTGTAGAGAAGTTTTTTGTAACATTATGAAAACCATATAAATGATGTTTTATTTTCTGGTATTTTTTTGGATCTGGTCTAGCCGATAAAATTTTAAGCTGCCTATAAACTTGCATGCTATCTGCATTAATAATTTCTCCATTAACTTTTTTTGCAATTTTAATTGCAAAACTTGATTTTCCTGAAGCTGTTGGACCTGAGATTAATATAATCTTGGATTTTAAATCCATGACTAGTCTAGCTTAACCGCAATATATCTTCGTTGATTTTGGTTATTATAAATTGCGAATAAAAGTGTCTTTTGATTAGAATTTAAAACTTCTTTAGCAATATTTCTTAAGTCATCTGCTGATCTGATTTTTTTCTTCTGAGCTTCAATAATAATACTGTTAAGCTCTATTGAATTTGCTATAGGACTGTTGTTTGCAATTTTAGTAATAACAAGTCCTGTAGTTTGGTTTGGTAAATTTCTATTTTTAATATCTTCTTTAGTCAGTGGTCTTACTGCAATTCTTAAACTTTCAATTATTTCTTCATTATTTTGTTCTTGAGTTTCTTGACTTTTGCTTATTTTAAAATCATCTGAAGTTTCTAATCTTCCTAAAATAACATTTTTTACAATTTCTTTTTTGTCCCTCCAAATTTTAACCTCAACTCTTTTTCCAACTTCTGTACGTGCAACAATTGCTGGAAGTTCTTTCATTTGATTTATTTTTTCTCCATTAAATTCTAAAATAATATCACCAGCCTGAATTCCTGCTTTTTCTGAAGGACTATTTTCTGCAACACTAGCAACCAATGCTCCTCTTGCTTTATCTAATTTTTCAACTTCAGCAATTTCTTTTGTTACATCTTGAATTCTAACTCCTAACCATCCTCTTTTTGTTTCACCAAATTTGATTAATTGTTTAATTACAATTTGAGCACTGTTTGAAGGTATAGAAAATCCAATTCCAATAGAACCATTCCGTCCAAGAATTGCTGTATTTATTCCAATTACATTTCCATTCATATCAAATAAAGGTCCACCTGAATTACCAGAATTTATAGATGCATCTGTTTGAATAAAATCTTCATATCTTGATAAACCAATTGATCTATTTCTTGCTGAAATAATTCCAGCTGTAACAGTTCCACCTAAACCAAATGGATTTCCAATTGCTAAAACCCAGTCTCCAATTCTTGCTTTATCAGAGTCGCCAAATGCAACTGGAATAAAATTTTCATCTGTTTCTAATTGTAAAACAGCAATATCCATCAGTGGGTCAGCACCCAAAACCTTTGCCTTAAATTCTTGATCACCATTTACTCTAACAATAATATCGTCAGCATCTTGTATAACGTGATTATTCGTGACCACAATTCCTTTCTCATCAATTATGAACCCAGAACCTAATGCAGCTGATTTTCTTTCCTGGGGTGTTCCAAATTCTTTAAACATATCCTCAAAGGGAGATCCTGGAGGAAACTGGAAAGGAAAAGGATTAGCATTTGTTGTTATAGTTGTTGTGGTAGAAATATTTACTACAGATGGCATTAATTTTTCTGCAAGATCTGCAAAGGAAGCGGGAACTGGTTTAGAGTTGACATTTAATGAAAAACTGAATGATATAACTAGTGTTAAGAATATAAGTTTAATCTTATTCATATTGGCTCTTGATAAAATAAACAATTATAAAACCTATTAATGCAAATATAAGTCCACTTGATCTAAGCTGACTATCTTTAACAAGTTCTAATTTTTTCAACATACTTTTCATTTTTGCTGGAAATAAGGCGTACAAAATTCCCTCAATAAATAAGAAAAGACCAAAAGCTATAACTAGCTCACGCATTTAAGAATTATTGTTGGATTTCGGGTTTTATATTTCCAAAAAATTTAAAAAATTCACTATCAGGTGATAAAATTAAAGAAGTTTCACCACCAATTAGAGCTTTTTCATATGCTTGCATAGCTCTATAGAAAGCAAAAAACTCTGGATCTTGACCAAAGGCGTCAGCAAATATTTTATTTCTTTCTCCATCACCTTCTCCTTTCATAATCTCAGATTGCTTTTGGGCATCTGCTAAGATCACAGTAACTTCTTTATCTGCAGTTGATGTAATAGTGACAGCCATCTCCGCACCTTTTGCTCTGAATTCTTTTGCTTCTCTCTCCCTTTCAGTCTGCATTCTTCTATAAATTGCATCACTGTTTGCCTGAGGTAGGTCCGCTCTTTTAATTCTTACATCTACAATATTTATACCAAAATTTTGTGCTTCATTGTTTACACCTTCTTTAATTAAAGCCATTTGCTTAGATCTATCTTTGGATAATAATGTTTGTAATTCCTCTTGACCTAATACATTTCTAATTCTTGAATTAATAATTGTTGATAGTCTTGATCTTGCAACTCTTTCGTTTCCAACTGAAATATAAAATTTAAGCGGGTCTACAATTTGAAATCTTGCAAATGCATCAACAATCAATCTTTTCTGGTCTGATGCAATAACCTCTTCTGGCGGAGCATCTAAGTTTAGAATTCTTTTATCTAAATAAACAACGTTCTGAATAAATGGAATTTTAAAGTTTAAACCTGGTTTCATTATAATTCTTTTTGGATCACCAAACTGAAGAATAATTGCTTGGTTAACTTCTTTAACTATAATTACTGATAAAAAAGCTACAACTCCAATTGCAACTAATAATCCAACTAATATTTTTCCAGTTTTCATTCTAATTTGTCGCTTTCTTCTTTAACTCTGGCAAAGGTAAGTACGGTACTACACCTGAACCTGCATTTTTTTCTATAATTACTTTATCAATATCTGCTAAAACTTTTTCCATAGTCTCTAAATACATTCTTTCTTGAGTAACTGCTTTTGCGTTTTTATATTCATTATATATAGCTATAAATCTACTTGCTTCACCTTCGGCTTTAGCAACAACTTCTTTTTTATATGCTTCTGCTGCTTGTAAAATCTTTTGTGCTTCCCCTCGGGCTCTTGGAATAACATCGTTTGCATAAGCTTCAGCTTCATTTTTAGATCTTTCCATATCTGCTCTTGCGGCTTGTACATCTCTAAATGCATCAATTACTTGATCTGGTGGGTCAGCTTTTTGTGTTTGAACTTGTGTAATTTGAATCCCGCTTTCGTAATCATCTAAAATAGTTTGAATAATTTCTTGAGTTTCAAGCTCAATTTTAGATCTTCCCTCTGTTAAGATCGGTTGAATATCACTTTTAGCTATTACCTCTCTCATTGCAGTTTCAGCAGCTGCTTTAACTGTGCCTTCTGGGTCTTGAATTTTGAATAAAAAATTACCAGCATCTTTAATCACCCAAAATACTGAGAAGTCTATATTTACAATATTTTCATCTCCAGTTAACATTAAGCTTTCTTGTGGAACATCGGCAACACCACCACCTGTAGAGAAGCCACTGTCTCTTTCAGATCTAAATCCTATATCCATTCTATTAACTTTAGTTACTTTTGGTGTTTGAACATTTTCAACAGGAAAAGGTATATGATAGTTTAAACCAGGCTGTGTAGTTTTTACAAATTTACCAAATCTTAATACAACACCTTGTTCATCAGGTAATACTCTATAAAGTCCGCTCGCTAACCATACAAAAACTAAAACTAATAAAATTAGACTTATTGATTTTCCTCCCGAAGTTTTTCCTCCAGGTAAAAACTTTTTAATTTTATCTTGAAGATCTCTAATTAATTCGTCGACATTTGGTGGTGTAGGACCTCTTCCTGATCCATTACCTCCCCCACCTCCACCAGGAGGTGCTCCCCAAGGACTTTGACCTTTAAAATCGTCTGACATATGCCAAAGTATATAGTGTCTTTATTGCAAAAAACAAGTAATGATACTTTTATGACTGATAAAAAACCTGAACTTAGTGCCGCAATGAAAAGTAAGCTAGAGCCTAAAAAATTCACTAAAAATCCTATTCTTGGAACTAAGTTTACAATTGCAATCTCTAGTGCAAAGGGTGGTGTTGGAAAATCTACATTTGCAACGAATCTTGCTTTGGCTTTGAAAAAAATTGGGTGCAAAGTTGGTCTTTTAGATGCAGATATTTATGGTCCATCAATTCCTAAAATGTTTGATATTAATGAAAAACCAAAAAGTGATGGCCAAAAATTAGATCCAATTACAAAATATGACATTCAATGTATGTCGATTGGTTTTTTAGCTGATCAACAAACTCCTATGATATGGCGTGGTCCAATGGTAACAAGTGCAATTAAAACTTTTACCCAGAAAGTAAATTGGAAAGATTTAGATTTTATTATAGTTGATATGCCTCCAGGAACTGGTGATACTCAACTTACTTTTTCTCAAGAAATAAAAATGGATGGTGCAATAATTGTAAGTACTCCTCAAGAAGTAGCTCTTTTAGATGTTAAGAGAGGAATTAGAATGTTTGACAAACTTGGAGTTAAAATTTTAGGTTTAGTTGATAACATGAGTTTCTTTATTGGTGATGATGGAAAAAAATATAAAATTTTTGGAGAAGGCGGAGTAAAAAAAACTGCAGAGGAATTTCAAAAAGAATTTTTGGGTGAAATTCCAATTAATCCTGAAGTTGGTAAAACAGGAGACGAGGGAAAGCCAATTGTAGAGGCTAGCCCTGAACATGAAATTTCTAAAATATATTTAATTTTTGCTGAAAAAATTAAATCAACTTATCTTTAAGATCAAAAGCAGTCATTAATTCATTCCACTCTCTTTTAGATAGCCCAGAACTTTCAACATCCACATTTTCACCTTTGATAAATTTTTGAATAATTAATTTTCCTTTTGCAGAAACCTCGGTACCACCAACTCTATAATCCATAAAAGCATCGTAAGTTGTAGGGACCCATTTTTTTACTGTGTCTAACATTATATCAGCATAAACTCTAATTTCATATTGAGCATGACTATCAGCTCTTAATCTTAAAAAATTCATCAAATTTAATAAGTCAGTTTTCCAATACCATTGAGTATAAGTATTTAATGTTAAATTCATTCTTGCAAGTTCTCTAGCTAAACCTTTTTTATTTTCGTCAATAGTTGATCCGTCAAATCTTTCATTAAGCATAGTCTCATAATTATCATAAGTTCTCTCCGCATCACTTTTTAAAAGTTCTAAAACTTCCTTTGCCTGTTTTCCTTCCAATACATCTCCTCTACCCTGTCTATTACTAGTTGATTGAGCAGCTAAATTTTCTTGTGATGGCAAATAAAATTCTTTATCCAGAATTGAATACCTTGCAGAATATTCATTAACATTTGCAGTTCTGTGTCTAATCCATTGTCTGGCAATAAATATTGGAAGCTTAATGTGGTATTTAATTTCGCACATTTCAAATGGAGTGCTGTGCCAATGCCTCATCAAATATTTAATTAAACCTTTGTCAGTTGAAACCTGCTTTGTTCCTTTTCCATATGACACTCTAGCTGATTGAACTATGGAAGTGTCATCACCCATATAATCAACAACTCTTACAAAACCATGATCTAAAGCTGGAATTGCTTCATATAAAATTTTTTCTAGCTCAGGAGCAGTAACTCTTTTTGTTGTGCTACTTTGAGTTTGCTGATTTTTAATTTCTTCTATTTGTTCTTTAGTTAATTTCATGATTTTAATTGAGTCGTAATAGTAGTTTTTATAGTAATAGTATCTGATTTCCAACTAAGGAAAAAATATAATATACAACTTATAAGAGTAAGCTAAAATTAATTTAAAAATACTTGAGAATAAATTTTTTTATGCTGAATATTATTTAAACACATGAGTAAGATAATTGAAAAAAATATTTTAATTTTGATTTTAATTTCTTTCACATTTTTTCTCGGAAAATGGCTGATTTCATTTATTTATTTTATTCAAGAGGACTTAGTTCTTAAAGTAATAAATGTTAGCCACCAAGATAGTTCAATGTATTTTCATTATGTAAAATCATTCGCAGATTTTAATTTTAACGAGAATTTTAATTCCTCAATTGGTCAAAATGAATTATTATTGTACCCAATTGGTTCTATAATTTTTCACAGTATACTTTACAAATTTATTGGGATTACAAGCTTTATAATTTTAGAACTTATATCAATATTTATTTTTTTATTTATTTTTTATTTAATCTTTAGACAATTTAAAATTTCAAACATAAATTCAATTTTTTTTGCCTCAACTATGTTTGTTTTGCCGATTATAATTGAGCAACTAAATTTTTTAGGGATAGTTGAGGTAAATACGTTTACACAGAATTTTTATAATTTAAGATTTCCTAGACCTTTAATCTCACAATTATATTTTTTTATTTTTATTTTTATTAGCATAATTTCTTTTAGAGATGAAATGTTTAAATTAAAATATCTTTTATCTTTGAGTTTAATAATGAGCCTAACATTAAGTTCATTTTTTTTCATTTTTTTTATACAGTTATTTTCATATATTTTTTTATTATTAATCAAATACAAAAAAAATTTTTTTAAAGAAATAATCAAAAACTATAAAAATATTGTTATAAGTCTATTTGCGTTCGTAATTCTTATAACTCCCTTTCTCACTTTTCTAATTGGAACAAGTGAAGCTTACAGTTCTAGAATGGGTATTTTTTCAATAAATTTTGAGGATAAATTATTTTTAGTAAAGCATTATATTGAAAAATTAACGAGATTAAAAATTTTATTTTTTTACGCTATTATTTTTTTTCTTTTTTATTTTCACTCAAAGTTTATAAAAAACAATCATGATATCATCAAAATCTTTTTAATAATATTTATTGTTTCGTTGCTATCTCCAATTATTTTTATATTAATTTCTAACAAAATTTCTTTTTTATATCATTTTAATAACATGGTAGTGATATCTTCATTTTTATATTTAATTATTTTTGTTATTTCTTTTTTCACTTATTTAAATTCAAAGATAAAAATAATAAATATTAAGAAAAATTTTTCTATAATTGGAATATTGGTTCTTATTGTGTTTTATAACTTCGATTTAAGTTTAAAAACTTTAAATGAAATTAAACAAAACGAAAGTAGAAAAGAAATTAATGAGATAATTTTAAAAATTAAATACAATAAAAATTTAAAAATCGAAGATACAAATATTCTTACTTTTAACAACTTAGTATTAATATGGTCAATACTAAATGACGTTAAAGATTTAAAAATTATTGACGGAACTTTTTCAGCAAAAGACGATGCTTTGACTGAAATTGATTTAATTGAGTCTTTAAAATTTTTAAAATTAAACAAAAATGATTTTGAAAATTTTATTTCAAATAAAAAAGTTGGCTATAGATATTTAAATGAAAATGCTAGGCAAATATTTTGGCAAAAATATCAAGCAAATTCACTTTTTACATTTAAAAATTCCAACGATTTCGATAAAAACGTAAAAGATTTCGTGGAAAAATCCTCCCCTTTCTATTCTCATCAATTTGCAATTCCTAGATTTGAACAAAAAAGACTGATTAAAAAGTTTGTTAGCACTAAAAGAAATAATAACTATGCACCTGATATAATAATATTAGAATTGAAAAAAAATATAATAAATAAATCTATCATAGACTTAAATGCTTACTGTAAAACTTATAGTGGAGATTACTTCGAATTGTTTTTTTTAAATAAATATTGTGACTAAAATAATTTAAAAATTCTATAAACCTAAAAAATTTAGTTCTTTTGAAATATTTAATTTTTTTAACTTTATACCCATTTTATTTAATTTTATATTTGATGATACTGAACATGTTACTTTATTATTTTTAAATAATAATTTCTTTTTAAATCTGTCTGCTACTACTCTGGCTATTTTTTTTAGATCGGTTTTTTTTCCACTACCTATATTAATCGTTCCTTTATATCTCTTTTTGAATAATTCAATTATAACGCTGGAAATTTGTTTAGTGGTCAAAAAATCCCTGTAATGATTCATGTTTGTTAGAGTTATTGTGTCTTCTTTTGTATTTATTTTATTCACTAGACTCTTTAAGAAAAAATCTTTACCTCTATTATCAAAAATACTAAAAATTCTTCCTATACAATACACAATTTTTGTTTTTTTGAATTTTTTAATAATATATTTTTCTGCTAATAATTTTGTTTTACCATATTTTGAAATCGGCTTGAGTGAGTAACTTTCTTTTGATTGAGTATTTTTAAAAGGATAAACATGTGATGTCGATGCAAAGAAAAACCAATTTAATTTTTTATTATATTTTAATATTGAATTTACAAGGTGTGTTGTTCCAATATAATTTGTTTTGAAAGCTTTTTTATAGTTTTTAGTAACTTTTTTAATGGGCACTAAAGCTGCAAAATGAATTATTAAATCAAATTGATTTGCTTGAATCCATTTATCAATATCCTTTTTTTTTGTTATGTCGCCTTTAAATGGAATAAGTCTAAATATTTTATTATTTTTTGTAAATGTTTTTCCTAAATTGCCTTTTGAACCTGTAATGCCACATTTTAACATTAACAATTTTCGATATTTAATAAATTCTCTACTAAAAAAAGCATAGTAGTTTTTGAAATTGCCAGAGTTGGCAAACCTATAAAAAAACCTCTATCCTCTATATCTTGTGAAATTCTATATTTTTCTTTATTTAAATGAAAATTATAAAGCTTTGCGGAGGGCTGATTTAAAAAATTTCCACTTAAAATAGGTCTCGTCTCAATTCCTTTAGAATTTAAATATCTCATAAATTTATCTTTGTATTTTTTATATTCTGGATTAATAATTATTGGTAAACCAAACCAACTTGGTTTAAGACCTTCGTTTGGTTCAAAAAATGAAAATTGATTTTTCCATTTGTATGATGATTTAATTCTATTAATTATTATGTCTCTGTTTTGCTTTCTAATTTTCATCATATTTTTTAATCTTTTGAGCTGACTTAATCCAATTGAAGCTGTTAAATCAAGTGGACGTAAATTAAAACCTGAATTAATAAAATTAAAATTATTTTTTTTAATATTTGTTTTCAATCCTCTGTCCCAACCATGAGCGCGTAAAGTGTGAAGTATTTCATAATCTTCTTTTGTTTTGCATACTACCATCCCCCCTTCACCTGATGTTATTTGGTGTGAATAATAAAAAGAAAAAGTACCAAAATCTCCGTAAGTTCCGAGATATTTAGATTTAAATTTAGACCCTAATGCTTCACATGTATCTTCAATTAAGAACATATTATTTTTTTTTGCAAATTGTGATATTTTTTTAATATCTGGTGAATTTCCAAGAATGTGAATGTTCATGATTGCTTTTGAGTCTTTAAATTCTTTGTTAGCTAACAATTTTTCGTCCAAACAAAATGTATTTATATTTATGTCAATAAATTTTGGCTTCAAACCACACTGAACTAATGGCCACAAAGATGTTGACCAACAAGTTGTTGGGATAATAAAGCTTTGGCCAGTTTTTAAATGATTTTTTTTTTTGGGATTTATTAAAGCAAATGAAGCTAAAAGATTTGCTGATGAGCCAGAATTTACCATCAAAGCATACTTTGAGCCTACAAACTTTGCAAATTCAAATTCAAACTTTTTGGTTAAATTAGACATTGTGATTTTTCTACTTAGCAAAACTTCAATCCCCCTCATTATATCTGAATTTGTAAATCCTTTTTCTAGAAGTGGATAATTTCTTTCATCTTCTTTTTTGTTCAAATCAAACTTTTTAATAAGTTTTTCTAAAAATTTTTTATCTTGTTTGGAAATCATAATTAATTTTAACTTTTAATACTAATTATATGTTCTGCAAGTCTTATTGATAATTGAACAATTGTAAATGTTGGATGACAATGGCCCGAAGTCCTAAAAACTGAACTGCCCGCAATATATAAGTTTTCAATATCATGGACTTTTAAATCCTTATCAACAACAGAATCTTTGACACTTAATCCCATTCTTGTACCACCCATTTGGTGATTACCAGAGACAACTTCATAATTTGTATTCTCATTATATAAATAATCCTCTACTGCTAACCTACCAATTTCTTCATTTATTAGTAATTTTGCAATTTCTTCTAAAATTATTCTTGCACTTTTTTTTTCTGAAGAAATTTTTTTCCAAAATATTTTTGTCAATGGAATACCTAAAGGATCTAATTTATCTCCAAGTATTATTTTATTTTCTATAATTGGTTCTTGTTCTTGAAGAGTGTTTATAGAAATTTCATACATTTTTCCTGTTTTAACATCATCGTATATATTTTTAATAAATTTTGGTGCTACGCATCTGAGTTGTTTAAATAAATCGTTTTTAATATTAATATTATTAAAACTTAAATACATGCCAGAGTTTAAAATATTATTTGAAGAAATAAAATCATCGTTTGCTTCTAGATAAATATTGCTATCACAAGTAACTAGTGGAATGTAAGTATTATTATTTTTAGAAAAATAATTTTTTAATTTTTTATAATTAATTATACCATTACCAACTTTATGGTAAGGATGATGCATATAATATTTACCAATTGGAATCTCTGAATTAAATAATTCTTTGTTTTTTGATTTTAGCCACAATAATAATCTTGAATTTTCAATACCACCACATGCCAAAATATAAAAATCAGACCTTAAAGTATATTTTTTATTTTTGCTAATACATTCAATAGAACTAATTTTTTTATTTGTATAATTTAAATTAAAAAAAGATGTGCTCAAAGATAAAGAAATATATTTTGAAACTTTGATATGATCCAAATAATCTTCATTAATTCGTATATTCGACCATACTAAGTTATACATATTTAAATTTTCATTAAATTTTTGTGAAACAAATTTTTTTTTTAAATTTAATATTTCACTTGCTCTTCTGGTGTATTTATCAAGTTCATATTTTTCAATTGGCCAATCATAAAAATCTGATTTATTCATTGGATTACAATTACCTCCCCAAACAGAGGTGGTTCCTCCAAACATTCTCATTCTATTTGAAGCATAATCACCATCATGGTCACCAATTGATTCAGATTTAAGATATTTCTCTGAAATTGAATTATTTTCTAATTCACCAGATTCGATTATTAACGAATAAATTTTTTTTTTTTCTAATTCTAATGCTATAGAAATTCCTGCAGGTCCACTACCAACGATTATAGCAAAAAAATCTTTATTATCTGTCTGATTTAAATTATTAAATATCATATTTGTTTATTATCCAAACTTTAGAAAATTTCTTTGTTTTTAAAATTTTCTTTAAATGAAACTCTAAACTTGGAAAAGAAAATAAGAGAAAAGAACCCAAAATATATTTCAGAGAGTATCTTTTTTTTTTATTCATATAATTAATTTAATTATGAATTTATCTTCTATATAATATTATTAATTTAATTACATCTTGAAATGACTTGTTAAAAACTTACTAAAAAGTTATATTAAATTGTCTTTTTTGACTACGACGATAAACGAATTTCGTAATAACCATTTCGGACGTGGGGGCAGTACCCACCACCTCCACCATGCTAAATATTAATGGGGGTGAACTAGATTCGACGGGTGACTAAAAGCTATTCTTTCGTTCGGTATTGTTCCACCGTAACGGGCTAATTTATAATTGCTAACGAAAGTTACGCACTTGCTGCATAATTAACTTAGTTAATTAAGCAAACGGGGTTTGGGGCACCTGGCAACAGAACGCCCCTACTAAGTTAATTTTTTTTAATTTCAGCCTGTGCAGCAGATAACCTGGCAACTGGAACTCTATATGGTGAACAAGAAACATAATTCAATCCTGCTTTAGAACAAAAAGATATACTATCCGGGTCTCCTCCATGCTCTCCACAGATACCTAGCTTAAGATTTTTATTTTGTTTTCGTCCTTTTTCTACTGCTATTTCAATTAAATCTGAAACTCCCTCATCTATTGAAATAAAAGGATCAACAGAAAATATTTTGTTTTCTAAATAATCATTTAAAAATTTACCACTATCATCTCTACTGATCCCAAAAGTAGTCTGAGTTAAATCATTTGTTCCAAAACTAAAGAATTCTGCGTGCTTAGCGATCTCCTTTGCTTTTATTGCCGCTCTAGGTAATTCAATCATCGTTCCAACTAAAAATTCTATTTTTAATTTATTTTCTTGTTGAACTATACTGGCAGTTCTAATTACTAAATCTTTCATAATTTTTATTTCAGCCTCTGTAGATACTAAAGGTATCATTATTTCAGGAAATGCAGATTTAATTTTATTTTTTTTAAGGTAAACCAAAGCCTCAAATATTGCTTTGCATTGCATTTCATAAATTTCAGGAAAAGATATTCCCAAACGACACCCTCTATGACCAAGCATAGGATTTTGCTCATGGAGTTCTTGAATTCTTGACTCAACCTCTTTAACTGGAATATTAACTATATTAGCAACCTCATAAATTTCTTTTTCTGTGCGTGGTAAAAATTCATGTAATGGTGGGTCCAACAACCTAACTGTTACTGGTAATCCATTCATGATTTTAAAAATATCTATAAAATCTTTTCTTTGATGCGGTAAAAGTTTTTGTAATGCTATTGCTCTGTCTTCTTTTGTTTTAGATAATATCATTTCTCTAACAGACAAAATTCGTTCTTCATCAAAAAACATATGTTCAGTTCTGCATAGCCCAATACCCTCTGCACCAAAATCTTTTGCTGTTTTGGTATCTTTTGGAGTTTCAGAATTTGTTCTTACTTTTAATTTCCTAAAACTATCTGCCCAAGACATTAACTTGGAAAAATCACCAGATATTTCAGGCTTGACTGTTGAAACACTTCCAGCAATAATTCTTCCAGTTGAGCCATCAATAGTGATTATGTCTCCTTCTTTAATCTCCATTGAAGAGGTTTTAAAAGATTTATTTTCATAGTTTATATCAATTTCACTTGATCCTGATACACATGGTCTACCCATACCTCTCGCAACAACAGCTGCATGACTTGTCATTCCTCCTCTGGCAGTTAAAATTCCTTTAGCAGCATGCATTCCTTGTATATCTTCTGGAGAGGTCTCTACTCTAACCAAAATTGTATCTTGCATCATTGCGGTTAATCTTTCAGCCTCTTCTGACGTAAATACAACTTTACCACTGGCTGCACCTGGTGATGCTGGCAATCCATTTGCTATTACATTAATTGAACTTTTTTCATCCAAAGTAGGGTGCAAAAGTGTGTCTAAAGAATTTGGGTCAATTCTTAATACAGCTTCCTTTTTAGAAATTAATTTTTCTTTAACCATATCAACTGCGATCTTCACTGCTGATTTTGCTGTTCTTTTTCCTGATCTTGTTTGAAGCATCCATAGTTTACTATTTTCAACTGTAAACTCTACGTCTTGCATATCTTTATAATGCATCTCTAATTTTTTCAAAATTTTTTGAAGTTCTTTAAATACTTTAGGCATTGACTCTTCCATTGATAATTCTTTTACTTTGGCATCTCTCCTAGCTTTTTTTGTTATGTATTGAGGAGTCCTTGTACCCGCTACAACATCTTCGCCTTGAGCATTAATTAAATACTCACCATATATTTCATTTGATCCGTCTGATGGATTTCTTGTAAACACAACTCCTGTTGCACAATCATCGCCCATATTTCCAAAAACCATTGATTGAACATTTACAGCAGTTCCCCACTCAGCTGGGATTTGATTTAGTTTTCTATAAACTTTTGCTCTATTACTTTCCCACGATAAAAATACTGCACTTATTGCTCCTAGCAGTTGTTCATGAACATCTTGAGGAAAATCTTTTTTTGCCTTTTCTCTTACTGTTCTTTTAAAATCCTTAATTAATCCATCCCAATCACTTTCATCTAAATCTGTATCTAACAAAACACCTTTAGTAAGTTTATAATTTTCAATTAATTCCTCAAAATGATAACCTTCTACACCCATTACAACATTACCGTACATTTGAATGAATCTTCTATAACTGTCTTTAGCAAATCTTCCATTTGAAGTGTTAATTGCTAAAGCTTTGACTGTTTTGTCGTTCAAACCTAGATTTAAAATAGTATCCATCATACCTGGCATTGATACTCTTGCACCAGACCGCACAGACAACAAAAGTGGATTTTTTAAGTCCCCAAATTTTTTAGAAACATCTTTTTCAATTAATTTTAATTCTTTTTTAATTTGAGAAATTAAATTTTTATTTAATTTTTTTTTATCCTTATAAAAAATTTCACAAACTTTTGTAGATATTGTAAAACCAGGAGGCACTGGAAGACCCATTCTTCCCATTTCAGAAAGATTAGCACCTTTTCCACCTAAAAAGTTTTTAGGATTTTTAATTTTTTTACTATCCTTAGAATTAAAGTTTAATATAAGTTTTTTCATTAATGGGAGTCGATTAGAGAAAAATTAACATAATTGTTGAACGTTTTACACATCATTTGAATTAGTTCCAGCCTATTCTTCTTTATAGCCGGATCATCTTCGTTCACAATTACATTGTCGAAAAATTCGAAAACCTCTCTTTTAACACTAGCTAAATTGTCCAATGTTTGAACATAATTTTCATCTTTATTAATGCTTGAAAAATATTTCCTTAATTCACTAATTTTTTTAAATAAGTTTTTTTCTAACTCAGTTTTAAAAATACCAGGATCAGTTGTATTTGATAATTCTATTTTATCATTTTTTAATTCACCCTCTAAAATATTTGATGCTCTTTTATAGCTTGCAATAATATCTAAACCATCTTGTTTGTTAATAATTTTATTTAAATGTTTAGCTTTATTAAAAATAATAACAGATTGATCTAAGTTAAAAGAATTGGTTGATGCTTGAATTATATCATTTCTAATATTTTCCTCCTTCATGTGATATTTTAATCTATCCATTAAAAAATCTAATAATTCGTTTTGTAAAGATTGGTTGTAAATTTCAAAACCTTGATCTAAATACAAGCTTGAAGAGTAATTAATTAAATCTTTTATTTTAAAATCTGTTTTATTTTCAACTATTATTCTTATTACTCCTAATGCTAATCTTCTTAGAGCATATGGATCTTTAGAACTTGTTGGTTTTTGATTTAAACCAAAAAAACCAACCAAAGTATCTATCTTATCAGCCAAAGAAAGGGCTATACTAAATGGTTTCCGGGGGACTCTTGAGCCAGAACCTGTAGGTAAATATTGCTCACTTATGGCCAAAGCCAAATCTTTATCAAAACCTTGTGCAATAGCAAAGTAACCTCCCATTACACCTTGGAGTTCTGGAAATTCACCCACTAGTTCTGATAATAAATCAACTTTACAAATTGATGCTGATAATTCAACTTTTTCTTTACTGATTAAAAGTTCATCTGATATCATTCCACCCAATTTTCTCATTCTTTGGGCTTTATCAAAATAACTTCCTAATCCTTTAAAATAATTCATTGATTTTAAATCAGTAACTTTTTTAACCATATTTTGTGATTTATCTTTTTTCCAAAAAAATTCTGCATCATTTAATCTTGCTTCAACCACTCTTTCATTTCCTAATTTAATTAATCCCTTTTTATCTTTTTTGTTTGCAACCACTAAAAACTCATTAGTAATATTTTCCTTATTATCAAATATAGGGAAATATTTTTGATGGTATTGCATGGTAATAATTAATATTTCTTTTGGAATATTCAAAAATTTCTTATCAAATTCACAAAGGAGTATATTTGGTTGATCTGTTAAATCTACAACCTCATTAAGTAATCTAGGATTATATTGAATCTTAATATTTTTATTTTTTAATATATTGTTGAATTTTTTTTCTATTAACTTTTTTCTTTCGTTGTGATCAACGATAATGTCAATTTTTTTAAAAAAACTTTTATAATTTTTAAATTCTAAGAATGACTTTTTATTTTCCTCAAATTCCTTATCAATAAAAGTTGAGTTAGAAGATGTTAGATGATGAAAATTAAAATTTAATTTTTTTTTATCAAATACAGCTAGAATTGATTTTAACGGTCTCCCCCAATTTATGTCAAAAGTTCCCCAATACATTGATTTTTTCCATTGAATTTTACTTAACAATATTGGGATAAATTCCTCTAGCAATTCATGTGTGTGCAATTTTTTCGATTTTGTATTGAAAAAATAAAATTCTCCTTTGTCAGTTTGCTTTAGGTAGAGATCCTTTTTTACGATTTTATTTGACCTAACAAACCCCTCTAGTGCTACCTCTGGTGAGTTGATATTTGGACCTTTAATCTCCTCAGATTTTAGTACAACATTTTTTTGAACACCTTCAAACAATACCACTAGTCTGTTTGGTGTTGAGTATGATGAGCTTTTTTTAAATAAAATTGATTTTTCTAAAAAAAAATCATTAAAACTTTTAAGTAAGTCTTCCCTTAAATTTTGTTGAAGGTTTGAGGGTATTTCTTCACTAAATAATTCTAAAAAAAACTCTGACATTATTTTTGACTATCTAACCAAACGCCTGCTGCAGATTTTGTAATATCTCTTATTCTAGCAATATAACCTGCTCTTTGTGCAACACTGATTGCACCTCTTGCATCTAAAATATTAAATACATGACTGGCTTTTAAACATTGATCATATGCTGGTAAAGAAATTTTTTTTTCTACCAAATCTTTTGCCTCAGACTCATGCATTTCAAACATTTTCAAAAGTGTCTCTACATTCGCGTGTTCAAAATTATATGCTGAAAATTCTTTTTCAGCTTGATGAAATACTTCGTGGTATTTTACACCTTCATCATTCCACAATAAATCATAAACATTTTTTTCTTTTTGAGTGAACATACAAATTCTTTCTAATCCATAGGTGATTTCAACTGATACAGGTTTACAATCAAATCCAGCCATTTGTTGAAAATAGGTGAATTGAGTAATTTCCATTCCATCACACCATACTTCCCATCCCAATCCTGAGGCACCTAATGTTGGACTTTCCCAATCATCTTCAACAAACCTTATATCATGATCATTATGATCTATTCCTATGGTAGATAAACTATTTAGATAAAGTTTTTTTATATTTTCAGGAGAAGGTTTAATTAAAACTTGGAATTGATAATAGTGTTGCAACCTGTTTGGATTATCTCCATATCTTCCGTCTGTAGGTCTTCTTGATGGTTGTACGTAAGCTGCTTTCCATGGTTTATTTCCAAGTGATCTTAGTGTAGTAGCTGGATGAAAAGTTCCTGCACCAACCTCCATATCATAAGGCTGCAAAATAATGCATCCTTTTTTACTCCAAAATTTCTGAAGATTTAAAATTGTATCTTGGAATGTTTGAATTTTTTTATTTTCTTTTTTTGCTTTAGAAACCATATCTTTGCCAAATTGATCTTTCATCTAAAATACTTGCTATTTGATCTACTTGATTGCTGGATGAAGAAAGTTTTTGACTTAACCATCCTTTTGATTTTTCGAATTTTTTAATTATTACATCTTCACCAAATTTATCCTTTAATATTTCATGTGCGTTACCTATTCCGTCAATTAATCCTAAATTTTTTGCTTTACTCCCTGACCAAAACTCACCTGAAAAAAGTTCTACATCAGATTTCTTTAATTTTGATCCTCTACTTTTTTCAACAACATCTATAAAGTCTTTATGAAGATCCAATTGAATATTTTTTAATCTTTCAATATCCTCGTTTTTTTCTTCTAAAAATGGATCAAGTGTGCTTTTGTTTTTACCAGCAGTATGAACTCTTCTTTCAACCCCAATTTTTTTTATCAACTCTGTAAATCCAAAAGAAGAATATATCACTCCTATAGATCCAATTATTGAACTTGAATTTGCATAAATTTCGTCCCCGGCACAAGAAATCAAATAACCTCCAGAAGCTGCTACGTCTTCAGCGAATACAATAACTTTTTTTTTGTGTTTTTTTGCTTGTTGTCTAATAAAACTGTAGATTAAATGAGATTGGACTGGTGATCCTCCTGGAGAATTGATTGATATAGCAATACATGCCGCTTTTTTCAGAGAAAAAGCCTTTTTAATTAGTTCTTCTTGACCTGCAAAATCAATACCTTGTTTAAATTTTCCTGCATTACCAATAACCCCACTTAATTTTAAGTGAGCAACAATTTTTTTCTTTTTAAAAAAAGAGAACATAATTAAGTCTTATAGAATTATTTATTGAATATAAAGACTACTTATAATTGAAGAAACTGGTGCGTCAATTGATAAGTAATATATATGAACAAATTATACTAATTTAAAAATGTTATGGGAACAGTTGTACAGCTTAAAAATCAGATAAATGATTCATATTTCCAGCTTAAAGACTCGGTTGAAGAAAAACTAGTTTTAACTGAAGAAAAAATAAAATCAAAATTATCTAGTGACGTACAGCTGGTTCAAAAAATGACAGATTATCACATAGAAACTGGAGGAAAAAGATTAAGAGCTTTACTAACACTGGGTAGTGCAAAGTTATGCGGTTACTCTAAAGGCTCTAGAGATATAAATTTAGCTGCGTGTGTTGAATTAATTCACAGCGCGACGTTGATGCATGATGACGTAATTGATGAAGGCACTGTTAGGAGAGGTAAAGAAACTCTAAATAAAGTTTGGGATAATCATTCCTCAGTTTTAATAGGAGATTATCTATTGAGTAGATGTTTTGAAATGATGGTAGAAGACGGAAACCTAGAAGTTTTAAAATTATTATCGTCCACTTCATCTAAAATTGCTCAAGGAGAAGTTCTACAACTTCAACACAAAGGTGAAGTTGATATGCTGGAAGAAACATATTTAAAAATAATCTCAGCTAAAACTGCTGAGTTATTTGCAGCAGCAACTAAAGTTGGTGCAATTTTATCTGATGCAGAAAATAAAGAAAAAGATGCTTTAGAATTTTATGGAAGAAACTTGGGATTAACTTTTCAAATAGCAGACGACACACTAGACTATAATGCTGAACTCAAACTATTTGGTAAAAAAATTGGTCAAGATTTTTTTGAAGGAAAAATTACCTTACCAATAATTTTACTTTTTCAAAAATTAGGAAATGATGAAAAAAAAATTTTATCAAATATGTTTAAAAAAGAGTTAAGAACTAAAGATGACTTTAATGAAATTATTGCTCTTATAAATAAGTATAAAATAATTCAGGAATGCTATCAAAAAGCACAGCACTATATAAATTTAGCTTCAAATTCTCTAAGTGTATTTAAAGATTCTGAAGAAAAAAATATTCTTAAAAGATTAACATCATTTAGTTTATCAAGAAATTTTTAAGGACTTAATAAAGACTTTTTCCACTTCCCCGAGTTATCTTTATTATATTTTAATCTCTCGTGTATTCTGTTCTCACCATCTAGCCAAAATTCAATACTATCTGGAGATAAAATCCATCCAGACCAGTGACTTGGTCTTGGTACATCTGACTTGTTGCTATATTTTTTTTTGTAATCTTGTATAGATTTTAACAATTGTTCTCGCGAATTTAATTCTTCACTTTGCTTAGAAGCCCATGCTCCTATCCGACTTTCATACGCTCTAGATGAATAATATTCATCTGCAACCTGATCGGAAACTAATGAAACCTTTCCATTAATTCTTATTTGTCTTAAGAGACTTTTCCAATGGAAACACATCGCAACATACGGATTTTCTTTTAATTCATTTCCCTTTTGACTATTTAAATTTGTATAAAATACAAATCCACCTTTGTTGAAATCTTTAAGTAAAACCATTCTAACTGAAGGAATGTTGTTTTTATCTGATGTGGCCAAAGCAACAGCGTTTGGATCATTTGGCTCAGTTTTCTTTGCTTCCTCCATCCATTCATGAAACAAATGAATTGGATCATCTATATCAAGAAAGCAACTATTAAGACCTAAAGAGTTTTTTTGATTCATAATTTAAACAAAATAATCTATATAATATAAATAATGTCATTTAATACTTTTGGAAAGCTATTTCGTTTCACAACTTGGGGAGAATCTCATGGACCTGCAATTGGTTGTATTGTTGATGGTTGCCCTCCAAACATAAATCTTAAAGAGCAAGATATTCAAATAGAATTAGACAAAAGAAAACCAGGACAATCTAAATTTACAACTCAAAGAAAAGAGGATGATAAAGTTCAAATATTGTCAGGAGTATTTGAGGGTAAAACTACAGGAACACCTATTTCTCTAATAATCTACAACAAAGATATGAGATCCAAAGATTATAGTAATATTAAAGATAAGTTCAGACCAGGTCATGCAGATTTTACTTATTTTAAAAAATATGGAATTAGAGACTATAGAGGTGGTGGCAGATCCTCTGCTAGAGAAACTGCAGCAAGAGTTGCGGCCGGTGCAATAGCAAAAGTTGTACTTCAAAAAAAACTAGGTAAAAAATTTAAAGTAATTGGTGCAGTAACTCAGCTAGGAATTCTTGGATGTGATACAAATCAATGGAACGATAAAGTAATTTCAAAAAATCCATTTTTTTGTCCAGATAAATCAATGATTAAATTATGGGAAAAATATTTGTTTGGTGTAAGAAAATCAGGATCCTCATGTGGAGCAGTGATTGAAATAAGAGCAAGAGGTATCCCAGTTGGTTTAGGTGCTCCAATTTATTCAAAATTGGATACTGACATAGCTTCGGGTCTAATGAGTATTAATGCAGTTAAAGGTGTAAATATTGGAGCAGGAATGAACTCAGCACAATTAAGTGGAGAACAGAATTCAGATGAAATTTCTTCAAAAGGAAATAAATTAAAATTCAATTCAAATAAAGCGGGTGGAATTCTTGGTGGAATTTCTACGGGCCAAGAAATTATTGCATCTTTTGCTGTCAAACCAACATCGTCAATTTTAACTAGTAGAAAAACTATAAATAAATTTGGGAAAAATACTTCAATATCTGTTAAAGGTAGACATGATCCTTGTGTAGGAATTAGAGCTGTACCAATTGGTGAAGCTATGATGAACTGTGTTTTACTTGACCACTACTTAATGAATAAAGCCCAATGTAGTTAGCTTAAATTAATTTTTCACAACTCTTATTGTTTCCTTTTGAAACAAAATATTAGCAATTTTCTTAGAAATTTGAGAACTGTTTAATCCAGCTTTATCGTACATTTTTTTTGGATCATCTTGTTCAATGAATTCATCTGGTAAAGTCAGTGATCTAAATTTTAAACCTTTATCAAATACTCCTCTTTCAGCTAATAAATTTTTAACATGAGAACCGAAACCACCTATTGATCCCTCTTCAATAGTTATCATAAGCTCATGTCCCTTAGCAGATTTTAGTATAAGTTCTTCGTCTAAAGGCTTAGCAAATCTGGCGTCTATCAAAGTTGTTGAAACTCCTTTTGCTTTTAATTCATCTACAGCTAACTTGCACTCCTCAAGTCGAGTGCCAAGGTTTAAAATACAAACTTGTGTACCTTGTTGAACGACTCTCCCTTTACCAATTTCAATTTTTTCGTCTATTGATGGAAGGTCAACACCTACTCCGGTACCTCTTGGATATCTAATTGCAGAAGGTCTGTCATTTATATCTACTGAAGTATTAATCATTTTAACAAGTTCAGCTTCATCACTTGCTGCCATTACTACAAAATTAGGTAAAGTTGATAAGTAAGTTATATCAAACGAGCCAGCATGTGTTGATCCATCAGCACCAACTAATCCTGCTCTATCTATCGCAAATCTAACTGGTAAACTTTGAATGGCAACATCGTGGACAACTTGATCATATGCTCTCTGTAAAAATGTAGAATAAATTGCAGCATATGGTTTGTATCCCTCGGTTGCGAGACCGGCTGCAAAAGTTACAGCATGTTGTTCTGCTATTCCTACATCAAACATTCTATTTGGAAATTCATTTCCAAAAATATCCATACCAGTCCCTCCAGGCATCGCTGCTGTTATTCCTACTATTTTGCTATCTTTTTTGGCATGTTTAACTAACGTGTTTGCAAATACTTTTGTATAAGCTGGAAGGTTTGATTTGCTCTTTAATTGTTCTCCAGTCTCAACATTAAATTTTGACACTCCATGATAATGATCATTTGCTTTTTCAGCATAAGAATAACCTTTTCCTTTTTGAGTTTTTATATGAATCATTATGGGACCCTCGTATCTTGATTCTTTTGCGTTTTTTAAAATTGGAACTAGGCTCGATAAATCATGACCATCTATAGGACCTGCATAATAAAAACCAAGTGAACTAAACAATGTACCTCCAGTAACTGCTGAACGGAAAAAATCCTCTGCTTTTCCTGCTTTAGCACTAAATCTTTTTGAAAATGCGGATGTGATTAACTTTAAGGTTTCTCTAAGACTAAAATATATTTTACCAGTAAATAATTTTGCCAAGTAAGTTCTCATTGCTCCAACTGGTTTTGCAATTGACATGTCGTTATCATTTAAAATAACAATCATTTTTGTTTTAGATGCTCCAGCATTATTCATGGCTTCATAAGCCATACCTGCACTAATTGCTCCATCACCTATAACAGCTATTACATTAGAAGACTTATTTTCTAATTTATTTGCCTCTGCAATTCCTAATGCTGATGAAATAGATGTTGAACTATGGGCTGCTCCAAATGGGTCATACTCACTTTCAGATCTTTTTGTAAAACCTGATAAACCATCACCCTGTCGTAAAGTTCTAATTTTATCTTTTCTTCCAGTTAAAATTTTATGAGGGTAAGATTGATGGCCAACATCCCATATTAATTTATCATTTGGGGTATCAAAAACATAATGAAGTGCAACTGTCAATTCAACCACTCCCAAACCAGCACCAAGGTGACCTCCGGTTTCTGAAACAGCACTTATCATTTCCTCCCTCACCTCATCTGCTACTTTTTGTAAATTATCTTCAGAAACTTTTCTTAAATCAGATGGAAAATTGATATTATTTAAAAATTGATAATTTTTTTTCATTTTTTTCTATTCAATATATAGCCTAATGTTTCATTTATTTTTTCAGATCTTGAACCATATTTTCTTAAATTCTTATTAATATCTTTTATTATCTTATCACAATACTTAAGTGAGTCATCATAGCCTATTAAATTTATAAGTGTTGCCTTACCTTTTTTTTGATCTTTTCCTGTTTTTTTTCCAGCTTCCTTAGAATTACTTTTTAGATCAATTAAATCATCAGCTATTTGGAATAATAGACCAATTTTTGATCCAATATTTTCAAAAAATTTAATTTCTTGGATTGTTTTTTTCTTAATTATTGCTGGAGCTGCGCAACAAAAACTAAATAACATTCCAGTTTTTTTTATTTCCATTTCTAATATTTTATTCCTTGATATTTTCTTTTTCTCATAACTTAAATCTAAATATTGCCCACCAGCTATTCCTAAATGTCCTGAACATTCTGATAATTTTTTGATTAGGTTTATCTTTATCTTTTCATTTAATTTCAATTTAGGACTTGATAAAATTTCAAAAGCTAAAGTCAGTAATGAATTTCCTGCTAGAACTGCTGTAGACTCACCAAATTTAATGTGAGCTGAAGGTTTTCCTCTTCTTATATCATCATCATCCATACAGGGTAGATCATCATGAATAAGAGAGTAAGCATGAATACATTCAACGGCCGACCCAACTATTATCAATGTTTTATAATCTATTGAAAATAATGACCCTAAGTCGATTAAGATTTTAGATCTTATTTTTTTTCCACCTGGAAACAAACCATACTTCATGGGTGACATTAGCTGAGAATACTTCTGTGAATTAATATATTTTTTAAGAAATATATTTGTATCCTTAGCTATTTTATTAAGCTGTTTTTTCATTTTTTTTAGTTATCTCTTTAATCTTTTTATTTGTCTCTTCCCCAATAGATTTAAAATTTTTATGAAATTTCTTTTCAATAATATTATTTAATTTTAGAAGTTCTTGATAACTGTCAACTGAATTTTTTAAATCATTTTCCTTCTCAAGGGACTCTACAATCTTATTTGCTTTTTCTGTAAGCTCCTCAACTGAATACTGATCATAATCAAGTGGTAATATTTTATCTTTCATATAATAATTATTAATACATGAAATCTATTCAATCAAATATCAAAAAAGCAAAAAAATATTTAGATAATAATCATTGTGTTGCGGTACCAACAGAAACTGTTTATGGATTAGCTGCAAACGCTTACTCAAATAGTGCGGTTAAGAAAATATTTAGTCTTAAAAAAAGACCATTCAACAATCCTCTAATTGTCCATTATTACAATATTCAAAGACTCAAGGAAGACTGTGATATAAATGATAATTTAGTAAAACTTTACAAAAAATTTTCTCCAGGTCCGATAACTTATGTTCTGAAATTAAAAAATAACTCAAAAATATCAAAATTTGTCACTAATAATAAAAAAAGTATTGCCATACGTTTTCCTAAACATAAATTGTTAAGAAATTTATTAAAAAATTTAGATTATCCATTAGCGGCACCTAGTGCAAATATATCCTCAAGATTAAGTTCAGTTAAACCATCTGATGTAAAAGAAGAATTTGGTTCAAACATAAAATATATTTTAAATGGAGGAAAAAGTAAAATTGGAGTTGAGTCCACAATACTAAATCTTTTAGAAAAACCTTCACTTTTAAGATACGGAGGCCTAGATACTAAAAAAATCGAAAATGTTTTAAAAAAAAAATTATTAATTAATACAAATTCAAAAAAGAAATTATCACCTGGTTTATTTCCGTTACATTACTCACCTGGGATACCTTTAAGAATCAATGTTAAAAAACCAAAAAAAGACGAGGCTTATTTATTAATTAAAAAAAGAAAATCAAAATTAAAAAACTATTATTATTTATCCAAAGTGAAAAATATAAAGGAAGCTGCAAAGAATTTATATTCAACTTTAAGAAATATTAAAAACGATGGTTTTAAAAAAATTGCAGTTGAGACGATTCCAAACAAAGGTCTTGGCAAAACAATTAACGATAGATTAAAAAGAGCATCTAAATATTAATGACAAATTCTATTGAAGTAATCAATCTATCAAAAAAATATAAAGATAAAGAAGCGGTGGCTAATATAAATTTTAAAATTAATGAAAATGAAATGGTTGGTTTATTGGGACCTAATGGATGTGGAAAAACTACAACTATTGGAATGATTTTAGGCTTATTAAAACCAAGTAGTGGTGAGGTTTTAATCAACGGAGTGAATATTGAAAAAAATAAAATCTCACTTCTTCATAAAATGAATTTTATTTCACCATATATTGAATTGCCAAAAAAACTTAAAGTTAAACAAAATTTAATTGTTTATGGAAAATTATATAACATTCAAAATTTAAATGACCGAATAGATCACCTTGCAAATAAACTTAGACTAAAAGACCTTTTAAACAAAATTACTGGAGAACTTTCTTCTGGACAAAAAAACAGGGTAAGTCTTGCTAAAGCTTTAATTAATGATCCAACGGTACTTTTGTTGGATGAACCCACTGCTTCATTAGACCCTGAAACTGGTGATTTTGTAAGATCGTTTTTAGAAGATTACAAAAAAGAAAAAAAAATATCAGTTTTACTTGCCTCCCATAATATGGAAGAAGTAAAAAGATTATGTAGTTCTGTTTTAATGATGAAAGATGGTTTAATAGTAGATAGAGGAACTCCTGAAGAGTTGATAACAAAATATGGAAGAAGAAATTTAGAGGAAGTATTTTTAGAAATTGCAAGAAAATAAAAATGAATTTAATTAGAATTTACGGTCTTTTTTTAAGACACTTTTATTTGATAACTAGATCATTTCCAAGAATATTAGATTTAATTTATTGGCCATCAATTCAAATTACTCTTTGGGGATTTATTTCTAATTTTTTTGCAGCTCATAGCACTTATTATAGTGGTGCGGTTGGAGTTATTCTTTCATGTGCAATTCTATATGATTTTTTATTTAGAACCAGTATAGGCTTTAATATGTTATTTTTGGAGGAGATTTGGAGCAGAAATTTTACAAACCTATTTATTGCACCAATGAAAATTAGTGAGATTATTATCTCTCTAGTTTTTACTGCTTTAATAAGAGCATTAATTGGTTTAATTCCGGCTATACTATTAACCTCTCCATTATTTGGTATATCTTTGCTAAAACTAGGTCTTCCCTTGGCATTTCTTTTCTTAAGTCTGTATTTATTTGGAATTACACTTGGTCTATTTGTTTCAGCAGGATTATTAAGATTTGGACCATCGTTTGAGAATATTGCATGGTCTACCATGTTTTTATTAGCACCATTTGGATGTATTTACTATCCAGTTGAAACACTACCAGGTATCTTCCAAACAATCGCTTTCGCACTTCCGTTAGTTTATATTTTTGAGGAGACTAGAAATATCTTAGTCAATGGAATGGTAAATTATGAAAATATCATTAATGCAATCTATCTAAACGGGTTTTATTTAATTTTGTCAATATTTGTATTTTATTACTCTTTCGATAAAGCAAGAGATAAAGGAACTTTAATAAATATAGGTGAATAAACTGGTGCGCCTGCTAGGAGTCGAACCCAGAACCTCCTGATCCGAAGTCAGGCGCTCTATCCAGTTGAGCTACAAGCGCATATAGTATTAATATTATATTTTATGGAAAAAAACATTAATTTTATAGTCAAAGAGGATGAGAAGAACTTGAGGGTTGATGTTTTAATTAACAAAAGAGAAGAATTAATTAGTAGAACTAGAATTAAAAATTTAATTTTAAAAGAAAAATTAACATTAAATAATGAAATAATTAAAAGTCCGTCAAAAAAAGTCTCAATTGGTGATGCTATAAATCTTAAGATTCCAGAGCCTGAAATAGCATCCCTTAAACCTTACAAGTTTAAATTAGAAATAATATACGAAGATGACGATCTATTAGTAATTAATAAACCTGCTGGAATAATCATGCATCCAGGGGCTGGAAATTATGATAAAACAATTGTTAATGCATTGATGCATTATGATAAGGATTCTTTATCAAATATAGGTGACGAGTTAAGACCTGGTATTGTTCATAGAATTGATAAAAACACATCTGGTTTAGTTGTAATTGCAAAAAATAATGAAACTCATGAAAATTTATCAAAACAATTTAGTGATCATACAATTATAAGAGAGTACCAACTTTTAATATGGGGAAAATTAAGACCATCTTCAGGAAGGATTGAAACATTTATAACTCGCAGTTCAAAAAATAGACAACTTATGGAAGTTAGTAGTTCTAAAGGTAAGAAAGCTATAACAAATTATAAAACACTTGAAATTTTTGAAAATCAGAAAACACCGACATTAAGTTTAGTTGAATGTAAATTAAAAACAGGAAGAACACATCAAATAAGAGTCCATATGAATTACAAAGGTAATAGCCTAGTTGGAGATGATAAATATAAAAAAAAATATAAAAAATTAAAAAATATTGATTTAGACATCCAAAATTTAATTACTAAATTAAATAGACAATTCCTGCATGCAAAAACTTTAGGATTTATGCATCCACGTACTAAGAAAGAGATGATTTTTTCCTCACTTTTGCCACAAGATCTAAATAATATTCTAAAAATGCTTAGAAATACTGAAGAATAAATTATTGAAAATTAGCTATAATAAATTAAATAAACACTTCTATGAGTACAACAATGAGTAACAATCTGCCAACCCTTTCTAATGAAGGTGGGCTATCTGCATATTTAGATCAGATTAAAAAATTTCCGATGTTAGCTGCAGAAGAGGAATATATGCTAGCAAAAAACTGGAAAACAACTGGTAATATTAAAGCTGCAGAAAAACTAGTCACTAGTCACTTAAGATTAGTTGCAAAGATTGCTATGGGCTACAAAGGATATGGTTTGCCTATTAATGAAATGATTTCAGAGGGAAATGTAGGTCTTATGCAAGCTGTTAAGAAATTTGAACCAGAAAAAGGTTTTAGATTGGCAACTTATGCAATGTGGTGGATTAAGGCTTCTATTCAAGAATACATTTTAAGATCTTGGAGTCTTGTCAAAATTGGAACTACTACTGCTCAAAAAAAATTATTCTTTAATTTAAAGAAAATTAAAAATCAAATTTCTCCAGAAACTGAAGGTGACTTAAGAGATGAACACGTTGATCATATAGCTAATAAGCTCGATGTAAGTAAAGAAGAAGTCGTTTCAATGAATAGAAGACTTTCTGGAAAGGAGTTCTCGCTAAATGCTCAAGTTGGAGAAGATGGCGATGAATGGCAAGACTGGTTGGTTGATAAAGAACTTGATCATGATTTAAAATTTGCTCACCACGAGGAAATGGAGCAAAGAAAAGATTTATTAAAAGACTCTATTAAAGTTCTTAACGAAAGAGAAAGAGAAATTTTACACTCTAGAAGACTGAATGATGACCCAATTACACTAGAGGATTTAAGTAAAAAATATAAAATTAGCAGAGAAAGAGTTAGACAAATTGAAAATAAAGCATTTGAAAAACTCCAAAAGCACATGCTTCTATTAGCTAAATCAAAAAATCTTTTACCCGCAAACTAAACTTCAAAAGGGTTTTCAATTAAAATAGTATCATCTCTTTCTGGACTAGTTGAGATACTTGATACTTTTGCACCAATAAAATCTTCTACTGCAAAAATATATTTTTTTGCATTTTCGGGTAATGAGTCTAGATTTTTAACTCCACTTGTAGAAGCTTTCCAACCTGGAAAAGTTTCATAAATTGGTTTTATTTTTATTTGATCTTCTACAGCAGCAGGTAAATAATCTAATCTTTTACCATCAAGCTCATAAGCAACACAAATTTTGATTTCATCTAATTCATCGAGTACATCTAATTTCGTTAAAGCGATACCATCAATTCCTGAAACTTTAATAGTTTGCCTAACTAAAACACCATCAAACCATCCACATCTTCTTTTTCTGCTTGTAACAGTTCCGAATTCTTTACCGCGTGTTCCTAAAAGTTCACCAACATCATCTTTTAACTCTGTAGGAAATGGACCTTCTCCAACTCTTGTTGTATAAGCTTTTGTAATTCCAAGAACATAATTAATCGAGTTAGGGCCACAACCACTTCCTGTAGCTGCGCTTGAGGCAACAGTATTAGATGAAGTTACAAAAGGATAAGTTCCATGATCTACATCAAGTAAAATACCCTGGGCTCCTTCGAATAAAATTCTCTTTTTTTGTTTTTTAAATTGATCAATCTTTAGCCAAACTGGCTGAGAAAATTCTAATATTTTGGGTGCTATTTTAAGCAAATCAGATTTAAGTTGATCTTTTTCAAAAATTTTTTTTCCTAGACCTTTTCTAATCGCATTATGATGAACTAACACGGAGTCGAGTCTTTGATCTAAATTTTTTTCAGATCTTAGATCCATAATTCTTATAGATCTTCTTCCAACTTTATCTTCGTATGCAGGGCCAATTCCACGTCTTGTAGTTCCTATTTTGCTTTTTCCTGCTGCATCCTCTCTAATCTCATCCATTTCTCTATGAAAAGGCAAAATTAAATTTGCAGACTCAGAAATAATAAAATTATTTACATTTACTTCTACGCCTTTAGATTTTATTTCTTCTATTTCCACTAATAAAGCCCATGGATCTACTACAACTCCATTGCCAATAATTGATATTTTGCCTTTTCTAACTATTCCAGATGGCAGTAGTCTCAATTTATATGTAACACCATCAATTACTAAAGTATGACCAGCATTGTGACCTCCTTGGAATCTTATTACTACATCAGCCTGTTCAGATAACCAATCAACAATTTTTCCTTTGCCTTCGTCACCCCATTGAGATCCAACAACGACTATATTTTTCATTATTTAAATTTTCTGTTTACTTTTAAGGAAGTGAGATGGTTAATTGGGCCATTACCTTTTCCATATTTGGGGTTTGATTTTATTGCAGAATTTACATACTTAATTCCAAGCTCACAAGATTTCTTTACTGTTTTTCCACATGATAAAAAAGTTGTAATAGAGCTAGATAAAGTACAACCTGTACCATGAGTATTCTTAGTTTTGTGACGCTCGCTTTTGAAGATCTTTAGATCTTTTGTGTTTATTAAAATATCTAACACATTTTTATGTTTTAAATGACCACCTTTTATAAGTACATTTTTAGCTCCTAAACCTATAAGTTTATTAGCGGCAAAAATCATATCCTCTTTTGTTATAATTTTTGTCTTAGTTAAAATTTCTGCCTCAGGAATATTTGGAGTTATAAGTGATACTTTTTTAATTAGTTTTAATTTTAAAAATTGAATAGCTTTACTATCTATCAGTTTAGCCCCTCCTTTAGCAACCATTACTGGGTCTAACACGATTTTTTTAACTTTAATTACATCCAAAGCTTTTAGTACCATTCTAATAACCTCTGAAGAATGTAGCATACCAATTTTTATTGCATCAGGTCTTATATCTTTACAACTATAAATAATTTGATTAAAAATTTCTTTTGGATTTATCCCAACAATTGATTTTACACCTGTGGTATTTTGTGATGTAATTGCAGTTACTGCTGTCATTGCATAAGAACCAAGAGCAGTGATAGTTTTTATATCAGCTTGAATACCTGCTCCACCAGATGAGTCAGATCCTGCAATAATTAAAATTTTAGAATTAGGTTTCAATTTATTTTATTTTTTTCGTAATCATGTTCACACATTTATATAGAAGAGCTTTGTTTTCACTTTCTCCCATTACTCTTATTTTAGACTCTGTACCTGATTTTCTTACTAAAATTCTTCCATTACCTTTAATTAACTTATCTGCATTTTTTATAATTTTTTTTATTTCTGGTTTGTTAATAATATTTTTATCTTTTACTTCGATATTTTCTAAAAGTTGAGGTGTTTTCTTAAATTGTTCAAAAAATTCACTTGCCTTTTTTCCTTTTCTTAAAGCAAAAAGAGCTTCTAAAGCTACTAACAAACCATCTCCTGTAGTTGCAAATTTTCCTAAAATAATATGTCCCGATTGTTCACCACCTAAATTAAATTTATATTTTTGCATTTTTTCTTTAACATATCTATCTCCAACATTTGCCCTCAAAAATTTTATTCCTTTAGATTTAAAATATTTTTCTAAACCATAATTTGACATTAATGTTCCAACAACTCCCCCTTTTAACATTTTTTTATTTTTCCATCTTGTTGCTAAAGCAGCTATAATTTGATCTCCATCTATTATATTGCTTTTCTCATCACACATTATAATTCTGTCAGCATCTCCATCTAAAGATATTCCGATATGTGCTTTATATTTTTTTACAGCAGATCTAATGTTTCTTGGAAAAGTTGATCCACATTTTTTATTAATATTTAAACCATTTGGTTTGACACCTATTGCTATCACTTTAGCTCCTAATGATTTCAATAATTCAGGACCTGCCTTATAACCAGCGCCGTTTGCACAGTCGATTACTATTCTTAGTCCTCTTAAATTGAACTCTTTTGTGAAATTTTTTTTTAATATTTTAATATAGTTTTTGGTGCCTGTTTCTAATCTTTTAACTCTTCCTAATTTTTCAGAATGCGAGAGATTTTTTGAAATTTTCTTATCAATGAGACTTTCAATTTTTTTTTCTATTTTATCTGATAATTTCATTCCATCAGGACCAAACAATTTCAAACCATTGTCAAAATGTGGATTATGAGAAGCGGTAATCATTATACCCATATTCGCCTTCATCTCTTTTGTTAACATAGCCAACGCATTAGTTGGTAAGGGTCCTAGGGTATAAACATGCATACCAGCTGAAGCCAAACCTGAGACAAGAGCCGGTTCAAGTGTATATCCAGACAATCTCGTATCTTTTGCAATTATTGCCGTTTGTTTTCTTTTTTTTTGAGATTTAAAGTATGTTCCACTAGCAAGTCCAAATTTAAAGAACATATCTCCATTTATATATTTGCTGTTAACTGCACCTCTTATTCCATCTGTTCCAAAATATTTTTTTGCCATTAATTTTTGATTATCTGATTAAAAACTTTAATACCTTGAATAACTTCATTAACATCATGAATTCTTAAAATCTGAATTCCTTGCATCATTAAATAAATTGAAGAAGCCATAGTTCCACCGATCCTTGTTTCGCTATCATTCTTTTTTGATATATCTTTAATAAATCTTTTTCTTGAATTTCCTACTAGTATAGGAAAACCTAATGAATGAAAAATAGAAACACCTCTTATAAGATTCATATTATGTTTCAAATTTTTTCCAAATCCAATTCCAGGATCTAAAATTATATTATTATGTTTAATACCTTTAGACCTTATTAACTTAATCTTATCTTCAAAATAATCATATATATCTAATAATTCATTTTTATATATTAGATTCTTTTGCATATTTTCTGGTGTCCCAACTGAATGCTGTATTACAAATGGAGTTTTATACTTTTTTAAAACATTTATTGTTTTAGGATCATGGCTTAATCCCGAAACATCATTAATAAGTTTAACCCCCATTCTAATGCCGTTTTCCATAATTGCAGATTTTCTTGTGTCTAAAGATGTTGGTATTTTTTTTACAATTAATTTTAATGTCTTATTAATTCTATACCATTCTCGATTTTTATTTACTTCCTTTGATCCTGGTCTTGTAGACTCTCCACCAACATCTACTAACGAAGCACCAGTTTTATATAAATTGATAGCATGACTGACGCCTTTATTTTTTTTGTTATATTTTCCTCCATCAGAAAAACTATCAGGAGTTAGATTTAAAACACCCAATATATTTGGAATTTTTTTAAAATTTAAATTTGAAAAATTTGATTTTTTTAACGTAATTTTTTTTAAATCTGAATTTATTTTTGTTTTTAGTTTTTTTGGTAAATTTCTAATTTTATTTATTGAAATTTTTCTAATTTTTTTTCTTGTAATTATTTCAACATGGTCAAAAGATATTTCTTTAATCTGATGTAAAGGGATAGATTGTTTTTTCTTTACTAAAATTTTTGATTGTTTTCCAAAGTAGAAATTACACGCTCTTGTGTAATATCTTGGCATTATTTATTAATGAACAATTTTTGGTTTCAAACCCATCGCACCCAAAGCTGAATCTTGATCATCTTTTGTTTCTGGATTATCTAAAATTTTATCTTTAGGATATAAATTTTTATTAATTATATTCTCTATTTCTTCACCAGTTAAAGTCTCATAAGTTATTAAAGCTTTTGCAATTTTGTGTAGATCATCTATTTTTTCTGTTAAAATTTCCTTAGCTTTATTATATCCTTCATCCACAAGTTTTCTTATTTCTTTATCAATTTTCTGAGCAACTTCCTCTGATACCGATTGAGTTTGAGTAACTGATCTTCCTAAAAACACTTCTTCTTGGTTTTCTCCATATTCAACTGGACCCATTTCTTCACTCATTCCATATTTTGTTACCATTGCTCTTGCTAACTGTGTAGCCTGGTTAATGTCAGAACCATTTCCTCCACCTGCTCCTGTAGATATATTATCTTTTCCAAAAATTAATTCTTCAGCCACTCTTCCTCCAAAACAAACAGCTAGTCTCGCTTTTAGATATTTTATTGAGTAACCGTGTTTGTCTCTTTCAGGTAAGTTCATTACCATTCCAAGAGCTCTGCCTCTTGGTATAATAGTAGCTTTATGAATAGGATCATAACTTGGCATATTAAACGACACTAGAGCATGTCCACCCTCATGGTATGCAGTTAGTTTTTTCTCATCTTCTGTCATGACCATTGAACGTCTTTCAGCACCCATCATAACTTTATCTTTTGCTTCCTCAAATTCTAGTAATGTGACTATTCTCTTATTTTTTCTCGCAGCTAACAAAGCCGCTTCGTTAACTATATTTGCAAGATCAGCTCCTGAAAATCCTGGCGTGCCTCTTGCAATTGTTCTTAGATTAACGTCTGGCGCCATTTTTATTTTTTTTACATGAACTTTTAAAATTTTTTCTCTTCCAATAATATCTGGGTTTGAAACCACTACCTGTCTATCAAACCTTCCTGGTCTTAATAAAGCTGGATCGAGCACATCTGGTCTGTTTGTTGCAGCTATAATTATGACACCTTCATTTGTATCAAAACCATCCATTTCAACTAATAACTGGTTTAAGGTTTGTTCTCTCTCATCATTTCCACCTCCTAGACCTGCCCCTCTACTTCTTCCAACAGCATCTATCTCATCTATAAAAATAATACATGGAGAATTTTTTTTACCTTGTTCAAACATGTCTCTTACTCTAGATGCTCCTACTCCAACGAACATCTCAACAAAATCAGAACCTGAGATAGTGAAAAACGGAACACCTGCTTCACCCGCAATTGCCCTTGCTAATAATGTTTTACCAGTCCCTGGAGGACCAACAAGTAAAGCTCCTCTTGGAATTTTACCACCCAACCTACTAAATTTTTTAGGATCTTTTAAAAATTCTACCATTTCTTCTACTTCTTCTTTAGCTTCCTCTACACCAGCAACATCATTAAAAGTAACCTTTCCTTTTAGTTCATTCATCATTTTAGCTTTTGATTTTCCAAATCCCATTGCTCCACCTTTGCCACCCTGCATTTGTCTCATGAAGAAAATCCATACTGCAATAAGTAATAACATAGGAAACCATGAAAGAAGGACGCCAAACAATGAAGGCATTTTTTCATCTAAAGGTGCTGCTGAAATACTCACACCTTTCTCTGATAATTTTTCTATAAGATTTGGATCATTAGGAGCATAAGTTGAAAAAGAGTTTCCATTAGAATAAGTACCTTTGATGTTATTTCCCTGAATCTCAACTTTTAGAACTTCACCGTCATCTACTGAATTTAAAAAATCTGAAAATATTATTTGATTTCCACCTCTAACATTAGACTGTGGATTTTTAAACATGTTATAAAGACCAATGGTTAAGAAAACTATTATTCCCCACATTGCAAGATTTTTTAAATTCATAAGTTTAAAATAAGAATTATTATTAAATTAACAAGTGACAAAATATCAGTTATTTCATCAACTTTAACGCTCTTTTGATACTATAACTGAGTTATTTACCTTCTTTATTAGACAGTTTCCTAAAGTGGTCTTAAAAAAGGTATCATTTTTAATTTGATAAATTAAGTTATCAATTTTTTTTCCTCTTACTGGGTAGTATTTTTTACCAACACCTTTTAGCACTTCTGTGAGAGACCTAAAAACTACTTCTTCTGGCTGACGAAAAAAATTTTTATTCAAAATAATAAACTTATTAATGTTTGAAATTGTTGAATTGTCTTTCAAATTTTTTTCTACAAAGTATTTAATTGATTCATTAGCAAATTTTAAATTCTTAATCGTTAGATTAAATTTATCATTATCCAATCCCTCTAATTCCAAGTTTTTTATAAAATTTCTAATTTTTACTCTTTTAAATTTATCATTTTTATTCGAGGGATCTTCAATATAATTTTTAAAAACTTTTTTTGTAATATGTTCTAAATTTTTTTTAGAGAATTTTAATAAAGGTCTTATCAAATTAATATTTTGTAGGTTGGTTCTTTGATCAAATGACACCATACCATTTAAACCACTGCCTCTTAAAATTCTAATAAAAAAATTCTCTATTAAATCATCCTTATGATGACCTAATAAAATATTATTTATTTTTAATTTTTTTGCCTTGTTTATCATCAGTGCATATCTTTTATCTCTTGCAATAGATTGGATGTTGCTTTTTGGTTTTTTTCCAACCCAGGTTAAAATCTCAAGATTAGTAGACAATTTTTTTAGTAGCAATTTTACAAATTTTGCCTCTTTTGTTGAATTATTTCTAAGTTTATGATCAACATGAAAATATTTTACTTTTAGATGTTTTTTTATCGAATAAATTTTTGATAAAAAACATAAAGCTAGACTGTCTGGTCCACCAGAGACCGCAACTATAAAATTCTCGTTTAATTTAAGATTTTTTTCAAATTTTCTATAAATTTTAGAAGTTTGTTTATCTTTTAATTGATTTAATAAAAACTTATGAGTCTTGTTTGATGCATTCAAATTTTTTGGACTCATATTTAGCTTTTTGTATTACAGACTGATTTGCATTAGGATATTGTAGTTCTACACCATTTATCATTTTACATCCTTGGTCTTTTTCACCAATTTGAACCATTGATACTCCAAGTTTTAATAGATTAATTGGAGCTTTTTTTCCTTTAGGATATTTTTGGTAGCCCTCTAAATAAGCAGAAGCTGCATCAGTATATAATTGTCTAATTCTGAATGTTTCTGCATACCAGTATTGTGCGCTACCCGCTAACTCATGATCAGGGTTAGATATAACAAATTCTCTAAAAGCTCTTTCCGCTGTACTGTAGTCTCCAACTTTTAAAAAACTCGTTGCAAATTCATATTGCTCCACAGGATTTAAATCTTGAGGAAGTATTTTTTCTTCAGATTGAAATGTTTCTGTAACAATTGAAGCTGTAGTATCAACAGATTGAATTTGTTGTGAAGTTTCGTTTGTCTCTGTATCTTTATATGAAATTGTTCCTAAATCTTGGGGCTGCGAACTACCAGGTAAAACATTTTGTTCGTCAGTCTTTGGTTTTAAACTTAATTGGTTTTCTGTATTACCAATATTTCCAGAACTAATATTATTTTCTATGTCTTGAAATCTTATTTGGTTATCTGCTTGAATTTTTGAAACACGGGTAGATAATTTATCCAGCTTAAAATTTATTTCTTCAAATTTATTAGTGAGTTCTCTAAACTGATCCTCAACCTCAGTTAATTTTAGTAAGTGTCTAGTTAAAACATCTTCTGAATTTTGATCCAAATCTGAAACTGAACTATCATTTGTGATAGCTTTCACTTCTATAGATCCAGAATAAACTGCTCTTTCAAGAGTTTTAAGATCATTTTTTATTATTTCTAATGTTTCATAAATATTATGATTATCCGCAAAAGAAATATTATTAAAAACCAAATTTAAGATTAAAAATAATTTTAAAATTACTAATTTAAATATGAGCATCATTTAAATTAGATTTATGATTATAAAAATGGCAAAAAAAAGACCCTAAATCCAATAAAGGTTTTAGGGTCTTAAATTTTAAATAATTAATTTGCTTTAACAGTTACTGATCTTCTGTTTTTTGACCAAGCTAATGGGTTTGAACCAGAGTCAACCGGTCTCTCCTTACCATAACTTAACACCGTAATTCTGTCAGAAGATATTCCGTAAGTCATTAAATAGTCTTTAGCTGCATTTGCTCTTCTTTCACCAAGAGCCAAGTTATATTCTCTTGTTCCTCTTTCGTCAGCATGACCTTCAAGCACAACATTTATGTTTGGATTCTTTCTTAACCAAGCTGCTTGGGCTCTTAAAGTTTCTCTTGATGCAGTAGTTAATATTGACTCATTTGTTGCAAAGAAAACTCTGTCTGGAACACCATCAGCTAAATATTCAACTGTGTCTGTTCCTGTGTAAACATCACCTTGCATTTGACCTTGAATGTCTGTTGCCACTTCTTTTTTAGTTGCACATGCAGATAGCACTAGGCAAGCTGCTAATACTAAAAGTGTGTTTTTAAAAATTTTGTTTAATCTCATTAAATTGCTCCTTGCTGCTAATTTCAATTTCTTAACTTTTTCACAACTAAATAGAGGTTTCAAGTATAAAAATCAAGAAATTTGCAAAAATTAATCTCTTAATTGCTTAATAAAGATGACCATGATGGGTCTGAAGCATCTGTTGGTGTCTTTATTTGCCTCTCATTATAACCTGTTAAATCTATAGACCACAATTTTGCTGAAAAGCCCTCTCCTTTAGAGTTAGTTTTTGTCTCTCTATAAAATATTAATACCCTTCCATTTGGAGACCAAGATGGTGCTTCTTGATAATAATTTTCAGTTAACAACCTTTCACCACTACCATCGGTTCTCATTACGCCTATATAAAATTTTCCTTTATGTAATTTTGTAAATGCAATTAAATCTCCTCTCGGAGACCATACAGGTGTTCCATATAAACCATTACCAAAAGAAATTCTTTTTACATCACTTCCATCATTCTTCATTACATAAATTTGCTGATAACCACTTCTGTCGGAATTAAATGTAATATATTTTCCATCAGGAGAATAAGATGGGGATGTGTCAATTGATGGATGATTGGTAATTTTTTCAACAATTCTATTTTCTAAATCCATAGTGTAAATATCTGACTTTCCGTCTTTAGCAAAACTCATAATTATTTTTTTCCCGTCAGGTGAAAAACGTGGTGCGAATGTCATTCCAGGAAAATCTCCAACTACTTCTTGTGTACCGGTTTCTATATCTAGTAAATAAACCCTTGGCATATTTTTAAAGTAAGACAAATATGTTACCATTTGACTTGCTGGGTTAAATCGTGGTGTTAAAACTAACTCATTCCCTAATGTCAAAAATTTATTATTAGCTCCGTCTTGATCCATGATTGCTAATTTTTTTATTCTTTGTGTTTTTGGTCCTTCTTCAGAGACATAAATTATTCTTGTATCAAAATAACCTTTTTCTCCCGTCAGCCTTTCGTAAACTTTATCAGAAATAATATGCCCTACTCTTCTCCAATTGTTAGGGACTGTGGTAAAAGCTAAAGCCATCATTTCTTTAGCAGCTAAAACGTCCCATAATCGAAACTCAACTCTTAATTTATCATCAACATAATTTACTTTGCCAGTAATTAGTGCTTGAGCTTTAATTAAATTCCAATCTTCAAATCTTGGTTTTAAATTTGCAATATCGGGATCTTGTAAAAAAGCCTTTTTATCAAGAGGGTTAAATAATCCTGAGGTCCTCAAATTGTTCTCAACAATATTTGATATTTCAGAACCAATATTTTCTTTTTTAAGTATTTTTTCAAAACCTTTTCTAGACTCTTCATCAATTGATAGGGGGGAAACTGCTAATGGAAGTGGATTTAAATTTCCCCTAGTTATATCAACTTCTATTAAAGCATTTGCATTAATAGGTATCAATATAAACAATAAAATTAAAATTTTTTTTGTCATATAAATATACTACCCTTCTAACATCTCTCTTGCATCAAAATTTAACTGTAATTCTTTCCATCTTTCATATCCAGTCGTTGGAACTCTTAATGGTTGGCATAACTTGACAGCTCTCAAAGCGCTTTCTGCTAAAACCTTATAAAAAGCTTGGCCTGGTTTATTCATTCTTGCATGGTCTAAAATTTCTGTTTTTGATACTGTTCCATCAGGTTTTAATTTTAACTTTATTCTTACCAATAAATTTTCATTGTATGGTAATCCTAATGGAATACTCCAACACCCAAATATTTGTGCTTTAAGAGCATCCTCTTCGCTTAGTGTAAGACCTGCATTTTCTACATTTCTTTCTTGATCTTGAGTAATATCGTCATTTGTTTTTAAAACTTCTGCACTCTCTTCTTTTGATTTGTCAATTAGAGCCGCAATATTATTTGGATCAAATAAATCTTTTTTTTCAAATTCTGATACCTGTTTAACTTCATCATCTACTTTTTCAGGATTTTGTTTTTTTTCCTCTTTTGTTTCAACCTTTTTAAGATTTTTATCTGGAAGTGGAATTGCTTCAGGTGTTTCATTATCTATTTTTTTATTATTTTGATCAGGAGCCAGAACAGTTTTTGTTTTCGTTTTTTCTACTTTTTTTGGTGGAGCTTGTTCTGAAACAAGTTTTTTTTCTTTCTCTTTTACTTTCTCAATTATTTTTTTAGCCTTAGGTGCAAATGGAATATTAGTTTTTTCTGCAATTTGAATTAACTCAACTGATACAATTGGTGGAATATCAAGTGGTTTCTTTGCCAAAAAAGGTAAGCTCATAGCTGTAATGAAAATTAACAAAACATGTAAAACAGAAGAAATAATTAAACTTCTATTCACTTTAATTACCTTTGTTTATATGGTTCTGAAATCAATGCTACTTTAGTAAAACCAGATCCTGATAGTAATCCCATTATTTCCAAAACTCTTCCATAATTTATAGTTTTATCACCTCTAACATAAATTCTGGTATCAGTTCTATTTTTTGAAACTGCTAAAACTTTTGCAATAATATTATCGTATTCAACCTTTGCTTCTTGAATAAAAATTTCACCTTTTGCATTAATTGAAAGTGTTAAAGGTTCTGTCTCCTCTGGCAAAGAGTCTGCTGAACTTTCTGGTAAATCAACTTGAACACCAACAGTTAACAATGGTGCTGTAACCATAAAAATTATTAACAAAACAAGCATTACATCCACAAAAGGTGTAACATTTATTTCACTCATTGGTTCTTTAGAAGAACGATTTAATTTAAATGCCATTTAAATAATTGTTAAAAATCTTTTTGAAAAATTTTCTAATTTTTCTGAATATTTTTTGGCATCATTATTGAATTTGTTGTATGCCACTACTGCTGGTATTGCAGCCAATAGACCAAGTGCAGTTGCAAATAAAGCTTCGGCTATTCCCGGCGCAACTATCGCAAGACTTGTATTTCTCGAAATAGCTATAGATTGAAAAGAATTCATAATTCCCCAAACAGTTCCAAACAATCCAATAAATGGTGCTGTTGAACCTACTGTTGCCAAAAAAGTAAAACCTTTTTCAATTTTTGTCATTTGTTTTTCAATTCCAGCTTCTAAAGATGCACTCATTCTCTCACTAATATTGGTTCTTGATTTTTTTTTAAGTAATCCCTCCATTGCATCTTGAAACACAAGTGACATTGGATCCTCAAGTTTACTAGGTAAACTATTATAGAAAGTTTCAGCAGATTTAGAATTCCAGAATTTTTCCTCAAATTCCTCTGAAGATTTAGCTATTTTTTTAAATAAACGAAATTTTTCAATAATTACAGCCCAAGAATATATTGAGCACAATATTAATATAATCATTACAGACTTAACAATTATGTCAGCTCTAAAAAATAAACTGAATAATGAAAAATCAGTATTTGTTCCTAATTCAACTGCTTTTGCTGCTATATCTGCTTCCATGCTTACTCATCACACGTAAATGTGTCATGATTTTGTCTATTAATTTAAATTGATTATTCCTCTTTTTGATAAGTTTCGTAGAAAAAACTAGCTATTAGAATAGCATCTGCCTTGTTATTATCTTTTTTTTTTGACAATTGTGATGAAAAGTATGGAAAAATTTCAATAGCTCTTGTTCTGCTCGCATCTTTTTCTGAATTAATAAGATTAAAATATTTTTTCCACTTAGCAGGCCTAACATAATAAACAGGTAAATGCATTGCGCTACATATTCCTTTTAAAATACCAAAAGATTGACCAAAATTAAACATACTAGTAACGCCTTGTCCAGGCATTGCAGAAACTTGTTCAATTACAACTTTTATATTTTTTTTATCAAATTTGTTTATCCTTTCACTAATTTCATTAAATATTTGAGCACCATTTACTTGTCTTTTATTCTTCTTACCATCTGTCATGGTTGGCATTTCAATCACGTCTTTTATAATGCCGTTCTGAAAAAAACAGATTGAACCTGAGATACCTGGATCAATTCCAATAATCATCATTAAATACCACCTAAATTAACGTTTGAATAAACGTTTTGAACATCGTCATCTTCCTCGAGAGTTTCTAAAAAATCTACAACACCATCTTTACTATCTTTATTTACTTCAACATTATTTAACGGGACCCATTCAATTTCTGTGGAAATAAAATTTACAATAATTTTCTCAAGATTTTTTTTCACATTATATATTTCGCTCATTTGACACTGGACCTCATGATAATCCTCATAAGACAAACATTCGTCAGCTCCTGATTCAATCGCTAAATCTAAAATTTTTTCATCAGATATCTCTTTTTTATCAATTTTGATTATGCCCAATTGTTGAAAATTATGAGAGGCAGAACCTTGGGTTCCTAAGCTCCCTCCACTCTTTTGAAAAATAGTTCTAATATTTGAAGCGGTCCTATTTTTGTTGTCTGTTAAAGTTTCAACTATAACAGCAATCTTTTCTGGTCCAAACCCCTCGTATCTTAAATTTTCAAAATTTGCCCCTGTAGCTGCGGAAGATTTATCTATTGCTCTTTCAATATTATCTTTAGGCATATTTGCAGATCTAGCAGCCTGTACTGCAGATCTTAGTCTAGGGTTCATTGATGGATCTTTGTCACCAAGTTTTGCCGCAACAGTAATCTCTTTAGATAATTTTGAAAATATCTTCGATCTTTGCTTATCAGCCTTACCTTTTTTATGTTTTATTCCTGCCCAATGTGAATGTCCTGCCATGATCTTTAAATATTTTTTAGTTGATCTCCGTATATATAGCTTTTGATGTCTATTGCTAAACCTGTTTTTATATCACAATCTACTATAACACCACACAAAGTAGCATCTCCAGTAGCAGGAAAGTGTTTCACTGAATTCTTTTTTAAAAATCTATTCAAGGAATTTTCTTTATTCATTCCAATCACTGAATCATAATCCCCACACATGCCTGCATCGGTTTGATATCCAGTGCCATTATTAAGTATTCTGGCATCATTTGTTGGAATATGAGTATGGGTTCCTACCACGAGAGTTGCCTTTCCATCAAATAGATGTCCTATAGCATTTTTTTCGCTAGTAATTTCACCATGGAAATCAACTACAAGTAAATCAAAATCCTTTTTCATTTCATTTTCTTTTAAAAATTTTTGAGAAGCTTCAAAAACATCTTCACACTTTTTCATAAAAACGTTGCCCATCAAATTAAGAACTCCAATTTTTATATCGTTCTTTGTTTTGTAAATCTGAAAACCTTTTCCTGGTGCAGGTTCAAATAAATTTTTAGGTCTTAATAATCTTTCGTCTTTATCAATAAATTCCATAATTTCTTTTTGATCCCAAACATGATTGCCGGTTGTGATAACATCAACTCCACAATTAAAAAAATCCTTACATATTTCTTTAGTTAGCCCCACACCTTGAGCTGCTGCATTTTCACCGTTTACTATTACAAAATCGATTTTGTTTTTATTAATTTCATTTAATAAATTACTTGTTAATTTAGAACATCCTGAAATTCCAACAACATCTCCTAAAAATAAGATTCTCATTTTATAATTTTTTTCTCGGTTATTATTAAATCAAGTTTCTTATCATACTTGTTGATAGGTATTTTTTTTATCTCTTGGTATGAAAACCCTAATCCAATTTTAAATATTTTTTTAATTTTGGATACTTTTTCCAAATAACGATCATAAAATCCTCCACCATAGCCTAATCTATTCAAGTCATCATCATAAGCTACTAAAGGAACAAATATTATATCTGGATAAATTTTCTTTCTTAAAGTTGGCTCAGCAATTCCATACTTATTAATTTTTAAAGGATCTTTATTTGTCCATTCAAAAAAATCCATTTGGTTATTTTCTTTAATTATTGGTAAGGAAATATTTGCCCTTTTGTTTCTTAAAAAATAAAGCATATCCAAATCATCAATCTCATGATTACAAGGGTAATACCCTCCTACATTTTTGAAATTAATTTTATTTTTTTTTAAAAATCGATAAATTCTGTCAGGATTGAGACCAAATTTTTTATTCAAATTTTTTTTTCTAAGATTTAAAATTTTACTTCTTAGCTTAGATTTACTCACAGACCTACTTTGAAATGTTTTCTAATTTTGCTTTTTTTACAAAATTTGATATTTGATCAGCAGCTTCATCAATTAAATTTTCGTATTTTTTTTGATTATCGTCAATTTCTTGTTTTAAATTTTCATGATCAAGTTTTAGTTTTTCAATTTCAGATTCTTTTGTGTCTCTATAATCGTAAATTAGAGATTTTAGTTCTTTAAATTTTTTTGATAGATCATTTAATTCTTCTTTTTTTTGATCTACTTTTTTCTTAGTTTCGTAATATTCATCCATTATTTTTACAGCTGTAATTAATAATAATTTATTTTCACCTAGATTTCCCAAATCATTTTTCAAACTATTAAACTTTTTGTTAATCTGAATTAACAATTCTTCTAAGTGCTCCTCTTGTCCATCTTCGCAAGCGAGCAAAAACTCTTTATTGTTAAATTTTATACTTACATTTGCCATTTATCTATTTCATCCAATAGTGTGTCAGTTTCTTGATTAAGTTCGTCAATTTTTTCAGAAAATTCAATTTGTTTTCTTTCTTCCAACTTTTCTTTATTTTTTAAATCATCAAGTTTTTTTGATAGATTTTCATGTTCCTCGAGTAACGTTTTATATTTTTCTTCAATCTGTGTTTTTTCAATTTCTAATTGATTTTGTTTTGTGCTTAAATTTTCGATATTTTTTTGTAATTCAGGATTTGTTAGATCTAAATTTTTTAATTCCTCTAATGCAATATTTAATTTTTTTTCTTTTTCGTTTATAGAATTCATATATATATGTTTATATTATTAAATAGATTCTTCTTAGTCTAGTCAGGATAATTTTGAGCAAACTACACAATGATTTAGCTAATTGCATCAGATTTTTATCAATTGATGCTGTTCAAAAAGCAAATTCAGGTCACCCAGGAATGCCAATGGGTATGGCAGATGTTGCAACAGTTTTATTCAAAAATTTTTTAAGATTTAATCCAAAGAATCCAGATTGGTTAAACAGAGATAGATTTGTTTTGTCTGCTGGTCATGGTTCTATGCTTTTATATTCTTTGCTTTACCTAACTGGATATAAAAGCATATCAATTAATAATATCAAAAAATTTAGGCAGCTAAATTCTATTTGTGCTGGACATCCTGAATATCATCCGAAAACAGGTATAGAAACTACAACAGGTCCACTTGGACAAGGTATATCTAATGCAGTTGGTTTTGCAATAGCTGAAGAAATATTAAAAAATAAATTAGGTAAAGATCTAATTAATCACAAAACTTATGTTTTAGCTGGAGATGGATGCTTAATGGAAGGAATAAGTCATGAAGCTATGAGTTTAGCGGGACATTTGAAACTTAAAAATTTAGTTATGCTATTTGATAACAATTCAATTTCAATTGATGGTCCAACAAATCTTGCAGTTTCAGATAATTTTAAAAAAAGATTTGAAGGATATGGTTGGGATTATATTTCTATCAACGGTCATAATGAAAAAGAAATTTTTAAAGCACTAAAAAAAGCTCAGAAAGCTAAAAAACCTACTGTGATTTCATGTAAAACGAAAATTGGATATGGTTCACCTAATAAATCTGGAAAGGCATCGTCCCATGGAAGTCCATTGGGAGCAGATGAAATCAAGCTTGTAAGAAAAGCCTTAAATTGGAAAAGTAAACCTTTTCATGTCCCAAATCAAATTTTAAAAGATTGGAGAAAATTTGGTCAAAAAGGTGAAATTTTAGAAAAAAAATGGAACAAGAAATGTAAAGAAAAAAAAATAAAATTTAATCAAACTTTAAAAAATAACTTTACGACAGTGCTTAAAAAAGAAAAACAAAATGCAATAAAGCAGCCAAAAAGTTTAGCTACTAGAAAATGTTCGGAAATGACGTTGAGTGTATTAACAAAAGAAAAAAATAATTTAATTGGTGGCTCTGCTGATTTAGCAGGATCAAATAATACAAAGACTAAAAACCATAAAATAATTAAACCTGGAGATTTTACTGGAAATTACATTCACTACGGGGTGAGAGAACACGCTATGAGTGGAATTATGAATGGTATTGCACTTCATAGTAATCTAATTCCTTATGGAGGTACTTTTTTAATATTTTCTGATTATTGTAAACCTTCGATTAGATTGTCAGCATTAATGAAAAAAAGAGTTATTTATGTAATGACTCATGATTCTATTGGCCTAGGAGAAGACGGCCCTACTCATCAACCTATTGAACAGCTTTTGGGATTACGTGCTATACCTAACTTAAATATATTTAGACCTTCAGATAGAATTGAAACTATCGAATGTTGGGAGCATGCCTTAAAAAGCTCAAAAACACCTAGTGTGCTATCTTTAACAAGACAAAATTTAAACCCAGTAAGAAAAACATACACAAATAAAAACTTATGTTCATTAGGTGCTTACGAGGTTTTAAGAACAAATAAAAAAATTAATCTAACAATATTAGCGAGTGGATCTGAAGTTAATCTAGCAATAGAAGTTGGCCATAAATTAGCCAAAGATAAAATATATTCTAAGGTGATATCAATGCCTTGTATGGAACTTTTCGAATTACAATCAAAATCTTATAAAAATAAAATTTTAAAAGAAACAAAATTTAAAATATCAATTGAAGCTGGATCAATTGATTGTTGGAAAAAATATGTAGGTGATAAAGGTATTGCTTTTGGAATTGATGAATTCGGCAAAAGTGCACCTTATAAAGATATTTATAAATATTTTGGACTAGAAAGCACGAATATTAAAAATATTACTAAAAAATTAGTAAAAAAATAAAATGACAATTAAAATTGGAATTAACGGGATGGGACGTATTGGTCGTATGGTTGTTAGATCAATTATCGAAGGTAAAAATAAAAATTTAAAAATTAATCTTATAAATAATAGGTCAAATTCAGAAACTACATCTAACTTAATCAAATACGATTCTATTCATGGCAAATTAAATGTTGATTTAAATTTTGATCCGAAACATTTAATAATTAATAAAAATAAAATTAAATTTTCTCAAGAAACAAAAATTAACGACATTGATTGGAAAAAACATGATGTTGATTATGTTTTTGAATGTACTGGAAAATTTAATTCAAAAGAAAAACTTCTTGCTCATATAGAAAATGGTGCAAAAAAAGTGATCGTTTCTGCTCCATGTAAAAATGCTGATAAAACAATAGTATTTGGTGTTAATGAAAATATAATTACTAAAGATGATAAAATAATATCTGCAGCGTCATGTACTACCAATTGTCTAGCACCAGTAACCAGCGTTCTTGATGAAAATTTTGAAATTGAAAAAGGTTTTATGACTACAATTCATGCGTTTACTAGCGATCAGAAAATTTTAGATAATTCTCACAAAGATCCAAGAAGAGCAAGATCAGCTAGTCAATCAATAGTACCTACCTCAACAGGAGCTTCGAAAGCAATAGGAGAAATAATACCAAACCTCGTAGGAAAACTAGAAGGTGTTGCAATGAGAGTGCCTACTCCTAATGTTTCTCTTATTGAATTAGTTTTTTGTACAAAAAAAAAAATTAATATAAAAAAAATTAATGATGCATTTGAGCAAGCGTCAAAAAATAAATTAAAAAATATCTTAGAAGTTACTCATGAAAAATTAGTGTCTATTGATTTTAACCACCATCCTGCTTCTGCAATAGTAGATGCTTCTTTAACAAATGTAGTTGGAAGTAATATGGGTAAAATATCAGCCTGGTATGATAATGAATGGGGCTTTTCTAATAGAATGTGTGATATCGCTGAAACTTTGCATAAAATCTCTTAATGAGAAGTATTATAAACGAAAAAAATCTAAACAATAAAAAAATATTATTAAGACTAGATTTAAATGTACCTCTAGAAAGAGACAAGATAACAGACACAACAAGAATTGATAAAATTCTTCCTACATTAGATTTTTTAATTAAAGAAAAAGCTAAAATTATAATTTTATCTCATGTTGGACGACCAAAAGGTAAAATTGTAAAAGAACTCTCCCTAAAACCAATTTGTGAAGAATTGCAAAATAAATTGAAAAAAAAAGTAAAACTTATTAGTGAGAATATTAAAGAAATAAAAAGTAAAAATTTTTTCAGTGACTATAATGAAGATATTTTCATTTTAGAAAATATTAGATTTTATTCTGAAGAAGAACAAAATGACAATAAGTTTGCTGAAATGATATCAAATCTTGGAGATATTTATGTCAACGACGCTTTCTCTTGTTCACATAGAGCTCATGCATCAATTAATGAGATTCCAAAATTTTTACCCTCTTTTTCTGGATTACAGTTAGACCTAGAAGTTAATGCGCTTAATAAAATAACTTCTGACATTACCAGACCAATTACTTGTATTATTGGGGGATCTAAAATTTCAACAAAAATTAATGTTATTAAAAATTTAATTTCTAAATTTGACAATATTATAATTGTTGGTGGTATGGCTAATAATTTTATAGAATATTTTGGAAATAGCATTGGAAAATCCATTAAAGAAAAAAATTGTGATAAAATAGTTGAAGAAATTATTTCTATTTCAAAAAAAGAAAAATGTAAAATAATCTATCCAGAAGATGTAATTGTATCTAATGATTTAAATGGATCTCCTGAAAAGAAAGAATTAAACGAAATATTTTCAGATGAAATGATATTAGATATTGGTCCAAAAACTATTGATAAAATAACAAAAATTATTGATAACAGTAAAACTATACTTTGGAATGGACCCGCAGGATATTTTGAAAATCCAAATTTTGCTTATGGAAGTATTGAAATAGCAAAAAAAATAATTGAAAATAATAAAGCAAATAAAATTTTTTCAGTTGCTGGTGGTGGGGACACAGTTTTTTTATTAAACAATTTAAACGCTGTTGATGAATTTAATTTTGTTTCAACTGCAGGTGGAGCTTTTTTAGAATATCTTGAAGGTAAAAACCTTCCTGGTATAACCGCATTGAATTAAAATGTCTGAATTAAATAAAATTGCATTTAAAATAATTTCAAATGGCAAGGGTATTCTTGCGGCTGATGAAAGCAATGGAACAATGACAAAAAGACTTGAAGCAGTAAATGTAAAATCAAATCAAGAAAATAGGCTTGCTTTCAGAGAAATTCTTTTTTCATCAGATGGAATGAAAGACTGTATAGGTGGTGTTATTCTTTACGATGAAACAATAAATCAAATTTCGAACACAGGAAAATCAATACCAGATTTAATATCTAGTTTAGGTGCAGTTCCTGGGATTAAAGTTGATACTGGTGCAAAAGATTTAGCAAATTCCCCTAAAGAAAAAATTACAGAAGGATTAGATGGCCTTAGAGATAGATTAAAAAAATATTATGCTCTTGGAGCAAGGTTTACAAAATGGAGAGGTGTCTATTCAATTAGCGAAAAATATCCAAGCAAACTGGCAATTAGTTGTAATGCTCATGCACTCGCAAGGTACTCTGCACTAGTTCAAGAAAGTGGAATGGTTCCAGTAGTAGAACCTGAGGTATTGATGGATGGAAATCATTCTGCCGTAGATTGTTTTAATAAAACATCAGAGGTAATTAAAAAGTGTTTTGAAGAACTAATTTTACACAAAGTAGATCTCTCAGGAATAATATTAAAACCAAATATGATTTTATCTGGCAGCCTATCAAAAAATAAAATTTCTAGTGAAGAAGTTTCCATCAGAACATTAGAATGCCTTAAAAATTCTGTACCCAATGAAGTTCCAGGCATAGCTTTTTTATCTGGAGGGCAATCTGAAATTGAAGCTACAGAAAATTTAAATTTAATTAATAAAAATAATAACACAAATTTTATAATGACCTATTCATATGGAAGAGCTCTTCAGCAAAGTGCTTTAAAAGTTTGGTCTAATGACAAAAAAAATGTAGAAGCAACTCAAACTATCTTTAATCATAGAGCTAAAATGTGTACATTAGCTGCTCAAGGAAAATGGTCGAGAGAACTTGAAAATAAGTAAAAAAAAATTTATTTATCTTATTTCTCCTAACAAAATACATAATTCTTTCTATAAAAATCTAAGTTTAGTTTTAAAAACTGGAAAAATAAGTTTTTTTCAGCTCAGACTTAAAAGTTACTCTTTGGATAAGAAAATTACAGTTGGAAAAAAAATTAAAAATATTTGTAAAAAAAATAAAGTAAAATTTATAATTAATGATGACCCTTTGCTTACTTTAAAATTAGACGCAGATGGTTGTCATCTAGGTCAAAAAGATATGAACATTAAGATAGCAAAAAAAATACTTGGTAAAAAAATCATAGGAATTACTTGTCATAATTCTATGAATTTAGCAAAAAAAGCAATTAAAGCTAAAGCTGATTACATTGCATTTGGTGCTTTTAATCAATCTAAAACTAAAAAAACAAAGTATGTAGCTTCTGTAAAGATTTTAAATAAAGTTAAAAAATTTACCAAAACTCCAATAGTAGCAATTGGTGGAATTAATGCTTTTAATTATAAAAATCTATTATTGAATAATGCCAATTTTTTAGCTATTTCAGGCTACATTTGGAAAAATAAAAAATATAAACCATTACAAGCTATAGAAAGATTAAAATGAAAATTAATGCTGGAGAAATTAGAGTTGGAATGCTTTTAGAATATAAAAATGATTTATGGCAAGTTTTAAAAACACAACATGTAAAACCAGGAAAAGGCGGTGCGTTTGCTCAAGTTGAAATGAAAAGCCTGAACAAAAATACAAAGTTAAATGAAAGATTTAGATCAAGTGAAACAGTAGAAAAAGCGTCCTTGGAGGAAACTAATTTCAATTATCTTTATAGTGATGAAGCTAATTATTTTTTTATGGATCCAAAAACATTTGAACAAATAGAATTAAAAAAAGAAACTGTAGGCGATAAGGGTAAACTTTTAACTGAAAACCTTAAAGTTTCTGTAAGTTTTTATAATGAAAACCCAATATCAATTGAATTACCTAATCAAGTACAGTGTAAAATTGAAACTACTGATGTCGCCCTTAAAGGACAAACTGTATCATCATCTTATAAACCAGCAAAGCTTGATAATGGTTTGAATATTCAAGTTCCTCCATTTATTGAGGCTGGTGATGAAGTTATAGTAGATACAAGAAACTTAGAATACATAAAAAAATTAAAGTAATGATCTCTATATCATCTAACCTTAACTTAATGATAAAGGCAACTGAAAAAGCCTCAAAATACTTAATAAGAGATTTTGGAGAAGTAGAAAAATTACAAGTAGCAAAAAAAGGACCCCATGATTTTGTAACAAAAACTGATAAGAAAGTTGAAAAAATTTTAATTGAAGAACTTTCAAGATCAAAAAAAAATTTTTCATTTATTACTGAAGAGAGTGGAAAAATTAATAATAAAGATAAAGAAAATGTATGGATTATTGACCCTATAGATGGAACGACAAATTTCCTTCATGGAATTCCTCACTTTGCAATATGCATTGCACTTAAATCAAAAGATGAAATTATAACTGGACTTATTTTTGACCCAATAAAAGATGAAATGTTCTTTGCTGAAAAAGATAAAGGTGCTTTTTTAAACAATCAAAGATTAAGAGTATCTAACAAAAATTCAATTAATGACTGTCTTTTTTCAAGCAATCAAGGAGGTGTAAAGTTTATTAATTTAAATACAAGAAATAGTGGATCTGCAGCATTAGATTTGGCATATGTAGCTTCTGGAAGATTAGATGGCTTTTTTCAAAATAAAATTAAAATATGGGATGTTGCTGCAGGATCTTTAATGGTAAAAGAGGCTGGAGGTATGGTTAACGACATTAATAAATTTGATACAAATAATATTAATATAAGAGCCTCAAGTGCAGCAATTAACTCAAAAATGCTTGAAAATCTAAATAACTTTTAATTGTGTTCTAATATTCTTTTGCTATAAGTCTCGTTATGAAAAAAGACATTCACCCTAATTACCATGTTATAAAAGTGGAGATGACTGATGGAACTCAATTTGAAACAAAATCAACTTGGGGAGCAGAGGGAGATACATTGAAATTGGAAATTGATCCTAAATCTCATTCAGCTTGGACAGGTGGAAAACAAAAATTAATGGATAAAGGAAGAATAAGTAAGTTTAATAAAAAATTTCAGAATTTCAAATCAGAAAAGAACATTTAAATGTCAAACGCTCCTTTAATGCCAATGGCTACTGCTCTTTGGTTAGTAGAAAATACTACTTTAACATTCAAGCAAATTGCTGATTTTTGTAAATTACATGAAATTGAAATTCAAGGTATTGCAGATGGAGAAGTTGCGAAAGGAATAAAACCTTATAATCCGATAATTTCAGGGCAACTTTCAAGAGAAGAAATATCACTATCTTCGGAAGATAAAAATAGACCTTTGCAAATCAAAAATAGCGATGTTGAAATATCTAACACAGAAAAAAAAGTTAAAAAATATGTTCCTCTATCTAAGAGGCAAGATAAACCTGATTCTGCTCTATGGCTGCTAAAACAACATAATATTTTAAAAGATTCTCAAATTGCAAAGTTGGTAGGCATAACTAAAAATTCTGTAACATCCATAAGAAATAAAAGTTATTGGAACTACAATAATTTAAACCCAAAAGACCCTGTCGCATTAAATCTATTTTCTCAAAAAGATTTAATTAATGCTATAGAAAAAGCAGAAAGAAGAATCAAAAGAGAAAAAAAAGAGAAAGAAAAGCAAAAACAAATTAATCAAACTGCGCAATAATGAATAATAATAATAGACATAAAATTATAAAAGTGCTAACTAACCACTTTTTTAGGAGGTAGTTATTAAAATAGAAGTTAAAGATAATAATATAGAGCAAGCTTTAAGAGTTTTAAAAAGAAAGCTTCAGAGAGACGGTTTCTTTAAAATTATAAAGTTAAAGAATACTTATGAAAAACCCTCAGAAAAGAAGAAAAGAATTCTACAAGAAAATATTAAAAGAGTTAAAAAATTAAGTAAACTTAAGAATAGAATTTAAGAATATCGCGGGGTGGAGCAGTCTGGTAGCTCGTCAGGCTCATAACCTGAAGGTCGGCGGTTCAAATCCGTCCCCCGCAACCAATTTTAAATTGTGACTAAAGAAAATCTTATAAAAAAATTTGAATTTGAAAATTTACTAATTTATTCATTTGCTTTATTTCCACTTGCTTTTCTCATTGGAAATTTATTTATTAATTTTTTTCTATTATTGTTTAGTATTATCTTCGTTTCTGGTTTATTTTTAAAAAAATTTAAATTTCAAAATCAAAATAAATTTTCATTATACCTACTTTTATTTTTTTTTTTCTCTTTAATAATAAATCTAATTTTTTCAAATAATTTTTATTTAACTTTACCTAGAGTGTTAAAATTTATTTTAATCATTGGCTCTATATTATGTTTTAGCCATACAATAATTAATTACAGAAAAAAAATTTTCATCAAAATTTATAAATTTTGGTCAATTTTATTTGGAATTGTATTATTTGATATTATTTTTGAATTAATTTTTAAATTTAATATTTTTGGATTTTCTTCAATAATACCAGGTAGAGTTGTTAGTTTTAGCAATGATGAAATGAATATTGGTCATTTCTTCTTAGCATTTTGTTTGATTTTTATAAATTTTGTTCATACTAATTTTAAGAATATATATCTAACTTCTTTGCTGTCTATTTTTTTTATTTTAATATCTTTTTTAATTGGCGAAAGATCTAATTTTATAAAAACTTTTATAATAATCGTCTTTTTTAGTTTTTTTGCTTATGAAATAAAACTAAAATACAAATTTTTAATAATTGTAATTATAACAGCAATTGTTTCTTTAACTTTAAGCTTAAATGAAAACTACAAAGAGAGGTATTACAATCAGTTTACAGGAATGCTGTTTAATAATGGTTTAAATCATTATATAAATTATTCACTTTATGGTGCACACTACAAAGTTGCTTATGAAATTTTTAAAGACAATCCATATTTTGGAGTTGGTATAAAAAATTTTAGAGTTGAAAGCTTCAGTGAAAAATATGACAATTTAAATCATTCTTATCCTGAAAGGAGAGGCAATACACATCCACATCAAATACATCTAGAATTTTTATCTGAAACTGGTCTAATCGGGTATGCATGCTTTATGATTTTTATACTTGTATCAATAATTTTTTCCTTAAAAAATTATATTAAAAACAAAAATCTTTTTCAATTATCCTCTATATTATACATTTTAGTTAACTTACTGCCTCTTATACCGTCTGGAAGTTTTTTTACGACTTATTCAGCTGGTTTATTTTGGCTTCACTATGCAATAATGATTGGTTATATCAGAAAAACTTAGTTAAATTTTAAACTTTGACTTTTTACTATCGACTAAAAATCCTTTAACAGTTTCAATCGTTAAAGACTTTAATGATTTTCCGAATCTTTCAATTTGATCAATAATTTTAGGGGGTGTCGTTATTATATGGCATCCAATTTTCTTTGCTTGTGTGAAGTTATATGGTTCTCTTACACTCGCCCAAAGTATTTCAACATTTTTAAATTTTTTTGCACTTAAAATACTTTTTTTAAATTCAGGTATTGGATCTTTACCTGAGTCTGCTGCTCTTCCAGCAAAAATTGAAATAATAACTTTAGTTTTTTTATCAATAATTTTTAATATTTTTTTTGTTTGAATAGATGAATAAACTGCTGTTATATTTAATTTAATTTTTTTTTGGTTTAAATCTCTAATTATTTTTCCTGTAAATTGACCTTTAGAATTAACCACTGGTATCTTAACAAAAATATTTCTTCCCCAACTATTTATTTTTAAAGCCTGCTCCATCATTGATTTATAATCGTCACCAAATACTTCAAATGAAACTGGTTTATTTTTTGAAATATTTAATATACTTTTTGCATATAACTCATAATTTTTTGCCCCTGCCTTTCTCATCAGACTAGGATTTGTTGTAAAACCTTTTACTATTTTTTTTTTATTATATTTTTTAATAAGATTAATCTCTGCTATATCGCAAAAAATTTTAGTTTTCATAAATTTTAAAGATTTTTTGTTATTTCTTCAGTCATTTTTTTTGCATCTGCAAACAACATTAGTGTGTTTTCTTTATAAAATAAATCGTTATCAATACCTGCATATCCAGGTGATAAACTTCTTTTTACGAATAAAACTGATTTACATTTTTCAACATCTAGAACAGGCATACCATAGATGGGACTTTGAGGGTCTGTTTTTGCAACTGGATTAGTCACATCGTTTGCTCCTATTACAAAAGCAACATCGGCATTTGAAAAATCATTATTGATTTCTTCTAATTCAAATACTTCATCATAAGGAACGTTTGCTTCCGCTAATAAAACGTTCATATGCCCTGGCATTCTTCCTGCAACAGGATGAATTGCATATGAAACTTTAATATCATTTTTTTTTAAAGTGTCCACCATCTCTCTAAGGGCATGCTGTGCTTGTGCAACTGCCATACCATAACCTGGCACAATAATAACCGATGAAGCATTTTTCATAAGAAAAGCAGCATCATCAGCATTTCCACTTTTAACAGGTCTTTGCTCTTTTGATTTAGTGGATGAAGCATCTTCTGTTGCTCCAAATCCACCTAATATTACATTGAAGAACGAACGATTCATACCTTTACACATTATGTAAGATAAAATTGCACCTGATGATCCAACTAACGCACCAGTAATAATTAAAGCAGTATTTTCTAAAGTAAATCCAATCCCTGCAGCCGCCCAACCTGAGTAAGAGTTAAGCATTGAAATCACTACTGGCATATCTGCTCCACCTATTGGAATAATTAAAAGAAAGCCAATCAAAAAAGAAACAGTCAATAATAACCAAAATAAATTTGATGATTGTGTTGAGCAAAGCAAATAAATCAAAACAACTATTGAAATTAAAATTATAGCATTTAAAGGATGCTGGCCTTTAAATGTAATTGGGGAACCGGACATAATGCCTTGTAATTTTAAAAAAGCTATTACAGATCCAGAAAACGTTATCGCCCCAACAGCAGCTCCAATAGACATTTCAATTAAACTTCCTAATTTAATTTTTCCTGGCACTCCAAGATTAAAAGCCTCTGGATTTACAAAAGCAGAAATCGCTACAAAAACTGCCGCTAATCCTACTAAACTATGAAATCCAGCAACTAACTCTGGCATTGCTGTCATGGGTATTTTGTATGCAATGAAAGCGCCTATCAAACCACCAATTAATATGAAAATTAAAACAAAAATGAAACCACTTGAAAAGTTACCTACTGACAAGAAAGTAACTGTAACTGCAATAATCATTCCCAAAATACCAAACAAATTTCCTTGTCGTGATGTTTCGGGTGAAGATAAACCTCTTAAAGCAAGAATGAACAGAACACCAGAAACTAGGTAAAAAATTGCAGATAAATTTGCTGATATCATTTTTTATCCTTTTTCTTTTTTTTATACATCGCTAACATTCTTTGTGTAACGAGAAAGCCACCAAAAATATTTATTGCTGCTAAGGCTATTGCTAAAAACCCAAAAATACTTGAAGTATTAAATATATTTTGAGAATTTCCAGCTAATCCTGCTATTATAGCTCCAACAATTATTACTGATGAAATTGCATTAGTTACTGACATCAACGGGGTATGTAAAGATGGTGTTACACTCCACACAACATAATATCCAACAAATATTGATAGAATAAATATACTTAATCTGAATATTAAAGGATCAATTTCCATAATTTATTTAATTATTGTCTTGTTAATTATTTCATCTTCTAAGTTAATATTTATTTTGTTATTTTCTTTATCAAATAGATTTTGAACAAAATTAAACATATTCTTTGCGTATAAACTGGATGCAGAAACTGGCAATTTATTTAAAATATTGCTTTCACCCATTATTTTAACACCGTTTTTTTCAACAATTTTATCAACCTCTGTATATGCGGTATTTCCGCCCTGTATAGCTGCTAAATCATATATTACAGATCCGGTTTGCAAGTTTTTTAACATATCTTCTTTGATTATTATTGGTGCTTTCTTCCCAGGAATTAGTGCTGTACATATTACTATATCAATTTTTTTTAATGTTTCATTTAATAAATTCTCTTGTTTTTTTTTAAAGTCATCTGAAGTTTCTCTTGCGTAGCCACCTTCTGTTTCAAGGTTCTCCGACCCTTCTACAGTAATGAATTTACCTCCTAAACTTTCAACTTGTTCTTTTGATGCCATCCTTACATCAGTGGCGAAAACAATAGCTCCCATTCTTTTAGCTGTTGCTACAGCTTGAAGCCCAGCGACTCCTGCTCCAACAACTAAAACTTTTGCTGCTGGAATTGTGCCTGCTGCTGTCATCATCATTGGTATTGCTTTTTCAAAATTCGCGAATGCCTCTATAACTGCTTTATATCCTGCAAGATTTGCTTGAGAAGATAATATATCCATAGATTGAGCTCGTGTAATTCTTGGTAACAACTCTAAAGAAAAAATATTGATTTTTTTTTTTACTAAATTCTGAAGCTTTTCTTTATTGTTGTAAGGATTTAAAACTCCAATTAAGGTTTGGTTTTCTTTAATCAAAGAATTTTTATCATCTGATAGCATTCCTAATTGAACAATAATATCTGAGCTAGTTAAAACCTCATTGTCATTCTTTAAAATTTTGACACCAAGATCTGAGTACTCTTTATCGACTATACCTAAATGAGATCCATAATTTTGTGTTAATGATATTTCTAAACCTAGTGAAGTATATTTTTTTACAATTTCCGGTGTTATTGCAATTCTTTTTTCAAAGTTTTTATTTTCTAAAATAGAACCAATTCTCATAGCTGGAGTTTATAACAAGAATATTGCCATTAAAACTAAAACACATATAACTGCGACAGTTCCCCAAAGAACAAATTTAGTAAAATTATTCCAGGTATTTTTATGGTTCTCGTGATCCATAAAACTATTTTTGTCTTGCTTTAAATTTTGGATTTGTTTTATTTATCACGTAAACTCTACCTCTTCTTCTTACAAGCTTAGAATTTAGGTCTCTTTTTTTTATAGACTTAAGTGAACTTTTAATTTTCATAATCTAAATTGTTAATGCCGGCAACGACTTACTCTTCCGTGTCTTAAGACAAAGTACCATCAGCGCTGAAAGGCTTGACTTCCGAGTTCGGAATGGGATCGGGTATAACACTTTCGCAATAATCACCGGCGATTGTTTTATACATAAATAAAAATTAATGTAAACTGTCTTTTACATAAAAAAAGTATTATTTAAGGCTATTTTTGACAAATTCGTCTACATAATCTTTTAAATTAATCTTTCCAAAGTTTTTATGCACTTTGTTAGAAAGACTCATATTTGATAAAGCAGAAGCAAATCTTTCTCCTTTTCTGGGTGGTAAAAAATTTATTTTTGAACCAAATAATTTTGCAACCTCTAAAATTGAAAAACTTTTTTTGTTTGAAATGCTGTAATATTTACATTTATTTTTTTTCCATGCATCAAAACAAATAGAAATAGTATCATTTATATGTGTAAAACGTCTCTCTTGACTACCAGGTCTGACAACAGGAAGAGGTTTGTTTTTTATATAGCAGTCCTCAAAAATTCCGATTACCGTAGCCATTTTTCCAGTACAAATTTGTCTTGGCCCATAAACATTGTAAAAAAAAATTACTTCATATTTAAAATTAAACCATTTTTTCAAATTTTCTAAAAACTCTAGATTTTTTGATTTGGTAAATGCATACGGAGATAAATTTTTATCTTTCCCTTTGTTTCCTAGTGAAGCTGAGGTAGCTGAATAGATTAACTTAATTTTATTTTTTAAACAAAAATCAAAAACTGCATTTGATCCAATTGTGTTGCTATTGATACATTTATTCATTTCTAGAAAACTATGATAAATTCTAGAAAATTCTCCAAAATGAAAAATCGAATTTATTCTTAACTTATAACTGTTTAAATATTTACTAATGTCTTTAGTATGACCTTTAATATATTTTATTCTTTTGTTTTTAATATGATTTTTTTTTGATCCAGAAGAGTAATCATCTAAACTAATTATTCTAAATTGTGTTTTTTTAATTAAATGCTCAATTAAATTTGAACCCACAAAACCTGCGCCACCAGTTACTATTATATATTTATTCATAAACTATCTATTTTGTTTCAAGAAATCCATATAAGTGGTTTCGAAGCCTTGGCCTAAATCAGTTTTAGATTTCCAGCCATAACTGTTTACTAATTTGGTGCTTAAGATCTTTCTAGGTGTTCCTGAGGGTTTGTTTAAATTTAATTTAATATCCAATTTAACACCTATTTTTTTCATAATAAATTTAGCAAAATCTTTAATTGTTTTTTCTTCTCCCGAACCTATATTTATTAAAGAATGTTTGGTTTTTTTTCTCATAAAAAATTCGCAAGCTTCAGCTAAATCATCAACATACATTAATTCTCTTTTAGCTTTTCCATTTCCCCAAATTTCTACTTTTTTTTGTTTTTTAATTTTAGCGCTATGAATTTTTGAAATTAATGCTGGAAAAAAGTGTGAATTTTTAAGATCATAATTGTCTCCTGGTCCATATAAATTTGTTGGCATTAACGACAAGTAATCTAAATTATATTGTTCATTGTAAGCCTCACACATTTTTATACCAGCTATTTTAGCAACAGCATAAGCGTCATTTGTTGCTTCTAATCCACCAGATAATAAGTATTCCTCTTTAATTGGTTGTTTTGCATATTTTGGATAAATACAACTTGAGCCTAAAAAAATTAGCTTTTTAACACCAGCTAAAAAAGCTGCGTGAATTAAATTTGTTTGAATCATTAAGTTTGTATATATAAAATCAGCCTTATAAGTATTATTTGCCCAAATACCTCCCACTTTCGCAGCTGCAATAATTACTAAATCAGGTTTAATTTTTTTTAAATAATCTTCAGTTTTTTTTTGATTAGTAAGATCAAGTTTATTTTTATTTTGAGTAATGATTTTTTTATAATTTTTTTTTTTTAAAATTTTTAATATAGAAGATCCAACCATGCCATTATGTCCAGCTAAAAAAATTTTACTATTTTTACTTAGTTGCATTTAAATATTGATATTCTGACTGAATCATATCATCTATAAGAGAATTGATATCCTCTACTGGTTTCCATTTTAATTTTCTTCTTGCTTTTCTAGCATCACCAAGCAAAGTATTAACATCTAATGGTCTAAAATAATTCTTATCACATTCAATTATAATATTTCCTTTGGCATCATAAGCTTTCTCTTTTAACCCTTTTCCTTTCCAGATAATTTTCATTTTTAATTTCTTTGCTGTTAAATTAACAAACTGTTTAATTGAATACTGAACTCCAGTTGCAATAACATAGTCATCTGGTTGTCTTTGCTGAAGAATTTTCCACATTGCTAAACAGTAATCTCTAGCATGCCCCCAATCTCGTTTTGCGTTTAAGTTACCTAGAAATAATTTTTTTTGTTTACCAATTTTAATTTTACATAAAGCTGATATTATTTTTTTCGTTACAAAGGTTTCGCCTCTTCTTGGACTTTCGTGATTAAATAATATCCCATTACAAGCAAATATATTGTACGCTTCTCTATAATTTTTTGTAATCCAATGTGCATATAATTTTGCGACACCATATGGACTTAGAGGATAAAATTGGGTTTTTTCATTTTGAGGAATTGTCTGAACTTTTCCGTACATTTCAGATGTGCCCGCTTGATAAAATTTTGTTTTTTTTTCTAGTTTATGAAATTTAATTGCCTCCAGTATTCTCAAAGCACCTAAAGCATCAGCATTTGCTGTATACTCTGGAACTTCAAAAGATACTGCAACGTGAGATTGTGCAGCTAAATTGTATATTTCATCTGGTCTAGTTTTTTTAATTAATGCTGAAACGGATGAAGAGTCCGTAATATCTCCATAATGTAATCTAAATTTGTAATTTTTTTCATGTGGATCTTGATAAATATGATCAACTCTAAAAGTGTTGATGCTTGAAGATCTTCTTTTAACCCCATTAACTTGATAGTTTTTTTTTAATAAGATCTCAGCAAGATAAGATCCGTCCTGACCTGTGATACCAAAGATAAGCGCAACTTTTTTTTTTGCCATAACTTCTAATAAACTATTTGTTTAAACTCGTAAAGGAACAATAACATTGATTATTTAAATAATTTTTCACAAAATAATCTTAATTGTTTTTTTGTTGGTATAAATTTTATTTTTTTTAATAATTTTTTATTTGAAAGAGTAAATGACCCTTTTCTGGATGGGATAAATTCTATTTTTTTATAAAAATCTTTGTCAATCCAAAATATCAGTTCTGATAAAAAAACTCTTTTGGAGAGGGACAAATTATATATGCCCGTGATATTTGATTTAATTATCAAATATAAAATTTTACAAAATTGATCTATAGATAGAAAATCTTTAAATGTATTTTCAACTTTTATTTTTTTTTTCTTTCTATAAGTCAAAAAATTATCAAAAAAAAGATTATGCGTTTTTCTATAATTATTAAAAATTCTCTTTCCAATAACATTGGAAATTCTTAAAGAAATCAAATTTTTTTTTATTTTTGATTTTAAATATTTTTCAGTTTTAAGTTTATTTTTTGAATAAGGTTCAGTTGGTTTTAAAATAGAGTTTTCGGTAATATTTTCATTTAACAAATAAATTTTTCTTGTATTTAAAAAAATATACTTAAAGTTTATTTTACTAAATTTTGAAATAAATTTTCTATCAAAGTCATAATTTTTTATATACTTTTTTTTAACATAATACTTATGAATTGATGTATTGATGATGTGTGTGTAGTTTAAAAAAAAATAATTTTTTTTTTTATAAACATAATCAAAATCTAAAATGTCAACACTATAGTATCTTGAAAGATACTTTTTTAAATTTGAACCTATAAAACTTCTCTTTCCAATTATTAATATTTTATACATTTTCCAATGTTAATTTAGTAATTTATTTATTATAAGTGTAATTACTTTATCTAAAGTATTTTTATTAGTAACTTGAAGCTTTTTTGAAAAAGAATCTATAAAGTCATGAGCTTGTTTCCTTCTTAACCACCACTTTTTTGAAAAAGTTTTGAATTCTTTCGATGCTGAATTATCTAATTGTCTATAATAGGTAAGATACTTTTTGTATATATAAATATCCCCATATTTAAGAAAAGTATAGCTGGCAATTCTAAAATCAAACCATAATGTTTCAAATTTTTTTAAATTTAATTTTAAAAACATTTCTTTAGCATATTCTTTCTTGAGCGATATGCAGCTTTGAGATGTAAATCTAGGCCAATTAGATATTATAAATTTTTTTTGATTAAATTTTTTTTTTTTTAGTTTTGTTGAGTATTTTAAGATTGGCAAATCAAAAATAATTTTTAAATTATCAATTAAATTAAATTCTTTTATTATTTCTGACAGTTTATTTTTATTGTAATAATCATCACTGTCTAGAAAAAAAATATAATCTCCTTTAGATTTTTTAAATCCAAGATAATAAGAATTAATTTGATTATAACTACCGTAAGAAGTTTTTTTTTTATTTAGAATTATTTTAATTTTTTTTTTAAATTTTTTTAAGACTTGCAAAGAATTGTCAGTTGAAAGATCATCAACCACAATAACTTCTTTATATTTATATGACTGATTCAAGGCTGAATTAATACTGTCATTCAATAACTTGGCATTATTAAAGTTGACTATAATTATACTGGCAAGTTTATTTTTTTGTGTTTTCATAAATGTACTCAAAAGATTTCCTAAGATTCATTTTTAATTTGTATTTCAATAAAAAATTCCTCTCATTTAGAAAAAGATTTATATCTGAGAATTTATATTTTTTTTTAATCATCAAATCGTAATGATGCTCAAAATAAATAAAATTTATTTTTTTATAATCCTCACCATCGATTCCGTTTAAAACATTTAATTCATAGCCCTCTGTATCAATTTTTAGTAAATTTATATGATTTATTTTTTGAGATTTAATAATATTTGACAATCTCTCAACTTTAATATTCTGCTGCTCTTGGATTATTTTTTTACTTTTAAAAAAAAATGAGAATATTTTTTGTTTTCTTTTAAAATACTTGCTACCTTCATCAATATTATTGATAGTTGAAGAAGAGCTGTCAACCATTACGTTTAATTTCGTAACCTCTTTTTTATCTCCTAGTGCTTTATTAAATAGTATTATATTTTTAGTTTTATACTTAAACTTTTTTTTTAATAATAAAAAAAGTGTTTTATTGGGTTCAAATGAATAAATTTTATCTATTTTAAAATTTTTAATCATAAGATCTATTGTTTCACCTTTGTGCGCTCCAACATCAATTATGTTTAAAATTTGATTTTTAAATCTACTTTTAAAAAATGAAATGATTTTTTTTTTATTTTTATAATCAATGATGCTAATCAATAATGAAAAAAAATTAATTAAAATTTTATTATTGTTCATTTCTAAAAACCATATTCATCCACAAAAATTTATCTGATTTTAAATTTTTGTCATAAGAGCAAGGTGTTTTTGAGGCCCAACACATTTTTTTATTCTTAGTAGAATATAAAATAAATTTATCGTTTTTGTGAACAAGCTCTGGTTCTACATTATCTATAAAGAAATAAGGACTCTTAATTATATCGTATTTATAAACATTTATTTCTTTATTTATTCTTATCAAATTTCTTCCATTAAAAATTAATATTGTAAGAAAAATTAAAATCATTGAATTTAAATATATTTTATTTTTGCTAAAATGAAATTCTTCTAAAAAGTTAGAAACAAAAACAAATAAGGGAATTGCGAATAAAACATATCCTCCATAACGCATAGCTGGGTGATTTAAGAACCATTCTACTAAAAAAATTAGAGGTAAAATATATGATAATAAATATTTATTTTTATTAATTACATTATTTTTTTTCCCTGATAGGCTAAACATAGAATATACAACGATGCACATCATAATAATTCCAACTAAAGTATCTGAAACTTTATTAAAAAAGTGTCTCTTAATCCAATTATCTAACCACTGAAAATTTTTTATATACTCGTCTTTTTCTAACTCATGCTTGTATCCTGGCCCACCACCAGCTTTTGCCCACCATTCATAATGTGTGGCCATAATCTTAACCTCTGACTTGGGTATTGACCATTGCTGTTTGACCAAACATGTCTTTTCTGCGGGATACAAAAAACATCCTGTGTTTAGATAATTAGTAATTAGATTTAAAAATAAACTTGAAGATAAAAATATAATTAAAAAAATATTTTTGATAATTAAAAACTTTTTAATAAATCTTTTTTTTACAAATATAAAAGGAATTAAAATTAAATAAAGATAATAAATTGCTTTCATGCTTGACGCAAAAAAAATTAAGATTAGTAAAACATTTAATTTTAAAAAAATCTTTTTCTCATTTTTTTCAAAATAAAATAAATCAAAAAATAAATAGAAAATTAATAATAATAAAATTTGAGCAGATCTATCTGTACCGTGCTCACCGATTCTATAGAATACAATATTGATAAATAAAAAAGAAAGTAATAAGAAAAAAAAAGTAAAGTTTATTTTATTTATTTCAAATTTATTTTTAATTTCAGAAAGTAAAATGAAATTTGAAAATATTAATACAAAAAAAGGACCTATATAAAATAAATAAAACTTTATGAGCGGCAAGTACAGTAAAGAATGATAATAAAATAAACTCGAAAATGTTCTAAATCCGTGGCTAAAATTACCAGTACCCACTATAAAACTATTTTCAGACAAATTTAAGCTATAGGTCAAATGATAATAAGCAAAATCATCATGGTTTTTATAAACATAAACACCAATCCAAAATAAAAAAACCAATAAAGCCAAAAGTTTTAATTCAGAAAATTTTGGGTGTAGTTTTATAAAAACTATAAAACCTAAAATTCCAATTAAATGTACAGAGGTATTAAATAAAAAGCTATGGGCAAAAAAAAATGAGGTAAACATGGATATAACGCTCAAGAAAAAGAATCCAATAAGTCCTTGATAACCAATGTTTAATGACAAGTATTCTTTGTTAATAACCCTAGAAAAAATAAAACCATAACCTATGTTCGAAAAAAGAAAAATTATGATAAAAATAATTAATGTTATGTGGTCAATCACTTTAGAGTATAAATTTCATTTTTATGTTTAAAAATTTAAATAACAATTTTTTTAATAAAGAGATAGTTATATTATTTTTTTTATATTTAACACTACTTATAAGTTTTTTTTTAGGAGAAAACTCAACTGGTGGAGCCTTTACTGATTACGCAAGACAGAAAGCGATTGTAAATTCATTTTCAAATAATTTTTTTGAAAGCCTATTAAATTATGATAAATTTTCTACAAGGCACTCTCCTGTATTAATAATTTTTTTAGCTATTTTAGAAAAATTAAGTTTTAGTGATTTAATAATCAGATTTATACATTTGCATTTATGTTTGATTTTACCTTTTTACTTTTATAAATGCCTTAGATTTAAATTTAAATTTATTGATAAAAAAATATTATTTATTTTAACTGGTTTAATATTTTTTTCTCCTACTTTTAGAAGTTTATCAATTTGGCCAGATAGTAGAATTTTGGGATTAACCCTTTTTACAATTGGAATTTTTTATTTCTTAAAATTTGAAAGAGAAAAAAAAATTAATTTTGCAATTAAAAATGTTTTTCTGGTAGCTTTAAGTGCATATATAAGCCCAAATTTTTCTATTTTTTCATTATTCTTTTTTTTAAAATATACATTGTATTATAATTTTTTTTCAAAACCTACTTTATTAATAATAATTACTAATTTAATTTTATCTATCCCAGCAATTTATTATGTTTTTATTTTAGAGATCAATTTTTTTTTGAAATCAGCTGTTGCAGAAATTAATTGGGATGAAAAAGAAAACATTATTTTTAATAACATATTTAACGATTTTATTATTACTTTTTCTTTTTTATTTTTTTATATTTTTCCATTTTTATTTTTAAAAATAATAAATTTAGAAAAAATAATTACATTTAGTAATTTAATTTACTCTTCAACTATTTTTTTGGTTTGTGCTTATTTTTTTGATTATAATTATCTTTATGGTGGTGG
>CACGBZ010000005.1 GCA_902571425.1 uncultured Pelagibacteraceae bacterium | reverse complement strand
ATGCCTAAAATTGAGTCTATTTATAATTAATTTTCGTAAGCCTAAAATGGTCCATTAAAAATGATAATTTTACTAATTATTTTGCAATCTCTCTCATAGATTGTATTATAGATTTTCTAAAAATTTTAGTTATGAGCAATAAAGATAGAGTCTTTATATTTGATACTACTATGCGTGATGGTGAGCAATCGCCAGGCGCATCTATGAGTTTAGAAGAAAAAATTCAAATCGCCAGAGTGTTTGATGAATTAGGTATCGATATTATTGAAGCAGGTTTTCCTATAGCTTCACCAGGGGATTTTGAAGCTGTTTCAGAAGTAAGTAAAATTTTAAAAAATTCTATTCCTGCGGGACTTTCAAGACACTCAGTAAAAGATATTGATAGAGCTTATGAAGCTTTAAAACATGCACCAAGATTTAGAATACATACATTTATTTCTACAAGTCCGCTACACATGAAGCATAAATTAAATATGTCTCCAGAAGATGTTTATGAATCAATTGGAAAACATGTTGCTTATGCAAGAAAGTTTACTGATGACGTTGAGTGGTCTTGTGAAGATGGAACAAGAACTGATATGGATTACATGTGTAAAACTGTAGAGCTTGCAATTAAAAATGGAGCTACAACAATTAATATTCCTGATACAGTTGGTTACACAATACCATCAGAGTTTACTACAATTATAGAAACTTTATTAAATAAAGTTCCAAACATAGATAAAGCGATTTTATCTACTCATTGTCATAATGATTTAGGTTTAGCAGTAGCTAACTCATTAGCTGGAGTTCAAGCTGGAGCAAGACAAATTGAATGTACAATAAATGGATTGGGAGAAAGAGCAGGAAATGCTGCTCTTGAGGAAGTTGTTATGGCAATTAAAACAAGACCTGATTTAATGCCATACGAAACTGGAATTAATACAACACTTTTAAGCAAAGCTTCAAAAATTGTCTCAAACGCAACAGGATTTCCTGTTCAATACAATAAAGCTATCGTTGGAAAAAATGCTTTTGCTCATGAAGCAGGAATTCATCAGGATGGAATGTTAAAAAATAGACAAACATATGAGATAATGACACCTGAAAGTGTAGGGGTTAAGCAAACATCATTAGTGATGGGAAAACATTCTGGGCGACATGCATTTAAAGATAAATTAAACAGTTTAGGTTATCCAGATTTAACTGACGATGTAGTAGGAAATGCATTTGCAAAATTCAAAGTCTTAGCGGATAAGAAAAAACATGTTTACGATGAAGATATTATTGCCCTAGTAGATGATAGTTTAATTGTAGATAATAAAGTGAATGCAATTACTCTTAAATCTTTAAAAGTTTTTGCTGGAACAGGAGAACCACAAAAAGCAGAAATGACTTTGGATGTTTACGGTGATGTAAAAAATGCAATAGAAACTGGAGATGGTCCAGTGGATGCAATATTCAAATGCATTAAAACTTTATATCCTCACGATGTTAACTTACAGCTTTATCAAGTTCATGCAGTTACAGAAGGAACAGACGCACAAGCAACAGTAAGTGTAAAAATAGAGGAAAAGGGTAAAACAACTGTAGGTCAAGCAGCTGATACAGATACTTTGGTTGCTTCAGCAAATGCTTACATAAATGCATTAAATAAAATGATAATTAAACGAGATAAAACAGCTCCAATGGAGCAAGAAAGTCAGAAAGTAAGAGGGATATAATGGGGTTATTTGATAGTGTTAAAAAAATATGGAGCCAAGATATGGCAATTGATCTTGGAACAGCGAACACACTTGTAGTTTTAAAGGGTCAAGGTGTAGTTCTTAATGAACCTTCAGTTGTTGCAATAGTTGATCAAGGTGGAAAAAAAAATGTATTAGCTGTTGGAGATGAAGCAAAAACAATGCTTGGAAGAACACCTGGAAACATAAGTGCAATTAGACCTTTAAGAGATGGTGTGATTGCAGATTTTATAGTTACCGAAGAAATGATTAAACATTTTATTAAAAAAGTTCACAAAGGAAGTACATTTGCTAATCCTAGAATTTTAATTTGTGTACCAACAGGTTCAACACCAGTTGAAAGAAAAGCAATCCAAGATAGTGCTTTAGCAGCAGGTGCAAGAAGGGTTCAATTGATTGAAGAACCAATTGCTGCAGCTATTGGAGCAAATTTACCAATTTCTGAAGCAACTGGTTCAATGATTGTTGATATTGGTGGTGGTACAAGTGAAATCGCAGTGATGTCTTTAGGTGGATTAGTTTACTCTAAATCTTTAAGAGTTGCAGGTGACTCAATGGATACCGCAATCGTAGATTATATGAGAAAAGAATATAATTTATTAATTGGTGATACTACTGCTGAAAAAATAAAAAAAGAAATGGGAACAGCTGTACCAACGGGAACAAATACTTATCCAGTTAAAGGAAGAGACTTAAGATCAGGTACGCCTAAGGAAGTAAATATTACAGAAGAAGATACCGCAGAAGCGCTAAACGATATTATGAAACAAATGGTTGGTGCAATTAAAGATGCGCTGGAAAATACTCCACCTGAGTTGTCAGCTGATTTAGTTGATATGGGTTTAACTTTAACAGGTGGTGGTGCTTTGTTAAAAAATATTGATAAAAGGTTTTCTAAAGAAACAGGTTTACCAGTTCATATAGCAGATGATCCATTATCTTGTGTTGCTGTTGGTACAGGTAAAGCTTTGGATCAAGAAGAAACTTTTTCTACTATGTTATCTGAATATTAGGAAAAATGGCTACTGGCAGAGATGATTTTGTAATTGCCATTAGGTCAGCTTTCTTAAAAAAAAAAGATAAACAAAAATTTTCTTTACTAACTTTAATTATTTTATCAATTTTTGTAATTGTTCTAAGTAATTTTAATTTTAAAGCAATACAATTTGTTAAATTAGGAATTAATGAAGTAATTTATAGATCATCTCATATTGCATCAATCCCAGAAAATAAATTAAAAGAAATAACTTCAAAATTCAAATCACATATGGATTTGTATGAAAGTCATCAGAAAGAATTAATTAAAATAGAAAATTCTGAGCAACTTAAATTACAAAATGAGTTTTTAACTGCAGAAAATGAAAAGCTTAGAGAGTTACTTGATGAAAGTATAAATTCACAAGAAATATTTGCCAGAGTTTTAATTGATAAAGACAGTCCATATTTAAAATCAGTAGTATTAAATAAAGGCACAAAAGATAAAGTAAAAATTGGAATGGCTGTTATTGATGATGTTTATCTAGTTGGCCAAATAATTGAAGTAAATTATACCAATTCAAGGGCATTACTATTGTCTGACCTTAATAGTAAAATACCATCTGTTCTAGAGCCAGATGACATACAAGCTGTAATTTCTGGTACAGGAAGTGATTTTGGAAAAATTGAACATACTCAAGAAGAATTTAGAGAAGATTTTAAAAATAAAGAAATTTTTGCTTACACCTCAGGTCTTGGTGGTTTATTCAAACCTGGTATACCAATTGGAAAAATTAACAACATATCAGAAGGAAAAATTAATTTTTTTTCTGATTTTACACAACTCAACTATGTAAAAATAGTTTCTTTTAAAATAGGCGGAGAAGAATAATGTCATCACTTAATAAAAGTCCTTTTTTAAAAATATTCTTATCCTACGTACCATTTATAATGTTATTTTTTTCTGTATTTAATGAATTTGATTTTAATTACTTAAAACTTGATTATTTTGCTTTTAATTTTGTTCATTTATTAATTTTCTTTTGGACTTTAAGAAATCCTGATCAATTAGGTTATCTAGCAATTTTCTTTGCAGGAATAATTAATGATGTTGTAATAGGTATACCAATAGGAATTAGTAGTTTTTGTTACCTTATTCTTTGTTCAGTAACAGCTTATATAAGAAACATCACTTTATCCCCAAACTTTATGAAAGACTGGATATCATTATTATTTACAATTTTATTAATAAATTCAATTCAAGTAATTATTTTGGATTTAGTCTTTTTAATTAAAGTTGATTACACAAATTATTTGATTAACTCAGGTTTTACTTTTTTATTTTATCCAATATTTTTTTTATTTTTTAATTTTTTAAATGAAAGAATTTCATATCAAACAAATGATTAAATCTAATTCAGGAATAAGAAAAGCAGATGTAATTAATAGAAGGATGTTTATAATCGGAGCAGCAAAAGTGGTAGTTTTTGTTGGTATCGTTGCTCGTTTATTTTCTCTTCAAATAAACGAAAATAAAAAATATTTAACACTTTCAGACAAAAATAGAATTAGAGAGTGGAAACTCCCACCTACTAGGGGAAATATTGTTGATTATTTTGGAAATGTAATTGCAGGGAATTTAAAAGTTTATCAATTACATATAATTCCAGAGCAAGTTGAGAATTTTAATTATTTATTACTTAGATTGAAAAATCTTTTAAATCTAAGTGATAAAAGAATTGCAAGAATAAATAAATTAAAAGCAGAGCTAAAACCGTGGGAAAGTATTATTGTTTCTGAAAACTTAAGCTGGAGTCAATTTGTAAAAATTAATAATTATTTATACGATCTTGTTGGTGTTAAACCAGTAATGACAATCTCAAGAAACTATCCATTTAATGATGTATACACACATGTTCTTGGATATGTGAGTCAACCAAATGAACAAGAAATTTTAGAAAATGAAATTATCCAAGAAAGATTTGTACCAGGGATGAAAATTGGAAAACTAGGCTTAGAGAAAAGACTTGAAAATCATTTAATTGGAACAAATGCTATTCAAAGATATGAAGTAAATGCTTACGGCAAAAGAATTAATCAACTCGAGCATCAAAAAGGTGAGCAAGGATCAAAAATACGTTTAACTGTAGACACAGAAATACAAAAAGCTTGTGGGAAATTGTTAAATAAAAAAGCAGGATCTATTAGTGTAATGGATATTTATACTGGAGATATAATAGCAATGTATTCATCTCCATCTTATAATCCAAATTTATTTTTATTCGGAATAAGTCAAGATGAGTGGCAATTAATTAGAAATAATCCATTAAAACCGTTAATAAACAAAACTCTTTCGGGTCTATACTCACCAGGTTCAACAATAAAACCTATTGTTGCGCTTTCAGCTTTAGAAAACAAAGTAATAGATACAAAGTTTAAAGTTAAATGCACAGGAAAAATGGAGTTATATGGACAAACATTTCACTGTTGGAAGGAAAAGGGACATGGTTGGGTTAGTCTGAAAAATGCAATGAAACAATCTTGTGATACATATTTTTATGAGGTTGCTAGGTTATTAGGTGTTGATAGATTAAACATTACAGCTGAAAAGTTTGGCTTAGGTAAAAAAGTTCTTGGCGATTATTTTGATAATGAAAAAAAAGGATTATTTCCAAATACAAAATGGAAAAAAAATAATCATGGTAAAGGCTGGGTATTAGGAGAGACCTTAATAACAGGTATTGGACAAGGCTATATACAATCAACTCCTTTACAACTTTGTATGATGACCGCACAAATTGCAAATGGAGGCTTTGCTGTAAAACCGAAAATAATTGTCGATAGTAATCCAATTTCTTACGAAGATGCAAAACAATCAATGGAAAGCGGGTTATTATTTGATACCGACTCTGAGGAATTGTTAGACAAAAAGTTATTTAAAAACCAAAAAAATATTAAGATTGTTCAAGAAGCAATGTTTGCATCGACCAATGAAAGATTTGGAACTTCTTATAAATCAAGAATTGATGATCCTAAATATCAATTTGCAGGAAAAACTGGAACAGCCCAGGTCAAGAGAATTAGTAAAAGAGAGAGGGAATTAGATTTAGAATTAGATCAAATACCATACAAAGATAGAGATCATGCCTTGTATGTTGCTTACGGACCATATGTTAACCCGCGATATGCGCTCAGTATAATTGTTGAGCATGGTGGCTCAGGAAGTAAGGCTGCAGCACCAATTGCAAAAAAATTATTTAAATTAATCATCGACAGACATGACTTAAGAAATAAACAATCAAATTTTGAGAGGATAAACGTTTAAATGTTTCAGCACGATAGATTGAGTAATGAGATTACATTATTTCAAAAAATAAAAAACTTAGATTATATACTGTTGATTTCTGTCACCCTTCTTTCTGTATTGAGTGTTTTTGTTATGTATTCTACAGATGGTGGTGAAATACTTTTTCATACAAAAAATCATTTTGTAAAACTTGCAGTTTTTTTTCCTTTAATGATTTTTGTGGCTTTTTTTAATATAAAATTTTGGCATAACTTTTCTTATATAATCTACTTTATAATAATACTTTTATTAGTTTATGTTTCATTTTTTGGAATAAAGTCCTCTGGTTCACAAAGATGGATGGATCTTTATTTATTTGTTCTACAACCTTCAGAACTTATGAAAGTAGCAATCATAATGTGTCTTGCTAAATACTTTCATAGAATAAAAATAGAAAATGTTAATTCATTTACTAGTATAACTATTGTTTTATCTATTATAGTAATTCCAATAATTTTTGTAATTTCTCAACCTGATCTTGGTACATCTATATTAATTGCTTTAAGTGGATTAATTATATTGTGGTTAGGAGGTATAAAAATTAAATATTTTATATACTCATTTATTACTTTTTTGATTTCGTTACCTTTTATAATTTCATTTCTTAAACCATACCAAAAATTGAGAATATTAACTTTTTTAGACCCAGATAGAGACCCCTTAGGTGCTGGATATCAAATTATACAATCGAAAATAGCAATAGGTTCAGGCGGCCTTGATGGGAAGGGTTTTTTAAAAGGTACGCAAAGTTATTTGGATTTTTTACCTGAAAAACATACAGATTTTATATTTACTTTATTTTCAGAGGAGTTTGGTTTTGTAGGCTCTGTTTGTCTTTTAATATTATACTCAATAATAATTTTTAGAATTTTACGAATAGGATCTATTTCAAGAAGTAACTTTGCTAGACTTTTTTGTTTTGGTTATGCGTTTGCAATATTTATTTATATTGTCGTAAACTTATCTATGGTTCTAGGTTTACTACCTATAGTTGGCTCTCCATTACCAATAATGTCCTATGGAGGTTCCTCAATGTTAGCTACAATGATTGGCTTTGGCATAGTTTTGAGTGCTAAAATCAATCATAAACAAATGATTGCATAATAAAATTTAAATTTGCATAATTTGTCACTCTGTTAAATTAATTTTTACTTGTATAACAATTTCATGAATAAAAACCTTAAAGTAGGAATAGTTGGAGCAGGAATTCAAGGTGTATCTAATGCTTTGTTTCTTCAAAAAAAAGGTTTCAATGTAACTATTTTTGACAGAGACAACCCAGGTAGCCAAGCCGCCTCTTATGGTAATGCAGGTCACTTTTCTCCTTATGCATCTCTTTCTTTAAACAGAACTGACGTTCTAGCAGATGTGCCTGCAATGTTGCTTAGTTCTTCAGGTCCACTTGCTTTAAAATGGAATTATGTTCCTAAAATGATTCCGTGGTTTATAAAATTTATAATGAATACTACCAAAACAAAGATGATGCATACTGCTAAAAATATGCACCAAATTTTAGATCTAGCTTTACCTGCATATGATGAATTATTTGAAGAGATAGACTTAGAAGGTTTGGTTGAAAACAAGGGAATTCTTTATATATGGAACGATAAAGATTTAAAAAGTAGAGAATTAGAAATTAAAGTCAGGGACGAATTAGGTGTTGAGCAACAATTGGTCACTAAAGCTGAAATAAACGATCTTGAACCACACATTAAACCATTTTACCATGCAGGCGTTTATTATCCTTATGCAAGACATGCAAGAAATCCGAAAAAAATTCTTTTAAAACTATTTGATTTATTTTTGCAAAAAGGTGGAAAATTTAACAAAGTAAATATTAAAGATATTAGTTTTGATGAAGAAAAACCAGTTTTTAAAACTGAAACTCAAAGTTACGTTTTTGATAAAGCAGTAATAGCTTGTGGAGCTTTTTCAAAAAAATTAACAGATAATCTTGGTGAAAAAATACCTTTAGATACAGAGCGTGGATATCATGTTCATTTTAAAAATTGTGACCATTTATTAAGCAGACCTGTAATATTTTCTAACCGTGGATTTGGAATTACACCGATGGAACAAGGTTTAAGAGTTGTTGGAACTGTAGAATTTGGTGGATTAGATAATCCATTATCCAAATCAAGAGTTAAAAATTTGATAAATAATGCAAAATATATGCTTGGTGATTTACCTGAGCATGAGGATGAGTGGTTAGGATTTAGACCAACTTTACCAGATTTTTTACCTGTTATGGGACCATCAAAAAATTATAAAAATATTTATTATTGTTTTGGACATCATCATTTAGGATGGACTTTAGGTCCAATTTCTGGAAAGATTGTTTCAGGGATGATAGCGAATGAAAATACAAATTTAGATTTAAAACCTTATAGTTCGCTTAGATTTAGTTAAGTGACTAAAGAAAATAATTTTTTAGCTTATTTATATCTATTTTTAACAGTAACTTTCTGGGCAGGAAATTTTGTAGTAGGTAAACTTGCAAGTTTTTATGAAGTTCCACCATTTTCACTAAATTTTTACCGATGGCTTTTCGCTTGGTTGATTTTAGCACCTTTTACAATTCCCGAAATATTACAGAAAAGAAATTATATAATTAAAAACTATAGGCTTTTCATTGTTTTGGGAGTTACTAGTATTACAATATTTAATTCAATTGTTTATTACTCATTAAATTTTACTCAGGTGATTAGTGGAGTATTAATGATTTCAACGATACCTGTGATGATCATGTTGTTTTCTTCAATTTTAAAAATTGAAAAGACAAATATTTTTCAAGTTATAGGGGTAGTATTTTCTTTTGCTGGTGTAATTATGATTATAACAAAAGCAAATATAGAGATATTAAAAAATTTAGATTTTAATAAAGGGGACATAACTATGGTCATAGCAATGTTCTCATGGGCTTTATATTCTACATTATTAAAAGGAAAAAAATATGAATTAACTCAAATATCATTACTTCAAGTAGTAATTACTTTTGGTTTAATATTTTTGATACCAGTTTATTTTATTGAATATCAAATTGGCTTTAGAATTAATTTGGAATTACCATTTATTTTAATTTTATCTTATGTAGTTTTGTTTCCAGGTTTGGCATCTTTTATTTTATGGATAAAAGGAATATCTATGATTGGTGCTAATCGATCTGGTGTTTTTTTACACCTAATGCCAATTTTGAGCGCAGTAATGGCAATGATTTTTTTTAATGAAAAATTTATGTTTTATCATATTTTAGGCGCTTGTTTTATTATTACAGGAATATTGTTATCAAATAAGAAAGTTAAAAATGCTTAAAGTCGCTATATTAGATGACTATCAAAATGTTGCTCAACAATTTGTAGATTTAGAAAAACTATCTGGAAAATATGAATTTAAGATTTTTAGCGAACCTTTTTTAGATGAAGCAGATGCAATTGATCAGTTAGCGAATTTTGAAGCTTTATTAATTATGAGAGAAAGAACTCCAATCACAAAAAATTTAATTGATAATTTAAATGATTTAAAATTTGTAATCACAAGTGGATTACGTAATAGATCTATTGATTTAGAGGCTGCTAAGAAAAGAAAAATTATAGTTTGTGGAACAGATATAAATATCAACCCAACGCCTGAATTAACTTGGGCATTAATTCTTGGTTTGGCTAGAAACTTTAAAGAAGAGTTCGATAATATGTATCAAGGATATTGGCAAACTACTATTGGTGTGGAATTAAAAGGAAAAATTTTAGGTTTAATTGGATTAGGCAGGGTAGGCAGTGAAGTTGCTAAAATTGGAAAGGCTTTTGGTATGCAAGTAATGGCCTGGAGTGAAAATCTTAACTTAGATAAGTGTAAAGAATTAGATGTATTACCTTGCAGCAAAGAAGATTTAATTACAAATTCAGATGTTCTTTCAATTCATGTTCAAGGAGGTGAAAGATACAAAGACTGCATTACTTTAAAAGAATTAGATAAAATGAAAAAAACAGCTTTTTTAATAAACACATCTCGTGGACCTATTGTAAATGAGGATGATTTAATTATTGCTTTATCAACTAATGTAATTGCTGGTGCTGGAATTGATGTATATGAAAAAGAGCCCTTACCTGAAAATAATAAGCTTAGATTTTTACCAAATGCATTGCTTACCCCACACATTGGTTATGTTACAGCTGAAAATTATAGTATTTTTTATAATCAAATGATCGAAGGATTAGAGGCTTGTGCAAATGGAAAGCCTATAAGAGTTCTAGAGTAATAATGGAGTTACCAGTAGTTAATCACGAAGATTATTTTGCTAAAATTGGTGATGATCATAAATTTCCTATTAATAAATTTGGAGAATTAGCCAATTATTTAATTCAAAACAAAATTGTAAGTAAATTTTACAAACCATCACCTTGCTCATTTGAAACATTAAGTTATGCACATTCAAAAAATTATATTTTAGATATTCAAAACAAAACTTTAAGTAAAGAGGGAGTAAAAAAAATTGGATTTCCACTTGTAGATAGTGTTGTCCAAAGATCTTTAGTTGCTACTGGTGGGACTGTGCTAGCATCTAAACTTGCAATCAATTATGGAATCTCATGTAACACTGCTGGTGGCAGCCACCACGCAAGTTATTATGGAGGTGCAGGTTATTGTGTATTTAATGATGTTGCAGTTGCGTCACATTATTTACTTAATAGAGGTCAAGCTAATAAAATTTTAATCATTGATTTAGATGTTCATCAAGGAAATGGTAATTCAGAAATTTTTAAAGATAATAGAAGTGTTTTTACGTTTAGCATGCATTCAAAAACCAATTATCCAGCAAAAAAATCAAATAGCAATTTAGATGTAGAGCTTGAGGATAACTTAGAGGATGATGCTTACCTAAATACCCTCAAATATTATTTAAAAGAGTTAAATCAGGAAAATTTTGATTTTATTTTTTATATAGCAGGTGTTGATATTCATTTTAATGATAGATTAGGTAAATTAAAAATCTCTGACGAGGGAATAAAACTTAGAGATGAGCTAGTGGTAGAAAACTTTTTTTCTAGACGGATACCATTTTGTGGAGTTTTGGGTGGTGGTTACAACAAGGATTTCAATAAACTTGTTGAATTACATTCAATGTTACATCAATCTTGTGCTAAATATATAGGATCATGACAAAAAAAATAAATCCAAATTTAACTGCAGAACAAAAATTAATTTTATTCGAAGAAGGGACTGAGCGTGCAGGATCAAGTGAGTTAAATCATGAAAAAAGAGAAGGAAGTTTTCATTGTGCAAATTGTGGAGAAAAATTATTTGACTCGAAAACGAAATATGAGAGTGGTTCTGGTTGGCCTTCTTTTTATGAGTCTCTACCAGATGTGTTTGAAACAAAAACAGATCACTATTTAGGTTACGCAAGAACTGAATATCATTGTAAAAAATGTGGCGGACATCATGGTCATATATTTGAAGATGGTCCTAAACCAACCGGAAAGAGATTTTGTAATAACGGAGTATGTTTAGTTTTTAAACCAAAGAGCTAAATTTAATGTTTGAAGATATTGATATAAAGGCAATAAAAAAAGAATTAAGAAATTCTTCAAAAAATTACATAGAAAATTTTAATAAAATAGAAAAATTTATAAAATCTGAAATAGATGAAATTTTAACTCTTAAAAAAAAGAATAAATCTATAATTCCTGAGATAAGTTTTAATCAGATAGATCAGGAAAATATTCAAGAAATAATCAATATTAAAAAAAGAGGCTGTGTAATTATCCGTGATGTTTTTGATGACAAAATGATACAGAATTTGAATGAGAAATTAGAGAAATACATCGATGAAAATAATTATTATGAGGATCAAAAAAAAAAATCTAATTTAGATAAATATTTTAGTGACTTACAGTCTGCAAAACCTCAAATTTATGGTCTTTATTGGTCAAGAGCACAGATTGAAATTAGACACTCAGTGCAAATGGCTAAAGTAAAAAAATGGCTTAATAATCTTTGGATTTATCAAAACTCTGAATATAAAGTTTTTGATCCAAATAAAGAATTATCTTATGCAGATAGAGTAAGAAGAAGAGAACCAGGGGATGATACTTTAGGACTTTCTCCTCATTGTGATTCTGGATCAATTGAAAGATGGACTGACAGTCATTATCAAAAAATTTATAGAGATATTTTTTCTGACAACTTTGAAAAATATAATCCATTTGAAGCAAAGTATAGAGATAGAACAATTGAGTTCGAGTCTCCTGCAGTTGCACATGTATTTAGGACATTTCAAGGATGGACTGCTTTAACTGAGCAAGGACCAAGTGACGGAACTTTACAATTAATACCTATTGCTAAAGGAATTGCTTATGTTTTAACCAGAGCATTACTAGATGATGTTGAAGAAAATGAATTGTGCGGATCAAAACTTGGTAGAGCTTTATCAGTAAATAAAGATTATCATTCATTGTTGTTAAAAGGTTTAGTTTCAATTCCAAAAATGAAGCCAGGTGATACTGTTTGGTGGCATCCAGATGTTGTTCATGCCGTTGAAGACAAGCATTCAGGAAAAAATTATTCAAATGTTGTTTACGTTGGTGCAACACCTTATTGTAAAAAAAATCTAGATTATACGGTAAAACAATCAAAAAAATTTTTAGAAGGAAAGAGTCCACCAGATTTTTCTGCAGAGGACTATGAAATAAATTATAAAGGAAGAGTTAAGTTAGAAGATTTAAGCTTATTAGCAAAGAAACAATTAGCTTTAGAAGAATGGAATTAATTATTTAAAAGATCTTGAAGTTTATTTTCTTTTTCTAATGCTCTTACTTCATCATAACCACCAATATGTTGGTCATCAAAAAAAATTTGTGGAATAGTTCTTTTTCCATTAGCTTTTTTAATCATTTCATCCATTGCTCCGTCAACTTTTGAAATATCAATTTCATTATAAGGCGCATTATTTCTAGCTAATAATCTTTTTGCAGCCTCACAATAATTACATAACGGACCTGTATACATTGTAATTTTTTTCATGTGTTATAGATAATCACCTTTTTTAATTTTACTAGTTATTTCTTTTCTAGAATATTCGAATTTTTTTCTATGTTTTATACTTTTTTGATTTACTCTTTTTCTCCACAATCTAAATGATGATGGTTTTAAAGATCTTCTCATAATTTTGATTACATCAGATTCTTTCTTCCCTGTTTTTTTTTCGATTTCCTCGAAAGTGATCCGGTCTGCCCAAGCCGCCCAAATGATCCAATCGGGATCGTCCATTTTGGGCTCTGGATTTTTGACTTTAGTAATTGGCCTGTGACCTTTTTTTTTCATAAATCCTTTATATTTGAAAAAAAATTTAATGCATTTTTTTTAGCCTCTGATATTATGTGTTAGATAGTCCTTCTTAGCCATCTTTAGCTCCCGGTTTTTAAGGACTATCTTCCTTTTATGTTCCCCCTAGATTTTATTCTTTACCTTCAAATTATAATTTTTTTATTCATTACACCTGGAACACCTAGAATTGTAATTATCTCTTATTCAATGAATTACGGAGTAGGAAAATGTGTTTGGTCAGCACTAGGTGATATAACCGCAAATTTAATTCAGGCAACTCTAGTTATTTTTGTAATAGGATCTTTTTTTTCTGAAAACTCAACAATCTTAAATATATTTAAATGGGTAGGAGTAATTTATATTTTATATCTCGCATATGATATCTATAAATCACGTCCAAAAACTATTTCAAGTGAAGGAGAGATAAAAAAAAGCAATTTATCTTTCTTTCGAGATGGTTTCTTAGTTGCTGGCACAAGTCCTAAGGCTTGGATGTTTTTTCCTTTTATTTTCCCACAATTTATTGATTTTAATTCAAATTTATTAGCACAGTTTATTATTTTAATTACAACTTATATCGTTTTAGATTTTTTATCTTTGATTGGTTACGCAATACTTGCACAAAAATTAATAAAATGGATCACTGCAAACCCAAAAACTATTAATACAATTTCTGCGAGTGTTTTAGTAATTATTGCCTGCATTATTGTTGTAATGCAACAATATTAGATCTTCTCGCGGTTTTATTGTCACTTGCAATAAATTAAATTTCTTATTTAATCTATACATAATTAATTAATTAAAGAGGAAATAAAATGAGATTTAATAAAATAATTTTAAGTTTTGTTTCTGCATTAGTAATTTTATTTTCAACTTCAGTTGCATCTTTTGCAAAAGTTGTTGGAGACAAAATTATTTTAGGTGCTGCAATTTCATTAACAGGTAAATACTCATCTAATGGTGTTCATACTCAAAATGGTTATAACATGGCCGTTGACAGAATTAACAGTATGGGTGGTGTTAAAGTTGGTGGAAAGACTTATAAGTTTGACATTATTTATTACGATGATGAATCAAACCCTAAGAGAGCTGCACAGCTTGCAGAAAGATTAATATCACAAGATGGTGTTGAGTTTATGCTTGGCCCTTACAGTTCTGGTTTAACTAAAGCGATTGCTCCAGTAACTGAGAAATATGGTGTTCCAATGGTTGAAGCAAATGGTGCATCTAGATCTTTGTTTACAAAAGGTTACAAATATCTATTTGCTGTATTAGCTCCAGCTAACTTATATCTTGATGTTGCTATAGATCTAGCAGTTGAAAAGAATAATGGAAAAGGGGTTACTGTTGCTATGGCGTTTGAACAAGATGCATTTTCTCAAGACGTAAGACTTGGTGTTTTAGATGCAATTAAGAGAACTGGCTCTAAAAAAGTAATTGACGATAAATTACCGAAAGAGCTTAATGATATGGCTGCTACTTTAGTTAAAGTAAAACAAATGAAACCAGATGTTTTAGTTGTTTCAGGTCATACTAAAGGTGCTCTAACTGCTATCAGACAAATATCTGAGATGAAAGTAGATGTTCCAATGTTAGCTATGACACACTGCGATGCAGCTAAACTATCAAAGCAACATGGTAAAAACTCTCAGTACGCTTTATGCGCTTCTCAATGGCACAAAACACTAACTTACAAAGATGATTTCTTTAAAGATGGTATGACTTATGATGCAGACTTTACTAAAGAGTTTGGTTATGCACCTCCATATCAAGCAGCAGAGTCTTCAGCTGCCCTATTGGTATTTAAAGATGCATTTGAAAGAGCAAATTCTTTTGATCAAAAGAAAGTAAGAGATGCTCTTGCAGCTACTAATATGCAAACTTTTTATGGAAACATAAAATTTGCTGAAGGTGGTCAGAATGTTGATAAGCCAATGGTGCTTTTCCAAGTAATGTGTGATGACGCAGGAAAATGTGAAAATAAAGTTGTTGCTCCAACTAAATGGGCATCAGCTAAGTTAATTCACCCAATTCCTTCTTGGTCTAAAAGATAAAAAAATCTATAAATACCCCCTAATATATTTTATATAGGGGGTATTTTTTTAAAAGGTTCAATATGGATTTCATGGTTTTCCAATATCCAATGATTTCTGTTCAAGCATGCTTGGATGGAATTCTTCTTGGAATTTTATTTGCATTGATTGCTTATGGTATGGCTTTGCAATGGGGAGTTATGAATATTATCAATATCGCTCAAGGTGATCTTGTTATCTTAGGAGGATACATTGCATATTTTATGTATCTATATGGAATCCATCCAGCCTGGGGAGTAATCGTTGCTCCAGTAATAATGTATTTTGTTGGTATAGCAATTTATAAACTTGTTATTAACAAAGTAGTAGATAGAGATTTATTTATCTCTATTTTAGCAACTTTTGGAATAAGTATCCTTTTCATGCAATTAATGAACTTTGCATTTGGAGCAGATGTTGTTCTTGCAAATTCAGATTACGGAACAACTATGTTATTTAATAATAACGTTGTGCTACCGAATTCAAAAATATTTTCAGCTTTCATAAGTATATTATTTGCAATTTGTTTAGTAATTTATATGAAAAAATCTAAGCTAGGTCGCGCAATTAGAGCCACAGCACAAAATGCAAGAGCAGCCAAGATTTTAGGCGTAGACACAGAAAAAGTTTACGCAGCAACATTTGGAATTAATGCAGCACTTTGTGGTGTTGCTGGCGCATTAATATCTATAACATTTACTATACATCCTTATATGGGTTTACCTTACACAATAAGATCTTTTATGATTGTAATTGTTGCTGGACTTGGAAATTTACCAGGTGTCGCAATGTCAGGAATGGGATTGGGTGTATTTGAGGAATTTGCTGATTATATTTTAGGAACAGAATTTAGAATAGGATCAGTATTTTTGCTTTTAGTTTTAATACTTATTTACAGAAGATTTAAGCTTTCTAGAAAAAGAGAGTACTTAAAATAATGAAAAACAATTCAATTTTATACATTGGAATTTTAATTTTTGGTATTGCAGCTCCATTTGTATTTCCAGCTTTTAAAGTTCAGTTATCAATACTATGTGTACTAATAGTTCTTGCAACTACTTGGAATATTCAAGGTGGTGAAATGGGGTATAATTCATTTGGAAATATTCTCTTTTACGGTCTTGGCATGTATCTATGTGCATCTGTACAAGTTGGAATGTTTTTCCCGCTAGCTGAGTGGACTGAAAGTGGTGGAGAGAAGACATTTGTGCATACTCCTGCACAATTTTTTCAGGGCATGGCTGTTGGATTGTTAGTTGCTGCAGTTGTACCAACCATTGTAGCAGGTTTAATTGGATACTCTATTTTAGGACTTAGAGGACATTATTTTGCAATTTGTACACTAGGATTAGGTGTTGCAGCAGGTGAAATTTCTGGAGGAATTGAAATCATTGGGGCTGGACAAGGTTTTACAACGCCACCATTTCCTGATGTTGGAAGTTTAGATTCAAGAGGTGAATTTTTTTATTTCCTAAGCTTCTTTACCTTAGTACTTACCTTCATTGCAGTGCGTTCAATTTATTCTACAAGATTTAAATTAATACTTAATGCCATAAGAGATAATGAAGATAAAGCTGAGGCTATGGGTATTGAAACAATGAAGTATAAAATTATTGGTTGGATGATATCTGCTTTCTTCTGTGGTTTAGCTGGTGGAATAATGGGAGGATTAGTTGGATACATTGACTCTACAGACGTTGCATTTGACGGAAGAGAGATGGGAGTATTCATGGTATTGATGGCAATACTTGGTGGTAAAGGGACACTTTGGGGTCCAATTATTGGTGCAACTGTTTTTCATATATTTAAAGAAGGCTTTTGGACGTTCTTTTTAGGCTGGCAGTACGTTGCTTTAGGAGTTTTGATTGTTGTAATTGTAATTTATTTCCCAGAAGGAATTATGGGATGGTTAAGAGAAAAATATCCAGAGCGATTTGGTGAAGTGGTAGATGAAAAAGATCGTAAAGCACAGGTAGAACTTAAATGAGTATTTTAGAAGTTAGCAATGTAAGCAAATCTTTCGGGGGCGTTAAAGCGAACGTTGATATTTCAATGAATGTTGAAAAAGGTAAGATAGTTGGATTAATTGGGCCAAATGGTTCAGGAAAAACTACTTTATTCAATTCGATTGTAGGAACTTATCCAATTGACAATGGATCTATAAAATTTAATGGCAAAGAAGTTTCTGAGTTACCGGTGCCCATAATTGCTAAGTTAGGTTTATTAAGAACGTTTCAACAAACTAGAATCTATGGAAAACTTAATTGCATAGAAAATATGCTTATTAGCCATAAAGGTAGTGACTCAGATTTAATGAAAATATTTTCAAAAATTCCACAAGAATTAACAGATAAGGCTGAAAATTTATTGAATTTCGTAGGATTATTTCAAAAAAGAAAGCTTAGAGCAGGAGACCTTTCCTTTGGACAACAGAAGTTATTGGAACTTGCAATGGCATTAATGAACGAACCTGAAATGTTATTATTAGATGAGCCTACAGCTGGCATAAATCCAACATTAATTAATGGAATTATCGATAGATTAATAAAAGTAAATCAAGATTTTGGAATTACTCTTTTAGTTATTGAGCACAATATGAGAGTAATCATGCAATTAGCTGAGAATATTTTTTGTTTAGCCCATGGTAAAATGTTAGCCAATGGATCGCCAGATGAAATTAAAAATGATAAACGTGTAATTGACGCGTATCTAGGAGCTCAATAATGGCTAATCAATATGAAGTACTAGGAAAAGCTCCAACACCAGAGGATTTAAAAAAATTATCTCCTAACGAAATTCATCTAACTATTAAAAATTTAAATGCAGGTTATGGAAAAATGGAAATTTTACACAATTTCGATTTATTTGTGAATAAAGCACAATCATTATGTTTGATTGGTCCAAATGGTGCGGGTAAATCTACAATACTTCATTCAATTTATGGTTTTACAAATATTTTTTCAGGTCAAATAGAAATAGATGGAAAAGAAATTACCAACCTAACACCAGCTGAAAAACTTAAGTCAGTTGGTATAGCATATATTTTACAAGATAATTCAGTTTTTCCAGACATGACAGTCGAAGAAAACTTGTTAATGGGCGGATATATTAAAGATAAAACAGAAGAATCATTTCAAGAAGCAGAAAGAATTTTAGAAAAATATGAGAGATTAAGAAATAGAAGAAACCAACCTGCAAAAGTGTTATCTGGTGGTGAAAGAAGATTATTGGAAATATCTAGAGCTTTAGTTATGAAACCATCAGTATTATTGGTAGATGAGCCATCAATCGGTTTAGAACCAAGATACATTGATATGGTGTTTGAAATTTTGAGAGATCTTCAACAGAATGAAAAGAAAACTATAATTCTAGTTGAGCAAAATGCCAAAAAAGGTTTAGAATTTGCAGACATAGGATACGTTTTGGTATCAGGTCAAACTGCAATCGCCGGCAAAGGAGATGAGTTATTACAAAATCCAGATGTCGGTAGACTATTCCTTGGTGGTTAATGATTAATAAAAAAATTTTCTTTAAAGGGTATAAATCAATTTTAGCACATGACAGTCCTGCAATCGCTTTAGGCTGCTGTTTTATTGCTATTGGTGCGCTTCTTAAAAATTTAGGATTTAATATTCAGGAAAGTATTTTTTCAACAATGTTGACTTATGCTTTGCCAGGATCTTTAGTTATGGCAGAGTCTTTATTAGTTGGGGCATCACTATTAAATATTTTTTTAGCAGTTTGGTTTGTTAATGCTCGTTTATATCCAATGGCTGTTTCTTTATTCCCATTAATGATGCATAAAAATCAACCAAAATGGAAATATTACTTTTCATGTCATTTTATAGCTGTATCCGCTTGGTTGATTATGAAAAGTAATTATAAATCAATCCCTAAAGAACAAAGAATTGATTATTGGATAGGAATAGGAAGTGCCACTTGGAGTGTTGCTGTTTTAGGTACCTTTGTTGGTTTTTATTTTTCAGAATTTCTTAATAAAGAAATAATGATGGGTTTAGCAATTTTAAATCCTATTTATTTTTTATGTATGATGGTTGGAGCCTCTAAAACAATCCAAATTACACTTTCAGTTTTGTTTGGGGCTATATTAGGACCAATTTTTTATTTTTTTTCACCAGAGTGGTCGATTTTATTAGGTGGTGTAGTAGGTGGAACAGCAGCTTATCTTATTGGAGAAATAAATGTCAGTTAGTGTAGTTTATGCAATTTTGGTTACTTCACTTGCAACCTTTTTATCAAGATTTCTTGGAGCTGTAAGTTCTCAAGGAATAAAAGAATCTTCAAAAATTTTTAAATGGTTTAATTGTTTAGCCTATGCAACTTTAGCTGCTTTGATAGCAAGAACAATTATTTTTCCTGTAGGAGTTCTAAATGAAGCAGGATATCTAATCAGACTTATTGTTGTAATATTATCTCTAGGAGTATTTTTTGTTTCAAAAAGAAACTATGTATATCCGACAATTTTTTCTGCAGTCTGTATGGCTCTAATGGCAAGCTACTTTTAAATAAAATTGATTAATTAACTAATTAAGTTATTATTTCTTATGGAAAAAATATCAGGTATAGATGTGCAAGAGCACGAAAAATCAAAAAGAATTTTAAATATTAGATTAAATGATAATATAATCGAAAAACTAATTTTCCCATTTAATAAATTTGATTTAACAGCATTAGAATTAAAACCATTTACAAGATTTACTCTTGCTAAAAGTTTAGATGATTTAACAGAAAATAAATTAAGTAAGTTAATGAATTCAATTATAAGAGATAGATCAACAGGCTGTTTTATTATCGGCCCAAGTAATATTTCCTCAAAAATTAATGACAAATTTTTAGTTAAATTATCTACAGCTGTTGCATACTTAATTGGTATTCCCAATCACGATTCTATGGCAGGAAAATATTATGCAAGGTTTCATGTAAAACATGAGGATACAAGCGACTCTTACTTAAGAAAAGCATACAGAAATATGGATCTTCATACTGACGGTACTTATGTAAAAGAGTTAACCGATTGGTTGGTAATGACTAAATTAGAAGAGAAGAATGTTGAAGGTGGAGAAACAGCCATGCTGCATTTAGATGATTGGGAGCACTGTGATGACTTATCAAATGATCCAGTTGGTAAACAAGATTTTATTTGGGGATCTCCTAAAAGTAAAAATGTAGATTACAAAGTAAAGCATCCAGTGTTTTCTTTAGATGATAAAGGTAGACCACAAATTTCATACATTGATCAATTTCCAGAACCAAAAAATATGGAACAAGCTAACTTTTTACAAAGGTTATCGGATGCTTTAGAGAAAAGTAAAAATAAAATTATAACAAATCTGCCAGTAGGTTGTTCTATTATTGCAAATAATTATTTTTGGCTTCATGGAAGAAAAGCCTTTAAAGAGAACAGAGATCTAAGTAGAGAACTTTTAAGAATCAGGGGTAAATTTTTTGAGATATAAATTAAATTAAAATAAAAATAGGTTTTAGATACAATTTATGAGAGAAGTGAAAAAAACCTCTTAAAATATGGCTTTTTTTGTGATAATTTTGCAACAATTAAACATTAATTATTGTAAAAATTATTTTTTTAACAATTTTAATCTTAATTAGATATAACTGTTTCTAAGTTAACTTAAATTTATAACGAAGATAAGGTATTAAAATGAAGAAATTAATTATTGCAATAAGCTCAATATGGATGCTTACAGTTTCAAGCGCCATGAGTATTAGTCCTTCAATTGGTATATCAGGAAATATGGCTGTATATGCAGCTACTGGTACTGAGAAGAACTTTAATGAAGCTGGTACAGCTGTAGATACTACTGTTGATGAACATGGTGCATTTGTTGCTGAATATGCTTCGATATTCATAGAAGCAGCATTAAATGATGTTGTGTCTATAGGTGTTGATTATGTTCCTCAAGATTTTGAAACGCCAGAAAACACATCAAATGAAGATCAAGGAAACCAAAGAACAGTTTCAGCTGAGTTTAATGATTTGACAACAGTTTATGCTAAACTTAATGTTCCATTAGGTGGTGCGTACTTGAAAGTTGGATATTCTCACGCTGACGTTACTTCAAACGAGAACGGTGGATCAGGTGCTTCATACGGAAATGATTCTACTAGCGGTTTAACTGTAGGTTTAGGTTACAATCATGAATTGGCTGGTGGTGTATCTGTAAGATTAGAAGTTACTGGTACTGACTTTAGTGACGTTCAAACAACTAACAATCAGACAAATAAAAATGAAATTATAGTGAAAGACATCATAGGTGCAAGAGGTACTCTTTCATTAGTTAAATCATTTTAATTAAGTTTTATAATTGAAATTTTAAAGCCCCCATTAATATGGGGGCTTTTTTTTTACACGCTGTTATAATATCAGTATGAATTTAGGTTTTATTGGAACTGGAAAAATTGCAGCCTCAGTGATTACTGGAATATGTAAATCAAAAATTTCATTTAAGAAAATAATTATTTCTCCAAGAAATAAAAAAATAGCTCAAGAGCTTAAAAGAAAGTATAAAAAAATAGTTATTGCTAAGAATAATCAGCAAATTGTAGATCAATCTAATTGGGTATTTTTATCTGTTACACCCACTGTTGGTGAAAAAATTATTAAAGATTTAAAATTTAAATCCAAACAAACTGTTGTTAGTTTTATTTCGACAATTACTTTATCTCAATTAAAGAGAGCAATTAAAGTAAAAGCAAAAATTGTAAGAGCAACACCTTTACCTCCAATTTCATTTAAAAAAGGTCCAGTACCTATTTGTCCCCCTAATCCAAAAGTAAAAGCATTTTTTAATAATTTAGGAACAACTGTAGAAATTAAAAATGAAAAATCATCTATTAATTTTTGGTCTACTTCAGGAATGATGGCTCCTTTCTATGAAATGTTGAGAGTAATGACTGATTGGTTGGTAAAAAGAGGGGTAAAAAGAAACAATGCTCAAAAATACATAACATCTTTATTTTTGGCTTTATCTCAAGATGCAGTTGTAAATTCAAAAGAAAATTTAAAAAATTTAGTTAAAGAATCTCAAACACCTAAAGGATTGAATGAGCAAGGTGTTAAAGAATTAACTAAAGCAGGTTTTTATAAATCTCTAGAAAGAACATTAAATAGTATTCACAAAAGACTAAACAAATAAATCAAATGTCTGAAAATATACTAGAGATAAATAATTTAAGTAAATATTTTGGTGGATTAGCAGCTGTTTCAGATTGTTCAATAAAAGTTAAAAAAGGAACTATCACGGGTATCATCGGACCTAATGGATCTGGAAAAACAACTTTATTTAATTTAATTGCTGGAAACTTAAAATCATCAGGAGGAAATGTATTTTTTGATGACGAAAACATTACAGATGTCCCATCATATGAATTATTTTCTAAAGGATTGCTAAGGACATTTCAAATTGCACATGAGTTTTCAAATTTATCTGTTTTAGAAAATTTAATGATGGTTCCAGGAAATCAATCGGGAGAAAAAATAATGACAGCATTATTTAAACCAGGTTTGGTTGCTCAAGAAGAAGCTGTGGTTAAAGAGAAAGCAAAGGAAGTTGTTGAATTTTTAAATTTAGGACATTTATCAAATGAGCTTGCTGGAAATCTTTCAGGTGGACAAAAGAAGCTATTAGAACTTGGAAGAACGATGATGGTCGATGCAAAATTAGTATTATTAGATGAAGTAGGGGCTGGAGTTAATAGAACTTTGTTAAAAGATCTTGGAACAGCAATAGAAAAGCTCAATAAAGAAAAAGGTTATACTTTTTGCATGATCGAGCATGATATGGATTTTATTGGAAGGTTATGTGATCCAGTGATTGTAATGGCTGAAGGATCAGTTTTATTTGAGGGAAGCGTTGAGGAAGCAAAAAAAGATGAGAAAGTTATCGAAAGCTATCTTGGAAGAGGATCAAAATTAAAGGATACAAATTAATGGCATATTTTGAAGGAATAGAAATGACAGGTGGTTATGGAAATGGTCCTGACATTATTAGTTCGTGTTCAGTGAATGTAAATAAGGGTGAAATAGTTTCTATTTTAGGTCCTAATGGAGCTGGTAAATCAACTGCTATGAAAGCAATGTTGGGCTTGCTCAATTTAAAATCTGGATCAGTAAAGATTGATGGTAAGGATATTTCAAAATTATCTCCTCAAGATCGAGTTAAGCAAGGTATTTCTTTTGTGCCACAGACTAAAAATGTTTTTGCAGGGATGACTGTTGAAGAAAATTTAGAAATGGGTGCATTTCTTGTTGAGGATGAAATCAAAAATATAATTGAAGAAATTTATGAATTATTTCCAATTTTAAGAGAGAAAAGAAATCAGTTGGTTGGTGAACTTTCTGGAGGTCAAAGACAACAAGTAGCTCTAGGTCGAGCTTTAATGATTAAACCCACTGTTTTAATGTTAGACGAGCCAACAGCAGGGGTATCGCCAATCGTTATGGATGAATTATTTGATCATATCGTAAAAGTAAAAAGAACAAATGTAGCTATCTTAATGGTAGAACAAAATGCAAAACAAGCCTTAAGTATTTCTGATAGAGGTTATGTACTAGTTACTGGAGAAAATCGTTATTCAGGAACTGGAAAAGAATTATTAGACGATCCAAGAGTAAGAAGCTCTTTTTTGGGAGGGTAATATGGATTTTGTAAATGCAATAATTCTTTTATTAAATTATATTTTTATTCCCGCATTAACTTATGGCTCTCAATTAGCACTGGGTGCAATCTTTGTTACACTCATATATGGAATTTTAAGATTTGCTAATTTTGCAACTGGTGACATGATGTCATTTGGAACCATGGCTACGATTTTATTTACATGGTATTTCCAATCTTTAGGAGTCTCTTTAGGTGTTTTACCTACCGCTCTTTTAGCTATTCCATTTGGAATTATTTTTATGATTCTTTACATGCTTCTAATAGACAAATTTGTCTTCAAATATTATAGACACCAGAAAAGCCCCCCAGTTCAATTTGCAATGGTAAGTATAGGTGTAATGTTTGTAACTCAAGCGGTAGTGAGAATAATAATTGGACCTGCTGATAGAAGATTTTTTGATGGAGAAAAATTTATTATTAAGGCTCGAGAATTCAAAGAGATGACGGGTTTAAATGAAGGTCTTGCATTAAAATCAACCCAAGTAATAACTATTTTTGTAACAATAGTTTTAGTCTCTTTATTATTCTGGTTTTTAAATAGAACAAAAACTGGAAAAAGTATGAAAGCTTATTCTGATAATGAAGATCTTGCTTTGCTATCAGGTATTGATCCAAAAAAAATAGTTTTAGTTACTTGGGTTATTGCTGGAATTTTAGCTACAATAGGCGGTGCTTTGTATGGTTTAGATAAAAGTTTTAAACCATTTACTTATTTTAATAATATGCTTCCTATTTTTGCAGCTGCAATAGTTGGAGGAATTGGAAATCCATTTGGAGCCTTTCTAGGAGGATATGTAATTGCCTTTTCTGAAATTTTATTAACATACGCCTACAAGAAATTCTTTATGTATGTCTTACCAGCAAGTATGGAGCCAGAGGGTTTAGTTCAATTGCTTTCAACAGACTATAAATTTGCAGTTTCATTTTCAATCTTGGTGATTGTTTTGCTTTATAGGCCTTCAGGAATATTTAAAGGAAAAGTATTGTGAGAAAAAATTTAAATGTAATTGCAGCTTATAGCATCATGATGGTGCTAATTCTGATGGTTGGGATATTTCAGTCTTGGAATATAGCTTTATCAATATTTAACCTTTGTTTGATTTCTGCAGTAATGACAATGGGTGCCAATATTCAATGGGGGTACGCTGGTTTAATTAATTTTGGAATTATGGGATATACAGCTTTAGGCGGTTTAGCTGCAGTACTGATATCTGTTGACCCTGTTCAAGAAGCCTGGAGGGCAGGAGGTTTTGATATTTTAATGGCCTTATGGCTCATAGTAGTAATGGTATTAGTTATAAGGTTTATTTTAAAAAGATTTGAAAAATCAAAAATCAGAACATACACCATAGCTGCAATAATAATTTCAGGTATTTTGCTTATTAGATTTTCTGCAGAGCCAGGTATAGAAGCTATTGAAGCAGTTGATCCTGCTAAAACTGGTTTCCTAGGTGGATTTGGATTACCAATTGTATTTTCTTGGATAGTAGGTGCTCTTTTTGCTGGTGGTTTAGCTTTTATAGTTGGAAAAGTTGCACTCGGTCTTAGAGCGGATTACTTAGCTATCGCAACACTTCTTATTTCTGAAATTGTTATTGCAATTATTAAACATGAAGACTGGCTCACAAGAGGAGTCAAAAATGTTATTGGATTAAAAAGACCCGCACCTTATGAAGTAGATCTGCAAACTACTGATTGGTTTATAAACTTAGTTGAAAAGTTTAATTCAGGAAAATTAAGTGTAATCGAGAATTTAGCAGATAGACAGGCTGCTTTAAACCAACTTGTTATTGAAGGTTCATCAGTATTTGTAAAATTGTGTTATTCAGGATTATTCTTAGTAGTAGTAATTATTCTTTTAATTTTAACTCAAAAAGCTCTTTATTCTCCTTGGGGAAGAATGATGAGAGCAATAAGAGATAATGAGGAAGCTGCAAATGCAATGGGTAAAAATGTTGTTAAGCAACATTTATTAATTTTTATTTTAGGTTCAGCTATAGTTGGAATTGCGGGTGCAATGCTTGTTACACAAGATGGTCTATTTACCCCAGGAAGTTATAGACCCATGAGATATACGTTCTTAATTTGGGTAATGGTAATTGTTGGAGGAAGTGGAAATAACTTTGGAGCAATTTTAGGAGGATTTGTTGTCTGGTTCTTATGGATTGAAGCTGCACCAATATCATTATTCTTAATAAACTTTTTTACTGCAGGAATTCCTGAAACAAATGCACTTAAAGCTCACTTAATTGAAAGTGTGCCTTATTTCAGATTTTTACTGATGGGATTAGGATTGTTGTTTATAATGAGGTACCGACCTAAAGGTATACTTCCTGAAAAAATAGAAATAAAGTAAACATAATGAAATATATTATATTAGGTGCTGCTGCTGCTTGGGCTTTGTATATGGCTGACAAGTATTTATTCTTTTAATGAATAAAAATCTTTTGCTACTCATTTTGAGTCAGATTTTTGCTTTTACAGCTGCCCCAGTCACTGTTTTTTTAAGTGGTATAATTGGTTCGAAATTTAGTCCAATAAAATCTTTAGCAACTCTCCCAATGGCTTTGTCAGTTGTTGGAATTGCATTTTTTGCTTTTTTTGCTGCAAAGCTAATGAGTATAATTGGACGGAAATTAGGATTTATTTATGCATCAATAGGAACAAGTCTAGCATCTGTTTTAACTGCGTACTCTGTAATAATAGAAAGCTTTGTCTTATATAATTTAGGATGCTTCTTAATTGGTGGAGGAATAGCTTTCAGTCATCAATATCGTTTTGCAGCAGTTGAGGTTGTAGATAAGGATTATGCACCAAAAGCAATTTCCATCATTTTGTTAGCAGGAATAGGTTCAGCGTTTATTGGCCCAAATATTGCAAATATTTCTAAAGAATTTATTTCAAATCATATATATGCAGGTTCTTATCTTGCTCTAGCAGCATTATCTATTTCATCAATAATATTTTTATTTTTTTTTCAGGAATCTAAAAAGACATCAAACAATCAATATAAAACTGGAAGAAGTTTTTTCGAACTTATGTCACAACCAAGATTTCTGCAGGCACTTGTAGCTTCAGCTTTTGCCTATGCTGTAATGACTTTTTTAATGACAGCCACACCTATAAGTATGCATTTGATGGAGAAAATAAGTTTGTCCAAGACTGGATTTGTTATTCAGCTTCATATAGCAGCTATGTTTTTACCTTCACTAGTTACTGGAAATTTAGTTAAAAGGTTTGGTCATAGTAAAATTATGTATACGGGAGTTTTACTGTTTTTAGTCACAATTATTATTAGTTTATTTGAACAAAACTTTATTAATTATTTGATTGCTCTTATTTTTCTGGGACTAGGATGGAATTTTTTATTTATTTCAGGAACGAGCTTACTTGTGTTGTGTTACAGAGAAGAGGAAAAATTTAGAGCTCAAGGGTATAATGATTTGATAGTTTATACCATACAAGCAGCAGCGAGTTTGTCTGCTGGAATATTTCTTAGCTTAACTAGCTGGAAAACTATGAATCTAATATGTTTAATTTTTTTAATTATAATAGCTATTTCTACCATAAGAGCTGATTTAAAAAAAAAACCCCAGTAATTAAATTACTGGGGTTTTTTGAATTAAGATAAAAAATTATCTTTGTTTTTTAGTTTTGAATTTTCCGCCTTTAACTTCTTGTTCTAAGAAAGAACCTTCAGCTTCACCAACATCAGTAAAAGTTACTCCAGTAGCACCTTCGTAATTAATCTTTTTACCTTTCGCTAGTAAATCTAAACCTTTCTTAAGTTCACCTGGGTAAATCTTTTTTCCAGGAGCGTTAGCAACATCCATTACATTTTTTGCAATAGATGCTCTGTCAGCAGAGTTACCTGCTTGCATTGCAAGAACGATTAAAGCAGCTGCATCGTAAGACTCAGCTGTGTATGGACCAGATGCTTCTACACCTCCAGCTTTTGCAACTTCAGCAAATATACCTGCACCTTTGCCAGTAGAACCCGGCATTGATCCAAATGATTTACTTAAATCTTTACCAAAAGCATCAACTAAAGATTGACCGATCATACCATCTGATAAAACAAATTTATCAAATGCACCAGAGTCTAAAGAAGCTTGAATTATTCCTTTTCCACCTTGGTCAAGATAACCAATAACTGCTACAGCATCACCACCAGCAGAAGCAAGCGTTGCTACTTCAGATGAGTAATCTGCTTTTCCATCTTCGTGAGCAGTTACAGTTGTAACTTTAATACCATGCGCTTCCACTGCTGCTTTATAAACATCAGCTAAACCTTTACCATAGTCATTGTTAGTATAAGTGATTGCAACACTTTTTACTTTTCTATCTTTAGTTATGTCAGCTAAAATTTGACCACCTCTAGCATCTGATGGAGCAGTTCTAAAGAAGTACCCTTTATCATCTAGAGTTGTTAATCCTGGAGAAGTTGCAGAAGGTGAAATCATAACTACACCATTTGGTACAGCAACATTTGTTGCAATAGCACCAGTAACACCTGAACAGTCTGCTCCCATAATTGCAGCCACACCACCTGATATTAAACCTTCAGCTGCTGCTGTTGCCGCTGCTGAGTCAACACAGGTTGAGTCTGCTCTCATGACTTCAATTTTTTTTCCACCTAATAGCGAACCTGAGTCTGATGCTTCTTTAAAAGCAAGCTCTGCAGATGCAGCCATAGCTGGAGTTAGAGATTCAATAGGACCCGTAAATCCTAAAATGATCCCCATTTTAATATCTGCCATTACTTTTGTTCCAAAAATAGAAACAAACATAAATGCAGCAATAAATAGTTTTCTCATTATCTTCCTCTATATTGTTAACAATTTATAAAAAACTAATTTAATTATGAATATGATTAATATTCAATGACAAAATAGTCCTTTTTAGCATTGAATAAGCGCCTCTATAACGAGTATTTTCAAACTATTGTATAGATTTTAAAAATATTTTTTAAATTCCTCATTAATATTTAGTATTTCAAGATCAACCAATCCACCTATAACCAATTGCAGACCAACGATTAATATAAATACTAAGCCAATATAGGCTATCCAAATATGTCTTTGTATATAATTAGCCATATACGTTGCTAAAGCACCAGTTAGAACAACTGACAACATAAGTCCAAATATCATAAATCCAAAATATCCTTTCGCTGCAGCGACAACACCAATTACATTGTCAAAACTAATCATGATATCTGCAAATAAAACTTTTCCAATACTGCTAATGTATGAAGGTTCTTTTGTTTTTTTTGAGACAGTTTTTATTTTTTTTATATCTAGTAAATCTTTTCTTAAATCATTTACTATCCAGATTAGTAACAAACCGCCTAAAATTTTTACAAAATAAAATTCAAACAAGAAAGTTGCAAAAATTGCAAAAAAAATTTTAAAAACAAAAGCTCCAATTACACCCCAAAGAATTATTTGTTTTCTATTTTTTGGTACAAAATTTGAGGCAATAGATCCGACTATCACTGCATTATCAGCAGTTAATATAATCGTGATAAAAATTATATTAGTTAAAATTATGAGTTCTTCAATCAAGATAACATTATAATAGTATAATCTGACAAATTTTCAATGAGACCATAATGATAATTTTATTGATTTAATCTCTGAGAGATAATTAAATGTTTATTTTAAAAAGGAGGATAAATGAAATTATTGAAATTATTTATATCTATAATTACTTCAGTATTGTTATTTGCAAACGTTTCTTTAGCTGAAAAATGGGATATGGCACTTGCTTATGGTGCTGGAAACTTTCATTCTGCTAATGCAACAGAATTTGCAAAGAATGTAACTGAAAAAAGTGGTGGAAAACTTACAATTGTTACTCACCCAGGTGGTTCATTGTTTAAAGGTGGTGAAATTTTCAGAGCTGTAAGAACAGGTCAAGCGCCTATCGGTGAAAGATTTATGTCAGCTCTAGGAAAAGAAGATCCTTTATACGAAATTGACTCATTGCCTTTCTTAGCAAGTTCTTATGATGATGCTATGAAATTATATGAAGCTTCAAAGCCATATATTGTTAAGAGTCTTGATGAAAAAGGATTGGTATTTCTTTATGCAGTGCCATGGCCTGCACAAGGACTTTATAGTAAAAAGCAAATAGAAAAAGTTGGTGATCTAAATGGATTAAAATTTAGAGCTTACAACTCTGCAACAATTAGAATTGCGGAGTTAACAGGAATGGCACCAACTAAAATTGAAGCAGCTGAAATTAGCCAAGCATTTTCAACAGGTGCAGTGGAAAGTATGATTACTTCTCCTACAACTGGTAAAAATAGTAAGATTTGGGAAAATGGTGTTAAATATTTTTATGATATAGCAGCATGGTTTCCAAAAAATATGATTATAGCTAATAAAGCTTCTTGGAATAAACTTGATAAAGCAACTCAAGATTTAGTTATGAACCAAGCAGCAATTGCTGAAGAAAAAGGTTGGGAATTATCTAAACAAGGTAATACTGGAGATAAGAAAGCTTTAGCTGACGCTGGAATGGAAGTTGGCGAAGTTAATTCAGCTTTGAAAAAACATTTTGAAAAAGTTGGAGCAACAATGTCTGAAGAATGGAAAGCAAAAGCTGGAGACAGAGGTGCTGCAGTTTTATCTGCTTACAAATAAATAGTCTTAAAAAAAAGGCCAACTTGTAGTAAGTTGGCCTTTTTATTAAATGTTTCAATCAATAAATAACAATCTAAATAAGCTCTATAAATTTTCAGGATATATAGCTGCTTTTTTTTTAATACTTGTTGCAGTTTTTATTTTAATTGGAATTTCTTCAAGAATTTTTGGTTTTTACATAAGAGGTTTGGCTGAGTATTCAGGTTACTGTATGGCTGCGGCTTCCTTCTATGCATTAGCGTTTACTTTTGTTGAAGGTGGACATATTCGAATTACACTTTTCTTAGAAAAAGCCTCTTCATCCTATAAAAAATTTTTAGAAATTTGGTGTTTGATTGTAGCAACAATTTTTTCAGGCTATTTGTCTTTTTACTTATGGAAAATGTTATTAATCTCTTTTGATTTTCAAGAGAGAAGCGAAGGTGCAGATGAGATCTTAATATGGATTCCTCAAACTAGTGTTGCTATCGGATCTTTAATTTTTTTTATAGCTGTTTTACATAAATTTATTTTAACAATTTTAAGTAAGAATGACTGAAATACTTCTCACAATATTCTTTATCAGTGTATTATTGTTTTTCCTTGGATCTGGCATATGGGTAGCGATAAGTATGATAGGAGTTTCAACAATTGGAATGTTGTTATTTACTTCAAGACCAGTTGGAGATGCTATGGCAACCACAATATGGGGAACATCATCATCATGGACATTAACAGCTTTACCATTGTTTGTTTGGATGGGTGAAATATTATTTAGGACCAAGTTATCTGAAAATTTATTTGCTGGACTATCACCTTGGATGCAAAAATTACCCGGGGGATTAATTCATGTAAATGTTGTTGGATGCGCACTTTTTGCAGCAATATCAGGTTCTTCAGCAGCAACTGTTGCAACAGTTGGTAAAATGTCTATCCCAGAACTAAGAAAAAGAAAATATCCAGAAAAAATTTTGTTAGGCAGTCTAGCAGGTTCGGGAACTTTAGGACTTCTTATTCCTCCTTCAATAATATTAATAATTTATGGAGTAACTGTTCAAGAGTCTATAGCAAAGCTATTTATTGCAGGAATTATTCCAGGGATAATGATTGCACTTATATTTATGTCTTACGTGATCATCTGGTCTTTAATAAATAAAAAAAGTATGCCTAAATATGTAGAAAAATTTTCCTTTCTAGAAAAAATAAGAAAATCAAAACAATTATTACCAGTAATTATTTTAATATCAGCTGTGATTGGATCAATATACACAGGAGTTGCAACAGCAACAGAGGCTGCATCTTTAGGTGTAGTAGGGGCTTTAATTTTATCTTACTTTCAAAAGAGTTTGAATATTGAAACATTTAAACAATCTTTATTAGGTGCAACTAAAACATCTTGTATGATTGCTTTTATTTTAGCTGGCTCTACATTTTTATCATTAGCAATGGGATTTACTGGTCTTCCAAGAAATTTAGCTATTTGGATACAAAATATGGAGCTATCCCCGTATGTATTAATTTTTGTGTTAATGATTTTTTATATTATTCTTGGAATGTTTCTTGATGGAATATCAGCAGTCGTACTAACAATGGCAATAATTGAGCCAATGATTAGACAAGCTGGTTTCGATATGATCTGGTTTGGAATATTTTTAGTTATAGTAGTTGAGATGGCCCAAATCACACCACCTGTAGGATTTAATTTATTTGTATTACAAGGAATGGCTAACAAAGATATGGGATTTATTGCAAGGAGTGCATTCCCGTTGTTTATGTTAATGATCCTTGCAGTAATTCTTGTTGTTATCTTTCCTGAAATAGCTTTATGGATGCCACAACAAATGGTTCAAAACATTAATTAGTATTTTGATTTTTTTGTGCCAGCAATAATTTGTTTTAAACTATCGTATTCTTTACAGTTACAACTTTCTAAAATTTTTAATCTTTCATTAGCTAAATCAATTCTGTTTGTTGCAACATAAAGCTCACCTAAATATTCATTAATACCTATATGATTTGGTTCTATTGCAAGACCTTGAAGATAATATTTTTCTCCAGTTTCAAAATCCCCAAGTTTCCTTGTTGTAAAACCTAAGTAGTTTAATGTATCAGCTTTATTCGGTTTGCTTTTGTTTGATTTAATTAAAAGCTTTAGAGCTTTCATATATCTCTTATTTGCTTTCTCAACTTTACCATCATTTTCATATTTTTTTGCTGCTTTTACTAATTTTACAGCTTTATTGTAATTGTTAGCACTATTAGAATCTGTACCAGAGCTAGTACCTGCAGAATATGAATTGGTAGATAAAAGAACTAATAAAAAAAAAGTAATTAATGTATTTTTTATCATTATCTAAATTTCTCCATCTTAGTTAAAGGTTTTAAAGTTAGTCCGTTATCTACTAAATTTTTTTTTATAGATTTTGCAGTAGCCAGCGAACTTGCATTATCTCCATGTATGCATACAGAGTCAATTTCACAAGGTATTTGCTTCCCGCTGTGACAATTAAGTGACTGATTTTTAACCATATTTAGTACGTGCTTTTGAGCTTCTAAAGGATCTGTAATTAGTGCATGTGGTTTTTTTCTTGAAACCAAATTACCATCATCTTCATAATTTCGATCAGCAAAAATTTCACAAGCTATACGCATGTTCAGTTTTTTGGCTGCTTCTTCCATTTTAGAACCTGTAGGTACTAAATAAATTAAATCTTTGCTAATCTCATTTATGGCCTTTGCTAAGGTGGTTGCTAAATCTATGTCTTCACAAGCCATATTGTTTAATGCACCGTGTGGTTTTATATGAGTAACATTTTCTCCATGATCTTGAGCAATTTTTTGAAGAATTTCATATTGATTTATAATCAATTGCCTTACTTCGCTTGATGGAAGACTCATTCTTTGTCTTCCAAAATTTCCAGGATCGTTAAAAGAAGGGTGTGCTCCAATACTAACACCATTTTTTTTTGAAATTTGAACCACTTGATTCATGGACTTATCGTCACCTGCATGATAACCACATGCAACATTTGCAGAATTAACTATTTCTAGTAAATCTGGATCATACTTATTTGAATGATGTTTTGATTTTTCCCCTAAATCGCAATTTATATTAATTTCCATAGTCTCTAATGTTAAGTATAACATGACATGATAAAAAATATATCAAATCTTGGTGACGCAGCTTTGTACTGTGATTTTGGTAATGAAGTTAATAAATCAATTAATTCACAAGTAATAAAATATTTTAAAACTATTAAAGAAAAAAAATTAGAAGGGATCAATAATTTAACACCTTCATATAATAAATTAATTATTTCTTATGATTTAAGAAAAACAAATTTTAAAGAAGTAAAAAAATTTATAGAAAATATTAATATTGAAAACTCAGAAAAAACAAAATCTAAAAAATTGGAAATACCAGTTTGTTGTCAAAAAAATTTCTCTATGGATATTAAAAGATTGGAAGAAATATTAAAATTAAGTAGAGAAAAAATTTTAAAAAATTTTTTTAATAAGGAATATTTCTGTTATATGACAGGTTTTATTGCTGGCATGCCGTTTCTTGGTGACTTAGATAAGAATATGCGAGCTCAACGTTTAGAAACCCCAAGAGTAAAAGTACCCAAAGGATCTGTCGCAGTAACTGAACAATTTGCAAATATTTATACATTTGAAAGTCCAGGTGGATGGAATATTTTAGGCAACACACCTTTAGATGTTTTTGATAGTTCAAAAGAAGAAAAACCAAATCTAATTAATCCAGGAGATACAGTAATTTTTAAAGAAATTACTTTAGATGAGTATAATAATTTTAATGAGTAATAATTATTTAGATATAATCAGACCCGGAATTAATACCACTTTTCAAGACAAAGGAAGGGATCATCTTTATCATATTGGTATTCCGTTTAGTGGTGCGATGGATAATAGAAATTATCTTATAGCTAATAAACTTGTTAATAATAATTTAGACTCTGCAGTGATAGAGTTTGCATATCAAGGTCCTCATATAAAATATTCAGGAGAAAAAATAAATTTTGCTATTACTGGGGATGTAATTTTTTCAATTAATAAAAAAGATACTGAAATTGAGGGAAATTGTTATGAAAGCTATCAAATTGAAAATGGAGATGAGATAAATATCCTCTCTACAAATAAATCAGTTTATGGATATTTAGCATTAGGTGGAGAGTTCGATTTAAAATTCCAATGGAATAGTTATTCTATAAATACAAAAGCAAATATTGGATCTAATGATGGAAAAAAATTAGATGTAAGGCAAAGAATTAATCTTAAAAAAATAAATTCAAATAAGGATATTAAAAAAACTAATTACGTTAATACTAAAATAGAAAACATAAGGGTGATTAAAGGTACAAATTTTGATTACTTTTCTGAGAAAGGTAAAAAAATATTTTATGAAAAGGAATTTACAGTATCGAAACTTTCAGACAGAATGGGTATGAGACTAGAAGGACCTAAAATAGAGAATATCGTTGATACCAATATTAAATCAGAGGGATTAATTAAAGGTGTAATCCAAGTACCAGCAGACGGAAATCCAATTATAATGCTTTCAGATCATGGCACTATTGGTGGTTATCCAAAAATTGGAGTTGTGGCTAGTGTCGATTATGACCGATTAGTGCAGATATCTCCTGGTTCAAAAATAAAATTTAAAGAGATTAATTTATCTGATGCAGAAACTCTATTTAAGTTATATGAAATGGAAACTAAAAATTTACTTTCTCAAATTTAATGAATATTTTATCTAAATTACCAGGGCCTTTTTTAGTTTTTTTAGGAGCATGTACGTTAAGTTTTGGTGGTTTAGTAGTAAAATCGTTTGAAGGATCGACTCTTTGGCAAATATTATTTTGGAGATCACTTTTCTTTATTGGAGCAATTACAATTTTTTTAATATTTACTTACAAAGGAAAAATTTTAAGTGCTCTTTATAAATCTGGATTTCCAGGTTTACTTGGAGGTATAATTTTATCTATTGGATTTGCTAGTTATGTATTTGCTATGTACGAAACAACAGTAGCTAATGCTAATTTTATAATACAAACTCAAGCTTTGTTTTTAGCAATTTTTGGTTATATATTTTTAAAAGAAAAAATTTCTAAAATTACATTAACATGTATTATTACAGCAGTAGTTGGCATCATTTTAATGTTAGGAAGCTCACTAACACCAGGTCAAATGACTGGAAACCTAGTTGCATTCATTATGCCGATATCGTTTGCGATCTTAATTTTAATTGTCAGAAAATATCCAAAAGTCGACATGATACCTTTACAATTGGTTGCTGGAATTTTTGCAACACTAATAGGTTTGTTTATGTCACCGAGTATTTTGGTTTCAACAAATGATATTTTTTTAGGTTTTATTGCAGGATTTTTTCAAGTTGGACTTGGATTTATACTTATAACAATTGGAGCAAGATCAACTCCTTCAGCATTTGTTGGAATCATTATGTTAACCGAAGCTGTCTTAGGACCTATGTGGGCGTGGATGTTTGCAAACGAAAACCCGCCACTCACAGTACTTTTTGGGGGAGCTGTGGTTATAACAGCAGTGGTTACACAGTTTTTGTCCCCATTACTTGTCAAAAAGGTAGCTAAATAAATTTCACATAAACATTTTAAATGTGCTATAAATTTATATACGGGAGAGACTACTTTTGTAGCGCCGAAGGAGCAACCACCCCGGAAACTCTCAGGCAAAAGGACCGTACATATTAACTCTGGAAAGAGAATTATTCTCGCCGAAGGAGCAAATCTCTCAGGCACCAAGACAGAGGGGGCACAGAAGAGTTAATATGGAAATTAAAAAAACATCGCTAAATAAACTTCATCAAAGTAACAACGCTAAGTTTGTTGAATTCGCTGGTTATGAAATGCCTATTCAGTATAGCAAAGGTATTATTGAAGAACATAAATTTACAAGATCGAATTCTGGAATTTTTGATGTATCTCATATGGGCCAGCTATTCATATATGGTGATGAAAATTTAACAGAAGAATTAGAAAAAATTTTTCCATTAGATTTAAAAAATCTAAAACAAAACAGCTCTAAGTATAGTTTTTTGATGAATGAAGATGCCGGAATTTATGATGATTTAATTATTACTAAAATAGAGGATGGGTATTTAATTATCTTAAATGCTGCATGTAAAAATAAAGATTTTGAGATTTTATCTAATTTACTAGGTTCGAAATTTAAAATGAATTTAGATAACAATAGATCTTTGATAGCAATTCAAGGACCTAAGTCTGTTGAAATTTTAAACTCAATTATAAATGGGGTTAATAATCTAAATTTTATGACTGGAAATTGGTTCGATTCTGATAATAAAAAATTATTTGTCACAAGATCAGGTTATACAGGGGAAGATGGATTTGAAATTTCAATTTCTAACGATAAAGCTGAAAATTTCGTTGAAAATTTAATAGAAAAGGGAGCACAACTTATAGGACTTGGGGCAAGAGATACCTTGAGATTAGAAGCTGGATTATGTTTATATGGTCACGAATTAGACATTAATAAAACACCAGTTGAGGCAAACCTTAGATGGGCAATCTCAAAATCTAGATTATCAAATGGGGGTTTTATTGGATCAAAAAAAATTATGAACCAAATGCAAGATGGAGCAAGCCAAATAAGAGTAGGGATTAAACCCGAAGGCAGACTGATTGCAAGAGAAAAAACTAAAATATTTGATGATACAGATACACAAATCGGCGAGATAACTAGTGGCACGTTTGGACCAAGTGTTAATGGTCCTATTGCGATGGGTTATGTTAATAAAGATTTTTCAAAAGTTGATACTAAAATTTTGCTTGAGGTAAGAGGAAAAAAACATCCAGCAAATGTTTGCGCATTACCATTTTATAAAAAAAATTATGTGAAAGGAGTAGATTAATGAGTGAAGTAAAATTTTCAAAAGAACATGAGTGGATTACTTTAGAGGGAGATGTAGCCACAATAGGAATTACAAAACATGCAACAGAAATGCTTGGCGACATCGTTTTTGCAGAACTTCCTGAAAAAGGATCTAATGTTGAAAAAGATGGTACCGCAGGAGTAGTAGAGTCTACGAAAGCTGCTAGTGATGTTTATACTCCAGTTACTGGTGAAGTGGTAGACACCAACCAGGCTATAGTTGACGATCCTGCCAAAATTAATGAGGATCCTGAAGGTGGTGCATGGTTTTTTAAACTGAAAATTAAAGACACATCTGAGCTAGATACTTTAATGAATAAAGAAGAATACGATAAATTTGCAAAGGAGACATCAAGCTAATGTTACATAATTCACAAAAAGATTTTATTAGAAGACACATAGGTCCATCAGAAAAGGACCAAGAAAAAATGCTTAAAGATCTTAACTTTAAGTCATTAGATGAGTTTATTAATAGTACCATACCAGAAAAGATCCAGTTTAAAGGTGAATTAAATATCGGTGAACCAAATTCAGAATATGAAGCGTTAAGAAAATTAAAAGCAATCTCAAAAAAAAACCAAATTTACTCAAATTTTATAGGCATGGGTTATTATGGAACTTACACACCATATGTAATTTTAAGAAATATATTAGAAAATCCTGGATGGTACACATCATACACACCTTATCAGCCTGAAGTAGCACAAGGTAGATTAGAGATGCTATTAAACTTTCAACAAATGATTGTTGATTTTACTGGAATGGATATAGCAAACGCGTCTTTACTTGATGAGGGAACAGCAGCTGCCGAAGCTATGGGTTTAAGTCATAGACTTAATAAAAGTGATAGTAATTTAGTTTTTGTTTCAGAGAACTGCCACCCACAAACAATTGACGTTATTCAAACCAGAGCAGAGCCAATGGGTCTTAAAGTACTTGTTGGAAACGAGGATAAAGTTCTAGAGCAGTTAAAAGAAGATATTGTTTGCGGAGTTTTACAATATCCAGGAACTTTAGGTGATATTAAAGATCCTAGTGAGGCCATAAGTAAAATTCATAAAAAAAATGGAAAAGCAATTTTAGTTTGCGATCTACTTGCGCTTTCTATGCTAAAAACACCAAGAGAGCTTGGTGCTGATATTGCTGTCGGTAGCTCCCAAAGGTTCGGTATACCAATGGGTTATGGAGGACCTCATGCAGCATTTTTTGCAACAAAAGATGAATACAAACGATCTATGCCAGGCAGGATTGTTGGGGTTTCAGTTGATAGGCATGGAAACCAGGCCTATAGATTGTCATTACAAACTAGAGAGCAACACATTAGAAGAGACAAAGCTACAAGTAACATTTGTACTGCTCAAGCCTTGCTAGCGATTGTTTCAGCAGCATATGCCATTTATCACGGTCCCGATGGAATTAAAAGTATTTCAGAAAGAGTGTCTCAACTAGCAAAAAATTTTGCGGATAAAATAAAGCAATCTGGATATGAATTATACTCGGATTATTTTTTTGATACTGTAACTATTATTACCAAAGAAAAGACTGATCAGATTTTCAAAAATGCTTTAAACCAAAAAGTTAATATTAGAAAAGTAAATTCAGAAATGTTATCTGTTTCTTTCGACGAAAGAAAGAATGTTTACAGAGTTAATCAACTACTAAAAATATTTAATGCTGCAGAGTCAATTAAAAAAGAGGATCCTACTGTTAGTTTACCAAATTTACCAAAAAATTTATTAAGAACTTCAAAATATTTAGAACACCCTGTTTTTAATTCATATCATTCAGAGACAGAAATGCTTAGATATCTTAAAAAGTTAGAGGATAAGGATATAGCTCTTAATAGAACAATGATTGCTCTAGGTTCATGTACTATGAAATTAAATGCCACTGCAGAAATGATACCTATTTCGTGGAGAGAATTGGCTGAGCCCCATCCATTCGTGCCTGTCGAACAAATGGAGGGATATAGAGAAATGTTCACAGATCTTAAAAATTGGTTAAGATCTATTACTGGTTTTTCTGGCGTTTCACTTCAGCCAAATGCAGGTGCTCAAGGGGAATATGCAGGTTTAATGGTGATTAGAAAGTATCATTTAGATAGAGGTGAAGAAAATAGGAATATATGTTTAATACCAAGCTCAGCACATGGAACTAACCCAGCGAGTGCACAAATGGTTGGAATGAAAGTTGTCGTTGTTGATTGTGACAAAGAAGGAAATGTTGATTTTGAGGATTTAAAGAAAAAAGCAGAGTTGCATTCAGACAATCTTGGTGCATTAATGGTAACTTACCCATCAACACATGGTGTATTTGAGGAAAAAATTAAAGATATATGTGAAGTAATTCATGAACATGGTGGTCAAGTTTATATGGATGGAGCAAACCTAAACGCACTTGTTGGAGTTGCAAAACCAGGAAATTTTGGTCCTGATGTTTGTCATATAAATTTGCATAAAACATTTTGTATTCCACATGGTGGAGGAGGACCTGGGATGGGACCTATCGCATGTAAAAGACATTTACAAGTTTATCTGCCTAATCATCCAGTCGTAAAAGATTGTGGACCTGCAAGTGGAATAGGTGCCGTTTCAGCAGCTCCTTGGGGAAGCTCAAGCATTTTATCAATTTCTTGGATGTACATTAAGATGATGGGATCCGAAGGTGTAAAACTTGCAACACAAATTGCAATCCTAAATGCAAATTACATAGCAAATAGATTAAAAGATCATTACCCAATTCTTTATAAAGGTTCAAATGGTAATGTAGCTCATGAATGTATTATTGATATTAGATCAATTAAAAGCGAAACAGGCATTTCAGAAGAAGATATAGCTAAAAGATTAATAGATTATGGATTTCATGCGCCAACAATGTCATGGCCAGTTGCTGGAACAATGATGATAGAACCAACAGAGAGTGAGAGTTTATCCGAACTGGATAGATTTTGTGACACTTTGATTAGCATTAAAGAGGAAATAGATATGGTCAAGTCAGGCAAGTTTGACAAAGTAGATAACCCTATTAAAAATGCACCTCACACCGATATTGAATTAGCTTCAGATGAATGGAATCATAAATATTCAAGAGAGCAAGCTGCATATCCAGCAAAATTCTTAAAAGCAAATAAATTTTGGCCTCCAGTTGCAAGAGTTGACAATGTATACGGAGATAAAAATATTTTTTGCACTTGTCCAAGTATGGATGAGTTTAAAGAAGATGCAGCATAATAATTAATGAAAATTGCTGTCGTTGGGTCAGGTATTTCTGGATTAAGTGCTGCTTATTATTTATCTAAAAAACATCATGTAGATCTTTTCGAAAGAGAAGACCATTTTGGCGGACATTCTCATACTATAGATTTGTTTTTTGATGAAAAAAAAGTATCAGTTGATATTGGTTTTATTGTTTTTAATTTTCAAACTTATCCAAATTTAATTAATTTTTTTAAGGAAAATGATATTCAAATTGAAAAAAGCAACATGTCTTTTTCAGTTTCAGTAGATAATACAAAATTTGAATACTGTGGAAAAGGATTAAGCGGAATTTTCTCTAATAAATCAAATATATTTAACATTGAATTTTTAAAGATGTTTTTTGATATAATTAAATTTTATAAAAAAAGTGATCAAGTAACTATATCTGATGATAAAATTACCCTAGGTGAATATTTAAAAATTAATAAATTATCTAAAACATTTGTTGATTATCATATAATACCAATGGTATCTGCAATTTGGTCTATGCCCCCATATGAAGCAAGCAAAATGCCAATTAGTTTTTTTTTAAGATTTTTTAAAAATCATGGTTTATTCAAATTAAAAAATAGACCACAGTGGTACACAGTATCTAATAGAAGTAGAACTTATGTTAGTAAAATACTTTCTCAAATTAGTGGTGAACACTACAAAAATTATAAAGTTACAAGAGTTAAAAGAAAATCATCAGGATTAGACCTATACTATGGCGGTGAAAGTGAATTTTTTGATTATGACAAAGTAGTTTTGGCAACACATGCTGATGAAGCCTTAAAGCTAATTGAAAATCCAACTGAGGATGAGAGAAATATTCTTTCGAATTTTAGCTACAAAGAAAATATAGCTTACATACATACAGATCAGCGGGCAATGCCAAAAAATAAAAAAGCTTGGTCTTCTTGGAATTCATCAATAGATGACAAGAATTTAGAGAAAAATTCAATAACCTACTGGTTAAATTTATTACAAAATTTAAAGTGTGATGAAAATATTTTCTTAACACTTAATCCTTACTTCAATATTGATGATAAAAAAATATTGAGAAAAGTAAAATTTACACATCCATATTACGATCAAAAAGCATTAGATGCTCAATCAGAGCTTATTAAAATACAAAATCAAAAAGATTTACTTTTTTGTGGCAGTTATTTTGGTTACGGATTTCATGAAGATGGAATAAAATCATCTATTGAAATGCTGAAAAACTTTAATGATTAGTTCTTGTATATATAATGGAAATGTAATCCATAAGAGATTTAAACCAAAAGAACATTTTTTTAAGTATAAAGTATTTTCATTATTTATAGATCTATCAGAGCTAAATGAGCTTAATGATAAATTGCAATTTTTTTCATTGAATAAATTTAATCTTATTAGTTTTTATGAGAAAGATCATGGTGATCGTGATGGGTCATCTCTTTTTGAATGGGTAAAAAAAAACCTAATAAATAACAAAATTAGTACAGACAACATAAAAGTTAAACTTTTATGCTATCCAAGAATATTTGGTTATGTTTTTAATCCACTAAGTATTTTTTTTGTATATGATAGAAATAATAATTTAATTTCTATTTTATATGAGGTTAAGAATACATTTGGTGAGCAACACACATATGTTTTTAAAGTAGACGGACAAAATAAATTAATTCAAAATAATTGCTCAAAGAAGTTTCATGTTTCACCATTTATTGAAATGGATTGTAATTATTTTTTTAGAATATTAAATCCAGAGCAGAAGTTGTCAGTTGTAATTGATCAATATGATCAAGAAGGAAAAATTCTTTTTGCATCTCAAGATGGTGAAAGATCTGATTTGACAAGCAAAAACTTAATGAATTCTTATCTTAAACACCCTTTAATGACATTTAAAATTATCTCTGCGATACATTTTGAAGCGTTTAAATTGTGGATTAAAGGAATTAAATTTATTAAGAAAAAATTTAAAATTAAAAATAATATTACAGTAGAGAATTAATGTTTTTAAATAATATCTCAGATAAATTGGTTTTCAAATTTCTTAATAAAATAAATCATGGTTATCTAGAGCTGACTACACATGACGGAAAAGTTTTAAAGTTTGGAAATCTGAATGAAAAATTGCATGCAAATATTTCAATCAAAAAACCAGATTTTAATTATAATTTAATTAGAGGTGGCAGTATTGGATTTGCTGAGAGTTACATGAGAGGTGAATTTGAAACTGATAACTTATCAAACTTAATTGAATTAACTGCAAGAAATATAGAAGTTATATATAAATTCTCGGGCCTTCTTGATTTTCCAATAATTAATTTTGTAAAAAATAAAATAATCAAAAATACAAAAAGCAGAAGTAAAGAAAATATTGCTAAACATTATGATCTAGGCAATGATTTTTTTTCTCTTTGGTTAGATGACACACTCACTTACTCTAGCGCTATTTTTGATGATAAGTCGAAAAATCTTTCTGATGCTCAAAATAACAAATATCAAAAATTAATTGATCTAATTAAACCAAATAATGGTGACAAAGTTTTAGAAATAGGATGTGGTTGGGGAGGTTTTGCTGAGTACTTAGGTAAAAAATATGATGTTAAACTAGACTGTATTACAATATCAAAAAAACAATTTGAATATGCAAAAGAAAGAATTTTTAATTGCGGTTTAAACGAAAAAGTAAATATTGAAATAAAGGATTACAGAGATCTTAAAGGTAAATACAATTCAATTGCTTCTATAGAGATGATAGAGGCTGTTGGTCAAAATTATTTAGAGGGTTATTTTAAAACCATTAAAACTAACTTATCTGATGGTGGTAAAGCAGCTATTCAAGCAATTACTATCGATGATAGGTTGTTTGATAGATATAAAAACAAACAAGACTTTATTCAAAAATATATTTTTCCAGGTGGTTTTTTACCAAATAAAAATAGCATTAATCGTTATGTTTCTGACAACGGTTTAACTGTTAATTCATATATTTCCTATGCTGATCATTATGCAAATACATTGGCGATATGGAGAAACGATTTTTTAAAAAAATGGGATTTAATTAAAAATCAAGGTTTTGACTTAACATTTAAAAGAATGTGGGAGTTTTATCTTTCTTATTGTGAGGCTGGATTTAAGTCAAAAAATATTGATCTGATACAATTTTCAATGCAAAACAAATAAAAATAATGGAGATTTTTATGCGACATATAAAAATAATTAAGTCAATTTCGTTGATAATTTCATTATTCTTAATTACAAGTTGCTCCAACAATAGTGCTATGAAACCAGAAGACTTCAAAAACAAAGAACCAAGACTAATTATTGAGGAATATTTATCTGGAAATGTTAAGGCCTGGGGTGTTCTACAAAATAGATCAGGAAAAGTAACAAGACAATTTTCTGCAGACTTAAATGGAACTTGGGATGGAAAACAATTAATTCTTAAAGAAAAATTTAATTGGGATGATGGTGAAGTTCAAGACCGAGAATGGACAATAAATAAAATTGATGAGCATAATTACGAAGGAACAGCAGGGGATGTTGTGGGTAAAGCAATAGGATATTCTTATGGACCAGCGTTTAAATTTGAATATGTTTTACTAGTTCCGGTTAAAGGTAAAGAATTAAAAATAACTTTCGATGATTGGATTTTTAAACAAGATGATAGAGTTGCAATTAATAGAGCAACAATGACTAAATTTGGTTTTAAAGTAGCTGAGTTAACTGTCGTATTTGTTAAAGATTAACTATTTTTTTTGATATTTCGTTAGTTTACCAACTAAACCAAAATAAATTTTACTTGGTAAAAAACTCAATAGTTTTAATGTAATTGTAAGTGATTTTGGAAAATGAATTTCAAATATATTTTTGTTAACTAAACCTTCATATATTTGATCTGCAGCATATTCTGGGGTTTTTAAAAATGGCATCTTAAAATCATTTTTATCCGTCATTGGTGTTTTAATAAATCCAGGAGATACTAAACAAACACGAACATTGTACCTTTTAAAATCAAAGTATAAACTTTCAGCTAGGTTATTTAATGCAGATTTAGATGGTCCATATCCAGTTGAATTAGGTAATCCCCTATATCCTGCAATTGATGAAACAATAGTTATTATACCCTTTTTTTTATCTCTAAAGTGTTGTTCAACGGCTTTAATACTATTAACGGTTCCAAAAAAATTTACCTTAAACACATCTTCCATTCGCTCGATATCTATTTCTTTCTCTTTTTTTGGATCCCATGTTCCTGTTGAAAAAAAACAAATATCTATATCTTCAAATTTATTTTTAATTTCATTAAAAACTTCTTTACACTTTTCTTTATTAGTTACATCTAAAGGGAAACCTGAAATATTTTCATAAGAATTTGAAAGCTCATCCAATAATTCAGCTCTTCTTGCAGAAATAGCAACGTTCCATCCCTTACTTGCAAATTTAATTGCTAAAGCTTTACCAATCCCAGTACTTCCACCTGTAATCCAAATAGTTTTTTTATTCATTTTTTGTTATGTATATATATTTATCATGCTTAAAAACAAATTTTTAACATTTCTATTGTTTCTTGCTATTACATTCTCTGCCTCATTAATTGGAGGTTTAGCTACTGTTAAATTTAAAGAACCTTGGTACTCACTATTAAACAAACCAATATTTAATCCCCCAGATTGGATATTTGGTCCTGTTTGGACATCTCTTTATTTGATGATGACTGTCTCTATATGGCTTTACTGGCATACTACAAATAGAGACATGAATACTGTTTATATTTACTTTATTCATTTAATTTTCAATACAACTTGGAGTGTAGTTTTTTTTGTTTTTCATAATATGGTCTTGGCTTTATTGGTATTAATCATTCTAATAGCATTGATAATTAATCTAATTTTAAGGATTAAACGCGTCAAGATGTTGAGCGCCTACTTAATGATTCCATATTTACTTTGGGTTAGCTTTGCACTAATTCTGAATATAAGCTTAATTATATTAAATTAGATATGGATGATGTTGTAGTAATTGGCGGAGGAATAATTGGGGCAGCAACAGCCTACTTTTTATCTAAAGAACGTAGAAAAGTAAAAGTTATTGAGAGAGATCCTACTTATAAAACAGCTTCATTTCCTTTATCTCTAGGTGGCTTTAGAAGGCAGTTTTTTCAAAAAGAAAATATTTTATTAGGAAAATTTGCAAGAGAATTTATTTTTCAAATACCAGAATTATTAAAAACAGAAAAAAATCCTAATCCAACAGCTAGCATGGTAACCAATGGATATCTTTTAATGTTTGGTCCCGAACATGCCGAAGAACAATATAGAGCATTAGAAAATCATAAAGAATGTGATGCAGGAACAAAAAATATTAAAGGATCAGAATTATCCAAGGTTTTCCCTTATGTGAATAGTGAAGGGATAGAGACAGCAACTTATACGGATAATCAAAGTGAAGGATGGATTGATCCATTTATGTTTCATAGCGCTCTTAAAAGTAAAGCAATAGAGCTTGGAGCAGAATTTATTAAAGGTGAAGTTAAAAGTATTTCAGAAATAAATGCTAAAACAATTGTTTCTGCTGCTGGTTGCTGGACAAAAGAATTGTTAGAGGATATTCCTGTTGTTCCTCAAAAACATACAGTGTTTAGAGTAAAATGCCCAACATATATAAAAGAGATGCCACTTAGTGGAGACTTAACAACAGGTGTTTATTGGAGACCAGAAGGAGGGGAATATTTAGCAGGATCACCTATTTCTGTATTTGATGCAGATGATTTGGAACCAGCCTGGAATGATTTTGAGGAATTAGTTTGGCCAGCTCTTGCTAAGAGAATACCTGCCTTTGAAGAATTAAAGTTAACTGGTGGATGGGCAGGTTACTATGATTGTAATAGATTAGATAATAATGCAGTTGTTGGTAAGCATCCAAAATATGATAATGTTTACATGGCTTCTGGATTTACAGGCCGGGGATTAATGCAGGCACCAGGTATCGGGAGAGCCTTAACTGAATTAATCACAACAGGATCATACCAAACAATTGATATAGGTGATTTTGCAGTTGAGAGAGTTTTGGGTAAAACCGCTAGACCAGAGCCCTACGTTTTATAAATTAAGTTCCACAAAAAGTTTGATATTTTTCATTGCTTGATGGAGCAGGCGCTTGATATTCTTCAATATTATTCTGATTTTGATAAGGATTTTTTAAAATAGCTAATAACTTTTTCATTTTATCTAAGCTTCCTTTGTCTGCTTCAGCTAAAGCTTCCTCTACTTTATGATTTCTAGGAATTACAATTGGATTATTTGATTTCATAAGTTTGCTTTGTTTTTCCTTAGTTGAATTATTTAACTCAGACCTTTTTTTCCATCCATTTTTCCAATCGATAAAATCATTGTTTTTATAAATTTCATCAGAGTTGATATCCATTAAATTACAAAAAGTATTTGTGTAATCTGCTTTATTTTTTTCCATCCAATTAAACAAATCATTAATTAATTTGTTATCATTTTTATCCTCACCAAATAGACCTAGTTTATCTCTCATCATATTTAACCATTTATCTTCATAAATATTTTGGAAATTATCTATTAAATCTGTTGCTAATTTAATTGCAGTATCTTCATTTTTGTCAATTAGAGGAATTAAACATTCTGCAAATCTTGCTAAATTCCACTTTGTAATTGGTGGTTGATTAGAAAAGGCATATCTCCCAAATTTATCGATTGAGCTAAATACAGTTTTTGGATCATAATGATCCATAAATGCACAAGGACCATAATCAATGGTTTCACCTGAAATTGCCATGTTATCAGTATTCATAACCCCGTGAATAAATCCAACTCGCATCCAATTAATTACTAGCTGGCATTGTTTTTCCATTACAAGATTTAACAAGTCTAATACTTTTGAATTTGATGTTTTAATTTCTGGATAATGTCTATTTATTGTGTAGTCGACTAAAGTATTTAAATTTTCAATGTTTTGAGTTGCAGCAATATATTGAAATGTTCCAACTCGAAGGTGACTTGATGCAACTCTTGTTAATATAGCACCCTGTAAAAGATTTTCTCTTACAACTTTTTCTCCCGTTTTTACTACAGCAAGGCTTCTCGTAGTTGGAATATTTAATGAATGTATCGCTTCACTGATAATAAATTCTCTTAGCATAGGTCCGAGTGCTGCTCTTCCATCACCACCTCTAGAAAAAGAAGTTCTTCCTGAACCTTTAAACTGAATGTCAAAACGATTGTCGTTGTTAACCAAATGCTCACCTAATAAAACCGCTCTACCATCTCCTAACATAGTAAAGTGTCCAAATTGATGACCTGCATATGCTTGTGCAATAGTATTAGTTTCTTCTGGTATGGAGTTTCCAGAAAAAATTTCTGCTAATTTTTTTTTGTCTGTTTTTGAAAAATCTAAATTTAAAGCAGATGCTAGTTCCTCATTTAAAATTACTAATTCAGGATTATGAACAGGAGTTGGTTTAATATTTTCTTTAAAAGTATTTGATAACTTTGAAAAGGTATTATCAAAATGCCAACCAATGGTCATTTTAATTAACTAACTTCAGCTTGATTTTCTTTTGGTTTAACTTCTGTTTTAAATTGATTAGAGATTTTCTGTACTTCAACAGAAGATACTTTGTATTCAGCACACATTGTTTCTTCATCTTTACCATGACCTGTAACCATATTAACCATATGCTCTGGGAAATGGAACGTAGTAAAGACAATTCCTTCTTTAACTTTATCTGTAACTTCAACTTTAAGCGCAACCTCACCTCTACCTGAATATAGTCTTCCGATATCACCAGTATTTAGATCTCTATGAGCTGCATCTTTAGGATGAATTAACAAAACATCTTCATCAACAATATTTATATTTTTTGTTCTCCTAGTCATTGTTGCTGCGTTGTAATGTTGTAAAACTCTACTTGTTGTTAAAATTAAAGGATAATCTTTTTGATTAGCTTCAATTTCTGATGACTCTTTCCAATCAAAGTTTTTTAGTCTGCCTTTACCTAATTTAAATGTTTCTGTATGTAAAATTTTTGTATCAGTTCCATCTTCTTGAACTGGCCATTGTAATCCAAATTTTCCAAGTCTCTCTCTAGTAACTCCCTTAAAGAAAGGAACGATATCAGCAATTTCTCCTAGAACTTGATCTGCATCGTAAGTTGGCTGATCAAATCCCAATTTCTGCATCATCTCAGTTACAATTAATCCATCAGGTTTAGTGCCTGGTAGAGGAGGCACAGCTTTGTTCACTCTTTGAATTCTTCGCTCAGTATTTGTAAAAGTTCCATCTTTTTCTAAGAAAGTAGTACCTGGCAGAACAACAGTTGCTAATTTTGCTGTTTCACTCATAAATATCTCTTGAACGACTAAAAGTTCTAAAGAGTTCATAGCATCAATAACATGTGCGCTATTAGGATCTGTTTGAACAATATCTTCCCCTATAATCCATAAACCTTTTAATTCCTTGTTTATTGCAGCTTCAAACATTTGAGGAATTTTTAATCCTGGCTTAGTTGGGTGAGTTACTCCATATTTTTCAGTATAGAATTCTTGATGCTTTTCATCAGCCACAGGAAAATATCCAGCACCTTGGTGTGGTTGACATCCCATATCTGCTGCACCTTGAACATTGTTTTGACCTCTTAAAGGATTAACCCCGACACCTTTTCGTCCAATGTTTCCGGTAATCATTGCTAGATCTGCAATTAACATTACTGTTTTAGATCCTTGTTCGTGTTCAGTAACTCCTAAACCATGGAACTCCATTGAATTTCTTGCAGTAGCATATGCAATTGCTGCTTCTTTAACTAATTGTTTATCTACACCAGCTACTTTTGCTAAATGATCAACATCCTGTCTTTCAATTTCTTTTAAGAAATTATCAAAACCTTCAGTTCTATCTCTAACAAAATCTGCATTATAAAGTTTTGATTTTATAATAAAATGTAACATCATATTTAGAACTGCAACATTAGTTCCTGGTCTTAGTTTAATATGATAATCAGCAAGTTTAGCTAGTTCAGTTGTAACTGGATCAAGCACAATTAATTTTTTACCTTTCATCACTTGTTGTTTTATTTTTGCACCTGTTACAGGATGAGCGTTAGTTGGATTAGCTCCAATTACCAAAAATAAATCTGCATGATAAATATCTTCTGTAGAGTTAGTTGCTGCTCCAGTCCCAAAAGTTTGTTGCATTCCCCAAGCTGTTGGTGAATGACATATTCTTGCACAACAATCTACACTGTTAGTTCCTACAGCCGCTCTAATCATTTTTTGAAAAACATAATTCTCTTCATTCGTGCATCTTGCAGAAGAAATTCCAGCAAAGGCATCTGGACCGTTATCTTTTGTAATTCTGTTCATTTCTTTTTTAATGAATTCATAAGCTTCATCCCACGAAGCTTCTTCAAACTTTCCATTTCTTTTAATTAAAGGTGTTTTTAATCTGTCTGGATGATCATAAAAACTAAATGCATATCTTCCTTTAATACAAGTATGACCAGCATTTACCTCTGTTTGTTTTGGAGTATCTATTGCAACAACTTTATCATCTTTTATTGATGCTTCTAAATTACATCCTACACCACAGTATGAACAAGTTGTTCTAACTTTTTTATCTACAGCTGCAGATTTAGATTGAAAAACATCTGAAATTGCATCCGTTGGACATGTATGTGCACATGCTCCACAAGATACACATGAACTATCTCCAAACATCATATCATTATCAGTTGTTATTCTAGATTCAAAACCTCTTCCGCTCATCGTTAGTACAAATGATCCTTGAATTTCATCACAAGCTCTGACACATCTTCCACAATTAATACAATTGTCTAAATTCATTCTCATGTAATCGTGAGAAGTATCTCTTGGTATACCTTTATGCTGTTTAGGACTGTTGTATCTGTGATCAGCAACTCCTAAATCGTTTGCTACTGTTTGTAATTCACAATTATTATTTACCTCACAAGTATCACATTCCATTGGATGGTCAGTTAAAACTAACTCAACAATATTTTTTCTTAGACTTGTTAAAGCTTCATTTGAAGTAAAGATATGTTGGTTTTCAGCAACCGGAGTATGACAAGATGCAACAACTCTTGTAGGACCATCTTTTTCTAAAGCAACTTCTACAGAACAAACTCTGCAAGCACCATAAGGAGCTAGGTTTGGATCATCGCATAAAGTAGGTACTTTTTTTTCACTTACATAGCTTTTTACAAATTTTAAAATAGACGAGTGTTTAGGACCAATTTCGTATGGTTTTCCGTCAATATAAGCAATTTTTCTTTTTTCTGAGCTCATTAATTATCTTTCACCATATCATTTTTCATTTCATCACCAAAGTATTTTAGGATGTTCTGAATTGGAGTTGGGATTGCTCCACAAAGAGCACATAGACATCCTTTTTGCATTGTAACCAACAATTCTTCTAGTAATTTTAAAGGAATTTTAGCTGTTTTCTTCTTAGCTTGGTCAAACATCTCCTTACCTCTGTAAGATCCAAGTCTTCCTGGGAAACATTTCCCACATGATTCTTCTGCTGAGAATTCAAACAAGTGATGAATGTATTCAGCCATTGGAAAATCTTTTGGAATACTGACTACACTTGCGTGACCTAACATAAAACCTTTTGCTGTAAATTCTTGAAAATCTAAATTTAAATTTTCTATTTCACTTAAAGGAACGACCCCACCTAATGGGCCACCTATTTGAAAAGCTTTAACAGGCTCTTTATATCCACCACCAATTTCATTAAATATTTTTTTCATTGGCGTACCCATATCAATTTCATAAACACCTGGGTTGTTAAAGAAACTATCTAAACAAACTAATTTTGTTCCAGCTGATTTTTTATTTCCAACTGAAGAAAATTTTTCTGATCCATTTAATAAAATTCCAGTTGCAGCAGCTAATGTTTCAACATTATTAACTACAGTTGGTTTTTTATACAACCCTTCAGTAACAGGGAAAGGAGGTCTCACATCTACCTCAGCTCTTCTTCCTTCAATAGATGCAATCAAAGCTGTTTCTTCTCCACAAATATAAGCACCTTGACCAATACAAATTCCAAGATCAAAAGAAAAATCAGTTCCTAAAATATTTTCACCTAGTAAATTTAATTTTTTAAGTTCATTGATGCAGCCATTAATAGCTTCAATAGATTTAGGATATTCACCTCTTATGTATAAAACTCCTTCATTACTTCCTATCACATAACCACAAATCACCATTCCAAAAATAACTTTTAAAGGTTGGTCCTCTAATAAATATCTATCTGAGAAAGCACCAGAGTCGCCCTCATCTGCATTACAGATAACATATTTTTTATCTCCTTTTGCTTTACTACAGAAATCCCACTTCATTCCTGTAGGAAAACCAGCACCACCTCTTCCTGTTAAATTTGAATCTAATAATGATTTTACTATTTCTTTTTTATCTGTTTTTAAAAATTTACTTAATTGCTCTTTGAATTGATCTGTTGAAGATAACCTGTCATCCATTAAAAAATTTGTTGTTGCATAACTTTTAGAGAAAAACTTATCTTGTTTTATTTCTTCACCTTTAATTATTTGGTCAATTTTTTCTATATCTTTACCAGCATAATTTTCTCCATCATAATGAAATGCATGGTTTTCATAACAATGACCTAAGCAGAACATTTCTCCAACTTTGTCATCACCCAGTTTTTCTTTTAGTTTATCTTTTAATTTATCTTGAGTACCCGCACACATGCATGCACTACCGTTACAAACAAAAGCTTTCTTTTCTCTATGAGAGGGTCTCAAAAATTCATAAAAGGATTCTGCACCATGGAGAGTTGAAACGCCTAGGTTATGTTTTTTGGCAATTTCTTTAATATCTTGTGGATTATCGCTTAAGGTATTTTCCGAGATTTGCTTAAATAGGTTATCTTTTAAGCCTACTCTGCCTGATAAATTACTTATATTTTTTGACACAAATACCCTTTTATTAATTTAGCCCACAATAACTTTTTTGTTATTTGTGTAAATATTAAAACTGTCCCTCTTTACGAAACCAACAAGGGTAATGTCAAATTTATTCGCTAAATCTATAGCTAGACTAGTTGGCGCACCAACACCTATCATTATACCTATATCCGTCATCAAGACCTTTTGAACCAATTCAAAATTTAGTCTTCCTGAGCATGTTATAAATTGGTTTTTCGGATCAATTTGATTGTTCTTTAATGCACAACCAATAAGTTTATCTAGTGCATTATGTCTTCCTACATCCTCTCTGACAGCAACCAATTCTCCATTGCTATTAAAGAGACCACTTGCATGAATTCCACCTGTTTTACTGAATTCTGATTGGCCTTCTCTCAATATATCTGGTGATTTAACAATTACCTCTTTTTTGATTTGAGGTTCTGATGGATTTGTTTTATTTTTTTTAATTATTTCTAAAGCATCAAGAGAAGATTTTCCACACACACCACATGAGGAATTAGTTAAAAAGTCTCTTTTTATTTTTGAAATATTTATATTTTTAGAATTATTTAAAGTTGCTAAAATTTTGTTTTGAATATTGTATTGACCAACTTTATCTCCATAACTTTCTATAGAATCAATATCATCAATATTTGTTATAATTTGTTCATTATATAAAAATCCTCTTACAAGATCCTCATCATCACCTGGAGTTCTCATTGTTATAGATAAACTTTGATTTATCCATTTATCAGATTCTTTATATTTCAATGAAATCTCCAATGGTTCTTCAATTGAAATTAAATCATCTATATTCTCAAACTTATTAGACGAATATTTTAAAACTTTGTATTTAGAATTCATTAATTTATTTTAATGGATAGTTTTTTTTTAATAAATATTTGTTAATTATAATTGCTAATAACAATATAATTATACAACCAAAAATTATTGGATTAATTAAATAATGATAAGAGGCACTCCCAATAATAACTATAATTGGATTTCCACCAGCAGGTGGGTGAACAATATTAAATAAAATCATTAAAAAAACTCCTACTCCAACAGCGATTGCAATACTGATATAAATAGGGAGCGGAATATAGTTTACAAAAATTACTCCTATTAAAGCAGTTACCAAATGACCAAAAAAAACATTTTTTGGTTGTGCAAATGGGCTTTCAGGAAAACCAAAAAGTAAAACCATTGAAGAACCGAAAGAGGCTGCAATAAAATATCCGAGTGTACTTTTATAAGTAAGGACTGTTAGCACACCAATTGTAAATGCAGAAAAAAAACCTGCAATTAATGCTTTTTGCAATAATGGTTTTGTAATTTTGATCATTTATATTTTTAATGCTTTCGCAATAGTTCTTAAAGGTAAAAGCAAACATTCTTTTCTTGAAAGATTTTTTTTATCTAAAATTTCTTTAAAGTCTTTCCAATGTTTTTCCATACTTACTTTTGCGTCCTCAAAAAGTTGCTCACCAACTTTTATAAATTTTTTAATATCATCAACTTTTTTTTCCTTAATTTTTCTGGATAATAGACTGACTGATGCCTGACAATAAACACACGATTTACACTGATAACCCATATCCTTTACAACATCTTCTTTGACAATTAAGCTTATTTCCATCTCATCACCACATAATGGATTTTTATGTTTTGACTTATGAGTATAGTTTTCAACAACTTTATTATTTTCTGTGTGGGCTGCTATTTCTAAAATTCTTAAATCCATTTAATTTCTTTAATTCAATTTTGAATGTTTTATATTTTATAGATGGATCATAACAATATTTTAGGCACTGTGCTAGCAGGCGGTAAGTCACAAAGATTTGGAGAAGATAAATCCCAAGTAATGTTAGCTGGTAAATTGTTAATTGATCACATGTTGACCGAAATTATTGATGAATTCAAGGAACTCTTAATAGTATCAAATAATAAAATTAATTTTCATAACTCAGAAAAAATTTCAATAATTGAAGATTTTGAAAAAGGTCTTGGCCCGTTAGGTGGAGTTTTATCAGCTATGAAATGGATAAAAGAAAATCAAAAAGACTACAAATGGATAGCAACTTTCCCTGTTGATACACCTTTTTTTAAGAGACAAATACTTAAAGATTTTATTCACAATATTAATTTCAATGAAAGTGATTTATTTTTCATTAAGTCAAATAACACAAGACATAATATATTTGGCTTATGGTCGATTAATTTACTAGATAAGTTAGAGAAGGATTTAAACAACGGAGAAAGAAAAGTAGAGTTGTGGGCTAATAATACTGGTGTAAAAATAATTAATATGGAGTTTTCAAATAATGATCCTTTCTTTAATATAAATACAAAAGAAGATTTAAATAAAGCTGAAGAAATACTCAAAAATGATTAGTTACGAAAAATCAAAGACAATTTTAAAAAAAGCAAAAATTAAAATTAAAGATGAGACTTTAAATAGTGCAAATTCTCTAAATAGATTAGTTTCTATTAATGTTTATTCTAATATAAATTATCCAGCAGGGAATAATGCTGCATTTGATGGGTACGCAATTAATTCAAAAGACACTAACGGATTAAAAAAAAAATTCCCAAAAAAATTTAAAATAATTGGATCAATTGCAGCAGGAATGAAACCATTTAAAAAAAAGATCAAAAAATTTGATACCGCCGAAATAATGACTGGAGGAATTATACCAAAGGGTTTTGATACAATTATTCCTATAGAACAAATAATTTTTGCACCTAATAAAAAATATATTTTAATTGATCAAAAAATAAAAAAATTTAATCATGTTAGGTTTGCAGGTTCAGATTTTAGAAAAGGGGAGGTTGTAATAAAAAAAAATACAATTATTCAACCTAACCATATTTTAGCTTTTAAAAGTTTAGGTATTAAAAAAATTAAAGTAAAAAAAAGAATTAACATATTATTTTTTTCAACAGGAAACGAAATATCAAACAAAGATAATATTCCAAATTGGATGGTAAGAAATTCCAACATACACTATATTAAAAATTTAAATCAAAATTTTTTATTTAATTTTAAAAGCGGAAGTATATTAAGAGATAATCATCAAAATATCTTTAAACAAAAAATAAATAATTTAATTAAATCTAAAGATGATATTATTATTACGTCAGGCGCAGTGTCTGCTGGTAAATTTGATTTTATACCTGATGTTGTTAAAAAATTTAATTTATCAAGCTATTTCAAAAGTGCTGCAATAAGGCCAGGAAAACCAATAATGTTTGCAAAAATTAAAGGGAGAGAAAAGGTAATATTTGGACTTCCGGGAAATCCGATCTCTTCAGCTGCATGTTTTAGATTTTTTGTAATTCCATATATTTTAAATGCTTTAGGATTAGCTGAAGAAAAATCAATCAAAGCTATTTTGACAAATGGATTTGATAAAAAAAAGAATTTCACAAGATTTGTAAAGAGCAAGTTAAGCACAACTAAAAATGGAAAAATAAATGTTGAAATTTTAAAAGGTCAAGAGTCTTTTAGAATTAAATCATTTGTAAAATCAAATATTTGGGTTTTGTTACCAGCGGGTAAATCAAAATTTAAAAAAGGAGAGATCGTTGATTGTTTTTTCCCCAACCTTTCAAATCAAAATTTAGTTTAGAAACGTATTTTTGTTGTAGAAAATTCTATTTACAATTAGATTTCTCATTATGTTAGAGTTAAGAAATCCAAGAATAGCCATTCCCGTTGTACTTTTTGCCGGTCTGTTGTGGTCGTTTGGTCCATTAGTGGTTCGATACATGGATAATCCCCAATTGGCACCTTGGCAGTACATTTTTGGCAGAGGTTTAACAATTTTCATCTTGTTAAATCTTTATTTATTTTTCGAAGAAGGAAAAAATTTTTACAAAAACTATTATAAAATAGGTTTATCTGGCGTAATCGGCGGATCTGGATTAGGGATCGCTATGATTACATTTATTTATTCAATTACAAATACTAGCGCTGCAGTTACTTTGCTTTGTTTAGCAGCAATGCCTTTTTTTACAGCATTATTGGCATTTTTATTTTTAAGAGAAAAAATTTCTCTCAATGTTTGGATATCAATAATAATTGCAACAGTTGGTATCATTATTATGGCACTTGGAAATACGGGTGAAAAATCATTAATTGGTTTTGTATTTGGTTTAACTTCCTCAATTGGTTTCTCAGTGTTTTCTGTGACTCTTAGATGGAGAAAAGAAACACCAAAATTCACAACGGTAGCTTTTGCAGGTTTATTTTGTTTTGTGTTTGCAACAATTATGATTTTATCAAAAGACTTAGTTTTCTTTTCATCTAGCTATAATGGAGCTTTATTTTCTTTGCATGGGACACTAGTTTGTTTTGGTTTAATTTTATATTCAATTGGATCTAAAGCGATACCAGCAGCAGAATTGACTTTATTATCTTTAACTGAAGTTGTAGGTGGAATTTTTTGGGTTTGGTTACCATTATTTGGTATTAATGAAGTACCATCCACAAATACTATAATCGGTGGTTTTTTTCTTTTTGTATCTATATTTTATTACAGTTTAATAATGAGATGGAACAAAAGATATATAGCATTAAATTAATATGGAACGACCAGATTTTTTTGAACTTAAAAATGGTGAGAAAGTAAAATTACCTTTCACAGACAAAGAATATAACGATCGAGTAAACAAACTTAGATCACTGATGGATCAAAATGGTCTTGATATGATTATTTTAACATCTATGCATAACGTTGCATATTACACAGGTTTTATTTACTGTTCTTTTGGTAGACCTTACGGATGTGTGATTACTCAAAATAAAATTTCAACAATTTCAGCTAACATTGATGCAAGTCAACCATGGCGTAGATCCCATTGCGATAACGTTATTTATACTGATTGGAAAAGAGATAATTTTTTAAGAGCCATTGTTTCAATTATTGGAAGGGATGAGCCTCCAAAAAATATTGGAATTGAAAATGATCATGTCACTTTAGATATGAGAGAAAAAATAGGATCTATCTTTACTTTCTCTGTATTTAGCGATGTTTCAAAAGATCTAATGAAACTTAGAATGATTAAATCTGACGAAGAAATTGAGATCATTAGAAATGGTGCAAGAATAGCAGACATTGGTGGTAAAGAAATAGTTAAAAATATTAGAGAGGATAATACGGAGATTGAAGTAGCTATTGCAGCAAGAGATAGAATGGAAAGAGAGATTGTTAAAAGCTATCCAGATGCAGAGTACATGGATACTTGGGTATGGTTTCAATCAGGCATCAATACAGATGGAGCTCACAATCCAAAGACAAATAGAAAATTAGTCAAAGGAGATATTTTATCTTTAAATACTTTTCCTATGATCTCAGGCTACTACACTGCATTGGAGCGAACTTTATTTTTAGATCATGCTGATGATGCTTCACTTAAAGCTTGGGAGGCAAATGTTAAAGTTCATAAAAGAGGATTAGAATTAATTAAACCAGGTGTTAAATGTTCTGATATTTGTCATGAGCTTAACGAACTTTTTGCTGAGCTTGGTTATCTTCAGTATCGAACTTTTGGTTATGGACATTCATTTGGTATGCTTTCACACTTTTATGGAAGAGAAGCTGGTTTAGAATTAAGAGAAGATATTGATACTGTTATTGAGGAAAATATGGTGGTGTCTATGGAACCAATGATAATGATCCCAGAAAGTAATCCTGGTGCAGGTGGATATAGAGAACACGATATTTTGGTGATTGGTAAAGATGGAGCAGAAAATATTACAAAATTTCCTTTCGGCCCTGAGCATAATATTATAAAAAATTAATCTTTATGAGTGAGAATAAAACTATTGTTAATAGTTGGAATGAGTGGGATCCGTTAAAACATGTTATTGTTGGAAGAGCGGATGGTACTTGTATACCAGCACCAGAGCCTGCTTTGGATGCAAAAGTTCCAGAAGACAGTGATATGCGAGGTCAGTTTGGACCAAGAACAAAAGATACTGTCGATAAAGCAAATGAATTATTAGATAATTTTTCAAATATGCTTCAAAAAAGAGGTATTAAAGTTGATCGACCAACACCAATAGATTTTAATCAAAAAACTTCCACGCCTGACTGGGAAGCAGAAACAATGTTTGGCTGCATGCCCCCAAGAGATGTTTTGTTAACAGTGGGTAATGAGATCTTAGAAGCTACAATGAGTTATCGTTGTCGTTGGTTTGAATATTTATGTTACCGACCACTTCTAAAAGATTATTATAATCAAGATCCTAATATGAGACACGAGTCTGCTCCAAAGCCAAGATTAACTGATGCAGATTATAGAAAGGATTATTTATCAGATAAAATAGGTGTTCAAAAAAGATTAGAGTGGACTGAGAAAAAATATTTTGTAACCACTGAAGAAGAACCATTATTTGATGCAGCGGACGTGCTAAGATTTGGTAAAGACTTAGTTGTACAACATGGATTTACAACAAATTTAAAAGGAATTGATTGGCTAAAGAGACATTATAAAGATCACAGAGTTCATGCAGTTAACTTCCCAGGTGATCCTTATCCTATTCACATTGATGCAACCTTTACCCCAATAAAAGAAGGTTTAATTATCAACAATCCTCAAAGAAGATTACCAAAAGAACAAAGAAAACTTTTCGAAGATAATGGATGGGAAATTGTTGATAGTGCTCAGCCAGCACATAATGAACCGCCACCATTATGTTATTCTTCAACATGGTTATCAATGAATGTTTTAGTTTTAGATCCTAAAACAGTTTGTGTTGAGAAAAGTGAAATTTATCAAGCTGAGCAATTAGATAAATTAGGAATGGAAGTATTACCAGTAGAGCTTAGAAATGCTTATGCATTTGGTGGAGGTCTTCATTGTTGTACAGCAGATGTATATAGAGAAGGCAATTTAAAAGATTATTTTCCAAAACAATAAAAATGGCAAAAATTAAAACAAAAAGAGAGCGAGTTAAATTCGCCTCCGATAATGTTGCAGGTGCTTGTCCTGAAGTATTAGAGGCAATCATAAAAGCAAATGAAGGAGACAGCACTCCTTATGGAAACGATCCTTTATCAACTGAGTTACAAGATAAGTTTTCAGAAATATTTGAAAAAGAGGTAATTGTTTTTCCGACGGCATCAGGAACAGCTGCTAATGCTTTAGCATTATCTACAATGACACCTTCGTATGGAAATATTTATTGTCATAAGATGTCTCATATAAACACCGATGAATGTGGTGCACCTGAATTTTATACAGGAGGAGGAAAGTTGGTTCCTTTAAATGGAATAATGGGAAAAATAACTGCAAAGGAGTTAGATCAATCTATTGGAGGAAAAGGGATTGTTCATCATACACAACCTTCATCAGTCAGTATCACTCAAGTGTGTGAAACAGGTGAAGTTTATCAATTAGATGAAATTAAAAAAATTGCAGAAATCACTCATAAACATAATCTAAATTTACATATGGATGGCGCTAGATTTGCTAATGCTTTGGTGTCTTTAGATGTAACTCCTGCTGAAATGACTTGGAAATCTGGGGTTGATGTCTTGTCATTTGGAGCAACTAAAAATGGATGTCTGGCAGCTGAAGCAATTATATTTTTTAAGAAAGAATTAGTTGGAGACATTGCTTTTTTAATGAAAAGAGCGGGGCACTTATTATCAAAAATGCGTTTTGTTTCTGCACAACTCGATGCATACATTTCAAATGATGTTTGGTTGAGAAATGCAAAGCACGCTAATGCAATGGGTAAAAAATTAAGCGATGGTTTAAGCAATCACAACGATATTGAAATTGCTTATCCTACAGAAGCAAACGAAGTATTTGCAAAATTTCCAAGAGAAAAAATAGAACATCTAAATTCTGAAGGTTATAAAATGAATGAAGAAGAATTAGATGGAAAAGCTGTTAGATTAGTTGCTGCTTGGAATACTAAAGATAAAGATGTTGATGATTTATTAAATACAATTAAATCTAACTAGGATTTTCTTTTAAAAACTCAATATATTTTATCACTTCATCATATTGTTCGTCAGGAATGTCTTTATAACTTGCGTTAAACTTACTCTTCACACAAATTGCAACATGAGCATAGGGGTTTCTTCCTTTGGGGTGATTTGGGTGGTCAGGTAATTGACCCACCAAATAATCGCCAGCTTCCTGAATAATTTTCCAGAGTTTACTTGCGTTTTCTTTGTTCATATTGATTAGTTTTATCTAAAAAATAAACTTTTTCTAATATCTATAATTTCTCTGATCTTTTTATCTTTAATAGCATTCCAAGAAACAAATAAAGTACATAATTGATATAAGGCAAATATCTCATTTTTTTGATTTTGAGACAAATCACTACCTGCCTCTACATAGTTTTCAAAATAAGAAATATTATTTCTCGCACAGTTTAAATAATATTTACAAGCATCAGTTACCGTAGCAGTTGACCACCAGTTAGAATCTCTGAAAAGGTTAGTTATTTCTTTATAGAAAGAACTTGTTTCAGAAATAGCTAAATCATTTTGAACATTTTCTGAAAATTGATCTAATTCAAATTGAATTAAAGCTAATATCTTTTTTTCACTACTTCTTTTGACAAGTAGCTCAATGACATTTTTATATGACATTGATTGGATTTTATTCCAATTATCAAAAAAATCGTTTGGTGCTTTATTTAAATCACCCATATTTAATTATTAATAAGAACCTTTTTGTTTTGCACCTTTATAAAAAATTTCTTGCAAGTAATCATTTTCTTTTTTTCGAAGTAAAATACTCTCCTCACTCATTAAAGCTTTAGTTCTATTTATCACTTCATGATGATTATATTTATCTTCTCCTCTTGCAATTTGAACACTGTTTTTCCCTAAGATTTGTTTTACATTTGTGCCTATATAACTTTGAATAACAAATCCTATTCTTCTATCATTACTCTTATTTATTCCTGATCCATGCACTACTCTTGGATGATGCAAAGACATTTGACCCGCTTTAAGCTCTATGGATTTAACTTCATCTTTAGGAACATTCTCTACTGTTTGTCCTCTAGTTAGAAGATTTCCTTCACTAAATTTTTCATTGTGATCTTTAATATTTAAATGTGATTTAGGCCACATTTTCATACATCCGTTGTTTTCGTTCGAATCTGTTAATGCTACCCATGCTGTGACCCAATTGTGTGGTTCTAATCCTATGTACTTTGCATCTTGGTGATAACTTACAAAACCTTGTTCGTTAGGGTTTTTAATAAACAAAGTAGTACTGCAAACTAAGATATTTTTTCCAATAATACTTTCTACTGCATCTAAAATTTTTGAATTATGAACAATTGAATCAAGTTTTGGTGAAATTAAATGAACATTATATCTTCCTGACTTATCTATTTCATTTGGCATTTTTTTTTCAATTAATTCGATTTCTTCTCTTGCCTCTAGGGCCTCACTAATAGACAAAACTTCAACAGGAGATATGTAACCTTGGTCTTGATACTGTTTAAGTTGATTTGATGATAGATAAGTCATATTATTTTGAAAGATTATATGAGCTCAACTATTTCTTCAATAATTTATGGCCGAAGTATTTAAATTAGGAATTGCTCCCGACAACAATCAACCAATTAAGGAAGTAAATTCAATTGAGGTTTTAGCAAATAAAGGAATAGTAGGAGATCGACATTTTCATGATTTTAATGATCCATACAATCAATTGTCTTTAATAGAGTCTGAGAATATTGATGAATATAATATTAAATTTGGTCTTGATATACCTTACATCAATTTTAGACGGAATGTTGTTACAAAAGGCATCCAATTAAATGACTTAATTGGAAAAAAATTAAAGCTAGGAAATGTTGAATTAGAGGGAATTGAATTATGTCGTCCGTGTCGACATTTGACTGAAATGCTTGATCAAAAAAATATTCTTAAAGAATTTATGAGAAAAGGTGGACTTAGATGTCAAATATTATCGTCTTCAAAAATTACTGTAGGGGATAAAATTAATTTGTTAGATTAGACAAGTCATATCAAATTCTATATATGCATAAGATTAAATGAACAGACAAAAAAAACTAATCATTGCTTGTGATGGGGAGTCAGCAAGTGGCAAAAGTACAGCTGCTAAACTTATATCTAAAAAATACAAATTACTTCTAATAAATTCAGGACTTTTATACAGGTTTGCTAGCAAGCTAATAATCAAACACAAACCTAAAAATCAAATTACTTTTATAAAAAATAAATTTAAAAATATTTCTTATAAAAAAATCTCAAAACAAAATTTACATTCAGAGCAAATCAGCAATCATGTAGCTGGCTTGGCGAAAATAAAAAAAATTAGAGAAATTGTTAACAAAGTACAAATTTCCATAATTAGAAAAAATAAAAGAATATGTGTTGAGGGGAGAGATATTGCCAGTAAAATATTATCAAAAAACCCTAAGTATGATTTAGCATTTTATTTTAAATGTAGTTTAGATGTTGCAAGTTATAGAAGATGGTTAGATATTAAAAAGAAATTACCATTAAAAGAGGTAAAAAAGTCTTTAAAAAAACGTACTTTGACTGACAAAAATAGAAGGCACAGTCCACTAATTAGAGTTAAAGACTCTATTTTGATTAGATCAGATCAGCTGACAAAAAAACAAGTTCTATCAAAAATGTCTAGCTATATTGATAGGCTGAATAATACAAATTAATTATTTTGGTGTTGATAATTTGGTTCTTCAATAGGTTTTGCATCAGGATCTAATTCCAATCCAGCTGGTGTTATCGTAGCTGGGACCGGTGTAAAGGTTGAGTCTGGATTTTCCACAGTATCTCTGACTTTCATTCTATATAAACCGAAGCTTCCAATAATTGCATGAGCAATAATTAGAAAAACAAATAACCCATTTAAACCAAACCACCCCATAAATAGAGAACATAAAATAGGACCACTTATAGCCCCAACACCAAAAATCAATTGTAAACCACCTCCTGCTGCAACGAATTGAGATTTTGGAACAAAGTCATTTGTATGAGCAAGATTAAGAGAGAACAAAGGAAGACATAAGCTAGAATATAGTCCAACAAAAATGAAAAATAATATTTTTTTAAATGCAAATTCATCTAAATGGTAAATATTCTGAAACGGATCATTTGAGCTTAAAATTGAGAGAAATGCTAATACAGAACTTCCAAAAGTTGTAATTACAATTACTTTTCTTCTGTCAAATGTATCTGAAAAATAACCTATTGGCCCTTGCCCAATAACACCGGCTATTGTTGAAATAAAAAGTAAAACTGAGGTTTCAAGCAAACTATAATTTGCTTTTGTTGCATAAACAGCAATTAAAGAAAAGAAAGCAGCATGAATAATTCCAGTAAAGAAAGAACTCAATGTTCCTAGCGGAGAAATTTTATATAACTCTTTAATACTTATTGTTTCTATTTTTTTAAATTTTGGAGCAGGTCTTTTTGTTAGTAAAATAGGAACAAGCGCAACAGAAAGTAAAATAGAAACTAAAATAAATGGCTCATAATCTTCTGGCTTACTAACATTAAGCAACAACATACCAACAGCTAATCCAAAGTAGATTACCATCATATAAGCAGATAATAGTTGTCCTCTATTTTTATTAGTTGCTCTATCGTTTAACCAGCTTTCAGTAACCACATAACAACTGACTAAACTTATACCTGTAATGAATCTACTAACTGTCCACATAAAAGGATTTATATAAACAACAGCAACTAAAGCACTTAAAGATGCAAGTGAGGCGAATGCAGCAAATACTCTAATGTGGCCAACTTTTGAAACGAAATTAGGAGTAGTTCTCGAGCCCACAAAATAACCAACATAATACCCAGACATAAAGATACCAGTTGTAAAAACACTAAAATCTTCAAGCACTGATCGAATACCCATAATTTGCATTTGCAATCCATGAGCAATCATCATTACTCCTATCCCTATAAATAGAGCCCAAGACTTTTTTACTTCTTTTTGCATTTGTAATTTCTAAGTTTAAATAGTTGCTGGCTAAGTAGTTTTGGTTTGTGTTTTTTTTATGGCCAGTAAAGAATGAATTGCTATCGTGATAATGATAACGATACCTCCATAGATAGTCTCATTAGAAGGTTGTTCTTTAATAACCATCCAAACCCATATTGGTCCAAGTATAGTTTCTAATAAGAAAAATAGATTAACTTCAGCTGCTGTTATAAATCTTGGTGCTATGGTGACCAAAACAAATGGTATGGCTACACACATCACACACATTAAAGGTACGTAAAAAAAATCATTTCCTACTAAAGCAAAGTCTTTAACAAAGAAAAAAGCAAAAATTGCAACACATGATTTTCCAATTACTGCAGCAGGTACTAAATCAGTAGATTTTGCATATCTTGCAATATTTGCGTTACAGGCTAATCCGAAAGAAGTTATTAAACCAAATAAATCTCCATAAAAATTGCCAAGACTTAAAGAGTCGTAAAAAATATAAACACAAGCAATAAAGGTAATTATTATAGCGACCCAAGTCTTATTATCTGGTTTTTCTTTTAAGAAAATAGCCCCCAAGATTGCTGAGAGCATTGGCGCAAGAGCTACCATTAATAAAGTATTTGCTACATTAGTATTTTGTATTGAGATAATAAAAGTAATATTACAAATAGAAAAACTAATTACATAAAAAATACCTGGATAACCAATTTTAAACAAAGCTTTTAAGAAATTATTTTTATAAAATAAAAGAAGACCAATTAGAACTACCACAAACGGTATTGCTCCTCTGTAAAAAAGCATCCCCCAAGTATCAATATTTGATAATCTAATTAGCAAAGAGTCAGGAGTTATAAACATTACTCCTATAAAAGCCATCAAAGAACCTTTTTGCTGATTAGTTAAATTGTTCACGCTTTAAGTTCTTTCCAAAAAGTTTTAGCTAAATTTTTCCCTGATAGATCATAAAGTGTTTTAAGTCCAGTTGGAGACGTTACATTTATATCTCCATTTAGTTTTTGATCTATAAAATCAATTCCTGCAAAAAAAATATTTTCTTTTTTTAAATCTTTTGCAATTAGTTTTGAAATTTTAATTTCTTTATTTGTTAATTTTATATTAGTTGGTTTTGCTCCTTTACTCATATTACTTAAAATTGAACCTTTTTTTGGAACCCTCGAAATTGCACCACTTACTTTCCCATTAATAATAAAAACTCTTTTATCTCCCTTACTAATTCTAGGAAGAAATTTTTGACACATGATATGGTCATGTTTTTTTATAAATTTTTTAACTAATTTTGAATTAAATTTAGCTAGTAAATGAATATCATTTCCACTGAAACTATGAATGGGTTTTAAAATTACTTTTTTATTTTTTTTGAAAAATTTTTTTATTTCATCCATATTTTGGGTAAAAATAGTAGCTGGCATGTATTTTTGATATTTAGATGAATATAATTTTTCAGAAATATTCCTTATAGAGGTAGGGTTATTAATTATTTTAACTTTAGTCTTAATTGTATCCAAAATGTATGTTGTTGAAATATACTCAAGATTAAAAGGTGGATCTTGGCGAATTAGAATAAATTTACATTTTGTTAGGTCTAGATCTTGTTTTTTTGTAATTTTATAGAATTTTTTATTGCTGTAGTTAAATCTAATAAAAAAACCTGTGGCTGTAACTTTCGAATTAACAACTGATAAATCCTTTGGATCGTAATAGAAAATTTTATATTTTTTGTTCTGAATTTCGTTTGCTAAAAAAACACTTGTATCCGTTAAAGGATTTAGTTTAGAAGGATGGTTTCCTTGAACAGCAACAATTTTATTTATCATACAATTCGTCTAAATTTTCGTTTTTTGAAAATTTACTAATCATATGATCTGCGTTTGTTGTCTTGTTATCAATTACTTTTTGTAGATGATTTAGGAATATAGTCTCGTTATTACCTTTTTTACTTAAAACATCTCTATTCTCCAAACCTTTTCTTGAAAGATCTAAAAGTTTAGATGACCAATGAAGAAGATCTTTACCCATTAATTGAGTATTAAATCCCTTTTGTGGTGCCTCTAGATAAGCGTTAATTATTTTATCGATGTCCCATGTTGAAATTAGTTCATGAACTTCGTCTAAGTTTCCATAAAGCATACCTATATTAAAAGCTGGTCCTGCACATAAACAATCCCAACCACAGGTATCCATTGATCTTAATTCAATATACTTTTTTACTCTATTCTCAGTAAATATTGTGCTTAAGTGAGTTGTTAAGTCAGCTTCAGTTGGAAGTCTATTTCCAATTTCTTGGATTTTTCCTTCCATAAAATCCTTAAAAATATATTTTCTACCTGAAATATACTGATCTTTATTTTGTATAAATAATATAGGAAAATTTATTACAAAATCTGCATATTTTTCAAAATTAATATTTTCGAAAAATAATTTAGGCAATCCACCTCTAGAAGTACTTTGCCATACTTTAGATCTATAAGATAAATAGTTACTATTTTTTTTCTCCACAATTGAGGAATTAGCAAACAAAGCAATTGCAATAGGTACAATTGAGTTTGCTACTCTAAACTTTTTAATAAAATCATCTTCTGAACTATAATCAATATTTAACTGTGTACCGCATGTTCGATACATCATATCTAAACTAAGTTCACCACCTAGAGGCATATCCTTAGTCATCAATTCATATCTTTCTTTAGGATTATTCGGGATTTCATTTAATTTAGATATTGGATCGAATCCTGCACTAACAATTTTTATATCTAATTTTTTTGTAACTTGCTTTAATTCAAATAAATAGTCTTGTGACTCCGCACAAGCTTCGTGCATATGATTTAATTTATCACCCGATAACTCTATCTGATTACCTGGTTCAAGAGTTATATTTTTTCCACCTTTGTTAAGAGCAATGATATTTTCTTTTTCAAAAACTGGGTTCCAGCCAAATTCAAGCAGAGCTGTAAACATTTTTTTAATTTTTAAATAATCAATCCTTTTATTATCCGATTTATTAAATAAAAATTTTTCATGTTCGATCCCAATTTTAAAATTTTTGGGTTCTTTAATACCTGATTTAAAATAATTAATAATTTTTTCTTTTGAATCAATCATGCGCTGTAAATAGTGATTTATATCTAAATTTAAAGATAATAATAAGGCTCTTTTGCGAATATTTTTTTAACTAATGGCTTAAAATCATCCAAAGACATACTTTTATAACCAGGATCAAAAGAACATTGATCATATTTTTCACAAAAATCTATAGTATCTTGATAATACTTGTGGTCTTTAAATTTATCTCTTGCGTTTCTATCGCCACCTAAATGATGTGCACTGTAATAGGTTTGAAAAAGACCATGGTGTAGAATAATCCAATAGGTTCTTTCCGAAACATAGGGTCTTAGTATAGATGCAGCATATTGAGAATGATTCATTGGTGCTAAATCATCCCCAATATCATGTAGTAAAGTTGCAACAACCATTTCATCACTTTCTTTGTTTTTAAATGCCCTTGTTGCTGCTTGCAAAGAATGTTCCAATCTTGTGATTTTATAACCTTCTAAAGTAGTAGTTTGTTTAGATAAATAATTTAAAACTCTCTCAGCTGTTTGTCTTTCAAAGTTTTTCTCAAATTTTTCAAGAAGCTCATAATCTTCCTTAGTTCCATTTTTCATTTCAGTAAAATTAACTGTTTTCATAACTTAATTATTTGATCTAGTGCTTAGTAAAGATAACTGAGTTATTTTATTATCTCCTAATTCATCCACTAATTTAACAGGATATTCACCTGTAAAATAATGATCGGTTAATTGTGGATATGTTTCATTTCTTTTTTCAAAACCAATAGCTTTATACAATCCTTCAATTGATAAAAATCTCAAAGTTTTAGCTCCAATATATTCACAAATTTCATCATTTGTTTTATTTGCTGCTAACAATTCTTTTTTTGTAGGTGTATCTACACCATAGAAATCTGGATATCTTATTTCAGGGCACGCAATTTTAACATGAACTTCTTTTGCACCAGCCTCGTAAAGCATTTTAACAATTTTGTATGACGTTGTTCCTCGAACAAGAGAGTCATCAATTAGAATAATTTTTCTATTTTTTATTGTTGTTTGATTAGCATTTAATTTTAATTTTACACCTAAGCTTCTAATTTTTTGGCTTGGCTCAATAAAAGTTCTTCCAACATAATGGTTTCGAATTAATCCATGCTCAAAATTCATTTTTAACTCTTGAGCAAAACCCATTGCTGCAGCATTTCCAGAGTCTGGAACTGGAACTACTATATCTGCATCAGTATCATTTTCTTTTGCAAGTTCTCTACCGATGTTTTTTCTATGCTCATACGCTGTCTTTCCTCCAATTAGACTGTCTGGTCTTGAAAAATAAATATATTCAAATACACATGGCCTGACTTTTTTGGCAGGGAAGGGCTTAATACTTTTCAGTTCATTATTTTCAATTAAAACTATCTCACCATTTTCAACTTCTCTGACAAATTTTGCACCAATAATGTCAAATGCACAGGTTTCAGAGGCTAAAACATAACTATTACCAAGCTTACCAATTACTAGAGGTCTAATTCCATAAGGATCTCTTACTCCAATTAGTGAGTTTTGAGTTAACATTACTAATGCATAACCACCTTGAATTTGAAAAATTGCATCTATAACCTTGTCAATTGTTTTTGGCCTTTTTGATTTAGCAATTAATTGAACAATCGTTTCAGTGTCTGAAGTAGTGTAAAATATAGCTCCATCCTCAACTAATTTATTTCTTAAAGCTATTGAGTTAGTAAGATTTCCATTATGCGCAACTCCAATTCCACCTGCGTTGGTGTCAGCAAAAAAAGGCTGAATGTTTCTTAATATATTGTTTCCAGTTGTGCTGTATCTATTGTGGCCAATTGCATAATTTCCTTTAAGATTATTGAGCACCTTTTCTTTGTTGAAATTATCACCAACTAAACCAAATCTTTTCTCAGAATAATATTTTTCCCCATCAAAGGTGACTATACCACAGCCTTCTTGACCTCTGTGTTGTAGGGCATGTAGCCCAAGTGCTGTTAAAGCTGAAGCATCCTTTGCATTGCTAATACCAAAAACTCCACATTCTTCCTTTAGTCTTGGATTATAGCTCTGTAATTTTTTCTTTAGAATTTTGATATGTTTTTTCATTAGGAAATTTTTTTATAAAATAACTACTACCTTTTTCTAAATATGGAAAGATGTATGATTTGTCAAAATTTATTGGCCATTTATCATAATTATAAACGATATGAACACCTGAAAAGATACAAACTGAAATAATATAAGCTCTTATAAAACCAAAAAAGAATCCAAATGTTGTATCTAAGCCACCGATTCCTGTGTATCTGACCGCTCTACTGATTCCTTTATTAACTAATAGAACCAAAAAGATAACAATAACAAATATTACTATTCCCAAACCAACATCAAGCACATACTCATTATCAATTATGTCTTTTACAAAGGGTTTAATTTTTGGAAATAGTATTAATGTTATTATATATGCAAGCAACCATTTAGCCATTGAGAGAATACTTAAAATGAAGCCCTTTTTGTAACAATTTATCAAAGAAAGGATTGTTAAAATTAAATAAATTAAATCAATTATTGATATTGCTTTATAAAAATCTTTTATGATTTCTAACATTAAGATGATTTACCAAAAGGTTTAATTATCAAGATTAATGCAGGAAGTAGTGTTAATACTGATATCATAGCCAATAACATAGCAAGCCCTGTAAACACACCAAAATAAATTGTTGGGATAAACTTCGATAACACCAAAATTGAAAATCCAAAAACAATCGTAATTGAAGTGTTTAGAATAGCAACACCAACAGTTGAATGACAAGTTTTTAACGTCTTTTTATAATCCTTTATTTTATTAAACTCTTCTTTAAATCTGTAAATATAGTGAATACTATTATCTACTGCTATTCCTATTGTAATTGCTGCAATTGTTATAGTCATCATATCCAAAGGTATTCCTAACAATCCAATAATTCCTAATATAAAAAAAGCAGCAATAAAATTTGGAATAACACCAATCAATGAAAGCTTAATATTTCTGAATAAGATTATGAACATTGAAAATATTCCAATCATTACTAATCCCAATGTTAAAATTTGAGATTTAAAAAGACTTTGTAATAAATTATTAAATAATATTAACACTCCTGCTAGTTTGTAATCTTTTTCATCTAAACCAAATTTATCTTTTAGATCAAAATTAATTTTGTTAATTAAATCATTTCTTCTTAAATTTTCCTGAGAGTCTATAATTCTTAAACTAATTCGAGCTTCATTATCTTTAATAGAAAGATAGGGATCGATGATTTCAGTTTTAATGCTCTCAGGAATTTTAGAGTATAGCACTCCCATTTCTAAAGTGCCTAAAGGCTTGTTGTTATTTAATTGAGTAGCTACTTCTATAATTGATGAAAAAGATAGAACTTTGCCAATTTCAGGCAAGTTATCTAAGTAATTATGTACAGATGCAATTAAATCAATTTTATCTTTGGTAAACCAGTATTTTTCATCATTAGCATCTTCTTCATCACCCCAATCCTCAAACTCGTCATCTTCTTCAGATTTTTTTACCTTTTCTTTGTCAGGAAACTTTATAATAACCTCTAAAGGAGTAGTTCCACCTAGCTCATCATCTATAAGCTTCATACCCCTATAAATTTCAGTATCCTTATTAAAGTAATTTATAAAACTATTTTCAACTTCAAGCTTACTTATTCCAATAACACTTAATATTATAACTATTCCAGTTACTAAGAAGATGGAGTTTTTATTATTTATAGAAATTAAACTAAGTAAATTTGTAATTTTAGATTTCTGTTCTTTTTTAACTGAAATATTATTTGTAGGTGCAAAGTTTAAAAGGGTAGGTAGCAAAGTAAATGTAATGATAAATGATGTAATCAAACCAAAAGTCATCATCCAGCCAAAATCAATAATAGGTTTTATTTCACTAAAAATTAAAGATAAGAAAGCGAAAATTGTCGTTAGAACAGTATAAAGAATTGGCCAAAACATTTTTGAAGTTGTTAAGGAAATAATTTCAAAATTATTTTTCGATGGAAAATCTTTTTTAATTTGAAGAAATCTTGTGCTCATATGAATATTCATTGCCATTGTTAGAATTAACATTAGTGCAATAAAATTTGATGAAATAACTGTAACTTTCCATCCTAGCAATCCAAGTAATCCCATCATTATTATCACAGAGAAAAGACAACTACTTATAGGAACTATAATCCAAAGAAGGTTTCTAAATACAAACCATAAAGTAGCAATTATAAATAATAGAACTCCCAAACCAAAAACAATTATATCGCTTTTGATAAAAGACATCATATCATCAGCAATCATTGGTATTCCTCCTAGATAAATCTTTCCAACATCATCATAACTTTGAATAACTTGTCTAATTTCTAAAATATTTTGATGGTTTTGTTTTTTGATTTGATCTTTAATTAGTTCAACTTCTTCTTTTGATTTATTTTCTATATCTTCTAATTTTTGAGATTTTTTAATGTTAACAATTATTCCACTAGTTTTGCCATCTTCGCTAATGACAAAATTTCTAAAAACAGGACTATTTAAAATTTCTTTAAAACCTCGATCTCTATCAACATCTTCATCTTTTAATGTTTTGAAGTTTTCTAGCCTTTCTTGAAGTGGAGCCTCTGAATTATTTAAAAGTGGAATGTCTAATAATGTAATCACACTATGGACCCAATTGAGGCTCTGAATTTTATATTTTAAACTTAATAAATTATTAATTGATGAGTCAGTTGCCATTCCCTCATTTGGTGTATAGGTAAGAATTAAAAATTCTTTAGATCCATATCTTTCAGAGACTTCTTTCAAATATGCTAAATCTGGGTCATCCTCTATTAATAGAGTTTCTGAAGAAGCATCTAGTCTAAAATTTTTTGAATAGTACCCAAAACTTAAAATCGTTATAATTAACAATATAAATATGGCTTTAGGATTTTTTAGGATAATGTTTTGATAAAAATGAGCTATCATTCAAGCTCTTTATATTGGAAATTAACTTAATTGAGTATCCTTAAATTTTGTAAATCTTTCTTCAAATTCAAGAGTTACATTACCAATAGGACCATGTCTTTGTTTTCCAATTATAATTTGTGCCAAATGAGCAACCTCATTCATTTTTGCTTGCCACTCAGCATGCTCAACTGTTGCTTCTCTTGGCTCTTTTCTTTGTAAGTAATATCCTTCTCTATAGACAAACATTACAACATCAGCGTCTTGTTCAATAGAACCAGATTCTCTTAAATCTGCCAATTGAGGCTTATGATCATCTCTTTGTTCTACTTGTCGAGATAGTTGTGAAAGAGCAACGACAGGAACAGAAAGTTCTTTAGCTATTGCTTTAAGTCCCTGAGTAATTTGTGAAATCTCTTGAACTCTTCCATCTTTATTAAATGTAGTTCCTCTCATTAATTGAATGTAATCAACTACAATCATATCGAGACCAAAAAGCCTTTTAATACGTCTCGCTCTATTACTTAAAGCAGCAATACTTATTGCAGGGGTTTCATCAATATAAAGAGGTAACTCAGAAATATTTTTTGAGGTCTCTAAAAACTTCTCAAACTGGTCATCAGATATTCTTCCTCTTCTAATGTCATTAGAACTTATTCTTGCTTGTTCAGAAATAATTCTTGTAGACAATTGTTCTGAAGACATCTCAAGTGAAAAAAAAGCTACAGATGATTTCTTACCACTCTCTTGTAGTTTCTGTGCTGCGTTAAATGCAATATTTGTTGCAAGTGATGTTTTACCCATCGAAGGACGACCAGCTATAATAATTAGATCAGATTGATGCAACCCACCAAGCTTATCGTCTAAATCTCTTAAACCTGTAGGAACACCAACAATTCCTTCTTCATTCTTATAAGCTGCTGAAGCCATCTCAATTGTTTGTTTCATAGCCTCATCAAATTTTACTAGGGAAGAATTGAAAGATCCTTTTTCAGCTAAATCGAATAATAATCTTTCAGAGTTTTCGATTATAGATTGTCCGTTAGTATCAAGATCATTTAATTTTGCACTATCAATAGTTTGTTCAGAAATTTTTATTAACTCTCTTCTTACAAACATATCATAAATTATTTTTGAGTATTCTATTGCTTGCCTAACAGATGTAGAAAATTTTGTAATTTTAACTAAATATTCTGGAACATTTAGATCATCTTTTTCATCTTCAAAATAATTTTTTAAAGTAATTGGGTTTGCTAACATTCCTTTGTAGATAAGATTTTCAACTGCCTCAAATATTTTTTGATGCATTGGATCATAAAAGTTAATACTGGAAATTATTGTATTTATTTCGTCAAAAATATCATTGCTTACAAGTATAGATCCAATAACAGCTTGTTCAGCTTCTATGTTATTTGGTAATTCTTTAAACTGATCTTTAACAATACTTAAATTTTTTTCCATGAGAAAAAATTTACATGAAAAATAATTAAATCAAATTGTATATTTCTGCTGGGGAAAAGAATGTATAATTATTGAATTGTATCAGACGAAGAAACGTTGATTATAATTTCAGCATCAACTTCTGAGTGTAAAGAAATTTTAACTTTAAATTTTCCTAAAGCTTTTATTTCTTCAACTGGTTGTATCAATGAAGGTTTAACAATAATTTTGCTTTCTTCTTGGATAAGTTTTGAAATTTCAGTTGGTTTAACCGAACCATATAATTCATTATTTTCTGTACTTAGTTTCTTTACAGAATACGCTTTACCATTAATTTGCTCGGCGATTTGAGTAGCTTCTTTTTTCTTCTCATTATCTTTTTTAGATAACTCAGCTTTAATTTTTTCAACTTCTTTTATATTTTCTTTTGACGCATAAAGAGCTTTTTTATTAGCAATAAGAAAGTTTCTTGCGAAACCTCTTTTCACATCTATTACTTCACCAATAGATCCAATTCTTTTTACATTTTCTAATAAGATAACTTTCATTTTATATTAATGCTAAATTTCTAGCTCTTTTAATTGAAAGAGAAAGCTCTCTTTGTTTCTTTTGAGATACGTTTGTAATTCTTGAAGGCAAAATTTTACCATTTTCAGAAACATATTTTTTTAATAATTTAATATTTTTGTAGTCCACTTCTGGCGCACCTTTTACAGATAACGGACAAGTTTTTTTAAATTTATATTTATTTGGTTGAAAAATACTTAATTTTGCAAAGTTACTCTGTTTACCTTTTTTATTTCCACTTTGTCTTTTAGGCATTAGCTTTTAACACTTTCTTTTTTTTCGCTATCTTCTTTTTTTCCAAAATAGCTTGTTTCTAAATCAAATTTTTTTACTCTGACTGTTAAATATCTCAGTAGTTTTTTATCAATAGCTTCATTTTTTTCCAATTCGTCAATTACATTTCCTTTACCTTTTATTTTAAAGTGTATGTAAGTTCCTTTTTTATTCTTTTTAATAAGATAAGATAAGTTTAGCAATCCCCAGTTTTCTGTTTTAACAACCTCTCCATCATTTTTTTCAACAATTTTAGAATATTTATCTGTTAGTTGCTTTAATTCACTCGGTGAAGTATCTTGCCTAGCTATAATAGTATGTTCGTATAAATTCATTTAAGTTCTTTAATAAAAAATGAGGATATACTATTATAAAAGTTCAATTACAATAGTTAAAAAGGCAAAATAATTAGTTTTTTTTATATGTTTTCAGTAATTTTTCCAGGTCAAGGATCACAAATTGTAGGCATGGGAAAAGAGTTTTATGATAAATTTAAAATAGTAAAAGACCTGTTTAAACAGGCAGATGACACATTAAATTTTTCTATTTCTAAACTTATACTAGAAGGACCAAAAGATGAGTTGGATTTAACAGTCAATACACAACCAGCAATATTTTTAATAAGTTACTCAATATTCAATGTGGTTAAAAAAGAATTCAAGTTAGATTTAAATAAAGCAAAATACTTTGCTGGACACTCTTTAGGTGAATATTCAGCTTTATCATGTGCAGGATATCTAGATTTTGTAGATACTTTAAAGATACTAAGAATTAGAGGAGATGCAATGCAGAATGCTGTGCCTAAGGGACAAGGAGGAATGGTTGCGGTATTAGGTACAACAGTTGAAATGATTGAAAAAATTTTGACACAAAATAAAGAAAATTTAAAAGCACAAATTGCGAATGATAATTCTGAAGGCCAAATTGTCTTAAGTGGAAAAACAAAAGATTTAGAAATTTTAATTCAAATTTTAAAAGACAATTCAATAAAAAACATCAAACTTCCAGTAAGCGCACCTTTTCACTGCGAATTAATGAATAATGCTACAAAAATTATGACAGAGGAGTTAAACAAACTTAATTTTAAAAATGGAGAAAATAAATTAATTTCTAACGTGACTTCTAATGAAATTAACGACCCAGATGAGCTTAAAAATCTCTTGATAAAACAAATAGAGAATAGAGTTAGATGGAGAGAAAGTGTGATTAATATGATGGAAAATGATGTGGATCATTTTATAGAAATTGGACCTGGGAAAGTTTTGACAGGTTTGGTAAAAAGAATTAATAGAAATGTAAAAATTGATACAGTTAATACTCAATATGATATCGAGGGTCTAAAAATATGACAGATTTAAAAGGTAAAAATATTATCGTCACAGGTGCATCTGGTGGAATTGGAAATTCAGTAATTGAAAAATTAAATCAAGCAGAGGCAAATATTTTAGCCTCAGGTACAAGAACAGAAAAACTTGAAGAATTAAAAAAGAGGTTTGGAAATATAAAAACATTAAAATTTGATATTTCTCAAAGAGATAAAATTGAAGACTTTGTTGAAAATGCAACCCAAGAACTAGGTGGTAGTTTAGATTGTATAGTTAATAATGCAGGTATTACTCAAGATAATTTAGCAATAAGAATGAGTCTAGAGGAATGGCAAAAAGTAATTGATATTAACTTAACATCAACTTTTTTAATTAGTAAGTTTGCAATAAAGAAAATGTTAAAAAAAAAATCAGGTAAAATTGTAAATATTACATCTGTTGTTGGTCATACTGGAAATTTAGGACAGGCAAATTATACAGCATCTAAAGCGGGTATAATCGCGATGTCAAAGAGTTTAGCGATAGAATATGCTAAGAAAAATATTAATATTAATTGTATTTCTCCAGGATTTATTAAGACAGCGATGACAGACAAAATAGATGATAAATTTAAGGAGGCTATTATATCTAAAATTCCTTCAGCACGTCTAGGAGAGCCAGATGACATTGCAAATGCAGTACTTTTTTTATGCTCAAATCAATCAAGTTATATTAATGGAGAGACATTGCATGTAAATGGAGGCATGTATATGGCTTGACAAAATAGGTAATTAAACTATTAAGAATTTATAACAAAAAAGGATCATTATGTCAGAAGACGTTTCAAGCAAGGTAAAAAAAATTGTAGCAGATCACTTAGGTATCGATGAAGCGAAAGTCACTGAGGAATCTAGTTTTATAGATGATTTAGGAGCTGATAGTTTAGATACAGTTGAATTAGTGATGGCTTTCGAAGAGGAATTTGGGTCTGAAATTTCAGATAGTGAAGCCGAGAAAATTTTAACTGTAGGAGATGCAGTTAAATTTATCGAGGGAAAAGCTAATTAGAAATTTTAATGCCATCAGAAAAAGATGGGGTAATGATAATATTATCTTCTCCTTCTGGAGCAGGTAAAACTACTTTAGTTAAGAAATTATCTGAAAAAAAAAATTTCGAGACCTCTATATCACACACAACTAGACAACCTAGACCTAATGAGACACAAAATGAAGATTATTTTTTTGTTGGAGAATCGGAATTTAAAAGATTAATTAAAAATGAGGAATTCCTTGAATATGCAAAAGTTTTTAATAACTTTTACGGCACTACGAGAACACCAGTAATAGATAAACTTAATAAAGGCTATAATGTTCTTTTTGATATTGATTGGCAAGGGGCCGATCAAATAAAAAATAAAAAATTAGATTATAAACTAATTACTTTTTTTATACTTCCTCCTAGTAAAGAGGTTTTATTTGAAAGATTATCCAGACGACATATGAATGATAAATTAATTGCTGAAGAAAGAATGAAACAATTTGAAAGGGATGTTTTGCATTGGATAAATTATGATTATGTTGTTATAAACAATGATTTAAATGAATGTTTTTTAAAAATAACAAATTTAATTGATGCAGTAATAAACAATGGCTCAAAAGATTATGATCTAAATTATATAAGAAGTCATGTTGAGAAACTAACTTCTTAAATTTTCATATTCAAAAGCTAGCTTGTAATAAGTTTCGAAACTTAAATTTTGGGGTCTAAGTTTTAAATCAATTTTTAGTTTATTTAAAACTTTTTGATCTCCATTAAATAGTTGATTGAAAGGTTTTTTTAGCATTTTTCTTCTTTGATTAAAAAAAATCCTAGTAACCTTTTCCAAGTTATTTGGATTATTAATTTTTATAAAATTTTTTTTTGGATAGAAAAATAATAAAGAACTTTCAATTTTTGGCTTAGGTGTAAATGCCTCGGGTTTTATATCACATATTTTCTTTATATTTAGTTTCCAATTACTTATTATTGATAATCTTCCGTAATTTGAGGAATTAGATTCTGCAATTATTCTATCAGCAACTTCTTTTTGAAACATTAAAATTAGACATTCAAACCAAAAGCTATCTTTTAAATTAACTATCCATTTACTAAGTATTTCAGTTGAAATATTATAAGGCAAATTACCAAAAACAATCACTTTATTTTTGAAAAGTTTAGTTTCATCTATTTTAAGCACATCATCGTTTATAATTTTAAGTTGATCATTGAATTTGTCCTGAAGTTTTTTTACTAGCTCATTATCTTTTTCAATTACAAAAAATTTTTTTGGATTTTTTTCAAGAATATATGATGTTAGATTTCCAGTGCCTGGCCCAATTTCTAGAACTATTTTATTTTCTAGATCGGTTAAACTTGTAATTTTTTGTAAAATTTTTTTATCAATTAAAAAATTTTGACCTAAGCTTTTTTTAGGTTTAATCACTTATTATCCAAAAACTCCAAAGCTCTTATTAAACTTAGTGGATTTGATAAATTCATATTAACCATTTTTTCATTTGGTCCATGATCAGGCGAAACCCTAAAAAATGGTAAACCTAATGTTATATTAATTGCATCAAATTCATATATAGTTTTGAATGCTGTTAATACTTGATCATGATACATTCCTATTATTACGTCAAATTTTTTTCTATTTTTTTTTTGAAATATTGTATCTGCAGAATAAGGTCCTGAAACTTTAACGTTTTTCTTTTTCGCATGTTTAATAGCTGGGGTTACTATTTTAACATCTTCATTAATTTTTAAAACACTCTCACAGTGCGGATTAATACCTGTGATTGCAATATTTGGCTTTATACCTAATTGAGATTTATAAAAATTATTTACTAAGAGTATTTTTTCAACAATTAATTTCTGATTTATTTTTTTTGGCACTAATTTTAATGGTAGATGAGTAGTAACAGGACAAATTGAAAGCTCTCTATTAAAAATAAGCATTGCATTTTTTTTAATCTTAAAATTTTTAGAAATATATTCTGTAATTCCTAAAAATTTTTTATTTAAAAATTTACTTTTATTTATTGGTCCATTAATAAATTTGTTAGTAATTTTTAACTTTAATACTTTAAATGTTTCCTTAAAACATCTGCTTAAATAGTCATTAATTTTGTGATCAATGTTAATTATATAAATTCTATCATTACGAAAACTTTTTTGATTTTTAATATCTGAAATAGACTCAATTTTTTTTTTATATGAAAATTTTTTCATTTTTTTAATAAAAATTTTTTTTGAGGTAACTATAATTAAAGGGCTTTTAAATTTTTTTCTCTTAAGAGATTTAAATAGTATTTCATAGAAAATAGTGTGAATTTCACCGGGAACTATAATAATAGGTTTATCTTTCATCTATATAATTATTTATTTTAACTTTATTAAAATAAATATTAGAAAATTGATTTAATTGTTTATTTGTCTCAAAATTTATCATTTGAGAAAGTTGTTTTTCTTTATCTATTTTGATTTCTTTAGTTCTTTTATCTTCTATTTTTAAAATTAAGAAATTGTTATTTATTTTTATTACATCTGTATGTTCACCTATTTTTGTTTTAATTAATGAGTCATATATAATTTTAGATAAATTATTCTCACTTACCCAACCTATTTTTCCTCCAAATTTTCTACTTTCACTAGTACTATAAATATTAGCAGTATTACTAAAACCTATTTCATTTATATTTTTAATATTAAATTTTTTATTTCTGTATCCTTTTCTTTTTTAAAAAAAATTTCTGATAATAAATATTCATTATTGAATTTATCTTTTCTATTTTCAATTTTTGACAAAAGCTCCTGCTTATTAATTTTTACTTGATTTTTGTATTTAGCAAATATTATATCGTTCCACAATAATTCGATTTTTAATTTATTTTTTATTTCATTTATTGAGAAGCTTTTTTTTAATAACAATAACTGATCAAATTCTTTTTCTGAATTTAAATTGAGTCTTTTGATTAAATTTAAGTACACTTGATCTAATAGATCATTATTTTGATTTTTTTCTAAATCAAAAAATTTTTCAATCTCTGTTTCTTTTACAATTTGATTAATAAGAGAATTTTTGGATAATTCAAAAATTTTTTTTTCATCAAGCTCATTTAAATTAGGGTTAAGAATTTTTAAATACTCAACTTCTTTTAAAATATCTATATTTGTAATTAATCTATTATTTACTTTGGCTTCTATAGATATGTTTGTTTCAGATAGGGAATAATTAATAAATAAAATTAAAAATAAAAAAATATTTAAAGTATTTTTTATCATTAGTTAATTAAATTTGGTGTGCTAGTTTTACCAAATGGCACAATAGTTAATTTAAAAAATATACTTTCATCTGGCTTTATATCTCTGTCGTTATAATATTCCTTGTTATACTCTATTGATGCTGCCAAACAATCATTCTCATATTGATATATTAAATTGTAATACTCAACCAGATCTGTTTTTTTATTTTGTCTAGTGGAGAAAGATAATTTATTAGCTTCATTAAAATTATAACTTGTTTCGTTCAGAATATATGAATTTTGTGATGCATTATTTTCGTTAAGGTAATCAAATTTTGTAACAAAATTGTTTATGCTAAATTCAGTTACAAAATTTTCATAACTTTTGTTTACAAAATTATTCTTTAAAGAAACATTATACTTAGTTTTAAAATATTTATTTGGACTAAAAGATATCTCTGAAAATAAATTGGATGTTTTAGCTCCTAATTGATTATTTTTTTCTAAGTTTTTATTTTCTTTTAGTCTCAAATTGTTAGCAAATTTAAAAGATAGTATTTCTCTATCACTTTTTGAATTTGATAATATATAATCAGAGCCATAAGTTAGTGAAAGACCACCTTCTAATGTTTCACTAGAAGAAATCCTATTTAAGTCAAAAATATTATTAATGTCTAAACGATTATAATTCTTACTTATGTTCTTTGTGTAACCTGGACTAAATTTCAAAGATAATTTTGGATTTATTAGTCTTTGAAAATTTGAACCTAATTTCACCAAAGGCAAGCTTGTATTTAGCTGATAAATACCAGAATAATAAATATTTTCACCATTCTTTAAGTCTTTAGAATTCTCTCTACTAGTATTGGAATTTTTTACTTTAAATTCAAAATTGTTATAAAAACCTGACTTAGTAACTTTATAATCTGATTTAAAAATTAAGTCATTTGTATTAATTTTTTCAGAAACATTTGTATCAAATTTATGAACATAATTGCTTGATTGAAATATAAAATCACCTTTGAGTTTTGTATTATTATTTAATTTTCTCTCAAAATTAAATTTGGGATAAACATATTCATATTTATCATTATTACTTTTATTTAAATTTTCAAAAACAATGAAGTCAGTCTCAATAAGTGATTGTTCATTGCTTAAAATTAAATTAATAGAGTTTTCTAATAAATCGTAATTATTTATTGTTGGAGACACTAATTTATTAGCTTTAAGATAGGTATCATTAGAGGTCTGTTGAATTTTAATTTCAATACTTGATGTATCAAATTTTTTGGTATCTAAATTTTTATTTAATTTATGAAAAAAATGACCATCTAAGTTATTTTTATTTTTAAACAAACTGAAATCATTAATATAGTTCCCATTTTTAGTAACTTCTCTAAATTCTGTTTGTACCATTATTTTTTTTTCTGAATATAATCTTGGAGTGAGAGTTAAATCTTTATTTTCACCCAATACTTTAAAGTATGGAATGCTAAAGAAGGTATTTTTATTAGGAGAACTTTTGAATGACGGCATTAAAAAACCAGTTTGTCTTTTTACTGTCGGGTCTGGATGAAAAAATTTTGGAAAATAAACTACTGGAACATCATAAATTTTTAACCACACATTTTTATAATCTATATTTTTTTTATTTTTGTTATGAGTAATTTTTTCAGCGGTTAGTTGCCATGGAGGGCATTTATCGGTTTTTTTACATGCTGTAAAAACACCTTTTGATACTTCTGTATTTTCTTCATCATGTTTTATTCTGACTCCTTTTATTCGTGGCTCATTCTTATCATTAAAAGAAACATTGTTAAGGTTTATTTTTGCATCCTTTCCGATTAGTTTTTTTGATTTTGTATTTATAAAAGCTGAATCAATAAATAATTTATTATCATTTACATCTTTAAATGAGATATTTTTGATTTTTAAAATATTTTTTTTAATATTGTAAACAAACTCGTCTACTTGAAATAAATTATCATTATTGTCTTTAATAAAAGTTTTAGTTGATGATCTTAAAATATTATTTAACCTATCCATTTCAATATTACTAGTTTCAAAAATTAGCTTATTTTCTTTATCTAAAATTTCCACATTGCCATATGCAATTAGAAACAATTTTTTTCCATCTATTTCAAGATTATCAAAACTTATTTCAAGGTTGTTAATTTGTTCAAATACTTTACCCTTTGTAACTTTTAGAAGTTCTGAATTTTTGTTGTATTCAAAAAAATTACCTTTAATTTTTAAATTTTTATTTTTAGAGATTGCCGTTCCTTTGTTAACTTTAATAGTGTTGTTAGAATATGAAGCGTTTAGATCTGTAGCATAAAATTCATATTGATCTGCATGAGATAGATTACAATTAAATAAAAAATAAATAAGGAAAATAATGACTTTATTTTTCATTTACCCTCACCAACCCTATAGATATAGCTAATGTAATAAATATTATTGGTAAAAATATTGAAATTGAGGCTGGAATAACTCCAGCATTACCCAAAGAAACAAATATAAATTTTAAATAATAAATCATTACTGAAATAAAAATTCCTAAGATTACATGAAAAAATAAACTTTTATTTTTGTTCACATTGAACATTATCACACAGGATAAAATTGTCATTAAAGCATAAAAAAAAGGAGTTGAGAATAGCTTTAGCAAGTGAATCATTACTTCATCAGATGAATAGCCCAAAGCTTCATAGTCTTCTTTTAAACTGAATAATTCAATTAAGTTTAAAGTAGAAAAATTTGAAAATAGATTGTTTATTTTCTCTTCATTAAAGTTTGTTTGGAAGTAAATTTGTGAATTATTATTGTTTGAAACATTATTTTCAGTAACTTTTGGATCAAACAAAATCCAATTTTTTTTACTGATATCAACTTTATCGGATTGTATAGTCCTCCTAAGATCAAAATTTCTATTGAACTCATTAATTATTACTTCAATAAGGAAATTATCTTTTATGTACTTTGATTTAACAATCAATATTGAGTCTTCAACTTCATCTTTCAGCCACAATCCACTATCATTAACTACAGCAAGATATTTATTGTCATTAGTAAATTGATTTTTAACATCCGTATAAATAAACTTTAATTTAGATGCAAAATTGTAATATAAAACAATCATTAAAATTCCTAATGTAAGTGAGGATATTAATAGTGTTTTAATTATTTTTAGATTGTTTAATCCATTAATTTTAAGAATAATTAGCTCATCTTTTTTAAAAATTTCATAAAAAACAAATTGTGTTGAAATTAAAAAAATAAATGGAAAAATTTCAAATAAGGTAATTGGTGCATTAAGCAATGTCATTAAATAAGGTAAAAAGAAACTTGCTTCTGCATCTTTAAAAAAAGAAATTTCCTCAAATACACCCAAAATTATCGATAAACTTAAGAATATAGAAGTTATAATTAAAAATTTTTCTATAAATTTTTTAATTATATATTTTTCGTAAATTTTAAACATTTTTTATTTTTTTAATTAAAAAGATATAAGCACATAAAAAAAATATACATGGAAAAATTAAATATACATAAACTGTGAAATTTGATGAAGCAAGATATCTTAAAGTAGTTTCAGATATGAGTAAAACTGAAAAAGCTAGAAGAAAAATTATTCTTCTAGCTTTTAAATATCTTGAATCATTTTTTGGAAGTATAACGAGAAAACAACAAACAATAGTTATAAGCGGTATGTAGAAGGGTTTAATTAATCTTTTTATAAGTTCTTGATTTATCACTTTTTCTGAATTTATTTCACAATTACTAGATTGTTCGGTAAATATATTATTTTTTGAATGGTAAAAACTTAAATAACACTTAAGAATTTTTGTTGTGGATAGTTCCTGAATTTTGGGAACTAATATAGTAGATGTTGAATATTCAGAAAGACTAAAGTCAATTTGTTCAAATTCAAATACATTAATTTTCGATTTATCTTTATTAATTACTTTTCCAGAATAAAGTTTAAATATTTTTTTGTTATCTTCATCAACAATTACCCCTTTACTAGCATATATCATCCTAGTATTTGATTTTGAGGAGTCATCTATAAAAATATTTGAAAACGAATTGTCTAAATTTTTATTATTTATAAATATAGTTAATCCCTCTACTGCATTAATAAATTTTCCTTCTTTGATTAAAGATGAGAAAAAATTTATCTCTGAGTTTTTTAAAAATAATCTTGCTTTAAATTGAAATAAAGGAGACACGATGCACCCTACAATTATCTGAAAAAGTAACAAAAAAATTGATAATAAAATAAAATTATTTACAAATTTTAATTTACTTATTCCGTGTGTCCAAAAAATTAATAATTCATTTTTAAATTCGTAGTTTGTAATGATAAAAAAAAGAGAAATGAAAAAAACAAAAGGGATTATTCGATGAATTATTTTAGGAAAATTATGTAAAGTATACATGAAGTATGTCTTTAATCCATGTCCATCTTGTGTTACATAATCCAAATAATTTACAGCTTGGAGCGTCCAAACAATTAAACCAAATGTTAGAGACATTACTAGAAAAAAGCCGATGGTATCCTTGTTAATTTTTCTAAAAATTAATTTTTTCATTGAAATATAATAATTTTATTCATATATAGCATTCATCTCGTTTTGAGTGTAATTAAAATTTATGACTGTTCAAATTAAATATAAAAATAATTTATTAAACAAAAATACAGCAAATTTAGTTTATTTTGCTGATGATAAATTTAATATTTCGTCTTTAAAAAAACAGATTTCGAGCACTGAATTTTCTTTTATTTCAGATTTAATAAAAACAAAAGATATTAAAAGAGAAATTTTAACTTTTGATATAAGCTCAAAAAGAAAAATAGTTTTAGTATCCCTAAAAAAAAATATAACCAGTTCTGATGCTGAAAATCTTGGTGCAAGTTTTTTTGATAAATTTAAAGACTTAAAACAAAATGACTTTGGAATAAATTCAGACACAATATCCAATCGATCAAAAAATATTTTAGCTTATTTTTTACATGGATTAAAATTAAAATCTTATTTGTTTGATAAATACAAAACAAAAAAAGATAAAAAAAATATGCAAATTACTGTAACAGGTAAAAATAAACCAAATTTAAAAGACCAGATAAAGTTCAAAGCCATAGAAGATGGAACTTTTTTTACAAGAGATTTGGTATCAGAACCAGGAAATATCCTTCATCCAGATGAGTATGCCAAAAGACTTAATTTATTGAGAAAAGATGGTTTGAAAATAGATATTCTTGATGAAAAAAAATTAAAAAAATTAGGAATGAATACTTTGTTAGGCGTTGGTCAAGGAAGCATCAGGGGTTCTTACTTAGTAACAATGGAATGGAACGGATTAAAAGATAAATCTAAACCACTAGCTTTTGTTGGAAAAGGAGTTTGTTTTGACACAGGAGGTATATCTTTAAAACCTGCAAAATTTATGGAAGACATGACATATGATATGGCTGGCTCTGCAGTTGTAGTAGGATTAATGAAAAGTTTAGCTTTAAGAAAAGCAAAAGTAAATGCTGTCGGCGTAGTTGGTCTTGTGGAAAATATGCCTGGAGGCAATGCACAAAGACCAGGTGATATTGTAAAGTCATATAGCGGTAAGACAGTTGAAATTTTAAATACTGATGCTGAAGGAAGATTAGTCTTAGCTGATGCTTTAACTTATACAGAGGAGAAATTTAAACCAAAATTTATAGTAGATTTAGCAACTCTAACAGGAGCTATTATTGTTTCTCTTGGATCAGAATACGCTGGTTTATTTTCAAATAACGATAAATTATCAAATCAATTGATTAAAGCAGGTGAAAATGTTGAAGAGAAGGTTTGGAGAATGCCTTTAAATAAAAATTTTGATAAATTAATTGACTCAAAAAATGCAGATATGCAAAATATCAATTACGTTGGTGGAGCTGGATCTACCACAGCTGCTCAATTTTTACAAAGGTTCATTTTAAATAAAACACCGTGGGCTCATTTAGATATAGCTGGTATGGCTTTTTCGAAATATGGCGGAGCACTGAATTCAGGCGGTGCTACTGGTTATGGAGTAAGATTATTAAACAAACTAATAGAGGATAATTATGAGTAATTTAGAACAGACATTATCGATTATTAAACCTGATGCTGTTGAAAGAAATCTTGAGAATGAGATTAAAGAAATGTTTAGAAGTAAAGGCTTTTCAATATTAAAAGAAAAAAAAATACAAATTGAAAAATCAGAGGCAGAAAAGTTTTATAAAGTTCATGAAACAAAACCGTTTTATAATGATTTATGTGATTATCTATCATCTGGTCCAATTGTAGTTATGGTTCTCGAAAAAGAGAATGCAATTTTGGGAAACAGGGAATTAATGGGTGCTACAAATCCAAAAGATGCAGAAGAAGGTACTATTCGAAAAAAATATGGAATTTCAATTGATAAAAATTCAGTACATGGATCAGATAGTATTGAAAATGCTAAAATTGAAATAGATTTTTTCTTTAAAGATTAAGAACTTTTAATATAGCTTTTGGGTAGAGTTTGTGCTCTTGAACTAAAATTTTTTTAGCTAGAGAAGTTTCGGTTTCATTTTTTGAAATTTTTATTTTCTTTTGTAGAATAATTTTGCCAGAATCCAATCTAGAATTTACAAAATGAACCGTACATCCTGAGTATTTTTCTTTATTATTTAATGCTCTTTTGTGAGTATTTAATCCTTTATATTTAGGGAGTAAAGAGGGGTGTATATTTAAAATTTTTCCTTTAAACTTTTTTATAAAATTTTTTGATAAAATTTTCATAAAACCAGCAAGACAAATCATTTCAATATTATTTTTTTTTAAAAGAAAAAGTAATTTCTTTTCACTTAATATTTTATTTTTAAAATTTAACACTTTTTTTTGAATTTTAAATTTTTTCGCATAATTTAAACCTTTTGCTTTTGGATTATTTGAAATAATTAAGTTAATAGAAATTGGAGATATTTTATTTTTTGAAAATTTTAATAGAGATTTAAAATTACTACCTGTACCAGAAATAAATACAGCTGTTCTTACTCTATTGTAACCAGTTAATAGAACCATTTAGTTTAACTTTGTTTTTTCCTTTAGAAATTTTTCCAATTACATATGGTTTGTATTCTTTAGAAAAAAATTTATTTAATTTTTTTAGATTTTTACTTTCAACAATAAGACAAAAACCAACACCACAATTAAATGTTTTGAGCATTTCTTTATCAGATATTCCATTATTTTTAAGCCAACCAAAAATTTTAGAAGTTTTAATTTTATCTAAATTTATATTTGCATTGAGCTTGTCTGGTATAATCCTTTTGATGTTATCAGATAATCCTCCTCCAGTTATATTAGCACAACCATTAATTAAGTTTTTATTAATTAAATTTAATACTTCTTTTACATATATTTTGGTTGGTTTTAAAAGTTCAGATTTTAAAAACTTATTTTTTTTAATATTTATTTTTTTTTGTTTTATTAAATATCTTATAAGAGAATAACCATTAGAATGTAAACCACTAGACGGCACAGCTAGTATTAAATTGTTTTGTTTTATTTTTTCTTTATTTAAAATTTTATTTTTTTCAACAACTCCAACTGCAAAACCAGCTATATCAAATTTACCTTTTTCATATGTATCAGGCATTTCAGCAGTTTCTCCTCCAACGAGTTCACATTCTGATTGATTGCAGCCATTATTAATTCCTTCAATTATTGCTTTAAGTTTTTTAAGATCAATTTTATTTATTGAAATATAATCTAAAAAAACTAACGGCTTAGCTCCTTGAACGATTAAATCGTTTACACTCATAGCAACCAAGTCAATTCCAATAGTGTCAAATTTATTTAATATATTTGCAATTTCAATTTTAGTTCCTACACCGTCAGTACAAGCTACGATTCTTGGTTGTTTAAAATTATTTGGTATATTTGTAATTGAGCCAAATCCACCTATATTGGAAAACTTTTTTTTGCCTCTTTTTTTTGCTGAAACTGTAGAAATGAAATCAATAAACTTGTCAGCAGCGTTAATATTAACTCCACTTTTTTTATAGGTAAATTTTTTTTTATTCATTAATATGTTTTATGAAATTTATTTTTTTACTTTGTAAATTAAAGCTTTTATATAATTTTTTTTTATTTCTTGCTTTAATAAATATTTTTTTTTCCACAGAAAAAAGCTACTCAAAGACATTTTCTATAAATGATGTTGAAATATCCACACCTTTTGAAATAAATTTTAATAAAAATGAAATTATCGATGAGGGATTCGTAGAGGCTTATATAGAACTAATTTCTTCAATTGTTCAAAGTAAAGATCAAATAAAATTAAAAAATACTTCGATTAATCAAATAAAGGGAATGATTGAAACTTTCTCTATCGTAGATGAAAAGTTTGTAGATGAGATTTATTATCTTACAATTAATGTTTCGTTTAACAAAAAAAATATATTTGATTTACTAGAGTCGAAAAATATATTTCCATCTTTACCTATAAAAAAAAATTTATTATTCATACCTATTTTTGTTGATCAAAACAAAAATCAAGTCTCAATGTTTTCAGAAAACAAATTATTTACAAACTGGAACTTGAATAATAAAAAATATAGTCTTTTAAATTATATTTTACCCACTCAAGACCTTGATGATTTTAGTTTAATTAAAAAAAATATTAATAATTTAGAAACTTATGACTTCAAAGAAATTATAAATAAATACAATATGAATGATTACATAATTATGATTGTTTTTAAAAATAATAATAAAATAAGAGTACTTAACAAAATAATTTTTAATCAAAAAAAAAATATAAAAAATTTTAATTATAATGTAGTAAATTTTGATAATGAGGAAGAGATATTTAAATTTATTAATAATTTAAAATTAATTTATGAAGATTTCTGGAAATCACAGAATGAAATTAACACCTCAGTAAAGTTATTTCTAAATATTTCTATAGACAATTCTAACAATATTAAACTTAATAGGTTCGAAAAAATTCTATCTGATATGGATTTGATATATAATTTTCATATTTATAAATTTGATAATAAAAATAATTTTTATAAAGTTATTTTTAATGGAACACCTGATAAATTTTTAGAGGTTATGCGTGATCAAAATTATAATTTTGAAATTAAAAATAAAATTTGGGTTTTAAATGACAAATCTTAATCAACAAATACTTAAATTTGATTATGAGCAAAATTTTAAAGATCAGGATTTTTATGTTTCAAATAGCAACGAGCATTCTTTTGGCCTTTTAAACAGTTGGCCAAAATGGGATAAAAATTTTATAAACTTAATAGGCGATAAGTTTTCAGGAAAAAGTCACTTAATAAATATATTTTTAGAAAAAAATAAAGGAATAAAAATTAATTCAGAAGATATCAGTAATGATTTTCTTCAAAAAATTAAAATATATGAAAATATTATCGTTGAAGATTTAACTGAAAAAATAAATGAAAACTTATTATTTTCACTTATTAATATAATAGATCAGGATAATAAATATTTGATAATAACTTCAACAATACCAATTGTTGACATTAAATTTAAACTAAATGATCTTAATTCAAGATCTACAAATTTCATTTTATCTCAAATTGAAAAACCTGGTGACGATTTAATTTATGCATTAATATTAAAAAATTTTTCTGATCGTCAAATATCAGTAGATCAAAAACTTATTGAATTTATAATTAAGAGAATTGATAGAACTTATGGCAAAATTTCTGATTTCATATATAAAATCGACGAAATTAGTTTAAAAAGAAAAAAACCAATCGATTTTAAAATTATTAGAGAAGCGTTAGAGGTTTAATTGAATACATACAGAACACATAAATGTAATGAATTAAGAAAAGGGGATGTAGATAAAATAATTTCTCTTTCTGGCTGGATAAATAAAAAAAGAGACCATGGGAATTTATTATTTATTGATTTAAGAGATAATTATGGAATTACTCAATGTATAATTGATAAAGATAACAAAAATTTTTCTGATTTAGAGAAAATGCAATTAGAAACAGTAATTAAAGTTGAGGGAAAAGTTGTTAATAGATCTAAAGAAACAATCAATTCTGAGATTGATACAGGTGAAATAGAAGTTGCTATTGAGAAGCATGAAGTTTTAGGTACTTGTAAAGAACTACCTATGCCTATCTTTAGTGATCAAGAATATGCTGAAGAAATAAGATTGAAATACAGATTTTTAGACTTGAGAAGAAAAAAAATCCATGAAAATATAATTTTAAGATCTAAAGTTATTTCATATATCCGAAATGAAATGACTAAATTAGGTTTTTTGGAATTTCAAACACCAATTTTAACCTCATCTAGTCCAGAGGGTGCTAGAGATTTTTTAGTACCTAGTCGTTTAAATCCAGGAAAATTTTATGCATTACCTCAAGCTCCTCAACAATTTAAACAATTAATAATGGTTTCAGGATTTGATAGATATTTTCAAATTGCACCTTGTTTTAGGGATGAAGATGCAAGAGCGGACAGAAGTCCTGGAGAATTTTATCAATTAGATTTAGAAATGTCATTTGTTGATCAGGAAGATGTATTTAATGTAGTTGAAAAATTAATGGTTAATACATTTAAAAATTTTTCAACTAAAAAACTGATGTTTGATAAATTTCCAAAGATTTCATACAAGGAATCAATGCTTAAATATGGTACTGATAAACCAGATTTAAGAAACCCACTCATAGTAAATGATATAACCGAAATTTTTACAAGAGAAGATGTTTCATTTGAAATATTTAAAAAATTAGTAAAATCTGGATCTAAAGTAAGATGTATTATTACAAAAAATACGAAAGATAAGCCAAGAAGTTTTTTTGATAATATTGATAAATGGGCAAAAGAAGAAGGTGCTTCTGGTTTAGCTTATTTTACTTTTGAAAAAGATAAAGATATTTCAGCAAAAGGCCCTATAGGAAAATTTTTTTCTCAAGATGCATTGGCTGAAATCATGAAAAAAACAAACTGTGAAATAGGAGATAGTATTTTTATGGCTTGTGGAAAACAAGACGAATTAGAAAAAATTACTGCACAAGCAAGAGATAAAATTGCAAAAGATCTAAATTTAATTGATGAAAATGTTTTCGCATTTTGTTGGATTGTAGACTACCCAATGTTTGAAAAAGATGAATCAACAAACAAGATTGAATTTAGTCACAATCCATTTTCAATGCCTCAAGGTGAATTAAGTGAAAAAGATTATGAAAACCCATTAGATATACTTGCTTATCAATATGACATCGTTTGTAATGGAATTGAACTATCATCTGGAGCTATTAGAAATCATAAACCAGAACTTATGTATAAACTTTTCTCAATTGCAGGATATGACAAAAATCAAGTAGATGAAAAATTTAGTGGCATGATTAATGCACTTAGTTATGGGGCACCACCACATGGAGGAATAGCACCTGGTATTGATAGAATAGTGATGTTACTTGCTAATGAAAAAAATATAAGGGAAGTTACAATGTTTCCAATGAACCAAAACGCACAAGATTTGATGATGAATGCACCATCTGAGGTAAATCCAGATCAATTGAAAGAATTAAATTTAGCCTTAAAAACAAAAAAATAACTTATTTTTTACCTTTTAAACTTATTTTTACATCAGAAAGATCAACTAGATTTTTTTTATAATTATTTCTAACGAAACCTTTACTGGTAATGTCTTTTACAATTTTCAATAATTGATTTTGATCCTCAGAACTTTGATCTTCTGCATTGATGGCATCATTTCCTCCAATTGAAGGAGTATGAGCCAGATCTTCTCTATTTTGATATGAAATAGCTAATTCTCTGAAAATATAATCCAAAATTGATGTAGCACTTAAAATTCTATCATTTCCATGTACTTTGCCTGATGGTTCAAATTTTGTGCCAACAAATGCACTTATAAACTCATCTAAAGGAACACCATATTGAAGGCCTAAAGAAACAGCAATTGCAAAGTTATTCATTAAGGCTTTAACAAGCTCACCCTCTTTACTGGTATCAATAAATATTTCTCCAATTTTTCCGTCTTCATATTCTCCAGTATGTAGGTAAACTTTGTGGTCACCAATAGTAGCTTTTTGAATATATCCTTTTCTTCTGTCAGGCATGCTAAACCTTTTACCTGACTTCTCGTTAGCAGTGTTTATACCTGTTATTATACTTTCTTTATTTATTGGACTTTTTTTGTCTATTTCAGAGACTACTTCTACTTTGTTGTTTTCAAGCACTTTATTGTTTTTAGGATCTAAACTTTTTGTTTTTCTGTTATCTAGTTTAACGTCTAAAACTTCAAATTTACCATCATCTCTTTTTTCTAAATTTTTTAACTCTGCCTCATTAATATCATCTAAATAATGATTTACTTTAAATGTACAGGTATAATATGTTTCAACTAAATACTTTGCCATTTGACCTCAATTTAAATTTTAATTTGAATAATGAATCAATTAATTTATATACATATTCATATTTTAGTCTAATTTAATTTTTACAATTTTTAATTGAATAAATAAAAAAATATTATGTTGACACTATTAAAAAAAATTTTCACATGGTGGAATCAAGATACTTTTGGAACAAGACTAAAGACTGTTTTTTTTGGAAAACTAGTTGGTACTGATGAGCTAGGTAATAAATACTATGAGAGTAAAAACGGTAAAAGATGGGTTATCTATTCAAACACAATTGACGCATCAAAAATTCCAGTTGAATGGTATTCTTGGATGCATTTTACACCAAATAAAATTGAGAAAAAACATAACTTAGAAAAATATGAATGGCAAAAACCACATAAAGAAAATTTAACTGGAACTGATTCAGCATATTATCCAAATAAAAATCAAAATGGTATTAAAAAGAAATACTCAAGTTGGAAAGAATAATTTTAAATTAATCTGTTTAGTTTTTTTATTTTATTTTTGTTTAGTTTTAAACTCAAGCTCAAAAAGTAATTTAGAGGGAACTTTTACTGATATAAAAATTTTGGATAAAATAAGTTCAAAAAATACCTCGCTCACACTTAAAAATGGAGAATTAATAAAGTTTAAAGATTTGTCAATTAAAAGTCTAAAATGTAAAAATTCAGAATTTGATGATAATCCAGAAATAACAGCTTATATTCAAGTTCGAGATTTGACCAATAAAAATAATGATGAAGTTTTTATTTTTAATGGTTGGATGTTTTCATCAAGTCCATCAATTGCACCTTTTGATCATCCTGTTTACGATGTCTGGCTTGTAAACTGTTATTAAACAATTGAATCTTTATCTAGCCAGCTAACGTTAAAATCTGAATTGATAAATTTTTTGTGATTTAGTAATTTTTTATGTAGAGGTATTGTTGTGGTTATTCCTTCAATAACAAATTCATCTAAAGATCTATTCATTCTTTGAATAGCCTCTGTTCTGTTTCTTCCATGACAAATTAATTTACAAACCATACTATCGTAGTAAGGTGTTACCTTATACCCTTGAAATATTGCGCCATCTACTCTGGTTCTAAATCCAGATGGTTGATGACACATAGTTATAATTCCAGGTGAAGGCTGAAAGTTTTTACTAGCATCTTCAGCATTTATTCTACATTCAATTGCATGTCCTCTAGGATTTATATCATTTTGTTTTAAGGCTGTTTCTCCTGAAAAAGCAATCCAAATTTGCTCTTTAATTATATCAATACCAGTGACCATCTCAGTTACAGGATGTTCAACTTGAACTCTTGTATTCATCTCAAGGAAATAAAATTTTCCATCTTCATATATAAATTCAACAGTCCCAGCTCCCATATAACCTATTTTTGCAACCATTTTGACTGTTCTTTCAAATAAATCTTTTCTTATTCCATCATTTAAAACTGGACTTGGTGTTTCTTCTATTAATTTTTGATGTCTTCTTTGAACCGAACAATCTCTTTCGTGTAGGTGAACTGCTCTATTTTTTCCAGCTAATATTTGAACCTCAATATGCCTTGGATTTTGAAAAAATTTTTCAATATAAACTTCATCATTACCAAAGTATTTTTGTGCTTCTGATTTTGCAGTTGAAAACAACGTTTCAAATTCTTCTTCTTTATAAACTATTTTCATACCTTTACCTCCACCTCCACCTGAGGCTTTGATTAAGACAGGAAAACCAATTTTTTTACATAGTTCTTTTGCTTCAGAAACATCTTTTACTCCTCCCTCAGAGCCCTCAATAACAGGCAATCCATTTTCTTTAGCTATTCTTTTCGCTTGGATTTTATCACCCATCATTTCAATATGTTTTGATGAAGCTCCTATAAAATTAATTTTATTCTCTTCTAAAATTCTTGCAAAATTCGCATTTTCCGAAAGAAAACCATAGCCAGGATGAACAGCATCAGCATTTGTAAGTTCTATTGCTGACATTAATGCTGGAATATTTAAATAACTATTTGCAGGTTGATGAGAACCAATACATACACTTTCATCAGCCATTCTAACATGCATACTTTCTTTATCTACATCTGAATGAACAGCTACTGTAGATATTCCCCATTCTTTACACGCTCTAATAATTCTAACTGCAATTTCCCCACGGTTTGCAATTAAAATTTTTTTAAACATTATTTATTCAAGGATAATAATAGTTTGACCAAATTCTACGGGCTGACCATCTTCAACACAAATTTCTTTTACTATACCATCTGCTGTTGAAGGAACATGGTTCATTGTTTTCATTGCCTCAACAATCATTATTGTATCACCTTTTTTAATCTTTTTTCCGATCTCAACAAACTTTTTAGCACCAGGTTCTGGCGCATGATATGCTGTTCCAATTATAGGTGAGGTGATTTCAGTTCCTGATTTAATATTTTGAGTTTGAGTAGATGGCGAACCTATTGCGGGTGTTGAGGGCGAAATAACTTGAGGCTGGTTACTAATTGAAACATTATTTTTTGATACTTTAATTTTTGTATCTTTTTCAGTTATTTCTATTTCAGTAAGATTAAATTCTTTCAAATATTCACTTAGTTCCTGAATTATTTTTTTATCTATTTTCATTTTGCAAAGACTTTTGTAATGAAATTATGGCCAAAATATATCCTTCGGCACCTAATCCAAAAATTCCTCCAGTTACGACACCACTTATAAGTGATTTATGTCTAAATTCTTCTCTTTTATAAATATTAGATAAATGTATCTCGATTATTGGTTTTTTAAATAAATCTAGGGCATCTCTTATGGCCACAGAAGTATGAGTAAATGCAGCGGCATTAATAATCATACCATCAAAATTTTTCCTAGCATCTTGAATTATATTTACAAGTTCTCCTTCAACATTGGATTGAGCAAATTCAACATCAAGACCAATTTCTTGTCCTTTTTTAGAACAATTTTCTTTAAGTTGTTCAAATGTAGTTGATCCATATTGTGATTGTTCTCTTTCTCCTAATAGATTAAGATTTGGACCATTAATAATAATTATTTTATTATTCATTCAGCATTTATATACGATGAAAAAAATAAAAAAAATAAAAATTAAAATAAATGGTAAAATCAAATCAATAAATCAAGATTCTAACCTTTCTGTAGTGTTAAAAATTCTAAAAATTCCCTTAAATAAAGTAGCTATTGAGCTTAATAAAGAAATAATAGATAAAAAAAAAATTAATAAAATAAAATTAAATAAAAATGATAAAATTGAAATAGTTCATTTTATTGGAGGTGGTTAATTTGAAAAAAGATAATCTGATTATTGCGAATAAAAAATTTAATTCCAGATTAATTGTTGGAACAGGAAAGTATAAAAGCATGTCTGAGTGTGCAAAAGCAATTAAACTTTCTGGAGCAGAAATCGTAACAGTTGCAGTAAGAAGAGTTAATATTTCAGATAAAAATAAGCCTTTGCTTATGGATTATATTGATCCAAAAAAAATTACATATTTGCCCAATACTGCTGGATGTTTTAATTCAAAAGAAGCTTTAAGAACATTGAGATTAGCAAGAGAAATAGGTGGTTGGAGGTTAGTTAAATTAGAAGTTTTAGGAGATAAAAAGAATTTATTTCCCGATATGATTGAAACTTTAAAATCTACGGAAGTTCTCGCTAAAGAGGGTTTTAGGGTTATGGTTTATTGTAATGATGATCCTTTAATGGCTAAGCGTTTAGAAAATGCAGGTGCTGACGCTATTATGCCTTTAGCTGCACCAATTGGGTCAGGACTAGGTATTCAAAACAAAATCAATATTCAAATAATTAGAAAACAAACCAAACTTCCGTTAATTATTGATGCTGGTTTAGGTCAAGCTTCAGATGCTACAATTGCAATGGAATTAGGTTGTGATGGAGTACTTGTAAATACCGCTATAGCAAAAGCAAAAAAACCTTTTGAAATGGCACTTGCATTTAAAAATGCAGTTATTGCTGGAAGGCAATCTTTTAAATCTGGAAGAATAGATAAAACTTTAATGGGCAATCCATCATCTCCATTAAAAGGAATTATTTAGTTTTTTTAAAAAATCTTTTTTTCTTGTATGATTTTTTATTAATTTTTTTATTTCCTTTATTTTCACTGATTTTGTCTTCCTTTATTTGAATTTCTAAATTTTTTAATTTTTCGTAATATTCAATTAATTCAATTGTTTTTTTGGATTTATTTTTAATATCAATTATGTATTCAGGTATAATAAGAGAGTTATCGCTAATAATATCTATTGTTATTTTGTTTTTTTTTTCAAAATAAGTTAAGTCGTTAACAAAATTTTCTTTAAGAAAGTCTGAAATTTTTTCACAAACCTTTAATTCAACAAATTTAGCTTTGTTAATCAAAGCTTTTAATTCAACAATTTTTAAAAGTTTTTGAGCGAAAGATTCGTCTGTTAATGTAACTTTCCATTTAATTGCACTCTCTCTAAGTCTTTGTCTAGACATCTCTAAGAGACCAAAATTGCTTATTCTCCCAATTTGTATTCTTGCTCTATCTGACCTACATCTTTCTTTTAGCTTTCTTTCTACCAATCTTCTATTTCCATAACTTAGCATATCAATGAAGTCTATAATGATTAAACCTGACAAATCTCTTATTTTTATTTGTCTAGCAATTTCTTCTGCAGCCTCAATATTTGTATCTAATGCAGTACTTTCAACATTTTTTCCTCTTATCGAACTTCCAGAATTAATGTCAATAGATACTAAAGCCTCCGTTGGATTTATAACAAGGTACCCACCTGATTTAAGTTTTATTTCAGAGTCGAAAATTTGATTTAATTTTTGCTCGATATTTTCTTGTATAAATAATGGAACTTTACCTCTATATTTTTTTACTTTTTTAACACTAGAAGGCATCATCATTTTCATAAATGTTTGTGCTTTTTTATATCCCTCATTACCTTCCACAATTATGTTTTGAGTGTTATCATCAAACATATCTCTTAAAGTTCTTTTAATTATTTCACTTTCTTGATGTATCAATGCAGGTGCAATGGAGTTAATTGCGCTTTCTTTTATTTGACCCCAAGTATTTATTAAAGTAGTTAGATCTTCATTTACTTCATTTTTTGTTTTATTACTTCCAGCAGTTCTAACAATTAATCCCATCTCTCTAGGTATTTCAATTTCATTTAGAATTGTTCTTATTTTTTTTCTATCAGCAGGATTAAATATTTTTCTTGATATACCTCCGCCTTTGGGGGTGTTAGGCATTAAAACTATATATTTACCTGCAATAGAAATAAATGTGCTTAATGCGGCACCTTTTTGACCTCTTTCATCCTTTATAACTTGTACAAGAATTACTTGATTGGGTTTAATTACTTCCTGAATTTTATACCTTTTAAATTTAAATCTATTTTCATTTTTTTTTTCTTTTCCATCACCTAAATTCTCTTTTTCAACAATATTTTCTTTATTATTTGAATCTTCTTCTATTTGTTCTTCAGATATCTGTTCTATAGGATCGTCAATTTCCAATTTTCCTTCAGCAATATTTTCCTCTTCTTTAGCTTCTCCTTCTCTGGAAAGTTTTTCTCTAGCCTTTTCTTCTTCTTCTTTAATTTTATCTAAATCTGCTTTTGGTATTTGATAATAATCCGATTGAATATCGTTAAAAGATAAAAATCCATGTCTATCTCTTCCAAAATCAACAAAGGCCGCCTGTAAAGAGGGTTCAATCCTACTTACTTTACCTAAATAAATATTGTTTTTAATTAAGTTATTTTTTAAACCCTCGTATTCGTAATCCTCAATATTTTCGCCCGATTTAAGAACAACTCTTGTTTCGTCTGGATGCGAAGCATCAATATATAAATTTTTTTCCATAATTTTGTGAGTGTTAGTTTCATTAATAATTCAATTTTTTTAAAATTTTGCTTAGTTTTCTTGCCATATCTTTAACAAATTCCAAGATATAATGAAATTAAAATGAATAAATTTTTAAAAAATATCTTTATTTTAATTACGTCTTTTATTCTTTTATCAGGTATTTTGATAATAAGTATCTTATGGACTTATTCCAATGATTTACCTGATTATAAATTTTTAAAAAATTACAAACCTCCTGTTTCTAGCAAAGTTTACTCTGGTAACGGTGAATTAGTGGCTGATTTTTCTCAAGAAAAAAGAGTATTTGTTCCGTATAATTCAATTCCAAAAAATGTAATTAATGCATTTTTATCCGCCGAAGATAAAAATTTTTTCAAACATCCAGGTGTTGACGCTAAAGGTGTTATTAGAGCTATAATAAATAATATTTCAAATATTTTATCATCTAAAAGATTAGAAGGAGCGTCTACAATTACTCAACAGGTAGCAAAAAATTTTTTACTGACAAACGAAGTAAGTTTAAATCGAAAAATTAAAGAAGCAATTTTAGCTTTTAGAATAGAGAGAGTTTTATCTAAAGAGAGAATTTTAGAACTTTATCTTAACCAAATTTATCTTGGTAGCGGAGCATATGGAGTAGCTGCTGCAAGCTTAGAATATTTTGACAAATCTATTAAAGATTTAAGTTATTCAGAAGCTGCTTTATTAGCAGCTTTGCCAAAAGCACCAAGCAGATATAATCCGTATAGAGATCTGGATGTGGCAAAATTTAGAAGAAATTTAGTTTTAAAAAATTTATTAGAAAACAATTATTTAACATTAGAATGGTATGAAAAACTTGTAGATGAGCAAATAAATTTAAAAAAAAATAAAAAAATTTATTTAGAAGATGCTCAATATTTTATTGAAGATGTGAGAAAGAGTGTAATTGAAACTTTGACATATGATAAAGTTTACAAACAAGGTTTTAATATTAATACACCAATAGATTTAAATTTACAAACAATTGCAACAAAATCACTTAGAGATGGATTGATATCATATGATAAAAGAAAGGGATGGAGAGGACCACTTACTAATAAAGTTTACAATTCAGGATGGAAAAAAAATTTAGAAAAGTATAAATTAGAAAATTCAATCAATTGGAAATTAGCAATAGTTAAAAAAACAAATAAATTTTCAGCAGAAATAGAAACAGAAGATAATATCAAAGGTGTTATAGAATATCAGAGTATTTCTTGGACAAAGAAAGAATTTGATCAATTATTAATACCTGGTGATGTAATTTACGTTAAAAATGTAAAAGAAAATATTTTTAATTTACAACAACTACCAAAGGTAAATGGCGGAATTGTTGTGATGGATCCGTATACTGGCAGAATTTTAGCGCTTAGTGGTGGTTTTAGTTTTAAACAAAGTGAGTTTAACAGAGCCACACAAGCTAAAAGACAGCCCGGATCAGCTTTTAAACCATTTGTTTATGCATTAGCCTTAGAGAATAACTTTACACCAACATCATTAGTACTAGATGCGCCACTAGTTTTAGACCAAGGAGAGGATTTAAAAATGTGGAAACCAGAAAATTATGGAAAGAAATTTTATGGGCCGTCGACTTTAAGGGTAGGTTTGGAGAAATCTAGAAATTTAATGACAGTAAGAATAGCTCAAAATCTTGGTGTAGAGAAAATAGTTAATTTTTCAAAAGCATTAAAAATTTATGATAATCCAGAAGAACTTTTATCTATATCTTTGGGATCTGCAGAAACAACTTTGTTAAAACTTACATCTGCTTATTCAGTTTTTGTTAATGGAGGAAAACTTGTTGAACCAATATTGATAGATAGAATTCAAGACAGTGAGGGAAATACTATTTTTAATAATGATAAAAGAAAATGTATTAATTGTGATCAAATTTCTTATTTAACCAACGATTATCCAAAGATTGAAAATAACTATGTGCAAATTTTTTCTCCAGAAACAGCTTTTCAAATGACGTCAATTTTAGAAGGGGTTGTCCAAAGAGGTACAGCTAAAAAACTAAAAGACTTAAATTTAAATATTGCGGGTAAAACTGGAACAACTAATAAAAATACAGATACTTGGTTTATAGGCTTTACCTCAAATGTACTAGTTGGTGTGTATGTTGGTTCAGATAACCCAACTCCATTAGGAAAATATGAAACAGGATCTAAAACTGCTTTGCCAATATTTAAAAGTTTTATGAGTGATTCTGTAAATAAATATGATGCAAGACCATTTAAGGCTGCTAAAGGAACAGTGATGATGGTTGTTGATCCTTTCACAGGTCAAAAAGCAAAATTTAACTCAAAGAATACTATTATCGAGGTCTTTAAAAAAGAAAATGTGGTTGATGGAAAAGTACTTTATACAAATAGAGATAGATTAGATTCAAATAATATATTAAAGTTTTACTAATGGATAATAATTATCAAAGTTTTAAAGAAGAGGTTCAAAAGATAAATCAAAAAATACAGGAGTATCTTTGAAAAAAACAATATCCATTCAAAACTGCAATCTTTAAATTCACAAATGCTGAGTGCCGATTTTTGGCAAGATAAAAATAATTCTCAAAAAATAGTAAAAGAAAAGAAATTTTATGAAGATTTAACTAATTCTTTAAACAATAATATTGAAAAACTAAAAGATTTAGATGATTTAAATCAACTGGCGCTTGAAGAAGAGAATTTACAAGTTCAAAAAGAAGTTCTACAAAATATTAAAGACTTAAGAAGTGAAGTTAAAAAAAATGAAATAAAATGTTTTTTATCTAATGAAGCAGACCCTTTAAATTGTTACATAGAAATACATGCTGGAGCTGGAGGTACAGAAAGTCAAGATTGGGCCGATATGTTAAGAAGGATGTATTTAAAATGGTCTGATAAAAAAAATTTTAAATCAAGTTTGATTAGTGAACATAGAGGTGATGAGGCTGGAATAAAGTCTGCAACAATTAAAATAGATGGTGATTATGTTTTTGGGTGGTTAAAAAAAGAGTCTGGAATACATAGATTAATTAGAATATCTCCATTTGACTCTGGATCAAGAAGACACACAAGTTTTGCAAGTGTTTGGATTTATCCAGTTGTAGATGAAAATATAAATATAGAAATTTTAGAAAAAGATTTAAGAATAGACACTTATCGTTCTAGTGGGGCAGGTGGCCAACACGTTAATACTACTGATAGTGCAGTTAGAATAACACATATTCCATCAAAAATTGTTGTTCAATGTCAAAATGAAAGATCTCAACACAAAAATAAAGAAACATGCATGAATATGTTGAAAGCAAGATTATACGATTATGAAATTAAAAAAAGAGAGGAAGAAAATCAAAATGTTGAAAGTTCTAAATCTGAAATAGGGTGGGGGCATCAAATTAGATCATATATTCTTCAACCTTACAGACTTGTAAAAGATAATAGAACTAATTTTGAAAGCACTAGTCCTGATAAAGTATTAGATGGTGATATCGATGAATTTTTAGAACAATCACTTTATAAATTAAATGAAAAATAATATTTTAAAATATTTTATCCTGCTTCTGTCAGTGTTTATTATTTTGACAGTTTACTTTAGTACTGTAGGTATAGAGACAGACAATTTTAATGATCAAATTAAAAAAAGAATTTCACAAATAAATAAGAAGATAGATATAGATTTAAAAAAAATTAAATTTACTCTAGATCCTTTCAAACTAAAAATTTATGCAAAAACAGTTGGTGCAACAGTATATTTTTTAAAAAGACCTTTAGCATTAGAAAGTATTAAAACGCAAGTATCGCTCAGTTCTTTAATTAAAAATAAGATTTTATCGTCAAATATAGAGGTAAAAACTAAGTCTATATTATTAAATGATTTAATTAAATTTGTGCGGACTACGAATAATAAGCCTCAATTGTTTATAT
>CACGBZ010000004.1 GCA_902571425.1 uncultured Pelagibacteraceae bacterium | reverse complement strand
TCATCAATTTTTTTTCTATAATTATTTATTTCTTGATTTAATTTTTTGTCTTCATCAAGAATTTTTAAATTTAATTCTTTTCCGACGTTTGAATTCTTAAAAATATAATTAATCTCAATAAATACTACTTTATCATTTGAATAAGATATATTTGCAAAAATCAAACTAAAAAAAAAATATAATAAGAAATTTTTAAACATCAAAATGTAGTACCTAAGTTAAACCTAAAGGTTTCAGTTTTATCTGATGACTCTTTAGAAATAGGTAATGACCAAGAAAAACTTAATGGACCAATTGGTGATAAATAATCAAGTGATATTCCTGTAGAACTTCTTATCTTTCCTGTATTATCTAAAACATCACTGTAATCTACGCCCCAGACATTAGCCAAATCTATAAAGTAAGAAAAATCTAGATTTTCATAAGATGAGAGCAAACCTGGCAAATTTGTCGAAAGATTAAATGCTGAAACATAATTACCTCCGATATAATCAGAATTATCTAATGGTCCAATCTTTCCCCTCTCAAATCCTCTTAATCTTCTATAAGGGATGTTTGGTCTTTTAGAAATTCTTACATCTTCATCAAAAGAAGTTGCTGTTTTTAAATAAAAGCTAAGTTTTCCAACCATTTGATCTCTTTCATTTAACGTTTTGTAAGTTGTGTATATAAATGTATTAGTTAAATCTTTGTTTGTAGATAAAATTGGTGCTTCTTGAAAAAAAGAAATGATTTTTCCTGATGAAGGGTCAAATGAATTATCCCTATCATCAAAAATTATTGAATAATTAAAATAAAAATCGTTATATGATCCTTCTTGCTTTCTTAATGTTGAGGATGCGTTGGAATTTGTTGTTAAATCTTCTGTTTCAAAATCAATTTCTGGTCTAAAAAATAAATTTTGGAATTGTTCGAATTTAGTTCCTAATGAAAAACCTTTGGTAGAGACTTTGTAACCTGATGTGGTCAAATTATCCTGAGAAGTTGATTTAATTGATGTAAATAATGTATTATCACTATAATTAAAATTAGGTTTCGAATAAGTAATGCTTCCTTTAATGCTATCGCTTGTTAATTGCAAGTTACTATCAACAACTATACCTTTGCCTAAAAAGTTTTTTTCTTTTAGACCACCACCTATTACACCTCCTGTAGTACCGTATCCTGCTCCTAAGGATACTTCTCCAGTAGGTTGTTCCTCAACATTGACGTTTACAATTTTTGAATTTGTAGTTGACCCTTGATTTATTTCTGCATCAACTTTTTTGAATATACCTAGTGATTTGATATCGTTAATCGATTTATTAAATAAAATTTTGTTATAAGGATCTCCTTCGTCAACAATAAACTTATTTCTAACTACTTCTTCAATTGTATTAAAATTTCCAAATATATTAATTTTTTCGACATAAAATTTTTCAGAGTCAGTTATTTGGAATGCAAAATTTAATTTATTACCATTTGTTTCAACCTCAGATATTTCTGCATCAATGAAATCATATAATTTTAATGATGCAATTCTTTCAATTTCTTTTAAAATTAAATTTAAATTATTTAGTGAATAATATTTACCGTTAAGATCTTTGAAAATTTTATATATTTTATGAAAATCATTTTTATTATAATCTTCTGGTAATATTAAAGAAAAATTATTAAAATAAAATTTTTCTCCAGCTTCTATATTATAAATTAATTTAAAAGATCCATTTTTATCTAATTCAGCAAATGAATTTAAAATTTTAACATTATAATAACCATTATTTTTATAATATTTTTCTAAAAGTCTTTTATCTAGATTTATAAGAGATTGATTTAAAAAAACTTTCTTAGAAAGAAATTTCCAAAACTTATGTTCCTCTGAGGCTATTAATTCAAGCAATTTTTTATCTTTAAACTTTTTATTTCCTAGAAAAATAATATTTTTAATTCTAGCTTTTTCTCCTAATTCAATTTTAATATTCAATTCAACAGAATTAAGTTCTTTATTTTCGTTTAAAGTTGTTTTTATTTTTGAAAAATAATATCCATTTGATTTAAGGATATTGTTAATAAGGTCTACATCTTTTCTCAAATTTATCTCTGTAAAAGAATTTCTATTCTTTGAGGAAATAGTATCATAAATTATATTTTTTAATGATTCCTTTTTAATTCCTGTGATTTTAATATTTTCAATTATTGGGTTTTCTACTACTTGTATTATTAATTTATCTTGTTTTTTTTTAAAAATAACATCTTTAAAAAAATTTGTTTCATACAATTTTTTTAATGCATCATTTAATGATAGGTCATTAAAATCATTAATATTATTTAATTGACTTAAAACAATTATTGTTTCATTTGAAATTCTTTTATTTCCAATAACTTCTATTTTTTCTGTTGTATCAGAAAATGAAAAACTGGAAAAAAATATAAATAATATTAAAAAAGTTTTAATTAAAAATTTAATCATTAAGATATTGTTTATATACTGAAAGAATTAATTTTTAAACTTACATAATCTCTTAATTTATAAATTTGATGAATATTATTTGGTTTAATTTTCTTATATTTTTGAAATTCTTTTAAATTTGACAATTTAACTATTAACTTAATAAGTTTTTGGAAACTAATTTTTTTCTTTAAAAATTTTAACACTAAGTAATCATTTATAGAAATTAAAATTGTCTCATACAAAGAATTTTTATCAGGTAATTTATTTAAAATATTAATTACTGGAAATTTAACTGTGTCTACACTCTTAAAATTGAGATGATTTAAAATTTTGAAATTTAATCTTTTAGTTTTTAAAAATTTTTTATTATTATAAATTGAATTATATATTGGAATTTTCATATCGGGTTCGTGAATTAAAATTTTAGTTAACCCATTTTTTAATTTTAATATTGCATGAACATAAGATTTAGGATGTGTAATAATTGAAATTTTTTTATATGAAATGTTAAATATTTTTTTTGCTTCAATAACCTCAAAAACTTTATTCATAAGTGTAGCGGAGTCTATGGTTATTTTTTTTCCCATTTTCCAGTTGGGATGATTTAAGGCGTCCTTGATGTCAATTTTATTAAATTTTTTTTTTGGATAATTTATAAAAGGTCCACCTGATGCAGTAATATATATTTTTTCTATTTCCTCTTGTTTATGATTTTTTAATAAAGAAAATATTGAATAATGCTCAGAGTCAATTGGAATAAAATTTGAATTATATTTTTTCAATTGATTTTCAATTAAATTCCATCCACAAATTAAAGATTCTTTATTAACCACACCTAAAGTTTTTGAAAATTTGCATAAAATTATCGTTGGTTCAAGTCCATCAATACCTGATATTGAAACCATCGAGTAATCAATTTCTTTTTTTTTAAATATTTTTTTTATATCTTTGAAACTATTAAAGAATTTAATTTTTTTTTTTTTATATTTTTTTTTTGCTTGAAAAAATTTATTTGTATTGGTTATAATTACATTTTTAACTTTAAATTCTTCAGCTTGTTTGATTACCTTAATAATATTTGAATTTGTTGAGAGTAAAACCACTTTAAAATTCCTTTTATCTTTTCTTATGATTTTAATTGTATTATTTCCTACAGAACCTGTTGATCCTAAAATTGCAATTTTTTTTTTCATTAAAAGATACTAAAAATATTTGTTTTAAAAATTATATAAGAAAAAGGAAATGCAAAAATCATGCCGTCTATTCTATCAAGTAATCCACCATGGCCTGGCAACAAATTTCCAGTATCTTTAATTTTTGCTAATCTTTTAAAATAAGAAATTATCAAATCGCCAACTTGACTTGTAAAAGAAATAATCATTACAAATAAATAATAAATTTTACTTACAGCCTCTTCATTCCAGATTGAAAAATTTAAATGAGTAGCAAATCCTATTTCTGTATATTTTGAGTAAACTAATGCAGCAACTAAAGATAAAATAAATCCACCAAAAGCTCCTGAGTATGTTTTTTGAGGACTAATTTTAATTAATTTAGGTCCTTTTAAAAATTTACCAAATATATATCCGCCAAGATCTGTGAAAATACAAATGATTAATATTAAAACAAATAATCCAAGTGAAAATGTTTCTCTTAATAGATATGTAAAGATAAATGCAAAAAAAAGGTAAGATACACCTATAACTTTAAAAGAAACAATTTTATTCATTTTTATCCATTCATAAGAGGTAACTAGAAAACAAATACTTAGAAAAAATAAAAAAAACCATGCTTCTTGAAGAATAAAAAATATAGCAATTGGAATTAATATAATCGAACTTAATATCCTTTTTTGTAATTCTTTAGCTATCATATTGTGCCATAATTTCTTTTTATACTCTTATATTCTTTAATAACTTTATTATAGTCTTTTTCATTAAAAGCAGGCCATAATTTCTTCTCAAAAAAAATTTCTGTATAGGCAAGTTGCCATAATAAAAAATTACTTAATCTTTTTGTGTTACCAGTCCTTATCAATAAATCGGGATCTGGAATGCTTCCGGTTTGTAAATTTTTGCTTATATTTTTTTCATTTATATTTGATTTATTTTTTTTTAATTTTTTAAAAGCACCAATTAATTCAGATTTAGATCCATAATTTAATGCAAGATTAATTTGTAACTGAGTATTCTTTGATGTTTTTGTTTCGGATTTTTTTAAAAGTTGATTTAATTTTTTTGAAAATTTTTTGGTACCTAAAATTTTTAGTTTTATATTTTGATTATGAAGATTTTCAATTTTATTTATTAAAAAATTTTCTAATAGATTAAATAAATAGTCTACTTCATTTTTTGGTCTTTTCCAATTTTCAGTTGAAAAAGCAAATAAAGTTAGAAATTTTATTTTATGTTTAATTGTTTCCTTAATTATTTTTTCTACTACTATTAATCCTGCTTTATGACCTGCTTTTCTAGAATTTTTGAATTTTATCCCCCATCTCCCATTGCCATCCATGATAATGGCCACATGATTGAGAGGATTCATATTGTCATTATTTCTTTTTCTTTTAAAGAAACTTTATCTTCAACTAATTTAATATGATCATCAGTTATTGTTTGAATTTTCTTTTCATGAGATTTTTCTTCGTCTTCTCCTATCTGTTTGGCTTTTAGAAGTTTTTTTAAATCTTCATTTGCCTCTCTTCTGATATTTCTAATTGAAACTTTGCATTTTTCACCAATTGATTTTATCAGTTTCTTAAGTTCAACTCTTCTTTCTTCATTCAATTCGGGTACTGGCAATCTAATTAATTGACCATCTATCTGAGGATTTAACCCTAAATCCGATTTTTTAATTGCAGCATCAACCAAAGGTACATTGTTAGCATCCCAAATTTGAATATTTATCATTCTAGGTTCGGGTGTAGTTATACTGCCAACTTGATTAATTGGCATTTGTTGCCCATAAACATCTACTTTTATTAAATCCAGCATAGATGCATTTGCTCTTCCAGTTCTTAGTGATGAAAGCTCTTTAGAAAATACCTCAATAGCTTTATCCATTTTGAGGCTGTATGATTTTTCATCAAACATTTATTCTCCGATCTTTATTCTATAAAACTCTTTTATTTTCAAATCAGCTATAGAAAGTTCTTTTAATACATCTTGAACTTTTTTCTTAGGTTCCATCACCCATGCTTGGGTTAAAAGAGCATTTTCCTCTTTAAACTTATTCATTTTACCTAAGCTAATTTTTTTTGCAATATCCTCGGGTTTACCAGAATTTTTTAATTCCTCTGCAACTAGCTCATGTTCTTTGTCAATAATGGCTTGATCTATTGAACTAGAGTCAAGTGCTAATGGATTAGAGGCAGCAATATGCATAGACAGCTGTTTGCTAAATGTTTTAACAACATCCGAATTATCTTTGGTATCCAAAGAAACCATAACAGCTAATTTTGCAACATTATCTTTTACAACTGTATGAAGGTAATGGTTGTTTACCCCATCGGAATTGATAATTGTTTTTGCTTTTCCAATTGTTATTTTTTCTCCTATTTTTGCAATCAAAGATACTAAATTATCATCAACAGTTTGATCATTTTTCATTTTAGCTGATTTTAAATTTTCTATGTTTGAGTTATTGTCGTTATTTAATTCACTTAGTTCTTTAACAAAAGAAATAAAATCATCATTTTTTGCAACAAAATCTGTTTCACAATTCACCTCAATCACAGAAGTTTTGCTATCATCACCACTCACTACAACAACTCCCTCTTTTGCATCTCTAGACATTTTTTTTGAGGCTTTTGAAATTCCTTTTACTCTTAAAATTTCAATTGCTTTATCTAAATCTCCATTTGATTCTTTTATAGCTAAGTTACAGTCTTTAAATCCAGCGCCAGTAGCCTCTCTAAGTTTTTTAACTTTTTCTACATCACTCATTAATTTAATATCTCCTTATCTTCTTTAGAAAATTTTTTTTCTAACTTTTCTCTATCTAATTCCTGAATAGTTTTTGTTTTATCATCATCTTTAGTTTTGTTTTCCTTTGTCTCAATAGCTGGTGTAGAATTTTTAGCGCTATTGATTGTTTCTTTGATTAAATTACAGTAAAGATCTATAGCTCTTCTTGCATCGTCATTACCTGGAATTGGATAATCGATATTATCTGGATTGGAATTACTATCTAAAATTGCAATAATTGGAATTCCAAGTTTTGTAGACTCGGCTATTGCAAGAGATTCATAATTTGTATCAATAACAAAGACTAAATCTGGGATTTTTTTCATTTCTGCGATACCACCTAATGATCGTTGAAGCTTATCTTTTTTAATACTCATTTTTAAAAGTTCTTTTTTTGTAAAACCTCTATTTTCTGCTACTAAATCTGTTTCCAATTTTTTTAATTTTTTAATTGAATTTGAAATTGTTCCCCAATTAGTAAGCATACCTCCTAGCCATCTATAATTTACAAAATATTGATCTGTTTCTTTTGCAATTTCAGCTATGGCTTCAGATGCTTGTTTTTTTGTAGATACAAATAAAATTTTTCCATTGTTCGCTATGGTATTATACACCTTTTCTAAAGCCAGCTTAGTTAGCTCTACTGTTTGTGTTAAATCAATAATGTGTATTGAGTCTCTTTTTCCAAAAATATATTTTTTCATTTTTGGATTCCATCTTAAAGTTTTATGTCCAAGATGAACGCCTGCTTCTAGTAATTGTTGTATTGTAACGTTAGGTATTTTCATATTTATTCCCGGTTAAGCCACCACAGTAATTTCCAATTAAGGACCGGAGGTATAAAACCAAAAACTGTGTGCGTGTTAATTTAATTTGAGAATTATTTACAAATATTTACTAAATATAACAAGTAATTATTTAGTTAATTATTGCCTTAATTTCTTGATTTCTTAGGAGATTTAACGATTTACGATCTAATTTACGTGGATTTTTCAATCTGAATTGAAGGATATTATCTCCTTTAACTAAATTAATATTTACAACAGTATTTCCTACATCTTGCAAAATTTTAGATATTTTTTCAATTTGTTCGTCAGAATTAAGATCAAATGAGACTTCGTTTATAGGGCTATTAAATAAATCTTTAAGTGAGGCTATTTTTTGAACATTAATTCTTGTTAGTCGATTTTCATCATTAGAAATATTTTTAAATAATGTCAAAATAAAAGAACTACCTTCTTTCAAAATTTCTCTATTTAATTCTAAAACGTCAGAGAAAATAAAAAGTTCAAACACACTTGATAAATCAGTTAATTTTAAAACAGCATAAGAATTTCCTTTTGCAGTTTTTCTCTCTTGAACTTTTAACAATGTAGCAGCAATATTAGAATCTTTTAAATACTCTTTTGAGATAAAACTTGAATAATCTATTATTTTATAATCACTAAAAATTTCTGTAAATTGATTTAACGGATGGTCTGAAATAAAGAAACCTACTGCTTCAAATTCTTTTGATAATCTTTCCTCAAATTTCCAATCTTCAGATTTAGTCAAAATATCATCTTGGTCATTTTCGTCATCTGAGAATAAATCAATCTGATTAACAGATTTGTTATCAAATATATTTTTACTTTTAGCTATCAAAGTTGGAATTGAATCAAACAAAGCTTGTCTATTTGTATTTATTTTATCAAAAGCACCTGCTTTAACTAAACCTTCTAATTGAAGTTTGTTTATATCTTTTGGATTTACCCTATTTATAAAATCATGAATAGATAAGAATTTTCCATTTAAATTTCTTTCTTCAACTATGTTTGATATTGCCTCAAAACCTACAGCTTTAATACCACCTAAAGCATAATAAAATTTGTTATCTATAGTTCTAAAATCTTCAAAACATTCATTTATATCAGGACGAACAACTTCAACATTTAATCTTTTTAATTCTTCGTAAAATTCACTTAACTTATTTTGATTAGATATATCCATAGTCATTGATGCAGCAATAAACTCTTTTGGATAATATGTTTTTAAAAACGCAGTTTGGTAAGAAATAATTGCATATGCTGCAGCGTGACTTTTATTGAAGCCATATTCTGCAAATGGTTCGATTTTTAAAAAAATTCCAGCAGCTACATCTTTTGCTATTCCATTTTTAACAGCTCCAGCAATAAAACCTTGTTTCTGTTTTTCAAGTTCTGCTCGTTTCTTTTTACCCATTGCTCTTCTCAAAAGATCTGCTTGTCCTGCTGTAAATCCTGATAATTTTTGTGCAATCTGCATTACCTGTTCTTGATAAATAATTACACCATAAGTTGGTTTTAAAATATCTTCTAGAAGAGGGTGTAAATAATCTGGTTTTTGTTTCCCATGTTTACAATCATTATATGTTGGAATATTGCTCATTGGTCCCGGTCTATATAGAGCAACTAAGGCAATAATATCTTCAATATGATTTGGCTTCATTTGAATTAAGGCTTCTCTCATACCAGCACTTTCAATTTGGAATAAGCCAACTGTTTTACCAGTTGACATTAAATCGAAAACTTTTTGATCTTCGTAATTTATTTTTTCTATATCAAAATCTTTAATTTTTTTTCTTACAAGTTTTTGTGTGTTGTTAATCACGGTAAGTGTTTTTAAGCCCAAAAAATCAAATTTTACTAAACCTGCATTTTCTGCTGAGTACATATCGAATTGAGTAGATGGTAATAATAAATCTGCAGAAACATCTTTGTATAAAGGAACAACTTCGGTAAGTTTTTTATCTGCTATTACTACTCCAGCGGCATGTGTAGCAACATTTCTATTTAGACCTTCTAATTTTAAAGAGAGATCAGTAAGTTTCTTTACTCTTGGATCATCATTTATGAGTTTTTGTAATCTTGGCTCACCAGCAATGCACTGTGTTAAATTTTGCGGTCTAGAAGGATCAAAAGGTATCATCTTAGATATGCTGTCAACAAATCCATATGCTAATCCCAAAACTCTTCCAACATCTCTAATTACCATTCGTGCTTTTAATTTACCAAATGTTATAATGTGAGCTACACTGTCTTTATATTTTGTAGTTAGATACTCAAAAACTTGATCTCTTTTATCCTCACAAAAATCTATATCAAAATCAGGCATTGAAATTCTATCTGGATTTAAAAATCTTTCAAAAATGAGGTTAAATTTTATTGGATCTACATCTGTAATTGATAAACACCAAGCCACTAATGAACCAGCGCCTGAGCCTCTTCCAGGACCTACCGGGATATCATTATTTTTGGCCCATTTAATATAGTCAGCAACTATAAGAAAATAACTAGAATATTTCATTTCTATAATAATAGAAAGTTCATGATTAAGCCTGTTCTTATACTCTTTGTAAGAATTGTTACTTTCTAAATTTTCATTACTTAAATTAAAAATCTTATTGAATTTGACTTTTAATCCTTCAATGGAATCTTTTTTTAAAATTTCATCCGCATTTCCATCTTTGTCACTGCTAATATTGGGCAATATTGGGTTAGAAAATAACGGTCTATAACTACATCTTAATGGAAAATTATAATTATTTTCTAAAGCTTCAGGTAAGTCAGCAAATAATTCAGACATCTCTGAGTTAGTTTTTAAATAATGTTGGTCAGTAAATCTTAATCTGTTTTTTTCATTTACGTATGTCTTGTTACCAATACAAATTAAAGCATCATGAGCTTCGTGCATTTCTTTATCTAAATAAAAAACTTCATTAGTTGCAATAATAGGTATTTCCAAATCTAAGGATTTTTTTAAATTAAATTTTTCAAATCCAATTTCATTTTGGTCATTATGTCTTTGAATCTCTATGTAAAATCTGTCATCAAAAGCATTTTTAATTTTATTATAAAGCTCATCAATTTCACTAAACTTTCCTTTATCAAATAATTTACCAAATAAACCAAAAACAGTTCCTGAAAATACAGCAACACCTTTGGAATGGCTTAATAATAATTCAAAATCTACATGTGGATCTGACAATTCATCGTTTTCCAAATACGATAAAGATGAAAGTTCTATTATACTTTTATATCCAACTTCATTTAGAGCAAACAATGGAAGTAAACCTGTTGTTTCTCCAGTTTTAAAATTAATTTGAGTTCCAATTATTGGCTGAGTACCAGACTTTGAGATCTTTTCAGCAAATTCTAGTGCACCACATAAATTTGAGGTGTCACATAAACCTAAGGATTTTATTTTATTTTTCTTAGAATATTCTTGCAAATCATCAATTCTAGCAGCTCCTTCGCAAATTGAATATTGTGTATGTATTTTTAAATGATTAAAATTTTGTAAGACAGACTCAGACATTAGATGATTTTATACTACCATCTCTCATCTCCAATAGATAATCTGCTTTTTTTGCAAAAAATCTATTATGAGTTGCAAATATAATTATTCTGTCTGATCTTTTTTGTTTGTTTAAAAGTTTAAAAATATCTTTAGCTGTATTCATGTCTAAACTACCAGTTGGCTCATCAGCTAAAATAATTTGAGGATCATTAATAATCGCTCTTGCTATTGCAACTCTTTGACATTCACCTCCAGAAAGTTGAGAGGGGAAATGATTTAATCTATTTGAAAGTCCAACTTTTTTTAATAATCTTACAGCTTTAGATAATGCTAATTTTTTATCATTATTAAGAGATAAAGAGGCAAAATAAACATTTTCCAGTGCTGTAAAATCAGCAAGAAGATTATTTTCTTGGTAAACGATGCCTAGTTTTTTAGCTCTAATTAAATCATTTTTTTCATTTTGATTAAAATTAATCTCAAGATTATCAAGCTTAATTGTGCCAGATGTTGGTTTATCAATTAAAGAAATTAAATTAAGTAAAGTTGATTTTCCAGAACCAGAAGGTCCCATTATTGCGTAAGTTTTACCTAGCCTAAATTTTCTAGATAGACCTCTTAATACATTAATTTTTTTTTCTGTAGTAAAACTTTTCCTTATATTATTTAATTCTAAAAAATTATTCATACTTCAGTGATTTTATAGGATCCATATTTGAAGCTTTGAGCGCAGGAAATATAGAAACTACTATTGTTATTAATATCGAACAGATTGTTATAATTACTATAGAATAAATATTTATTTCTGAGGGCATCTTGCTTAAAAAATATATTTCCTCTGGAAATAAACTAATATTAAAAGTAGAGCTTAAAAATTGTCTAATGTTTTCAACATAAATTGAGAATGTTACACCTAAAAATATTCCAAAAATTGTTGCTGAAGTTCCAATTGTAACACCAACAAGAAAAAAAATTTTAATTATAGACTTATTTAAAACTCCAATAGATTTTAAAATTGCAATATCTCGAGTTTTATTTTTAACTAAAATTGTTAAACCTGAAATTATATTAAAAGCAGCAACAATAATAATTAAAGATAAAATAATAAACATCACATTTCTCTCAACTTTCAGTGCTGAAAATAATGAACTATTCATATCAGCCCATGTATATACAAATGCATCAGGGTATAGTTTCATCAGTTTTGCTTTATAATTTTCTATATTTTTTGGATCTTTAAAATAATACTCGGTAAATCTATCATTTTTATTTTTGTCAAAAAAATCTTCTAAAGTGTTTAAATTTATATAAGCAATATTTTCGTCATATTCAGATAATCCGCTTTCAAATATTGAAGTTATAAGAAATAATTTTTGCTTTGGTAAAGACCCAATTAACGTTTGAACTCCTGAGGGTGAAGTAATTGAAACCTCATCTCCAATATCTAATCCTAATATATTACTTAAATCTCGACCAATAGAAATGGTATTTTCATTTAAATTTTTTGAACCAAAAAAACTATCATTATTTGAAATTTCCAAATCATTAAAATCTTTTTCCAAATAACCTTTTAGCAAAACTCCTTTAGTGCCATTCTTGTGAAAAATAACTGCTTCTCCATCATTTGATAAAACACCTTTAGCAAAATCTTTATCTGATAATGAAGCTAACGGTTTATCGTAGGGTTTGACAACCGCATGAGCATTAAAGCCAACTATCTTTTCAATTAATTCAGTTCTAAATCCATTCATGACTGACATTACGATTATAAGAACTGCAACACCGAGACTTATGCCAATAAAAGAAAAAATTGATATAACATTCAAAAAACCATCTTTTTTTCTGGTTTTTAAAAATCTAAAAGTAATTTCTTTTTCTAAAGTAGAAATCAAATTGAATTTTTTCGTTTAGTTATAATTTCTATAATTTTACCTAGTGGTAAATTTTGAGTTTCTCCACCTGTTTCCTTAAACTCTAATAAATCACCCTCGCTTTTCTTACCAATAATAATTTGATACGGGGCTCCAATTAAATTCATTTTTTTAATTTTAGATGAAAAATTTTCATCTGTATCATCAATGATTGCATCAATATTATTTTTGATTAATTCTATATTGATATTATTTGCTTTATCTAAAGCTGAGGTGTCATTTTTATTTATCATAGGTATTAAAGCAATGTCATAAGGAGCAACAGACAATGGCCATTTCATGATTTCATTTTTGTCATCATATTTTGCTTCAATTATAGCCCCTACTAACCTTGACACTCCAATTCCATAAGAGCCCATTTTAACAAAATCCTTCTTCCCCCCTGGTAAATCAACTGATGCACCCATTGGTTTTGAATACTTGTCACTAAAATAAAATATATGACCTACCTCGATACCTTTTGTAATCAATTGATTTTCCTTAGAAACAATTTTTTCAAAATCTTCTTTATTAAACTTTTCATCAGTTACAGCATAGAATTGTTCATATTTTTTCCTCATACTCTCTAATGATGTTTTTTCTAGTTCAGTATCATCACTATCAAGATCGAATATTCTTTTATCTGTGAAAATTTTACTTTCTCCAGTATCAGCAAGAATAATAAATTCATGAGATAAATTTCCACCTATAGGTCCTGTATCAGCAGCCATGGGTATTGCTGTCAAAGATAATCTTTTAAAAGTTCTCAAATATGAAAGAAAGAATTTATTATAAGAATAAAAAGCTTCTTCATCTGATACATCAAATGAATAAGCATCTTTCATATAAAACTCTCTACCACGCATAATTCCAAATCTAGGTCTAATTTCATCTCTGAACTTCCATTGTATATGATACATAAGTTGTGGGAGTGATTTATAAGATTTTATTGAAGATCTAAAAATTTCAGTAACTTGCTCTTCATTGGTTGGTCCATATAACATTTTTCTATTTTGACGGTCGGTTATTCTTAACATCTCTTCACCATAATCATCATAACGACCACTTTCTTTCCAAATTTCGCTGGATTGAATTGTTGGCATTAATATTTCTTGAGCTCCAATTTTGTTTTGTTCTTGTCTGACAATGTCTTCTATTTTTTTCATTACTTTAAAACCTAAAGGTAACCATGAATAAATTCCTGCTGAGGCTTGCTTAATCATGCCTACTCTTAACATCAATTGATGAGATTTAATTTTTGCTTCTGAAGGATTATTTTTTAATATTGGTATAAATGAATTTGATATAAGCATCTCAATTAATCATATTTCTTAAATTTAAATATTCAAATTTAATTAATAAGTAAATTATTATGAAAATGACAGTAGTAATTCCAGTGCAATAAAGGAATTTTTTCAGCATTTTTGGATTTTCAGGTGAGCCGGGATCCTCACCATCAATTTTTACAGTCTTTGTTCGATTCACATCAATAGGTAAAATAGCAAAAAAAACTATCCACCATATAATTATATAGATAATAGCTAAGCCTGTTGCGCTCATTAAATTCTTACTAAATTGATATTGGTAAAAGGTTTTTTTCCTGTTCTTTCTTTAGAAAATTTTCTGCAAGCAATTTTTAATGCATCAATAAGATTGTGTTCTTGTTGTTTACTTCCAACTTTAAAAGTTCTTGATATTATTTCTATTTCTTCAACTAACCCATAAGTAAACTCATCTTTATCTTCGATTGGCAAGCCTCTAAAAGAAAGCACTGGATCATTATGTATGTTACCCTTTGGTGTTATCATAATAGTTACCTCTAAATATCCATTTGCACTTAAATTTTTTCTATCTTTTATCGATTGTGAATCTGGATCAACACTAACACTGCCATCTAAGTAGAGTCTACCACTTGGCGCCTTGTCATATACTTCAGGTTTTTCACCTGGATATAACTTAACGATATCACCATTTTCTACCTGAACTGGATGTGGCACTTGCATTTCTTTTGCAAAATTAATGTGTTCGATCATATGTCTATGTTCACCGTGCACAGGTATTACGCATCTAGGTTTTACCCATTGATACATCTCTTTAAGGTCTTCTCTATTTGGATGCCCAGAAACATGAACAAACTCGGTTTCTTCAGATATTACTTCTATTCCATCCTTAACAAGTTGGTTGTGAAGTTTATAAAGTTTTTTTTCATTACCAGGTATGATTTTTGAAGAAAAAATGACAGCATCGCCTTTTTCAATAAAAACATCTGGATGAACATAACTAGAAATTCTCATCATTGCACCCATTGATTCGCCTTGACTTCCGGTACATAAATACACAATTTTTTCTCTTGAAAAATTTTTAGCTTCTCTTGGATCAATTGGCTCAATTGTATTTTTTAAATATCCACATTGACGTGCAGCTTTATAAATACGATGCATTGATCTACCAACTAAAGAGATTTGTCTTCCTGTTTGTTCCGCACAATAAAAAGCTGTCTCCATTCTAGCTACGTTGGAAGCAAATGACGTTATGATAATTCTTTTTTTCAATCGAGACATAACGTTTAACATATTTTTTCTTACATCTAATTCTGAACCTGATCTACCGGAGCTAAAAACATTAGTTGAGTCACAAATCATTGCTAGTACACCTTCATCACCAATTTCTTTTAACCTTTTTTCGTTTATGTTGTCTCCAATCAAAGGATTTGGATCTACCTTCCAATCACCAGTATGCAAAATAACTCCTGCAGGAGTTTTTATTCTAAGTCCGTTTGGTTCTAATATAGAATGCGTTAAAGTAATGTATTCAATTTCAAATGGGTCTAAAGAAACTTTTCCATTTAATTCAACAATCTGTAAATCATTAGTTATATCGATTTGTTTTTCTCTAAATTTTTCTCTAATTAATACAGCTGTGAAAGGCGTTGCAAAAATTTTACATTGTAATTTTGGCCATAAATGAGCAATTGCACCAATGTGATCCTCGTGAGCATGTGTTAAAACTATTCCTAATAAATTATCTTTTCTTTCAACTATAAACCCAGGATCTGGATAAATTAAATCAACACCTGGAATAGTATCATCTGCAAATGTCACCCCTATATCGACCATAATCCATTTATGATCACTGGGCTTCCCATAGCCGAACAAATTCATGTTCATGCCTATTTCACCTGATCCACCTAAGGGACAAAATAATAGTTCATCTTTCATATTGTTAAATTAATTTTGAAATTTTTAATAAGCCTTTAATTGTTATATCTTGGTTATGACTTGCTTTCGTTTTTATTGAGTTTTTAAATAAATTTGAAAATCCACCAGTAATAATTACTTTAAAAGATTTTCCGGTCTCTTTCTTAATTAAATTAATAATATTGTCAATTAAACCTGCATAACCCCAAAAAAAGCCTGATCTGACGGCTGAGATTGTATTGTTACCTATGACTTTATTAATCTTTTTTAAATCTATTTTTGGTATCAAAGTTGCTTTATCAGACAAGGTATTAAGAGATAATTTAACTCCAGGAGCAATAATTCCTCCATAATAAGTATTTTTAATTAGTACATCGAATGTTGTTGCTGTACCAAAGTCTAAAATTATAAAATTATTTTTATTGTTCATTAAACTTATAGCATTAGTAATTCTATCTGAGCCTACCTGTTTATAATCTACTTTGATTTTTATAAGTGATTTTAAGTTTAATTTTTTAACTTCAAAGCATTTTATTTTAACTTTTTTCGATAAAAATTGATTAATTATAGAAAATGTTTTTGGAACAACACTACAAAATAATATTTTTTCAATTTTATTTAATTGAATTCTATTTTTTTTAAATAAACTTTTAAGCTGCTTGTTGGTTACAGATTTTGATAAAAAAGTAATTTTTTTTGAAATTTTATTATTTTTAGAAACAATACATAATTTTGTTTCCGTATTACCAATATCACCAAGAATATACATTATTAAATTTTATGCAGTTTAGATAAATTTTTTTCAAAAAGTTGTTTTAGTTTATTTTCTACAATTAATTTACTAATACTTTTTTTAGTTACCTCTTGCAAGTTTGTGGCAGGATAATTCCTTATAATTGGATTTTTTTTAATATTTATGCCTATACCAGTAATTAAAAATTTTTTATCTCTTATAAATATGATTTCTTGTAAAATGCCACTAATTTTTTTTTTATCAATTAATAAGTCGTTCGGTTTTTTAAATAAAATTTTTTTTCTTGTAAATAACGAGAGTAATTTTTTGACTAAAAGACAATTGACTTTTGTTATAGCATTAATCGATAGTTTCGTTTTATTTAATTCATTAAAAAAAGAGACAAATAAATTTCCTTTTGATGATATCCATTTTCTTCCATACTGTCCTCTACCATTTACTTGTGTTTCAGCAACAACCATACCTAAGTTGTATTTAGTTTCTTTGACAATTCTTATTGCAGTATTGTTTGTACTTTTAACTTTTTTAAATTTAAATTTTTTTAATTTCATCAAATAATATTAATTCTTGAAACAACTTCTATTAACTGACTTGGGAATATGAAGTATAAAAGGATTAATATCGTTGAAACTGTAAGTGAAAATTTTAACCATAAACTATGGTCAGTATCGTATTTGTCTTTTTCTTTATCAAAGTATATGATTTTTATAATTCTTAAGTAATAGAATGCTGCAACTACAGTAGATAATAAACCTACTATAGCTAAGAAATACATTGATTGTTCTAACACTGCTATAAAAACATAAAATTTTGCAAAGAAACCAGCAAGGGGTGGGATACCTGCTAAAGAAAACAGTATTACAAGTAAACATAAAGATAATATCGGATGGTTTTTTGATAATCCCGAAAGATCACTAATATCCTCATAATATTGATCCTTTCTTCTTAACATTAATAGACAACAGAAAAGAGCTAAATTCATTACAACATATATTGAAATATAGATTATTGAACTTTGAATTCCTTCATTAGATGCAGTAGCTAATCCTGCTAAAGTATAACCAATATGACTAATAGAACTGTAGGCAATTAGTCTTTTAATATTAGTTTGTCCTATTGCTGCAACTGCTCCAAAAATCATTGAAGCAATTGATAAGAAAACAATTATCATTTGCCACTGATCGATTAAATTTAAAAAAGGAACATACAAAAACCTTATAAATACAGTTAAAGCAGCTATTTTGGGTACCATTGTAAAAAATAATGTTACAGTTGTTGGAGATCCCTCATAAACGTCAGGTGCCCACATATGAAACGGAACTGCAGAGATTTTAAAAGCTAAACCAACTAAGATAAACACTATTCCAAATGTTAAAACATATTCATTAGAATTTAGTTGATTTGATATTATATCAAAATTAGTTGAACCAGAAAAACCATACACCAATGAGCATCCATACAACAATAATCCTGAGGATAATGCACTTAAAACAAAATATTTTAAACCAGCTTCGGATGATTTTAGTTGATCTCTATTATATGTGGCTAAAACATAAAGAGCTAATGATTGCAATTCTAAACCCATATAAAAAACAATTAAATCATTTGAACTGATCATTACCATCATACCCAGAATAGAGCTCAAAATAAGAATAGGGTATTCGATATTGTATATTTTAAATGTTTTTAAATAACTTGAAGAAATAACTAAAACTAAAAAACCTCCAACCAATGTTATAATTTTCATTAGTGAAGACAAACTATCAATCACAACACTTTCATTAAATAAAGTTTCCCTGCTGACAGAGAAAGTTTCATTAATTGTTATTATCGCTGTAATTAAAATTGCGAATAAAGACAAAATAAATATGATTTTAGAACTATCTTTTTTAAACACACCCAAAACAAGTAAAAACATTATTGAAAGTGAGATAAAAATTTCAGGTAATACTAAATTTAAATTTTCCATATTATTTACTAGCTATATTTGAGTTATGCATATTAATTAGATCGGTCACAGAAACTTCAATAGTGTTTATTAATGGATCGGGATAAAAACCAAAAAATAAGATTGGTACAGCTAAGCAACTTAAAATAAAGTATTCAGATCTATTTAAATCTAAGATTTTTTTAAGATCTTCGTTTATTAATTTTCCAAATACTACTCTTTTATATAGCCACAACATGTATGCAGCTCCTAAAATCACCCCAATACTTGCTATAACTGCCACTAAAAAATTATCTTTAAAAGCTCCCATTAATATTAAAAACTCACCAATAAAACCACTAGTTCCAGGTAAACCTAGAGATGCCAAAGCAAATAACATAAATAGTATTGAATATTTTGGAATTACAGAAACTAGTCCACCATAAGTACTTATCAATCTGGAATGCATTCTGTCATAAACTACACCAACAGTTAAAAATAATGCTGCCGAAACTAATCCGTGACTAATCATTTGAATTATACTTCCTTCAATCCCTTGTTGTTGCAAAGTGAATATACCTAAAGTTACAAAACCCATATGCGCAACTGATGAATAAGCAATTAACTTTTTCATATCTTCCTGCATTAAAGCTATCAGTGATGTAAATATGATTGCTATAACGCTCAGAGTGTAAATTAATGGTGTAAATACTTCAGATGCAATCGGGAATAGACCTAAAGAAAACCTTATAAAACCATATCCAGCCATCTTTAATAATATGGCAGCTAACAAAACAGATCCAGCGGTAGGAGCCTCAACGTGAGCATCAGGTAACCATGTATGAACTGGCCACATGGGTGTTTTAACAGCAAAAGAACTAAAAAATGCTAACCACAATAGATTTTGATATTTAACATCAATACCAATTTCATATAGTTGAACTACATCAGTTGTTCCTGTAATCCAATAAATTGAAATTATTGCAACCAACATTAAAACAGATCCCAATAGTGTATATAAAAAGAATTTGAATGCTGAATAAACTCTTCTTGCGCCTCCCCAAATACCAATAATTAAAAACATTGGGATCAATCCGGCTTCAAAAAATAAATAGAATACAACTAAATCAAGTGCACAGAAAACACCTATCATGAAACTTTCCATGATTAGAATTGCAATTAAAAAATCTCTTAATCTATTTTTGACTGAATTATTTACAGATATAATACAAATGGGAGTTATAAATGTAGTTAAAATAATAAATAAAATTGAAATACCATCTACTCCAACTTTATAATTAATAAATCCTTCAATCCATACTCTATCCTCTACAAATTGAAAACTAGATGTTGATTGGTCAAAAGAAATCCACAGGTAAATCGAAATTAAAAAATTTACTACAGTTGTAAATAAAGCAACATATTTAGCAGTTAAATTATTTCCTTCTTTATCTTTAGTAAAAAATAAAAATAAAGCACCAACTATTGGCAATAATATTAAAGATGAAAGAATAGGAAAATTCATTATTTAACTATTAAAAAAGTTAGTAAAGCAGAGAAACCCAATAACATTACAAATGCATATTGATAGATAAAACCACTTTGAAATTTAGTTGCTTTGATTGAACATTTTTTTATAAAAGAAGAAATTCCATCAGGACCAAAACCATCTATTATAGTTCCATCACAAAATTTCCATAAAAATAGACCTAGTTTTTTTGAGGATTTAATAAACAAGACATCATACAACTCATCAAAATACCATTTGTTAACTAAAAAATTATACAAAGGTTTGTTTATAGAAACTATTGAATTAGGAAGCTCTTTGTTTTTTACAAATAAGTAATAAGCAATTGGAATAGATACTAAAACTAAACAAGGTGTTAAAAGTAAAAACCATAAAGGTGGGTGCTCAGCACTCAAAGGCTCTAAGAACTTAATAGACTCTGCCCAGAATAAATTCTCACCATGACCAATAAATAGTCCTTTAAATAGAAAACCAGCAAAAACAGCTCCTATTGAGAGAATAAATAATGGAACGAGCATAACCAATGGGGACTCATGAGTTTCCTCTATTTTGATCTCTTTGTTATTATATTCTCCATGGAAAGTTTTAAATATCAATCTCCATGAATAAATAGATGTTAAAAATGCTGTAATTATTCCAATTCCAGCTGCATAATAACCAGTGGTATTATCTTTTAAATATGCAAATTCTATAATTGCGTCTTTAGAATAAAATCCTGATAAAAATGGAAAACCTGTTAATGCAAGTGTTCCTATTATCATTAAAGTATATGTATATGGTAACTTTTTCCATACACCTCCCATGTTATTTATATTTTGCTCATCTTTAAATGCATGGATTACTGAACCAGATCCTAAAAATAATAAAGCTTTGAAAAATGCATGAGTAAATAAGTGAAACATAGCAACATTGTATGCACCTACTCCAGCTGCAAAAAACATATAACCAAGTTGGCTACATGTAGAGTAAGCGATAATTTTTTTTATATCTGTTTGAACTAGAGCGACGGTTGCTGCAAAGAATGCTGTAGTCATTCCAACGATAGTTATAAAATTTAGTATCAATGGTGAATATTCATAGATTGGAGAACATCTTACAACTAAGAAAACACCAGCTGTTACCATCGTTGCTGCATGAATTAATGCAGAAACAGGTGTTGGACCTTCCATAGCATCAGGTAACCAAGTATGCAGTAATATCTGTGCAGATTTACCCATTGCTCCAATAAATAAAAGTAAACAAATTAGATCTATTGCTTTAACTTCAAAACCTAAAAAGGATAAATTTTTATCTACAACAGTTGGAATTTGTTGAAAAACTTCAGAGTAATTAACAGTTCCAAATAAATAAAATATTAAAAAAATTCCTAAAGCAAAGCCAAAGTCACCTACTCTGTTTACAACAAATGCTTTTATTGCTGCAGCATTTGCACTTTCTTTTTTAAACCAAAAACCTATTAAGAAATAAGAACAAAGACCAACACCTTCCCAGCCAAAAAATAATTGAATAAAATTATCTGATGTTACAAGCATCAACATAGCAAAAGTGAATAATGATAAGTAGGCCATGAATCTTGGCTTATGAGGATCATGAGACATGTAACCAATTGAATAAATATGCACTAACGCAGATACGGAAGTTACAACTACTAACATTACTGCTGATAATGGATCAATTAACATTGACCAATTTACATCAAGTGAACCCGAGCTTATCCATGTAGCTATGACAATATTTTCTTCATATTGATTTACGATTACTTGATAAAGGACATAAATTGATAAAAGTGCAGAAATTGAAACCAGAGCACTTGTTACTATTTCAGAATTTCTATCACCTATATATCTGCCAAAAAAACCGGATACAATTGAAGCAATAAGTGGAAGAAATATAATCGATAATTCCATGGTTATCCTTTTAACTTATCTATTTCTTCAACTCGTATTGTTCCAGAGTTTCTGAAATACACAACAATGATTGCTAATCCAATAGCTGCTTCTGCTGCTGCAACAGTAAGAATGAATAAAGTAAAGACTTGTCCTGCCAAATCTCCTAAATAAATAGAAAAAGCAACTAAATTGATATTTACAGCAAGTAATATCAATTCAATACTCATTAATATAACAATGATGTTCTTTCTGTTTAGAAAAATACCAATGATTCCAATTGAGAAAATCACAGCACCTAGAGTTAAATAATGTCCTAAACCTATCTCAGTCATCTATTTTAACTCCTTTATTACTTTGAACCTCTAGAACCTCAACACCTTCTGATCTTTCTCTGGATATTTGCTTGATATAACTTTGTTTTTTAACACCTGATCTTTGTCTAAAAGTTAATACTATGGCCCCTACCATGGCAACTAAAAGGATCATTCCACTTATTTGAAACACGTGGATATAATCAGTATATAAAACTTGACCTAATGAATGGGTATTACTTACACTTGTACTAGCAAGTGAATTATTAATATCAAAAATTTCTGGTTTATATTTCCAACCACCTATTACAATTATAATTTCAAAGAAAATTAATGTACTTATAATTAGACCAACTGGGATATGTTTTGAGGTTGCTTGACCTGCAAACCATTGATTTTTCTGTTGTGCTACATTTAACATCATCACTACAAATAAAAACAAAACCGCTACAGCTCCAACATAAACAATTAGCATTATCATTCCCAAGAATTCAGCACCAATCATTATGAAAAGACAAGAGATACTTATGAAATCAAGAATTAAGAAAAATACTGAATGAACAGTATTTTTAGAGGCTGTTACCATTATAGCTGAAACAACAGCAATTATTGAAAATGTATAAAAGAAAATAGCATGTGCAATCATTTTATCTATGGATATTGTCAGCTTTAATATTAGCCTCCAAAACATTCTCCCATCTGTCGCCATTATCTAATAACTTTTCTTTAGTGTAATAAAGTTCTTCTCTTGTTTCTGTTGAAAATTCAAAATTTGGACCTTGTACGATTGCATCTACAGGGCACGATTCTTCACATAGACCACAGTAAATACATTTCATCATGTCAATATCGTAACGTGTAGTCTTTCTACTTCCGTCTTCTCTCGCAGCTGACTCGATAGTTATTGCTTGAGCAGGACATACTGCTTCACATAATTTGCAAGCAATACATCTTTCTTCTCCGTTTGGATATCTTCTCAAAGCATGCTCACCTCTAAAACGAGGACTTATTTTACCTTTTTCAAAAGGGTAATTAATTGTTTTTTTTGGTTTAAATAATTCTTTAATAGCAATTAACAAACCGCCAATGAAATCTGTCATTAATATTGTTTTAAAAAATCTTGTAATCTTCATTATTAATTCACAGGTAAAAGGTTAAAATAAAATAAATAGCTAGCTGTTAATACCACCCAAATTAAAGAAAGAGGAAGAAAAACTTTCCAACCAAGTCTCATTAATTGGTCGTATCTATATCTTGGTACTATCGCCTTAACTAAAGCAAAAAGGATGAATAGAAGAAGAATTTTTAATATTAACCATATTGCACCTGGAACTAATATAAATGGATAAACATCAATTGGGGACATCCAACCACCTAAAAATAATATTGCTCCCATTGCACACATCAATAAAATATTTGCATATTCACCTAACCAAAACATTGCATACATCATTCCTGAATATTCTGTTTGATAACCAGCAACCAACTCTGCTTCTGCCTCCGGTAAATCAAAAGGTGGTCTGTTAGTTTCAGCTAAAGCGGAAATAAAGAATATTACAAACATTGGAAATAATGGAATTACAAACCACATATTTTGTTGAGCAATAACGATGTCGTTTAAGTTTAATGAACCAACACAAAGTAAAACATTTATAATTATTACCCCAATTGAAACTTCATAAGATACCATTTGAGCAGCAGAACGAATTGCTCCTAGAAAAGGATATTTAGAGTTTGATGCCCACCCGCCCATGATTATTCCATAGACACCTAGTGAAGAAACTGCAAATAAATAGAGTATTCCAACATTAATATCAGCCAAAACCTGAGTTGCACTAAATGGGATTACAGCCCAAGCGATTAAAGCTAAAGTCATCGTAACTATTGGAGCCAATATAAAAATTACTTTGTTTGAGCTAGATGGAATAATGATTTCTTTAAATATATATTTTAAAGCATCTGCTAAAGATTGTAATAAGCCAAACGGACCAACAACGTTAGGTCCTTGTCTTTTTTGAACAAAAGCCCAAACTCTTCTATCTAGCCAAACAATCATTGCTACAGAAACAAGAACAGGAACTAATAAGAATAAAATCTTATAAACCTCTTGAAAAACTATGCTCAAGTATTCCATATTAACCTTCTGTACCTGTTGATTTTAGATTTAATTTAGAATTATTACATTCAACCATCGTTTTTGATGATCTTGCAATAACATTCGAAAAATAATAATCTTTAACTTTGATTATTAAAGTTTCATTTTGAAACTCATTAGTAGAATTATTAATGTCATTTAGCTGTTTTTCCTTTTGTAAATTTAAATAATTAAACATGCTGCTTTCTAATTCATCTTTATCATTAAATAATTTTCTATTATTCATAACTTCAGCAAGTTCGTTTATTATTTGCCAATCTTCTTTTGCTTCGCCTGGTGGATATGATGCTTTGTATGCTTTTTGTATTTTTCCCTCTAGATTGGTAAAGTATCCATCTTGTTCAGTATATGCAGAGCCTGGTAAAATAATATCAGCGGACTCAGCACCTTTGTCACCATGGCTACCTTGATAAATTATAAATTCATCTTTTTTATCAAATTCTAAATTGTCTTGACCTACAAGATAAACAATATCAAATTTATGTTCTTTTAAATCACTTATTAAATTATTTTCATTATTAATTAATCCAAGGTCAAAATTTCCTACTGTTGCTGCATCTGTTGATAAAATATTTAAAGAATTCCATTCATCTGAAATTTTATTATTTTTTGATAAAAATTCTTTCATTTTATTAAACAAAAAATCTGAAGACTTTAATCTAAGTATAGACTCACCAATAATGATTATTGGTTTTTTTGAATTTATAATTTCTTTAGATATGTCATGATTTCCCTCAAGAATATTATTTAAAGTTTGCGTTTGACCATCTAAACTTTGATAAGGATAAGTTAAATCACCAACATTATTAAGTGAAATAATTTTTGTATTATTGTTTAAGTAAGCTTTTCTAATTCTAGCATTTAAAATAGTTGCTTCATATCTTGGGTTTGAACCTGCTATAAAAATTAAATCTGCCTCTTCAATTCCATTTATAGAAGAATTAAATAAGTAGTTTTCTCTTTTTGAAGTATTTATAAATCTGTTATCAGATCTTGACTCGTAATTTTTAGTATCAATTGTTCGATCAAAAAATTCTTTAAAAATATAACTAGTTTCCATATTGGTTAAATCACCAACAAAACCACATATTTTTTCTTTTGAAGTGTTTTCAAATTTTGATTTAATTATTTTATACACCTCACCCCATGAGGCCTTTTCAAATTTGCCATTGTATTTGATAAATGGAGTATCTAATCTTTGATGTAGAAGACCGTCACAAGCATATCTTGTTTTGTCTGAGATCCATTCCTCATTGATATCTTCGTTTATAATTGGAAGTACTCTTTTGACTTCCCAATCATATGTATCTACTCTTACATTTGATCCAATTGCATCCATTACATCAATTGTTTCTGTTTTTTTTAGTTCCCATGGTCTAGCTTCAAATACATAAGGTTTTGATGTTAGGGCTCCTACTGGACATAAATCTACAACATTAGCAGACAATTCAGATTGCATTGATTGCTCTAAATAAGTTGTAATCTGCATATCTTCTCCTCTTCCAATAGCGCCAAGCTCTGGAACTCCTGCAACTTCTGTTGCAAATCTTACACATCTCGTACAGTGGATACATCTTGTCATTTGAGTTTTAATCAATGGTCCCATATTTTTTTCAGGAACAGCTCTTTTATTTTCTTTAAATCTTGATTTGTCTACACCATAATACATTGACTGATCTTGAAGATCACATTCTCCACCTTGATCACACACTGGACAATCTAAAGGATGGTTAGCTAACAAAAATTCCATTACTCCCTTACGAGCTTTTTCAACAAGAGCAGTATTTGTTTTAATATTCATGCCCTCAGCAGCAGGCATAGCACATGAAGCTATCGGTTTAGGGGATTTTTCCATTTCAACTAAGCACATTCTACAATTACCAGCTATCGATAATTTTTCATGATAACAAAATCTTGGAATTTCAACACCAGCTTTTTCACAAGCCTGAAGAACAGTTAAACCTTCCTCAACTTCAACTTCAATTTCATTAACTTTCAATTTAAACATTTTTTTTGTCTAGTAAATGTTGATCAACTAAATATGGAATATTATTTTTCTTTTGAACAATAGGATCCAAATTATTTCTTTTCTCAATTTCTTTTTTAAAATGTCTAAGTAATCCTTGAACAGGCCAGGATGAACCTTCCCCAAATGCACAAATAGTGTGTCCTGCTATTTGATTTGTAACATCGCTTAGCATGTCAACCTCATCCTTGGTTGCATCTCCTTTCGCCATTCTCTCAAGCATTCTCCACATCCAACCAGAACCTTCTCTACATGGTGTGCATTGTCCACAACTTTCATGTTTATAAAATCTTGCAATTCTTGCCATGCATTTAATTATGTCCTGATCTTTATTAATGACCACAATACCTGCAGTTCCTAAACCACTTTTCTCAGCCATAAGTGAGTTAAAATCCATAGTTAATGTTTCACATTTCTCTTTTGGAATTAGTGGCATTGATGAACCACCAGGAATTACTGCTTGAAGGTTATCCCAACCTCCAATAACACCACCTGCATGAACTTCAATTAATTCTTTTAATGGAATGTTCATTTCTTCCTCAACATTGCACGGAGTATTTACATTTCCAGATATACAAAATATTTTTGTCCCTGTATTTTTTTCTCTCCCAAGAGAAGCAAACCATTTTCCACCTCTTCTAAGAATTGTTGGGACTACGGCTATAGTTTCTACATTGTTAATAATTGTTGGACATCCATAAAGACCAATTAGAGCAGGGAATGGTGGTTTTAATCTAGGTTGTCCTTTTTTACCTTCGATACTTTCTAATAAAGCCGTTTCCTCTCCACAAATGTATGCACCAGCACCATAATGAATGTAAATATCTAAGTCCCAACCAGTACCTGCTGCATTTTTACCTAATAGTTTTTTTTCATAAGCTTCATCTATTGCAGCCTGAAGTTTTTGACCATCAACAAAATATTCACCTCTTATATAAATGTAACAGACATGTGCTTGCACTGCATAAGATGCAATCAAACAACCTTCTATTAACTTATGAGGCTCAAATCTTAAAATATCTCTATCTTTACAAGTTCCTGGTTCAGACTCATCACCATTAATAACTAAATAATGTGGTCTAGATCCAACTTCTTTTGGAGCAAATGACCATTTTAAACCTGTAGGAAATCCCGCCCCACCTCGACCTCTTAACTGAGATTCTTTAATTTCATTAATTATCCAGTCTCTTCCTTTTTCAGTAATTTCTTTTGTGTTTTCCCAATCACCTCTCTCTTGTGACGAAGTTACATCTGAGCCTTTATCATTATATAAATTTTGAAAAATTCTATCTTGATCTTTAAGCATTTTTTAAGTCCATTAAAGTTTTCCTGTTATTTTCTGGTTCATTATTTACTCTTCCTCTATATGAACCAGGTTTTGGAGTTTCTCCATTTAAAATTTTATCTAAAATATCTAAAGTTTTTTGTTTATCTAAATCTTCGTAATAGTCATCATTAATTTGCATCATTGGAGCATTGACACATGCCCCTAAACATTCAACTTCCATCCAAGAACAGCTTTTATCATTTGATAATTCACATTCGTTTTCAGAAATTTGTTCCTTACAGGCCTCAACTAATTGATTTGCACCTCTTATCATACATGGTGTTGTGGTGCATACTTGAACAAAGTATTTGCCTACAGGAGCTAAATTATACATTGTATAAAAAGTAGCTACCTCATAAACTTTAATATACGGCATATCTAAAAACTTAGCGATGTACTTCATTGCAGCTAATGGTATCCAATTATTATTTTGTTTTTGAGCAATATAAAGTAAAGCCATTACAGCACTTTGCTGTTTACCTTCAGGATATTTTGCAACAATTGCTTTTGCTGCTTCTAATGATGACGCATTAAATTCAAAACTTTCTGGTTGATCTTTTGCGGGTCTTCTTAAACTCATCTGTCTACCTCACCAAAAACAATATCTAAAGAACCCAATACCGCAGGAACATCTGCTAACATATGACCTTTAATTAGATAATCCATTGATTGTAAATGTGAAAAACCTGGTGCTCTTATTTTGCATTTGTAAGGTTTACTTGATCCATCAGATATTAAGTAAACACCAAATTCTCCTTTTGGTGCCTCAACAGCTGCATAAATTTCATCTTTTGGAACTCTGTATCCCTCTGTGAAAAGTTTAAAATGATGTATTAAAGCTTCCATTGATTGTTTAATTTCTGCCTTAGGTGGAGGGCTAATCTTGCCATCTAATGATTTGATTGGACCTTTTTCCATTTTAGCAAGACATTGTTTGATAATTGAAACACTTTCTTTCATTTCTTCAATTCTACATAGATATCTGTCGTAACAATCTCCATTTTTTCCAACTGGAATTTTAAAGTCTAAACTTGCATAGCAATCATAAGGTTGAGATTTTCTTAAATCCCATGGAACACCCGACCCTCTAATCATAACTCCTGAAAAAGAATAATCTAAGGCGTCTTCTTTTGTGACCACTCCTATATCTACATTTCTTTGTTTAAAAATTCTATTATCAGTTAACAAACTTTCTAAATCATTAATTATTTTTGGAAATGTTTCACAAAACTTTGCAATATCTTCTTCTAAACCTTTCGGCAAATCTTGATGAACACCTCCTGCTCTAAAATAATTCGCATGAAGTCTTGATCCTGAAGCTCTCTCATAAAATGTCATTAGAGTTTCCCTTTCCTCAAAACCCCAAAGAGAAGGAGTTAGAGCACCAACATCAAGAGCTTGAGTTGTAACGTTTAAAATATGACTTAAGATTCTCCCAATCTCACAAAATATAACTCTTATGTATTGCGCTCTAATTGGTACATCTATTTGAAGTATTTTTTCTACAGCTAGTGCGAAAGCATGCTCCTGATTCATTGGAGCGACATAATCCAAACGATCAAAATAGGGAACTGCCTGCATATAAGTTTTATTTTCTATAAGTTTTTCTGTTCCTCTATGAAGTAAACCGATGTGAGGATCTGCTTTTTCAACTACTTCACCATCTAACTCTAAGATTAATCTTAGAACACCGTGAGCTGCAGGATGCTGTGGACCAAAATTTAAATTTAAATTTTTAATTTTTTTTGTCATTATTTTCAATTTCTTCTTTAATATATTTTGTTCCTTCCCAAGGACTCTCGTAATCAAAATTTCTATAATTTTGCTCAAGCTTTACTGGTTCACTAATTACTTTTTTTTGATCTTCGCTATATCTTACTTCTGAGTGACCAGTTAATGGAAAATCTTTTCTTAATGGGTGACCTTCAAATCCATAATCAGTTAGTATTCTTCTTAGATCCGGGTGATCCTTGAAAGATACCCCATACATATCAAAAACCTCTCTCTCCATCCAGTTTGCTGATGGAAAAATGCTAGTTAAGGATGGAATAACTTCATTTTCGGCAATTGAATATTTTACAATCAATCTTTGATTAAATTCATGACTTAAAAACAAGTATACTACTTCAAACCTTTGATTTTGTTCTGGGTAATCAACAACTGTTATATCTATTAGTTGTCTAAATTTAGTATCTTGATTTGTTTTTAAAAATATAGCGACATCGACCATATCTTCTTTATCTGTTTCAATATAAATTTGGTTATGTTTAATTTCTGTATTGTTAATTTTGGTAGTTAACTCAGAATTAATTTTTTTTTCTAGATCTTCTAAACTTTTCATAACTATCTAATAAAAGATCCTTTTTTTCTAATTTTTTTTTGTAATTGTAGTATTCCATACAATAATGCCTCTGCTGATGGAGGACATCCTGGTACATAAACATCTACAGGAACAATTCGATCACAACCTCTAACAACTGAATATGAATAATGGTAATATCCACCCCCATTTGCGCAACTACCCATTGAAATCACATATCTTGGTTCAGGCATCTGGTCATAAACTTTTCTTAAAGCTGGAGCCATTTTATTTGTTAAAGTTCCTGCAACTATCATAACATCTGATTGTCTTGGCGAACCTCTTGGAGCTGCTCCAAATCTTTCTAAGTCATATCTCGGCATAGCTGTTTGCATCATTTCAACAGCACAACATGCTAATCCAAAAGTCATCCAGTGAAGTGATCCTGATCTTGACCAGTTAATTAAATTATCAAGTGATGTAGTTATAAAACCATTCTTGCTAAAATCTTTTGCAAGTTGTTTAAATTCCTCTGGAACTTGATCTATTTTGTTATTCATTGTGGTTTATAATTTTTATTCCCAGTCTAAAGCACCTTTTTTCCATTCATAAATAAAACCTATTGTAAGTATGAACAAAAAAATCATCATTGATGAAAAACCTAATAATCCAATATTTCCAAGAGATATTGCCCATGGAAATAAAAATGCTATTTCTAAATCAAAAATAATAAACAGGATTGCAACTAAATAAAATCTCACATCAAATTCCATCCTAGAGTCCTCAAAAGGTTCAAAACCACACTCATAAGCTGAAAGTTTTTCAGGATCAGGTTTTTTTGGTGATAGAATAAAGTTTACAACCACAAAAGCACAACTTAAGCCTAGAGCTAATACTAAAAATATTATTATTGGTAAGTAATCTTTTAAAAAATCAGATAACATGGAGATCTATATATCAGTTTTTATCTGTTGTTGAAGGGCTGATACGTCACATTTTTATTAATATTAACATTAAAAAATGCGCAAAAGTGGCGGGAGTGAAGGGACTCGAACCCTCGACCTATCGCGTGACAGGCGATCGCTCTAACCAACTGAGCTACACCCCCACTTATACGTTTTGGTGGGCAGTAAAGGACTCGAACCTTTGACCCCCTCGGTGTAAACGAGATGCTCTACCAACTGAGCTAACCGCCCAAAACAAAGCTACTTCATACATCAACGCTTAAATAATGTAAATTAATTATTATTGAATACTAGCTTGTGATTTATCGTCTTTTTTAGATATATCTACTTCAACCCACTCTGTTGGTTTAAGTTCTTTTGTTAAAGCTATTTTTATAACCTGATCAGCATATTCAACTGGTGTGATCTTAATATCGTCTATAATTTTCTTAGGCATATCTACTAGATCTTTTTCGTTCTCTTTTGGAATTAAAACTTCTTTTATCCCAGCTCTATGTGCAGCTAATAATTTTTCTTTCAACCCACCTATTGGCAATACTTGGCCTGTTAAAGTTACTTCACCAGTCATTGCAACATCTCTTCTTACAGGAATGTTTGTTATTGATGAAACAATTGAAGTTACCATACCAATACCAGCTGATGGCCCATCTTTTGGTGTTGCTCCTTCAGGAACATGTATATGAAAATCTTTCTTTTCAAATATGGGAGGTATGATTCCATACTCTAAACATTTTGACCTTACAAAAGATTTTGCAGCTTTAACTGATTCTTGCATTACATCGCCTAGCTTACCAGTGATTTGCATTCTACCTTTTCCGGGCATTGTGACAGTCTCTATTTTTAAAATCTCACCACCATATTCTGTCCAAGCAAGTCCAGTTACTATTCCTACTCTGTTCTCAGACTCTAGCTCTCCAAACTTAAACTTAGGAACGCCTAAAAAATCTGATAAGTTTTTATTATTAATTACAACTTCTTTCTCTTCACCTGCAACAATTTTTTTAACAACTTTTCTAGCAAGTTTAGAAATTTCTCTTTCAAGATTCCTTACACCTGACTCTTTTGTATATCCTCTAATGACTTCTCTTATAATATCTTCATCTAATTTCATTTCTTTTTCTTTAACACCATTATCTTTGATTTGTTTAGGTAATAAATATTTATTAGCAATACTGATTTTTTCATCCTCCGTATAACCTGCTAATCTAATAACTTCCATTCTATCCAATAAAGGAGGTAAAATATTTAGTGTATTAGCTGTTGTTACAAACATCACATCTGAAAGATCATAATCAACTTCTAAATAATGATCATTAAATGTTGTGTTTTGCTCAGGGTCTAGAGCTTCCAATAAAGCTGATGATGGATCTCCTCTATAATCATTTCCAATTTTGTCAATTTCGTCTAACAAAATTAGAGGGTTTTTAGTTCCAGCTTTTTTCATCATCTGAATAATTTTGCCAGGTAAAGATCCTATATAAGTTCTTCTATGACCTCTTATTTCGGCCTCGTCTCTCATTCCTCCTACTGACATCCTTACAAATTCTCTATTTGTAGCTTTTGCGATTGATTTCCCTAATGATGTTTTTCCAACACCTGGTGGTCCAACTAAGCATAAAATTGGACCTTTAATTTTTTCCATTCTTTTTTGAACAGCTAAAAATTCAATTATTCTCTCTTTAACTTTTTCTAATCCAAAATGATCTTTATCAAGAATATCCAAAGCTTTAATTAAATCTATATCAACTTCACTTTTTTTATGCCAAGGAAGTTCTGTCATCCAATCTAAATAATTTCTTACAACAGTAGCTTCTGCAGACATTGGACTCATATTTTTTAACTTTTTTAATTCCTGAAGACATTTTTTTTCAACTTCTTTTGGCATTTTAGCCTTCGTAATTGCCTTATTTAAACTTGATGTTTCATCTTTACCGTCTTCAATTTCTCCAAGTTCCTTTTGGATAGCCTTTAATTGCTCATTTAGATAATATTCTCTTTGAGTTTTTTCCATTTGAGTTTTAACTCTACCTCTTATTCTTTTTTCAACACCAATAATGCTCGTCTCATTTTCCATTATTTTTATGATAGCGTTTAACCTTTTCTTTACATCTACAGTTTCAAAAATTTGTTGTTTTTCTGAAATAGTAGCACTTATATGAGATGCAATATTGTCAGCAATCTGTGAAGGATCTTTTAATTGTTTAATTGAATTAATTGTTTCAGTAGAAATTTTTTTATTTATAGAGGTTAGTTTTTCTAATCTTCTTAAAGCTGTAGCTGCTAAGGGAAACAAATCCTCATCTTTAGGCAAAATGTCTTGATGATGAGCATAATCACAAGTTATAAATTTTTCATTGTCTTTAAAATCTAAAATTTTTACTCTTTTAATTCCTTCAACCAAAACTTTAACTGTTCCATCAGGTAATTTTAATAATTGTAAAATACTTCCTTCACAACCATGCATAAAAATATCTGTTTTTTTAGGATCATCAATTTCTGAATTTTTTTGTGTAACAAGAATAATCTTTTTATCTTTTTTCATCACTTCGTTAAGAGCTGAAATAGATTTATCTCTTCCTACAAACAAAGGAATAACCATACTAGGAAAAACCACGATATCTCTTAGTGGTAACAAAGGAAGTGAAATTTTGATGTCCATGAGAATAATATGGATATTATATTTTATAATGCAATAGGTTTTTGCTATTTATTAAGGATATTAAGCCGCTGTGGTCTTATTTGGCTTCGATTTATTATCTCCTTTAGCATGAACTAAAATGGGTTGAGACTGTCCTTTTGCTGCGCCAGCATCAACAATAACCTCTTCAATATTTTCTTGACTTGGAAGATCGTACATTGTTTTCAATAAAATATTTTCTAGAATTGATCTCAGGCCTCTAGCTCCAGTCTTTTTGCTAATTGCTTTTTGCGCTATTTCTTTCAGAGCGTTTTCTTTAAATGTTAATTTAGCACCGTCCAATTTAAACAATTCTTGATATTGTTTTGTTAAAGAATTTTTTGGTTCTTGTAATATTTTTATTAAAGATTTTTCATCTAAATCTTCAAGTGTTGCTATCATTGGAAGTCTTCCAATAAATTCTGGTATCAATCCAAATTTTAATAAATCTTCTGGCTCTAAACCTTTCATCCATTCACCAGTTTTCTTATCTTGTGTATTTTTTACGTCTGCACCAAAACCAATTGAAGTTCCCTTGTCTCTTTGAGAAATTATTTTATCAAGCCCTGCAAACGCACCACCACAAATGAATAAAATATTCGTGGTATCTACTTGTAAAAATTCTTGTTGAGGGTGTTTCCTGCCGCCCTGAGGAGGAACACTTGCAACTGTTCCTTCCATTATTTTAAGAAGAGCTTGCTGAACACCTTCACCAGATACATCTCTTGTAATTGATGGGTTTTCAGATTTTCTGCTAATTTTATCAACCTCATCAATATAGACTATTCCTCTTTGAGCTTTTTCAACATTATAGTCCGAGGCTTGTAATAATTTTAAAATAATATTTTCAACATCTTCTCCAACATAACCAGCTTCTGTTAAAGTGGTTGCATCAGCCATTGTAAATGGCACGTCTAGAATTCTAGCAAGAGTTTGTGCAAGCAATGTTTTTCCACAACCTGTAGGACCCACTAAAAGTATATTGGATTTCGATAGCTCAACATTTTTGCTAGTTTTGCTCTCATAATTTAATCTTTTGTAATGATTATGAACTGCAACCGATAATACTTTTTTAGCGTGAGCTTGACCAATTACGTAATCATCTAATACTGAACAAATTTCCTTTGGAGATGGAAGACCATCTTGATGTTTTACAAAAGTATCTTTGCTCTCCTCTTTTATAATATCCATACATAGCTCAACACATTCGTCACAAATGAAAACAGTTGGACCAGCAATTAGTTTTCTGACCTCATGTTGGCTCTTGCCACAAAAAGAACAGTAAAGAATATTTTTATTATTTGTTGTCATTTTAATTTTTTTAACGAATCAATTTAATTACTTTATTATAGATGACTCACACTAATCAAGTTTCGAATAATGAAGACTCAATATATTGTGTATTAAGATCTTTTTTCTACTACTTCGTCAATAAGACCAAAAGATTGTGCGACATCTGCTGTCATAAAATTATCTCTTTCAAGAGCAGATTTTATTTCATCAACACTTTTTCCAGTGTGTCTAGAATAAATTTCATTAAGCCTTTTCTTTAGAGACAAAACCTCATTAGCGTGAATTTCAATATCAGTTGCCTGACCTTGAAAACCTGCTGATGGTTGGTGAACCATAATTCTTGAATTTGGTAATGAAAATCTTTTTCCTTTTGTGCCAGCTGCAAGCAAAAAAGAACCCATTGATGCCGCTTGACCGATACATAAAGTAGAGATATCTGGTTTTACATATTGCATTGTGTCATAGATACCAAGTCCTGCTGTGACCAAACCTCCTGGACTATTAATATATAAATAAATTTCTTTTTTTGGGTCTTCAGCTTCTAAAAATAATAATTGAGCAGTAACTAATGATGCAACGTTATCGTTAATTTGTCCTGTTAAAAAAATAATTCTTTCTTTTAATAATCTTGAATAAATATCGTAAGCTCTTTCACCTTTACTAGATTGTTCCACAACCATTGGCACAAGATTACTCATGTGTTCTGATATTTTTGTTGTCATAAGTTGATTCGTTCTACTTATACAACTTGAGATTACTTTTTGCTAACTTTTTTTGTCTTTTTTGTTGCTGGCTTCGATTTTGCCTTTTTAGTTGCAGGTTTTGTTTCTTTAGCAGATGATGTAATTGATTTTTTCTTAGTTTCTTTTTTTTCTTCTCCATGGCTATGCTCATGATCATGCTTATGAGCTTCTTTTAGAATCTTTTCAGCTTCCTCTTTTGATATTTCTTTCTTATTTGCTTTACCTTTTTCTTTAATTAAATTTAAAATTTTTTCCTCATATACTGATCCTCTTAAACTCGCTAATGCTGATGGGTTTTTTTGATAAAAATCCATAATCATTTTTTCTTGCCCAGGCATCATTCTTAATTGTTTTTGAACTTCAGCTTGAATTTCTTGCTCTGATACTTTGATTTGATTTTTTTCACCAAACTCATTTAAGATTAATCCAGTCTTAATTCTTGTTTTTGCTTTATCTTCAAAATTTTTTTTATTTTTCTTTGCTTCTTCTTCAGACATACCTTGTGAAAGAATTTTAACTTCTTCCTCAACTAAGTTATCTGGGACTTCATCCACTTTAATTTTCTCTATTTCTTTTAAAATTTGATTTTTAGACAATTGATCTAGAGAATTTTTATATTCATCATTAATTTGTTTTGAAATTAATGTTTTTAAATCTTTTAAATCTTTTGCTCCTAAATTTTTTGCAAAATCATCATCAATTTTTACTTCTTCTGATTGTTTAACACTTAAAATTTTACAATTAAATTTAGCTTTTTTATTTACTAATTCTTTTTCTGGGAAATTTTCTGGCAAAGTTGCTTCTACAATTTTTTCATCATCTTTCTTAACTCCAATCAATTGCTCATCGAAACCTTTTAAAAATAAATCTTTACCTAGAGTTAGCTGGGTATTCTTTCCTTCACTTCCTTTAAAATCCTTACCATCAACTGTTGCTTTGTAGTCTAATGAGACTAAATCACCTTTTTTGGCTTTTGTATCTGCGCTTACTTCTTTAAAATTTGGTTGGTTTTTAGCTATATCTTTTATTCTTTTATCTGTTTCACTATCATCAATTTTGACTGTGTATTCGTCAAATTTAATTTTTTCTAAAGATTTGATTTCTACTTTTGGTAATTCCGTTACTGACAAAACATACTCAAGATCTTTGTCTTCGCCATATGTCTTTAAGTCAAGCTTTGGTTGACCAGCTGGTTTAATTTTATTTTCCTCTAATGCTTTTGTAGATGTTTCTTTTAAAACTTTGTCTAAAACTTCTCCAAAAACTGCTTTACCAAATTGTCTTTTTAAAATTTCTTTTGGAACTTTACCTGGTCTAAATCCTTTAAGATTAACAGTGCTTTTGATCTCTTCGTATTTTTCATCCATATAAGAGTTCATTGTCTCTTTATCGATAAAAACTTTAAGGTCTTTATTTAAACCTTTTTTATTTTCTACTGTAACTTTCATAATATTTTATGGTAGGGCGAAAAGGACTCGAACCTTCACATGTTGCCATATTGGTTCCTAAGACCAACGCGTCTACCAATTCCGCCATCGCCCCACAAATTACGAGGTTTTATATATTATTGAAACTATTTGTCCAATGACAATTGTTAAAAAATTAACTATTTATCTAATAAAATTTATACTAATTTATAAAAAATGATTATTTCACCCTGTATAAGTATTTGTAAAACTGATCCAACAACAGGCTATTGTTATGGTTGTGGAAGAAGTAATGATGAAAAACGACTTTGGAAGCTTGAAGAAACAACTGATGATTGGAAAAAAGAAAATATAATTCAAATTGAAAAAAGGCTGACTGGTTGGCAACTTGAAAGTTTTAAAGAATCGTATTCATATAAAATCAAGAATGGCATGTCTCTTTTCAAGAAAAACTTAATCAAAGAGTAGTATAAAATATGAGTAAAGTTAAAATTGTAAGTATTATCTACGCTATAGGTATAATTATTGGTGCTTTATTCTTTGATGTTTGGGGAGCAGATACCACTCCTTTTAAAACATTGTCTGTATTTGCATGGACTGTAATATTTATTATAGCTTTATTTTTTGTAGATAAGAATGAGAGAAAATAAGTTTTTAATATTTTTTTTATTATTTTTTTTTATATCCTTTAATTCTTACTCAGAAATAATTGTGTTGAGCAAATGTGATCATAAAGAGGACGGTTTTTTAAAAAATGAATATATTTTAAATCTTAATGAATTAATTATGACACGTAATTACGTTTATAATGAAAAAACTTATCAAAAATATAAGATCACCGATTTAAGCGTTAAAAAGAGAAACTCCTATGTGAGAAATATTTATGAGGAAAATGGAAAAATACTTACATTAAAACATGGGTATCCTCAGTTTTATACTCAAATTTTATTTGAAAAAGATAATCCAGAAATATTTGTTAAGGCTGTTTTGAATGATGTCGAAAGTTTATCTAAAATCTCTACATGTAAAAAAATAGAAAAATTCGATCAAGAAAGTTAGTTTTTATTTTTTTTTTCTTCTTTGTTTTTGGTAATAAATTTTTTCTTAATTTCAAATCTACTATTAGTAATATTTGAACGATGCTTTGCGTATGCTTGTTTTTGTGCTTGTCTCATTGCTCTTTTAGAAGACATGATAGTTTACTTTAATATTCAATTTCTAAAGTATCAATAACTTTTAAACTTTTATTCGAAACAACAATCTCTCCAGATGATGGTGCATAATTTAAAATTTCAGAAATCACTACATAATGTGTAACAAAAACTAAATTTTGATCTTTATCCCAATTACTAATAAATTTATCAAAATCAACAATTTGCTTTTTTCTATTATTGGCAAATTTTGCGCTAAAAAATGAGTTTAGAAAATTTTTAGTTTCATATTCTTTAAAGGCAATAGATGCTGTTTCTTTACATCGACACCATTCACTAGAATAAACTTTTCCAATTGAAATTTTGTTTTTCTTAAAAAAATTACCAATTTTTTGTGATTGAACTCTACCACTATTACTTAAATTTCTTTGAGTTGAACAATCGTTAATATCGAAATTATCTGGGTCGCCGCCACCAGGAGCATAAGCATGTCTTATGAAAATTAATTTTCCACCCTTTTGTAATTCATTAATTAATGTTTTATTTGAATCTGCTTTAACTGATGGATTAATACATATAAATATTATGACTAAATAATTTAAAATTTTCATTTATGAATATTAAAATAGATAGTTTAAATAAAACAATTCTTAAATGTAAAAAATGTCCAAGGCTTGTTAATTTTGTAAAAAAAATTTCAACAGAAAAAAGAAAACAAAATATAAATGAAACTTACTGGGGAAAACCGGTTACAGGTTTTGGTGAAATTGATGCAAAAATTTTAATAATTGGATTGGCTCCAGCAGCACATGGGGGCACACGAACAGGAAGAGCTTTCACAGGTGATAAATCTGGAGATTTTTTATTTAAATGTTTATTTAAAGCTAAAATTTCAAACCAACCAAATTCAGAAAATCAAAATGATGGTCTTAAATTAAAATCAACATATATAACTAATATTTTAAAATGTGTTCCTCCAGGAGACAAACCTAAAAAAGAAGAGCTTAATAATTGTTCAAAATACTTTGATAGCGAGATTTATAATTTAAAAAAATTAAAAACTATTATTGCATTAGGAAAAGTGGCATTTGATAATTGTGTTAATTTTTATAAAAAAAAATACAACTTAAAAAAAAAGATAAAATTTATTCACGGAAAATCCTATTTACTTCCAGGAAATATTAAATTAATTGCCTGTTACCACCCTAGCCCCAGAAATGTAAATACTAAGCTTGTATCTGAAAAAATGATTGTAGATTTATTTAAAAAAGCTAGAAAAATAACTATGAACTAGAAGTATAAGGTTTAAATTCTGATAAAATTTTTTCTGGAATTTTAACTGGTTTGAATTTTTCGTTTATAAACACTAGATGAATTTTAGCTTCTACAATCAATTCCTCATCTTTAAATATTGATTGTTTCATTAAAAAAGAAGTTTTTGAAATAGATTCAACAAAAGATTTAATTTGTAAATCATCTTCTAGATATGCAGATTTTTTATATTCAATATTGCACGATTTAACAATTATTAGAGCACCAAAATCATTTTTTATTTTTGTATTGCTTAATCCAATATTTGATAACGCTTCAGTTCTAGCTCTTTCTAAATATTTTAAATAATTAGCATAGTACACGACCCCACCAGCGTCTGTATCCTCATAATACACTTTAACATTATGGGTAAAGTTTTTATGCATAAATAAATAATATCAAATAAATAAAAATTTAATAGAAACTAAGATATAATATCTTTTATGAAAATTTATATAATTTGGTTAATCGGAGTAATTTTATGGAACTTTGGATTTCCAAATGCAATTCCAATCGCTGATGTTATCGCAGCTATTTTATTATCATTTTTAAGTTTTGGGTTAAAAAAGTATCTAAAATATTAATTAATCTGTTGAAAAATAAATATTTTGAAAATAAGAAATTGATTTCATTTTAGAATTATCAGTATCAGCCATTATAGCTAGGCCATCTAATTCAATTACATCTAAATCGTGAAATTTTTTAAAATCTTCCTTAACATTAGCTTTTACTGTTACCCATTCATTTAAATTGTCTTTAGTAGTTGCTAATACATTGTCTATTGATTTTTTTGTATATGGACTGGGTCTATTTTCACCAACTTCACTATTACTTGAAAAAACATAATTAATTGCTCTATTTGATAAAGGTGTAGCTCCAGTTTTTTTAATTGCAAAAACTCGGGCAGCATAATCATGTCCTTTTTTCGTATTTTCTTTAATTCCACGAAGGTCTTTCTCAATTTTCCATGTAATATTGATAAAAGGTGTTTTATTTAGGTCAATTTTGATCTCTTTTCCTAGGCCTGAAGCAGCATTATCTGCTACGGCTTTTAAATAATTACCATTTTCATTTGATCCAACAGAATAAACTGTTTTATTATCCGCTCCTCTTACTTTACGGATCTCAAGTGCTGATAATTCTTTTTCAGTAAATTCAAAAACTTTTACATTTTCTGCATGTGCAGAGCTAAGAAAAATTAATGATGTAATAAAAACATAAAAAATTTTTAACATGTTCTTCTTATAGATAGATTATTTATAAATTCAATATTCAGTCACAATTTCAACATTCTAAATTCAAAATTTATTGTTAAATAAGTTGTATGAAAATAATTTATGTGTTTATGCTTCTTATATATTGGTCAATAATCATTTTAGCGCCAGTTATGAGTAAAAATTCTATTAAAAATCAAAATAATGATCGAAAAATAGTTTCAAATTTTTAAGACTAATATGTGGATCTACCACCACTGATATCAAATACCGCAGCTGTAGAAAAAGTGTTTTCTTGTGAAGAAAGCCAGCAAACTAGTGAGGTAAACTCATGTATTTCAAGAAATCTTCCTCTTGGCACCTTTGACAGCATTCTTTGTACATGCTCTTTACTCATTTGATCTAAAATTCTTGTTTTAGCACCTGCTGGGGTGACAGCGTTTACAGCTATATCTTTGTCAGCTAATTCTTTACCCAAAGCTTTCGTTAACCCAATTGCGCCAGCTTTTCCTGAGCTATAAGCGCTTGCATTTGCATTACCATCCTTACCTGCAACAGAAGCTACATTAACAATTCTTCCATAGTTGTTTTTAATCATATTTGGGACAATTGCTCGACAGCAATTAAAAGTACCCATTAAATTTATCTGTACTATTTTATTCCACATATCGACATCATACTCCCATAAAGGACCTGTAGGACCTGTTATCCCAGCATTATTGATTAAAATATCTATATTTGATTTTGAGGTTATGTCTGCAACGTTTTTCTCTACATCTTGATAATTTGATATATCAACGACACTGTAAAATAAGTTAGGGTTTTTTACTTCATCAAATGCTGATTTAAGAAGCTTTTCATCGATATCCCATATAAATACTTTAGCACCAGACTCTAAAAATCTTTTTGCAACATCTAAACCAAAGCCTTGAGCTCCACCAGTAACTACAGCTGTTCTATTTTCAAAATCAAATGTGTGCATTAAAATTATTTTTTTGCTAACAAGTAGTATGTTATCCAGGCAACAAATGCACCTATTATCCAAGCGTAGGATTGTAAAAACATTAAATTAGTATTCCAAATTGTAGACGCTGAAAAGATAAATCCTAAAATTAAAGAATAAACACCTTTTATATGCCAACCACCCGAATAATAATAAGCACTATCTTTATCTATAGAATATAAATCTTTATTACTTAATTCTTGATTTTTAATTAGATAATAGTCAGCTGCCATTACTCCAAATAAAGGACCAAAGAAAGCACCAAAAGTATCAACAAATGATAAAATTCCTATTTGGCTCAATATAGTCAGCCAGAATATTGCAATCAACAAACCAAAAAAAGCAATTAAATAACTAGCACTTTTTAAACTTAATATTGAAGGAGCAAAATTTATTAGAGAGTATTGAGATGGGATGAAATTGGCAACCAAATTTGTAGAAGCTGAGGCAATTATAATAAAAAATAAAACGACTATTGTTATTTGTATATTGTCAAACTTTCCCACTATATCTGTTGGATTGGTAAAAATTCTATCTATATCTGAAAATTTTTGATTAAGAAAAACATCAGAGCCTGTAACAATGAAAACAGACAAAAAAGAAAAAATAATTAAATTTAAAATTAAACTCAAGTTTCCTTTTTTTAATTCTTGCTCATTTTTTACATACCTAGAAAAATCACCGAAACTAATAATTAATATTGAAAAATAGGCAAATATCGTTCCAGCAACTGTCAATAAAGGTGCTAAATTATTAACATCTAAAAAATTATTGAGATTAAAAATATTTGAAAAAGCTTCAGTGGTTATTTTTACATCACTTAATAAAACAACGAAGAAGAAAATAAGCATGCCAACATAAACCGTTATCGCTGAAAAATTAATTAATTTTTTATTATACTGAATGCCAATACTAAACAGCAATGTTTGAAAAATAATTGCTATTATTATTGCAGACCAATCAATAATATTAAGACCAAAATAATAAAATATAAATATATTCTGATATAAAATAGACTCATCAACTGTAAAAAGTAAAATTCTTATTAAGTAAACTAATATTTTAGACAAAAAATATGTTTGAATACCAAATAAAAAAATTCCAACCAAACTTCTGATAAATCCAAAAAATTTAGCACCATTAAATCCTAGTGAGGATCTTAACAATACTGCGAAAGGTAAACCAAATTTTTGGGAAGGTTTTCCTATGATGTTTGAAAATAAATAAACAAAAAAAGATCCTAATATTATTCCAAAAAAAACTACGAATATATTTAAACTATACATTAAGTATAGCGAGGATATTAAAGAAAAACCAATTACACTTTGCACATTAGCACTCCAAAAACAAAATAAATCTTTCCAATTCCAGGTTTTATAATTTGGATTAACTGTTACTAAGTCCCAATTAGAAAGAGAATATTTTACTTTTGGCTGATTCACTAATTTTATTTTAAACTAATAAATACTACTGTCCATATAAGAGAGTTGGTAGCCATAGGGCAATCTGAGGAAATATAATTATTAAAATTAAACCTATTACTTGTAGAACCATAAATTGCATCATTCCGTAATAAATATCTTTTAAATCCCACTCTGGAACTACACCTTTTAAAAAATATGCAGATAGTGCTACGGGTGGAGATAGCCAGGCGGTCTGGAGATTGACCGCAACTAGAATTGCAAACCAAGTTAGATTGAAACCTAAAGCTTCAATTAATGGTAAAAGAATTGGAACAATAATCATGACAATTGGTACCCACTCCAATGGCCAACCTAATAAAAATATTGCAACCATTACAATTGCTAAAATTAAATATTTATTCATCTCTAATCCTAGCAAGAATTCTGTCAACAAAGTTGGAGTGCCAAGTCTTGCAAATACTGCCCCAAAAAAGTTTGAAGCAGCAACAAGAACCATAATTAAAGCTGTAATCTCTAACGTTTTAACTAAGGCTTCTTGTAGTTTAGATAAAGTTAATTTTTTATATGCTAATGAAAGTAACAATGCACCCATTGCACCACAACCAGCTGCTTCTGTTGGCGTTGCAAAACCAAATAAAATACTTCCTAATGCTGCGAAGACGAGTGCTGCAGGAGGAACCAAACCTAAGAAGAATTCAATCCAAACCTCTTTCATACTTGCTGCTCTCATTTCTTCAGGGATTACAGGACCTAGTTTAGGGTTTATCATGCATCTTATTGTTGTGTACCCAGCGTATAAACTAGCAAGAAGAATTCCTGGTATTATAGCAGCAGCAAATAAATCAATTACAGGAATTTCCATAATTGGACCCATTACAACAAGCATAATACTTGGTGGAATTAAAATTCCTAAGGTTCCACCAGCAGTAATTGTTCCAGCTGCAAGTCTTACATCATAACCAGATCTATTCATTGATTTTGCAGCCATTATTCCAAGAATAGTTACTGAGGCACCAACAATTCCTGTTGCAGCTGCGAAGATAACTGAAACAAACAAAACAGCATAATATAACGCACCTCTTACTCTAGCCAGCATCATTTGAAACGATGAAAATAATCTTTCCATCAATCCTGCTTGTTCCATCATAATGCCCATAAAAACAAAGAGCGGGACAGCGGCGAGAGTTTGTTCAGTCATGACCATCGAAAACTGGAGGGTCATTAAATAAAAGACTAATTTACCAAATCCTAGGTAACCAAATACAAAACCTAAGAAAATTAATGTGAATGAAATAGGAAATCCAACAAAGATAGCAAACAACATTACTCCAACTAAAATAAAACCTAAGTATGCTGGATTAATAAATTCAGCTATCATTCATCTTCTCCTGGCCACTTCCCTCTTGTAGCAGCCCAATAACTTTTAAATAATTCTGAAATACCTTGGATTAGTAAAAATATAATACCAATTAGTAGGCAGGTTTTTATTGGCCACATATATGGCATCCAAGTGGTATCCATTCCTCTCTCACCTCTTTGGATAGACTCTCCCACATAACCAATGGTCATATAAAGGAACACAATTAAGCCTGGGAAATAAAATAAAATGTATAACCAAAAATCTATTAGACCTTGATTTTTAGTTTTAAAATTCCTGTATAAAAAATCAGCTCTTATATGAACGCCTTTAGAGAGTGCATATCCAGCACCTAACATAAAGAGAGCACCATATAAAAATCGGCTGATATCATAAGCCCAAATAGTTGGAGCATGAAATAATTTTCTTGCAAAGACTTCATATGTCATTGCAAATATAAGTGGCACTAAAATCCAACAAACAATATTACCAACCCACTTACTAAATTTATCAATATTTACAATTGAGCTTGCCATCCAAGATGGCATGTCACTTGGCATTTTACCAGAACCACCTCGCCTTTCAGCAATCATTTCATCAGATATATCCAGTTTAGTAGGTTCTTCTGCCATAAATAATTCTTTTAAAAAAAAATTAGAGCGGACAGATAAGTCCGCTCTAATAAATTAAAGATTAATTATTGGATTACTTTAATGTTGCTGCGTGAGCCATTCCTAGCTTCGCATTAGACATTTGAGCACCACTCCAGAAAGGAACTGCGATATCAGCAAATTCTTTCATAGAGTCCCATACTTCTGCAAAGAATGCATTGTTTGCAGCGTTTGTTTCCAAACTTTTCTTAGCTGCAGCCATGTATTCAGTAAAGTAATCTGAAGGAGTATCCTCTAATTTCACACCATGAACTTCGGTAAGCTCTCTTAAAGCTTTTCCGTTTTCATAGATTCTGTAACTTAGAGATTTCGCTAGAGATGCATTTGCTGCAACTTCTAGAGACTTCTTCTCATGAGCACTCATAGCTTCATATGTTTTTCCAGTAATATAAAAATCAGCATTTACGACTACTTGGTGTAAACCTTGTAAATAGTAGTGCTTTAATACTTTTTGAAAACCAAAAGTTAAGTCTGGCTTTGGACAGCACCATTCAGCAGCATCAATAGTACCTGCTTCTAAAGCTGGTAGAATATCTCCACCACCCATAGCAACAGATGCTATACCGATATCTTTATAAGTTTGTCCTGGAATTCCTGGAGGAGTTCTGAATTTATATTTTCTAAAATCAGCCATATCTTTAATTGGTTTTGGAAACCAACCTAAAGCTTCAGGACCAACTGGTTGAATCATAAATCCTTTAATATCTCTTCCCATTTCTTTCCATAGTCTGTCGTATAGCTCTTTTCCTCCACCATATTGAAACCATGATAAGAATGCGATGTTGTCAATACCAACACCACCACCAGCTACTGGCGAACCAAATAACATAGCGGCAGGGTGATCACCTGACCAATAGTGTGTCCAAGCAAATCCACAGTCGATAAGTCCTTTATCAACAGCATCTAAAGTTTCTTTTACACCAACAACAGCTCCTGCAGGCATTATTTCAAACTTAAGAGATCCACCTGTCAAAGTTGTAACAGTGTCAGTAAAGTCTTTTAACATTTTAACTTCATCGGCTTTAGTGTTAAGAACTGTCTGACATTTTAGTGTTTTTGCAGCATTAGCATTTGAAATAAATCCAAATACCATAGCAACTGCAAATAACATTGAAATGATTTTTTTCATTTGTTTCCCTCTCTTTATTTTTAAAAACGAAAGCTTGTCAAAAAATGAAATCTAAAACAAGTGCTAATATTGGATTATTTGAATTTTGTGTACAGAAATATTACAAATAAAAAAAATTTAATTTATAAGAGTTCTAATTAATGGATAATTTTGATTTTATAATTCTCGGAGCGGGATCTGCAGGGTGTGTGCTTGCTAACAGGTTGTCTGAAAATCCTTCAAATAAAGTGTTATTAATTGAAGCTGGTGGCAAAGATAATTACCCTTGGATACATATTCCTGTTGGCTATTTCAAAACAATGCACAATCCAAAGACTGATTGGTGCTACACAACAGAACCTGATGAGAGCATGAACAACATTTCTATTAGATATCCTAGAGGAAAAACTTTAGGAGGTAGTTCTTCTATCAATGGTCTACTTTATATAAGAGGTCAACACAGAGATTATGATATTTGGAGACAATTAGGTAACACAGGTTGGGGGTGGGATGATGTTTTGCCTTATTTTATTAAAGCAGAAAACCAAGAAAGAGGAAAAGATGAGTTCCATGGAGTTGGAGGCCCTTTATCTGTTTCAGATCAAAGAATACATCTACCTCTTTTGGATGAATTTCAAAATGCTGCCGAGGAATTTGGTATTCCAAAAACAAAAGATTTTAACACTGGTGATAATCATGGCTGTGGTTATTTCCAGGTAACTGAAAAGGACGGCTTTAGATGTAGTACTGCTGTTGGATATTTAAACCCAATCAAGAGCAGGAAAAATTTAAAAATTTTAACAAATTCACATGTCAAAAAAATAAATTTTGAAAATAAAACTGCTAAAGAAGTTGAGTATTGGGAAGGAAATGAATTAAAAAAAGTACAAGTAAATAAAGAAATTATAATTTCATCAGGAGCTATTGGCTCTCCTCAAATTTTACAAGTTTCTGGAATAGGAAATCCTGAAAAATTAAAAAATCTTGGTATTGATATTGTACAAAATTTAAATGGGGTTGGAGAAAACCTACATGACCATTTAATGCTTAGACCCATTTATAAAATTAATGGATTAAAATCCTTAAATAAAAAAATAAATAGTTTATTTGGAAATTTGATGATCGGCCTAGAATATGTTTTTAAAAGAAGCGGCCCGATGACTATGGGTGCTAGTCAACTTTGTATGTTTGCTAAAAGCGATCAATCTTTAGAACTACCAGACTTGCAATGGCATGTTCAGCCTATGAGTATGGATACTTTGGGAGCAACAAAAAATCATGATTTCCATGCATTTACTCCTACTGTTTCAAATATCAGACCGACAAGTAGAGGCCATGTTAGCATTGTTGATAAAGACTCACGAACTTATGCAAAAATAAAACAAAACTATCTATCAACAGATCACGATAGAATGATTGCAGCTAAAGGACTTAAGTTAACCAGAAAGATTATAATGGAGTCTGAAACTTTTAAAAAATATACCCCTGAAGAATACAGACCTGGCATTCATTTAAATGATGATGAGGAGTTAGTTAAAGAAGCTTCTAATTATGCACAAACTATTTTTCATCCAGTTGGAACTTGTAAAATGGGTCAAGATGAAATGTCTGTAGTAGATGAAAAACTTAAGGTTAGAGGTATTAATAATTTGAGAGTTATAGATGCATCGATAATGCCAAACATCACTTCAGGTAATACAAATGCACCAACAATAATGATTGCAGAAAAAGGTGCAGACATGATACTACAACAATAATGTTTGCAGAATTTTTTACACCTGAACAAATAGCAATATTAACTCAAATTATTCTTATAGATTTAGTTTTAGCTGGAGACAATGCAATTATAATTGGAATGGTTGCATCTAAATTTCCACCCGAACAAAGAAAAAAAGTTATTTTCTGGGGAATTGGTGGTGCTGTAATTTTAAGAATAATTCTAACACTACTCACAGCCTATCTGCTACAAATCACTGGTCTAAGATTAATTGGGGGATTGTTATTACTTTATATCGTTTACAAACTTTATACAGATGTAATTAAAGGCTCTGATACAGAAGAGAATGTTAAAGTAGACAATTCTAGTTTTTTAAAGGCTATTTGGACAGTTTTATTGGCAGATTTTACAATGAGTTTAGATAACGTTTTGGGTGTTGCTGGAGCAGCTGGTGAACATTATGGACTACTTGTATTTGGATTAGTTTTATCAATAGTTTTAATGGCAACTGCAGCAACTTTAATTTCTGGATGGATTAAAAAATATAGATGGATAGCTTGGCTTGGATTGTTAGCCATTTTAATTGTAGCAGTTGAGTTGATTTACACAGATATTAAAATATTATTCTTTTAATGTATCTTCAAAAAATAAATCTTAAAAACAAATACGCTTTAGTTACTGGTGCAGGTAAAGGATTGGGAAGAGCTTGTTCTATTGCACTAGCTGAAGCAGGGGCAACAGTTATAGCTTTAAGTCGAACTCCATCAGATTTAAATAAATTAGAAAAGGATATTAAAAAAGTTAAAGGGAAAATTATTAAGGTTTCGTGCGATGTAATGAACTATGAAGATTTAAAACAAAAATTAGATAAAATTAAAATTATTGATGTATTGGTAAATAATGCAGGAACTAACATTCCAGAACCCTTTGAAAAAATTAAACAAAAAAGTATGAATTATCTTGTAGATTTAAATTTAAAAGCAGCATTTAACGTGGCACAACTTGTTGTAAAAAAAATGCTTAAAAATAAAAAAAGACCTGGTTCAATTGTAAATATGTCATCACAGCTTGGTCATGTGGGTATGGGTGGTAGAAATGTTTACAATATGACTAAATTTGGAATTGAAGGATTAACAAAAGGAATGGGTGTCGAATTAGCTAAAAAAAATATTAGAGTTAACACAGTTGCACCTACTTTTGTTGAAACGCCAATGGTTAAAAACTTTTTTAAAAATAAAAAATTTAAAAAATTAGCTCTTGGAAATATCCCTATGGGTAAAGCAGCTACAGAAAGTGACGTTGCCACAACAGTGTGCTTTTTAGCTTCATCAGCATCTTCAATGATTACGGGAACATCAATAATTATAGATGGTGGATGGACAGCTCAATAATTTATAGATTTTTTTTTGTTTTTTTAATTTTTATATCACCAGTAAACGCTATTGAATTCCAAGGTAAATTTCTACAAGGTCATTTTATATTAGGTAAAACTGACCCTAATGCTAAAATTTTGGTTGGAAAAAAAGAAGTTAAAGTTTCAAAAGATGGTTTTTTTGTCTTTGGTATAGATCGAGATCAAAAATACGACCTATCATTTACAAAAATTATTAATGGAAAAAAATCAATAACTATAAAAAAAGTTTTAAAGAGAAAATATAATATACAAAGAATAGATGGTTTGGCAGAAAGTAAAGTTACTCCACCTGAGTCTGTTTATAAAAGAATTAAAAAAGAAAATAATGCAATTGGAGAAGCAAGAGCAATTAATTCAGATCTACAATTTTTTAAAGAAAAATTTATCATGCCTGTTGAAGGAATAATCAGTGGTGTTTATGGTAGTCAAAGAATTTTAAATGGAAAACCGAGATGGCCACATTATGGAATAGATATTGCTGCTAAACAAGGAACGACGATTAAATCTTCTGGTTCGGGTGTAGTTACTATGGCTGAAGATGATTTATATTATACAGGAGGTACAGTTATAATGGATCATGGTCACGGGATATCCACAATATATTCTCATTTAGAAAATGTTCTCGTCTCAGTTGGTGATCAAATCAATCAGGGAGATATAATAGGAACTGTAGGATCAACAGGAAGATCAACTGGACCCCATTTAGATTTTAGAATTAATTGGTTTCAAACGAGACTTGATCCAATGTCTGTGTTAAATTAATAAGACTATATGAAAAAAACTATTAAGGACAAAATATCTGATAAACTCGTTAATGCGTTTGTTAAAAACAAAATCATTTCAGCTATTCCTAGCAAATTTACAAAAAAATTAACCGAAGCAGATAAATTTAGAAAACTATGTGAAAGTAAAATTAAAGATCCAGTAATAGGTTTTAAAGCTGGTGGAACAGGAATACCATTAATGAAAAAACTTAAAGAAAAAGAGCCATTTATTGCATCTGTTTTCAAAAAAAATTTAATTAAAAATGGTAAGAAAGTAAAAATAAATAAATATACTTTAGGAATTGAACTTGAGGTTTGTTATTTAATCAAAAAAAATTTTTTCTCTTTGAAAGGTAAAATAACTAATAAGAATGTTAAAAAATATATTTCGCACATGGCACCTTGTATTGAAGTTGTTGGGTATAGACAAAAAAGAAAAGGTATTACTTCTTTTGGCGATTTAAGTAGTGATTTTGGAGGAAATATTAAATTTGTAATAGGTCGAAAAAATAAATTTAAAAAAATTAACATAGGAAATTTAAAAACAAATATTTCTAACAAAAAAACTAAACATAGTGTGAATGGTAATACAAATGCTGTTTATATAAATCCAATTAACTCTTTAAGATTTGTTTTAAACAAAGTTAAAAAAGATAAAACAAAGTTAAACAAAGATTTCTATGTTTTTACTGGATCAACAGTTGGCGTTGTTCCTATAATAAAAAAAGGTATGTATTCAGGAAAGATAGAAAAACTTGGATCCGTTAAAGCTAAAATTATCTAAATCTCAGATTTTGCTCTGAAACGTTCATAAATCAACCTTGCTCTAACTCCTAAACTTAAAATTGGATCAGGAGGAAGCCAAGTAGGTTTATTTCTTGCTTCAATAGTTTCTATCTCTTTTGTATTTTCATTACTTGCTTTGATCGCTATTTGCTCTCCAAATAAAGTGCCAACTCCAATACCAGAGCCATTATAACAACCTGCAACAAATATATTGTCATCTATTTTTTCAAAAATTTGAGAACTATTTCTTGTTCTTGAAACAATACCTGACCAAGAAGATTTAATAATATCATCAGATAATTCTGGAAATCTTTTTTTAATTCCAGTTTTTTGTTTTAATGATCTTTTGATTAATTCAGATTTTGACATTTGATGAGGATTATAAAGTTCTGCAGTATTTCTGATTAAAATTCTTCTATCTTTAGTCATCCTAATAGTAGCACCCATTGGTCTTACAGGTAAAACTCCCCACTCTTTAGGTTCACCAAGAGATATAAACTCTTCATCTGATAAAGATCTTGTCATACTGGCTGTTAAAGTAATAGGAAAATTATAATTTGATTTTATTCCTAAAGACTTCAGAAATCCGTTTGTAGCAAAAATAATTTTTTTAGTTTTAATTGAACCATTTTTAAATTTACAAATGATTGTATCATTTTTCTTTTTCCAGTCTAATAATGAGGAATTTTCATAAAGATTTATGTTATCTGGCAATGTATCGATCATGGCTCTAACCAATTTACCTGGATGTAATAAAATCCCCCCCTTTGTATGAAGAGCAATATTGTAAAAATTGGTACCTAATCTTTTTTTAAGTTCTTTATTTGATAGCAAATTATGTTCAAAACCTAATTTTGATAAGGTATCTGAAAAATTTTCTAATATTTTTCTATCTTCTTGCTTTGATGATGCAAAATACTTTCCACATTCATTCCAATCACAATCTACCTGATATTCTTTAATAAATTTTTTAATAGCATCTATTCCCAATTTATAGATATCTGCTTTTTTTCTATAATTTTCTAATTCTTTATTAGAAGTAAAACCATCATTAAGTGTTGTATCGACTAAGTAGCCTGAATTTCTTGAACTAGCGCCCTCTCCTGCTAGCTGAGCATCAACTAAAAATATTTTTTGACCAGGATAAAGTTGACCTAATTTTCTTGCTGCAGATAATCCTGTATAGCCTGCTCCTATAATAAGCCATTCACATTCTTCATTTTTATCTAGAACTTTTATATTTAATCTTGGATTTAAATCATTAATCCAACTGCATCCATCATCATTAATAATTTGCATATTAATGAATTTAATCTAATTCAAATTTTTTTGCATAGTCTTTTTTGAGATTAGGATCTTGTTTTGACTTATCTAAAATACAGTCTCCAATAACCAAATAATCCAATTTGGTTCCCATGAAACAATTAAAAGCATCTATTGGAGTATTTACAATTGGCTCACCTCTCACGTTAAATGATGTGTTTATAATTATAGGGCAGCCTGTTTTTTCTTTAAATTTATAAATTAAATCATAGTAACGATTATTTGTATTTTTTGTAACAGTTTGAACTCTAGCTGAATAATCAACATGAGTTACTGCAGGAATTTCTGATCTCTTTATATTTAATTTATCTATACCAAAAAGATTTTTTTGTTCATCGTTCATTTCTATCTTTTTGCTTTGATTGATATTTGCAACTAATAACATGTAGGGGCTATCAACATTTATCTCAAACCAATCTGTTAAATCCTCTCTCAGAACTGAAGGAGCAAAAGGTCTAAAGCTTTCTCTATATTTTACTTTAAGATTTAAATTTTTTTGCATTTTATCAGATCTAGGATCTCCTAAAATAGATCTGCCACCCAAAGCTCTAGGTCCAAATTCCATTCTACCCTGAAACCAACCAATTGCCTTTTCATTTGATAAAAATTCAGCAGTTTTATCAATTAATTCTTCATACTTTAAAGTTTCAAAATTAGCACCAACTGCTTTAAGTTCTTTTTCAATTTCATCTTGATTAAATTCAGTTCCTAGATAGGAACCATTCATATCGTCATTTGAGTTTACTAATCTTTTATTTCCTTGCTCAATATGCCAAAGAGCTAGTGCTGCACCCAAAGATCCTCCCGCATCACCGGCAGCAGGCTGGATCCAAATATTATCGAAAATTTTTTGTTTAAGAATTTTACCATTAGCTACACAATTTAATGCTACACCACCAGCTAAACACAAATTTTTAATACCGTATTCCTTTCGAATAGATTTTGATAAACTAATCATAATATCTTCTGTAACTTTTTGTATTGATGCTGCAATATCCATATGAAATTGGGTTATTTTTTCATTTTTTGAATTACGTGGTTTTGTACCAAACAAATTATTAAATTTTTCATTGGTCATAGTTAGTCCTGTTGCGTAATTAAAATATGTTTGATCAAGTCTGAATGTTCCATCTTTTTTTAAATCAATTAAATCTTTGACTTTATTCTCATAAATTGGCTTACCATATGGTGCTAAACCCATAAGTTTGTATTCACCACTATTAACTTTAAATCCTGTATAATAAGTAAATGCAGAATAAAGAAGTCCCAAAGAATGAGGAAAATGAATTTCTTTTTTCACTTCTAAATTATTGCCTTTACCTATAGCAACAGTGGTTGTGGCCCATTCGCCTACACCATCTGCGGTTAAGATAACTGCTTCTTCAAATGGAGATGGAAAAAAAGCGCTTGCTGCGTGGCTTAAATGATGATCTGAAAAAAAAATATTTTCATCTGATTTATAATTCAAATCATGCTCTTTTAGTTTACTAAATAATAAATTTTTCTGAAAAAGCTTTTCTTTAATCCATAATGGCATTGCCTTGGCAAAAGATGCATAACCCTTTGGAGAAAATGCAACATAGGTTTCTAATAATCTTTCAAACTTTAAAAAAGGTTTTTCAAAAAAAACTATTTGATCAACATCACTCAATTTTAAATTTGCATAACTCAGTACAAAATTAATTGCGTTTCTTGGGTAACTTGGATCGTGTTTTTTTCTCGTAAATCTTTCTTCTTGTGCTGCTGCAATAATTTTGCCATCTACCAAAATACATGCAGCACTATCATGGTAAAACGCAGAAATTCCTAATATTTTATTCATTATTTTCGATTATTTGAAAAATAGCTGATGCTATTAAATAATTTGAACGCGGAGAGTAATGTACGTCATCAATATAGGATAATATCTCTTCTTTATTAAAAATATATCCTAAATCAATCAAGCCCTTGACTTCAGATAATAATTTATATTTTTTTTGGAAATCTATTTGACCTTTTTTTGATAATAATTTTTCAATTTGAATTCCATGGACACCAGGCATTGGTTGCAAAAATGTATGGCAATCAATATTATTATTTTCACATATTCCTTTTCTTACTAAAAGTCTTTCCTTAAAAAGTTTACTTAGTTCAATTTTTGAATTACAGCTATCTATTTTTAATACACTCAAATCATTGTTTACAAACCTACTTGATCCAAAGATAGAGTTTATAAATTGAGTTAATGGTAAAGTTAATAAAAAATTTTTAAATCCCTCTTTCCACATCTTGTATGGTTTCTCCGTTAATAAATTAAAACTTTGATTTAAATATGAGTCATATACATAACCCCCACATCTTTCATTAACGCCATCTAAAAATATAGCATAATCGATTTTTTTTTGATTTTCTAAATGATTTATAAATAAATTGTTTTCTTGTTTTGAATAAAAATATGCTCTTCCATGATTAAAAACGCAAGTTTTATCATCAAATAAATTTTGCAATTGTTGTCCAATAGTTTGATCATCAGTAACATTGTAACCAAATGTCGTACTACCACCATACAAATGAACATTTCTAACACACTGTGATGGTCGATTTATTTTTCTTCCGTTTTGCTCGCTGAAGTTAACAAATTTACCTTTTCTATTTGTTTCGGTGTGTCCTATAAAAGGTTTAAAGCTAAATTTATCATAATTTTTCCAAGTTTCATTCTTAAGAATTATCAAGTTATCATCTGATAAATTTAACAATTTTTTTTGTTCAATAGAGTAGTTGTGATTATCAGATTTAAATTTTGAATAAATTGGCCATGTAAAGACGATTAAAATATTTAATATTAAAAAAAAACCTAGTGTAATAAAAAAAATTATTGAAAAATTCTTCACTTTAAAAAATTGTATATATAAATGGTGCTACCGCTGAACCTTGTGTTAAAACTATTAATCCACCAAATATTACAAGAACAATGATTATTGGTAAAAGCCAATATTTTTTTCTTATTTTTAAAAATTCCCAAAATTCTTTTATGAATGACATATTAAAATTGATTTTTCATTTTACTTTTTGGACCATTTTTTTCAATCCAATATGTTTCTTTATTATTAAATTTTAAATTTAATACGTCTTTTCTAAACAATCTCATTAAAATTCCTATTGGCGTTACAACAAAAAAGAAAATTATCATCATGATTAATGGTGAAACAATTTTACCCAATAATAAGCCAAACTTAAACCAAAGTTTGTTAAAAGGTGATAAAATTTTCGAGTTAAAAATTCCTAAGATTAAAAAAATAAAAGAAACTACTAGAGACAAGACTCTAATATCCTCGCTTTTTAATAAAGGATATAAAGATATTAAAAGAAAAACTATAGAAAAAACTATTCCAAAATTTCGATTTGAACCTACCTTGATGTCTTTCATCTTGCTTTATTTTATATATTTTTTTTTGATGAACCACAATTTTATAAGACCTATAAAAGATTTTAGGATAAGGTTTAAATTAACTGAGCTTTCGCCTCTAACCCTATTTATAAAAATTGAGTTTATTTCACACATCTTATAATTAGATTGATGGATTGCTAATAAAATCTCTGACAATACTATAAATCCATCGCCAATCCTTCCACATTTTCTTGTAATTTGCTTAGTGGCTCTTTTTGAATAAATTCTAAAACCATTTGTGTAATCACTAACACTTATATTTAATATATTTCTTGCTAGAAAATTTGATAATTTAGATAAAACTCTTCTTGATAAAGACCAATTATAAATTTTACTATTTTCTAAATATCTACTTGCTATTAATAAATCACAATTATTTTTTGAAAAATATTTAATATTTCTTTTTAGCTCAGAAGGTCTATGTGAAAAATCAGCATCCATTTCAATGAAAATTTGATTATGTTTGTTTTTTAAACTTTGCTTTAATCCATGTAATACAGCAGATCCTCTTCCCTTCTTATTTTTTCTTATAACAACCTCAGTATTTCTAAATTTTTTAAATGTTTTATCCAGTTTTGAATTTTTAGTATCGTCTACAATTAAAATCCTGGAAAGAGGCAAAAATTTTTTTATATTTTTTACAAGTTTTACTATATTTTTTTCTTCGTTATAGGTTGGTATAACAATTGCTGTATTTTTCATTAGTTATTTGAAGCAACAATGAATTTTTATTCATTCAAAGATTTTTGAACCATCATATCTTCTTTTCTAATTCCTGCAACACGAACTGGCTTTTTCATAGCATCTCTTCTAAAAGGTTCACCAAGTTCTTGGTTTAAAATTACTTCAATAAAGGTTGTAATCCCTTTCTTTTGATCTTCACAAGATTGCTTGATTGCATTTGTAGTTTCTTCCATTGTTCTAACTGTTACACCTTTTAAACCACAAGCATCAGCAACTTTTGCATAACTTAATTCTGGGTCTAACTCTGTGCCTACGAAGTTGTTGTCAAACCAAAGTGTTGTATTTCTTTTTTCAGCTCCCCATTGATAATTTCTGAAAATAACCATTGTTATCGCAGGCCACTCTTCTCTTGCGCATGAACTCATTTCATTCATACTTATTCCGAAAGCACCATCACCAGCAAACCCAATAACAGGAGTATCTGGACAACCAATTTTTGCTCCTAATATTGATGGGAAACCATAACCACAAGGACCAAATAAACCTGGTGCTAAATATTTTCTTGGCTTTTCGAATGTTGGATAAGCATTACCTATCGCACAATTGTTACCAATATCACTTGATATAATTACATCATCAGGCATTCCGGCTTGAATTGCTCTCCAAGCTTGTCTTGGTGACATTCTGTCTGCATCTCTTTCTCTAGCTTCTTTATTCCAAACTGTTCCTTCATCGTCATCTTCATGATCTAAACTTGAGAGTTTTTGTAACCAAGCTGATTTAGTTTGATGAATTAAATCTTTTCTAGCCTGTCTATCGGTATCACCAGCGTTTGAAGATAATTTTTCTAAAATTTGTTCAGCAACTAATTTTGCATCACCACTTATTCCTACAGTAACTTTTTTAGTCAAACCAATTCTATCGGGATTAATATCAACTTGAATGATGTTTGCATTCTTTGGCCAATAATCAATTCCATAACCAGGTAAAGTAGAAAATGGATTTAATCTAGTTCCCAAAGCTAACACTACGTCAGCTTTAGAAATTAATTCCATTGCAGCTTTTGATCCATTGTATCCTAAGGGACCAACAGCTAAAGGATGGCTTCCTGGGAAACTATCATTATGTTGGTAACCTGAACAAACAGGTGAATCTAATTTTTCTGCAAGTTTTTTTGTAGCTTCTATAGCTCCTCCAATAACAACACCTGCTCCAGATAATATTACTGGAAACTTTGCTTTAGACAACAAGTCAGCTGCCTTAGTTACAGCATCATTTCCTCCCCCTTGTCTTTCAAGTCTTACAATTGGAGGAAGATCGATATCAATTACTTGGCACCAATAATCCCGTGGAACATTAATTTGTGCAGGGGCTGATCCTCTTATAGCTTTTTCTATAACTCTATTTAGTACTTCAGCCATTCTTGATGGGTCTCTTACCTCTTCTTGATAACAAACCATGTCTTTAAATAAATTCATTTGCTCTACTTCTTGAAATCCACCTTGTCCCATTGTTTTGTTCGCTGCTTGCGGTGTAACTAATAAAAGAGGAGTATGATTCCAGTAAGCTGTTTTAATTGGTGTAACTAATCCAGTTATTCCAGGTCCGTTCTGAGCAATAACCATTGACATTTTCCCAGTAGCTCGTGTGTAACCATCTGCAATTAGACCGCCATTTGTTTCATGAGCGACATCCCAAAAAGTTATACCTGCATCTGGAAAAATATCTGAAATTGGCATAAAGGCTGATCCGATAATTCCGAATGCATGTTCAATACCGTGCATTTGTAAAACTTTTACAAAAGCTTCTTCAGTTGTCATTTTTGTCATAAAACTAGAACCTCTCTAAAGTGTAATTATACTATTTATAAAATTCGTTTGTTAATTTGTGCGATTAATATATAAGTTTTTACGAATTTCAAACAAACAAATCGACACGATATGGCAACAGATATAATCATACATGATAAAAAAGACAACGTGGGAGTAGTTGTTATTGAAAAAATCACTCCAAAACAGGACTGTGCTTGCTGGATAATGGAGGACGATAGTTCAACAAATATTCAATCCGTAGATGAAATACCTTTAGGTCATAAAATTGCAATGGTTGACCTTAAAGAGGGTGATACTATTTTAAAGTATGGTCACGATATTGGTAAAGTTGTTAAATCAATCAAAAAAGGTGAACATGTACATGTTCACAATGTAAAAACAAAGAAGTGGTAATGGTATGGAAATTCCAAACAGCTTTTTAGGTTATAAAAGAGAAAACGGCAGAGCCGGAACAAGAAATCATGTGATTATTTTGCCAGTTGATGATATTTCAAATGCATGTGCAGAGGCGGTTGCTAACAATATCAAAGGTACAATCGCTCTTCCTCATTCTTATGGAAGACTTCAGTTTGGTGCAGATTTAGAGCTTCATTTTAGAACAATGATAGGAACTGGATGTAACCCAAATGTTGCTGCAGTAATTGTTATTGGTATTGAGCCAAAATGGACAAAAAAAATTGTAGATGGAATTGCTAAAACTGGAAAACCAGTTGAAGGATTTCATATTGAACGTACAGGAGACATTGGTACGACAATGAAAGCATCAAAAAAAGCTCAAGAATTTGTGATGTGGGCTTCAGAAAAACAAAGAGAAGAGTGTCCTTTAAGTGATTTATGGATTTCAGTTAAGTGTGGAGAATCTGATACTACTTCAGGACTAGCTGCAAACCCAACTGTTGGAAACTTAATGGACAAACTTGAGCCATTAGGAGTTCATTTGTGTTTTGGTGAAACATCTGAATTAACTGGTGCAGAACAAGTATGTGCAACTAGAGGAGCTACAAAAGAAGCGTCTGAAAAATTTATGAAAACCTGGGGCTCTTATAATGATTTTATTTTAAAAGAAGCAACAGATGATCTTTCTGAAAGTCAACCAACAGCTGGAAATATAGCAGGAGGACTTACAACAATTGAAGAAAAAGCTTTTGGTAATTTTCAAAAAATTGGAAATTGTAAATTTATTGATGTTCTTGAACCAGCTGAAGAACCAACTAAAGGAAAAGGTTTATATTTTATGGACACATCGTCTGCTGCTGCAGAATGTGTGACACTTCAAGCAGCTGCTGGTTTTAATATTCATTTGTTTCCAACTGGACAAGGTAATATCGTTGGAAATCCAATTGAACCTGTTGTTAAATTAACAGCTAATCCATTAACTGTAAAAGGTATGGGAGAGCATATTGATTGTGATGTTTCAAAAATTCTTTCAAGAGAAATGAATTTATCTGAAGCAGGTGATGAATTAATTAAAACTACACTAAGAGTAGCTAACGGTAGATTAACTTGTGCTGAAGCTTTAGGTCATAGAGAGTTTGTTATGACTAAACTTTACAGAAGTGCTTAATTAACTTTAGTCTTTCATGAAATTTAAGAAATACCTGGTTGTATTACCAGGCATTATATTGGCATTTGTTCTTTACACTTTATCTCAAGGTTTCAATAATATTCTTGGTATTGAACTATTAGGCTATGAAAAAAGCCCAATATCTACTGCAATGATCGCTATTTTATTAGGGATGTTTTTCGGAAATATTTTCCAAATCAGAGAAAGTTTTTTAAGAGGATTAGATTTTACACAAAAGTATATTCTAAAACTTGGAATTATTTGCCTAGGTATTCAATTGAAACCATTTGAATTTTTAGAATTTGGAGCAATAGCAATTCCATTAATTATAATTTGTATAATTAGTGTACTGATAGTAATTAAACTTCTTATTAAAAAATTAAAAATACCAACAAGAATGGCTTACTTAATATCAATAGGCAGCACTGTATGTGGTACTACTGCAATTATGGCTACTGCTCCTGTAATTGGTGCAAAAAAAAATGAAATATCATATGCAATTGCTAATATTACATTGTTTGGAATACTTTCGATGCTTATTTATCCCTATTTTGCTAATTTTTATTTCGAAAGTGAGCCTTTATTAATCGGACTGTTTTTGGGAACCTCTATCCATGAAACCTCTCAAGTAGCAGCTGCAGGATTAATTTATGACCAGCAATTTAATAGTCCTGAAACTTTAAACATTGCAACAGTGACAAAATTAATAAGGAATACTTTTCTAGTTATCATGATACCTTTATTTGCATTTCTTTATAATCGAGGAAAAACTACAGAAAAGAAATACTCAATAATAGATATTTTTCCTTACTTTGTATTAGGATTTGTAGCCATGATAATAATTAGAAATTTAGGTGATCTAATGTACTCAAATAATTACAAATGGTTGGTTACAATTGAAGGTATTAAATTGTCTTCAAAGATATTTTTAACAATGGCGATGGCAGCAATAGGTCTTTCTACCAACTTAAAAGAAATTAAAAATATGGGCTACAAACCTTTTGTAGTTGGTTTTATAGGTATGGCAACGGTAGGATTGGTTAGTATTACAACTATAGAATTATATCTAAATTATTTTAATTAAGATTTAACTAATAATTTTTTTCTAAAGTTTGAAATAAATCGTCTTATAAAAGCTGCTCCTACACCTAAAATAATTGCAAACATAATTGTAAATAGTCCATAAAAGAAGGGCATCTCTTTAGAAAAATCAATTATAAATTTAGAAAAGAAGTTTAAATCTGAACTAATTCCTTTAGCAGATCCATTAATAACTTTTTCCGCGAAAAAAGTATCGTATGCAATCGCTATACCCACTATCAGTAGTAAAATTGCTAATAAGGCTCTTAAACCAGAACTATCTATTCTTTCTCCTAATTTTTGTCCAACTTGAACTCCTATGATAGATCCTACAACCAACATAGTAACTAAAAATAAATCTATAGATCCATAATTAAATGAATGAAGGAAAGTAACAACCACACTTACAAAAATTGTTACAAATAATGATGTACCGGGTACTAATTTAGTAGGCATTTTAATTATATAAATCATTGCAGGTACTAAAATAAAAGCACCTCCTATCCCCATGATAGCTGCAATAAATCCAACTAATAGACCAATTATAATTGGAGTAAAAATACTCTCATATAATTTTGACTTTGGAAATCTCATTCTTAATGGAAGACCATGTATCCAATAATGAACATGTAATTTTTTTTTAACTACAACGTTTCTTTTTGCTTTATCTATTTCTCCCAAACTTTCAACCAACATTAATGTTCCAATTATTGCTAATATATACATGTAAGCAAGAGAGATAACTGTATCAATTTTTCCAATACCTTTAAAATAAGTAAAAGTGTAAATTCCTAAAGAAGTTCCAATTACACCTCCAATCACAATCATTGAACCCATTTTATAATCTAAAGTATTTTTTAAATAATGCGTGGTAGACCCAGAAACTGAGGTAGCCAAAATATTATTTGCTTCATTAGCAACTGCGTATGCAGGTGGTATTCCTAAAAAAATTAAAAAAGGTGTCATCAAAAACCCACCACCAACACCAAATAAACCTGAAAGTACTCCAACAATTGCACTTAATAAAAGTATCTCGATAGGGTTAATAAAAACTTGAGCTATCGGTAAAAATACTTCCATAAAAATTTAAAAGTTGTTAAAAAACAACTTAGTTAAAAGTAATAAATGTTCCAACTAAAATCACTCCCCAGTAAGCTGTTAAGCTTGCTATAATTCCTGCCTTAATAAATGTAGTTTTAAAATTTGAGAGTTTGTTTGTAATTTTTACGTTAGAAAGTAACATTAAATTTGTCAATACACCCACAACGAAATTTGTCAAACAATTATTTAAAGCTAAGTAATTTTTATTTCTTAATAGATCGTGGCTCCAAAAACCTTAACCACATCGTCTTCTACACCTAAGACCAACCTACCAAGGAACTCTCCTGGGATCTCTTTATTTGTTTGCTTGATCAGAACGGTTATGTGATCACCTCTTCTAAGGCATCCGAAAGGTTCAAAAGTCTCTTTAAGATTAGTGATTAGCTTATTATTAGCCCACTGTTTTCCAAGCTCTACTTCGTTAGCACCAAAAAGCATTTGAGTTGAAAAATCTCTAGTAAATCCACCATAATTTTTGAGATTTGATGATTTAACCAAATTATCCCAAATAGGTTTGGCTAACTCATATATTTCATCATCTGATTTAGATAAAATATCCATTTGATTTAATTAAAATTTCTACTACGAAGCTTTTTTCTTCTCGTTCTCATCCACTATGTGGTAGACCGGAACCTTTTCCATACTAAATTTACCAGTTTTTGGATCTCTTCTAGAAACTGTTAAGCAATGCCAATTATCATCATCAAGTTTCATATGATCACCTCTATAGTAATATCCAGGCCATCTAGTTTCTTCTCTAAACATAGTATGTTCTGTTACGCACTGAGATGTCAAAGCTCTGTGCTTAAGCTCCCATGCCCTCATAAGCTGGTGATAATCCTCAGCTCCCACGTTTTCAAGATCTTCCTCAAGCCAAGCTAACAATTCTAATCCTCTTTTTAGCATATTAGCATTAGTCATATAGTTTGTAGCTATTCCACCTACATATTCATCCATTATTCTTTGTAAACGTTGTAAGCCTTGAATAGGTGAGATGTAGCTTGGAGATACAGTTCCTCCTGTAATCTCATTTTGAGCTACTGTGTAATTTTCTAAAGGTTTGTAAACTTTAACTTTGAAATCTTCACATTGTTTATCTGATACTTTTAAACCCTCAGCTTTTTTGTCCTCAATATATTTTACAGCTGCTTTTGCTGCTAATCTACCCTCTGTAAATGAGCCTGACGAAAATTTGTGAGCACTTCCACCTACAGTATCTCCTGCTCCAAATAATCCTTCAATTGTTAACATTCTATTATATCCCCAGAAATACTCCGGTGGAGACAAATCTTCTGGTCCACTTACCCAAGCTCCAGAACAAGTAGCATGAGAACCCATTACGTATGGTTCAGAAGTTGTTAATTCAGGATTTGTATATTTTGGGTCAATATTTTGAGATGCCCAAACAACAGCTTGACCTACTGTCATTCCTAAGAAATTCTCCCAACCAACCGTTTCTAAATGTGGGTCTTGAAAAGCTTCAGTAGTAACCATATGTATTGGTCCACCACCTGCTATTGTTTCTTGAATAAAAGCATGATTTCGTAAACACGTAGGTGTTGGATGGTGATCTATATATTCACCTACTAATTCTTTGGTCTGGTCGTACCATTTCTTCTCGTAGTTTTCACCGTTTGCATTTTGTGTGTATGTTTTTAAATGTAAGAAGTAAGCTCCAACAGGTCCATATCCATCTTTAAATCTACATAATACAATTCTATTTTCCATTTGAGTCATTTTAGCACCAGCTGCAATTGGTAATGCGTATGCAGAACCATTACTCCAAGGAGCGTACCAAGTTCTTCCCATACCTTCTCCAACAGCTCTAGGCTTAAATATATGTGAAGCTCCTCCTGCTGCAACAATTACAGCCTTTGCTCTAAATACATGGAAATCACCTGTTCTCATATTAAAGCCAACAGCACCACCCACTCTATTTTCTTGAGCCTCATCCATTAAAAGGTGAGTAATCATAATTCTATTATAAATTTTGTCCGCAGATTTTTTTGCTGCTTCTGCAACAATTGGTTTATAACTTTCACCGTGGATCATTATCTGCCACTTACCTTCTCTTAAATATCTTCCAGTCTCTTCATTTTTCATCATAGGAAGACCCCACTCATCAAACATATGAACAGTTGAGTCTACATGACGAGCCATGTCATATCCTAAATCTTCTCTAACCATTCCCATCAAATCATTTCTTGCGTATCTGACATGATCTTCAGGTTGATTTTCGCCCCACTGCATACCCATGTAACAGTTAATTGCGTAAAGACCTTGAGCTACTGCCCCACTTCTGTCTATATTTGCTTTTTCAACACAAACAATTTTCATGTCTCTGCCCCAGTGCCTTGCTTCGAAAGTTGCACCAGTGCCAGCCATACCTCCACCAACAACTAATACATCGCAGTCTTCATAATGAGTTTTATGCTTAGCCATTAATAATAAACTCCTTTTTTAAAAGACTCCTTTGGAACTGCAGGAAGTTCACCATCTATGTTTAGTCCTTCAGGTTCACTGTAAAGTCTTTGTGAGTTTAATTCTCCTTGTTTAATTTTTTCACCATCTGCAAGTTTAGGAATAAATTTTCCCCATGGTTTTGTTGTTATAGGTGAGACAAAGTCTTTTGTTGTTCCATTTCTAAATTTGATTTTCCATGAAATAGTTCCTTTTTCTTCTTCACGTCTTACTCTAACGCTATGTCCCATTGGAGCAAAATCTGCATAACCTCTTACGTCAATCGCATGATTTGGGCATGCTTTTACACATGAATAACATTCCCAACAAAAATTAGGTTCTATATTTTTCGCACGTCTAATGTTTTCATCAATGTGCATTATATCAGATGGACAAATATCTACGCAGTGACCACATCCATCACATCTAGTCATATATACAAAAGTTGACATAATTTATTTTCTTTCCTTTTTTGTTATCATATTAATAATGTTTTGGCTCTTCTCTTTTTATTCCTAGGCCAAATTGCTCAGGGGCATCTGCAGGAGGTGGTAAATTATCTCTAGAACCGTCTGCTTCAGCTAAATTTTTCTGTATTGCTGCTCCAGGCTTGTAAAACATATGAGCAAATTTTGACCAATAAACTCCACCAAATAAAACTAAATTTGAAACAACAAACAATGCAAAAAATAAGAATGACAAACCTACTTGACCATTAAATTGAGTGTAAGACCAAGCTAATCCAAAAGTTGAACATGCTAATAATGCTAAAACAAACAAATCAGCTTTAATAATTCTATACCAGGGGTGTGCTTCAGCAGAAACATCTACTCTTAAAAAAAACCAAAACCAAAACCCACCAACACATGTAAGTATTGCACCTACATGCCATAGCATTGACCACAATGTAGAAGAAGTTTTATCTGCACCTGTATAACAAAACACTAACATTGCTGAAGCAATCCAAAAGATTATAGTTCCATACATACCGAGAACATGTGCCAATCTTCTTTTTCCAAAACCTAATTCTGATGTTGTTCCAATGTCATAAACAGTAGTCTTAGCAATAATTTTTGCCTTCTCGGCAGCTCCAACCTCTCTTGTTGCCTGCAATTTTGCTTTTTTTGCATTGTTAAAGAAATAAGTTAAATTTTTGTGATGTATCATCTGAATAATTGTTCCAATAGCTATTAAAAGTACCATTGCAATTATAAAACCTTGCATAACAACGGTAGGAACTACTTCTGACAATAACGAAAATGGATTTGTTTCAAGCATTTCACCCTTATGTTAAATTATTTTAAATAATTTTAAAGTTTTCTAGTCTAGTTAACTCATCATATCAACAAAAACTATTGATAAATTTGTCTTTAATAACAACTAAAAAAATATTTACTTTCTTTTGTAATGTTGTTTTTTTGGGATTACAGACCTAACACCTCCTTGCGGATTCTCAACATCCCCTTCTCTTCTTGGAATTAAATGAATATGGCAATGCATAATTGATTGGCCTGCAGATTTTCCTGCATTTGTGCCTATATTAAAACCTTTAACACTAGAATCTTTTTTTAAAATTTTTTCTTTAGTTTTTAAAATTAAATCGTTACATGCCTGAATTTCTTCTTTAGTAAGCTCAAAGTATGTCTCTACATGTCTTTTAGGAACGATAAGACTATGAAATTTTGAGACAGGGTAGCTATCTGTAGATGAATAAGCTAATTGATTTTCAAACTGGAGCTCTTCTTTTCTGATTTTGCAAAATATGCAAGGGTTGTTTGGATCTTTCATTTTTAAACAAGAGAATTATATATTTTATTTAACTTTGTGTAGCAACCAGTCTTTCTTCTCTTCCATTTAAGTTCGTTTATTTTTGAAACTGATTTTACTCCTTTACCAGATCCAATAAGAATTATTTCTTCATAATCATCAATTGATCTAATAAAAATATCTTTAAAATTAATTTTAATTTTCTTGCTTATAAATTTAAGTGTATTTCCAAAATAACAATTTTTTTTAGGTGAAAAAATTTTTCCATTTTTCACAAAAACTAAATTTGAAGTACCAGTTTCTAAAATCTTATCCTTTGCTACTAGAGCAATATCGAATTTAGTTGAGTCAACTTTGCTTAATTTAGCTAATATTTTTTTATAATATAGATTTTTATAATTTGGCTCTACTCGTTTATATTTAAACAATAACAGATTAAAATTACTTTTTGGTTTTGGTCTTTTTCTAATTGAGACTGATATCAGTTTTTTATTTAACGCTATACGAAATAAATTATCAGGACCTTTGTATAGAGTATTTTTGTTAATTAAATCTTTAATTATGTTTTTTAAATTTTTTTTTCTTATTCCATATTTTTTTGTAGATTTTATTAAGTTCTCTATATGCGGTTTTAAAAGTATTAGCTTAGGAGGTTTTCCAACCATTCGCATTGTGGTGAATACACCTCTAGATCCCCAAAGATCTTTGAAAGTAACTTCTTTAAGATTACTAAGCTGATAAGATTTTTTTAATAATAGTGTTGCCATTTTCTGTTAAAAAAGATTCTGGATGAAATTGAAATCCATATATTTTATTTTGATTATCCTCAAGGCCCATAGGTATTTTTGTTTTACTACATCTCATAGTTATTTTAATTGAATTCGATTTAAATGGCTCCATTAATTTTAATGAATGATATCTTCCAACTTTAAACTGTTGATTGCTTCTAAATATTTTACTTTGATTATTTGTTTTTATTTTAGATTGAAATCCATGATAAATTTTTTTTTGCTGTATTATTTTGCCTCCTTCATTATATAAAATCATTTGATAACCAAGACAAATGCCAATAATTTTTTTCTTTCCTTTGTATTTTTTATAAATATTTGAAGTGGTAGGATAATCCTTTGGTGATCCAGGTCCTGGTGATAAAACGATCACATCACTTTTATCAAGTAATTTGTTATTCACCTCATAATAATTTGAACAAATAACTTTATCAAATTTTGCAAATTGATGAACAACATTCCAAGTAAAAGAGTCTTGATGATCTATTATGTAAATCATTTAAATAATTCCAATAAAGATTTTGCTTTAATATAATTTTCATTAAATTCTTTCTTAGGTGTACTATCTAGTACTACACCAGATGCCGCAGAGATTTCAGATTGATTTTTATAATTTAATATAGATCTAATTATTATATTAAACTTCATATCTTGATTAAATTTAATAAATCCAAAACTGCCTGTAAAAATATTTCTACTTTCTTTTTCTTGTTTATTTAAAAGTTCTAAAGTTCTGATTTTAGGGCAACCAATTACAGATCCTCCTGGCATCATTGCTTTAATGATGTCAATCAATTTTGTATTTTTATTTAATATTCCACCAATTGAAGTAACGTAATGGAAAAGATGCTTGTATTCCTCCACATATTTTCTTTTAAGTATTTTAACACTTCCAGGTTTACAAATTTTGGATAAATCACTTCTTTCCATATCAACTATCATGTTGTGTTCTTTGGTTTCTTTCTCGTTATTTTTGAAATATTTTAGAGCTATATTTTTATTGGATAATAATTTTTTCTTAAAAGTACCAGCTATTGGTTTTGTTATAATTTTATTTTTTTTCTTATCAATTAATGTTTCAGGAGAACAGCTTACTATAGAGTAATCCTTATCTTTTATCATAAATGACTCTGGGGATGCATTAACCCGCATTAATTTCCAAAAAAAATTAACAGGATTAATTAAAGATTTATTTTTATATTTTGTACAAATTTTAATTTGATAAGTTTCACCTTGTCTTATTTTTTTTGAAAATAATTCAAATATTTTTTTATATTTTTCATAAGAAATATTAATCTTAAATGGACTTAGTATTTGAGTTTTGCTGAATTGATAATTGAATGTATGTTTTTTTATACTAGATATAACTTTAATATCTTTTCTAATTTTAATTATTGTCTCGGGTTTATAAAAAACCCCTTTATAAAAATTTATCCTTTTTTTATTTTTCAAATTAATACCAATTAAATTACATAAAATTTCGTAACCAAAAAAACCAAGATATAAATCTGTTTCTTTTTTGTATTTTTTTTTCTCTAACGATTTAAGAAAATTATGTATATTTTTTTTTGTTAAAATAATTTTTTTGGAAAAATCAGTGTAAATATTATAGCCATCATCTACTTTATAAATAATTAAAGGTTTATCTGATTGATACAGATCCTCTAAATAAGGGTTAAATTTAAACTTATGCTGGTTGAGTTCTTTCAATTGCTTTCTCTACTATAGGTAAATGTATCAGACCTGCAAAAATTGATAATGCGATAGATCCGTACCATGCATAATCAAAATTTCCATTTAACTCATAAAATACACCACCTAGATATGCACCTAGAAAAGAACCAATTTGATGGCTTACAAAAACTATTCCATATAAAAGTCCAACATATTTTGTACCAAATATGTGTGTAACAATTCCATTTGTTGGAGGAACTGTGGATAACCATAAAAAACCAAAAGTAACTCCAAAAACTACCGAGTTAAATATACTTGGTGGTAAGAAAATAAAATAAATTATAGAAACTCCTCTTAATAGATAAATGGCACTTAAAATTTTTTTTTTACTATACCTTGTTGCTAAATAACCGCTGGTAATCGTACCAGCCATATTAAATACGCCAATCAAAGCTAAAACCATTGCAGGCGTCCAGTCAGGCAAACCTTTGTCTGCCATATAAGTAGGAATGTGTGTTGCTACTAAAGCAATATGCCAACCACAAACAAAAAATCCCAAAGTAAGATAAATAAAACTTTTATTACCAAATGCTTCTTTTAGCGCTTCCATTGCTGTTTGATTGTTGTCTTGATTAACTCCTACAGGTATTTTTGGAGTACTAACAAACAAAGCTACCACTAATCCTAATCCTAAAAGAAGAGAAAAATATAAAAGAGTATTCTCCCAGCCTGTTTCAACTAAGGAATATCTTACAAGTAATGGTGATACAAAATACCCAAATGAACCTGCACATGTAACAATTCCTGTTGCAATAGTTCTATTAGATGCTGGAAAATGTTTAGATACTACTGATACTGGGATACCTATTGCAGTAGAGCCTAAGCCTATTCCAATCATCACTCCTATAGTTAAAGTAAAATAGCCTCCAGTATTATAGCCAGAATAAAAAAGCAAAACCCCAACTAGATAAAAAACAAAGCCAATAAATATTGCAACCGCTCCTCCGTATTTATCAGTAATTATACCAAACAAAGGACTAAATACTCCCCAAAGTAATAACTGCAATCCCATAACAAAACCAAAATGAGAAATGGAAATATCTAAATCCGTATTAAAATCAAAATAAAATAAACCAAATGTCTGTCTTATTCCTAAGGAAATAATTACAACTATAGAAGCGGCAATTAAAGTGATTAATGCTTTTTTGCTAATAGTAAAACTTTCTGAACTCATATTATAAATTTTAATGCCTGTTTTATATCATTTATTATGTCTTTAGGATCTTCAAGTCCAATATGCATCCTTATTATATGTTCATCTTTGTTTACATGTGTAAATTGTCTCTTACCTAGTGCTTGGTGTGTTTGATAAAGTGCTAAGCTTTCAAAACCTCCCCAACTAAATCCATACCCAAAAAGTTTTAATGAATTTACAAATTTTAATACTGATTTTTTATTTTTTGATTTAATTTTAAACCCTAATAAGCCCGAAGCTCCAGAATAATATTTTTTCCACAATTTATAATTTTGACTACCTTTTTTATATGGATAGAAAACTGCCGTTATTTTTTTTTGTTTTGATAAAAACTTTGAAACTTTTAAAGCATTTTCTTGATGTTTATCTAATCTTACATCTAAAGTTCTAATTCCTCTGAGAATTAAATATGCATCATCAGGACCTAGTCTTAACCCAGAAACTTTATTAGTTGCTTCGACTAATTTAAAAACTCTTTTACTTATTGCTAAGCTACCTCCCATTACATCTGAATGCCCAGAATAATATTTTGTTGCAGAAACAATTGACATATCAAAACCTAACTTTATTGGTTTTAAAAAATAAGGTGTTCCCCAAGTGTTATCTATTGCTGTATAAATTTTATTTTTTTTTGCTAATTCAACTATTTTTGATAAATCTTGGAATTCAAAAGTGTTACTTCCAGGATTTTCAACTAAAATAAGTTTTGTTTTTTTTGTAATCTTGCTTTTAAGGTCGTTAATATCATTTGGATTATAAAATATAGCCCTAATTTTAAATTTTTTTAGATATGTTTCTGTTAATAGTCTTGAAGGAGAATAGACAGAGTCTGTAACAAGTATTTCATCATCTGGTTTAACAACGCTTAATACTCCGAGGAATATTGCACCAAAACCAGTGGGAGTCAGATAAACCTTATAACATTCTTCAATTTTTCTTAAAATTTGTTGTAAAGCATATGTTGTGGATGTTCCCTGTCGACCATAATCAAAATTTCCACTTACTGGATCTTTCAAATATTTATTTTGTGTTTTTTTAATATCCTGCATAGATTTAAAAATAATAGTAGAAGCTCTGACTACAGGTGGGTTTACTGATTGGTTATGAAAATCTTTAGCAGTATGCTTGAGAAATGTCTTGAAAGAATTGCTCATAATTAAATTTGATATGTTGAAAAGACAATGCTATATCCGACCATTAATTTCAATTAAATTATATGAAGGAAAAAAATGGGTTATCCAAAAAAACATAGAGGCCGAAGAAAGCAGGGCTCAAAAAAAAGAAGAGCAAAGAGAAAAAATAAGAAAAAATAATCTCAAATGGAGCAGATAAATAGAGTAAAATCTATCAGTGTATGGATTTTTATTATACCCTTTGTCGCTGTTAATGCTTGCTTAATTCTTATAACTCAATTTCATGAATTTTTTCCAAATCAAGAAGATATAATACATAATACTTTTCCATATTTTGATGGCGGAGCATCTATCAGCAGAACTGCTAGACCATTTCCAAGTTGGTTGATTTTTAAACCTGCAATGTTTTTAACTTCATATATTTTAATAAAATATTGGATATATAATAAACAAATAATTGAATTTTTTGACTTTAATCATAAAAACAAAAAAAAGATTTTATATTTTGGAGTTGCGTCAGCCATCGCTTTAACTATTCACTCTATATTTTTAGGAATAAAGTTTGACAATGATTTGTACAAATTATTTAGACGAGTGATTATGCTTTTATTTATAATTTGTGAAATTGTTGCACAAGCATATTTAGTTGCATCATTATACTCATTTAAAAATAAATTAGAAATGTATATAAATACATTATTCTTAAAACTTAAAATAATTTTAGTCAGTACATTAATTGTAGTTGCTATAATTAGTATTCCTATAATTAGTTTACCCGGAAATGATTTTTTTGGATTTAATTTAAAATTTTTTAAGCACGCTCTTGAATGGGACTACTTTATAGGTGTTATATCTTTTTACTTATTGACTTTCTTTATGTGGAAAAAAATTAACTAGCTATCCATCCACCACCTAACAATTTATCTCCATGATTGTCTTTAGAATAAAATACGCATGCCTGACCCGGTGAAATACCGTCTTCAGAATAAATTAAATTAACTTTTGCATTATTTTCACCATCTAAATCTACTTTAGCTTCAAGTAAATTTCCAGTTGACCTTACTTTAACAAAAATATTTTTGTCAAAATCAATTCTATTAGTTAGCAAATTTATATTTTTTAAATTAATCTCTTTTTTTCCTAATTTTTCTTTAGGACCAACAATTATTTCGTTTTTTTCCGAATTGATCTTTAATACATAAAGAGCTTCTTTATCTGAAACTTTAATTCCTTTACGTTGTCCAATTGTAAAATTAATAATTCCATCATGAACACCGATTACATCACCGTCTAAATTTTTTATATTTCCTTTCTGAAAAGAGTCTGGTCTGAATTTTTGTATTACAGATGCATAATCGCCATTTGGAACAAAACAGATGTCTTGACTATCAGGTTTATCCGCAACGTTTAGGTCAAGATTTTTTGCAATTTCTCTAGTTTTATTTTTTAACATTCCTCCTAATGGAAATCTTAAATAATCTAGTTGCTCTCTAGTTGTATTAAATAAAAAATAACTTTGATCTCTATTTTCATCAATAGCTCTATACATATTGGTAGTATTGTTTTCTGTAATACTTTTTACATAATGCCCCGTAACTAAAGCATCAGCTTTAAGTTCTTTTGATACTTCAAATAGATCTTTAAATTTTACAGTTTGATTGCACTGAACACATGGAATTGGTGTTTCACCTTTTAAATAACTCTCAACAAAATTATCAATAACACCCTGTTTAAACTTATCTTGATAATAAAGAATTCTATGGTCAATATTTAATTTATGCGCTACTCGTTTAGCATCCATTATATCTTGACCTGAGCAACATTGCTTTGATGCGGCAACTTCTTTTCCATCATCATAAAGTTTCAAAGTTATTCCAATAACTTTGAAACCTTCTTTTTTCATAATTCCTGCAACAGTTGATGAGTCTACTCCACCCGACATTGCAACTACTACAGTTGTGTCTGAGGGTTTTTTATCTATGCCAAGAGAATTTAAATTTTTATTCATAAGCTGGTATTTATACTTATTTACAATATAAATTAAATTAAATGATTTTAGATTATGAACCAGGTGACAAAGTCACTAATCCTCAAAAAAAAGAATGGGGTATTGGGCAAGTACAATCTATAATTAACGATAAAGTGACAGTTAATTTTGAAAATGTTGGAAAGAAAGTAATTAACGCAAAAAATGTTGATTTAAAAAAACTGGGAAAATGAAGATGAATTTAAAAGAGATAGTTAAAAGTTTAGTAAAAGATTTTTTAGAGGCTGGGGATTTGGCTATCCAATTAAGAGAAAAAGGTTTGGAAAAAAAAATAAAATCAGATAATACACCAGTAAGTAACGGTGATTTAGAAGTAAATAAATTTATATTAAAAAAAATTTCTGAGGTTACTCCTAATTTACCCATCATTTCAGAGGAAACTTCTGAAAATAAAGATAACCTTGATTTAAAAGATTTCTGGCTTGTTGATCCTATTGATGGAACTTATGATTATATTAATAATCTTGAGGAGTTTACTATTAACGCTGGTTTAATTATCAACAACAAGCCTGTTGCAGGATTAATAAATGCTCCTGCAAAAAAAAGAATGTTCTATTCATATGAAAAAGGTAATGCTTTTGAACTTAAAAACGGTAAAGAAATAAACTTAAACAATATACCTGCTAATAAAACAGAAAATTTAAGATTTATTTCATACTCAAACAAAATAAAACCTGAAATTCAAAAAATTTACGATGATTTGGGAGTAAAAGAAAATGTTAGAATGAAAAGTTCTTTGAAATTCTGTGTCGTAGCAGCTGGTGAATACGATGGCTATGTTGCTGAACCTAGAGCATATGAATGGGATATCGCAGCTGGTCATGCGATTTTAGAACACGCCGGTGGGACTGTAACTGATTTTGAAGGAAATGAAATTTTTTATGGTAAAAAAGATCTAAAAAATCCAAGTATAATTTTGAAAAATAAAAATATTTTATAATGGATGAACAATTAAGAATAATATTAATCATTATTGTTTCAGTTTCAATATTTGGATTATTGGTATTCGTTTTCGTAAAAAATTACGTTAGAAATAAAATAAATCAACTTGTAAAAGAAGAAAAAGATAAAAAATTAAAGTAGATTTATTATTTTTAAATATTCGTCTTTTTGTATATCCATTACTTTTTTTGATGTTTCAAAATCAAATCCATTCCTTGCAAGTAAAGATATGTCTTTTTTATAAAATAAAGTTCTATTATCTTCTGTTCTAGCTGGGCCAATTCTTTTCTTTTTACATAATTTTATTGCTGAAAAAAAATCTTGATCAGAATTATCTTCCTTTATTTTATCCACTGTATCCTTGATAAATGTTTCGTTAATTCCTTTTCCAATTAAATAATTTCTAATCTTATTTATTGAGTTTCCTCTTTGAATCATGCTTTTAGCTTTACTTTCAGAATAAAATTGGTCATTTATAAATCTGTTTTTTTCTAGATCGGACAAAACAATATCAATCAGTTTGTTTACGTCTTTTTTTCTTACATCAGATGCTGATAATTTCATGTATTTTTTTAACAAATAAGTTTTGAGTTGTTGTTTTGAAGGAGCATACTTTTCAACGTAAGCAAAGGCAAAATTGCGCATCTCATCAACAGTAACTTGGAGTGTTTTTTTTCTATTTCTTATAGGAATCATTGTTAGATTTAATATAATATATTTAGATGATTGAACAAATTTATACTTATTTTACAATTGAGACACTTTACATGTGGGTCAACCTTGGTGTTCTTCCTTTTTGGTTTATCTTAATAATATTTCCGCAATCACATTTAAGTAGAATTTTTGTTACATCAATCTTTCCTTTTTTCATATTAAGTTGTGTGTATATCTTTATTTTATATAAATCATACTTAACCGGCTATGATTTTGATGGAAACTTTACTCTTTATCTTGGTCTAAGCGAGTTATCTAGATTGTTTGAAGATCATTTGTATATAATGATTTTTTGGACTCATTTTATAGCAATAAACTTATTTATTGGTGGTTGGATTGTTAAAGATTCTCAAAAATTTTCTATTAATAAAGTTTTATTAGCAATACCATTAATTGTTACTTATTTAATTGGTCCAATAGGTTTATTTTTGTATTGGATAATCAGAATTTTTTACGCAAAAAGAGTTAGTTTATATGAGTAATCATATAGATTTTTATTTCGATATAATTAGCCCCTATGCATATATTGCACACAAAAAAATTCTTAAACATAAAAATATCATCTTTAATTACAAACCAATTTATTTAGGAGGTCTTCATAAACTAGCTGGAATTGATTCTCCTGCATTTAATAAATATAAATTGAAAAATAATATAAACGATTGCAACCTAGTGTCTGAAAAAAATAATATTGAATTCAAATGGAATTCTAATTTTCCAATAAACTCTTTAAATATTATGAGAGGGTATATTAGTGTTAGCAGGGATAAGCAAAATGATTACTTAAATTGTTTTTTTGATGCTTATTGGAAAGACAATTATGACTTATCAAATATTGAAAATATATCTAAATTAATAAGCGATTTAAAAATTGATAATGAAGAATTTTTTCAAACTATAAAAGATCAATCTGTTAAAGATAAATTGATTAAATTAACTACTGACGCTTTTCAAAAAGAAGTTTTTGGAACTCCAACTTTTGTAGTGAATAATAAAATCTTTTGGGGACAAGATAGACTTGAATATGCTTTAGAAGAATTGAATGCTAATTAAATTATTTTAAATTTGCTACTAGCTATTGAACCAAACCCACCATCAATATGTGATACTTTTTGATATCCCATATCTTTTAATGATTTTACTGCTAAAGCTGATCTTACACCACCTGCACAAAATAAAACAAATTCTTTATTTTGGTCTATTTGTCCATTTTGAAAAACTGGGCTATTAGGATCTAAATATACTTCAAGCATTCCTCTTGGAATATGACTTGCGCCTTCAATGCTTCCAGTATTTTCTAGTTCATTAATTTCTCTTATATCGATTAGATTACAATTTTTATCTTGGACCATTTGATAAGCTTCATCTGCATTAATTGTTTTAATCTCTTTTAAGGTTTCACTAACTAGAGTTTGTAATGATTTAACGACCATAATATTATAAAATATATATAACACATTATGAAAAAATTTTTTATCAAAATCTGTAAATTATTAGGATACGAAATTTTAGATCAAAATAATTTTTCGTCTCCAACATTAGGAAAGGAATTAAATGAAGAACTGTCGATTTTGAATGAAAAATCTATAGTTTTACCTTTGGGTGAAGTTAAAATTACAAAAAAAGTAAATTCAATACTAATTATTCTAAGGATGAATACAGATATTGAAATTTGGGATCAAAATAGAAGAAGGTTATTTGAGTATCCAAAAATTGAATATACTAAAAGATCATTAAACTCGCTTATTAGATCAATTAATTTTTTAAAAAATAAACACCCCACCATAAATGTTAAAACAATAATTGTTGATGATAATTCAAGTACTGAAAACCTTAATAAAGTTAAAAAAGTAATTGATGGATATAATATAGAGATAATCAATTTAGATTACTCAAAATATGAAAAGAAAATATCAGAACAAAAAAATAAAGAAACTTTTGCAAATCTTGCAAGTTTACTTAAAAGTTTTGAGATTGGAAAAGATACTGGTGAAGATTTAATTTACTTTGTTGAGGATGATTATTTACATTTTGAACCAATGTTGGAAGAAATGGTGGCTTCTTATGAAAGAATCGCATCACAACTAAATAAGGATATTTTTATGTGTCCATCTGATTATCCTTATCTTTACATGAATAATGAAAAAACAAATGTTTTGATTGGAAATAAACGTCATTGGAGAACTGTAGATAAAACACTATGTACCTTCCTGACAAATAAAAACTTATTAAATAAATATTGGGATAACTTTTATAAAAATTGTCTAGACAGACATGATCCATTTGAAAAATACTTAAATGAAATTTATTCAAAAGAAATTTGTATTTCTCCCTTAAAAAGTTTATCACTACATCTAACAAATATTAACTCAAGTTACGGCTTGTCACCATTAATTGATTACAAAACACTTTGGGAGGAGAACGAAATAAATGATTAAAGAAAATACAAAAGCACCAATTTTTAAATTACCATCCACAAATAAAAAAGAATACTCTCTTAAAGATTCAATAGGAAATTATGTAATTATTTATTTTTACCCTAAAGATGATACTCCAGGGTGTACGATTGAAACAAATGATTTTAATAAATTACTTCCAAAATTTAAAAAGTTGAACTGCGAAATTCTGGGTATTTCTAAAGATAATTTAAAAAGTCATAATAAATTTAGAGATAAATACAAAATTAAATTTGATTTACTTGCTGACGAAGAATTAAAAGTTCTTAAAAAGTATAAAGTTTGGGGCAAGAAAAAATTTATGGGTCGTGAATTTATGGGAATAATCAGATCGACTTATTTAATCGATAAAAAAGGCAAAATAATTAAAGTTTGGGATAACGTTAAAGTAAAAGACCATGCTAAAGAAGTATTAAAAACTCTCCAAAATATTATAAAAAAATAAAAAAAAAGACCCCTTATTTTTAAGGGGCCTTTTGTTAACTAACTAGAGAGAGAGATTATAGTTAATTCTTTTTATTAGAGGCTCTTCAATGAGATAACGACATGGAGATCGAAGAGCCTCTATATTGCATACAATTAGTCTCGTATTGCGTATGCTATTACACCTGTTTCTGTAACGTCAGTACCTTTGGTTTCAGCTTCTTTACTTAATCTAATTCCAAACGTGGCTTTCATTATTGACCAGATAATATAGGACACAACAAACACAAAAATGTTAATTGAAAGTACACCGATTAATTGTGCACTAAACGATGCATCAGCGTTTGTTAATGGCACTGCTAATGTTCCCCAAATACCAGCAAACATGTGAGCTGGAATTGCACCTACGACATCGTCTAGTTTGAAACTGAATAACAATTTAGTTCCAAATACTACGATTAATCCACCTACTGCTCCAATGAAAATAGCAGCTAAAGGTGTTGGTGCTAATGGTTCAGCTGTAACAGCTACAAGGCCACCAATTGCTCCGTTTAACATTTGAACTACATCTGTTTTACCAAACATTAATCTTGTGATTATTGCAGCAGCCATAACACCACCACAAGCAGCAAGATTAGTATTGATAAATATTGCTGATACAGCAACTGCATCATCAAACGTTCCAATAGCTAGTTGAGATCCACCGTTGAATCCAAACCAACCTAACCATAATATAAATACCCCAACAGTTACTAATGGAATTGAAGAAGCAGCAAAAGGTTTAATTGCTTTCGCTTCACCTTTGCTATCAAATCTTCCATATCTAGCACCTAACAACATGATACCTGCTAAAGCAGCTGCACCACCTGTTGAGTGTACTAACGTTGAACCAGCAAAATCAGAGAAGCCTAGCTCTGCTAACCAGCCTCCACCCCATTGCCAACCCATAACGATTGGATAAATAATTCCAGCTAAAATAGCTGCAAATAAGAAAAATGGCCATAGCTTAATTCTTTCAGCCATAGCACCTGAACAAATTGAAACTGTTGTTGCACAGAATACCATTTGAAAAAACCAGTCAGAACCATCAGCATAACCTGTATCAACTGCACTTGCATCTGACCAAGGTGTAAATGTTCCAATGTATCCTCCTTCAGGAATTCCGTAAGCTAAATTATAACCAAAAAGCCAAAACATAATTCCGGCAATTGAATATAGACCTATGTTCTTAGCACAAATTACTGATACACTTTTTGAAGTTACCATACCAGATTCTAACATCGCAAACCCTGCTGCCATGAACATGACAAGGAAACCACAAATTAAAAATAGAAGCGAATTAAATATCGCTTGAACTTCTCCAGAGACAGTTGTCTCTGCCATACCTGCACTACTCATGTTTAATAAAAAAATTAAACTAAGAAGCGGTGCTGATATTTTTTTTATTATTTTAGTCATTAGACCTCCACTTGTTTATGTAGTGACTTATAAATTTATTAATTTTTAAAACTAACGCTGATTAGGAAAAGTGGCTATGCAGTTTTTGCATATAGAAACAGCCCTAAACGTGCTTTTAAAACGTTTAGGGCTGTAGAAAAAGAATATTATCTGTTGAATACTTCTTTTAAAGCTTTGGCTGGTAAGAATTTTACCTTTTGAGAAGCAGCGATTTGAATCTGTTCACCAGTTCTTGGATTTCTTCCAACTCTTGCTTTTCTTTTAGCTACTTTGTACGTACCAAATCCAGCAATTTTTACTGAATCATCACCTTTTAAAGCATCTAAAATAGTGTTGGTAATTGTATCAAAAGTTCGCTCAGCATCTGCTTTGCTCAAATTTAATGAGCCAGAAAGCTTAGCAATTAGTTGTTTTTTGTTCATTTTAGCTCCGGTTTTGTTGGTTAAGATTTATACTTGTCATAAACGTTGATAAATCAAGCTTTTTTTTAGTGCTTATTTTTTTAAAACACACCATATCTTGTAAAAACTTAAATAAACGTTGATTTTATTGATTTTTTAAACCTTTTATAATGTGAATTATCTAAATAAACCTAGGTCTTTTAGATCATTAAATGTGGTGAAAAACATTAATGATAACAACAAAAACAATCCGATTCGAAAAAAACCTTCTTGAGTTTTTTGAGATAAAGGTCGACCTAAAACTTTCTCAAATGCATAAAACATTAAATGTCCTCCATCTAACATTGGTATTGGAAACAGATTAATAAGTCCTAAACTTATTGAAATATAAGCCATCATGCTAATGAAAGCTAACACCCCAAACGTTGCAACTTGTCCAGAAATTTTGGCAATTCTAATTGGACCTCCCAATTGAGAGGTGTCTGCTTTACCTAAAATCATTCCTCCGATGTATTTTAATGAGGAAACGCTTACAAAATAAACTTCATAACCTGCATGATATAAAGCCTGTGCAGGTCCTAATTTAACATGGTTAACTTTATTATTATAGGCACCAAGCTTAATACCAACCATTCTTTTATTAATTTTGTTTCCCAATCCATCATCACCTTCAACAATATTAGGTTTTACTTTTAGTATTAATTCATCATAGGAACGCTTAACTTTAAAGTCTATGAAATCACCAGTAGACATAGTGATAAACTTAGAAACTTCCATAATACTTTTAACTTCATTACCATCTATTTCTAAAATTATATCCTCAGCTTTTAGTCCTCCTACCATTGCAGGACTATCTTTTTGAACTTCATTAATGACTGCAGGAGTAAAATCTTTGCCTACAAAAGTATAAATTGAAAAAAATATTACTAAAGCTAGTAAAAAATTAGCTAAAGGACCACCAAATACAATTAAAACTCTCTGGTATAAGGGTTTTAAAATAAATAATTTTTCTCTTTCCTCCTCATTATATTTTTCTAAAATTTCTTGATGGTCAGCTTGTGAATAAACATTTCTATCTCCGAAAAATTTTACATATCCACCTAAAGGAATTGCACATATTTTCCATCTTGTACCTGATTTATCATTCCAACCAAACAACTCTTTACCAAAACCAATTGAAAAATCTGTAACACCTACTCCATATTTTCTTGCAAAATAGTAGTGTCCATATTCATGTATAAAAACGACTACTAAGATAAGTATTAAAAATGGAATGATATAACTAAGCATACATTAAATATATTATTATTTACAATTAACTCAATAAGCTAAAATGCCTTATTATTGCTAGAATTTATAATTTAGTTTAAATTTTGATAATTAATACTGTATAATATAAATATGCCTTCATTTGATGTAATTAGTAAAATAAATTATCAAGAATTTGATAATGCTTTAGCTAATTGTTTAAGAGAAATCAGTAACCGTTATGATTTTAAAGGACTTCATATTTCAATTGAACGAAAAGATAAAACGGTGACTACCAATACACCTGATGAATTAAAATTAAAGCAAGTAAATGAATTATTACAAACCCATTTAGTTAGAAGAAAAGTAGATCCAAGGGTTTTAGAAGTTAAAAGTTCTGAAGGAGCGTCAGGAGGATCTATTAGACAAGTCAGCGAATTAAAAGAGGGAATTAGCCAAGAAAATGCTAAAAAAGTTATTGCTGATATCAAAAAATTAAAACTTAAAATTCAAATTAAAATCCAAGGCGATGAATTAAGAGTAGATGGTAAAAAGAAAGATGATCTTCAAGAAGCTATAACAGCAATCAAAGGAATTGATATAGGTCTTCCAATAGACTTTGTAAATTTTAGAGATTAATATTTTCAAACTATTTGTTGTATTTGGTACAAAAAGATATAAGCAAACACTCAATTACTTAAATATATATCTTTCCCTGCATAATGAATTTCTCTGATCTCAATATCGAAAACAAACTAAAAAAATCAATTGAATTAGCTGATTTTAAAGTTCCAACACCTATTCAAAGTCAATCAATACCGATTAGTTTAGAAGGAAAAGATGTTCTAGGTACTGCACAAACTGGTACTGGTAAAACCTTAGCATTTACTATTCCAATGATTAATAAACTTCTTAAGGACAAACAAGCGATGGCACTAATTATTTGTCCAACAAGAGAACTTGCAACACAAGTAATGGAAACAGTTTTAAAGCTGAATGTTAGAGAAATAGGAATTGGAAATGCTCTTTTAATTGGTGGCGAGAGTATGCAAAAACAACTTAGGCAATTAAATAAAAGAGCAAGAATTATAGTTGGAACACCAGGAAGAATTAATGATCACATTGAGCGTAAAAGTTTAAACCTATCAAAAGTAAATTATCTAGTTCTAGATGAAACTGACCGAATGTTAGATATGGGTTTTACCCCACAAATTGAATTGATTTTAAAATTCGTTCCAAAGAAACATCAAACATTATTATTTTCAGCTACTTTACCTGAAAATATTTTAAAAATTTCACAAAAATATCTTAACAATCCTGAAAGAGTTTCAGTTGGATCTTTATCAACACCAATTGAAAAAATTAAACAAGAAACGTTTCAAATTACACCTGACAAAAAATATCATGAACTGATTAATCAGTTAGTAGAAAGAGATGGTTCAATTTTAGTTTTTGTTAAAACTAAACATGGTGCTGATAAAATAGTTAAGCGATTAAAATATGATGCGCATAAAGCTGATGCTATTCACGGAAATCTAAGACAAAGTAAAAGAGATCGTGTCATTAGAGGTTTTAGAAATGGTAACAGTAGAATTTTGGTTGCAACTGATGTGGCCGCACGTGGATTAGATATACCAGTTATAAAACATGTAATTAATTATGATCTTCCACAGGTACCAGAAGATTATATTCATCGAATAGGAAGAACTGGTAGAGCTGGAAAAGACGGTTCGGCTTTAACTTTTTTGACTAACAATGACAGAAATATGTGGAGATCAATTCAAAAACTAATTGATCCAGACTTTAAAGTTAAAGAAGAAGCAAAACCAAATAATCCAAAAGGAAAGAAATTTAATAAAAAAAATAAATTTAAAAATAAATTTAAAAAGAAATTTTCTAATGACAAATTGAGTAAAAAAAAGAAATTTAAAAAATTCGAAAATAAAAATAACAAAAGAAAATTTAAAAATAGAAAAAGACCTAAAAATTTTAGATTTAAGAAAAATAAACGTAAATAATATTATACTTTTTGAATTAGAGAAGCGCTGTTATTTGTAGGTTTGTTTACATCTTTTGAAACTTCATGAAAAATTAAATTTGGAATTTTACGCTCTTTTAAAAACGCTGAACCTTGTAATTCTAAATTTAAATAACGAGTAATATCAGCTTGATTTAAAATAACTGGTTGTCTGTGATGAATTTCATTTATATTTTCTTTTGCTTCTTCTGTAATTAGACAAAACTGATCATTTTCAAAGATACCGGCAAAAAAAATAGGATTTGTGTCTTCACGAGTAAAATAATGTGGAGTTTTTTCTTTCTCTTCCCTTTTCCATTCATAAAAACCATCTGCTACAGCAACACATCGGTTGTTTTTAATTAATTTTTTAAATGAAACCTTTTCATCAATAGTCTCTAATCTTGCATTAATTAAAGCTTTAAAATCTTTATCTTTAGCCCAACTAGGCACTAAACCCCATTGTAGATTTTCTAAAGTATTTCCATTTTTATATTTTTTTATGACAGGAAGTTTTTGATATGGATGGGCATTATAGTTTTCAGTATCCTCAACCTGAATTGCTGATTTAACTAATTTATTTGTTTTTGTTACCGGGTTTTTTACTACGTATCTTCCACACATTATATTGTTTGCTGTTTCATTAATTCTTCTATTTGTTTGATCATTATTTTTGGTGATCTCATAGCAGGGTAAATTTCTTGCGCTTGTTCATAACTTCTGATTGCTTTTTCATAATTCTTAAGCTGAATATTTACCAAACCCTGCCCTGCTAAAGCTCCAAAATGTCTTTGTTCTAAGGCTAATACTTGATCTATATCATCTTGAGACTTTTGAAATTCTCCTAACATATAAAGTACAGTTGCTCTTTTATTCCATGCCTCAGCCCAATTTTGATCAAGATTAATAACTTCAGTAAAAATATCTTTTGCTTTTATATAGTTTTGATCTCTCACAAATTGAGAACCCTCCTCTAATCTTGCAGTAAGCTTTTCATCTGTTGGATGGGTACTCCATAAGGTCCAAATTTCTTGTTCAATTATAAAAGCTACTTTTGTTTTATTTGCTTTTAACTCATTAAACAATTGGTTAAGTCTAGTATCTCTTTCGTTTGCAAAAGAACTAACTTGTGAAAATAAATAAAACAAAATTACTAAGAATAACTTCTTCATATTCAGATATTATCAAATATTAGAATTAGAGTCTTTGGTCTTAAGTGTCTTTGTTGTTATTTTTACAACTATAAAAAGAAATATCTTTTTCTTTTTCCTCTTGTTTTATATTGGTTGTTATTTCGTGAATAAGTTCGCCTGTTTTTCTAGTATAGACTGCAGACTCTGAATAATTCCTCTCTTTATCGAATGCTTGAATTAAAAATATATCCTTATTTGAAATTTTAACTTCTAAATCAATTTTATTAAAAAATTCTGATAAATTTTTAACATTTAGAATATCTGGTGTTTTAGACTCGATTATTAACTTATTAATATCTTTTCTTTTAATTTGATCTTTTGTGAAAGATTCAAAGTTATGGTCTGGATTTTTTAAAATTACTTTTTCAAATTTACAATTTAAGTTCAAATCAGAATTTAGTGTAATATTTGTATTTTGAGCTTGAGCAAAACTAAAGCAACATAATAAGCTAAATATTAATAGAAAGATTTTCATTTAATTAATTATATTAATAATACTTTTTTTTATTGTTTCACTTACTTTAATTGTTCCATCTTTGTTGGGGTGTATACCGTCTTGTTGATTCAAACTTGGATTAAGTGCCACACCTTCAAGAAGAAATGGGATTAATACTAAATTATACTTTTTTGATAATTTTGGATAAATAGCATCAAACTCTTTTTTATATTTTTCCCCATGAGTATCTGGCGCTACCATTCCTGCTAAAATAATTTTAATTTGTTTATTCTGAGCAACTTTTATTATTTGTTCTAAATTTCTTTCTGTTTCCTCTGGTTGAATTCCTCTAAGCATATCATTAGCTCCTAATCCTAAAATAATTAAATCAATACCTGGCTCTGATAAACTCCAATCTGCTCTATTCAATCCACCTGATGATGTGCTTCCAGAGACACTTCCATTAATGACTTTAATATTTAACCCAGCTTGTTTAAGATTGTTTTCTAAAACTATTGATAAATGATGTTCTTTAGGTAATCCATATCCAGCCATCAAACTATCACCAAACAAAACTACCTTTTCTATTGCACTTGCGTTTATGTGCACTAGAAAGATTATTAAAATTTTTATAAATATAGTTTTACTCATGAGTACTCTTCTTAAATTAAAAAAAATAAATCTCAAATACCAAACTGGCAAAGATAGTATCAGTGTTTTAAAAAATATTGATTTAAATATTAAGAAAAAAGAAACTGTTTCAGTAGTTGGAGAAAGTGGCTCAGGGAAAACAAGTTTAATAATGTTAATTGGAGGCTTAGAAAAACCAACCTCTGGTAAAATAATTTTTAATGATCAAGAAATAACTGGCCTTAGTGAAGATGAAGTATCTGAGATAAGAAAGAAAAATATTGGAATAATATTTCAGTCGTTTTATTTAATTCCTAATTACACAGCGGTTGAAAATGTTGCACTTACACTTGAACTTAATAATTTTAAAAATCCAGAAAAAGAAGCAAAAATTTTATTAGATCGTTTTGGTTTGAAACATCGTTTTAATAATTTACCAAGTCAATTATCAGGTGGTGAACAACAAAGGGTTGCTATCGCAAGAGCAATTGCAATGAAGCCCGAATTAATCTTAGCAGATGAACCAACAGGAAACTTAGATACTGAAAATTCTGTCATGATTGCAAATATTTTATTTAAATATGTAAAAGAGGAAGGTTCTTCCTTAATGATGGTAACTCATGACCCTAAACTTGCTGACAAAGCTAAAAGAAAAATAAAAATTAAAGATGGAAAAATTAAATAATCCTTCAGAATCTAGTTTGATTTTTAAATATGCTTTAAAAGACCTAAGCAGAAATTATCATAAAATTTCTAGTATCATTGTTACGCTATTTATAAGTCTTTTTATCTTAAGTGCTATTTTCACAATTGAAGATAGTCTTAAAAAAGAACTAAATGATAATGCCAAAGTACTTTTAGGTGGAGATTTAGAGATTGATTACAATCGTAATCAAGGAAATTTAGATTTAGTCAACCAAGTAAAAGAATTTGCAACTGTTTCTCAAATGATTGAGTTCAGTACTATGCTTTCAACCACTGCAAGAGAAAAAAATAAATCATTATTTACTAGAATTAAAACTGTAGATGAAAAATATCCTTTATATGGAAATGTTGTTTATGAACCAATGGGTGCTTATGAAAGAATGCAAAAAGAACCTAGCACTATCCTGATCAATGAAAGTTTATCAAAAACCCTAAATATTAAAATAAATGAAATTGTAAAAGTTCAAGATCAAAATTTTACAGTAATTGGAATTATTAAATCAGTACCAGATGTAAGTGGATTTGTTGCATTTGGCGATTGGGCTTTAGCAGGAAAACAAACTTTAGAAATTTTAAAACTAAACGGAATTGGAAGCTTTTTAAACTATGAATACAAAGTAAAGTTTAATGAAAATGACAAGCCAAAGGAAATTGAACTACGAATTGAAGAAATCTTTAAAGATGATCAAAAAGTAAAACTTAGATATCCTGAAAATTCTGCAAGTGGTATAAAGAGAATTATTAATAATTTTTCTCAATTTTTATCCCTTGTATCTATCAGTGCAATGTTGATAGCAGGTATTGGAATAGCAAATACTCTGCTTTCTTTTATTAATCAAAACAACATGTCGATAGCTGTTAGAAAGGCAGTTGGCTTTTATTCAGGTAATATAAAAATACTATATTATCTGCAGTTATTTATACTTTTATTTATCATTACTGTTGTTGCTTATGGATCGAGTTTTTTAATTGTACCAATAGCAGATAAATATTTATCTGATGGATTAGGGTTAAATGTTTATCCAGTATTTTCATTACTTAATTTTTTAAAAATATTTTTAGTGGGGTTGTTGGTTCTTATAATTTTTTCTATTCCAACAATTAGTTCTATTGACCAAGTAAAAGCATCAAATTTATTTAGAAACGTATTTCAAAACCTTCAATTTTATTATTCCAAGAGATCAGTTTTTCTAAGCTTCATTTTATTATCTATCTTAATTTTGTTATTCACTATTGGATCAGAACAACCCTCTTATAGCTTGGGTTACTTTGCTGCTTTTTTTGTTTGTTTAATAGTATTTTTCTTACTTTCTAAATTAATCATTTTTTTCCTAAAAAAATTCAAATCTAGCCCAATAATTTCTCTAAAAGTTTCAATCAAAAATATTACCCAAACAAAAAGTATAACTCCCATTACAGTTATGTCTCTTGGCTTAGGGGTTACTTTATTATTAACATTAGCTTTAGTTGGTACAAATTTTCAAAGAGAAATTGCTAAATCTATACCTGATATTGCGCCTGATTATTTCTTTGTCGGTATTCAAAAAGGAGAAAGAGAGAAATTTGAACAGGGAATTTTAAATATGGATTCCAATGCATCCATAGAAATTGTGCCAATGGTATCCTCTGGAATTGTAAAAATTAATGGAGTGGATCCTAACACTTATATTAAACCAGATAATGATAGTTATTGGGTAATTGGTAGTGAACGAAGATCTTCTTGGGTAGAAGATGTACCTGGAGATAATCCAATTCTAGAAGGTGAATGGTGGGATTTATCAAACCCTAATCAACTTCAAATATCTCTAGATTCAAAAATTGCTAGAGATTTTAACATTCAGTTAGGTGATATTTTTACTTTAAATGTTTATGGGCGTGAAATTGAAGGAAAAGTAATTAACTTCAGAGAGGTAGATTATCGAGATTTAAGCATTAACTTTGCAATGTTATTTAATCCTCAATTTGCAAAAAATATTCCACATGAATATTTGGCCACTGCAAAATTTAATTCAAATAAATTTGATGAAACTGAGATGCTTGAAATCATGCCTAGTTTATCAATGATAAAAATTGCAGATTATTTATCTAAAGTTACAGCTGTTTTAAACAAAGTATTTATTGCAGTTACTTTAATTTCTGCAGTTACTATTGTTATTGGTTTAATTGTAATTTCGAGTGCAATTATGGTTCAGGGAAAAGTAAAAGAATATCAAAATTTAGTATTTAAAATTTTAGGTTTTTCAAAAAAACAAATTGTTTTTTCATCGTTAATTGAATTCATTATTATTTTTAAATCTGTAATTTTAATTGCAATATTTTTTGCAGTGATTGGTTCAAAATTTATTATTGAAAATATTTTTGAGTTAGTATGGATGTTCGACTTTAAAGTTTTAATTTATTTAGGATTTTCAATTGGCTTTGTTACTTTAATTTTAATATTGCTAACAAATTTAAAATATCTTAATCCTAAAGTTTATCCTCTAATAAGAAATCAATAATTAGAATTTAGTAATTTTACTATCCAAAGAAATTAGATTTAATTCTACTTTCAATTTTGGAAATCTTTTTTTTATTTGTTTTTTAATTTTTAATAACGATTCTTTATGAATTTTTTTTTTCATTTGCTGGGCTAAATTCTTTATTTCCGTTAGCAATTTTAGCTGCACCACAATCTTTATGATTAATTACAATTAATTTTTCTATTTTATGTAATTGAATAGAAGTTCCTAAATTATCATAAAATGTTTTATGCCATTTTTTGAATTTATTATGTGTTACACCAACTGCTGCACCTGTAATTGTAAAAGCACTGTATTTTCCTGTTAATTTTTTTTTCTTTAAATAATTATGAACTAAAGGTTGAAATCTTGGATCAATACAAGATAACACCATTGCTTTAAATTTTGATTTCATCAATTTAGTTCAATTTTAAACATCGCCTCGTTTCTTCTATTCATTGGAAGGGTAAATGGGCTATCATAGGTTGCTCTAATAGGTGGGCTTATAATTGATATATTATTTTTTTGTAACTTTTTTTCTAAAATTTCTTTATGCTTAAGAAAGTTTCCATCTGATGCTCGTCCAGAATATCTCAGCACCGCGTAATAACCTCCTTCGATATTAACTATTTTAACGTCTTCCCTGCTGGGATTTGGTGCATTTTCTGAGTTAAATTTAGATGGTAAATAAAATTGCATACTCGTATTTCCATTTTTCTCAACTTGAGTAACTGGAGTTGTCATTTTAATTTTTTCTTGAGTATCGTTTCTGCCTGAAATGTAATTAAATAATTTTCTAAAATTACTATCTATTCCAGATGTCATTGTTTCCACCGCTAAACGATCTGAATATTTTCTAATCTCATAAACTTCATTTTTAGAGACAACTTCATAATTTGCTTCTTCGTAAGCCATAACTGCAGAATAAGGTAAAATAAATAAAGTACAAAATACTATAAAGTAAAGTTTAATAATTTTCATTGTTACATAACTTTATATTCAAAATTTTGTGTAGTTTCATTAATTTGAATTAATTTAGCGCCATTTCTCTCATGAAAATTAGTTGCCATTTCTGTTAGAGGTGAAAGAGTTACCAATCTATTTAAATGATTAGATTTTTTAATTTTTTTGAATACTTCTTTTACTATTAATTTGCCTCCACCCTTTTTTTTAGACCATACGGTGTAAGCAATTGCTATTTGACCACCTGCCTGATCTCTCATTGCTGTTTGTAGAAATGCATCAGTGCTTAATTTTTCTAAATCTTCAACACTTTTTGGAATTTCATTTGTATAAGCAAAGCACATTACAGCATGAATTTCTCCTTTATATTCAACTCCAAAAATTTTTCTTCCGTATCCTGTTCTAAATTTATTATCTAACTCCGGCCTTACAGGATCTTCATCTGTATTGCATTCTTTTAGCTCAACAAGTTTTGCACCTTTAACCCAACCAAAAAAGTTATCGATATTTTTACTTAAGACTTGTCTATTTTTTCTTAATCTAGCTTTAATTCTTGGATTAAATTTTTTTTTCATGATTTAAATAATTTAAACATTTATTTAAAATTTAGTATGTGTAAAAAAATCATATTAGATAATCGTATAAAAGCTTTGAACTGGTTACGAAAATTAGAGCATATATAAAATTATAAAATAATTTTTCTTCTATAATTTTTAGTAATTTATATCCAATCAATATTCCTAATAAAGCAACTGGAAATAATATTGCTGACTGTTTAAAAGATTCTAAATTTGTCATAGATAAATTAATATACAAAGGAAGTTTAATTAAATTCACAAAAGTGAAAAAAAATATTCTTGTTCCAACATAGATTTCTTTTTTCATTCTAAGTGGAAGCAAGTAAAGACTGGTAGGAGTTCCTCCGGCATGCACACAAAAACTTGTAAAACCTGCAACCACAGAACAAGCTCCACCTTTTAAAAAATTTTTCTCAGATTTTTTTTCTTTGTCTTTTTTAAAAAAGAAATAATGACCTGCAAATAAGAAGCCCATTACTCCAATGATAAATTTTAACAAGTCTTCTGAAAAAAATGAAAATGTTAAAGATCCAATAATGATACCGATAGCTGCAAATGGAACCATTAATTTCAAAGTTCCTAAATCAAATTCTTTTCTATATTTATAAACAGCGATGAAATCTGAAAATATTAAAATCGGTAAAATAATTCCTAAAGCTTGATTTAGTGGCATCACTATTGTCATTAACGGTACGGAAATTAGAGTCATGGATCCACCTAGGCCTGATTTTGCAATTCCGTATAAAATTATGGCTGGAACAACTGTAAAAAAAAATAATAAGTTTAATTCCATTTATTTAATGAGTTTAATAACTTCGATCCTAAAGGGCTAATTGGTTCCTGAAGTATTATTTCTTTTCCAGTTTTTTGTTTTACTAATTGTAATAGTTTAGTTGCTAACCCTTGTTTTCTAAAAATTGGATTAACAAAAATATACTCTACCTCACCTTTTTCATTAAATCTAACAAAGCCTATTGTTGTATTTTCATTTTTAAAGGTAAAAACTCCCTCAGTTTCCTCAATTTTAAAATTTGAAACTTCCAGACTATTCATAAATCCTAATAATTTAGGAGTAAAAGGATAACTGCTATTGCAGCAATAATGGAGCTAACAACAATATAATTAAGCTTAATATTGAATTTTTTTTCTACGAACTCAGTAATTTTTTCCCAAAACAATACCGTTAAAAAAATAATTATAGCTGGCAGTATATATTTAATCATAATTAAGCTTTGTCATCGCTGACATAAACAGAAACACCTCTTGTATTTAAATCAACATCAAATTTTTTATGTAACGGTGGGAATGCTCTTTGTGAACAATCTAATCTGTCACAGGTTCTACAAGAAACTCCAATTGGAATTTCAGTTGATTTATCATTTATATTTACGTTTTCAGTATAAACAAAATCTTTTGCATATTTTGCATCACATCCAAGTCCTATAGATAAAACACTCTTTGCTTGACCAAATCGTCCGATACCTTTTTCAACAGTTCTTGCAATACAAACATATTTTTCACCATTATTCATTTTACTTACAGCTGCTTGAATAACCCCTGGTCTAGTAAAAGCAGAATAAACATTCCATCGTGGACAAGCACCGCCATATCTTGGGATATCTATACCAGATAAAGAAAATCTTTTAGAAATATTACCTGCCATATCAACTCTTAAAAAATGAAAAGGAATTCCAGGAAGTTTTGGGTCTTGAAGACAAGTTACTCTATGAGTCACTTGTTCAAAAGATGTTGCAAAAGTATTTTGAAGTAACTCTAAATCATACTTAAGTTTCTTACACTCAGAATGAAATAATTTATAAGGCATTAAAATAGCTGCTCCACAATAATTTAGTAAAGCAACTTTAGTTAACTTTTTTGACTCCTGAGATGGAAAACTAAATTTAGAAAGATAGTCATCAATTTCTTTATTTGCACCTTCTTGTGCTATTTGTGCAGCTGCATGTAATTTTTTTGTTTCTAGTGAACTGTAATCACTAAGCAATAACTCTTTTTTATTTTTATTGTAAATTTTTGAAAATGGTTTGCTTTCATCAGGAATGACATCTTTTACAGTAATTGAATACTCTGAATATAAATATTCACATAAAGCTATGTATCTTGTACGATTATTTTTTTGAATTTTATCAAACACTTTGTTTGCAAATTCTTCTAACTTAGGAAAGTAATTTTTATTTTCTTGTAAAAAGTCTGAAATAACTTCTCCTGGAAAAGAATTTTTTCTATTATCAACAATTTTACCAGAAATTTTTTCTATCTTATTAATTAGCTCGTGATCTTTTTTTTTTAAAATATCTCCAAGTCTTACAATTGCTTTTCCAATTTTTGGATTGGTACTAACTAAATCTTTTACTTCAGGTCCTAAAATATCTAAATCTTCAAATAAACTATCATCTAAAATCTCAGAAATTGTATTTTGAAGATTAATATCTGTTTTTGAAGTAAGATCTGATAACTGAATATTTAATCTTTCACATAAGTTTAATAGTAGATCACCATCTATTTTTCTTTTTCCACTCTCAATAAGATTTAAATAACTTGGTGAAATGTTTAAATCTTCTGCTAATTTGTTCGCTTGAAGACCAAGCTGTCTTCGAAAAGACTTGATTTTAGGCCCTATTTTTAAATCTATTTGACTCATATTTACTATTTGTAAATTTTGTAAATTTATTTTTACAATATTTTTTCCCTATTTACAAAGCTTTTTAACGTTTTTTATAGATTTTGTAAATTCTGTAAAATATATAATTTACATGGATAAAAATTTAAAAAACACAGAAAATGAAGCTCAAATCATTAAAAAAGAGGACTTAGATCAGCACAACAGTAGAGGAATCTACATGAGAGATGATCATTGTGATTGGGGTTCAAGTGGAATGAGTGAGCTAATCAAAGCCTTAGACGATAGCAACTAATTCATTCTTCTTATTCAATTTTCTAAATAAAAACACAAAGGAAACTAAAAAATGAGTGCAGAAAAAATCTCATACGACTTAAAAAGATTTGCTGGAATAAAAAGAGATTATACAGAGGAAGAAGTTGAAAGATTAAGAGGCTCAATTAAAATTGAGTATTCTTTGTGTAAAAACCAATCTCAAAAACTTTGGAAATTATTAAATTCTGAGCCATACGTGAACACGCTTGGCTCTTTGTCAGGAAATCAAGCCGTACAACATGCAAAAGCAGGTTTGAAAGCAATTTATTTAAGTGGATGGCAAGTTGCTGCTGATGCTAATACAGCTGGTGAAATGTACCCAGATCAATCTCTATATCCCTATGACAGTGCACCAAAATTAGTTGAGTCTATGAATAATTCTTTAATAAGAGCTGATCAAATTCAACATATGGAAATGCAAGACGGTGATATGAAAAAAGAGGATAGAACAGATTACATGTTGCCCATTATTGCTGATGGTGAGGCTGGATTTGGCGGTCCATTAAATGTGTTTGAATTAACTAAAAAATTTATAAAAGCAGGTGCTGCAGGTGTACACTTTGAAGACCAGCTAGCTAGTGAAAAAAAATGTGGTCATATGGGTGGTAAAGTTTTGGTACCAACAGGAACAATGGTAAAAAATCTAAAAGCTGCAAGATTAGCTGCTGATATTGCAGAGGTTCCATTAATTATTTTAGCTAGAACTGATGCGAATGCTGCAAAACTAATTACGAATGATTTTGATGAAAATGATAAACCATTTTTGACAGGTGAAAGATCTCCTGAAGGTTTTCATTATGTAAAAGATGGAATTGAACAAGCTATCTCTAGAGGTTTGGCTTATGCACCTTATGCTGATTTAATTTGGTGTGAAACAGCAACGCCTAATTTAGCAGAAGCTAAAAAGTTTGCTGATGCTATACATGAAAAATTTCCTGGAAAACTTTTAGCTTATAATTGTTCACCTTCTTTTAATTGGAAAAAACATTTAAGCGATGATGAAATTGCTTCATTCCAACAAGAAATTGCAAAAATGGGTTATAAATTTCAATTTATTACTCTTGCTGGTTTTCATACTCAAAATATTGCAATCTTTGAACTTGCTGAAAAATATAGAAAAGAAGGTATGGCTGCATACTCTAGAATTCAACAACAGGAATTTGCTCGTGAAAAAGATGGCTATACTAGTGTTAAACACCAAAGAGAAGTTGGTACATCTTATTTTGATGCAGTATCAAACACTATTAGTAGCGGTCAAAGCTCAACTACAGCAATGGCTGGATCTACTGAGTCAGAACAGTTTTAAAAAAATAACTTCCCTCTCCATTTTTTTAGTAGCCCTTGACAGGGCTATTTTTTTATTTGTAATTCATGCTCAGACTGTTAAGGGTCACAAATGTCTAATAAAAACTTTGGTTTTGGAACTCAAATAAGAAAGTCTCCATACTTCGACTCTACTGTTAAATGGGGAGCTACAGGTTTTTCTGTATATAATCATATGTATATTCCAAGAGACTTTGGAAGTCCTGAGCAAAACTTTTGGAACCTTATTGAAAAATCAATTTTATGTGATGTGGCGGTAGAGAGACAGGTTGAAATAACTGGTCCTGATGCCTACAAATTTATTCAATTATTAACTCCTAGAGATCTTTCAAAATTATCAATAGGACAATGTAAATATGTATTAATCGTAAATAATGATGGGGGCATATTAAATGATCCAGTTTTATTAAGATTAGCAGAAAATCATTTTTGGTTATCCTTGGCAGATAGTGATGTTTTGTTATGGGCACAAGGTGTTGCTGTTAACTCTGGATTAGATGTTAAAATATCTGAGCCAGATGTCTCTCCTTTGCAATTGCAAGGCCCTACTTCACAAGAAATCATGGTTAAATTATTTGGTGAGAGCATAAGAGATCTAAAATATTATTGGCTAAGAGAATGTGATCTTGATGGAATACCACTAATTGTTTCAAGAACAGGTTGGTCAAGTGAACTTGGTTATGAAATATATTTAAGAGATGGTTCAAGAGGAAATGATTTATATGAAAAAATTATGGCTACTGGTAAAGAACATGGAATTCAACCAGGTCATACATCGTCAATTAGAAGAATTGAAGGTGGTATGCTTTCATATCATGCAGATGCTGACATTCATACCAATCCATTTGAATTAGGATTAGATCGATTAGTTAATTTAGAAACTGATATAGACTTTATAGGTAAAGATGCTCTAAAAAAAATTAAGCAAGATGGGATAAAGAGAAAACAGGTTGGACTTATAATTGATTGCAATCCTCTTTCAGGTCCCAATACTACTTTTTGGCCAATTGAAAAAAATGGCAAAAAAATTGGTAAAGTAACTTCAGCTGTATATTCCCCTAGATTAAAAAAAAATATTGCACTTGCAATGATAGAAATAAATTATTCAGAATTAGGAAATCAATTAGATGTTCAAACTCATGAAGGAAAATATTCTACTACTATTGTAGAAAAACCTTTTTATGATCCTAAAAAGAAAATAGCTAGTGGCTAGGATTTAATATTGTAACCTTTTTTTAGTAATACTGTCACAACTGTTACACAAGCAACCAAAAATACAACCATAGAAATTATACTTACCCAAATATTAAAGTCCGATACTCCATAAAAAGCAAATCTTAGTCCATTAATCAAATAAACTACTGGATTAAAATAAGTAACTGTCTGCCAAAATTCTGGCAGCATATCTAATGAGTACAAGCTACCCCCTAAAAATACCATTGGTGTAATAACTAAGGTCGGAATGATAGACATCTGCTCGAAATTAGAACTCATTAAACCTATTAGGAAACCAAATAATGCAAATGTAAATGCAACCAATACTAATAAAAAAATCATTAACAATGGATACATGACGTTGACTTCTACAAAGAATGTTGAGGTGATAAATATTACAATACCTACAATAAGAGTTTTAGTTGCTCCTGCTCCAACAAAAGCTAGAACAATTTCAAAAGTAGAAATTGGTGCCGCTAAAATTTCATAAATAGTTCCATTAAACTTAGGAAAAAATATACCAAAAGATGTGTTACTGATAGATTGAGTTAAAAGAGTTAGCATCAATAAACCTGGAACTATGTATGATCCATAACTAATTCCATCAATATTTTCAACGTATCCACCGATAACAGAACCAAACACTATAAAGTACAATGAAGTTGATAAAACTGGTGAAAAAAGGGACTGCATAAGGGTTCTTCTAAAGCGATCCATCTCATGAAGATAAATTGCACTAAAAGCTTGAAAATTAAACTTCATTATTCTCCTTTACTAAAGAAACAAATATTTTTTCTAGTGTTGTTTGCTCTGTTTTTAAATCTTGTAATTTTAAATTTGCATCTTTTAAATCTTGAAGCAAATTAGTAATACCTGTGCTTTTAGCTCTAACATTGTAAGTATAATTTACTGATTTTTTATCTGCACCAATTTCAAGATTATATTTTTCTAAACTACTTGGTAATTCTTTAATTTCTTCTTGCAAGTCTACAGTAAGTTTCTTATGTCCCATTTTCTTTAATAATTCTTTTGTTTCATCTACAACTATAATTTCTCCTTGATTAATTACTCCTACCCTATCTGCAATAGCTTCAGCTTCTTCTATGTAATGTGTTGTTAAAATTATTGTGACTCCAGTTTTTCTTAAACTCTCAACAACTTTCCACATATCCTGTCTCAACTCAACATCAACACCAGCAGTTGGCTCATCTAAAAATAAAATAGTTGGTTCATGAGATAATGCTTTTGCAATCAAAACTCTTCTTTTCATTCCACCAGATAATTGTCTAAGTCTTAAGTCTTTTTTATCCCATAGACTTAGATCTTTTAAAACTTTCTTAATATGCTTTGGATCAGGTTTTTTTCCGTACAAACCTCTCGAATATGAAACGTTATTAAATACAGTTTCAAATTGCTCTAAAGTTAACTCTTGAGGAACTAATCCAATCCTAGATCTTGTTTCTCTATAATCATCAATAATATCAAATTCATCTACAGTAACTTTCCCAGAAGAAGGTCTTACTATTCCACAAATAATACTTATGAGAGTTGTCTTTCCTGCGCCATTTGGTCCAAGCATCGCAAAAATTTCACCCTTTTTTATATTTAGATTTATTTTTTTTAATGCCTCAAAACCATTGTCATACACTTTTGACAGGTTATTTATGCTTATTTGATCGTTTGACATGTGGTTAGGCATATATAGAGACAATTTATAGTATTACAATAAATTAAAATTTGCCTTAATTTGATTTTATGAAAAAATTTTTAGTATTTATCTGTTTTGTATTAGCATTAAGCACTAAGGCAATTGGAAAAGAAACCACTTATAGTAAAGAGTTATTTGATAAAGCTCTTTCAGAAGGAAAAGTTGTGGTGGTTAGTTCTTGGATTAAATATTGTACTTCTTGTGCAAGCCAAATGAAAGTTCTTGAAAAAGCAAAAAATGATTTTGATAATATGGAATACTTTGCTTTTGATGTAACAAATAAAGAAATCGCTAATTTTTTTAACGTTCAATATCAAACAACACTTTTAATTTTTAAAGATAATAAAGAAGTTTACAGAAGTATTGGTGAGACTACCAAAGAACTTCTTTATGATGCTTTAAAATCCTCTATCTAAATTTAATTTTTAAAATTATTGCAGGCAAGAAAGTAGCCATCAAAAAAGATAAAAATAATAAAGATTGAGCTATAAAAGGTGAAAACAAGTCTTTAGACAAAAATACTCCTACTAATAAACTTTTAGAAAAATCTGGAAATGGAAACATTAAAAATCCAGCAACTAGACCAATTATAATTGAAACGTAAGCTGTTTTTTCATCCACTTTAATATAGAAACTATAAAAAACAGTCACTACAAACGCACAACAAAATAAATCAGCAATAAGGAATAAGTATAAAATATCAAACCCTTTTGAAGCAATGCCAAAAGCAATTACAGACAAGATTAAAATAAAATATTTAGATATTTTTAAATAATCGGTTTTTTTACCTAAGTTAAAAGTTGCTTTACCATCAACTACAAACAAACTGGAAATAGCATTAACCAATGTATCAACAGTAGAAATTGTTAATGCAAGACCAAGGACAACGATCAATAAAGATAAAATTTCTGTTTGATCTTTTAATAGTAAACTAAAAAATCCTAAATCAGGTCTAACAGATGGATCAATTGAAAATGAAACCATTCCAATAAAACCCATTAAAAAAACTATTGGAATAATAATGAAGAAAGAAATTATCAAACCAGTTTTTAATGTTTGATAATCTTTTGCCGCATACACTCTTTGCCAATTTCCTTGATGAAATAAATTAGTTGCTGCAACTGCTATAAAGAAAGTTAACCCAGCAGTATATCCTGGAATATAATTTGAACTTATTAGTTGAGGGTTTTTCTCATTAATTAAAGAAAAAGAAAAATTATCTCCTGAAGATGAACTAATAATTGAAATCAAAATAAATAACAAAACCCCTATTACAATCATTTGAATATTATCAGTAAATATTGACGCTCTTAGTCCACCATAAAGAGTATAGCTTAAGGTAGCTACCAATACTATTAATGCTGTAATCCACAATTCTGTTCCAGATATATAATTAATTAATACAGCAACTGCCGTTACTTCTGCACAAAGAAAAATGAACATATAAAAGATTGTCATTAACAAAATTAACTTAAATAAACTTTTGCCAAATTTCTTTCTCATAAACTCAACTAAAGAAGATCCTTTTGGAAACTCATTTCTAATTTTTTTTCCAAAATAAATTAAGAAAATCATTGGAAAAGCTGTACCTAATGCATAACCAATAACAGCACCTGCCCCGCCCCAGGTTGCCGCTGCAACTGGACCAAATAAAATCCAAGCACCTAATGCTGATGCTACAAGACTTGTGGTAAGTGAAAATAAACCGATATTTCTATTTGCAGTTAAATAATTATTAATTCCTCTAAATTTTTTAGAATGAAGAATTCCTAAAAAAGCAAATATTAAACTAATTGCGATTACTAATATTAATGATGTTGATTGAGTTAAAAAATATGTTTTATCCATTTTATCCCTTTCTGAATTACCGGACAGGTTCTTAGAGTATGATCTCAGTCTGTTAAGACACCCCTTTGAATAATTTTTATATTATATTAATTGATATAGCTAGTAATTTAAATTTTATTTATAAAATTATTTTTGACTCTTATGATTCATTATTTCAATCATACATTGAGTAGCGTACTCTCTCCACTCAGATGATGTTTTGTTCTTCAGGCTATTCAAGTGATTTCTATTACTTTGGATATCATCTTTATGCTTTAACTTGTCAGCTCCATTTAAGTTTTTCTCCATTTCAGACAAATTAGTTTCCATTGCCTTTATCCACTCGTTTCCAAGCTCAACACATTTTTGATCATTTTTTTCATCACAGATTTGTTTAAAGAAATTAAAGATAACATCATCAGTATTTACTGAGGTATTCATTAATTATTGTTTACAGGTACCAATAGACTCTGGACCACAAGTTTGACCATTGGTCCACGTTGCTCCAGTTAAATTAGCTCCATCAAAATTAGCATTGGTGATGTTAGAAGAGGTAAAGTTAGCCTCCATTAAATTAGAGTTCTGAAAATTTGCTTCTATTAAAGTTGCTCCCATAAAATCAACTCTAGTTAGGTTTGCTCCGGTAAAGTTAGTTTTTTCAAAATTTGCTCCGATAGAAACAGATTCATAAAGATTGGCTCTTACAAAAGTAGACTCTGGGAAAGTTCCAAACGATAGATTTGAAGTCATCATAATACTTTTATCAAAGTTTACTTGAATAAAGCTTGCAAAAGAAAGATTTGAATTTGGAAGATAACTTCCTTGTAAATCTTGTGAGTCTGAGAATCTACAATTTGAATAATCAACACCTTCTGTTAAAGGATCATCACATGCAGCATTTGAATTTGTGAAAAATAACAAACTAAATAAAGCAAGTAAGATTATTTTTTTCATAAGAAAAGTTAACAAATAAAATATGTCAAAACAATGAATGATTTAAGATTTAATAAAAATTTTATATTTTTACTTTTTTGCCAGTTTTAGCACTTTTGGTTATTGCAGCAAAAATTTTAAGAGAAATTAAGCCATCATTTCCATTTACTTTTGGTTTAGCTTTTTTCGTAACAACATCAGCAAAATGATCAATTTGATTTACTAATGTATTATCATCTTTTTTGTTTTTATCTTCATTAACAAAAATTTTGTTCCACCAACTTCTTTCTTTTTTATAAAACCAATATTTAAGATTGGGAAACTGTAAAGAACCTTTGGTACCTCCAATCATATAAGCAGATTGGTTGGTAATTGGGTATGCAGGATTTTCTCCAGCAGTTAATTCATAACTCCATGGTGCAACAATTGTATCTGACAAATTAAGTGTACAAAGCGCTCCTGAATTAAAGATCAAGCTTATTGTGGCTGTATCCTCTACTTGAAATTTTCTAGTTTTATTTGTTGTAAATGCTTGAACATATTTTATTGAACCTAATAAATAACAAATCATATCAATATCGTGCACTAAATTGATACCTAAAGGCCCCCCACCTTTCCTAACTCTCCATTTTTCTTTGTAATAGGCTTTGTGTTTATATAACCAGCATAAAACGTTTGCAGAAACGATGTTACCCAATTTACCTTTGTTAATGACGTCTTTTACCTTAGAGACTATTGAATTGTGTCTACGATGATATCCAATCAGCAATGGAGTTTTGTTCTTCTTAGAGCTGCTTATTATTTTTTTTGCAGATTGAATATTGTCTGAAATAGGTTTTTCTAACAAAACAGGAATTTTATTTTTTAAAAAACTTACAGTATGTTTTTCATGCAATTGATTTGGAGTAGCAACTATTACAGCATCAAGTTTTTTTGAATTTAAAAGCTCTGATACATTTGAATGCAATGGGATTTTATATTTTTTGGATAAACTTTTAGCGTTATTACTAATATCTACTATTGAATGAAGATTTGCTTTCTTTGATTTCTGAATGGCTTTAATATGTTGTAAGCCCATTAAACCTGTTCCAACTATAGAGATATTTATTTTTTTACTCATAAATTAACTAATTTTAATTTTTGTAAAGCATGTATACCTTTTATTAGGCTTAATTAAAGTACTTGGAAAATTTTTTTTATTAGGTGCATCAGGAAAGTATTGGGTTTCTAAACAGATGCCTTGATAAGGAAATAATTTTTTTTTGTAATTTAGATTTTGTGCTGAATAAAGTTGAACACCAGGTAAATTTGAAAAAAAATCAACTTGTATGTTAGTGTTATTATTTTTTAAAGTTCCAACTAAATTTCTAATATTTTTCTTTAGAACAAAAGTGGTATCAAAACCCTTAAATTTAATATTAAGCTTTTTCTTTTTAAAATAATTTATTTTTTTTCCTAAGTTTTCGAAATTTGAAAAATTGTAAATAGATTTTCTTACTTTTTTAAATCTACCAGTTGGAATTAAATTTTTATTTATTTGAAGATATTTAGCTGAATTCAATTTCAACTCATGATTATAGATCATATTTTTTTTATTTTTTTCTAAATTCCAATAACTATGATTGGTTAAATTAACATGAGTACTTTTATTAGATTTATATTCATATTTTATAATCAGAAAGTTATTTCTTAAATGATAAGTGCAATTGACAACTAGATTTCCTGGAAAGCCTTGATCGTTATCACTTGAGTGGAGCCGATATACTATTTTATCTTTAGTTTGATTTAATTTTTTCCACGGAAGGATTGAGAAACCAATTTTACCACCATGAAGTATATTTTTTCCCTCATTTGCATTTAAATTAAACTTTTTTCTACCTAACTTAAATTTTGCATTAGAAATTCTACCTGCATATCTTCCACAAGTAGATCCAACACTTGGATGTTTATACCGATAGTTTTGTTTTGATCCTAAGTTTAAAACTAAATTTATTTTCTTTTTCTTATGAAAAACTTCAAAAAGACTGGCACCATAATTAAGAGTTTGAACTCTTAGAAATTTATTTTGAATTATGGAGCTTTCAACTTTCACCTAGATCAAGTTATACCACCATCAACAATAAAGCTTTGTTTTGTGCATCCTGATGATTGATCTGATGCTAAAAACATTACCATTTGCGCAACATCATTAGGTTTTAATTGTCTTTTTAGAGCCTGACTGTCTAAAATAAGTTTTTTATATTTTGGTGTTAACCAATGTTTTATTTGTCTTTCAGTAGCTATAGATCCAGGGACTACTGAGTTAGTTCTGATATTATATTTTCCATACTCTTGAGCGAAGGATCTGGTTAAACCTACAACTGCAGATTTCGCTGTTTCATAAACAACTTTATCTCCTTCACCTAGCATCCATGAAACTGAACTCAAATTTACAATCGAACCAGCTTTCATTTTTTTCATTGATTTAACCACAGCTTTAGCTGCAAAAAAATAATGTTTTAAATTGATTGCCATTCTATTTTCCCAATATTTTTCGTCTACTTGATCTGTTGTATGTCTATCATCATTAGCAGCATTATTGATTAAAGCGTGTATTGGACCTTTTTTTGCAATAATATATTTAATTGTATTTTCTAATTTACCAATATCTAACAAATCACATTCAATGAATGTTGGGGTTCTAAATTTATTTTTCTTAATTTTATTTAAAAGTTTTTTTGTTTCTTTTAGATCAATATCTACAAAATAAACTTCGCTACCTTGTTCACAAAAATGCTCAACAATTGAAGCCCCTATGCCTGAACCACCACCAGTTATGAATACTCTTTTATTTTTTAAATCAGAATATTTAACTTTCATTTTTATATTCTCTCCTCAGTTTGAGCATCAAATAATGATGCTTGCGTTAGATCAAAATATAATTTTGTTTCTTTTGCTAATTCTATTTTAATTGTTGAGGGAAATTTAGCTAAAATTTCTTGATTAGCATAATCAAAAGTCATTATTTGTTCATGACCAATATATTCACTTAAATCTGCTCTTAAATTAACTTCAAAATCAGTTTCATTAGATTTTTTAAAATAAATATGTTCTGGTCTGATACCAAAAAAAACTTCTTTATTATTTAAACTAGATTTATCTATAAAGTCATAGCCTTTTACTGGAATTTCAAAATTAGATCCATTTGCTGTAAAAGATATTTCACCTGAGTTTTCTTTTAAACTTCCTTTAATTAAATTCATAGATGGTGATCCAATAAAGTCAGCCACAAAAGTATTGCTTGGTTTATTGTAAATAATTTCAGGTGTATCATTTTGTTGAATGACACCATGATTCATAATTGCAATTCTTGTTCCTAAACTCATTGCTTCAGTTTGATCGTGAGTTACATACACAACTGTTGTTTTTAATTGTTGGTGTAGTTTTTTAATTTCTCTTCTCATTTCAACTCTTAATTTTGCATCTAAATTAGATAAAGGCTCATCAAATAAAAATATTCTGGGTTCTCTTACTAGTGCTCTTCCAATAGCAACCCTCTGTCTTTGTCCTCCAGACAATTGAGATGGTTTTCTTTCTAACAATTGATCAACTTGTAAAAATTTAGATACCTTCTCTAACTGCTGTTCAATTTTTTCTTTCGATGTTTTTGCCTGTTTAAGACCAAAAATCATATTCTCTCGTACATTCATTGACGGATACAGAGCGTATGATTGGAAAACCATTGCAATATTTCTGTCTTTTGGCTCTACTTTACTGACATTATAATCATCAATAAAAACGTTACCTTCATTGATAGTCTCTAGCCCTGCAATAATATTTAATAATGTAGATTTTCCACATCCTGAAGGACCTAATAAAACCAAAAAATTACCTTCATCTATCTCTAAATTAATTTTTCTTAATACTTCTGTAGACCCAAAATTTTTTGATAGATCTTCAATTTTTAATGTTTTCATTGTTATCCTTTCACTGCTCCTGAAGTTAATCCTCTAATAAAATATTTACCTGCTAAGACATACACAATAAGTGTCGGCACCCCTGCTATGATCGCTGATGCCATATCAACATTGTATTCTTTAACACTTGTGCTAGATAAAACCATGTTATTTAAAGCAACTTGAATTGGTGCTGCCTCACCAAATGAAAAAGTTGATCCAAATAAAAAGTCATTCCAAATTTGAGTAAACTGCCAAATAACTGTCACAACAATAATTGGTGCTGATATTGGAAGTAAAATTTTAAAAAATATTTTAAAAAAACCTGCTCCATCAATTCTTGCTGCTTTTACTAATTCTGTTGGGACTGATACGTAGTAATTTCTAAAAAATAAAGTGGTAAATGGAATACCATAAACGGTATGAACTAAAACTAATCCAACAATAGAATTTGATATTCCTAGTGCTCCTAAAGTTCTAGCCATTGGAAGTAATATTGCTTGAAATGGTATAAAACATCCAAATAATAAAAATAAGAAAACCCAACTGTCTCCTTTAAATCTCCATTTAGTTAAAACATATCCTGTCATTGCTCCAATAAAGGTAGAAAAAAATACTGCAGGCACGACCATCTTTATTGAATTCCAAAAATAAGGTCTTAAAAAAGTATCTCCTGCTCCATACCCTCTTCCTCCCCAAGCAACTGCCCAAGAATCAAAATTTAAACCACCTGGCCAAGATAAAAGAGTTCCTTGACGAATTTCTTCCATAGTTTTTAATGAAGTAACAACCATTACATATAAAGGAAAAATAAAATAAGAAGCAAATAGAATTAAAACAAAATATAAAAACCATCTTAAAAACATATTTGTGTATTTAGATTTTTGTTCTAACCGCTGGTAAGAAGAAGATTTTAAATTATCTTGCATTTTCTCTCCTTAATTCTGAATATAAATATGGAATAATAACAGCGGCTACAGCCATAAACATCATCATTGCGCTTGCTGCAGATAATCCAACCTGACTTTTGTGAAATGCTGCTTGCGTCATAAATAAAGCTGGCATCGTGGTAGAGATACCCGGGCCACCTTGAGTTAAAGCAACTATCAAATCATAACTTTTAATTGAGATATGAACTAAAATTACAAAACTTGTAAAAAATACTGGTCTCATCATTGGTAACAATATTCTCCAGTAAACTGTAAACAAACCAGCACCATCAATTTTCGCAGCTTTGACGATTTCATCCTCAACAGATCTTAATCCTGCTAGAAATAAAGCCATGACAAATCCTGCCGATTGCCAAACGCCTGCAATCACTATGGTGTAAATTGCCATTTCCCTATTAACCAGCCAATCAAATGTAAAATTCTCAAAACCCCAATCAATAAACATTTTTTGAATTCCAAGAGTTGGGTTTAAAATCCATTTCCAAGCAGTACCTGTTACGATAAATGATAAAGCCATTGGGTATAGATAGATTGTTCTTAAAACCCCTTCTGCTCTTATTTTTTGATCTAGAAAGATTGCTAATATTATCCCAATCACAATACAAAAAATTAGAAATAAAGCTGTGAAAACAAGCAAATTATCTACTGATATCAGCCATTTTCGAGATGCCCATAACTTTTCATACTGCCCAACCCCCCACAATTCATATTTAGGTAAAATTTTAGAATTGGTAAAAGATATATATAAAGTCCAAAGCACAAAACCATATACAAACCAACCTATTAACCCAACTGCAGGAGCCATTACAATTTTAGGTAAATTTTTTTCTAACCACTTGAACATTATAAATATTTTTTATTTTAGATTTAAAAAAAAGGCCACTTAGTAAAAAGTGGCCTTTTAAGTTTTATGTATTACATATTAGCTAAAACTGAGTCAGCTAAAGCGTTAGCAGCATCTACAGATGACATGTCAGAGTTAAAATGCTCTGTGATAATATCTTGTAGGGCAGCTTTCATAGTATTACCTTGAGCCATACCATGTGCAAAGCTTGGAACTAATCCACCGCTTGCACCTGCAGTTTTGATATCTGCATTAGATGTTTTTGCACATTTATCAAATTCATCCATTGATACGTCTAAACGAGCCGGGATAGAACCTTTGTATAGGTTGAAAACTTTTTGGAAGTTTTTACCCATCATAAGCTTAGCTAGTAACTTTTGACCAGCTTGTTTGTCTGGATCGCTAGATTTGTAAAAGATAAAACTATCTACGTTATATAAGTATCCATTGTTTGAAGGAGTAGCAGCACAGTAGTAATCTACACCTGGAACTTTTCCAGCAGCTGTAAATTCACCTTTTGCCCAGTCACCCATAATTTGGAAACCAGCTTTTCCTTCAATAACCATACCAGTAGCAACATTCCAGTCTCTTCCTGGGCTACCTTCATCAGTAAAGCCTTTAAGCTTTCTCATTTGGTCAAATACTTTAACTGTTGTTTCGCTTCTTAAACAACTTTCTTTAAGATCTACGTAACAGTTTTTGTAATAGTTATTTCCACCAAGACCCATAGCAACCGCTTCAAATACTGTAGCATCTTGCCAAGCTTGACCGCCATGCGCAAATGGAATGATACCAGCAGCTTGTAATTTTTCAGCAGCAGCATTTAACTCGTCCCAAGTACTTGGAACTGAAATACCGTTTGCATCAAATACGGCTTTGTTTGCCCACATCCAGTCAATTCTGTGAATGTTTACTGGAGCAGCACAATAAGGTCCGCTGTTATTTTCACACTTGTGAATAGCTGCAATCATTGGGTCTAATAAATTGTCCCAACCTTCTGCTTTAGCAACTGCATCTATGTTATATGGAGCTACAACACCTTCTTGGTCATACTCTTGAATTGTAGGACCTTTAATTTGTGATGCAGAAGGAGGGTCTCCAGCAACTATTCTTGCTTTTAGTGCAACGTTAGCAGCGTCTCCACCACCACCTGTTACAGGCATGTCCATCCATTCACCACCGTTTGCAGCGAAATCATCTTTTAAAACTTTAAGAGCAGCAGCTTCACCACCAGACGTCCACCAGTGCAACACCTCGATCTTAGGTCCTGCAATTGATGAAGTAGATGTGAACGCTAATGTAATTAAAGCGATTATTAGTTTTTTCATATCTTCTCTTCCTCTTTTTATTTAGTTAACTATTTTTTAAAAACGAAACTATAAGTAGAATAAATCCCAAATGATAACTAAAAAAACTACATACAACTTTAAATTGTATTTGATTTTTTTCCATATTTATCAATATTTTTTTAAATAAAAAAAAATTTTTTTTTTTTTAATTCTACTTTTAATTGAAATTCTAATATGTCGCGCTTCTTCCTAATCTAGCAGCGCCTCTAACTCCACTAGCGTCTCCGTATCTCGGTTTTAAAAAAACACCTTCATATTCTCTTCCAATGACAAATTTTCTTACCAATGAATCTATTTCATGTAAAAAATCAATTTCGTTTGAAACACCTCCTCCAAATATAAAAGCATCAGGATCTAAAATATTTATGATGCTTGAAAGAGACATTGCTAAATTTACTTTAAAATCATCTATAAATCTTTCAGCATCTAAATCATGTTTTCTATTTAATTCAAAAATTTCATTTGTTTTTAAATTTTTTCCATAAAGTTTCTTAAATCTTTTTGCTAAACTTAAACCAGATAAAAAACTTTCAATCTCTGCTTCCCTAGCATTACTTGAGTCAAAATTTTCTTTCTTAGCTGCAAAATATGGAATTTGGTTGTGTCCCCATTCCCCTGCTACACCATTCGAGCCAGTAATTATTTTTTTGTCTATTACTAAGCCACCTCCAACTCCTGAACCTAATATAATTCCATAAACGATTTTATAATGTGTACCAGCTCCATCTATTGCTTCAGATAAAGCAAAACAATTTGCATCATTTTCACAAAACACTTCTTTTCCAAGAGCTTTACGTAGATCGCTTTGAAATGGTTTTTTTTCTAACCAAGTAATATTTGGGGCATTTTTTACTAATCCTGTTTGAGGTGAATGAACTCCTGGATGACAAACACCAATGGGCAGTTCTCTTTTAAATTCTTGTTCTAATTGTCTATGAATCTCTCTTATCGCAGTTACAATTTGAGTATACTCTTTTGGACAAGATATTCTTGATCTGTGTTTTTCATCTCCATTATCTTCGAGTACAACACTTTCTATTTTAGTCGCACCTACATCAATACCTACTTGCATAACTAATATGTGGCTCTACCACCACTTAAATCAAAAACTGCTGCAGTTGAAAAAGAATTTTCTTCGCTAGCTAACCAAGTTACTAATGATGCTAATTCTTCAACCTTTGCAAACTTATTTCTAGGAATTTTAGATAACATATAATTAATATGTTCCTCTGTCATTTGATCAAAGATTCTTGTTTTAGCAGCTGCAGGAGTCACACAGTTTACTGCTATATTTTTTTGAGCAAGTTCTTTACCTAAAGATTTTGTTAACCCAATTACTCCTGCTTTTGAAGTGCTATAAGCTCCTGCATTAGGATTACCTTCTTTACCCGCAATTGATGCAATATTAACTATTCTTCCATAATCATTTTTTATCATAAATGGAACAACTGCTTTACAACAATAAAAAACAGAATTTAAATTTACATTTATCACCTTATTCCACTCATCTAAAGGATACTCTGCAACAGTAGTGTTTATTCCTGTTATGCCTGCGTTATTAATAAAAATATCTATTTTTCCGTGTTTTTTTTCTACTTCTTTTAAATTTTTATTTACTAATTCAAAATTAGTTACATCTACAATCTGATGACTAAGATTTTGTGATTTTACTTTATCTATAGCCTCTTTTGCTACAATTTCATCAATGTCCCAAATTACAACTTTTGCACCTGCTTCGATAAATCTTTCAGTTATTGCTAAACCAAATCCTTGGGCTCCGCCAGTAACAACCGCTACTCTATTATTTAAATCAAACTTAATCATTATTTCTTTTTAATTTTTCTTGATCTTATTAAAGGAAAAGCCAAAGCAATTAAAGACAAAATAAAGAATGTTAAAGCTATTGGTCTTGAGAAAAACATTAACCAATTACCTTCAAATATAACCAAAGATTGCCTTAAAGTTCCCTCTACTAATTCCCCTAGAATAAGTCCGATAATAACTGGCACAACTGAAAAACCATACCTTCTCATAAAGAAACCAAGCACTCCAAAAAATAACATTATCCAAACATCAATTATTGATTGATTTAAAGAATAAGTTCCACATACTGACACTGCAAATATCATTGGCCATAAGATCTTGTTAGGAACTAAAGTTATTCTTGCAAATATTTTTGCTCCAAAAAATCCAAAAATAAAAAAAAGAATATTTGCGATCAACATAGCCCCAAAAATTCCATATAAGAAATCTGGCTGTTCTCTAAACAAGTCTGGTCCAGGTCTAACACCATGAATAATCAATCCTGTAAGTATAACAGCTGTTGTTGCGCTACCCGGAATGCCTAGCGCTAAAGTTGGAACCATAGCGCCACCTGTTGCTGCATTATTTGCCGCTTCTGCTCCAGCAATTCCTTCTATTGATCCTTTTCCAAATTCTTCTGGATTTTTTGAAAATCTCTTAGCCTCAGAATAACCAATTAAAGATGCAACTGTTCCACCTTCTGCTGGCAGTACTCCAATAAATGATCCAATTCCACTTGATCGTAATATTGTTTTCCAAGTTTTCTTATAATCATCTTTGCTAGGAAGTTTGATTGCTTTTAAAGCTATTCTGTTAAATACTTGATTGATTAAAGTTGATTGAGTTAACATTTCACTCATTGCGAAAAGTCCAACTACTACTGGTATAAAGCCTATTCCCTCAGTTAATTCATTGATCCCAAAAGTAAAACGATCAATTGAAGTCATAAAATCTTTACCAACTGTAGAAATCAATATTCCAAATGCACCTGCAATTAAATTTTTAATTGGACTACCTTCACCAATTGATGCAAGCATTGTTAAACCAAATATTGCTAATGCAAAATATTCTGGCTGACCAAACTCATAGGCAAGTTGTGCTAATATAGGAGCAAAGAAAACTAATATAACAACACTAAAAATACCTCCCACAGTACTTGATACTGTAGCCATACCTAAAGCTCTTCCTGCTTCACCTTTTTGTGCTAATGGATAGCCATCTAAACAAGTTGCTGCAGCTGCTGGGGTTCCAGGAGTATTTATAAGTACAGCTGTTATTGCGCCACCATATGTTCCAGCACAATAAATAGATGTTAATAAAACAATTGCAGATAGTGGATCCAGTGTCATTGTAAAAGGCAGTATTAATGCTCCACCAGTTGTTGGTCCCAATCCAGGTAACACTCCTAATATTAATCCAAACAAAGTTCCAAAAAATAAAACTAACAACAGTTTAGAACTGAAAAGTGGTGCCAGCATTAAAAATAAATTATCCATTTAGCTATAGTAAATGTTAGTAATTATTCCTGGAGGAAATCTTAAACCTAAAATCGTTTCAAAGAATATAAAAACAATAATTGGAAAAATAATCCCAACTAATAATAAATAAAATAATCTTTTTTCTCCCCAAAAATAAGAAACAAATATAGATAAAGCTGAGATTGCTAAAAAGAAATCAAGTGTTTTGGAAACTATTACAAATAAAATAAAACTAAATAATGTTAAGAAAAATGATCTAGATAATTTTTTTTCAATTTTCCATGGATTTTTACTTGCTAAATAATAGACAATTAATGTCATAGCAATTATTAAAATTAATAATGCTTTTGGAAATGTTGCTGGCTGAATTCCTCTATTTAAAATTGGAGGAACTATATCAAACGTAAAAGTTGTGAGTAATAGAATTAACGATATAAAAATAATTACAAACGAAACCTTAAATTCATCTTTAAAAAAAAAGGGCAAACTTTTGTTTGCCCTTTTTAATTTTTGTACATTTTTCATATCAAATGTACTTTTAATTAGATTAGTTAATGTAACCTAAAGCTTTAAGCTGAGCAGTCATTTCTGTAAGCATTTCTTCCATTTGCTTACCCCACTCGTCAGCACCAACTACACTTGTCTCATCAAGACCAATTTCTGTTAAGAAATTTTTGTAGTAGTTGTGGCTCATAGCTTTCATCATTCCAGCTTCTAATTGTTTTACTCTGTCTGCTGGAGCACCTTTTTTAGTTACAAACCCTCTAACAGTAGATAAAGAAACAGGTATTCCTAATTCTTTAGCTGTTGGAGAATCTCCAATTTTAGCCATTCTTTCATTTGCTAATACAACTGATACACAAAGTTTACCTTCGTTAATTTCAGTTAATGCTTCACCTAAGTTTAAAACACCTACATCAATATCTCCTTTGATAAGGTTAGTTTTAATTGGTGCAACACCTTTGTATGCAACAATAGTTGGATCTTTTAATCCACCTTTTTTTGTAAATGCGATTGCACTAACATCATCAATACCACCAGTATGAGTAGTTCCGTATTTTAGTGATTTTGATTTTTGTGTGCTAATAAACTTTTTAGCATCTTTGATGTCTGCTTTACAATTAACAACAAATAATTGAGGATCATCAGTTCCTCTAGCAAGTGGTTGCATATCACTTAACTTAACTTTAGTTTTACCTAAAGCCATAGATACAGCATGACCTGTAGTCCAAGTTAAAGTGTGATTCCCATCAGCTGGTAAAGACATCATATAATCCATAGATGTTGCTCCTCCACCACCTTTTTTGTTTACTAATTGCATATCCTGCTTAAGAACTCTTCTCGCTCTTAATAACATCATTCTAGTAGTAACGTCAGTTCCACCACCAAAACCAGCGTGAGTAATTGCTTGTATCGGATGACCATCTGCTTTAGCTGATGTGATCATTAATGGAAGAGCTACAACAAAAAATTCAGTTACTAGAAAAGCAGCTGCTAAAAATATTTTAAAGCTTTTTTTCATTATTTCCCTCATTAGTTAATTTATATTTAATAATTTAAACATAATCTGGTACAACACGTAAAGTAAAAAATAAAAAATTATTTAGATATTATATATATTATCTATACATAATAATAATTCGGTAGTATTTATAAGTATTATATGACACAAACAAAAACTAATATTGCGATTTTACTTGGTGATCCAGCGGGCATTGGACCTGAACTTATCTCAAAATTATTAAAAGAAGAAATAACAAATAAAGCAAATATTGTTGTAATTGGTGAAAAACAAATACTTGAGAGTGGAAATAATGTAACTGGCAACTCTCATCAACTTGAAATCGTAAAAGATTTTGATCAAATTGATTTTGATAAATCAAACAGATTTTTATTGGATATTTCAAAAGGAAAAAACCATAAATATAAAATAGCTGAACCCTCAAAAGAGTCTGGTGAAAGTGTTTTAGAAGCTTTAGATTTAGCATTAACACTTGCAAAAGAAAAAAAAATTGATGCAATTAATTTTGCTCCAATGAACAAAACAAGTTTAAAACTTGGAGGAAATACTCATTCCGACGAATTGCAATTGATGGCTGAGAAACTTGAGGTAAATAGTTTTTGTTGTGAATTTAATGTCATAGATAATTTTTGGACAGCAAGAGTAACATCTCATATTCCAATAAAAGAAGTTGCTCAACATATTACAAAAGAAAATATCATGAAGCCAATAAAACTAATAAATGAAGTTATGGAGTTAAATGGTGTGAAAAATCCTCGAATTGCTATTCAGGCACTTAATCCTCACGCAGAGTTTGGTACAGAAGAAAAAGATGAAATCATCCCTGCAATTGAGGAAGCAAAAAAACTTGGTTACAACGTTGATGGACCATTGCCATGCGATACCTCTTTTGTCGTAGCCTACAAAAATAAAAATCATGATTGTATGGTTGGCATGTATCATGACGCGTTACAATCTGGTCTTAAAGCATTTGGTTTTGATAGAGGAGTAACAGTTCAAGGTGGATTAACTGTACCAGTAACAACTACAGCGCATGGTTCTGCATTTGCTATTGCAGGAAAAAACGAAGCAAACTTGGCTCCAATTTTAAATTCATTTAAGATTGCATTATCTATGGCTGAAAATAAAAAGAATTAGACTTAATTATTTTCTAGTTCTTTAGCAAAAGGCATAGAGGCAGCAGCGCCTAATCTTGTCGTCGAAATCCCCGCGACTTTATTTGCGAAAGTCAGAGCATCTTTTGTATCTAAATCATTTGCTAAACCAACTGCAAATGCACCGTTAAATGCATCTCCTGCACCCGTTGTATCAATAACAGCTTCTTTAAGTTTGTACGCTTCCAAGAAAAAATTTTCGTTTCTATTTGCAAAATAAATTCCTTTTTCTCCCAAGGTAATAATAACATTTTTTATACCTTTTTTTAAAAACTCATTAGCTGCATTTTTTATATCTGTATCTGTTTTTATATTTTTATTTAAATAAAATTCAGCTTCTGTTTCATTGGGTGTAAAAAAATCTATTAATTTAAAATTATCCTCATCGATTTTACGTGCTGGGGCAGGATTTAAAATAGTTATACATTTATGTTCTTTTGCTTTTTTTAATGCGTAAATAGTAATTTCATCAGGAGTTTCCATTTGTGTCAAAAATATTTCTGAATTTTTAATTGTTTCAATTTTATTATCTATATCTTCAGCAACTAGATGTTCAGCCGCTCCAGAAACAATGTTGATTGCATTGTTTCCATCTTTATCGATCATGATACCAGCAACTCCTGTAAAAAGTTTTTCATCCTGAATAATTGAATGAGTTTTTACTCCAGCTTCCTTATAAAGATTAAATGCCATTTCAGAATGACTATCTTTACCAACTTTGGTTATAAAACTAACTTCTCCATTCAATCTAGCAGCAGCAATCGCTTGATTTGATCCCTTTCCACCTGGACCTACTACATGTTTTTTTCCTAAAATTGTTTGACCTTTGCTAGGAATTCTATCTCCAATAAAACATAAATCTGCTACAAAAACTCCTAATATAGAAATAGATTTCATTAATTAAATTTTATGACCAAACCTTGCCATCTGGTAAAATTACACCTTTAGTTAAAACAAAACATCCAAAAGGTCTAGCATCTGTAGTTGTAACTATGCAGTATGCATTTTTTGCTTCTTCATAAAAATTTTGCCTAGATATTGAGCCAACTTTCCAATTTGCCCCAGAAACATTTTTAACTACATCAATAAATTCCTTATGCGTCTCTGTTAATTCATCTGGTTGATCATCCACTTCCATTCTCAAAGCTGGAGATCCACCTTGTGTAACAATAAAACTATCAAGAGGAAAAACTGAAAGGATTGCTGAGGCTGCCTCTTTAATGCCAACCCCGTCTAATCTTATTAC
>CACGBZ010000003.1 GCA_902571425.1 uncultured Pelagibacteraceae bacterium | reverse complement strand
AGAGAGAAAATACTGAAAAAAGTGAAACACAAGATCCTGAATTTTTAGAAAAAATTCTCTTAGATTTTGGCGTTAATGGCAACATCAAGAAAGTAAGCCATGGACCTGTAGTAACTTTAAATGAATTTGAGCCAGCAGCTGGCGTTAAAGTCTCAAAAATAATTAATTTATCTGATGACATTGCGAGAAATACTAGTTCAGAGTCTGCGAGAATAGCTACAATACCGGGAAGCAACACTATTGGCATTGAACTGCCAAACAATGTAAGAGAAAATGTTTATTTAGGTGAAATTTTAAACAATCCTGATTTTAAAAAAAGAGATATTAAATTGCCGATCGCATTAGGAAAGAGTATTTCTGGTAAACCTATAGTCGGAGATTTATCATCAATGCCTCATCTACTTATCGCAGGTACTACGGGATCAGGTAAATCTGTCTGCATCAATACTATTATTTTATCTCTTCTCTATCGACATACTCCTGAAAAATGTAAATTTATTTTAATAGATCCAAAAATGCTTGAGCTTTCAACATATGAAGGAATTCCACATTTATTGTGTCCAGTAATAACAGAAGCTAAAAAAGCTGCGTCTGTTCTTGGTTGGGTAGTTAAAGAAATGGAGAGTAGATATAGACTTATGACTAAAGAAGGAGTCAGAAATATCGATAGCTATAATACAAAACACAAACTTCCAATGCCCTATATAGTTGTTGTTGTTGATGAAATGTCAGATTTAATGTTGGTAGCAGGTAAAGAGATTGAGAACTATATCCAAAAATTATCACAAATGGCCAGAGCCGCAGGGATTCACATTATTATGGCTACTCAAAGACCTAGTGTTGATGTAATTACTGGAACAATCAAAGCAAATTTTCCCACAAGGATATCATTTCAAGTTACTTCAAAAATAGATAGTAGAACAATTTTAGGAGAGCAAGGAGCTGAACAATTGTTGGGTAAAGGGGATATGTTGTACATGTCTTCTGCTAATCGTATAGTGAGAATTCATGCTCCTTTCGTTTCAGATAATGAAATTGAACAAATAAACAATTTTTTAAGATCACAGGCTGAGCCTGATTATGTTGATGAAATTTTAAACTTTGCAGATGAAAAGGAGATGGGCGATAACCAAAATCTAGGTGATAAAGACGAACTCTATCAACAAGCTTTAGAAATTGTAAGATCAGAGGGAAAAGCTTCCACTTCTTTTTTACAAAGGAAACTCCAAATTGGTTACAATAGAGCTGCAAGAATGATTGATATGATGGAAGCAGATGGAATTGTTAGCAAGGCCAATCACGTTGGTAAAAGAGATGTTCTGTGATGTTAAAATTGTATTTAATTATAATCTTCTTTGTTTTAACATTTAATTCAAAAGCAGAAATAAAAGAGAAAATTATTCAAAACCTAAAGAATACAAAAAATTTAGATTTTAAATTTGAACAAAATGTTAATGGTAAAATAGAGAATGGTAATTGTACGATAGAATATCCAAAAAAAATATTTTGTGAATATGCGAGAAGCAACAACAAAATTTTAGTTTCGAATGGTAAATCTTTAGTTGTTAAAACTATTTCTAGCTATTATCGGTATCCTTTAGAAAAAACTCCCTTAAATGTTATTTTGGATAAAAATATTCTAATCAAAAAAATTAAATCCTTAAAAGAAAGAAAAATCGATAATAACATTATTAATTTTACAATTTTAGAAAATAATAACGAAATAAATATATTTTTTGACAAACAAACGTATGATTTAATTGGTTGGCAAAATACAGACATGTATCAAAATTTTAATATTACCTTCCTTTCATCTATTAGAAAAAATAGGGTACTGTCTAAAAATTTATTTAATATACCTGCTCAAAATTAAATATTTAATATTTCAGTTTTAAATATTTTCATGCCTCTTGAAATATAATTACTTAAAGCATTTTTATGATCTAAAGAACAAGTATGTACCCAAACTCGTTTCGTATTTTTTACAAAAGATTTTTTAATAGCTTCTGACAATAAAAAGGATCCTAATTTTTTATTTTGATATTCTTCTAAAATTCCAAAATATGCAATTTCTGTCTCATTATTTTCCGGATGAAAAATTAATTCAAAAAATCCTACTAAATCACCTTTATATTTGAAAACGTATGAATTAACATTTTTAGAAGAAACATAATTAATCCATTTTTCTTCTGACCAAATAAGTCTATCTACCCACTTGTGTTTTTTACCAATATTTTTATAAAAAAATTTATTTAGTTGAAAATTAATTGGATTAATTAAACTTAAGGAATAATCTTCAGATGGTCTGTTTCCTTCGATTAGATCTTGAAGTGAATTAATTTCTAAGTAATTTCTTTTAACTTATTCTGTCACTCCACCATTTTCCCAACTCGTTCTCCTCCAAATAAATGAAAATGTAAATGAGGCACTTCTTGACCACCGTGATCGCTAATGTTTGCTAAAGCTCTATAGCCTTTGCCTACTTCTGTTGAAATACCAAGCTTTTTAGCAACTATATTAATACCTTTTAATAATCCAACGATCTCATTTGGTGATGCATTTAAACTAAAATCATCTAGATCAACATATTTTCCTTTAGGAATTACTAGTGCATGAATTTTTTTTTGAGGATTAATGTCATGAAATGATAAAACAAAATCGTCCTCATAAATTTTATTACAAGGGATTTCTCCACGTAAAATTTTTGCAAAAATGTTATTATCGTCATAACTCATTTTTTTCTTTTTTCTAGTTCTGACATTACTTCTTCAATTTTTACATCATTAGCCTCTAAATACATTAGCAAATGGTAAAATACGTCTGCAGCTTCATGAATTTTATTAGAATTTTTCTCTACAGCTTCAATTAATTCATCAACCTCTTCTAAAACTTTTGATTTACTTAATAATTTATCTGTAAGCAGCTTATTAGTGTACGATCCTTCAACAGGCGAAGATTTTCTCTCTCGTGCAAGTTTGACTAAGTTTTCTAATGTATAAAGCATACTAAATTCTAACAGGTATTCCTTTTGAATCCAAATACTCCTTAGCTTCTTTTACAGAATGTTTGCCATAGTGAAATATTGATGCAGCTAATACAGCGCTTGCATTTCCTAACTTAATTCCATCTACTAAATGATCTAGATTTCCAACTCCACCTGAAGCAATAACCGGAATATTTACTATGGAAGATATCTTAGACATAAGATCAATATCATAACCAACTTGAGTACCATCTCGATCCATAGAAGTAACAAGTAGCTCTCCTGCCCCGCTATTTTCCATTTTTTTAGCAAATTCTATTGCGTCAGTTCCTGTATTGTTTCTTCCACCATGAGTGAAAATTTCCCATTTATCTCCATTTTTTTTTGCATCTATCGCTACGACAATACATTGTGAACCAAATTTTTTTGAACTTTCTACGACTACTTCTGGATTTTGAACTGCAGCAGTATTGATTGATACTTTGTCTGCACCACAGTTCAGTAGTTTATTGATATCCTCAACACTTCTAACACCGCCTCCAACTGTCAGAGGAACAAAGCACTTCTTCGAGGTTTTCTCTACTACGTTGTAAATAGTATCTCTATTTTCATTTGATGCAGTAATATCTAAAAAGCAAATTTCATCTGCTCCACCATCTGAATAAATTTTAGCTTGTTCGACGGGATCTCCTGCATCCTGCAGATCAACAAAGTTAATTCCTTTTACTACACGTCCATTTTTAACGTCTAAACAAGGTATTATTCTATTTTTAAGCATCTAATTCCTTAACTAATTCATCCAATTTGATATCACCATCATAAATAGCTTTTCCAACTATTATACCCTCGATATTAATGTTATTTAACTCTTTAGCTTTTTTAATATCGTCAATTGATGAGACTCCACCAGATATAATTACTGGACAATTCGATTTATTAGCAATCTTTGCTGTCTCTTCAAAATTAGGACTTTGCTTCATCCCATCTCTATTTATATCAGTATAAATCAATCTACTTGCGCCATAATCATTTACCTCTCTTAGATAATCTAAAGTTAATTGATCTGAATTTTCTTTCCAACCAGAGATAGATAAATATCCATCTTTTGCATCTAAACCTAAGGCAATTTGATTTGGAAATTTTTCACATGCTTCTTTTAAAAAATTTTTATCTTTTATAGCAGCACTTCCTAAAATAACTTTCTCTACACCAGCATCTGTATATTTCTGAATACTTTCAAAATTTCTAATACCTCCACCAATTTCAATTTTAAGATCAAATTTTTTTACTATTTCTTGAATTATATCCAAATTAACTGTTTCACCTGTTAAAGCTCCGTCTAAATCAACTATATGTAAGTTTTTAAAACCATGATCCTTGTATTTTCCGGCTTGTTCAACTGGAGTCAATTCATATTCAGTTTTGTTATCAAAGTCTCCTTTAACTAACCTCACACACTTTTTATCTTTAATATCAATGGCTGGGAATATTTTCATTTACAAATTTATAAAATTATCAATTATTTTAAGTCCAATTTTATCGCTCTTCTCAGGATGGAATTGAGTTCCGAAAATATTTTCCTTTTCAACAGAACAAACAATATTAGATGAATAATCTGTTGTTGCTGAAACCACATTTTTATCCTCTGGAATAAATTCATAACTGTGAACAAAATACATGTGAGATTTATTTTCAATATCTTTAAAAATCTTACTGTCTTTCGTTATATTAATTTCATTCCAACCAATATGAGGAAGTTTATATTTTCCATTTTGATTATCTATTTTTGATACTTTTCCTGATATCCAACCAAGACCCTTGGTTTCTATTTCTTCAAAACCAACATCTGCAAACATTTGTAGTCCTACACAAATTCCAAGAAGTGGTTTTTTGTTATTTATTGCAAATTCACTCAGTGTATCAACTAAACCATTAATCTTGTTAAGCGCATCAACACAACTTTTAAACGAACCTTGTCCTGGCAAAACAACTTTATCTGATGATTTAATCTTACTTAAATCTGATGTTACTTCGATATTTACTTTATCTTTAGCAACCTCCTTAAAGGAGTTTATTACCGAGCTTATATTGCCCGAATTATAATCAACAATTGTGACGTTCATTAAACTTATAATGAGCCTTTAGTGGATGGAATGCTCTTTTTGTTTCTTGGATCCATCTCTAGTGCGGCTCTTAATGATCTTGCTAAAGCTTTGTAACAAGATTCAATTATGTGGTGACTATTGTCCCCATAAATATTTTCAACATGCATTGTAATACCAGCAGATTGAGAAAATGCTTGGAACCATTCTTTAAATAATTCTGTGTCCATTTCTCCAAGTTTCTCAACTTTTAATTTTACTTTCCAAATTAAATAAGGTCTGTTTGAAACATCTATAGCAACCCTCGTTAATGTTTCATCCATTGGAATAACTGTGTGAGCATATCTTTTTATTCCAACAAATTTTTTAGCTGCTTTTTTTAAAGCCTCACCTATTGCAATACCTGTATCTTCTGTTGTGTGGTGAAGATCAATGTGAGTATCCCCTTTCGCTTTAACTTTTAAGTCAATTAAAGAATGTTTAGATAGTTGCTCAAGCATGTGATCTAAAAAACCTATACCAGTGTCAATTTGGTATTTACCTTTGCCATCAATGTTTACTTCAACATTGATGCTGGTTTCTTTTGTTTTTCGAGATACTTTTCCTTTTCTAGCCATATATTTTTAATGGTATACATACATAATCTTACTAGATCAATATCAGTCTGTACTCTTGAAGTATCAAAAAAAGTTACCATTTATTAGGTATGACAACAATTGTACTAGTTAGAAAAAATAACGAAGTAGTGGTTGCTGGTGATGGACAAGTCAGCATGGGAAATACTGTTGTTAAAAGCACCGCTTCAAAAGTCAGAAAAATTGAAAAAAGAGATGTGGTTGCTGGATTTGCAGGATCAACTGCTGATGCACTAACTTTATTTGAAAGATTAGAAGGAAAATTGGAAAAACATGCGGGTAACTTATCAAGAGCAGCTGTCGAATTAGCAAAAGATTGGCGAACAGATAAATATTTAAGAAGGTTAGAAGCATTAATGGCTGTTGGAGATAAAAATAATAGCTATATTATTTCAGGAACTGGAGATGTTTTAGAGCCTGAAGGAGATGTAATTGGAATTGGTTCAGGAGGTAATTATGCTTTAGCAGCTGGGAAAGTACTTATGGAAGGTAATATGTCTGCTGAAGAAGTTGCAAAAAAAGCCATCAAAGTAGCAGCTGATATATGTGTATTCACCAACGATAATGTAAAAATAGAAAAAATTTAAATGGATAAATCAAACGTAACACAACTGCACCCAAAGGATAAAAGCGAAAAAGAAGGAGCTTCTTTAGTAAGTTCTCTATCTCCAAGAGAAATAGTTTCAGAATTAGATAGATTTGTTGTTGGACAAAACAAAGCTAAGAGAGCTGTTGCTGTTGCATTAAGAAATAGATGGAGAAGACAAGCTCTTAAGGGTGAAATGAAAAATGAAGTTTTACCAAAAAATATTTTAATGATTGGGCCAACAGGAGTTGGTAAAACAGAAATTTCAAGGAGATTATCAAAATTAGCTGAAGCACCTTTTGTTAAAGTCGAAGCAACAAGATTTACTGAAGTTGGTTATGTAGGAAGAGACGTTGAGCAAATTGTAAGGGACTTAATTGAGATTGCAATTTCAATGGAGAAAGTAAAAAAACGAAAAGAAGTTTTTGCACAAGCTCAAAAAGCAGCTGAGGAAAAAGTTTTAGATGCTTTAGTAGGTAAAAAAGCAAGTTTAGCAACGAGAGAAAGTTTTAGAAAAAGATTAAGAAACGGTGATTTGGATGACAATGAAATAGAAATAGCTGTGAGTGACACTGGTTCTGGTGGTGCTTCTTTTGAAATCCCTGGGATGCCTGGAGCCAATGTTGGAATGATCAATATTGGAGAAATGATCGGTAAATCTATGGGTAACAAAGAAAAAAAGAAAAAAATGACTGTTAAAGAATCTCATGAAATTTTAATTAATGATGAATCAGATAAATTAATTGAACAAGATAAAATTATAAAAGCGGCGAAACTTTCAACTGAAAATAATGGAATAGTGTTCTTAGATGAAATTGATAAAATTTCAGCTAGAACAGATAGGGTTGGAGGAGATGTATCAAGAGAAGGTGTTCAAAGAGATCTATTGCCTTTAATTGAAGGAACAACTGTTAACACTAAGCATGGTCCAATAAAAACTGATCATATTTTATTTATAGCATCTGGTGCATTCCAGCTGGCAAAACCATCTGATTTGCTTCCTGAATTACAAGGAAGATTGCCTATTAGAGTCGAGCTAGAAGCTTTAACTAGTGAAGATTTTAAAAGAATTTTAAGAGAGCCTGATTTCAGCTTAATAAAACAATATGTGGCTCTTTTAAAAACTGAAAATGTTGATCTAGAATTTTCTGATGATGGTATAGATGCTATTGCAAATATTGCTTCGGAAGTGAATACCAGTGTTGAAAATATTGGAGCTAGAAGACTACATACTATAATTGAGAAAATATTGGATGAAATTAGTTTTACAGCAACAGACCGAGCAGGTGAAAAAATTATCATTAACAAACAATACATTAATAAAAATTTAGATACTTTGGTAAAAGATACAGACTTATCGAAATTTATTTTGTAAGTTTTTTTTCAGATAAATATAAAAAGCTCCCGCGCCTCCATCCTCAATTTTTGCATCTGTTATTTCATTTATCATACTCATTAAACTTGCATTATTTGAAATAAACTCTGGTACAGAATATTTTAAAATACCAAGATCTTTTGATACATAGGGGTCTTTTTCATTTTCCGAGTGGAGTCCTTTTCCTGTAACGATAATTAATTTATTAATGTTTTCTGAAAAGGCTTTATTTATAAAATTTTCTATAGTTTTATTAGCTTCATCTAAAGTAAATCCATGTAGATCTATTGATCTAGTTTTTTTATTTTTTTTTTCTATATTCCTAAAATCTTTATCTGGTAATTTTTCATTTCTATTTATGAATTTATCCCAATCTTTTTTATCTTTATTTGAAATATTATCGTTCAATTATGTTAATATATTAACGAGCTGCCAATTTGGATTTGCTGAAGTTGTATCTCTTGAAAAAATCCAAGTATCATAAATTTTTTTAATTTTTTCTGGATCTCCAGAAACAATTTTTTTATCTTTATCTCTTATACAAGTTATCACCTCTGCTATAAAATCCACTGTTACGTTTAAAATATTTCCAATTTTTTTATGCTCCTTAATCTCAGCTTTATTAACTCCAATAAATGTTATTTCTGCAAAATGACCCCTTTTTGCTCTTTCTTTCAACGCATCATCAAATTGATTATATATATCTTTATTTAACAGAGGTTTTGCATTTGTGATCTTATTATCATTATCACTGAAATCAGTAATAATTGTTTCATAAGCAATTTTCGCACCTTTTAAAAACTCTTTTTGGGCTTCATCATCAAACTTTTCTTTTTGTTTGGCCGCTTGATCTACCTTTATATTTTTTAAAACCTCTTTAAATTGAGCTGGTGATTTTCCCTCGAAACCAGTTCTTTTACCAAGAATTCCTCTTAGCCTCAAAAAAATAAAGCCAGCAATCATTGCTAACAAAATTATGTCGACGTATTCAAAACTATAACTCATTATTAAAGATAGTAATTACTATGTTGATTAATTTCAACCAGCAATTTAGATTAAGGACAAATGAACTCATTTTTTTTAGCAATATTATTGGTTCCAGTTATTGAAATTTACCTTTTGATTAAGATTGGATCTGAAATAGGTGCACTATCGACAATTTTACTAATTTTTACTACTGCAATAATTGGTATCTATTATGCTAAATATGAGGGCCTAAATACTCTGAGGTCTGGTTTTACTCAATTGAGCAAAAATGAAACTCCTGCTTACGAAGTTATATCTGGAGCAGCTATTGCCTTTGCCGCATTGTTATTAATCATCCCAGGATTTGTAACCGATATAGTAGGTTTTTTGCTTATTTTTCCATTAAGCAGAAAATTTATTTTTAATAGATTTCTAAAAAAATTTCCTCATAAAAAACAAGAAAAAAATAATTTTATTGATGGAGAATTTGAAGATATAGAAGATGACAATGACAAAAAAATATAAAATCATGACAAAATATGTAAAAGATTTATCTAGTGAAACAAGAGATATAGAAACTTACATATTTGTAAAAAATAATATTCAAAAATATCAGTTTAATATTGATATAAAATCCCAAGCACTAAAAAATAAATTAATTGAAATAAATACAACTTTAAAGTTTGAGGATAAGGAAATTAGCGATAAAAAATCTCATTTCGAAATTAAATTCGCAACCATTATAAAAACAGATGAAAAAATCAAAGAAAAAAAAGAATTAGAAAAAATTATTTTATGTGATGTGCAGACTGAAATTTACCCTGAATTAGAAAGAATATTTTTGAACCTTCTACACAACTCAGGTTTTCCAGAGATAAAATTTGATAAAAAAGTTGATTTTGAAAAACTTTATAATGAAAGATTTAATTAAAAAAATTTTTCTTTAAATTATTTTTTAAATATTCATTATGTTTTTTAAGTTCATTGGGATTAGGTGAGATCACCTTCTTGAAATATAAAATTTTTTCACTATTTCCATCTTTAATTATTTGTTCCTGGTTTTGGAAGTTTAAACTTGGTTCTTTTTGATCAATTAAATTTATATAAACTTTTGCCAATAAATCACAATCGATTAGGGCTGTATGTGTTTTTCTTCTAGAATTGTCTACACCAAATCTTTTACAAAGAGAGTCTAGGCTTATAGAAGAACCTGGAAATTTTTCTCTCGCAATAATGAGTGTGTCCACTACTTCATTTTCGATCTTTTTCTTACCGATTAAAGCAAGTTCATTATTTAAGTGTGCAATATCAAATTCTGCATTGTGAATTATAAGCTTTTTGTTTCCTATAAAACTCAAAAATTCATCACATATATCCTTAAATTTTTTTTTATCTGACAAAAATTCGTCAGAATAGCCATGAATTTGAAATGCTTTATCAGAAACTTTTCTCTCAGGATTTAAAAAAAAATGAAATTTATTTTTTGTTGGAATTAAATTTTCAAGCTCTATACATCCAATTTCTACTATTCTGTGGCCTTCTTTAACAGAAATTCCGGTTGTCTCTGTATCCAAAATTATTTCTTTCATATCAAATTTTTTTTAAAATATTTTTAATATCTTTTTTAACAGATTTTTTTGTAAAATTATTTTTAATGACAAAATGTGATTTCTTTTTCTTATAGTCAAGAGAAAGCTGAATTTTTCTAAATTTATTAAACAATTTTAGATTGAAATTTTTTCTTTTTAACAATCTTTTCTTTATATCGATTTTTTTAGCATCAACAAAAACTAACAAATCTTCATTAGTATTAATATTATTTTCCAATAAAAGTGGAATATCTAAAATTACAATTTTTCTATTCTTATTTTTAATTAAGAATTCATTCATCTTTTTTCTTATTTCAAAATGAATAATACTTATTATTTTTTTTAAATTACTTTTGTTGCTTAATATTGCTGATGTAATCTCTTTTTTATCTATTGGAAATTTAGTTATGTGTTTTGGTATTTTTCTTTTAAGTTTAATGAATATTTTTTTATTTTTTTTATAGAGCTTTGATACTTCTTGATCTGCATTAAATACTGGATATCCAAAACTGCTCGCAATAAAAGTTTTTCCAGAACCTATGTCTCCTAAAATTCCAATTCTAATCATTCTCTAAAACCCTGATTGTTTCTTTGTCAACTTTTGGTTCAATTCCATGCCATAATTTGAAAGCTTCTAGGGCTTGATATACAAACATTAATTTTCCATTTTCAGCATAATTACCAAGCTTTTTTGCTTTTTTAAGAAAATTGGTTTCACTTGGGTTATAAATTACATCATAAAACAATTTATTTCTGCCAACATTATTAAAATCTAAGCCTATTTCTTCATTCTTTAAGCCTAGACTTGTAGCATTAATAATTAAATCAAAAACAGGTATGTCGCCCCAATCTAAAATTTTTAGATTTTCAAATTCTTTTTTAAAATTTTCTGCTTTTTGTCTAGTTCGGTTACTTATTGTTATATCGGACACCCCCATTTTATTTAATGTGAAAATTATAGATGGAACGACACCACCTGCACCTAAAATAAAAACTTTTTTACCTTTTATATTAAATTGAAGATTTTCAATCGCTTTTGCAAAACCAGCAATATCAGTGTTGTGCCCCACCAAACTTCCATTTTCAAAAACAATTGTATTTACTGACTGGGTTTTTTCTGCCTCTAAGCTTAATGAATCTAAGAAAGGAATTACTTTTTTTTTATAAGGAACTGTAATATTGCAACCAGCAACTTTCTGTTTTTTTATATCTTGTATAATTTCTTCAATTTCATCCTCCTCTAATTTTATTTTATCATAACTGGCATCGATATTATTTTGTTTAAGCCAATGATTGTGAAGTTTTGGTGACAGTGAATGATTAATCGGATTTCCAATAACTATATATTTTTTCATTATAATGATCCTAGGTACTGCTTTATTTTTTTAACAGGTAGCCCCATAATAGTATCCTCATCACCTTCTATGGTTCTAAATAACTTTCTGCCCTCTCCTTCTATTTGGTAGACATTATATGCATAAAGAGTTTCATCAGATATTTTAGATAGATAGTTTTTTAATTCATCCTCAGTGAAATTTTTCATGGTTAGTTTTGCCTTATCAGTATAGTTCCAAATCATAGATCCATTCTTTGATATGCACACCGAACTGATTAAATAATGTGATTTACCATTGAGTTTTCTTAGTATCTCCATGGCCTCTTTTCTGCTTTCTGGTTTAGATATTAGTTCGCCCTCTAAGTCTATCACGCTATCTGCTCCTAGGACTATTTCATCGGTATTTTTCATGCTAACTTTGTTTGCTTTCAGTTCGGCTAAATTTTTTGAAATTATTTCTGAGCTTGCTTTTTCTTTTAATAAGCTTTTTTTAACAGGATCTTCGTCTACGTTTGATGGTTCAACAACGCACTCGATATCATTTTTGTCCAAAATATCTTTTCTGACCTCGCTTTTTGAAGCAAGAATAATTTTATTTAACATTATTTAAATATATTTCGTGAATTTTAATTATAGATGCTGCCGTTTCTTCAACAGATTTTCTTGTTACATCAATTAAGGGCCATTTATATTTTTGAAAAGTTTTTTTTGCTTCTAAGACTTCTTCTTTAATATTATCTAAATTTGTGTATTGAATATTTTCTGTTTCCTTTAAAGAACTCATTCTATTTTTTCTTAAATCAGCAAGTCTTTCTGGCTCTGTACTTAAGCCGACAACACAAGCTATTTGAGGATTTTTTTTAAGAAACTCTGGTAAAGAATTTTCATTTACTAAAGGAATATTTGAGGTTTTAAAACCTTTGTTGGCTAAATAAATGGATGTTGGTGTCTTGCTTGTTCTACTTACACCTATAAGAATAATATCTGATTTGTCTACTTCATTTATTAAATTTCCATCATCATGATTCATTGTAAATTGAATCGCTTCAATTCTATCATAGTATTCCTCATTCAATATATGTTGACCACTTGGCTCGTGTGTTGCTTTTTGATTTAATATTTTTGAAAAATTTAAAATTAAATTTCCTAAAACACCAAAACATGGAATATTTTTATTTTCACTCGCGTTCGCAAGGTATTTGGCTAAGCTGTTATCCACGATTGTATATAAGATTATTGAATTTTCATTTTTTTTTGCATCCTCTAGAATTTTTAGAATTTGATTTTCTGTCCTTGTAAAAGAGTATGAGTGAACCTTATATTCTATATTTAGAAATTGAGCCTTCAATGCTAAAAATATTCTATCTAAAGTTTCGCCCGTTGAATCAGAAATCAAATATATTTGATATGTATTACTCATGAATAAATCGTTAATAAATTTGTAATATTTTAATCAAATTACACAATTTAAAATTTTTTTAAATTAACCTTGTAAAAACTGCTATTTATTAACATTAATAATAAATAGGATAAAACAATCCACAAAAATTAATATGGCTAAAAAAGCTTCATTTTAAACAATTTTAATCACAGAAGATAATAGTAAATTGTGAATATAATGTTTATAAAAATTAATCACCTTTATTCACAAGATATATTACAACTACAATAATTAATAATACTTATTTATGAAACCTTTAAACAAAGTAATAATTAACAAAAACACATCATTCAATCCTATATGGATTATGAGACAGGCCGGTAGATATTTACCGGAATTTAGAGAAATAAGAAAAGAAAATCCTAATTTTATTAATTTGTGTTTAAATGATGATTTATCTTCAGAAATAACTCTACAACCATTAAAAAGATTTGATCTGGATGCCGCAATAATATTTTCAGATATTTTAATGCTCCCATATGGATTGGGTCAAAAAGTAGAATTTGAAAAAAACTTTGGGCCTAAATTAGGGGAACTAAATTTAAATGAAACAACTAAGACAGACGAAGTTGACTTTGTAGAAAAAATACATCGTGTATATAAAGCAATAAAAAAAGTTAGTTCAGACTCTATTTTAAATAATAAAAACACTATTGGATTTATTGGTGCTCCGTGGACATTATTAGTTTATATGATTAACCAACAGTCGCCCAAGAAAAATTTAAAAAAAGATTTTTTTAAAGATAAGTTTTTAATAAATAGAATATTATCAATTATTGAAAAATTTTTAAAAGTTCATATAAAAAATCAAGTTGATAATGGTGCAAACATAATTCAAATTTTTGATAGTTGGGCGGGTTTGTTAGAAGAAAAAGATTTACCCAACTATATTTATTCTCCAACTTTAAATTTAGTAGATTACGTAAAATCATTAGATGTGCCGGTGATATGTTTTCCTAGAGAAATAAAAGATTATAAAGAATTTTGTGATATCGTAAAACCTGATGCCATTAGTATTGATTATAATGTAGATCCAAAAAAAATACTTAAAGATGTTAAAATACCAATACAAGGCGGTCTAGATCCAAAAATTTTGTTAACAGATAAAGAGACTTTAAAAAAAGAAGCCTCTAAATATTTGGAAATTTTTAAAGATCATCCATATATATTTAATCTCGGGCATGGTATTTTGCCTGAAACAAATCCAGAAATGGTTAAAAATTTAATAAAAATTGTAAAAGATTTTAAATGATTGAAAAAAACCACCCACCTATAAAATATGGTAATACAGGTGTGCTTATAATTAATCTAGGTACGCCCAATTCTACTAATTGGTTTGATATAAGAAAATATCTTAAAGAGTTTCTTTCTGACAGAAGAGTTATCGAAGTAAATCCATTAATTTGGCAAATTATTTTGAACTTGTTTATACTAAATCTTAGACCCTCTAAAACCGCTAAAGCTTATAAAGAAATTTGGATGAAAGATGAAAATGTATCGCCACTACTTTATTATACGAAAAAACAAAGCGAGAAAATTTCAAAATCATTATCAAAAGAAAACATTATTCTAGATTTTGCGATGAGATATGGAAATCCAAGTATTAAGAGTAAAATTCATAAATTACACAAAATGGGTTGTGAAAACCTGGTAATACTTCCTCTTTATCCACAATATGCAGCAGCTACAACAGCAACAGTTTGTGATGAGGTATATAGAACTTTAATGAAAATGAGGTGGCAACCTTCTTTAAAAATTATTCCTCATTACGAATCTGACAAACTTTATATCGACGCACTTGTTAATTCTATTAATAAAAAAATAAATGAAATTAGTTGGAAACCAGATCTAATTATAGCCTCATATCATGGGATACCAAAAAAATATTTCGATAAAGGTGACCCTTATCATTGTTATTGTCATAAAACTACAAGACTTATTTCAGAAAAATTTAGTTCAATTAAAATTAAAACTACATTTCAGTCGAGATTTGGTCCACAAGAGTGGCTTCAACCTTATACGGACAAGACTTTAGAAGCTTTACCTAAAGAGGGGGTTAAAAATGTTCTTACAATCTGCCCAGGTTTTGCTTCTGATTGTGTAGAGACTTTAGAAGAAATACAAATTCAAGCTAAAGAAAGTTTTTTAAATTCAGGAGGAGAACATTTTGACATGGTTCCCTGTTTAAATGATAACGATGATCACATTATTTTACTAAAGTCTTTAATTGAAAAAAACATTTGATACATGAATTCGTATTTATTATTTAAGTCTTTACATTTAATTGCTGTTGTTTCCTGGATGGCTGGTCTCTTGTACCTTCCTAGAATCTTTGTTTACCATGTTGAAAATAGAGATAAAAAAGAAGCAACTGATATATTTGAGGTGATGGAAAAAAGATTATTTTTTTACATTATGCGACCTGCAATGATTTTTACTTGGGTTTTTGGATTAGCATTAATTTATCTCAACGGAACAGATATTTTCTCTCAATTTTGGTTTCAAATAAAGATTGTCTTAGTGATATTACTTTCGGCATACAATGACTATTTAGGCAAATGTCTTGTTGCTTTAAAAAATTCTACAAACACACGATCTGCAAAATTCTTCAGAATTATTAATGAAATACCAACGGTTATCCTAATTATTGTTGTTTTTTTAGCTATTTTTAAGCCAATCTAAGGTTGAAATAACAACAGCAGTATATATATTACAAGTATTAGATAAGTCCTTATCAAAATTTAATCATGAACATTCAAGAATTAAAATTAAAATCATCTGAACAGTTAATTACTCAAGCAGAGGAGCTTGGTATTGAAAATGCTAGCACACTAAGAAAGCAGGAAATACTTTTTGCAATTCTTAAGAAAGTTGCTGAAAAAGAGGAAATTACTGGTGTAGGCGTTTTACAGTTATTGCAAGATGGCTTTGGTTTTTTAAGAGCCATGGAGTCAAACTATCTTCCAGGGCCAGATGATATATATGTAAGTCCAAATCAAATAAGAAAGTTTGGTTTAAGAACAGGAGATACTGTTGAGGGACCAGTAAGGGCCCCTAAAGAAGGAGAAAGATATTTTGCATTGTTACAAGTTAGCAAGATAAATTTTGAAGAACCAGAAAAAGCTAGACACAAAATTGCATTTGATAACTTAACGCCGTTATATCCAGATAAACAATTAGTTATGGAAGTTGAAACTACAAAAGTAGAAAAAAAACAAGACTTAACTCCAAGACTAATTGATCTAGTTAGTCCAATTGGTAAAGGACAAAGATCGATAATTATATCTCCACCAAAAGCTGGAAAGACAATGATTCTGCAAAGTATTGCAAACTCAATAGCAAAAAATTATCCAGAATGTTATCTAATGGTATTGTTAATTGACGAACGTCCAGAGGAAGTAACAGACATGCAAAGAACCGTAAAAGGAGAAGTGATTAGTTCTACTTTTGATGAACCAGCTCAAAGGCACGTAGCAGTGGCTGAAATGGTTATTGAAAAAGCAAAAAGATTAACCGAACATAAAAAAGATGTTATAATACTATTAGATTCTATAACAAGATTAGGAAGAGCATATAATGCAGTTATTCCAAGTTCAGGTAAGGTTTTAACAGGAGGTGTTGACGCTAACGCACTTCAGAGACCCAAAAGATTTTTTGGTGCAGCAAGAAATATTGAAGAAGGTGGTTCATTAACAATTATTTCTACAGCTTTGATTGATACTGGAAGTAGAATGGATGAAGTAATTTTCGAAGAATTTAAGGGAACAGGTAATAGCGAAACAATTTTAGATAGGAAAATTGCAGATAAAAGAATATATCCAGCAATTGATATTACAAAATCAGGAACTAGAAGAGAAGAACTTCTGTTTGATAAAAATGATCTTCAAAAAATGAATGTTTTGCGAAGAATAATAGCCCCAATGGGAACAATGGATGCTATTGAGTTCATAAATTCTAAATTAAAAGATACAAAAAATAATGCTGAATTTTTTAATTCAATGAACAAACCAGCATAAAATGTTTTTGAATTCTTAAATAGTTAATGGATTTAGAAGAAAAAATTAAAATTTTACAAAATCATCTTAAATCTAAAAATTTTAAAAAAGTAATAGATGGATCATTAAAGCTTATCAACAAAACACCGAATAATGATTATTTATATAACTTAATTGGCATGGCCTATCAGGGTCTTTCACAGCATGAAAATTCAGTAAAGTTTTTCAGAATGGCTCTTGATTATAACCCAAATAATGTTGCAGCGAAGAATAACTATGGAAATTCACTAAAAGCATTAGGCAAACTAGAAGCATCTAAAAAGTGTTTTGAGGAAATCCTTGAGGCTAACCCTAATTACATCAATGCTTATAATAACTATGCCAATCTAAAAACCTTAGTTAATGATTATGAGGGAGCCATAGATCTTTACAAAAAAGCCATTGACATTTTAAAAAATAATGAAAATTCCCCAAATGTTACACTCGTAAATATCTTATTTTCTTTAGCTGTGGCATATCAAAGTGAGAATAAAATTGATGAAGTTAAAAAAATTATTGATGAGATACTCTTAATCGATCCAAGCCATATTGGTTGTCATAAATTAATAAGTTCTGTTACAAAATATTCTAATGATGATCAAAATAGTTTAGCACATTTAAAGAAAATGGAGCAACTAAATGTAAACATCGATATTAGTAATTTCGAGAAAAAAGTTGATTTAAATTATGCATTAGCAAAAGCACATGAGGATATTAAAAATTATGAAAAAGCATATGAATATTTGCTTAATGCTAATGAATTAAAATTTTCTAAGAAAGGTTCTAACTTAAAAGATGAGATAAAGGCAGTTGAAAATATTATTAAAATATTTGATGATATAAATTTTCAAAGATCGAACACAAATTCAGAAACAAAGAAAATTATATTTATACTTGGCATGCCCAGGTCAGGCACTACTTTAGTTGAACAAATAGTAGCTTCACATAGTAAAGTTTATGGAGCTGGTGAGCTTATTTATTTACAACAGGTCTTGAAAAAAAATTTTGTAAACGACTCAAAATATAACAAACAAAGCATTATTGATAATCAAAATTTATATAAGAATATAATTTTCTCTGAATATATTGATTATTTTAAATTATACAATTTTCATGAAAATATAATTACTGACAAAGCCCCTCAGAATTTTAGATTTATTGGATTTATAAAACTGTTTTTTCCTAATAGTAAAGTTTTACATTGTTTTAGAAATCCAAAAGATAATTGTTTATCTCTATATAAAAATAGCTTTGCTTCAAATACAATGAATTGGACAAATAAGCAGGAGGATATAGCAGAATATTATAATCTTTATTCAAAAATTATGGGTTTCTGGAAATCTAAAGTACCAGAATTTATTCATGATGTTGAATATGAAAAACTTGTAGAAAATAAAGAAAGTGAAATAAAAAAAATATTAAATTTTTGTGAGCTTGAATGGGACGAAAAGTGTTTAAATCCACATAAAAATAGTAAAACACCTATTAAAACTGTAAGCATTTCACAAGCAAGACAACCAATATACAAAACATCTTTAAAAAGTAGTGATAATTTTGATAAGTACTTGGAAAAAATGTACAGTCTTTTAAAATAAAGTATTGATTAACTTTGAAAAAATAAACCAGCTAATTAAACAAAATAAATTTCTTGATGCCCAAAAGCTCATAAAAAATCTATTAAATTCAGATGAGAGAAATCAAGATCTTCTGTTACAATTAGCAGGAATTTATAGATCCCTGGGAAAATTTGACAAAGCAAAGGAAACATATATTAAAATAACTCAAATTGACGAAACAAATACGACAGCTCATAGATTATTAATAGACTATTTAGAAAAAGAAGAGATAGATAATTACGAAAAAAAGTTAGACAAAATTAAGTCAATTGATATCTCAGATAAAAAAAAAGTAGAACTATTTTTTTCATTAGGAATTTTAAATGAAAAAAAAAAAAAATTTGAGATATCTGCGAATTATTTTATTGAGGCAAATAAACTTAAAAGAAAAATAGTTCCTTTTAATTTTATTAATTTACAAAGTCATTTTGAAAATTTAAAAATAGTTTTTAAAAAATTAAACTTTGACAAAAAAAAATTTCAAAACCAAAAAAAAATTATTTTTATAATTGGATTACCTAGATCTGGAACATCATTAGTAGAATCAATTTTAGGTGCGAATAAAAATATTTACCCAGCAGGTGAAATATCTAATTTAAAAAAAATAATAAGAGATAATTTTACAATAGACGGAAGCTTAAATTATGAAAAAATTATGCAATCTATAAATAATGAGAAAACCGATCTATATAGCCTGTATATTAATCACGCAAACCTTAAAGATGTAAATTTAAATATAATAACAGATAAGAATACAGAAAATTTTAAATTTTTAGGATTGATAAATATTTTTTTCGAAAATGTGAAAATCATTAATTGCATTAGAGATCCCTTTGAAAATTTTTGTTCTCTTTATAAAACTAATTTTAATTCCTCAGCACTCAACTGGACAAATTCTATGAAGGAAATCTCATTGTATCATAAAAATTATTTCCAATTAATTGACTTGTGGAAGAAAAAAAAAATTAATAATATAATCGATATCGAATTCGAAGAATTATTATCAAACCCCGAAGATGTAATAGAAAAATTAATTGATTTTTGTGATTTAGATAAAAATTATAATTATATAGATTTTTATAAATTAATCACTTCACCTATAAAAACCGCAAGTGCCAATCAGGCTAGAAATCCAATAAATAAGAATTATCTTTTTAAATACAAAAAATTTAAAGATTATTTTGATTTTAATTAAATTATTTTAATATAATTTATTTTATAAAAATTACTTTATGACTATTTTTGCACTATCCACCGGTCCAGGAATTTCGGGTGTTGCTGTCATAAGAATTTCAGGTAAAGAGACCTCAAAAACTGTAAAACTTCTAACTGGAAAAAGTCTTCCAAAGCCAAGAGTGGCAACACTCAGAAAAATCAACAAAATCAACACTTCTGAACTAATTGATGAGGGATTAATTTTGTGGTTTCCTGGTCCTGAGAGCTATACTGGTGAAGATATGGCCGAGATCCAAGTTCATGGTAGTAAAGCTGTTGTTGACGCCCTGCATTCTACCCTTTCCGATATAGAAAATTGTAGATTAGCTGAACCAGGTGAATTTACAAAATTAGCATTTCAAAATGGAAAAATAAATTTGCTTAAAGCAGAAAGTATTGCTGATCTAATTTCTTCAGAAACTGAAATTCAAAGGCAACAAGCAATTAAAATCATGAATGGGAAATCATCTGATCAATTTAATTTTCTAAGAGAAAAACTTTTAAAAATTTTATCACATGTTGAGGCAAAAATTGATTTTCCAGAGGAAGATCTGCCTAATAATATTTTAGATGAAATTAAAAACAGTTCAGATGAAGTAATTAATAAAATTAAAAAAATATTAAACGATCAAAAAGTTGGAGAAATAATTAGAGAAGGTTTTAAAATTGCAATCCTAGGACCAACTAATGCAGGCAAATCTAGTTTGATTAATCACTTATCTAATCGTGATGTTGCAATTGTCTCTGAAATTGCGGGTACTACTAGAGACGTGATTGAAACACATTTAAATATAGACGGTTATCCAGTTATAATTTCCGATACAGCTGGAATAAGAGATTCTAAAGATGAGATAGAAAAAAAAGGAATTAAATTATCTCTAAATAGAGCTGAGGAAGCAGATTTAAAGCTTGTTGTGGTTGATGCAAAAAGACCTGATTTTACTGATGTTTTGAAGAAGTTATTAGATGAGAATGCAATTTTAGTTATAAATAAATCTGATCTTTTAGAAAAAGATATTGATCCAGAAATTAAAAAAACAAATCATGTTTTAATTTCGATTAAAGAAAATAAAAACATTGAGGAATTAATATTAAAAATAAAAAATAATTTAAAAAATAAATTTCTTACAAATGATGATATTTTAATTACAAGAGAGAGACACAGGCAACATCTGCAACAGTGTTTGGATCATCTAAATAACTTTAATCAAAAAAAAGAAATTGAAGATTTCGATAAAGCTGCAGAAGATTTAAGATTAGCTACAAGACATTTAGGTATGATAGTCGGAAAAGTTGATGTAGAGGAGATATTAGGTAGTATTTTCAACGATTTTTGTATCGGCAAGTAATACCCTATTTTGCTGGTTTTTTGTACTTTTTTTATCTAAAAACGTTGATAAATGAGGCTTATTTACAAAAAATTAAGCCCATCTTGTAAATTATATAATCACATATAGATTTGGATTATGAAAAATGATTTGTCATTTGATGTAGTTGTAATTGGAGGAGGCCATGCTGGATGTGAAGCTGCAGCAGCCTCTGCTCGTCTTGGAGTGAACACTGCCCTATTTACTCATAAAATAGAAACTATCGGGGAGATGTCCTGTAACCCAGCAATAGGAGGTTTGGGCAAAGGTCATTTGGTTAGAGAAATAGATGCCCTTGACGGTGTTATGGGAGATGTAGCAGACAAATCAGGTATACAATTTAGATTGTTAAATAGAAGTAGAGGGCCAGCAGTCAGAGGACCACGAACTCAATCAGATAGATCACTTTATCGCAAATATATGCAAGAAATATTGCTAAACTATTGTAATTTAAAAGTTTTTTCTGATCCAGTTATAAAGTTTATTTTTAATAAAAATTCAATAAGTGGATTTGAAACTAAAGAAGGAAAGAAAGTTCTATCTAATAAGATAATACTTACAACAGGGACTTTTTTGAATGGTTTGATACATATAGGTGATGAAAGAACTCCAGCAGGTAGATACGACGAAAAACCTTCTACAGGCTTGAGTGAACAATTAGCAAAATATAATTTTAAAATTGGAAGATTAAAAACTGGAACACCACCAAGGTTAGATTCAAGGACAATTAATTTTGAAAACTTAGAAGAACAATTCGCAGATGACGATCCTTATTTTTTTTCATTCTTAACTAAAAAAAATTTAAATAAACAAATATCTTGTCGAATGACTTATACAAATGAAAAGGTTCATAACATTATAAAAAAGAATTTATCAAAGAGCGCTATGTACTCGGGTAGTATAAAAGGGGTAGGTCCAAGATATTGTCCATCTATAGAAGATAAGATAGTAAAATTTGCAGATAAAGTTCGTCACCAGATATTTTTAGAGCCAGAAGGTCTGAATGATTACACAATTTACCCAAATGGTATATCGACATCACTCCCAGCTGAGGTACAACAAGAAATATGTAATAATATCAATGGTTTAGAAAATGTTACTATATTAAGACCAGGATATGCAATAGAATATGATTATATAGATCCACGTGAACTATTCCTAACTCTTGAAACCAAGAAGATAAGCAATCTTTATCTTGCCGGTCAAATTAACGGAACAACAGGATATGAGGAAGCTGCTGCACAAGGCCTTATAGCTGGAATAAATGCTGCCTTGTCTGTAAAAAAATTGGAACCATTCATACTTGATAGATCTGATGCATACATTGGAGTAATGATCGATGATTTGGTGACTAAAGGAGTAGCTGAGCCATACCGTATGTTTACATCAAGAGCAGAATATCGATTGAGCTTAAGATCTGATAATGCTGACCAAAGATTAACAGCAAAGGGTATTGATATTGGTTTAATAGGTAAAGTAAGAAAAGGTTTATATTTGAATAAATTTGACCAAATTAGGGAAATAAATCTTAAAATGACTGACTCTAAGATTTCACCATCAAAAGCTGAAAAATTTGGAATAAAAGTAGCAAAAGACGGAATATTGAGATCATCTAGCGAAGTTTTAACTCAAAAAGATGTTAATATGATTAAAATCAGGGAAATATGGCCCGATATACCTTTTTTTAGCAAAGAAATTGATGAACAAGTAGAAATTAATGCGCATTACAGAGGATATTTAAAGAAGCAAAAAGCTGATATTTTAGCATTTAAGAGGGACGAAAACCTAATTATTCCAGATAAAATCAATTATGATGGACTTTCAGGTTTGTCTAATGAGGTAAAAGCTAAATTTAAGAAAATAAAGCCAAAAACAATGGGTCAGGCTTTAAGAATAGATGGAATTACTCCAGCAGCTGTATATATTTTGTTGTCACATGTCAAAAGAAAGTCTATTAAGCATATAGCTTAATGGATCAGGAAATTATAAATTCTTATTCAAGTATCAATCACTTAAATGTTTCACGTGAAACATTTTTGGACTTTGAAAAATACATATCCATGATTCTCGAAAAAAATAAAAAAATCAACATAATTAGTCAAAATACAGCATCAAAAAAGGCAATAATTGACCGTCATATTATAGATTCTGCACAAATCATTGATTTTGTTGACTTAAATAGTAATACAACCACAGATATAGGTTCAGGAGGTGGTATGCCGGGAATAATCGTAGCAATTTTACTAAAAAATATGAAAAATAATATGAATGTGCACCTTTATGAAAAAAGTTACCATAAAAGCCATTTTTTAAAGGAGGTTTCAGAAAAATTAAATCTAAATACAAAAATTTTTCAAAAAAATATTTTTGAAATAAAAAATTTAGAAACAGGAACAATAATGTCCAGAGCTTTTAAACCGATGCCAGTAGTTTTAGACTTAGTGTATGAAAATTTTTCAAAATATAAAAATTTAATTTTTTTTATGGGGAAGAGTGGGAAAAAAATTTTTGAAAATTCTAAAAAAAAATGGGAGTTGGAATATATAGAAAAAAAAAGTTTAACAAGTAAAGATTCTTTTTTAATAAATATTAAAAAAATTAAAAAAAAAAATTAGAGGGATTATAAAAAAATTAAATGCAAATTATTTCAGTCATAAATCAAAAGGGTGGGGTAGGAAAAACTACCACAGTAATAAATCTTGCGGCTGGTTTATCTCAAATAGATAAAAAAATTTTAGTAATTGACTTAGATCCTCAAGGCAATGCCACCACAGGTCTGGGATTATCTAATATAGGTAGCTCAAGTGATACAATTTATGGAGTACTGAATGGAACGAGTGAAATTAGTGAGGTAATTAAAAAAACACAGTTTGAAAATTTAGATATTATCACATCAAATGTAGATTTATCTGGCTTAGAAGTGGAGACGGCTGACGACAGCAATAGGGCTTTTATATTAAAGACTAAATTAGCCCCATATTTAAACAATTCTAGAGAGTTATATGATTATGTGTTGATTGATTGTCCACCCTCGTTGAGCCTTCTGACAGTTATGGCATTGGTGTGCTCAAACTCACTGTTGGTTCCCCTGCAGACAGAATTTTTTGCTCTTGAGGGATTAACACAGTTGATGAAAACGATTGAGAGAATAAAGGTAAATTTAAATCCAGAATTAAAAATCAGAGGCATACTTTTAACAATGTATGACAAGAGAAATAAGCTATCGTCTCAAGTAGAGAAAGAAGCAAGAGATTATTTTAGTGAAAAAGTTTATTCAACAGTAATACCAAGGAATGTAAGATTATCCGAAGCGCCTTCACATGGGATGCCAGTATTGATTTATGATAAATCTTGTCCTGGTAGTAAATCTTATTTTAGTTTCACTGATGAATTTATTAGTCAAGAGACAACTATAGGGAGTGCTGCTTAATGGACAAAATAAAAAAAGGACTTGGTAGGGGTCTATCATCCCTGATAGGTGAAACAAAAGTAGAGCCTCAAAAGAATCAATTACCAATAAGTGATCTAGTACCTAACAAATATCAACCGAGAAAGATTTTTGATGAGTCTAACTTAGAAGATTTAGAAAATTCAATTAAAGAAAGAGGAGTAATACAGCCAATCATAGTAAGAAAATTAAATTCAGAAAAAACTAAATTTGAAATAATAGCAGGAGAAAGAAGATGGCTTGCCGCCCAAAAAGCCGGTCTTCATTATGTACCGGTCGTGGTTACTGAAGCTGATAATTTAAAATCTCTTGAATTTGCAATTGTAGAAAATGTTCAAAGGCAAGATCTTAATCCTCTTGAAGAAGCACAAGGTTACAAACGACTAATAGATGAATTTTCCTATGATCAAGAAAAAGTATCTAAATTCATTGGAAAAAGTAGAAGTTATATTGCTAATTCCTTAAGAATTTTAACTTTACCTAAAGATGTTATAAAATTAATTGAAACACAAGTTTTAACTGCTGGACATGCTAAAATTTTAGTTGGCTTAGATAATGCTAGTTTTGTCGCTAATAAAATTGTAGAAAATAAACTTTCTGTTCGGCAATCAGAAAATTTTGTTAAAATATTTAAAAATAAAAAGCAAAAATTAAAAAATACAAAAGATCCAAATATTTTGGCACTCGAATTATCTATTTCTAATAAAATTGGATTAAATGTTGATATACAAAACAATAATAGGAATAAAGGAAAGATTTATTTTGAGTATAAAGATTTAGATCAACTGAATAAAATTATTGAGATTATAAAAAATTATTATTGATTATTTTAAGTGGCTTATAACAAAATCAGTTGTAATGTTTAGTGAGGATTGCGGATTTTTTTTAATCATAAGTTCTATTTCTGATGTTTTTGATATTAATTCTTTTGTTTTTCTGTAATTTAATATTCTGATTTGTTTTTTTATAATTTCTTTTTCTTTCCAAAATATTGGTGGTTTATATGATGAAATAACACTATCAATATTCTGATTTTTAATATTTAAGTTCTCTTGAAGTTTGATAAGTCTTTTAAGCTTTAACAAAAATGTTTTTAGTATCACAATACAATCTTCTGAATTATACTTATTTTCATTTAATATTTTTAAAATTTTTGTTTTATTTTTAGATAAACAACTATCAACCAATTCCGAAACACTGTAATTCTCTGATAAATTTGTTATTTTGATTATATCTGTAATATCTAATTTTTTTTTTTTTAAAGTGTAATTTTCTATTTTTGTTAGTTCGTTTTTAAGGTTTATTCTATCCCCTCTAGCTTTCTCTGCAATTAAATTGATTAATTCTCTAGATATACTTATTTTTTTTTCTCTCATGAATTTTTCAACTATTTGGCTCAATACCTGGTCGGTGTCTTCATAAAATGGTATGCAAATAGTTTTTTTGTTTTTTTCAAATAAGTTTCGTAATTTAGATTTTTTATCTAATGATTTTGATAAAATAATAAAATATAAATCTGTAATATCTTTTTCGATTAATTCTTCAATTAATCCAACAATTTTTTCGCTTACTCTATTTAATATTATTAATTTTTCGTTTTCAAAAAAAGACTTATTAAATATTTGTTCTTTAAAATTTTCTATATTTTTTAATATTTCGGTTTCTTCGTATTTATTGACAATTTCAGGCAGTTTTGGTCTAAGTATATGTTCTGTAGCTTCTTGAATAAGTCCTAAATTATTTCCATATAATAGAAAAAATTTAAAATTTTCAATATTTTTTTTTTTTAATTCATAGTATTTGACTATCATTTAAAGATTAAGATGAATTATTATGTCCTCTATAATTTTATCAATCAAATTTTTTTCAATCTTTCTCTGATACTCTTTAAATTTAAACTTATTTTCATTCGAATTATAAGAAAATTCTTTCGAAAATTCTTTATTATCTAAAGAATTATTTTTTTGATCAAGTAATAAATAATTAACCGTTAGTGATGTTCTGTAAGATGTCACTTGTCCCTTTGAGTTTTTAGAAGTTCCTATTGTATTAATTTTACTTTCAATAATTATTTTGTTTAAATTATTATCATTAATGTTAATTTTATAAGGCAATCTTGAAAAAATTTGTTTACTAATTTTTTTATTTCCTAAAAATTCCACTTCTTTGACAGATTTGACGTTAATTTTTTCTTCCACTTTGTACAATGGTTGATAACCACAAGAAGTAATTAGAAATAATATTAAAACTATTATATTTTTCATTATTTAATTATTAAGTTGATTATCTTATCTTTTATATAAATAGTTTTATATAAATTTTTATTAATAATATATTTATCAACTTGTTTATTAGTTCTTATTTTTTCTAAGATTGATTTTTCATCTAACCCTTTTTCTACTGAAATGACTGATCTTTTTTTCCCATTAATTTGAATTACAATGTTACAACTTTCACTTTCAATAAAATTTTTATCAACCATAGGCCACTCTAATTTTTCCTGATAATATAGTTTTTCCCAGCACTCACTTATTTGATGTGGGATTACAGGCATCATAACAATTAAAATTTTTTTATAATTTTCTTTTAAATTAGAATAGTTTGAATTGTCTTCTGTAATTTTATTAAAAAAAGAGTGTACTTCATGAAAAACAGCTATAATTACATTATATCTGAAGTTTTCTAATGCAAAATTTATTTTGTTGATTGCTTGATTTACAAATATGTCTATTTTTTCATTAGTCTCTACTTTTTCTTTTTTGAGGATATTTTCTATTTTTTCGTTTATTAGCCAAAATTTTTGAATGAATTTGTGAGAAGATAGCATTCCAGTCTCAGACCATTGAACATCTTTTTCAGGTGGACTATCTGATAAAATGAAAAATCTCACAGCATCTGCTCCGTATGCCTCAACCATTTTTTCTGGATCTATAGTATTTTTTTTGGATTTTGACATTGATTCTGACGGCCCTACAATGACCTTCTCAGTTGGATTATTTTTTAAGAAATAATCTTTTCCATTATTAGTTAAAACTTCATCTGGACTAAGCCAATTATTTTTTTTGTCTTTATAGGTTTGATGACAAACCATTCCCTGGGTAAATAAACCTTTGAATGGTTCTTTTAAATTTATTTCATTATTATCTGAGTTTATGGCCCTAACAAAAAATCTAGAGTATAATAAATGTAATATTGCATGTTCAACTCCTCCAATATATTGGTCTACAGGCATCCAGTATTTAATTTCGTCTTTGTCGAAAGGCTTTTCTTGATTGTCAGATGAGCAAAATCTTAAAAAATACCATGATGAGTCAACAAAAGTATCAAGTGTATCTGTTTCTCTTATACATTTTTTTCCATTTATAATAACAGTTTTCCAATCTTTCTGAGAGTCTAGTGGATTACCATCTGTACTCAAATTTCTCACATTTGGAAGCACAACTGGAAGATCTTCTAATGGAATTTTGACAACTTGATTATTTTCATCATAAGCAATCGGAATAGGACAGCCCCAATATCTCTGTCTCGATATACCCCAATCTTTTAGTCTAAAATTTATTTTTTTTTTACCTAAATTTTTTTCTTCTAAATACTTTATAGTTTTAGCAATAGACTCTTCTGGTGCAGTTAAACCATTTAGAAATTTTGAATTTATTATTATACCAGAGCCTGTATGAGGTGCTTTTTTAACTTTAAAGTTATCATTCTCTTCATTAGGTCTGACGACTGTTTTAATTTCTAAATTATATTTAGTTGCAAAATCAAAATCTCTTTGGTCGTGAGCAGGGCATCCAAAAACAGCACCAAATCCATAGTCCATTAAGACGAAATTCGCAAAATATACAGGCACTTTTTGATCATTATTAAGTGGATTAATTGCTAAAAGATTTGTTTTAAAACCTATCTTTTCAGCTTGAGCGATTGATTCTTCTGTTGTCCCTGTTTTCGAACAAGTTTCTTTAAATTTTAAAAAATCTTGATTATTTTCATAATGTTTTGACAACGGGTGATCAACTGAAACAGCAAGGAAAGAAAAACCAAAAAGAGTATCCGGTCTAGTCGTATAACATTTAATTGATTCAATTTTTTTTGATCCTTCAATTTTAAAATCTATTTCACACCCATAAGATTTACCAATCCAGTTTCTTTGCATTGTTTTTACTTTATCTGGCCACTCTTTAAGCAGATCAAGATCACTTAATAGTTCATCAGAAAAGTGTGAGATTTTAAAAAACCATTGATTAAGTTTTTTTCTTTCAACAACAGCGCCGGATCTCCATCCTTTCCCATCAACAACCTGCTCATTTGCTAATACGGTATTGTCAACTGGATCCCAATTCACGTAACTCTCTTTTCTATAAACTAATCCTTTATCAAAAAGATCCAAAAATATTTTTTGTTGATGTTTGTAGTATTCCGCTGAGCAAGTGGAAATTTCTCTGTCCCAATCAATAGACAGTCCAAGCTTTTTAAGTTGTATTTTCATTGTTTCGATATTTTTCTCGGTCCATTCTTTTGGACTTAGATTATTTTGCTTCGCAGCGTTTTCTGCTGGCATTCCAAAAGAATCCCAGCCCATTGGATGGAGTACATTAAACCCTTGAAGAGATTTGAATCTAGCCAATACATCTCCTATTGCGTAATTTCTAACATGTCCCATATGAATTTTTCCTGATGGGTAAGGAAACATTTCTAAACAATAAAATTTTTTATTTTTTAATACGGAAGATTTAAATGATTTATTATCTTGCCAATGTTTTTGCCATTTATTCTCAATTGTCTTGAAGTTGTATCTTTGCACAAATTTTATCTTTTTGATTAATTTTTATCACCTGGAGCAAGGATAGAATTCAAATCTCTTTTTGGATTAGAATCAATTAAATCTTTTTTATATTTTGCTGCTCTTTTTAGTATTGCAACTTTTAACTCATTTTCAATAGAAGGGTTGCTTTTAGATACAACGCAATTAACTGTTTTTTCACATTGCTTGCTAAATACTGTAATTTTAAGAGCATCTGATCTAATTTCATTAGATAAAAATCTAATTGAAATTTTTAAAGAGTCTCTAGAACTGTTATCATCGCTGTACCAATCAGTAATAATTAAACCACCACCATAATCAGCAGATGTTAATGGCATGAAATCTAAAATATCTAAACTTGCTCTCCACATTTCGTTGGAAGATGCAAAACTAAAATCACCGCCTTTATTATTTTTTGTTGCGCCCATTATTGTAAAACCCTTACCTTCTTGAAGGTTTTTTTGAATTCGTTTTTCAGGTTCTGGAGGATAATCTTTAGCACTAACCGGTCTGTAGAAACCACAAGAATTTAGATGGACTAAGATTAATATAAGGCCAATTATTTTTAAGAATATGTAATTTAATTTCATAGGATGATTTTAAACCATATATAGCAAGAAAAACTGAAAGAGTAATATTTTGTTTAAAACTCCCATAAAAAAGAGTTTTTACCTGATAAATGATGTTGCAAAAATACCACAATTACTAAAAAAAAGTTAAAAAAAGTATAATTAACACAATAATAGCAACAAAAATGATATCTAGGGTCTGTTTATAATTATAAATAACAAATAGGAGTAAATATGAACAAAATAGCAAAAATTGGATTAACTGCTTTAGCAGGTTCTCTAGTTGCTACTTCAGCTTTCGCTGGAGCTATGAGTGTTAGTGGTTCTGCAAAAGTATCTTACGCATCAAAAGGTGCTAGTGCTGCAAACCCTTACTCAAATAGTAAAGGAATTTCATTCTCTGGTTCAGGTGAATTAGATAATGGTATGACTGTTAGCACTGGTTACACAATGACTAACGCAGCGTTCTCTTCTACTTACGTATCATTAGATATGGGTGATAGTGGAACAGTTCACTTTATGAATGGAACAAGTAAAGCTGGTATCCAAAAGTATCAAGATAAAATGCCAACTGCAGGTGAGCAGGTTTGGGATGACGTAGACACTGATGATAATGGTGTTGTTGGTACTGGTAACGCTAATGCTTTCGGTTACGAAGTTTCAGCAATGGGTATGACTGTTTCAGCTTCATGGGCTAAAGAAGGAACTGGAACATCTAAATCATTAGTATTAGTAGCTAGCGATTTAATCGATGGTATGGAAATTGGATATGGTATCGGTACTGATCCTATCTCTACAAGCCAAGAAGATGATCACAGCACAGCTTACGTAACTTACACTGCTGGTATGGCAACTGTTGGTGTTCAAACATCATCAATTGACAAACCTGCTGCGGACGAAGATAGATTAGCAGCAGCGATTTCATTAGCAATTAATGAAAACATGAGTGTATCTTATGGTGTATCAACTGTTGACTTTGAAACTGCTTCATTATCTGATGAAGAAAGTTCAGGTGTATCAGCATCATACACAATGGGTGGTATAACTATTGCAGCTGTATTTAACGCTACAGATTCAGTAGCTGGTACTTCTGGAACTGATAAAGAGTTCAAAGAAGTTTCAGTTGCATTTGCGTTCTAATATAACGTAATTTTAAATTTATAAACGGCCCCTTTCCGGGGCCGTTTTTTTTTGGAAAAAAGAAATTCCAGCAAAACCTTTGCATTTTACTAATTTCAGTTTTTTTAAATTTTTACTTGATATACCACCTAGAGCTATAACTTTTTTGTTAGTTAAATTTGTTAACAATTTAAATCTATTCAATCCTAAATAGTTTTTATTTTTTTTAAATATTGAAGATAAAAATAACATATTCACACTCTGTCTTTCTTTCATTTTAATTTCTTTACTATTATGTGCAGAACCAAGTAATATAAAATTTTTACTTCTAGAATATGAAAGATGATTTGTACTTTTGTTAAAAGAAGGAATATAAGCTCCATCTAAATTTAGGTTTATTGCTAGTTTAACATTATTAGACAAAAAGAATTTGCGACCTTTTTTTTTACAGTAATTTTTAAGCTTGATGATAGTTTTTAAACTATCTTTTGAATCATAATTTCTATAAACAATTCCTGTATTTAATGACTGTTTATCTATATTTTTTGTATCAAATTTATTAATAAAGTAATATTTTCTTAAATTATATTTATGCATAGTACCGTTAAAAATTTATTAGATATACAAGACACTATAAAAGTTAAGTTAAACGAAATAAATATTATTAATTATCCAAAAATTATAGCAGTTTCTAAGACATTTAAAATTGACCAAATATCTCCATTAATAGATTATGGGCACATAGATTTTGGTGAAAATAAAGTCCAGGAAGCTATTGAAAAATGGACAGATGTAAAAAAAATAAATCCAAAAATTCAATTACATATGATTGGAAAATTGCAAACAAACAAAGTTAAATTTGCTGTAAAATTATTTGACTATATTCATTCAGTAGACAGTGAAAAACTTGCAAAAAAAATTGCTGATGAGCAAAGTAAAATAAATAAAAATATTAAAATATTCTTGCAAGTTAATATTGGTGATGAAAATCAAAAAGCTGGGATTAATAAAAATCAACTTAAAAATCTTGTCGATTACTGCAAAGAAATTAATTTAGATTTAATTGGCTTGATGTGTATTCCACCTGCTAACATTAATCCAGAGATTTATTTTGATGAGATGAAGAATTTAAATAAAGCCCTCGGTCTTGTAGAACTAAGTATGGGGATGTCTTCAGATTATGTTATTGCCTCTAAGTATCAATCAACATTTATCAGGATTGGATCTAGTATTTTTGGTCAGAGGTCCTAAAAAATTTTTATTTTTGAATCTTTTTTCACTAATTTAAGCATAATCAAAAAATCATTTTCTTTTAAAGCTATGCACCCGGCTGTAGGTTTGTAATTTTTGGTAAGGTGAATAAAGATACAACTACCTATACCAGTTATAGGTTTTATAAAATTATACTTAATTGGAATTAATAAATCATATTTGTTGTCTTTTCTTTTTAATTTTTCATGTCTGATTTTTTTTTTAACTCTAATAAGTTTATTATATTTTTTTGGAAAATTAATATCATCACACCAACCCATATATTTTTTAATTTTGATACACTTTAGTAAAGTTAAAGGTTTTTTAATGCGATCTTCTCTAAAATAGAGATTTCCAATTCTAAAAGTACCTTTTGGTGTTTTTTTATCCCCTTCTTTTTTGTTACTGGTTGAACCTTTTTTTCCAATACAACACTTAAATTTAAATTCATCAATTTGAAGAGTGTGTTTATTTTTTACAATAATTGTCATATTCTATCTTTAATGAGCATTCAGAATATAATAATATATAAGTTTACTGGATTATATCAAATTCTCGAAGAACTTGGAGCAGATTTAAACTTTAATATTACATTTGAAGACAGAGAGGATTTTTTAAATGAGAAAGTAAAAAATTTGAATAATTATTTAATAATATCAAATAAAAAATACTTAGATATTAGCAATCAATTTATTATAGATAATTTACCAATTAATATATTTAAATTAATAGAAAAGATAAATATTGAATTTTTAAAATTGCAATTTAACAGTCAATCTGAAGTGAAAGTAAACAATTATACTATTGATCTAAATTCTAGAGAAATGTTATCAAAAAATATAAAGCTAAAGTTGACTGAAAAAGAAATAAATACAATTACTTTTTTATCTAAATCAAACAAACCGGTTAGTGTTGATGAGTTACAAGAAAAAGTTTGGAGTTATCAATCTGATATAGAAACTCATACAGTTGAAACTCACATTTATCGACTAAGAAAAAAAATTTTAAACACATTTAATGATAATGATTTTATAACCAGTGAAAAAAATGGCTATAAAATCAAATAAGAAAAATCCCATGGCTAAAGATTTATTTACTAAAAAGTATAAACCAAAAATAGTTAAACCTAAAAAAGGCAAGGGAAGTTTTAAAAGAAAGAAATTTTAAACCTAAAGCCTTGCTCCGATTTGTTGTATTATCCTTGATGACATTTCAGTACCTTTTTCAAGACACTCTTTCGTGGATAATTTGTTGATGTAGCCATGTAAAAATCCAGCTGCAAATAGATCACCTGCACCTGTAAGATCAACAATTTTAAGATTTTTTTGTATGTCACTTTCAACAACTTTGTCACCATTAATTGCAACTGCGCCTTTTTCCCCTCTAGTTATAATTATTAATTTTTTAAGTTGTTTTGAAAAGTTTATAACCTCTTCAAATTTTTTTGCTTCAATTAATGAGGTAATTTCTTGTTCATTAGCAAAAGTTATATCGAGCTTGTTTTTTACTAAGTTTAAAAAATGAGGTTTATGTCTATCTACACAAAATAGGTCAGACAGAGACATAGCAACTTTATTTGCATTGTTTATAGCTTTATCAAAAGCTTTTTTGGGTTCTCCTTCATCCCATAAGTAACCTTCTAAAAATATTATCTCACTTTTTTTAATTGAATCAGAATTAACATCATCTTCATTAATTTTTCCTGCAGTTCCTAAGAAAGTACACATTGTTCTCTCTGAATCTGGAGTTACTAAAATTAAACATGTTCCAGTTGGTAACTCTTCTTTTTTTTTTGAATAAAAATACTCTACGTTTTCTTTTTTTAAACCTTCCTCATATTTATTACCAAATTCATCATCAGAAACTTTACCTATAAAACCAACACTATCGCCAAGTTTAGATAATCCAACTATAGTGTTTGCAACAGAACCACCTGAAATAGTTTTTTCGATTTTAAGATTTGTTAATAAATTTTTAAACTCTATTTCATCAAAAAATAATTTCATTGTACTTTTTGTAAGATTATTTTTAAAAATGAAGCTGTCATCAACTTTACAAATGACATCTACAATAGCGTTTCCTATTCCTAAAACTTTCATATTAAGCTTTTTTTGTAATAACAGGTTTTTTTCTATTTGGATAGCAAGTAGTACATATTTTACATTTTAGGCCGTAGCAATCTCTTGCTTTACAATATTCTCTGCCATAAAAAATTATTTGTAAGTGAAGTTTGGACCAGGTTTTTGTAGGAAATATTCTCTTCAAATCCTTTTCAGTTTGAATTACATTTTTTCCATTGGTTAAACCCCATCTTTGTGCAAGTCTATGAATATGAGTATCAACGGCAAAAGCTGGATATCCAAAACCCTGGGACATTACAACGCTTGCAGTTTTATGGCCTACACCAGGCAATTTTTCGAGTTCTTCAAATGTTTTAGGTACTTTACCTTTATGTTTTTCTAAGACTTGTTTCGACATCAAATAGATGCTTTTTGCTTTAATTCTAAAAATTCCAATTTTTCGTATTAATTTTTCAATTTTTTTTCTTCCTAATTTTACAAAATGTTTTGGTTTATAGTATTTTGGATAAATATCTTTTGTTACATTATTAACGTTTACATCAGTGCATTGTGCAGAAAGCAACACAGAGACTAATAGTGTAAAAGTATTTTTACTTTTTAAAGGAACAGGCGCTTTAGGGTAAATTTTATTAAGGATTTTAATTATGATTTTTGCTTTTTCTTTTTCATTCATTACGAAAAGTTAAGCAAATCTCTCATAGAATATAAACCTGGTTTTTTTTTTATTAGCCACTTAGAAGCTGTTAAAGCTCCATCAGAGTAAAGTGCTCTATCAAAAGCCTCATGATTTAAAGTAATTATTTCTTTTCCACTTGAGAATTTTACTTCGTGTTCACCAATAATTTCACCTTTTCTAATTGAGTTAAAATTAATTTTTTTTGCATAAGGAAAAGATTTTTTGTTTAAGAATTTTTTACCAATTAAATTATACAAATTTTTATTTTTTCCATCAGCAATTCCTTTACCAAGCATTAGTGCGGTACCAGATGGGTAGTCTTTTTTATGTTTGTGATGTACTTCAAATATTTTACTCAAGTATCCATCATTTAATGATTTAGAAGCAATTTCAGTTAAATACATTAATAAATTTACACCTAAGCTCATGTTACCTGCCTTTAAAATAGGTATCTTTTTTGAAAACTTTTTAATCTGATTTTCTTGATTTCTGGTAAATCCAGTAGTGCCAATTACTACTTTTTTTTTTAGTTTTGATGCTATTTTCAGTATTTCAAGCGTGCAATTAGGCACTGTAAAATCAATAATTACATCAGTTTTTTTAAAAGCTTTATCGGAATTTAACTCAGGTTTAATTCCATTAAATTTTTTATTCACTAATCTATTCTCTGTAAGTGTAACTAATTTAAAATTTTTATTTTTCTTTGAAGATTTGATGAGTTGCTGACCCATCCTTCCCATGCATCCTGAAATAGCTAAATTAATTTTTTTCATTTAGCTGATATTAACCTTTTTTAGAAGATTAGTCTTTTAGTTTTTCCAGAAATCTTTTGCTTTTTGAAAAAATTTTTTAATACTTGGATTTGACTTATCGTTTTCAATTTCTCTAAATTGCTCTAATAATTCTTTTTGTTTTTTATTTAAATATACAGGTACCTCAGTTTTAACTTGAACATATAAGTCACCAAAATCACCCCTTCTCATAAATGGCATACCTTTACCTTTTAATCTGAATTGTTTTCCATTTTGAGTGCCATCAGGAATCTTTATTTTTGCTTTCCCACCATCAATAGTAGGAATTTCAACCGTTGTTCCTAAAGCTGCATCAGCCAAGGAAAGAGGGAATTCAAAAAATAAATTTTCGTCTGACCTTTTAAATAGATTATGAGAATTTACATTAACAAATAGATAAAGATCACCCGTTGCTCCACCCCTTGTTCCTGCTTCACCTTTTCCTGCTAATCTAATTCTTGTTCCATCATCAACCCCTTTCGGAATTGTTACAGATATTCTTTTGGATGCTTGTTTTTTACCTTGACCATTACAATCACTACAAGGGTTAGTAATTTCCTCGCCACTTCCATTACATTGAGGACAGGTTTGTTGAACAGTAAAGAAACCTTGGTTAGACCTTATTCTTCCATTTCCACCACAATATGAGCATCTGTCAGGAGAATAACCGGGTTTTGATCCATTTCCTTTACAAGTACCACACTGTTCTGATGTTGAAAATTTAATGTCTTGTTTTTTTCCTTGATAAGCCTCTTCTAGAGAAATTGATAAATCATACCTTAAATCTGAACCTCTATTGTTTGATTTTCTATTTCTTGATCTTCCGCCTCCTCCAAAATCACCAAAGAAATCTTCAAAAATATCTGAAAAATCTGCTCCACTGAAACCACCAAAACCTCCACCTGATCTTCCACCACCGTTTTCGAATGCAGCATGACCAAAGTTATCATAGTTTTGTTTTTTTTCTTTGTCCGATAGAATTCCGTAGGCTTCACCAGCTTCTTTAAATTTTTCTTCAGCTTTGGAATCTCCTGGATTTTTATCAGGATGATATTTAACAGCTAGTTTTCTATACGCAGATTTTAATTCTTCAGGACTTGCGCTTTTGTTAACGCCTAGGACATCGTAATAGTCTCTTTTAGCCATCAAATTACCCCAGACAATTAAATGTCAGTTTAAGCGCTTTTTTCTTTATTCTCGTCTTTTACTTCTTCGAAATCAGCATCAACAACATTCTCGTCTTTTTTTCCCGCATCATCTCCACCATCATCTTTTCCAGACTCAGGTTTTGCACTTTGTTGTGATTTATAGATTGCTTCTCCAAGTTTCATTGAAGCTTGAACCAGAGCCTCTGTTTTTTTCTTTATATCTTCAATATCTTCACCTTTTAAAGCCTCTTTTACAGCAGTTGATGCATCTTCAATTGCTTTTCTTTCTGCATCAGAAATTTTTGATCCATGCTCTTTTAAATTCTTTTCAGTAGAGTGAATTAGAGTATCTGCTTGGTTTCTAACATCAACTGATTCCCTTTTCTTTTTATCAGCTTCTTTATTTGCTTCTGCATCTTTTACCATTTTTTCAATTTCTTCATCACTTAACCCACCTGAAGCTTGGATTTGAATTTTTTGTTCTTTACCAGTTCCCTTGTCTTTTGCTGAAACATTTACGATACCATTAGCATCAATATCAAATGTAACTTCAATTTGAGGCACTCCTCTAGGTGCTGGCGCAATACCAACTAATTCAAAATTACCTAAGGCTTTATTATCGGCTGCCATTTCTCTTTCACCCTGTAGAACTCTAATAGATACAGCAGGCTGATTATCTTCAGCAGTTGAAAATACCTGACTTTTTTTAGTTGGTATTGTTGTATTTTTATCAATTAGCTTAGTTGAAACTCCTCCAAGTGTCTCGATACCTAGTGATAGTGGAGTTACATCTAATAGAAGTACATCTTTAACATCACCTTGCAATACTCCAGCCTGAATAGCAGCACCCATTGCAACTACTTCATCCGGGTTTACACTTTTGTTAGGATCTTTTCCAAAAAAGTTTTTTACTTCCTCTAATACTTTTGGCATTCTAGTCATACCACCTACCATAACCACTTCGTCAATTTCACTTGCAGTAATTCCTGCATCTTTTAAAGCAGTTTTGCATGGAGGCATTGTTCTAGCAATTAAGTCCTCAACTAAAGCTTCAAGTTTTGCTCTAGTCATTTTTAAATTAATATGTTTTGGACCCGTTTTGTCTGCTGTAATAAAAGGTAGATTTATATCTGTTTGTTCTGCAGAAGATAATTCAATTTTTGCTTTTTCAGCAGCCTCTTTTAATCTTTGTAAAGCAAGTTTGTCTGACTTTAGATCGATTCCATTATCTTTCTTAAATTCAGAAACTAAATAGTCCACAACAGCGTTATCAAAATCTTCACCACCCAAAAAAGTATCACCATTGGTTGATTTAACTTCAAAAACACCATCACCTAATTCTAATATTGAAACATCAAATGTTCCTCCACCCAAGTCATACACTGCAATTTTTTTATTTTGTTTTTTATCTAAACCATAAGCTAGTGATGCAGCAGTTGGTTCATTAATAATTCTTAAAACTTCTAAACCAGCAATTTTTCCTGCATCTTTTGTTGCTTGTCTTTGTGCATCATTAAAGTATGCTGGAACAGTAATTACAGCTTTTGTTACAGCTTGACCTAGGTATTTTTCTGCTGTTTCTTTCATTTTTTGTAAGATAAACGCTGATATTTGAGAAGGTGAATATTTTTCTCCTTTAGCTTCAATCCAAGCATCACCTTTTTCTGAATTAACTATTTTAAAAGGTGCAGCTTCCACATCTTTTTTTACAGTTGGATCATCAAAATTTCTTCCAATTAATCTTTTAACTGCAAATATAGTATTTTCTGGATTAGTAACAGCCTGCCTTTTTGCAGGTTGCCCAATTAGTTTTTCATTTTCATCTGTAAATGCTACAACTGATGGAGTAGTTCTTGCTCCTTCAGCATTTTCTAAAACCTTAGCTTGTGTTCCTTCCATTATAGCAACACATGAATTCGTAGTTCCTAAGTCTATTCCAATAATCTTACTCATAATATTAATGTTTCTCCTTGTTCATATAGGGTTTAAATGCAAAACTACAAGTTGACCTCATAATTATTTATTCTCTTGAGTTTCTTGATTTTCTTCAGTTTTTGCCTCACTTTTTGTAACTTTTTTTGACACTCCTACTAACGAGGGCCTAAGTAATCTATCTTTTATAGTGAAGCCTTTTTGAATTTCTTGGATTATTGTTCCAGGTTCTTTTGTATCATCTTCTATTTCCATCATTGCTTGATGAAAGTTTGGATCTAGTTTTTTGTTAAGGCTATCAATAGGTTTAATGTTATTTTTTTCGAAGATTGAGATTAAATCTTTTTTAATTATGTCTAAATGTTCTAATGTTTTCTTTAATGCGTCAGTTTCTTTTAACTTATCGTCACTTTCAAGTACATGTTTTGATCGATCCAAGTTATCAATCAAATTTAATGCTTCTTTAGCAAAACTATAACCACCATATTCAAAAGCATCTTCTTTTTCTTTTTCAAATCTTCTTCTTTGATTTTCCATTTCAGCAAAAGTTCTCGCCACTTTATCTTCGAGTTCAGCAATTTTTTCCTCTGGAGTTGGATCTTTGATTTCTTCTTTAGGCTCTTGGTCTATTTTTTGTTTATTTTCTTCGACTAAATTTTCTGCAGATTTCTCATTTTCTTTTATTGTATCTTGGTTATGATCCGTAGAAGTACTATTTTGGTTTTCTTCTTTTTCCATGACTTCTTATATGGTAAGGATTTTAGAAATTTCTAGATGTCTAAACAAAAAATAAATAAATTACTCATTGGTACTAACAACAAGGGAAAACTAAGAGAAATCAAGAGTTTGTTACCCAAAAAGATTAAAATACGCTCTACATCTGAATTTAAACTTAAAAGCCCACTTGAAAATGGCAAAACATTTAAAGAAAACTCATTAATTAAATCTAAATATTTTTCAAAAAAAACAGGATTGATATGCTTAGCAGATGATTCAGGTTTAGAAATAGATTTTTTAGATAAAAGTCCTGGAATTTATTCCGCGAGGTGGGGAGGAAGGCATAGAGATTTTAATAAAGCTATAAGAAGAGTTTATAGAGAGCTAAATAAAAAAGATAAAAATTGGAAAAATAAAAAAATTAAAGCAAGATTTATTTGTGCACTTTCTATTTCCTATTTAAATAAAAAAATAGTTTGTGTTCTAGGAAAAGTTGAAGGTTATATTTCGGATAAACCAAGAGGAAAAAATGGATTTGGCTATGACCCAATTTTTATTCCTTTAAAAAAAAGAAAAACTTTTGGAGAAATGAAGCCGTCTCAAAAATATAAGATGGACCATAGATATCGAGCTTTTAAAAAAATTAAAAAATTTCTATAAGTTTTTGATCCTCAATTTTATAAAAATTAAGTCTATGATTTATTTTATTATTTTTGATATCAAAAATTCCTATTTTTCCTTTAAATGAGTTTTTTCTTTTAAAAATTCTATTTAGCTTTTCTGTTTGAGAGTTTATTGACAAATAATAAACTAAGCCAACAAGATCATAACTCAATAGAGATAAGTGTGTAGGGTCTTCATTAAATGCGTTAAAGTATTTTATTTTGTAGCTATCAAAATTTTCTTTGTTTATTGATGGATAATACAAAGGCTGAATCTCAGTTTCGTTTAATAAACTTTCGTCAAACCATTGGTTTAAAGTTATAAAATATTTGTTTTGAGGAAGTACATCAGTATATAAAAGTGATGTAGATACACTTTTAAGACTTTCATCAAAATCAGAAATTACAACAGCATCAAAATTTAAACCACCTAAAGTATATTTTTTTTCGAGTTTTTTTATTTTCTTTTCTTTATTCGGTTCATTTGAATTTTTTATTCTTTTTATCTCATCCTCTAAATTTTGCTTTCTAATTCTATAGTTCGTAATTTCCTCTATTTGTTTTGTTAGTTTTGTGGGCTCTTTATTGTATTCATAATCTTTATAAATTTTAATTTTTGAATTTTTCATTCCTCTTTTAACTTCAAATTCATAATCTTGGATTGGTGTTAAAAAAATGGTTCTTTGTATTTGATTAGTTTCTAAAAACCTCTTTATTGTATTAAATTGTGATGTAGAGTTAATACCAGCAGAGATTACATTTTTTGGAAGGTCTAAAGTTTTATTTGTTAATGACAAAAAAATTAATTCTCTCATTTCATCTAAATAAGTTAAACTTTCATAAAATACTGGGCCTATAACAACCTTTATACCCTTTTCACTTAATTCAAATGCTGATTTTAAGGTTTGGTTAGCTTTAGTTGCTGTATCTTTTGGATAGATTTCTATTAGATCATTATCTATATCTTTGACAGCTAATTCAACTGCTTTAATGATTGATTCTCCAATCTCTTTATTTTCTCCTGTCATAGGTACCAATAATCCTATTTTGATTTTTTCTTGAGCATTGACAGCTGAAAAAAACAGAAAGTAAAAACTTAAAAAAATAAAATAAATAATTTTAATTAATTTAATCATTTTGATGTTAGTATAATATTTTTTAAGCCAAATTATGATCATAAAACCACAATTTAAATTAAAAGAATATGAAAATGGTCTTTATTTAGTATCAACTCCTTTAGGAAATTTAAAAGATATAACCTTTAGAGCAATAGAAGTTCTAGAAAAATCTGATTATATTTTATGTGAGGACACACGGGTTTCAAAAAATCTTTTGGATAAATATCAAATAAAATCAAAGTTAGTTTCAAATCATAAGTTTAATGAGAAAAAAAATGTAATAAAAATTATTGAATACCTTAAATCTGGCAAGATAATATCTTTGATTTCTGATGCTGGTACGCCTGGTATTTCTGATCCAGGCTCAATATTAGTTAATGAGTGTATTAATAATGATATAAGAATTTTTCCCATCCCTGGACCTTCGGCTGTTGCTGTAGCTGTTTCAATCAGCGGATTTTCAGATAAATTTTTGTTTTGTGGTTTTTTCTCAGATAAGAAAAAGCAATTATCCAATGAATTAAAAAAGTTATCAGAATTTGAAAATTCATTAGTTTTTTTTATTTCTCCTAAAAAAATTAATAAAATCATACCTGAACTTAAAAAAAACTTTTATGGAAGGAAGATAGTTTTTTGTAGAGAAATATCAAAAATATACGAAGAATTTATTAGAAAAAATGTAGATGAATTAGAATTATTTGAAAAAGAACCAAAAGGTGAACTCACAATTGTTATTTCTGAAAGAAAAATAAACAAAAATATCTCTAAAAAATTAACTGAATCAGATATGAATATAATAAAAAAAATGATTAACAAATTGTCTATTAAAGAAATTACAGATATTTTAAGTCAAATCAGTAATGTATCTAAAAAAGAAATATATAGCTATTGTTTGGAATTAAAAAATGAAAAATAAATTATTAATTTTTATTTTAGTGAGTTTTATTTTAACCGGATGCGTTGGTGTTGGTTCTAAAGGTCTTTTTGGAACTGGTGTTTCAGTTGCTTTAGATCCTAGAACATTAGGCACTCAAATAGATGATTCAATAATGCAGAAAACATTAAGCGCAAAAATTTTATCTAGAGATAAAAAATATTTTCTTTCAATTAAAACAAAAGTCATAGATGGTAAAATTTTTATTACTGGGAAAGTAGATAACCCAGAGGAAAAATTAATTATTACTAAATTAGCATGGGAAACTAAAGGTGCTCGCTCGGTTAGGAACGATATAAAAATTAAAGAGGAGTTCAAATTCAAACAATCTGCTAAAGATGTTTTAATTACATCTCAGCTTAGAACAGCTTTAATTATAAATAAAAATATAAAATCTACTAATTATCAAATTGATACATATAAAAAAAAAATTTATGTTTATGGCATTGCACTTACACTTGAGGAAAAAGATTTAGTTATTAGTGAGGCTAAAGAAATAATTGATGTAGAAGATGTAATTGCAAGTATTATTCTTGTCGAAGATTTAAGAATTCAAAGAGAATAATTATTTTTTGTAATCAATTACTTGAGAAGAGTAAGCAGCAATTGATGCTAAATTAAGTATTTCTGAAGTTGATGATCTTAATGGAGCAATTTCTATTGGAAGCCCAAGCCCAATTAATAGTGGTCCAATAACTTTTGTATCTCCAATTGTTTTCATCAGTTTATATGAAATTGCAGCACTATGCTGTCCAGGCATTATTAAAATATTTGCTTTACCAACTATCTTTGCAAAAGGATAAAGTTCCTCATATTCTGGATTAAGAGCAACATCAGGTTGCATATCTCCATCAAATTCAAAATCTACTTTTCTTTCTTTTAATATCTCAACTGCACTTCGGATATGTTTTGTTCTACTAGTAAGAGGTTGTCCAAATGTGGAGTGGGATACAAAAGCAACTTTTGGATCAAATCCAAAAAGTCTAACTACTCTTGCTGTTGATATTGCAATTTCAGCCAATTGTTCAGAGGTTGGATATTCATGAACACTTGTATCACCAACAAAAATAGTTCTTCCTTTATTAACTATCATGTTTAATCCAAACATAATTTCACCTCTCCGAACATCTACAACTTGTTTAATTTTTTCAAATGAGGCACCAAATCTTCTTGTATTACCTGTTACAGCACCATCAGCATCTCCACAAGCAACCATACTTGTAGCCCAGACAACCCTATCATTTCTAATCATTCTGTCACAATCTCGTTCTAATAATCCTTGTTCTCTTTGTAACTTTTCAAATAAATGTTTAACGTATCTTTTTCTTTTTTCTTCATCTTTTGAATTAACAATTTCAATGTCAAAATTTTCACTATAACCAATATTTTTAATCTGTTCTTTAATTTTACTTTCTTTACCAACTAGGATTGGAATACCTAGTTTTGAATTTTTAAATGCTATAGCAGCTTTTAAAGTATTTTCATCTTCACCATCTGCAAAAACAATTCTTTTCTGATTTTTCTTAATAAATGAATTTATACCTTGCATGATTGTTACCGTTGGATCTAGTCTTTGTTTTAGTTGATCTTTATAAATTTCAAAATCATCTATTTTTTTTCTAGCTACTCCACTATCTACAGCTGCTTTTGCTACAGCAGCAGGTATTACACTAATTAATCTTGGATCAAATGTAGACGGAATAATATAATCTTTTCCATAATGAGGTCTTTCTCCACCCATAGCCGCAACCACTTCATCAGGAACATCTTCTCTTGCAAGCTTAGCTATTGCATTAGCTGCAGCAACTTTCATTTCTTCATTTATCGTTTTGGATCTAACATCCAAAGCTCCTCGAAAAATGTAAGGAAATCCAATTAAATTATTTACTTGATTTGGATAATCTGATCTCCCTGTTGCAACAATTGCATCATTTCTAACCTCACTAATTTCCTCAGGGGTAATTTCTGGATCAGGATTAGCACAAGCAAATATAATTGGGTTTTTTGACATAGATTTAACCATCTCTTTTTTTAGAACACCCTTTGCAGACAATCCTAAAAAAACATCTGCACCTTTAACGGCATCCTCTAAAGTTCTATGTTTAGTTTTAACCGCATATCTGGATTTCCATTGATCAATTCCCTCTGTTCTTCCATTGTAAATAACACCCTTTCTATCAAGCATTATTATATTTTCAGATTTTACTCCTGAGTTTTTAAATAATTCAGTACAAGCTTGTGCTGAAGCTCCAGCACCATTAACCACAACTTTAATTTTTTTTATTGATTTACCACAAATATCTAAGGCATTAATTAATGCTGCGGTTGTTATAATTGCTGTTCCATGTTGGTCATCATGAAAAACTGGAATATCTAAAATTTCTTTTAATTTCTGTTCTATTATAAAACAATCTGGGGCCGCTATATCTTCTAAATTTATTCCTCCGAAGCTAGGCGCAAAATTTTTAATTGAATTTATGATTTCGTTTGAATCTTTACAATCAATCTCTAAATCGATCGAATCAATATCTGCAAACCTTTTAAATAATACGGCTTTTCCTTCCATTACAGGCTTTGATGCAAGTGCACCTAAATTTCCCATTCCTAATATTGCTGAACCATTACTAATTACAGCAACAAGGTTTCCTTTACTTGTGTAATCATAAGCTGCATCAGGGTCTTCACTTATCTTTTTAACAGGAGCAGCAACTCCAGGAGAATATGCTAAAGCTAGATCACGCTTAGTTGTCATATTTTTTGAAGAAATTATCTCAATCTTGCCAGGTTTTTTGTCTTTATGAAAATCTAAAGCTTCTTTATCTGTGTAATGATCGATTTTTGTTTTTTTCATTTCTGATAACAATAAGTGTACAATTGGGGTAAAATTAAGACTAATATGATTTATGAACTTACTTAAGTCAACAGGCACATTTGGTTTTTATACTATCGTTAGTAGATTACTTGGTTATTTAAGAGATATTTTAATAGCAATTTTTCTAGGAACAGGGATGTTGGCGGATGCCTTTTTTGTAGCATTTAGAATTCCAAATACTTTTAGAAGATTATTTGCCGAAGGCACTTTTAATGCAGCATTTGTTCCAAGTTATTCATCAGAAATAACTAAGGGAAAAAAACAATCAAACAAATTTGCTAATGATATTTTTAATCTTCTTTTTTTAGGGTTGTTATTTTTAACAATAATAATTGAAATTTTTATGCCTGCATTTGTTTCAATTATTGCTCCAGGATTTGTGGGTGATTTAGAAAAAATAGAGGTAGCTATAAATTTAACAAGAATTACTTTTCCCTTTTTATTTTTTATTTGTTTGGCTTCATTTTTTTCTGCGATTTTAAACTCACATAATAAGTTTGCAGCTGCAGCAGCAGCTCCAATAATTTTAAATATTGTTTTAATTTTAGTTTTGATTTTTTCTAAATCTTTAGGTGATCAACTTGTTTATTATTTGTCTTATGGTGTTTCTTTTGCTGGTTTTTTACAATTAATATTTTTATATAAGTATGTATCAAAATATTATTCGCTTGAATTTAAATATAAATTAAAAGTAAGTAATAAAGTTAAATTTTTTTTCAAAAAACTTTTACCGAGCATCTTTTCCTCTGGAGTCACTCAAATTAATATTTTAGTAGGTACAATAATTGCATCATTTCAAGCAAGTGCAGTTTCTTATTTATATTATGCTGATAGGATTTACCAAATTAACTTAGCTATAGCTGGTATTGCTATTGGTGTTGTAATACTTCCACAGCTTTCAAAACATGTTCAATCTAGAAAAAAAAAGAAGATTTTGCTTATACAAAATAAAGCTCTTGAATTAAGTTTGTTCTTAAGTCTTCCAGCGACTATCGCTTTAATCATAGGATCAGAACAAATTATTTCAGCTTTATTTGGTTATGGGTCTTTCAATGAAAATTCTGTGAACAATTCAAGTTTAGCTTTATATTATTTTGCATTAGGTATGCCTGCTTTTGCCATGATAAAAGTTTTTTCAAGTTTTTTCTTTGCAAACCATGATACTAAAACTCCATTTTACATTTCTTTGATTTCAGTATTAGTAAATATTTTTATTAGTTTGTATTATTTTAGTGAAATTGGTTTTATAATAATTCCAATAGCGACATCTATCTCATCTTGGTTTAATTCAATATTGTTATTTTTATTTTTAAAAAATCGACAATTATTTTATTTCAATCAAATGTTTTTTATTAAATTTATTAAAATAATTTTTGCATCAATTGTCATGGGTTTATTTTTTAACTTTTTGTTAATTTTTTTCCAAAATGAATTAGCATTTAATCAATCAATTAAATCTTTTTATTTAGTTTTATCTGTTATATTAGGATTATTGTTTTATCTAATTGTGTGTTATTTCATCAAAGCTTTTCAAATGAATGATATTAAATTAAAGTATTAATTTTATGAGTAAAAAAATATTCTCCGGTGTTCAGCCTACAGGTAATCTTCATCTTGGAAATTATTTAGGTGCTATAAAACACTTTGTAGATTTGAATAACGATAAAGATAATAAATGTATTTTTTGTGTAGTTGATCTACATGCCATCACAGTAAACCAAGATCCTAAAGAATTAAAAAATAATATACGGGAAACTGTTGCAACTTTTATAGCAAGTGGAATAGACCCAAAAAAAAGTATAATTTTTAATCAATCTAGAGTAGCTGCTCATGCAGAAGGAGCATGGATATTAAGCTGTGTTGCTAGAATGGGTTGGTTAAATAGAATGACCCAATTCAAAGAGAAAGCTGGTAAAGATAAAGAGAAAGCCAGCATAGGACTGTACTCATATCCAGTTTTAATGGCAGCCGATATTCTTTTATATGATGCTACACATGTTCCAGTAGGTGATGATCAAAAGCAACATTTGGAGTTATGTAGAGATATAGCTCAAAAATTTAATAACGATTTTAAAGTAGAAAATTTTCTTCAAGTTCCAGAGCCTTTAATTCAAAAAGAATTTTCAAGAATAATGAGTTTAAAAGATGCTTCAAAAAAAATGAGTAAATCAGAATTGTCAGATTTAAGTCGAATAAATTTAACAGATGACAAGGATCAAATAATAAACAAAATCAAAAAAGCAAAAACTGATCCATTGCCTTTGCCACAAAGCTTAAAGGAGCTTGATGAAAGATTAGAAGCGAAAAATCTTTTAGGAATATATTCAAGTTTAACTAACTCTACATTAGAAGACTCAGTAAAATATTTTGCAAGTAAAAATTTTTCAGAATTTAAAGAAAAATTAGCAGAAGAACTTGTGAACAGAATTGAACCTATTTCTAATGAGATAAAAAAACTTTTAGGCGACAAAAATTATTTAGATGAAATTCTTCTAGATGGAGTTGAAAAAGCAAATATGATTGCTTCTAAAAAGATTGAAAAAATTAAAGAAATAGTAGGTTTTTAACAAAAAATTATTATCAAGTTTTAATTTTTAAAATATTCACTATATATAATTTATGTTCGTTCAAACAGAAGTAACACCAAATCCAAATTCTTTGAAATTTCTTCCTGGGAAGAAAGTTTCAAATAGTGGTCCTTATGAAATTACAAATAAAGAAGATATAAAAAATGAATTGGTGAGAAATATTTTGTCAATAAATGGTGTTGAGGGTATTTTTTTAGGTCAAGATTTTATTTCAGTGAATAAGAAAGAAAACATTAAGTGGGACGAAATTAAACATATTGTAATTTCTCTAATAAATGATTTTTATGCAGATGGTAAAGAGTTTGTAATTGATGAAAATATAAAAGAAGAAGATTTAGATTTAAGTGAAATTGAGTCAAAAATTGTAAAAATTTTAGAAGAAAAAATAAGACCTGCTGTTGCTAGAGATGGAGGTGATATAAAATTTAAAGAATTTAAAGATGGTGTTGTAAAGGTACAATTACAAGGAAGTTGTTCTGGATGTCCTAGTTCAACTATGACTTTAAAACAAGGTGTTCAAAATCTTTTATGTCACTATTTACCAGAAGTAAAAGAGGTTGTTGCAATACAGTAAAAATTTATGAAAAAAGTTATAAAAGCAGGTTTTGTAAAAAACAAAAGTCTCAATATAGTTTCAAGGTTTTTTTTAAGTTCTTTTATTATAATTTCATTCTTTTATGCGGCGCCGATAATTATTAATTTTACAGATAAAAATTTTAATAACAAAGAATTTACCAATAATTCAAAAAACATTTTAAATAGTACTTTAAATAAAGATAAGCTAATTGAGGAAAACCTAACAGCAGATGCTGATGAAAGAGATTTATTATATGATATTCTGGAAGAAAATAATTCTGAAATTAATCTAGTCAGATACACAACATCTGAGATTGACTCATTGTTTAGAGAGGTAAATTATAATTTAAAAAATGTAAGAGATACAAAATTAGTAAAACCAATAGATATTGGTCTTCTTCCGAATGAAATTAAAAACATAGCTAACACTAAAAAAAGAAAAGATATGTTTATCAAAATTGTTCTCCCTTTAATAGTTAAAGAAAACAATAAAATTAGAGTTGATAGAAAAAGATTATTCACAATTTTAAATAAAAATAGCAACACTGAGATTGAAAAAAAATGGTTAGAAAAAAAGTATAAACAATACGGTGTAAGAAAAAATGATCTCTCTACTTTGAAAGTTAGAATGGATGAAATACCAGTTTCCTTAGCAATAGCTCAAGCTGCTAAAGAAACCGGCTGGGGTACTTCAAGATTTGCTTTAAAAGGAAATGCTTTGTTTGGACAATGGACTTGGTCTGGAGAAGGATTAAAACCTAAAAATGCTGATGAGGGTAAAGATCATAAAGTTATGAAATTTCATAGCTTACAATTATCTGTAAGAGCATATTTAAGAAATTTAAATACGCACTCAACATATAAAAATTTAAGAAAAGCGAGAACAGAACTTAGAAATCAAAATAAACCTTTAGATAGTTTAATTTTGTCTAAACATTTAGATAAATACGCAGAAACAGGAAGTCAATATATAGAGGTTTTACAAAAAATTATTGAACAGAATAACTTAAAAGATTTTGATGAAGCGAGACTGTTGCCTTCAAGTAAAGATTTAGAAAGTTTAATTTAATTTTCATTTACTTTTATAGGGAATTGAACACCAAACCATCTCCATTTTCCATTATCATTCAGAGAACAATTAATTCTACCTCTTCTTGGTTTGAATGGCTCTCTAAATTCAATCGTTAAAGAGTTATTGGCAAAGCTTGTTTTTGATTTTTTCCAAATATCTCCCTCATTAGAATAACAATTGATATTTGATAGATTTTTTTGCTCTTTGAAAAATTCAACTTTAAAATTCGGAGGGTTTGTTTTTTCGAATAATTGTTTTTCCTCAGGAAGAATTATTTTATATTCAAGTGGAAAATAATTTATTATTGATCTAAATCTTTTTAACTCTCCATATTTTTCATTAATTGGAAATCTAGGTAATTCAAATTTATCTTTATTCAAATCAATTACACCAGAATGTTGACCAAAAGCATATTTGAAATTTTTGGATATATAATCTTTCATAAACTTAGAGTATTCACCAAATGGATATGAAAATAGACTAGGTACGTATCCAAGTTCTCTTAGGAAAATTTTATTAGCTGTTTCAATATCCAATATAAAATCTTCATTGTTTACATCTATAAGATATTCATGAGTATGAGAATGATGTCCTATATATGCAAAATTATTACTCTCGATTTCTTTAATTTGTTCCCAAGTCATATAACCTCTTTTTCCTACTGGCTCAGTAGAAACAAATAAAATAAATGGAATTTTATTTTCTTTTAGATAAGGCCATGCTTCCGTATAAAAAGACTCAAAAGCATCATCGATAGTTATAAGAATTTCTTTTTTTTGTTTTGGTTTATTAAACTGTTCATCAAAATTATTTGGATTATGAAAATTAAAATTTGAATTCTTAATAATATTTATATGTTCCTCAAATATATCCATTTTAATATTAGTTGAGGGGTACTTATTCTCATTAAAACGATGATACATAATTGATAGAATGCCTTCATCATTGGAATAGTATTTGATATTATTTTCATCTGATTTAGAACTGATATTAGAAAATAAAATAATTATGAATAAACTGATAATTGATGTAGCCAGAGAAAAAATTTTTTTAATGATCATAACTAGTAATGATATTTATAATATTACTAAAGAGAATACTAAAATTAATTATGAAAAATTAACTTTAATTATTAATGATTTTTTAAATTCTTATCAATTAAACTTGAAAGATATTAATACAATTTATTTAAATAGAGGGCCTGGAAGTTATGCAGGAATAAGAAATTCTTTTTCTATAGTTAAAGCATTTAATTTAACTAATAATATTGATTACTATTGTTATAGCATTCAAGATTTTAAAGGTGAAAAAGACATAAAATACGAAAATATCCCTCATTTGTGCGATAAATTTAATATTAAAAAAAATTTGATTAACCCTATTTATTTAAGTTAAAATTATTTTATGTCAGAAACAATAGAGCAAAAATGTATAGCAAAAGGAGTTAAATTAACTGATCAAAGAAGAGTAATTGCTCAAGTAATGTCCGAGTCTTCTGACCATCCGGATGTAGATGAACTTTATAATAGAGTGTCTAAAATTGATCCAAAAATAAGTATTGCAACTGTTTATAGAACGGTAAAACTATTTGAAGAATCTGGAATATTAACAAAGCATGAGTTTAAAGGTGGAAAGGCTAGATATGAAGAATTAAATGAAGGCCATCACGATCATTTAATAGATGTGAAAACTGGTGAGATTATAGAATTTGTAGACGAAGAAATTGAAAAGTTGCAAAAAAAAGTTGCAGAAAAATATGGATATAAATTAGTAGACCATAAATTAGAATTATATGGGGTTAAGAAAAAATCCCAATAATTATGAATCAAAAAATATTTATTAAAACGTTTGGATGTCAAATGAATGAGTATGACTCTAATAGGATATATGATTCAGTCAAAAAAATTGGTTATGAAAAAACAGAAAAATATGAAGAAGCAAACTGTTATCTTTTAAACACATGTCACATTAGGGATAAAGCAAAAGAAAAAGTTTATCATGAAATAGGTAGAGTAAAAAAAATTTTTAGATCTAAAAAAAAACCATTGGTGATTATTGCAGGGTGTGTTGCTCAAGCAGAAAACCAAGAAATGCTTAAAAGAGAACCTTACATAGATTTAGTAATTGGTCCTCAAGCTTATCATAAAATTAACGATACAATTATAAATTATACCGAAAAAAAGAAAAAAATAGAAGAGACTGAGTTTGATGCAGTTTCTAAATTTAAATATTTAAGCAAAATAAAAAATGAAGCTGGAAAAGTTTCATCTTTTTTAACCATTCAAGAAGGATGTGATAAGTTTTGTCATTTTTGTGTAGTCCCATACACAAGAGGACCAGAATATTCTCGACCATTTAATCAAATTTTGGATGAAGCAAAATATTTAGCTGATAATGGTGCAAAAGAAATAATTTTACTTGGTCAAAATGTAAATGCTTATGATAATGAAGGATACAGACTATCAGATTTAATATTTAACATTGAAAAAATATCTGAAATTAAAAGAGTTAGATACACAACATCTCATCCAAAAGATATGACGGAGGATTTAATTGAAGTTTATAAAAATTCTAAAAAGTTAATGCCACTTGTACATTTACCTGTCCAAAGTGGATCTAATAAAATTTTAAAATTAATGAACAGAAAACATACTATTGAGGAATATTTAAATACTTTCGATAAATTAAAAGAAATTAACCCAAATATAGAATTTTCAAGCGATTTTATAATAGGTTACCCTGGTGAAGAAGATCAGGATTTTAAAGATACTTTTAATTTAATTGAAAGGGTTAAATTTATTAACTCTTACTCTTTCATCTTTAGCCCAAGACCCGGAACAGTAGCTGAAAATTTAGACTTAATTGAAAAAAAAATTACTATTGAAAGATTAGAAAAAATTCAAACTATTTTATTCGAAAATCAAATCCAAATGAACAACTCATTGAAGGGGAAAGTTATTGACGTTTTGGTTGAAAATTTAACTGACGATAAAAGCAAAGCTTTTGGCAGATCTGAGTATATGACATCTGTAATTTTTAATGGTAAAAAGAATGATATTGGAAAAATAGTGCAAGTAAGAATTAAAGATAGTAATAGAAATACTTTATTCGGTGAAGTTATAACTAATTCGGATCAGAAGGTTGCATAGAATTTGAGTGGAATAACTAAAAAAAATATCGATCAGTCTTTAAAATTTGTTTATTCAGATAACAATTCTTTAAGTGTTATATTTCACGACAATAACTTGTTAATGGGCGTTGTTGGGGAATTTAATAAAAATTTACAACAATTAGAAAAAATTACAAATTGTAGCTTATATTCAAGGGGAAATTCAATTTTAATCAAATCAACACCTGAAAAGAATGAAAAAATTAAAAATGCTATTCAATTTTTGGCTAATCAGTTTATTAATAATGGAAGTATAGAGAATAAAGATATACTTTCATCTATTGATAACTTTATGATTAATGAAAAGATAAAAAATAATAATGTTACAGATATTATTAAAACTCCCAAAAAATCTATAATTCCTAGATCTGAAAAACAAAAAAGCTATGTGAGAGCTTTGAGGGAGAGTGATATTATAATTTCAGCCGGACCAGCAGGAACAGGAAAAACTTTTTTGGCAGTAGCTGTAGGTTTAACCATGCTTTTAGAAAAAAAGATTGAGAGAATTATTCTTTCAAGACCGGCTGTAGAAGCAGGTGAGCGTTTAGGATTTTTACCTGGCGATATGAAGGAAAAAGTAGATCCTTATCTTAGACCTTTATATGACTCTTTATATGATCTTTTTGACTTTGAAAAAATACAGAGAATGATTGAGATTGGAGATATAGAGATTGCGCCTTTAGCTTTTATGAGAGGTAGAACTCTTAAAAATTCCTTTGCAATTTTAGACGAAGCGCAAAATGCTACGGATACTCAGATAAAAATGTTTTTAACACGTATTGGAGAAAATTCAAAAATAGTTGTCAATGGAGACCCTTCTCAAATTGATTTACCAAATAAAAGCATGTCAGGATTAGTCCGATCAAAAGAGTTGCTTGGGCATTTAAAGGAAATATCCATAGTTGATTTTGATCACTCAGATGTAGTTAGACACCCACTTGTTTCTAAAATAGTTAAAGCATACTCAAATAATGATTAGTATTAATGTCTTCTCTGAGGAGAAGGCTTGGTCAAAAAGGCTAAAAAATAGAGATATTTTTTTTAAAAAAATATGTAAAGCTTTTCCAAAAAAATATAAATTTTTGAATAAAAAAGTAACCTTCACACTATTACTTTCAAATAATAAGAATATTAAAAAATTAAATAAAGTTTTTAGAAAAAAAAATAAATCTACCGATATTTTATCTTTTCCATTAGATAAAAAAATAAAAATTAAAAAAAATACTTATTTGGGAGACATTATCATCAGCTATAATTATCTAGATAAACCAAGATCACAAGATTTAAAATTTTTTAAAGAAAAAGTTGCTAAAATATTAATACATGGTTTTCTTCATCTTTTAGGTTTTGATCATAAAAAAAATAAAGATTACTACAAAATGGTAAAAGAAGAAAATCTTTTATTTAAATCTGTAAAATCAAAAATATATTAAATTGAAAAATAAATTTCATATTGAATTAATTTATTTAATTTTATTAGGAGTGCTTACCTCCTTAAGTTTATCGCCATTTAATTATGTTGTAATAAATTTTTTAACTTTTAGTTTATTCTATATTTTTTTGATAAAAAAAATTGAGTTTTATAAAAATAAAAAAATATTTTTTCTTTATGGTTGGTTATTTGGTTTTGGTTATTTTGTAAGTAATTTATATTGGATCTCAATATCATTAACGTTTGATCAAAATTTTAATTTTTTAGTACCTTTTACGATAATATTAATACCTGGTTTCTTAGCTTTGTTTTATGGTTTAGTTACTTTTTTATTTGCAGTTTTAAAACCAAATAAAAATTTGAGTTCATTCTTTCTTTTTTCTTTAATATTTGGAATAGTAGAATTTCTACGAGGATCAATACTAACTGGTTTTCCTTGGAATTTAATTGCTTATAGTTTCTCTAATCAAATAGAAATTTTAAATATTACGTCAATCATAGGTACTTACAGCTTTAATCTTTTCTGTATTTCATTATTTACAAGTCCATCAATATTTATTTTAAGAGAAAATAAAAAAGATATTAGTATTTGTGTTGCATTTCTAGTTACAACGTTATCATTTTATGTACTTGGTTCACAAAATTTAGAAAAATTTAATAAACAAGAAGTAAAAAATCTTGACTATAAACTAAGAGTTTTGAGTTCAAATATAAGTATAGATAGATTTTATAATAATATTGATCCAATAACTGCAATAGAAGAGCTAATTGAAATCAGCTCTCCTAAAAAAAGTGAAAAAATAATTTTTGTTTGGCCAGAAGGTATTATTCCAGGTGTTTCACAAGACCAACTAAAAGAATATAAATGGTTGTTTGAAAATAAATTCAACGAAAATCATTTGATTGTAATTGGAATCAATAGCAAAGAAGATGAAACTAAAACTACTAAATATTTTAATTCATTATCTATTTTTGATCACAATCTAAATATAGTAAATTCATATAAAAAAATTAACCTGGTTCCTTTTGGTGAATTTTTACCTTTTGAAAAATTATTTAAAGGTATTGGTCTAAAAACAATTACCAATGAATATCAATCATATTCAAAAGGTGAAGAAAGAAAAATAATTGATCTGAAATATAATAATTTATCAGTGAAAATATTACCTCTTATTTGTTATGAAATAATTTATTCAGGTAAAATTTTCACAAACAGTAACTTTGATTATATTGTAAATATTTCTGAAGATGGTTGGTTTGGTAAATCAATTGGTCCGGAGCAACATTTTACTCATAGTATTTTTAGAGCTATAGAGAGTGGGAAATATGTTTTAAGGTCTGCAAATAATGGGACAACAGCAATTATTAACCCAATGGGAGTTATTGAGCAAAAAGTAGATATTAATAAATCTGGTTATATAGATTTAAGTGAATCAAGAGAAATTAAGATGAGCCTGTTTGCAAAATTTGGAAATAAAATTTTTGGATTTATAATTTTGTTGTATATTTTTTTAATATTTTCATTTAAGAAACTTAAAAATGAGTAATTTAAAAAATTATCTTTTCACAAGTGAGTCCGTCTCTGAGGGACACCCAGATAAAGTGTCTGATAGGATTTCAGATATGGTTGTTGATAGTTTTATTTCTGGAGATCCATATTCTAGAGTTGCTTGCGAAACACTTACAACGACAAATAAAGTTGTTCTAGCTGGTGAGGTGAGAGGACCAGAAATAAAAAAAGATGAGTTAATTGAAAAAGTAAGAAATTGTATAAAAGATATTGGTTATGACCAAGAAGGATTTACTTGGAAAGAAGCTACAAAAATTGAAAGTCACCTACATTCTCAATCAGCTGATATTGCTATGGGCGTAGATTCTTCTGGCAACAAAGATGAAGGAGCTGGAGATCAAGGTATCATGTTTGGATACGCTTGTAATGAAACGGATGTTTTAATGCCAGCACCAATTCATTATTCTCACAAAATCTTAAGATTAATGGCTGAAGATAGAAAATCTGGAAAATTAAAAAATATTGAACCAGATTCAAAAAGTCAGGTAACATTCGAGTATGTTGATGGAAAACCATCAAAAGTAAAATCTGTAGTTATATCTTCACAGCATTCACCAGATGTTAATCAATCGCAAGTCAGAGATTTACTTAGACCTTATATGTTAAAATCTATTCCTAAGAATTTTCTTGATGGTTTTAATGAGGACGAGTTTTATGTAAATCCGACGGGAAATTTTGTAATTGGTGGGCCAGATGGAGATTGTGGTTTGACAGGTAGAAAAATCATTGTTGATACTTATGGTGGAGCTGCACCTCATGGTGGTGGAGCTTTTTCAGGTAAAGATCCAACTAAAGTTGATAGATCAGCAGCTTACGCTGCTAGGTATATTGCTAAAAATGTTGTTGGTTCTAAAATTGCTGAAAAATGTTTAATCCAGTTAGCTTATGCAATTGGCGTATCAAAACCATTATCTATTTATGTCGATTTATCTGATAACGATCTTGATAAAAATAAATTTGTTGTAGAGAAGATTAAAGAAAATTTTGATTTAAGCCCTAGAGGTATCAGAGAAATGTTAAATTTAAATAAACCAATATATGAAAAAACAGCTGCTTATGGTCATTTTGGTAGATCACCTGAAGAAAATGGTTCATTTTCATGGGAAAAAACTGATAAAATTAACGTTTTTTCTAAATAGTTTATGTTGAATTAAAAAAAAACTTTAATATATTGCACCTACATTATTGAACTTTACAAAATGGGCTTAAGCCCATTTTTTTTTGGAGCAAACAAAATTATGTTGAATAAAAGAGCCGATAAACTTGAATTATTAAGAATTGCTGAAGCTGTAGCTTTAGAAAAATCAATTGATAAAGAGCTAATTATAAGTTCTATGGAAACAGGTATTGCTAAAGCTGCAAAATCAAAATTTGGACAGGAAAATGAAATCAAAGTTTCCATTAATAGAGACAATGGAGATATTGAACTTTTTAGAAAATTGATAATTGCTGAAAATCCTGAAAATGCAAATACTGAAATAAAATTAGAAGATGCAATTAATTTAAATGAATTAAACAAAGATAAGTCAATAGGTGACGAAGTTTTACAACCACTTCCTTCATTTGATTTTGGAAGAATAGCTGCACAAACTGCAAAACAGGTAATTAGTTTTAATGTAAGAGAGGCTGAAAGAGAGAGACAATTTAACGATTTTATTGATAAGAAAGACACAATTTTAAGTGGAATTGTAAAGAGATTAGAATTTGGAAATGTAATTGTTGATTTAGGAAGAACCGAAGCAATAATTCAAAAAAATGAATTAATACCTCGTGAAAATATTAAAGCAGGCGATCGTATAAAAGCTTATTGTTATGATGTTAGAAGAGAACCTCGAGGACAACAAATATTTTTATCTAGAGCTCATCCTAAATTTATGGAAAAACTTTTTGTTCAAGAGGTTCCAGAAATTTATGATGGTTTAATAGAAATTAAATCTTCTTCAAGAGATCCAGGAAGTAGAGCTAAAATATGCGTTAAAGCAGTTGATACATCCCTAGATCCAGTAGGTGCTTGTGTGGGTATGAGGGGTTCAAGAGTTCAAGCTGTTGTAAATGAACTTCAAGGAGAGAAAATTGATATAGTTAATTGGTCAGAAGATCCTGCTATTTTGGTTTCAAATGCATTATCTCCAGCTGAGGTACAAAGAGTTAATGTTGATAGTGAAAGAAAAAAACTTGATGTAATACTAACTGAAGAAAATTTAAGCAAAGCAATTGGAAGAAGAGGTCAAAACGTTAGACTTGCTACAAAACTGTTAAATTATGAAATTAATATAATGACAGATGCAGAGGACTCTGAACGAAGACAATTAGAATTTAAAGAAAAAACAGAGAACTTTGTAAAAAATTTAGAGTTAGACGAAACATTGGGTCAGTTACTTGTTGCTGAAGGTTTTTCAACTATTGATGATATCAAAGATAGTTCAGCTGAAAATTTAATGAAGATAGAAGGTATAGAGGAAGATACTGCTAAAGCATTGATAGAAAGAGCTAAAGAGTTCCACGAAAAAGACCAGGAGGATATTTCTCAGAGAATTAAAGAGCTTGGTCTTGAGGATGCCTTGATTAATTTAAAGGGATTAACACCAGGAATGCTAGTCACACTTGGTGAACAAAAAATTCTAAGTTTAGAAGATTTTGCAGACTTAGCATCTGATGAATTAACTGGTGGTTATGATGTGGTTAAAGGCGAGAGAGTGAAAATCCAAGGTTATCTGGAAGATTTTGCTTTGTCAAAAGAGGAAGCGGATGAACTAATTATGTCTGCTAGAAACATTATTTATAAAGATTGAGTGATGAGGTATGGAGAAAAAAACAAAATTAACAATTTCAGGCTCAGCCAAAAAATCAATCAAGAATATTGAAATTGCTAAATCACAAGGAAAAAATTCTGTAGTAATTGAAAAACAAACTGGAAAATTTTCGACTAGAGGTGGATCATTTAGATCTAGTTCGAATAAGCCAAGAATAAACTCAACTTTCAACAGAGGAGCACCACTTAAACCTTCATTTAATCCTAAATCACCTCCTATAACAAACGATTTTGAAAAGAGAAAACTAGCAGAGCAAAGAGCCACTAAAAGACTTAAAGGAGATAGTGAAAATAAAGATAAAAAGAATTTAAAATCAGGTACGAAGAAAAGAGAATTAAAATTAACAGTTTCAAGAGCGTTAAGTGATGAGATTGACGCAAAACAAAGAAGTTTAGCATCAGTTAAGAGAGCAAGACAAAAAGAAATTAAAAACGCTACAAAAGATGACTCTCAAGAAAATTTAAAACCATTTAAAAGGGATGTTAATATTCCTGAAGCAATCACTGTAAGAGAACTTGCAAATAGAATGGCTGAACAATCAAGCAATGTAATTAAGCACTTATTTGGTATGGGTGTTACGGTGACAATCAATCAAACATTAGCTGCAGATACAGCAGAGTATTTAGTAAAAGAATTTGGTCACAACCCAATAAGAGAAGAAAAAGCAGAGGAAATAATTCAAAAAATAAAAGCTTCAAGAACTGAAAATTTAAAAAATCGACCACCAATAGTTACTGTCATGGGGCATGTTGATCATGGTAAGACTTCAGTACTAGATGTGCTTAGAAGTGCAAATGTAGTTTCAGGAGAATTTGGTGGAATAACCCAACATATTGGAGCTTATCAAATTGAAAGCCATGACAATAAATTAACATTTATTGATACACCAGGCCATGCTGCCTTTACAGAGATGAGAGCAAGAGGATCAAAATTAACAGATGTGGTTGTATTAGTTGTTGCTGCGGACGATGGAGTTAAACCTCAAACTGTGGAGTCTATTAAACATGCTAAAGCTGCAAATGTACCAATAGTTGTTGCAATAAACAAATGTGATTTACCAGAGGCAGATCCACAGAAGATAAAAAATCAATTATTAGAACATGAATTAATTTCTGAAGATTTATCTGGTGATACCTTAATGGTTGAAATTTCAACTAAAACAAAACAAAATTTAGATAAGTTAGTAGAGTCTATTATACTTCAATCAGAGATTTTAGATCTTAAAACAGATTATGAATCTAAGGCCACAGGTATAGTCTTAGAGTCCAAAATTGATGTTGGTAGGGGTCCTGTAGCAAATATAATTGTCACAACTGGAACTCTCAAGAGAGGTGATTTTTTTGTAAGCGGCTTAAAATGGGGAAAAGTTAGAGCAATTATTAATGACAAAGGTCAAAATATTAATGAAGCTTTACCTTCAACACCTGTTGAAATTTTAGGAATAAATGGTGCAGCAAAAGCTGGTGATGATTTTATTGTACTAGACACAGAAAAAGAGGCCAAGATATTGAGTGAAAACAGGGCTCAAGAAAGTAAGGATGGAAAAAATCCGCTAACTTTTGCAACCCAAGAATCTGCTTTTTCAGATAAATCCACAGAAGAATTAAATTTAATTATTAAATCTGATGTACATGGATCATCAGAAGCAATTAAAAATGCAATTAGTCAAATTAAACATGATGAGGTTAAACCTAAAATAATTTTAGCAGATATTGGAATGGTAACAGAAACAGACGTTACATTAGCTAAAGCTTCAAATGCAGTGTTAATTGCTTTCAATGTTAAACCAAGTAAAGAAGCAAAAAAACTTGCTGAAAATGAGAAGATAAAAATATCTTCATACAATATTATTTATGAAGTTTTAGATTATATTAAACAAAGAATGTCAGGATTGTTAGCACCTGATGTTCAAGAAAAAATTACTGGTACAGCACAAATTTTGGAAATATTTAAAGTTTCAGGTGCTGGAAAAGTTGCTGGCTCAAAAGTAACCGAGGGAGAAATTAATAGTACTTCAGATGTTAGAATCATTAGGGACGGCGCTATTATATATACTGGAAAAGTTTCATCCATATTTAGAGAAAAAAATCAGGTAAAACAGGTTAGTGGTGGTCAAGAATGTGGTATTACAGTTAAAGATTATATGGATTTCCAAAAAAATGACACAATAGAGGCTTTTAATGTTACATCAACAGAGAGATCAATTTAATGGCAGATAGAATAGGAAAACCAGTATCTCAAAGACAGCTTAGAGTAGGAGAAATGATTAAGCAGTCTTTAAGCATGATTTTTATAAGAAATGAGGCTAAGGTGCCTAACTTAGAAACTAACAATATAACAGTCACTGAGGTTAGAATGAGTCCAGATTTAAAAATTGCTAAAGCATATGTACTTCCATTAGGTGGAAAAAATGCTGAGGAAACGATTAATATTTTAAAAGAATACTCATTTTTAATTAGAAAAATTTTATCACAAAAAGTGGTTATGAAATTTTTACCAAAATTACTTTTTAGAAAAGACGAGTCTTTTGAGTATGCAGAAAAAATAGAAAACTTAATAAAACAAACAAATAAATAGGAAGAAAGAGGTATGAATAAAAAGGCACAAGAATTAGCAATGCACGATAAAGATACAGGATCTTCTGAGATTCAGATTGCTTTGCTAACAGAGAAAATCGAAACTCTCTCAAAGCATATTAAGCAATTCAAGAAGGATAAACATTCATCTGTTGGATTGTTGAGAGCGGTAAATAGAAGAAAGAAATTGTTAGAATACCTAAAGAAAAATAAAATGGATTCTTACAAAAATGTACTGTCGAAATTGAATTTAAGAAAATAGAAGTCAAGATAGATAGAATGGAATGGAACGAAACGAACGAAAAGAAATGGAAATGAAATGTTTAAAGTATACAAGAAGGAAATTGAAGTAGCAGGAAAGAAGATAAGTTTAGAAACAGGTAAAGTAGCAAGACAGGCAGACGGTGCAATAATCGCAACATGTGGAGAGACAGTCGTATTAGCAACAGTAGTAGGAGCAAAAAAAGTAAATCCTGATATGGATTACTTTCCATTATCTGTAAATTACCAAGAAAAATATTATGCAGCTGGAAAAATTCCAGGTGGATATTTTAAAAGAGAAGCAAGACCAACTGAAAGTGAAACATTAATCTCTAGATTAATTGATAGACCAATCAGACCTTTGTTTCCTGATGAATTTAAAAATGAAGTACAGTTATTACCAACAGTAATTTCATACGATAAAGAAAATGAGCCAGATATTTTATCAATCACTGCTTCATCAGCTGCATTAGCTATATCAGGAATGCCATTCATGGGACCTGTGGGAGCTTCAAGAGTTGGTTTTATAGATGGAAAATATGTTTTAAACCCATCTAAAGTAGAATTAGAAAAATCAAAATTAGATTTAGTTGTAGCAGGTACAAAAGATGCTGTGCTTATGGTTGAATCTGAAGCTAATGGTTTAACAGAAGAAGAAATGTTAAATGCAGTTAAATTTGGTCATGAGGGATTTGTTCCAGTGATTGAAATGATCGAGGAACTTGCAAAAGAATGCAGAAAACCTGAGTGGACTGTTGAAAAGAAAGATCTATCAGAAGTTAAGAAAAAACTTGAAGAAACTTTTACAGAAGATCTTAAGAAAGCTTTTGCAACAAGAGATAAACAAGATAGATCAAATCAAATTTCAGAGATTACTGATAAAGCTAAAAAGCTTTATGAAGAAGATGAAAATTATACTGATCTAGATGTTAATAGTCAGTTAAAAAATCTTGAAAAATCAATCGTTAGAACTGATATTCTAAAAAACAAAAATAGAATTGATGGTAGAGGCTTATCAGATGTAAGACCTATCGAATGTGAAGTCGGTGTTCTACCAAGAGCACATGGTTCTGCATTATTTACTAGAGGTGAAACTCAAGCAATTGTTGTTGCAACTTTAGGAACATCTGATGATGAACAAAGAATTGAAAGTTTAGATGGTCTTCAAAGAGAGCGATTTATGCTTCACTATAATTTCCCTCCTTTTTCAGTTGGAGAAACTGGAAGAATTGGAACAGGTAGAAGAGAAATCGGACACGGTAAATTAGCTTGGAGAGCAATTAATTCTTCATTACCTACAAAAGAAGCATTTCCATATACTTTTAGAGTAGTATCTGAGATCACAGAGTCCAATGGTTCTTCTTCAATGGCTACTGTTTGTGGAACATCTTTAGCATTAATGGATGCGGGAGTACCTATTAAAGAGCCAGTTGCAGGTATTGCAATGGGTTTAATTAAAGAAGGTGATGATTTTAGTGTCTTATCAGACATTTTAGGTGATGAAGATCACCTAGGTGATATGGACTTTAAAGTTGCTGGAACTAAAGATGGAATTACTTCTCTTCAAATGGATATTAAAATTACAGGTATTACATTTGAAATTATGGAACAGGCATTGAATCAAGCTAAAGATGGGAGAGTTCATATCTTGGGAGAAATGAATAAAGCATTATCAGCTTCAAGAGAAGATGTTGGAAAACACACTCCAAAAATGGAACAAGTTAATGTTGATAAGAAAGACATCGCAGCTGTGATTGGAAAAGGTGGAGCAACGATTAGAGAGATAGTTGAAAAATCAGGTGCGAAAGTAGATGTAAATGACGAAGGTGTAGTAACAGTGGCTGCGCCAGATGAAGAGTCTAGAAACATCGCAATGCAAATGATTAAAGACATCACCGCAAAAGCCGAATTGAATAAAATTTATTCAGGAAAAGTAATGAAGATTATGGAGTTTGGTGCATTTGTTAATTTCTTAGGAAAACAAGATGGACTGGTTCATATCTCAGAACTTGCGGATAAGAGAGTTGCTAAAGTAACTGACGTTGTAAAAGAAGGCGATGAAGTAAAAGTCAAAGTAATTGGTTTCGATAGAGGTAAAGTTAAACTTTCTATGAAACAAGCTGCAGAATAAAGAATTAGAGGATGGCAGGTTCGAATCCTGCCACTCCTACCATGATTACATATTTGATAACCTCTATAATTTGTGCAGCAGGCCTATTATTTTATAACATTAAAAAAAGATTTACTGTCAAGATTACTTATGTTTTGTTATTTTTTATAACATACGGTCTTTTTATTTAATGCTATGCATGACGAAGGAGATTCAAATATCTACTTTGGAATATTATTTGCTTTTCCAGCCTTATTTGTAAGTATGATGTTCGCTCCCATTTTATCAGAGCCATTAACAGCCTTTCATGAAGGTATTAAATTAGTTCTTGAGCTAGTCCTAGAAAATAAAGTTTATGCAGTAATAGTGGCTGTTGTAGCGATTTTGATTTATTTTTTTAGCTGATATTTTTAGGATCTGGCATCCCAACCTTGTTATATCCAGCGTCTACATAGTGAATTTCACCAGTAACACCATTTGCAAGGTCGCTTAATAGATATAAAGCTGAATTTCCAACGTCATGTATATCTACATTTCTTTTAAGGAAAGAATGGTCTTCATTCCATTTATATAAGAATTTTGCATCTCCGATAGCAGAAGCAGCCAATGTCTTGATAGGTCCAGCACTTATAGCATTTACTCTCATACCTTTGGCTCCTAAATCTCTTGCTAAATACTTAACACTTGCCTCAAGAGCTGATTTACAAACACCCATTACGTTATAATTTGGAATTGCTTTAGTAGACTCGTAAGTTAAAGTTAATAAACTTCCACCTTGTTTCATTACCTTTGAAGCTTCTTTTGCTACTTCTGTAAATGAAAAGCATGATATTAACATACTTCTTAAAAAGTTTTCTCTAGTCGTATTTAAATATTCACCTGATAACTCTGATTTATCTGAAAAAGCAACTGCATGGACTACAAAATCAATTTCACCCCATTGAGATTTGATATCTTCAAATAGTTTTACTACTTCTTCTTTTTTTTCAACATCACAACTAAATGTGACATTTGAATTTAATTTTTCTGCTAAAGGAACTACTCTTTTTTTTAAAGCGTCACCTAAATAAGTAAATGCTAGTTCAGCTCCTGCTTCAGCAAGTTTTTGAGAAATACCCCAGGCGATAGATCTTTCATTTGCAACACCCATGATTAATCCTTTTTTACCTTTCATTAAACTCATAAATTAAACCTTTTCAAAAATTAAAGCTGCATTAGTTCCACCAAAACCAAAGCTATTTGACATTACTGTATTTAAAGTTGCTCCCGTTTCAGTTTTTGAAACTATAGGAAATTTTTTAGCATCATCATCCATATCTGTAATATTTGCTGATCCTGTTATGAAATTGTTTTTCATCATTATCAAACAATAGATTGCTTCATGCACTGAAGCAGCCCCTAAAGGATGACCCGATAAAGATTTTGTTGAGCTTATTTTTGGAATGTCTTCTCCAAAAGTTTCTTTAATAGCATTAAGCTCAGTTATATCTCCAACTGGAGTAGATGTTCCGTGAGTATTAATGTAATCAATTTTATTTTTAGCAGTTGCCATCGCCATTTTCATACATCTGACAGCACCCTCTCCTGATGGAGCTACCATATCATATCCATCTGAAGTTGCTCCATAACCAGTTAATTCTGCGTATATTTTAGCACCTCGTGCTTTGGCATGTTCGTATTCTTCAAGTACTAATACGCCTGCACCACCTGCAATTACAAACCCATCTCTAGTTTTATCATAAGCTCTAGACGCAGATTGAGGAGTATCATTATATTTTGAAGACAATGCAGTCATTGCATCAAACATTGCTGTCATTGCCCAATGAATTTCTTCACTTCCACCTGCAAAAACAATATCCTGTTTGCCCATTTGAATTAATTCCATAGAATTTCCTATGCAGTGTCCACTAGTTGCACATGCAGAACTCATTGTGTAGTTGGTTCCTTTAATTTTAAATGGTACTGCAAGTGTTGCTGAAGCAGTACTGGCCATTGTTCTTGGAACAATAAAGGGTCCCATTAGTTTTGGAGTTTTAGCTCTAGTTTTGTCTGCTGCAAGTATTACGTTTTCAATTGATGGGCCACCGGAACCCATTACAATCCCAGTTTTAAAATTACTTACTTCACTTTCTTCTAATCCAGAGTCTTCAATAGCCTCTTTCATTGCAATATAATTGTAAGCTGAGCCTGATCCCATAAATCTAATTGTTTTTCTATCTATATGATCCTCAAGTTTAATATTTGGTTTACCATGAACATGGCTTTTCAGGTTATGCTCTTTATAATCTTCAGCATAAGAAATTCCTGATTTTGAATTTAATAAAGATTGATGAACTTCTTCTTGATTATTTCCTAAACAAGAAACAACACCTAAACCTGTAATAACCACTCTTCTCATTATTTAAATAACCCCACTTTTAAACTTTCTGCTGAATATATTTTTTTATTATCTGCAAGAACAATTCCATTTGCAAGCCCAACAGTTGTTCCACCAGGAGACATAATTTTTTTCATATCTATTTCATATCTTACATTTTTTACACTCTGTAATACTTCACCTGTAAATTTCACAGCACCCACTCCTAGAGCTCTTCCTTTTCCAGGATTTCCTAGCCAACCTAGAAAAAAACCTACCAGTTGCCACATAGCATCTAAACCTAGGCACCCTGGCATAACTGGATCTTTTTTAAAATGACAATCAAAAAACCAAAGATCATCTTTAATATCTAATTCAGCTTTTAAAGAGCCTTTATTAAACGCTCCATTATTTTCATTGATTTCCGTTATTCTGTCAAACATAAGCATTGGCGGGAGTGGTAATTTTGCATTACCAGGACCAAAAAGATCACCATTCCCACAAGTTATTAGATCATCATAGGAGTATGAGTTTTTTTTCATATTAGAGCACCCTTAATACTTGATTTAATCCTAATATAATATAATAAAACACTATATTTTTATTCATACTTTAGAATAATTATAAAAAACAATGCCAAAAAACTGTAATTTTATTGAAAAATTGAGAGAAGTTGGGCTTAGACCTACTAAGCAAAGAATAAAAATGTGTGAAGTTTTGTATAATAGAGAAAAAACTTTCCATTTCACAATTAACGATTTGGTTAAAATGATATCTGAAAAAATGAATGAAAAGATATCTCTAGCAACAGTTTATAACACAGTTCATGCATTTGAAAAAAAAGGATATTTAAAAGAAATTTCAATCGATAGTCAAAAAAGTTATTTTGACACAAACACCTCAGCACATCATCATTTTTTTGATGAAGATACGCATGAGCTAATCGATTGTGATGAGAGCGATATAGACAAAATAAATATTAAAAAAAATATTACAGGAAAAAAAATAAATTCTGTTGAAGTGTTAGTTAGAGTTGCGAGTGATAATCAAACTCAAAAATAATTTAATTAAATCATACACTTAAAATCTACATTATAATAATTCTAAACTATTGACATACTGATAATATGCATTATATGATTTGTTAATCATTAAAAAGGAGAAAAAATGTCTTTAAAAGGAAGTAAAACAGAAGAAAATTTAAAAGAAGCATTTGCTGGTGAAAGTCAAGCAAATAGAAGATATCTTTATTTCGCACAAAAAGCTGACATAGAAGGTTACAATGATGTAGCTGCAGTTTTTAGATCAACAGCCGAAGGTGAAACTGGTCACGCACATGGTCATTTGGAGTATCTAGAAGAAGTTGGTGATCCAGGAACTGGTATGCCAATAGGTGAAACAAAAGCAAATTTAGCTTCGGCAGTACAAGGCGAAACTCATGAGTATACTGATATGTACCCTGGTATGGCTAAAACAGCTAGAGAAGAAGGCTTTGAAGAAATTGCTGACTGGTTTGAAACTTTAGCTAAAGCTGAAAAATCACACGCTGGTAAATTTCAAAAAACTTTAGAGACTATTAGCTAATAAAATTTCTTAGTGGGCGACTAACGCCCACTAAAAACAATTCGAATTTCAAAAAACTTAATTATATGAGCAAAGAAGGAAGTTTAGGTGCACCTATACGACATCCTATAGATTTTGAGCATCCTGATTTTTTAAATCCTGAAAAATTAGATGCTGAAATGAGGAGAGTGTTTGATATTTGTCATGGATGCAGAAGATGTTTTAATCTCTGCGATTCATTTCCAAAACTATTTGACATGATTGATGAGTCTAAAAATGAGGATGTTGAAAGCTTATCTAGTGATCAATTTGCTCCTGTCGTTGATGCATGCACTTTGTGCGATATGTGTTTTATGACTAAATGTCCATATGTTCCACCTCATGATTTTGATTTGGATTTTCCACATTTAATGCTGCGATATAGAACGGCTCAAAAAAAATTAGGTAAATTACCAAGCGTACCAACACAATTAGCTCAAATAGATCGAAACGCTAAAATTGGTATTATGTTCTCAAAAATAGTTAACTGGGCATCAAATATTAAAAATAAATTAATTAGAAAAATCTTAGAACTAATTACTGGAATAGATAAAAGAGTTCAGTTACCAAAATATAACTCAGAAACTTTTTCTAAATTTTTTAAAAAAAATAAAGATAAGATAAATTATCTAACACCTTCTAAAGATAGAAAAGTAGTTATTTATTCAACTTGTTTTGTAAATTTTAATAAAAAAAATACGGGTGTTGCTGCTTTAAAAGTTTTAAAAAAAAATGGTGTAGAGGTTCAAGAAGCTTATCCTGGTTGTTGTGGGATGCCATTTTTAGAGCAAGCAGATCTGCCAAAAGTTGTTGAACAAGCGAAAAAAGTTTCTAAAGATTTAATTGAATGGATTGATAAAGGATATACAGTAGTAACCTTAACAGCTAGTTGTGGATTGATGTTAAAATTCGAATGGCCCTTGTTATTACCAAACGATGAAAAAATTAAAAAATTATCTTCAAATGTTATGGATATTGATGAGTATGTTGTGGATATTGCAAACAATGAGGGATTAGCAGAAGGATTAAATGAGATTGATGGAGGAGTAACCGTGCATCATGCTTGTCATGCTAGAGCACAGAATATGGGTATTAAAGCAAGAGATATGTTAAAATTGATACCAAACATTAAAATTGATGTAGTTGAAAGATGTGCAGGTCATGGAGGAACTTTTGGAGTAATGAAAGAAACTCATGATTTAGCAAATAAAGTTGGAAGACCTACAGCTAGACAAATAAAAACTAAAAATAATAAGTATATGGCTTCTGATTGTCCTTTAGCTGGTAAACATTTAAAACAGTTAGAAGTTGATACAAACATATCTAATGATGAGGCACTACACCCTATCGAATTGGTGGCAAAAAGTTATAACTTATGATCATGCCTAGAGAAAAAAGAGAAATTCAAAAAGAAGACATCATGCCTTTAGATGTTTATATAGAAAAGAGACGTGAATTAAGAAAAAGTATTGTTGATTATAAAAAAAATAGAAGAGTTGCTTTAGGGCCTTATGCTACTTTTTATTTTGAAAGTTATGAAACAATGTTAGCTCAAGTACAAGAAATGCTATACATTGAAAAAGGTGGTGATGAGCAACTTCAGGATGAGTTAACTGCTTACAATCCTTTAATACCTAACGGCAAAGAACTGACAGCAACTTTAATGTTTGAAATAGACAATCCTATATCAAGGGCTGCGTTTCTCGGAAAAGTTGGTGGAATAGAAGAAACAGTATTTATGAAAATAAATGGTGAGAAAATTAAAGCAGTTCCCGAAGAAGATGTTGATAGAACTTCTTCTGAAGGAAAAGCTTCATCAGTACAGTTTATTCATTTTAATTTTACTGATGATCAAATAGAAAAATTTCAATCTAATAGCTCAGAAATTGAGCTTGGAATTGACCATAAAGAGTATTCTCATAGCACAAAGTTATCTAAAGAAAATATAGTCTCTTTATCTACTGATTTTAGTTAATTTAGTCCCCAAATATTATCTGTTTTAATCCAACCTTCAAATTCTTCTGATATAATTTTACACCAATTTTGTTCACATTTTTCTACAATTAATAATCTTCCCTCTTTTATTTGAGCAATTGGTTTAGCAAAAGATGTAGGTTTTTTAAATAAAACTTTATCTTTCATAGCTATTACAGAATTACTTTTTTTTAATTGAGAGATATGAATCCACCCACTGTTATTTTTTAAATCTATAATTCGCCTGAAATTCTCTTTTTTATCGATTTGTTTTAACGGAAGATTTATTTTTTTATAAACGTATTTAATATCAGATTCAAAACTTGGTCCGTAACGAACGTTTACTTTATTTTTTTTAAGAGAGACAAAAATTTCATTAGCAAACGAAATGTGAGTAAAAAATAACAAAAAAAATACTATATAAATTTTTTTTATTATTTGCATAAGCATTTTTTTCTTTTATTAATTTTTGCTTTTCTGAAATTTAAATTTAATAGATCTAGAATTAGAATGTATCCATTTAAATTTTGTCCAATATTTAATATTTTTTTTAAAACTTCATTAGCTTGTAACGTACCTATTATTCCTGCAACGGTTCCTAAAATTCCCTCATATTCACAATTTAAAATTTCATCAGATATTGTTTCTTCTTGATAAAAACATCTCAAGCAAGGATCTTTTTTGTTGGTAAAATTAAAAGTAAAAATGTGACCATCAAACTTACTTATAGCACCTGTGACTAGAAATTTTTTATATTTTAGACTTAAATCATTAATTAAAAATTTACTTTCAAAGTTATCAGTTCCATCAACAATATAGTCATAATTTTTAATAATTTTTTCAAATGTAGTTTTATTTAATTTTAAATTAAAAATATTTATTTTTGTCTTTGGATTAATTTTATTTAATTTTTTTTTTGCAATCTTTACTTTAGATTGATTTATATCTTTTTCATTATACAGGCTTTGTCTGTGGATATTAGAGAGACTTACAGTATCATGATCTGCAATCCCAAGTGTACCAATACCCGATCTAGTTAAAAATTCTGCTACTGGGCAACCTAGACCACCCATACCAACTATCAATACTTTTGAAGATAAAATTTTTTTTTGACCTGTTGCACCAATATTTTTAAGAATTATTTGCCTCGAGAATCTCTCTATTTCTTTGTTGTTTAAATTTTTGCTCATTTTCCTGTTGAGCCAAACCCACCTTCTCCTCTAATTGTTTCTGGTAGATTATCAGTTTCCTCAAGATCCATTTTAATTACAGGAGTTAAAATCATTTGTGCTATTCTATCCTTATTATTTATTAAAAAATCACTTTTTCCGTGATTAAAAAGGATTACTTTTATTTCTCCCCTGTAATCACTATCAATAGTTCCAGGTGTATTTAAAACACTAATGTTGTTTTTTGCAGCTAAACCAGATCTTGGTCTTATTTGGATTTCGAAATCACTTGAAAATGCAACAGCAAGCCCTGTTGGTACTAAGCATGATGAGTTTGGTTTAAGATTAATAGGTTCTTTTACTAATGCCATCAAATCCATACCTGATGCACCTTCTGTTTTGTAAGCAGGTAATTCAACCGCAGGGTCTAACTTTTTGATAAGAACTTTTGCCATTAATTTAATTGATCAATTATTCTATCAACTATTTCATCAGAAATTCCAGATTTTTTTTTGTACGAAAGTTTTTCTTTTTTTAGGTCTTTGTTTTTATAATGAATTGTTACTTCATTATAATCAGAATTAAATCCTATATCTTTATTTGATACATCATTAGAAATTATCCAGTCACAACTTTTCTTATTTAATTTTTCCTCTGCATTTTTATCAATCTCATTAGTTTCTGCTGCAAATCCAATGACAAGTTCAGGTCTCATAGAGTTATGGCTAGACACATAATGAAGTATATCTACATTCTTTTCTAAATTTAAGTTTAGGTTCTCTTGTTTTTTAATTTTATTTTCATACTTTTTGTTAATTTTAAAATCAGCTACCGCAGCAGAAAAAATTGCTACATCAACAGGTAAATTTTCTTGAGTAGCAACTAACATTTCATCTGCTGTTTCAACTTTTATAAGATTAATATCTTTAGTTATTTCAAGATTAGTTGGACCTGATATTAATGTTGTATCAAAACCTTTTTTGGATAATGATTTTGCTAATTCATATCCTTGTTTGCCACTTGATTTATTTGTAATAAAACGAACTGGATCTATGTACTCGTTAGTTGGACCTGCTGTAACTAATGCTTTAAATTTTTTGTTATTTTTTTGAGTTAAGAAATATTTATCAACTTCTTCAGCAATTACCGATGGGTCTGACATTTTACCCTCTCCATATTCACCACATGCCATATCACCAACCTCTGGACCTATTAGTTTATATCCAAACCCTTTTAATTTTTTTATATTTGTTTTAGTAGTTGGATGCTCCCACATTCTTACATTCATTGCTGGTGCTAAAATAATGTCTTTATCTGATGCCAAAACAACAGTGGATGCCAAATCATCAGTTGTTCCTTGAGCCAGTTTCGAAATTGTATTTGCCGTTGCAGGTGCAATTACAAGTATATCTGCCCATCTTGAAAGTGAAATATGATCCATTTCAGCCTCATTTTCTAAACTAAATAAATCACTATAAACTTTACCTTGAGAAAGTGAGGTTATTGAAAGCGGAGTTACAAACTCTTTTGCACTTGTTGTAAGAATTGTCTTTATTTCTGCACCATTCTTTTTAAAAAGCCTAATTGTTTCAAGACTTTTATAAGCAGATATTCCTCCACAGATAATAAATAGTATTTTTTTATTTAACAAATTTTTCATCTGCAGAATTAAAATACTATAAGGCCAAAAATTACAAGAAGTAATAAACCAATAATAGATTGATTTCTAAATGTTATCATTTCTGATTTCTTATTATTCAGAGCGGTGTAAGAATTTGAATTTTGTGGAATTTGACCACTAGCTAAAAACGTTAATGCTTGATTTGCTTTATCCATAATCTCAGGAAATTCTGGTAAACGTTTAATCACTTCAGATGTATTTTTTAAAGTTTCATTTAAATTATTAATTGGATCTTTGGTTTCTTTAAGCCAATTTTCTAGTACAGGCTTTGAAGTTGTCCAAATATTTGTGTTTGGATTTAACTTTCTTGCTACACCTTCAACAACAACCATAGTTTTTTGCAACATTAATAATTGAGGTTGAGTTTGCATATTAAACTTTTCTGTTACATCAAACAACTGTTTGAGTAATTTACCTCCTGAAATATCTTTTACTTCTTGACCAAATATAGGCTCACCAATTGATCTCAAAGCTTGAGCTAGATCGTCGATTGGTACTTCTTTTGGAACTAATCCGGCCACTAAGTGAACTTCAGCTACTTTACGATAATCTCTTTGAATAAATCCAAATAAAATTTCTGCTAAAAACCTTTTACTAAGTTTGTCTAACCTGCCCATAATCCCAAAATCTATAGGTACAATTTGGCCACTATTATCAACAAAAATATTTCCTTGATGCATATCTGCATGAAAAAAACCATCTCTTACAGCATGTCTTAAAAAATGTTGGATAATATCTTCAGCTATTTTATTAGTATCTAAATTTCTTTTCTTTAGCTCCTCAGCTTCTCTTATTGAAATTCCATCTATCCAATCCAAAGTCATTACATTTTCACTAGTAAAATTCCAATAAATTTCAGGAACTTTAAATCCAGCATCATTTTTAGTGTTTTCAGCATATTCATTAGCCGCAGCAGCTTCGAATCTTAAATCCATTTCAAGATTAGTTATTTCTTTAAGTAAAAAAACAACTTCAACAAGTTTTAATCTTTTTGTTTTTTTTACAAATGACTCAATAATAAATGCAAATAACATCATTGCATCTATTTCTTCATTGAATATTTTTTTTATATTTGGTCTTAAAATTTTTATTGCTACATCTTTAATTGTTCCATTATCATTTATTTTTGCTTTATGAACTTGTGCAATTGATGCAGCAGCAACTGGTTCACTTAAATCAATTATTGAATTAAACGCATCAATTCCAAGATCTTCTTTAATAATTTCTTTTGCTTCATGAATTGAAAAAGGGGGTAATCGATCTTGAAGTTTTTCTAGCTTTAAAGATAATTCTTCTCCAATTATATCTGGTCTAGTAGCAAGAAATTGCCCAAGTTTGATGAAAGTTGTACCCATAGATTCTAATGACCTAGATAGTCTTTCACCATCATCCTCAATTAAATTATTTTGTTCTTTTTTTTCAAATGAAATAGATAAAATTTGGAATAATATTGTTACAGCTAAAGGAGGTTTTTTAAATTTTGATGCAATTTTTAAAATATCTGATTTTGCAATTTTTCTTCCTAATTTAAATAAAGTAATAAGTTTTTTAATCATTAAATTTTCCAACCACTATGAATTGAAACAATACCACCAGAAAGATTTCTATAAGAACATTTATGAAAATTATTTTTTTCCATCAACTCTATTAATTCATCTTGATTAATAAATTGTTCAATACTTTTGATTAAATATTCGTAAGGTTTTTTTTCGCCAACTACAAACTGACCAATAATAGGAATGAGTTTTGAATAATTTTTATATACAAAATCAAGATTTGAATTTTGAATCTTAGAAAATTCCAGACATAGATAGCGTCCACCAGGCTTTAAAATTCTATAGGCTTCTGAAAGTGCTTTATTTAAATTTTTGGTATTTCTTAGCCCAAAACTAATAGTGTAATAATCAAATGAATTGTCTTTTATTAGTAATTTTTCTGCTGGAGAAATAACCCATTTTACATTTTTGTAATTAGATAATTTTTGCTTTCCTTTACTAACCATTTCTTTATTAGGGTCTACACAAGTAATTTCAGCCTCTTTATTTGTGCAATCTAAAAATAATTTTCCAACATCCCCCGTCCCACACGCAACATCAATTAATTTTCTATTAACTCTCGGATTCATCATATTGATTAAACTTTTTTTCCAATATCTATGTACACCCATAGACATAAAGTCATTCATTAAGTCATATTTGTTGTAGACCTGATTAAATACATTTTCTACAAGTCCTTTTTTATTTTGAAGATTTTGTTGCATAAAAAAATATATATTGAATATAGTATCAAATGCCAGAATTACCAGAAGTAGAAATTGTTAGACAATCCCTTCATAAAAAGATCAAAAAAAAAAGCATAAAAAAAGTAATAATTAGAAACCGGAATTTAAGGTTTAAAATACCAAGTGATTTTGAAAGTTTTCTTAAAAATAAAAAAATAATTGAAGTTAGTAGATTTTCTAAATATTTGATTATCCATTTTCAAAATGAAGATTATTGTTTAATCCATTTAGGAATGTCAGGAACAATTCATATTCTTGATAAGAAAAAACCTCTAAAATTTACGAATACTAGTTTTTATCATTCACCTTTTTTACCTAAAAAACACAATCATGCAGAGTTTATATTTGATAGCTTGAAAGTAATTTATAATGATCCAAGACGTTTTGGATTTTTTGAAATAATTAAAAATTATCAAGATCTACAGAGAAGATTTAAATCAATGGGTCCTGAACCATTTAGTGATAAATTTAACTTAAATTATGTAGTTAATTATTTTAAGAAAAAAAATAAGGATATAAAAAGTTTCTTACTTGATCAGAGATTTGTTTCTGGAATAGGTAATATTTATGCAAGTGAAATTCTTTTCGCTTGTAAAATAAATCCATTTAAAAAGGCAAAAAGACTTAATAAAAATGAATGTTTAAATATTATTTTAAATTCTAAGAAAATACTTCAACAGGCAATTAATAAGGGTGGTTCAAGTATTAGAGATTTTAAAGATATTTCAGGTAATAAAGGTAACTTTCAAAAGGAGTTTAAAGTTTATGAGCAAGAGGGAGCTGATTGTAAGCGTACGAATTGCAAAGGTATTATAAAAAAAAAAATAAAATCAAATAGGTCGACTTTTTTTTGTGTTTCTTGTCAAAAATAGTTAAATATTTAGTTGACCACTATAAATTCTCAAGCTATACCCCTGCGCAGATGGCAAACACAAAATCAGCAATTAAGAGAATTAGAAGAATTTCTAAACAAACAGCGGTAAATAAAGCTAGAAAGAGCAGGTTTAGAAACGCTCTTAAGAAAATGAACCTTTTAATTGATAGTAAAAAGAAAGATGAAGCTCTTAAATTTTTACCAAAGTTAAACTCTGAGTTGATGAAAATTGCAAAAACAGGAATAATAAAAAAACAAAATGCTTCTAGAAATGTTTCTAGAATTACAAAAAAAATTGCTGCAATCTAAACGTTAGTTAAAATTTTTTAAACAACTCCTGATATCCACATTATATATTTAAGTTTTGTGTTAAGTTACTATATTTAGATTTAGTAAATATTTGGATTATAGTCATTCAATCTATATTCGATTTAATTTTAATTCAATCAATTAATTGATTCAATCTATATTCGATTCAATTTATAATTTTAAATTTAAGTTCAATTTAGAATTATTTTTTTTTAAATCTAAATCACAATCATAGATTTTATTTTTTTTTGAATTTCTTTATTAACTTGTTGCAAATTTTTTTAAATAGTTCTAACTGAGATTTCCCCTTAAGTTATGAATAAATTAACAAATACAAAAAATATTAATAATTTTTCTTCTGAAAGCTTTGAATGGAAGCAAGTACAGAATGAAATGAAAAATAAACTCGGCTCAGAAGTTTATGAGAGCTGGTTAAAAAAGATTTCTCTTGTAGAGGAATTCAATAATTACTTATTATTATCAGTTCCAACAAGATTTATTAGAGATTGGATTACATCAAGGTATTTAGACCAAATATTACAAATAATTAAAGTTTATAAAAAAGATATTATTAGAATAGAGTTTAAAATAGTTGAAAAAACTCAAGAAACTAGTTTAGAGGAAAACAATATTAAAGAGAGAAATATAAATGAAAATGTTTCATTTATAAAAGACTCTTATCTTCAGTATAATCGAATTGATCCAAATAAAAGATTTGATAATTTTATAACAGGTTCAAGTAATAAATTAGCTTACGAAGCTTCTTTAAAAGTTTCAGAAAATATATCTCATTATAATCCACTTTATATTTATGGTGGTGTTGGAATGGGAAAAACTCACTTATTAAATTCAATAGGTTTAGAGCTTAAAAAAAACAATAAAGTAATGTTTATTTCTGCAGAACGTTTTATGTATCAGTTTGTAAAATCAATTAAATCAAACGATATGGTTAAGTTTAAAGAATATTTTAGAAATACGGATATTTTATTAATCGATGATATTCAGTTCATAAGTGGAAAAGAGGCTATGCAGGAGGAGTTCTTTCATACATTTAATGCATTACTTGATAAGGGATCTCAAATAATTGTGTCAGCTGATCGAGCACCAAATAAATTATCGAGAATTCAAGAAAGAATTAAATCAAGATTTTCTGGTGGATTAGTAGTTGATATTCAAAAGCCGGACTTTGAGCTAAGAAAAAAAATAGTTGAAAAAAAAACTGAAGAATTGAATGCTTTGTATTCTGAACAATTACAAGTTTCTAGAGAAATTCAAGATTTTATAAGCAATGAAATAACCGGAAGTGTAAGGGAACTGGTTGGAGCAATAAACAGAGTTGTTTCATTTTCAAGAATTTACAACAAAGTACCAAATCTTGCTGAAACTAAAGTAGTTTTAAAGGATTTATTAAATTTAGCAGAAAATAAGGTTACAATAGATCTAATTCAGACAATTGTTTGTAAGTTTTTCAAAATCAGCAAAAATGAAATGCTATCATCTAGAAGATCAAGATATTTAGTAAGACCTAGGCAAACAGCAATCTATTTAACTAAAATTTTAACTTCTAAATCATTACCTGAAATTGGAAGGGAATTTTCTAACAGAGACCATACAACAATAATTCATTCAGTAAAAACTATTGAAAAGATAAAAGAAAAAGATCCTGAGATGGTTGATAATATTAATAAATTAAAAAACCAGATTTTATATAATAATAAAGAAAATGAAATTTAACGTTAATCAACAAGACCTTCAGCAAGCATTAAATTATTGCCAAGGAGTTATTGAAAAAAGAAGTACATTACCAATACTTTCTAATATTTTGTTAGATGCAAGCAATTCTAAACTTACTATCACTGCGACTGATCTAGATTTAATATTTATACATCAATTAAATAATGTAGAAATTCTAGAGGAGGGCAAAACAACCACAACCTCCTCAATCATGTATGATATTATAAGAAAGTTTAACTCAGGAAAAAAAATAAATCTTTCTCTAACAGATATAAGTAAATTACAAGTGGAGTCTGAAAAATCTATTTTTAATTTGAATTGCATAAGTGCAACAGAGTTTCCACTGACAGATGAAAATTTTAATCAAAATGAATTTATAATTAAATCAAAACAATTATTGAAATTATTAAATAAATGTAAATTTTCAGTTTCTAATGACGAAACAAGGCATTACCTAAGTGGAATTTATTTTCATCAAACAGAAGTTGAAGAAAAAAATTATTTAACAGCAGTTGCAACTGATAGTCATAGAATGTCTATTTCAAAAATTAGATTAGAGGAAAAAATTGATTTTGATCCAATAATTTTACCTAAAAAAACAATTTTTCAACTTTGCTCTTTATTAGATAGCTATGATGGAGATGTAAAAGTTTCAAATGTGAAATCAAAAATAAAATTTGAATTAAATAATAGTATTTTAATTTCAAAACTTATTGATGGAAAATTTCCTAATTACATTCAAGTTATACCTAAAAATAATCAAAAAAAATTAGAAATAGACTTAAAATTATTTTTAAATTCGGTTGATAGAGTAGCATCTGTTTCATTAGATAAAAAAGATGGTGTGAAATTCAATTTATCTAAAGACACTTTAGATCTGTCAGTAAATAATACTAACAGTGGTGATGGTAAAGAAACTTTAACTGTTAAGTTTGATCATGATTTAGAGATAAGTTTTAACTCTAGATATTTGATAGATGTTGCTTCACAACTAGATGGAGATAGAGTTGAAATTTTCTTTAATGATACTGGTTCACCAGCACTGATAAAAGATCCAGGTGATTTCGATAGTATTTTTGTTGTTATGCCTATGAAGGGCTAATTAATTAAATCTAACTCTGAATTAATATTTTTTTCAAGAATTTGAATAAAATTTTTCTTTGTTAACCCAGATGGAATTGGCTTTAGAATAGAGATTGTAATTGTTTTATTAGATTTCTTTTTACCTTTTTTAGGCCACACATATCCAGAGTTAATTGCAACTGGCTGACAAGCAACATTTAGCTCTTCATAAATTCTCGAAGCACCTTTTTTAAAAGGTGGTCTTTCTTCTGGAAGAACTCTAGTTCCTTGAGGAAAAATAATTAAAGGTCTATTAGAAGTAGCCATCATTTTTGAAATATCATCAAAAAAACCCAAGTTATCTTTTGTAACTTTGTTTCTTTTTATTGAAATTGATCCTATTTTTTTTAAGTACCAACCAAAAATTGGAATTAACAATAATTCTTTTTTTAGAATAAATACAGGTGAGTTAAAGATTGTTTGTAAATAAAAAGTTTCAAACATCGATTGATGAGATGCTGCTATAAAAAATTTTTCATTATTAATAATATTTTCTCTTCCTTTGATTGAAATTTTCACTGAAAGAACAAACCTTAAACAAAAACTAGCCCAATGGCCCATTAATTTACCCCCCATCAAAACAACCTGTTTAGGCAAAAAAAATGATGGTAAAAAAATTATCGAAATAAAGATGATTCCAGTGAAAAACAATATTGAAAATAAAAAGTTTCTTATCATTTTTGTCAAAAGCTAAATTATATCTTTATGCTTTTGTCTTTTTCTTATTACTTTAATTTTTGATCCCTTTATTAATAATTCTATTGGTTTAGGTCTTAAATTATAATTTGAGCTTAGTGACATTCCATAAGCTCCCACATCACATATTGCTATTAAATCTTTTTCATTCAACACTTGAAATTTTTTTAATGTAACAAATTTATCTGTACTTTCACAAATAGGACCTACAAATTCATATGGTTTTTTAGATGTTTTGTTAGATTTTGTAACAGGTAAGGTTTTGTGAAACGCACCATACAAAGCAGGTCTCATTAAATCATTCATTGCGGCATCTAAAATTATAAATTTTTTACTTCCACTATCTTTAATATAGGTTATTTTTGACACTAATGTCCCGGTATCGCCAATAATTGATCTACCTGGCTCAAATATAATTTTAACTTTATGTTTTCTTAAAAATTTGAGAATAGCTGTGTTGTATTTTTTATAATTAAGTTTTTTATTTTTATCGGTGTAAGTAATGCCCATACCTCCACCTAAATCTATAAATTTAAATTTATGATTTGTTTTACTTAAAATTTGACTGACCGCTTTAAGCATTTTTTCATAAGGTCTATGGTCTAAAATTTGACTGCCTATATGAACACTAAGACATTTTAAATCAATATTTTTTGAATTTTTGCAATAATTTATAATTTCATAGAATGCATTTTTATTTACACCAAATTTATTTTCTTTTTTTCCAGTGGATATTTGACTTAATGTTTTTGCATCTGTGTTGGGGTTTAGTCTCACACCAATTTTTATTCTTTTATTTTTTGATTTTGCTATTCGATTTATTTCTTTTATTTCACTTAAAGACTCAGCGTTAATAAGCAAAATTTTTTTATCAATAGCAAAGCTGATTTCACTTGTTGTTTTACCAACACCAGAAAATACTATTTTGCTTGGATTAATTCCTGCTTTTAGTGCCATCATCAGTTCTCCTACTGAAACAACATCAGCACCTAATCCAAATTTTTTAATTTCTCTAATTATATTAATATTTGTGTTGGATTTAACCGCAAAGCAGATAAGTGGTGAAAAAGATCTGAAGTTTTTTTTAAAATTATTAATATTTTCTTTTAATTTAGAATAGGAGTAAGAATAAAATGGAGTTCCAAATTTATTCGCAATTTTTTGGAGATTAATTTTTTCTATTGTTAGTGTTTTATTTATGTATTTCATTAAGCTAAGTTAACTGAAACTTTTTTTATTTCTGCTTTTTTATCTGGGTCTACGTATTTAGGATCACCTTTTTTTCCACAAGAAATAACGGCACAAAATAACAATATAATTATGGTAAATTTTTTAATCATTTTCTCTTTTATATTTCATTATCATTTTTTTAATATTATCAAAAGAAGTTCCACCATAAGATTTTTTCGAATTAATTGAATTTTTTAAATTAAATACTTTTAATACATCTTCTTTAAGTTTGGGTTCAATTTTTTTTAACTCATCTAAAGTTAATTCATTTAACTTCTTTTTTCTTTTTTCAGCAAAATTAACTACAGCAGCGGTTTTTTGGTATGCTTTTCTAAAAGACATTGAGTGATTTTTCACAAGATAGTCAGCCAAATCAGTCGCTGTAATATATCCAGAATTAGCAAGTTCTAACATTTTACTCTTATTTGGATTACAATTTTTTAGTACTTCATCAAAAATTTTTAAACAATTATTTAGATTGTCGTTTGATTTAAAAACAATCTCCTTATCGTCTTGCAGATCTTTAAAATAAGATAGTGGTAAGCCTTTTAAAATTGTAAGCATCGAAAATAAATTTCCATAAGTGCTTCCCGATTTTCCACGCAAGTACTCTAAAAGATCAGGATTCTTCTTTTGTGGCATTATAGAAGATCCGGTAACAACTTTATCAGATAAATTGATCAAGTTAAAAGCATCCGAATTCCAAATAATCAACTCTTCAGCAATTCTAGAAATATGCATAGCACACACAGATGAAGCGTATAAAAAATCTACAACAAAATCTCTATCTGAAACTGTATCAATAGAATTATTTGTAGGTATTTTAAAACCAAGTTTTTTGGTTGTATAATTTCTATCTATATTAAATGATGTTCCTGCTAAAGCCGCAACACCTAAAGGGTTTTCATTTAAGCTGTCTAAATTATTAGAAAATCTCTTTTTGTCTCTATTAAATATTTCCACATAAGACATTAAATAATGTGCAAAAGAGATAGCTTGAGCATTTTTAAGATGTGTAAATCCAGGCATAATAGTCTCAACATTTTTTTCAGCTAACTTAATTGTACTCTTAATAACTTTATTAATGTTATTATTTATTTCGTTGGTTGATTTTTTCATCCAAATTTTAAAATCAGTAATTACTTGATCATTTCTTGATCTTGCAGTGTGAACGTAGCCAGCTTCTTCACCTATAATTTGAAAAAGTCTCTTTTCGATATTGATATGAATATCTTCATATTTTTTATTAAACTCAAATTTATTGTTTGTTATTTCCTTATTAATTTTTGTTAGTCCATAAATAATTTTATTTTTTATTTTGAATGAAATTATTTTTTGTTTAAAAAGCATTTCAACATGAGCAATTGATCCCTGGATGTCTTCTTTATAAAGTCTTTTATCAATATCTATTGAATTACCGACTTTTTGAAATAAGCTTGATGTATTTTTTTTAATCCGCGTGGTCCAGATTGCTTGGTTGTTTTTATTTTTTACCATGATATTTAATTATACCTATTTAACATGAGATTTTTAATAATATTTATTTTTTTGACAACAAATGTCGTAGCTGAAGAACTACCTGGTATTAAAAATATTGTAATCCATAAAATACCAAAAACATATGATAATGTTATTTTTTTAGACAAAAATGATCAAAAAATTAATATCAATGAATATACTGGGAACTTATTGATATTAAATTTTTGGGCGACTTGGTGTGAACCTTGTAAAGAAGAAATGCCATCTTTAGATAAACTCCAAGCTAATCCAGAATTGGATAAAATAAAAATTTTTCCAATTAATATTGGAAAAGAAACTTTAACAAAAGTTAATAAATTTTTTATAGATCTTAACATTAAAAATTTTGAACCTTATTTTGACCCACCTACCACATTAGCAAAAATGTTTACTTTAAGAGGTGTCCCTACAACAATTCTAATTAATAAAGAGGGTCAAGAATTTGCCAGAATAATAGGTTCAATTGATTTTGAAGATAAAAATTTTGTTAATTGGATAAAAAAATATAACTAATTTTTAAAAAAGTAAGCAAAGCCAACTAAAGCAATAATAGCAATAAACTGTAAAATAACTCTTAACTGCATTAATTTATTTGAATATTTTTTACTTGTCTCTCCTCCCTTAAAAAGAGTCCCAATACCTAAGATTAAAACTATCCCTACAGCTATCAAAAGGGCTATTGACAAAACTTTTACTAATATTCCTGAAATCATTTTTTTATTTTAGATTGTGTTTTGACATAAAAAACATAATTTATCTACTATGACATTTTGCCTAGATTCCATAATTATTAAACCAGAAAATGGTGTTGAAATTAAAAATGCAATTATTTTGCTTCATGGTTATGGAGGTGATGGACAGGATATTAGCATGCTATCTTTAAACTGGAAGAGATATATGCCTAATACAGTCTTTATTTGTCCAAATGGTCATGAGCCATGTGCTATAAATCCCTCCGGTTATCAATGGTTTGATTTAACAAAAGAGGATTCTGATTACATATTAGAGCAATCAATTAAGGCTGAAGAGGTTTTAAAAAAATTTATTAATGAAATAAAAAAAGAGTTCAGGTTATCAAATAATCAAATATGTTTATCAGGATTTAGTCAGGGATGCATGATGTCTATAAATGTTGGTCTTACATTTAGAGAAAATTTTTTATGTATAGTTGGTTTTTCTGGAAAGATAATAAATCAAAATGATTTAAAAAATAGAATCAAAAATAAAACTGAAACATTACTTATCCATGGTGAAGCTGATCAAATTGTCCCATCTACCCATTTACTGGAAGCAAAAGATTTTTTAATAAGAAATAATGTTAAAGTTGATACACTATTAATAAAAAATTGTGATCATCATATTCCTATTGAAGCATCAAGTACAGCTTTAAATTTTATTTTAAAAAAAATTTAACATCTCTTATTATTGATAAAATTGTTCAACTAAGTTAAAATTAGTTAATGAACAATTTTATTGAACAAAATGTTTCATTAGAAAAGTGTCCTGCGCTAGTACTCAATGCAGACTATAGACCTTTGAGTTACTACCCTTTATCTTTGTGGTCATGGCAGGATACAGTCAAATCTGTTTTTCTGGATCGAGTTATTATTGTTAGTAATTATGATAGAACTATAAGAAGTCCATCATTTAATATGAAATTACCAAGTGTTATCGCATTAAAGGATTATATTGTTCCTCAAAGCAAACCAAGTTTTACTAGATTTAATGTGTTTTTAAGAGATAAATTTTCCTGTCAATATTGTGGAAGCAATGAAGAGTTAACTTTTGATCATCTATTACCTAGATCAAAAGGAGGTGAAACTAATTGGGATAATGTTGTAACAGCTTGTTCTGCATGCAATGTGAAAAAGGGTGGAAAACTATTAAAACATTCAGGGATGAAGTTATATCAGTACCCTTATCGACCATCAACAGAGGATCTACACAAAAATGGTAAAAATTTTCCACCAAATTTTTTACATAAAAGCTGGATGGATTACTTATATTGGGATGTAGAGCTAGAGTCTTAAATTTTCTCAGAAATATTTATTGCAATTTTTGATCCAGTTTTAATAATTTTATCTAATATAAAGTATGGGCCTTCTTTTGTTGCACCCTTTTCATAAGCTATATCTTTATGACTTAATTCATCTTCTCTAAATTTGATTATTTTTTTTTTAAGTTTTGTTTCATTTTTATCAAGTTGTTTTATTTGGTTTAAATAATGTTCATCTATCACCTCTTCAACAGAAGCAGTGCAAAGCATAGCTGCTTTCTTTCCAAGCAAAGTTGAACCAAACCCCAATCCTACACCTAATAAATCCCATAAGGGTAAAAATTTTGTTGGTTTTATATTTCTTTTTTTAATTTCTTCTTCAAAATAATCAGAATGTTCTTTTTCATGAACTTTCATTTCTTCAATTGTTTTTTTTAAAGCTTCATCTTTAACTAATGTGTTTAGAGCTAGCAACTGTCCTTCATAAATTTTAACAGCACCACGTTCTCCAGCATGATCAACTCTAATGAATTCTTCTATTTTCTTTTTATTTATTATTGTCATAACTTAAATAAGTTTTTGTTGTAAAATATACTATTAATATTGATATTATAATATTGTAACTTGTAAGCGATAATCCTAAAATTTTAAATGTAACATCTTTGCAGCTTACTTTCTTTTCTTGCAACTGTCTTAATATATCTTCTTTTGATAGTAAATTGGAGCCATTTTTTAAATCGCAAACCAATGACTCTTCAATAAAACCTTGCTCAATACCTAAATGATATAATGATAAAATAGTAGCTGCTAAAAAAATTAAAATAAGAGAAAGAATGAGATATTTTTCAAGATTAATAAATTTATAATTTAATATAATAATTATTAATGCTAATAGGTATGGAATTCTTTCCAGTATACATAAGTTGCAAGGTTGATGACCTAAAACATATTCAATAAAAAATGCTGAAGATAAAGCGATAATGCTAATTAAAAAAATTAACTTTAATGTAATGGTTTTGTTAATATCAAACATTAAATTTTAAAAATAAATAAATAATAATAAATATTATAACTATAATAATTCCAATTATGGTGAACCATTTTGATCCATGTTTTTCCATGTACTCTGTAAATAATTCTCCAAATTTATAAGACAAATAGGCAACTATAAAGAATCTCAGGCTTCTTGAAATTAAGCTAACAATTATAAAAACAGGAAGATTAAAACCAATTAAACCACTTGAAATCGTAAAGGCTTTATAGGGCAATGGAGTAAAGCCCGCTAAAAAAAGAATACTCAGCCATGCGAGGAATCCACTCCCTTGAGACATGCTTAATTTTAAGTTTTCAACTTTATCTTGATAGCCATAAAATTCGATTACATACATCGCTAAATCAAAAAATAAATAACCTATCAAATATCCGAATATTCCTCCAAGCACTGAAAATATTGATGCTATTAAAAATATTTTTAAATATTCCCTTTTTTTAGCAATAACCATTGGAACTATCATTGCATCTGGAGGTATAGGAAAAAAAGAACTTTCTATAAAAGATACAAACCCTAAATAAAAATTCGAACTTTTGTGTGCAGCTAATTCTAAACATTTTTTATAGAGTGTTTTAAACATTTTTTGGTTTTAATATAAAATTAGTTCTTATACTATTTAAATATAATTTAATTGAATACCTAGGGCGAATGGCGGAACTGGTAGACGCGCACGACTCAAAATCGTGTTTCGCAAGAAGTGAGAGTTCGATTCTCTCTTCGCCCACCAAGTAACTATGAATTTAAATAATTTAAATAATTTGATCGAATTATTTGTTAATCAAGCAAATAAACAAAATAAAAAAGATATTTTTTTAGAATGGCTAAACCCAAGTAATAAAAAAATATACACATGGGAACAAACTGAAAAGAATATTTTAAAATTATCAAAAGTTATAAAAGAAAATATAAAAGATGGAGATAGATGTCTTTTAGTTTCGGAAAATAGACCAGAGTGGTTTGTTTCTGATTTAGCTATTATGTTAGCTGGTGGAATTACAGTTCCAGCATACACAACTTATACAGAAGATGATTATAAGTACTTGATAGAAGACTGTGAGCCTAGCTTAGTTGTTGTTTCAAATAATGAAATGTTAAAAAAATTAAATAATTCAATTAATGAAAAAGATTTTATAAAAAAAGTCATTACTTTGGATGAAAAAGCCGAGGTAACAAATAGTTTAAATATAACTAACAAAGAAAAATATTTAGATTTTAATTCAATTCTAAATAATAATTTATTAGCAGAAGATAAAATTGAAAATAATAAATTAAAAAGAAATTCTCCTGCATGCATTATTTATACTTCAGGGACAGGAGGTAATCCTAAAGGAGTAATTTTAAGTCATGGTGGAGTTTTAAATAATCTCGTAGGAGCATGCGAAATTATGAAACCATTATTTAACTCAAGACCAGTATTTTTAACTTGGCTTCCTCTTTCACACTCTTATGAGCACTGTGTTCAATTTGCCCAGATAGCAGTAGGAGCAAAAGTATTCTATGCAGAGAAAATAGAAAAACTTTTAGAAAACATATCTGAGGCAAAACCCACAATTATGACAGCAGTTCCCAGATTCTACCAAAACCTCTACAACAAAATAAACATGAATTTAAAAAAACAAACAGGCTTTAAAGCAAAATTAATTGAAGCAACTCTTCGTTTGGGAAGAAAAAAACTATTAAATCAAAAAATGACATTTTCTGAAAAATTACTCAATTTTATAGTTGATAAATTAGTTAGAAAAAAAATAAAAAAACAGTTCGGTGGAAATTTGAGAGCTTTCGTTTCAGGTGGTGGTGCTTTAGATAAAGAAATAGGTGAATTTTTAAATGCTATAGGATTACCGACACTTCAGGGATACGGCTTAACAGAAACATCACCAGTAGTAAGTTGCAATCCAATACATAAAATTAAAGTGGAAACTGTAGGACCTCCATTTAAAGGAAATGAGGTTAAAATTGCTGAAGATGGAGAAATTTTAGTTAAAGGCGAAAATGTTATGCTTGGATATTGGAACAAAAAAGAAGAGACTGACAAAGTAATTATAAATGGATGGCTTCATACAGGCGATATTGGAGAGATAGATCCAAATGATGGTTATTTAAAAATTACTGATAGAAAAAAAGATATCATAGTAAGTGCTGGCGGAGATAACATTTCACCTGCTAAAATTGAAAATATGATTACGAATGAACCAGAGATAGATCAATGTATGGTTTATGGTGATAAAAAAAATTACTTGGTTGCCTTAGTTGTTCCTAATAAAGATTGTTTAAATGAAAAAGAAAAAATAAATAAAGTAATTGAAAAAATAAATAAAAAATTAACTTTATTAGAAAAGATAAAAAAAATTCAATTAATAGATGAAAATTTTTCTATTGAAAATGGTTTAATGACACCAACAATGAAAGTAAAAAGAAAAAAAGTTACTGAAAAATATAAAAATCAGCTAGAAAATCTTTATTAAATTACTTAAATAAAATTGTTTATTAACCGCATAAACATTAACTAAATTAATAAAAAAAAGTTTTATAAAAATAAAAAATTAAAAATAATTTTTATAAAATTTAACTTTTAATTAAAGAATTGACATAACTTATAGAAAAAAATAAAAATATGTTAATAGCGAATCAATTTGATTCGTTTAACTAAAAAAGGGAGCTAAAGATGCCTAAGAAAAGAAAAAAAGCGGCAAAGAAAACTAAGAAAAAAGCTAAGAAAAAAGCTAAGAAAAAAGCAAAAAAAAGAAGAAGAAAATAGTAACTTAGTATTCTTTACAAAAAACGCTTCTCATTACAGTTTGTGTGAGAGGCGTTTTTTTTTACTCGTCAATCGGTTCATCGTTATCAGAAATTGGCTCGTCTACAGGTAATTCACTAGTTGGAGTTTTTGCAGCTGTTACTGGTTGAGGTTGCCCACCTAAATTTCTTTTTAATGCTTTATCCAATTTTTTTTGAGTATCTTCTAATGATACATTCAAAACAATCTGAAATTCAGACATAATTCTCTCATAAGCTTTTTCAAATAATTGTCTTTCACTATAAGACTGGTCAACCATAAGGTCATCACCCTTGTTTAAATCTCTGACAACCTCAGCTAATTCATATATTTTTCCAGAAGATATTTTTGCTTCATATTCTTGTGCTCTTCGACTCCACATTGATCTTTTAATTTTTGGTTTACTTTTTAATATTGAAATACATTTATTAACCTGATTAATAGTTGCTAACGGTCTTAGGTTAGATTGCTTATTTACAGGGACCATTCCATTAGCTTTGTCTTTTTCAAATTTTATTACATACGTTTCAACATCAATTCCACCAATGTTGATCTTTTTAAATTCAGTAATTTGCCCTACTCCATGTTTTGGATAAACAACATGATCTTTAATTTTGTATTCTCTTTTTTCAGTTTCTTGTTTTTTAACTTTTTTTATTTCAGGCTTAACTTCATTTGTTTTTGAAATTCTTAAATTATCTACTTTTGTTTCAGCTTTTGTTTCTGCAACTTTAATATTTTTTTTTATTTTGTTTGTTTTAGGTGAAACTTTTTTAGCAACTTTTTTGATTTTTTTTGAAATTATTTTTTTTGCTTTTTTAGCTTTTACAGTTTTTCTTGCTTTGACAAACTTCTTTTTAGAAACTTTTTTTTTCACTTTTTTGTCTGTTTTGCCTTTAAAGATTTTCTTTAAAATATTTTTCGTACTTATTTTGCTCATTTCTAAATTTCTCGTGATCCGATGGTGGATCTTTTTTTTCACTTATGTTGGGCCAGATTTCAGAATATTTTTTATTGATCTCTAACCATTTTTCACTTCCAGGTTCAGTGTCTGCTTTTATGGCATCGACAGGACATTCTGGCTCGCAAACGCCACAATCTATACACTCATCGGGTTTAATTACAAGCATATTTTTACCTTCGTAAAAGCAATCAACCGGGCAGACATCAACACAGTCTGTTAGTTTGCACTTAATACAATTGTCGTTAACGATATATGTCATTTTTAATTTTGTTTAATTTTTTCTTTAATATCGCCCATTGTTTTATTGTCAATATAAAGTAATCCCGCAAGTCGTCTCATTAAATTAGTTTCGTATATATCAGCATCATTGTTTGAGTAAATGATAGTCCATAAAGCCTCTACGATTTTAATTTTGTCTTGTTGAGGTAAATTTTTTACTTCTCTAGTAAAATCTAAAATTTGATTTGAGCTTTCTTCAATTATTTTTGCTTCTTCAATTGTTTTAGAAACATTTTCATTTTCTATACCTAGCTCATTTAGTGTTTTTTTAATAATTTCTTCTTCTTTATCTGTATAGTTCTCATCTATTTTTGCGGCATGAATTAATAAAGCACAAACTTTTGTGGGAAAATTATTATTTTTTGTCTCTTCTTTTTTAAAAAACATTTTAATTTAAATTTAAATTCTTTAATATTTTGAATGGATTTTCGTTTGAGATCTTCTTTGTGGTAATTTTTTTAAATTTCTTAGTAGGACTATATTTAAAAAATATTTCATTTTCTTTTTCAAATATTTTATAATTCATTTTTTGAAGTAATTTTTTGAAATTATCTTTACTACATCCTAAAAGATTTAACATCTCTGGTATTAATTTTATTTCAGAATTTTCCTTTGAACTAGAATTTATTATTAATACAAATAATCTTTCTAAAATATCAATTCTTACAAAAAAATTATCAAATTTTTCAAATCCACATAAAAGCATAAAGTTTTTATTTTTTATTTCTTTATCATCTAAAAAATTCAAACCAAAGGTAGGTGGTTTTAAATTATGAAATTTTTGATAAAAATTTTTCCACAATAATGTTCGCAAAGATACTGCTTCTGGTTTAATTAATTGATAAAGGAAAACATGATATCTCCCAAACTTTACTCCTAACTCTCTAAGAATTTTTCTTTCATTTTGTTCTAAACTCTTTAAGTATTCAGAAACTTGATCTCGCTTTAATACTCCATTATTTTCATAGAGCTGATATGCCAGTGCTTTAATTGATGAATTATTTTCTTTTATATTTTTTAAATCAATTAAACTTTTAAGAACGTTATTTATTTTTGCATGTATCCATTTGTTAATATAGTTATTTAACTTTTGTTTAGTGTTTTGTTCAATAATATCATCAACCATTAAATCAAAATTAGGATTTAAATAGTCATTACCTGTTGTTAATTTGGCAATTGGGAAACCATTCCAGTAAATTTTAAAGTCTTCATTCAAATTAATTAATCCAGTATCAACTATTGATTGAACACGTTTTTCTAATTCTGGACCAATAGTTTGTCTAGCAGCTTTTTTTAAAGATTTAATATCTGCTTCCAAAGCACCTTTTTTTAGATCTAGTTCTAATTTTAATCCTTTTATCTTTCCAATAAATTGATCATCAATTTTAACATCGTTGTTTTGTAAAATTTCAGTTTTAAATTCCATATCTTGTTTTAAACCTCTTGCGAGTACGCTTGCTCTTTTATCAATAAAAGTTTTAGTGAGTTCTTCATGCAATCTGTCTGAAAGTCTATCTTCTAAATGTTTAGTTTTTTCTATCCAATAACTTTGATTTTCTACCCAATTATTTTTATTCGAAACATAAGACCAAGTTCTGACATTTGCAATTCTATTTGATAAAGAATCTACATTTCCATCTAATTTATCTAGTTTAATTAGCTGTAATCTCATAAAATCTTCAGAAATTAGTCCTTTTTTGCTAGTTAAAAATTTAAATACATTTCCAATAACCTCAAAATGGTTTCCATAAGTTTTTTTAACAAAATCAGGTATTTGGCAACATTCCCATAAGAGCATTAAAGTTTTCTTATCAAATTCTCTATTTAAAATTTTTTGATCTTTTAAAAAATATTTAAGAGCTTTTTCATCCTCACATTCACGAATTTTTCTTAGCCATTCCACATGAGGTTTTTCCTCTAAACTTTTAATTAAACTAATTGGGTTATTGAAATTAAGATTTGAATTTCTCCAAAACAAAGTTCTAATTTCCTCAAATTTATGATTTTCTAATAATTCTACCTCTTCTGGAGATATTTCTTTACAATCACCAGTAATACCGAAACCTCCATCGTTAAGGTATCGACCAGCTCTACCGGCTATTTGACCTATTTCAGATAGATTTAATCTTCTTAATTTTTTTCCATCGAATTTCTTAACATTGGAAAAATAAACAAAATCTAAATCCATATTTATTCCCATTCCAATTGCATCTGTTGCAACTAGAAAATCGACATCCCCAGATTGATATAATTCAACTTGGGCATTTCTTGTTTTTGGACTTAGTGATCCCATTACAATAGCAGCACCACCCTTTTGTCTTCTAATTAACTCAGCAATAGCGTAAACTTCCTCTGCTGAAAACGCAATGATTGCTGTTTTTCTGTCAATTCTTGATATTTTTTTATGACCAGCGTAGGTAAGTTTAGATAATCTTTCTCTATTTATAAATTCAATATCTCCATCTAATTTTGAAATAATATTTTTAATGGTACTTGAGCCCATTAGCATTGTAAGTTTTTCTCCCCTAATATTTAAAAGTCTATCAGTAAAAATATGACCTCTTTCATGATCAGAGCACATTTGAATTTCATCCACACCAACAAACTCAAGATGTTTGTCAATTGGCATAGATTCCACTGTGCATAAAAAATATTTTGCATTAGATGGGATTATTTTTTCTTCTCCAGTTATAAGTGCAACTTTATCTAAACTTATTTTCTTGATTACTTTGTCATATACTTCTCTTGCAAGTAATCTAAGTGGAAATCCAATCATGCCACTTTCAAAAGAAAGCATAGTTTCGATAGCGAGATGGGTTTTGCCTGTATTTGTAGGACCGAGAACAGCTGTAATTTTATTTTTAGTCATTTCTATCTTTTGTGCTTCTTTTTTTTTACCTACCAGATATTGTTACTGCTAAAGAACAAAAATAGACTAAAACATGACCGAATCGGAGGGTAAAAAGTTCTCATTTTCTTTTAAATGTTAGTGAGATTATCATAAATAAGATTAATTCTATAATAGTAATTTAATTTAATAAAATGAGTAAAAAACTTTGGGAACCTTCTCCAATTGTAAAAAAAAATTCAAATTTATTTGCTTTTGAAAATTACATTTCAAAAAAATTAAAAATAAAATTTAATAGAAATTATGAAAAATTATTAAATTGGAGTATTAAAAATTCACCAGAATTTTGGAGTAGATTTTGGGATTTTAGTAAAATTAAGGGAATTAAAAGTAATAAAAATTTTAGAAAATCAAAGACTTTTTATAAAAATTTATTTTTACCAGGTAGCAGACTAAATTTTGGTGAAAATTTATTATCAAAAAATAATAAAGAAAAAGCCGTAACCTTTATTAGTGAAAATGGATTTAGAGAAGAAAGATCATGGAGACAATTAAATTTAAATACTAATAAAATTTCAAAGTTTCTAAAAAAAATAAATATTAAAAAAGGAGATAGAGTAGCTGCATATATGCCAAATACTATTGAAACTGTTGAAGCATTCATTGCTACAACCTCCCTGGGAGGTATTTGGTCTTCTTGTAGTCCTGATTTTGGCTCTAAAGGTGTTATAGAAAGATTTTCTCAAATTAATCCAAAAGTTTTATTCATTACTGATCAGTATTTTTATAATGGAAAAAAAATAGATATTTTAAATAGACTTCCAGAGATTTTAAAATTAATCCCATCAATTAAAAGTGTTGTAATTAGTAACTATCCTGGAAAAAAGTTTATTAAAAATAAATATAAATTTAAAAAAATTAATTTATTTAAATGGAATGAATTAATGCAAACTAATGCTGAAAGAATAGATTTCAAAAGATTTGATTTTGAAACTGAGTTAGCAATATTATATTCAAGTGGAACTACTGGAAAACCTAAATGTATTTGTCATCGATCTGGTGGTGTATTAATCCAGCATATGAAGGAACATCAGTTACATTGTAATATTAAAGAATATGATAACGTTTTTTATTTTACTACATGTGGATGGATGATGTGGAATTGGTTAGTTAGTTCATTAGCTTCTAAGGCATCTATTGTTCTGTTTGATGGATCTCCAATGTTTAAATCTGCTGATTTACTTTTGAAAATAGCACAAAGAGAAAAAATAACTTTATTTGGAATAAGTGCTAAGTATGTAGACGCGTTAAGAAAGTTTAAACCAAAATTAAAATATAAATTCAAACTTAATAAACTAAGAACAATTTGCTCAACTGGGTCACCTCTTTCAGAGGAAAGTTTTAAATATGTATATAAACACATTAAAAAAAATGTACATTTATCATCAATTTCTGGCGGTACTGACATTGTTTCATGCTTTGTGTTAGGAAACTTATATCAGCCAGTAAATAAAGGGGAAATACAAAATAATGGTTTGGCTTTAGATGTAGATGTTCTAAGTGATAAAGGAAAGTCTTTAAAAAATAGTAAAGGAGAACTTGTTTGTAAAAATCCTTTTCCATCAATGCCTTTAAAGTTTTGGAATGATAAAAATGATATTAAATTTAAGAGTGCTTATTTTAATAGATTTAAAAATATATGGCACCATGGAGATTACGCAGAGATAAAAAATAGTGGTGGGTATATAATTCATGGAAGATCAGATACCACCTTAAATCCAGGTGGTGTAAGACTTGGAACAGCAGAGATATATTCAGAAATTGAAAAGTTTAAAGAAATAAAAGAGTCTATCGTTGTAGGACAATCATGGGATAATGATGTTAGAATAGTTTTATTTACTGTAATGAGCAAAAATTATTCATTAACAGCAGAATTAATTAACAAAATTAAATTACAAATAAAAAAAAATGCATCTCCTAGACATGTTCCAAGTAAAATTATTGTTGTAAAAGATATACCTCGAACAAAAAGTGGCAAAATAGTTGAACTTGCAGTTAAAAGTAAGATAGAGGGAAGTAAAATTAAAAACATCGAAGCCTTGGCAAATCCCGAAGCTCTTGAACAATATAGTAATTTAAAAGAATTAAGTTTCTAAATATAAACTATTAGAATTCGATATTCTTAGATGATATGATTGAATAATTATTAATAAAAATATGAAATAGAAGGAGATTTATGTTTAAAAAATTATTTAGAATATTTGCAGTTTTTTTGTTTCTTTCAGGCTCATTTGTAGGGAAAGCAATTTCTAATGAATTGACTTTCTTTACAATTGGTACTGGAGGAACTGCTTATACCTATTATCCAGTAGGAGGAATGATAGCTAATGCTATTTCAAAACCTCCAGGATCAAGGGAATGTGGAAAAGGTGGAAGTTGTGGAGTTGATGGTTTGATTGCATCTGCTGTTTCTTCCAGAGGTTCAGTTGATAATGTAAACGCTATTATTTCAGGATTAAGAAATTCTGGATTTGCACAATCTGATGTTGCTTATTGGGCTTACACTGGAACAGGAACAATGGAAGGCAAAGAACCTGCTAAAGATTTGAGAACTATTGCGGCTTTATTCCAGGAACATATCCATTTAGTAGCTTTGAAAAAAAGTAATATTAATTCAGTAAAAGATTTAAAAGGAAAAAGAGTATCTTTAGATGAGCCAGGTTCTGGAACATATGTAGATGCTAAATTAATCTTAGAGTCAAATGGATTAAGCACTAATGATGTTAAAGCAGAAGCTTTAAAAGGAAAAGCTGCAACTGATGCTTTAAGAAATGGTAAAGTTGATGCTATTTTTGTTGTTGCTGGTTATCCAACAGGTGCAATTGTTGAGCTTGCATCTGCAGTTGATATTAAATTAGTACCCATTGATGGTTCTGGAGCAAAAGCTCTCACTTCAAAATATGGTTTCTTTTCTGAAAGTCCAATACCATCAGGAACTTATGAAGGTGTAGATGTGGTTAATACTGTAGCTGTTGGTGCTCAGTGGTTTACATCAGCAAAAGAAGACACTGATTTAATATATAAAATAACAAAAGCTTTGTGGAATAAGGAGTCTAGAAAGTTAATGGATGTAGGACATGCAAAAGGAAAAACAATTACACCTGATACGGCACTTTCAGGAGTAGGAGTACCATTACATCCTGGTGCAGAAAAGTTTTATAAAGAAGCAGGACTTATAAAATAATTAATAAAAATATACTGCCCTAGATCTATTTTGATCTAGGGCATTTTTTCATGTCTAAGTTTAATATTTCACAAAAAAAAGTTTCTGATTTACAAAAAAGATATGAGGTTAAAACTAATGAGAGAGAATTAAAAAATTTTTTAAAATCTTTTGCTTTTTTAGTTTTAGCATTAATGTCTGTTTATCATTTCTATGCTTCTGGTTTTGGCACAATCAGAGAAATTTTGCATAGAGGAATACATATCTCTTTTGTTGTAGGTTTAGTTTTCATTTTTTATAGTTGGAAAAAAATTAATCATAGTAAAAAAAATTTTAACACACCTTTTATTGATATAATTCTTTCAATTTTAGTAGTTATTTCAGCCTTATATTTACCCTTACTACCTCCAGAGGTTTTAGCTCCGAGGGTCGGTAATCCTGAAGATATAGACATTATAATGGGATCTTTCTTGATAGTATTAACTTTAGAGGCTGCAAGAAGATCAATTGGTTTTACTCTACCTTTTATTTGTGTGCTCTTTATTCTATTTGCTATTTTTGGACCTTATTTTCCTGGTGCTTTAAAACATGGAGGCGCTAGTTGGGTTGGTTTTGTAAATCATATTTATCTTACCAATCAAGGAATCTATGGAATTGCTGTTGGGGTTATGGCTCAATATGTTTTTTTATTTATATTATTTGGTGTGCTTGCAACAAGAATTGGATTGGGTCAGCTTTTTATTGATTTAGCAATGGTTATAGCGGGAAAATATTCTGGAGGCCCAGCAAAAGTTGCAATTTTTTCATCAGCTTTTTTAGGAACTATTTCTGGTTCTTCTATCGCGAATACTGTTACTACTGGTTCTTTGACTATTCCAGCAATGAAAAAAGTTGGCTATCCACCACATTTCTCTGGAGCTGTAGAAGCAACAGCTTCTACAGGTGGCCAAATTACACCCCCAATACTCGGAGCTGCAGCATTTATAATGGTAGAATATTTAGAAGTTCCGCTAAGAGATATTTTAGCAGCGGCACTTATTCCTGCTTTACTTCATTATTTTGGCATATTTATTATGGTCCACCTGGAAGCTAAAAAGCTAGGTCTTAGAGGTTTAACAGACGAAGAAGTACCGAAATTTTTATCAGTAGTTAAAGATAACTGGTTGTCCTTAGCACCATTAATACTTTTAGTTTATTTAATCTTGATTGGTCGTACGCCTGACTATGCTGCAGTAATTTCAATTATAGCATGCGTATTAATTGGTTTTGTAAAAAAAACAAATAGACTTACAATTAAAGATCTCGTTCAGTGTTTATCACAAGGAGCAAAAAATACTTTAGCTGTTGGAGCCGCAGCTGCAGCAATCGGAATTATAGTTGGTGTTGTAACACTAACTGGGGTTGGATTTCGATTAGGATATGTTGTAATTCAAACAGCAGGTGACATAGGAAGTTTTTTTCTACATTTTATTCCATTTGGTTTGCTAACTATTGAGGATTTGACACTTTTTTTTTCATTATTATTAATCGCATTTTCTTGTATTTTTATGGGTACTGGTGTTCCAACAACTGCGACTTATATAATTTTAGTGGCTGTTGCTGCACCAGCATTAACACAACTAAATATTGAGCCAATAGTTTCTCACTTCTTTGTTTTTTATTATGGTGTTTTAGCAGATATAACCCCCCCAGTAGCACTAGCTGCTTATGCTGCTGCAGGAATAGCAGGTTCTAATCCTTTTAAAACCGGAAATACGGCATTTAGATTGGGTATTGCCAAGGCATTAGTTCCATTTGTTTTTGTTTATTCACCATCTTTATTATTAGTAGCCCAAGGTTTTGATATATACATTTTTTTTCAAACTTTAATTTCTGCAATGATAGGAATAGGATTATTAGGAGTAAGTTTTTCTGGTTATTTGTTAAAAAGTGTACCAATTTACCAACGTTGGTACTTAGGTATGAATTCTTTATTCTTTATTGCTCCGGGAATTGAGAGTTCTATTTTGGGATTATTCTTAATATCTCCAATACTTTTTTTACAACTTAAAAAATAAACTGTTCATCCTCCTGGTCCTAAATTGGAAGGCTTTATTTTAATAATTTTCCATACTCCAGATGCAGAAGTAATTATTTTATCATTACACTTTAGCTCGCAAAATAAAAAGACAAGAGTATTTGTTTTTTTTAAAATTTTTGTATTTCCAATAATTTCATCTCCAACTTTTGAAGCGCCTATAAATTTTATATCTAAAGAGATAGTTACACATGGAGCATTTCCTGCAGCTCTGTGTGCAGCTGTTCCCGCTCCTGCATCTATTAATGCGGATAAATAGCCTCCGTGAGTTATTCCTGCAGCATTTAAATGGTTTTCACTAATTATAGATTTAAATTCGTATTCGGTCTCTGAAATAGTTCTAAATAAAACACCCCCATTGTGTTTCATAAATCCAGGTTTAATACTTATTTGCTCAAATTCTTTGCTCATAATTTTTTATAATACAAAAGTTAAAATTAATAAAATAATAAAAATAATTATAAAAAAATAAATTACTGATTTTTGTAAAGATGCTTTTAAAAGCCAATTAAACATTTCCATTTCCTTGTTGGTGGACCGCCCAGAACTCGAATCTGGAATCTCCCGGTTCGTAGCCGAGCGCCTTATCCAATTTGGCCAGCGGTCCATTTAAATAATATATTCCATATATCAAAGTTTTTGATGTAATTTAACTTATAAAATATTATGTTAATTACTTTATGAGCAAAAACTCTAACGATGTTGTAATTACTTCAGCATTAAGAACCCCAATTGGAAGATATAAAGGTTCATTAAAAAATCTCAGCGCATCTAAATTAGGTTCAATAGTAATTAAAGAAGTAATTTATAAATCAAAATTAGATATAGAGGAGGAGATCGATGAAGTGATTATGGGCCACGTTTTAACCTCTGGACTTGGTCAAAATCCCGCTAGGCAAGCTTCAATTGGTGCCGGAGTACCAGTTTCAAAACCTGCCCACATTGTTAATCAAGTCTGTGGATCTGGATTAAGATCTGTTGTATCGGGATATCAATCAATTAAGTTAGGAGAAAACCAAATTGTAATTGCAGGTGGTCAAGAAAATATGTCTAGAGCAACTCATGCAATTTATTATAGAGAAGATAAAAAATTTTCTGAAAATAAATTAGTAGATACAATGATAAAAGATGGTCTGCTAGATTCATTTAATGATTATCATATGGGTGTCACAGCTGAGAATGTTGCCGATAAATATAAAATTTCAAGAGATGAACAAGATAATTTTTCTTTAAATTCCCAGAAAAAAACAGAAAAAGCATATAGAGAAAATAAATTTCAGGACGAGCTGATTAAATTACAAATTGAAGATGGTGATAAAAAATTTATTTTTGAAAAAGATGAACATCCTAGAGAAAATTTAAGTATAGATGATTTAAAAAAATTAAAAACAGTATTCAAAGAAAATGGGACTGTAACACCTGGAAATTCCTCAGGCATAAACGATGGTGCTGCAGCCTTAGTTTTAATGTCTAGAGAACAAGCAGAAAAAAAATCATTAGAGCCATTAGTTAAAATTGTATCTTGGGCTACTTGTGGGGTTGAGCCTTCATTAATGGGATTGGGACCTATACCCTCAATTCAAGAAGCTTTATCTAAAGCAAATTGGAAAATAGATGAAGTAGACTTATTTGAAATTAATGAAGCCTTTGCAGCACAAAGTATTGCGGTAATTGAAGAATTAAAAATTCCTGAACAAAACGTTAATGTTAATGGAGGAGCAATTGCCTTAGGTCATCCAATTGGAGCTTCTGGGGCAAGAATTTTGGTTACACTTGTCCATGAAATGATTAAGCAAGATAAAAAAAAAGGTTGTGCGGCACTCTGTATTGGCGGTGGTATGGGAATAGCTATGTGTATTGAGAGAAGCTAAAAAGCTTAATATTCATTTATTTTTTTATTTTTTGTATAATAAAAATATAAGATTAACGAAAAAACCTTATTAATGTGATAAAATAAAATCCAATAATGTTTTTTTGGGTATATAAAACATTTAAAAATGAGCGAAAAATTACTTGTTCCTGACATTGGTGACTTTGAAAATGTTGAAGTTATAGAGATTCTTGTAAAACCCGGCGATCAAATTAAACAAAATGATCCAATAGTCACAATTGAAAGTGATAAATCAAGTGTTGAAATTCCTTCTACCATTGCTGGAAAAGTAGATAGTTTAGCAGTTAAAGTTGGTGATAAAGTTTCTAAGGGAGATTTGTTGCTTAATCTTACACCATCATCAAAAACATCATCAGAAAGCACCCTTCCAAAAGATACAGAAAATATAATTAAACAAGCTGAAGAAGCAATGGCTGAAAAAAAAGAGGAAAAAAAAATTATATCTGAACCTATAATTGAAAAAAAACAATCTACAATTCAAGTAGTTAATGGGTCTGATATTGATCCACTTGAAACTCAAGATTGGCTGGAGTCTTTATCTGCAGTTATTTCGAAAGATGGAAATCAAAGAGCTCATTTTTTAATTAAAGAACTAATTAACAAAGCTTATCGTGAAGGAGCAAATATTCCTTATACTCAAAATACACCATACATTAACACAATACCTCCTGAGGCTGAAGTAAAGTCTGGTGGCGATCAAAATATTGAAAGAAGAATAAGATCGTTGATTAGATGGAATGCAGCAGCAATGGTAGTTCGAGCAAATAAAAAATATCCTGAGCTTGGTGGACACATTGGTACATTTGCATCTGCTGCAACATTATATGATGTTGGGATGAATCATTTTTGGAGAGCAAAAAATAACAAATTTGGTGGAGATTTAATTTATTTTCAAGGACATAGTGCTCCAGGAATGTATGCAAGAGCTTTCTTAGAAGGTAGATTAAATGAAAAACAATTAGATAGTTTCAGACAAGAGGTAAAACCTGGGGGTCTATCGTCATATCCACACCCTTGGTTAATGCCAAATTTTTGGCAGTTCCCCACAGTATCTATGGGGTTAGGTCCTATGCTTGCTATATATCAAGCTAGATACATGAAATATTTAATCAATAGAGGTTTGATTAAAGATGAAGGAAGAAAAGTATGGGCCTTTTTAGGCGATGGTGAGATGGATGAGCCTGAGTCAATGGGAGCAATTGGGCTGGCTGCAAGAGAAAATTTAGATAATTTAATATTTGTAATAAATTGTAACCTTCAAAGATTAGATGGTCCCGTTAGAGGTAATGGAAAAATTATTCAAGAGCTTGAGGGAAGTTTCAGAGGTACTGGTTGGAATGTAATTAAAGTTATTTGGGGGTCATACTGGGACTCATTGCTTGGTAATGATAAAACTGGTCACTTAATAAAAATTATGAATGAAACCGTAGATGGTGAATACCAAGCAATGAAAGCAAGAGACGGTGCCTATGTAAGAGAAAAGTTTTTTGGGAAATCTCCTGAAGCATTGGAATTAGTTTCAAGCATGTCTGATAAAGATATATGGCGGCTAAACAGAGGCGGACATGATCCTCATAAAGTTTTTGCCGCATATGATAAAGCAACTAAAAATCAAGGAAGTCCAACTGTAATTATCGCTAAAACTATTAAAGGTTACGGAATGGGAAAATCTGGTGAAAGTGTAAATACTACTCATCAAACGAAAAAATTAGATGTTGATGACTTGATGTACTATAGAGATCGATTTGATGTTCCCTTAACAGATGAACAAGTGAGAAATATTGAATATTTTAGGCCTGACGAAAAATCTCCAGAAATAAAATACATAAAAGACAGAAGAATTAAATTAGGTGGATATTTACCCGAACGTTCAACTTTCGCTAAACCAATCAAAGCACCAACCAAAGATATTTTTGATTTTATGAAAGTATCAACTGGTGAAAAAGAAATGTCTACTACTATGGCACTTGTGAGAATGCTAACTAATTTATTAAGGGATAAAAATATATCTCCTAGACTGGTTCCTATTATTCCTGATGAAGCCAGAACGTTTGGCATGGAAGGATTTTTTCAAAAAATAGGGATTTATGCTCATGAAGGACAAAAATATGAACCTGAGGATGCAGCTCAATTAAGTTCTTATAGAGAAGATAAAAGTGGTCAAGTTTTAGAGGAAGGTATCAATGAAGCAGGTGCTATGTCTTCATGGATTGCTGCTGCCACCGCATATACTAATCATGATATCGAAATGATCCCAATTTATATTTTTTATTCAATGTTTGGTTTCCAAAGAATAGGAGATCTAGCTTGGGCAGCTGGGGATAGTCAGGCTAGAGGATTTTTGGTAGGTGCAACAGCTGGAAGAACAACATTAGCTGGAGAAGGCTTACAACATCAGGATGGACATAGTCATTTAATTGCAGCAACTATTCCAAATTGTGTAACTTATGATCCTACATTTCATTATGAATTAGCGGTAATTTTTCGAGAAGGTCTAAGAAGAATGCATGAGAAAAATGAGAATGTTTTTTATTATATTACAACAATGAATGAAAATTACTCACACCCAGAAATGCCAAAAGATAAAAATTGTGAGGAAGGCATTTTAAAGGGTATGTATAAAATAAAAGAATTTAACAAATACAAAAAAACTAAAATCCAACTTTTAGGATCAGGAACAATCTTAAGAGAAATGATGTCTGCTGCAGAGATTTTGCAAAATGATTATCAAATTGACAGTGAGATATGGAGTGTAACAAGTTTTAATGAATTAAGAAAAGATGGAATGGAGGTAGAAAGATTTAATCTTTTGAATCCTGATAAAGAACCTAAAAAATCTTATGTTGAGCAATGCCTGGGCCAAACAGAGGGCCCAATTATGGCTGCATCTGATTATATGAGAATGAATTCAGATCAAATCAGACCTTATACTAATAAAAGCTTTTATTCATTAGGAGCAGATGGTTTTGGAAGAAGTGATACAAGAAAAAATTTAAGAAAATTTTTTGAGGTAGATAAAGAACATTTGGTTGCTTATGGTTTAAGTATTTTAGCAAAAGAACAGCTTATTACTTCCAAACATGCAAAAGATGCAATGAAGAAGTATAATATTGATACTAACAAACCAATGCCAACAAAATTATAATGTCAAAAACTGAGATTAAAGTACCTAATATTGGAGATTTTAAAGATGTTGAGGTTATTGAGGTATTAGTTACCGAAGGTCAATCAATTAAAAAAAATGATCCCCTAATAACAATTGAAAGTGATAAATCTAGCGTAGAAATACCATCAAATTTAGAAGGTAAAATTAAAAATTTAAAAATAAAAGTAGGAGACAAAGTTTCTGAGGGCAACTTAATTTTAACTTTAGATAATGATACAGAAGTTAAAAAGGAAGAGGTTAAAGAAAAACCAGAAATTGAAAAAGAGTCAAAAAATATTGAGGCGATAAAACCTGAAATCCAAGAAAAAACATTTTCTAAAAATAATATTTCAGACATTTCAGCTGCAAGTCCAAAAGCTAGAAAATTTGCTAGAGAACTTGGTGTAGATATTAATCAAGTAGCAGGAAGTCAAAAAGATGGCAGAGTTGTTGAAGATGATATTAAAAAATTTGTTTCATCTAATTCAAAAAACAATGTTGTAGTAAAAGATAGTAAACCAGATAAAATTAAAAACGAATTTGAACATTCTGATTTTGGTGAAATAGAAACAAAAGATATACCAAGAGTAAAAAAATTATCATCAAAATATCTTACAAATTCATGGACAACAATTCCTCATGTTACAAATCATGATGAAGCCGACATAACAGAGATGGAAAGTTTTAGAAGTTCATTAACAGATATGTATACTGGAGAAAAAATTAAAATTACACCTCTAGCATTTATAATAAAGGCTTTAGTTGCATCTCTTAAGAAATTTCCTAGCTTTAATTCCTCTATAGATGAAATTGAGACTGGAAAAATGACTTTAAAAAAATATTACCATATTGGGATAGCAGTTGATACGCCAAACGGATTAATGGTTCCAAAAATAAGAAATGCAAATAACAAAAAAATTTCTCTGATAAGTAAAGAATTAAAAGAGGTAAGCGAACTTTGTAGAAATTTAAAAATTGATAAAAAAGAATTGTTTGGCGGCTCGATGACGATTACGAGTTTAGGTGGTATAGGAGGTTCATTTTTTACACCTATAATTAATTATCCTGAAGTTGCAATATTAGGAGTAGGTAGATCAGAAAAAAAACAAATTTTTATTAATGGGAAGTTTCAAACTAGAACTATGCTTCCAATTTCATTATCTTATGATCATAGAATTATTGATGGTGCAGAAGCAGCTAGGTTTAATAATGATCTAAAAGAAAATTTAGGCAAAAATTTTGCTTATAAATTAGCTGTTTAATCAGATATGTCTAAAACCATCTCGTTATTTAGTGCTTTATTTTGTACTTTCATTTGGGGCACAACTTTTATTGCCCAAGACACAGGTATGGACAATATTGGTCCCTTTACATTTAATGCTGTGAGGTTTTTTGTTGGTTTTCTAGCCATAATTCCACTTATGATTTTATTTGAATTAAAAAATTTTAAATCAGAATTTAAATTAGATAAAAAAACTTTCATAATTTATTCATTATTAATTGGAATTTCTTTATTCTTAGGCTCAGCACTACAACAAGTTGCTTTGCTTTATACAGACGTTGCAAATGCTGCTTTTTTTACAATTTTTTATGTTCCAATGGTACCGATTATCATTTTTTTGTTTGGTAAAAAATCAATGCATTGGAGTGTATGGCCTTCTGTAGTTCTATGTTTAATTGGAGGATATTTATTAACAAATTTTCATGATGCAACAGTAAGATTAGGAGATACTTTAGTTGTTCTCGGAGCTCTATTTTGGAGTACTCATATCATTTTTACTGGGATCATTATAACTAAATACAATCTACCACTTACTTTAGGAGCTGCGCAGACTTTAATAGTGGCTATTTTTTCATTTATAATTGGAATTATTTATGAAGAATTTATTTTAAGTAATATTTTAATGGAAATTTATTCAATTTTATATGCAGGTATATTATCTGGTGGATTTGCATTTGTATTGCAAATTTATGCCCAGCGTAATATTACTCCAGCACCTGCAGCTATAATTTTTTCTCTTGAAGGTGTATTTGCGACTATAGCTGCTTGGTTTATTTTAAATCAAATTCTAGATGTTAATAATTTACTTGGATGCTTTTTTATTCTATGTGGAGTTCTCTTGTCTCAATTATTACCTTTAATTAAAAAGAAATATACTTAATAAATTAAACTAAATAAAATTAAAGCAATTATTATTCTATAAATTACAAACGCATTCATTGAAAATTTATTTATATAAATTAAGAAGAATTTAACTGTTAGAAAAGAAAAAATAAAAGAAGATATAATTGCGATAACAACTAAGTAATTAAACTGAATTGATTGTTCAAAAACATCTTTCAAGCTTAAGACACTAGCTCCAGCTAATGCTGGGATTGAAAGTAAAAAAGATATTTTACTTGAATCTACTCTATTAAATTTTAAAATTCTCGCAGCTGTTATAGTAATTCCTGCCCTACTCACTCCGGGTACAAGAGAGAAAATTTGGAAAACACCTATAAATATTATTGACTGAAAATTTAAATTTGAAGAAATTTTTTTATCAAATCGATTTTTGTCTGAGATGTATAAAATAATTGCGAATATTAAAGTAGTCCAAGCAATGACTTCTAAATTTCTTAACTGATAAATTAAATTCGTACTATAAAGTATGTATCCAACAATTATTAATGGAATAGATCCTAATACAATTAAATTTAAAATTCTTTTATTTTTTCTGATATCAAACAATTCATCTTTAAAAAAATAAATTATAGCTATTAGTGAACCTAGATGGAGGCTAATATCAATAAGCAAAGAACTAGATTTAAATTCATATAAAGTAGAAACCAAAATTAAATGAGCAGAAGAACTAATAGGAAGAAATTCTGATATTCCTTGAATTGCAGAGAGAATTAAAACTTCTATAATATTTTGAAACATTGTTTCTTCGTAACTTATAAAGTATTTATTTAAAACAATTCGATTTAAGCATAATAGCTATGCAATAATTAAAAACGTGTTAATTGGCGGTAATAATTTAAAAATTAAGGTCAATATATATGACCTATTTTATGCTTTATATACATAAATCAGGGTATATTTTGCCAAAACTTAAATAAAATTATGCCCGATAAAATGCTCAAATTTGTTAAAATAGGTCAACAAACTCCACCTAAAAGAGAAGTTGATACGAGAAAGAAAGATTTCAAAGAAATTTATGACGAATATATCAATGAAAAAGCCAAAGAACAGTCGAGTAGGTGTTCGCAATGTGGAGTACCTTTTTGCCAAGTTCATTGTCCTTTAAGTAATAACATTCCAGATTGGCTTAAACTATCAGCAGAGGGAAGATTAAAAGAGGCGTATGAATTATCCCAAAGCACAAACAATATGCCTGAAGTGTGTGGCCGAATTTGCCCCCAAGATAGATTATGCGAGGGAAATTGTGTAATTGAACAGTCTGGTCATGGAACAGTAACTATTGGATCAGTAGAAAAATATATTACAGATAATGCTTGGGCTCAGGGCTGGGTAAAACCAATTAAGGTAAAGAATGAAAAAAATCAAAGCGTAGGAATTATAGGAGCAGGTCCTGCTGGTTTAGCTGCTGCAGAACAATTAAGAAAAAATGGGTATAAAATAACTGTCTACGATAGATATGATAGAGCAGGAGGATTATTAATTTATGGAATTCCAAATTTTAAATTAGAAAAAGAAGTTGTAGAGCGAAGAACAAAACTCTTAAAGGATGGAGGAATTGAATTTGTTCAAAATTTTGAAGTTGGTAAGGATGCAAGTCTAGACCAATTGAGAAAAAAACATGATGCAATTTTAATTGCTACAGGAGTTTATAAAGCAAGAGAAGTAAACTTACCTGGAAATGATCTTGATAATATTTTTCCTGCAATGGATTTTTTAACAGCATCTAATAAAAAAGGTCTAGGAGATGATGTTGAGTTGTTTGATAAGGGAATTTTAAACGCAGAAGGTAAAGATATTGTTGTAATCGGTGGAGGTGACACAGCAATGGATTGTGTAAGAACCTCTATAAGGCAGAAGGCAAAATCTGTTAAATGTTTGTATAGAAGAGATAAAGAAAATATGCCAGGATCTGCTAGAGAAGTTGCAAACGCAGAAGAAGAAGGTGTTGAGTTTGTTTGGTTATCAAGTCCTAAAGAATTTAAAGGTAAAAATAAAGTAGAAAAAATAATTGTAGATCAAATTAAATTAGGTGATCCAGATGAAACAGGAAGAAGAAAGCCACAAGTACAAGAAGGCTCAAGTTACGAAACAAAAGCAGATATGGTTATCAAAGCACTAGGTTTTGATCCTGAGGATTTACCAAATTTATTTGATAGTAGTGAATTACAAGTAACAAAGTGGGGAACTATTAAAACAGATTTTGATACCATGGAAACAAATATAAAAGGGGTTTTTGCTGCTGGTGATATAGTTAGAGGAGCTTCATTAGTTGTTTGGGCGATAAAAGATGGAAGAGATGCAGCAGCTTCAATTAAAACTTATCTAGAGAGTAAATCTAAAGTGGAAAAAAGAGTGGCTTAATGGAAAATTATAAAAAAAACCTTCACCTTTTAAAAGAAAATAATGTTTATTCAGAAGACATGGAGCATGATGCCTGTGGTGTTGGTATAATTGCATCAACTGAAGGTAAAAAATCTCGTAAAGTTGTAGAGTATGGTATTGAAGCATTAAAAGCAGTTTGGCATAGAGGCGCTGTAGATGCCGATGGGAAAACTGGAGACGGAGCTGGAATTCATGTTGAAATACCAAAAGATTTCTTCATTGAAAAGATAGAAGTGACAGGACACACACATGACAATTCTGAAATATGTGTGGGTATGATATTTCTGCCTCGGAATGATTATGCAGCACAAGAAAGTTGCAAAACTATTGTAGAAAGTGAATTAACAAAAAATGATTTTAGCATTTACGGTTGGAGACAAGTTCCAGTTAATCCAAAAGTTTTAGGAGAAAAGGCATTCCAAACAATGCCTGAAATTATCCAAGTATTGTTTAAACCTTATAATCCAGAATTAACAAATAAAGATTTAGAAAGAAAAATTTATGAAACTAGAAGAAAGATAGAAAATGAAGCTTTTAAAAAATCTTTAAACAATTTTTATATTTGTTCATTGAGTTCTAAATCTATCATTTACAAGGGGATGTTTTTAGCTGAAGCTATCTCAGATTTCTACCTTGATTTAAAAGATGAGAGATTTGTTTCAAGGTTTGCTATTTTTCATCAAAGATTTTCAACAAATACAGCGCCTAGCTGGAATTTAGCTCAACCCTTTAGAGCTATAGCGCATAATGGAGAAATTAATACTTATAGAGGAAATAAAAATTGGATGAAAGTTCATGAACAAGAGATGAACAGTCCCCTTTTTGACGATGTTGAGAACTTAAAACCTGTTATACAACAGGGAGCATCAGACTCTGCTGCATTAGACAATGTTTTTGAATTATTAAATATATCTGGCCAGCCTGCGCCTTTGGCTAAGCTTATGTTAGTTCCAGACGCATGGTCTAAAAAAAATAAAACTCTACCAAAAGATCACCAACAATTATTTAATTTTTTGAACAGTACAATGGAGCCATGGGATGGACCAGCTGCTATTGCTGGAACTGACAATGAGTGGGTTATAGCTGCAAATGATAGAAATGGATTAAGACCTTTAAGATACGCAATTACAAAAGATAATTTATTATTTGCAGGTTCTGAAACAGGAATGATTGAATTAAATGAAAAAAGAATTTTGTCAAAGGGAAGATTGGGTCCCGGGGAAATAATTGGAGTTAGAATAGAAAAAGGTAAAGTATTTACAAACAAGCAAATAAAAGATTATTTAGCCAAAGAGTATAAACACTTTAATTCACAAATTATCGACCTAGATGATAAGTTAACTATTTCAGATGAAAAAAATTCTTTTTCGGGAGATGATTTAAGAAGAAGGCAATATACTTTTGGAATAAGTCTAGAAGATCTTGAGCTCATACTGCATCCTATGGCAGAAGATGCTAAAGAAGCAACTGGATCTATGGGGGACGATACACCATTGGCTGTTTTGTCAGATAGGTATAGACCGTTGTACCATTTTTTTAGACAAAATTTTAGTCAAGTCACAAACCCACCAATAGACTCTTTAAGAGAAAACAAGGTTATGAGTTTGAAAACAAGATTTGGAAATCTTGGAAATATTTTAAATTTTGATAATTTAACAAAGCAAAATATTTATGTTTTAAATAGTCCAATATTATCAAATTCTCAGTTTGAAAAATTTATAAATTTTTTTGGTAACAATTCATCTATAATTGATTGTACTTTTTCTGAGGAAGAAACTTTATTTAATTCAATTAAAAAAATTCAAAAAGAAGCTGAAATTGCAGTAAGACAGGGAGTTACTCAATTGATTTTAAGTGACAAAGAGCTTTCTAGCTTTAAAATTCCAATACCAATGCTTTTAGCAGTTGGATCAATTAATTCATTCCTTATTGAAAAAAAACTAAGAGGATATGTATCAATAAATGTTCAATCTGGAGAGGCTTTAGATACTCACTCTTTTGCAACCTTAATTGGGGTTGGAGCAACTACTGTAAATCCATACTTAGCATTTGATAGTTTATTTCAGCGCTATGAAAAGAAATTATTTGGTCAATTTAGCTTTGATGAGTGTGTAGAGAGATACATAAAATCAGTAAACGCAGGATTATTAAAGATCATGTCTAAGATGGGTATTTCAGTTCTAAGTTCTTATAGAGGTGGATGTAACTTTGAAACCGTAGGTTTAAGTAGAACAATTGTTGCAGATTATTTTCCAGGAGTTGTCTCTAAAATTTCAGGTATTGGACTTACGGGTATAGAGAAAAAAATTAGAGAAATTCATAAAGAGGCATTTGAAAGTTCTGAAACCATATTGCCGATAGGTGGTATATATAGATATCGTAAAAATGGTGAAACTCATCAATATCAAGGAAAATTAATTCATTTACTTCAAAGTGCAGTAGGATCTAATTCTTATGATGCCTATAAAAGATATGCGGATGGAATATACAACTTACCACCTATTAATCTTAGAGACTTAATTGATTTCAGAGAAAAAAAATTAAGTGGGCCAATAGATATTTCTGAGGTTGAGCCAATAGAAAATATTTTAAAAAGATTTGGAAGTGGGAGCATGTCTCATGGAGCTTTATCAAAAGAGGCGCATGAAACTTTGGCAACTGGTATGAATAGGATTAAAGGTGCTTCATGTAGTGGAGAGGGCGGTGAAGATGCAAGTAGATTTAAAGTTTTAGACAATGGTGACAGCGCAAACTCAAGAGTAAAACAAATAGCTTCTGCAAGATTCGGAGTTACAGTTAATTATCTTAATAATTGTAATGAGATAGAAATTAAAATTGCACAAGGCGCTAAGCCTGGTGAGGGAGGTCAGCTACCAGGATTTAAAGTTACAGAGGAGATTGCTAAACTTAGACATTCAACTCCTGGAGTTACTTTAATATCACCACCACCACATCATGATATTTATTCAATCGAAGATCTTGCACAACTAATTTATGATTTAAAACAGATAAATCCTAAAGCAAGAATTGGAGTTAAGCTTGTTGCTTCCTCTGGAGTAGGAACAATTGCAGCTGGTGTAGCTAAAGCAAAAGCGGATATAATATTAATTTCTGGACATAATGGCGGAACAGGAGCAACACCACAGACTAGTGTGAAGTATGTTGGAATACCATGGGAAATGGGTTTGACGGAAGCAAACCAGGTATTAACTTTAAATAATCTTAGACATAAAGTTACATTAAGAACAGACGGTGGAATTAAAACCGGAAGAGATGTGGTTATAGCTGCAATGATGGGTGCTGAAGAATACGGTGTTGCTACTACAGCTTTAGTTGCAATGGGTTGTATAATGGTAAGGCAGTGTCATTCAAATACATGTCCTGTAGGCGTTTGCACTCAAGATGAAAAGCTAAGAGAAAAATTTACTGGGACTCCAGAAAAAGTAGTTAATTTGTTTACATTTATAGCCAGTGAAGTAAGAGAAATATTAGCAAATTTAGGTTTTAAATCATTAAATGAAGTGATTGGTAGGACAGACTTGTTAAAACAGGTTAGTAAAGGTTCTCCAAATTTAGACGATTTAGATTTAAATCCTTTATTTGTTCAAGCTGATACTGGAAATAATCCAAGGTATTGTGAGGATCAAGAAATAAATAGTGTACCAGACACACTTGACCAACAAATTTGGCCAGAAATTGAACAAGCTTTGGATAATTCTGAAAAAATTGAGAAAGAATATCAAATAAAAAATACTCACAGGGCAGTAGGTACTAGAATTTCTCATCATTTGTATAAAAAATATGGTTATGAAAAACTTGATGAAAACTTTTTAGTTTTAAATTTTAAAGGATCAGCAGGTCAATCATTTGGTGCATTTTCTTCTAAAGGTTTAAAACTTGTATTAAAGGGAGATGCAAATGATTATGTTGGTAAAGGTTTGTCAGGAGCTACTATTTCAATAAAATTACCTGAAGAGAGCAATTTAGTTTCAAATGAGAATACAATTTTAGGAAATACTGTTCTTTATGGAGCTACTTCAGGAAAACTTTTTGCTGCTGGCCAAGCTGGTGAAAGATTTTCAGTTAGAAATTCTGGAGCAGTTACAGTAATTGAAGGATGCGATTCTAATGGATGTGAATATATGACTGGTGGAACTGTAGTAATTTTAGGAGATGTTGGTGATAATTTTGCAGCTGGTATGACAGGTGGAATGGCCTTTATATATGATAAATCTCAACAATTTGAAAAGAAAGTAAATCCAGAATCAGTAGTTTGGCAAAATGTAGAGACAGATTATTGGAAAGAATATTTAAAAAATTTAGTCAGTGAGCACTTTAAAGAAACTGAGTCTCAATTATCAAAAAAAATAATTGAAAACTTTGATAATGAAGTAAATAATTTTGTTCAGGTGTGTCCTAAAGAAATGTTGGATAAATTAAAAAATCCAATTACTTTAAAAAAAGATATAAAAAAAGTTAGCTAAATTAATAATTTAAGCTCTTTTAAAATTATATTTAACCATTTTTTATTTGATAAACTGTGATCACCTTTTTTTACAATATTTAATTTCTTCTTAGCTTTTGGAAATAATCTTAAAACTTTTCTTGAATATGAGACAGGAACTGCCTCATCTTTTTCACCATGAACCATTGTTACTTTAATATTTGAATTAATTTTTTTATTTAAGACTTTGTTTTTTCTTCCATCTTTTATTAATTGTAGAGTAATTGGATATTCATAATTGCCATGTTTTAACTGATAAATACCTTTAGTTATTGTTTCCTCTTTCATTTTTTTAGTAAATTTTTTCCACATTAAATTTTCTAAAAATTCAGGAGCAGCCCCTATTCCTAAAAATCCTTTAATCTGTTTTTTGAAAATTTTGAATTGATTGAGCGAAATCCATGCGCCCATACTTGAACCAATTAGCACAATTTCTTTTTTTTTAACGTATTTTCTAATTAAAATTGACGTCTCTTTACTCCATTTTGAAATATTTCCATTTACAAATTTACCAGAAGATTTTCCATGACCAGAGTATTCTAGTGCTAAAAAACTTACTTTATTTTTTTTAGCAAATTTCAAAAAAGCATTTGGTTTTTTTCCTTCAAGATCTGACATAAAGCCATGCAAAAAAACAATAAAAGAACTATTTTTAAAAATTTTGGAAATATATCTAATTTTCTTTGTATTTGATATTTGGTGAAATCTGAAATTTGCCATAATCATTTATAAGTTTTGTCTATTAATATATAATCATATCAAATGTCATCTGATTTAAAAGTTTTACAAGTAATTCCAAAATTAGGTTATGGAGGAGCTGAAACAGGTTGTTATGATATTGCACATTATTTACCAGAAAATAATTGTAAATCATTTATTGTAACAAGCGGCGGTGAATTGCTTAAATTTGTAGACAGAAAAAAAGTTAAAATATTTAGACTTCCAGTGCAAAGCAAAAATCCTCTACTAATTTTAATTAATGCTTTTATCTTAATTGGAATAATTTTAGTTTATAATATTTCTCTTGTTCACGCGAGAAGTAGAGCACCTGCTTGGTCATGTTTGTTAGCAACAAAAATCACAGGACGAAAATTTGTAACTACATTTCATGGAACATACAATTTTAAGAGTAATATAAAAAAAATTTATAATTCAGTAATGACTAGAGCAGATTTAATAATTGCAGGATCTAATTTTATTTTTTCCCATATTAAAAAAAATTATTCAAAATATTTAAATGAGAAAAAAAAATTAATGGTTATTTTTAGAGGAATAAATGTCGACTACTTTGACCCAACAACTAAAATTGAAATTGATGAAAAAAAATTATTAAAAAAATGGGACATTGAAAAAGATAAAAAAATTATACTTTTACCTGGTAGATTAACTTTCTGGAAAGGACAGGAAGTTTTTATAGAGGCAATTAATTTAGTGAACATAGAACTGGGTTATGAAGCATTTTATGCTGTCATTCTAGGTAGTGATCAAGGTAGGGATTTATATAAGAAAAAATTAATAAGACTTTCAGAGCAATACAGATTGTCTAAACAAATAAGATTCATAGATCATTGTAAGGATATGGCATTAGCTTATAAAGTTTCTGATATTATTGTTTCAGCCTCAACCGAACCAGAGGCTTTTGGTAGAGTTGCTGTTGAGGCACAATCGATGGAAAAACCAATTATAGCAAGTAACATTGGAGGTTCTAATGAAACAATAATTGATAAAAAAACTGGTTTTTTATACGAAGCAGGAAATGCTAAATCATTAAGTGATAAAATATTAAAAACTCTTAACATGGATGAAACTCTATTAAAATCAATTGGTAATCAGGGTAGAAAAAACATAGTTCAAAAATTTAATGTTGAAAAAATGTGCTTTTCTACTTATTCAGAGTATAAGAGATTGTTAAATTAAATGCCTATAATAACATTACCTGACGGAAACAATATTGATTTTCCTAATAAAGTCACTGGACTTGAAGTGGCTGAAAAAATTAGTAAATCATTAGCTAAACAAGCTATGGTCATAAGTGTTGATGGAGAGCTTAAAGATCTTGATTTCCTAATTGAAAATGATTGTTCTGTAAAAATTTTTACCTCAAAAAATCCTGAGGGCTTGGAAACTATAAGGCATGACACAGCTCATATATTAGCTATGGCTGTTCAAGAACTGTTTCCTGGTACCCAAGTTACAATTGGACCCGTGATAGAAAATGGATTTTATTACGACTTTGCTAGAAAAGAACCATTCACTGAGGATGACCTAGTAAAAATTGAAAATAAAATGAAAGAGATTGTTGATAGGAATGAAATAACAAAAAGAGAAGTTTGGGATAGAAACAAAGCAATTAGTCATTTTAAAAAAAAAGGAGAAATTTATAAAGCTGAGTTGATTGAAGCAATACCTGAAAACGAAGATGTATCAATTTATTTTCATGGAGAATGGCATGATTTATGTAGAGGTCCACATCTCTCTTCCACAGGTAAAATCGGAAAATATTTTAAACTCACAAAAGTATCAGGAGCATATTGGAGAGGAGACTCTAATAATGAAATGTTGCAACGAATATATGGTACTAGTTGGGCAACTCAAAAAGATCTGGATGATTATTTAAAAAGAATAGAAGAAGCGGAAAAAAGAGATCATAGAAAATTAGGTAGAGAAATGGATTTATTTCATTTTAGAGAAGAAAGTCCTGGCTCAGTATTTTGGCATGAAAGAGGATGGAGTTTATTTCAAAAGCTCATTAACTACATGAGGAGCAGACAAGACGCTGCTGGTTATAAAGAGGTAAATACTCCAGAGGTGTTGGATAGACAATTATGGGAAAAATCAGGTCATTGGGAAAAATATGGAGAAAATATGTATACGTCTGAAACACCAGATGAGAAAGTTTTTGCAATTAAACCGATGAATTGCCCAGGTCACATTCAGGTATTTAATCAAGGCCTAAAAAGTTACAGAGATCTTCCTTTACGTTTTGCTGAATTTGGAAAAGTTCATCGTTATGAGCCTTCAGGCGCTTTACATGGCTTATTAAGAGTACGAGCATTTACTCAAGATGATGCCCATATTTTTTGTACTGAAGATCAAATTACTAGTGAATGTTTAATTGTTACAAATTTAATACTAGATATTTATAAGGACCTTGGTTTTGAAAATGTGGTTCTAAAATATGCTGATAGGCCAGAAGTAAGGGTTGGAGATGATTCAGTATGGGATAAGGCAGAAGCCTCTTTGCTTGAAGCTGTTAAAGCTTCTAAATTAGAATATACTATTAATAAAGGTGAAGGAGCATTTTATGGTCCTAAAATTGAATTTGTTTTACGAGATGCTATTGGCAGAGATTGGCAATGTGGAACCTTGCAAGTAGATTTAAATTTACCTGGAAGATTAGATGCTTCTTATGTTGACAAAGATGGAACTAAAAAAGTTCCAGTTATGTTACACAGAGCATTATTTGGATCTCTAGAGAGATTTATTGGAATTTTAATTGAAAACTATGCAGGCAAGTTCCCATTTTGGATATCTCCTTTACAAACTATGGTAATACCTATTTCAGAAGAATTTAATGACTATGCAGTTGAGGTATCAAATAAAATTAAAAATTCAGGTATAAGTTCTACAGTAGATTTAAAAAATCATAATTTAAATTACAAAATTAGAGATCATTCTTTGGCAAAAATACCACTTTTATTAATTTGTGGTAAAAAAGAAGTTGACTCCAATTCAGTAACTATTAGAAGATTAGACTCTAATAAACAAGAAAATATGGGTATAGATCAATTCTTAAAAACATTCTCTGCTTTAAACAAAGCATCTTCAAACTAAGTGGCAGTCTTCAAAGAAAATTATTTTCAAAGAAGAACTAAGGACAGAGGTCCAAGATCAAATAATAGAATTTCTTCTCCCGATGTACAAGTTATAGCAAGCAATGGAGAAAATCTTGGAGTGATGAATACCAATGAAGCTATTTCCATGGCAAAAAATCAAGGTTTAGATTTAATTGAAATAGCACCCAATGCAAAACCTCCTGTATGTAAAATAATGGATATGGGTAAATATAAATATGATGCCCAAAAAAAAGCAAATCTTGCAAAGAAAAAACAAAAAATTGTTTCTTTAAAAGAAATTAAAATGAGACCTGTTACTGAGACTCATGATTATGAGTTTAAAGTTAAAAATGCTAAAAAATTTATAGCCAAAGGGGATAAGGTCAAATTCACTATAAGATTTAAAGGTAGAGAACTTCAGCATTCTCATCTAGGAAATGAACTAATGGGCAAAATTAAAGAAGACATGAAGGATATCGGTAAGGTAGAATTGCATCCTAAGTTTGACGGGAAGCAAATGATCATGGTAATTCAGCCTTTATGAGCCTTAATAGAGGTTGTAAAATTTTATCTTTCTTTGTATAAGACCGCAGAATTATGCCAAAATTAAAAACAAAAAGCTCAGCAAAAAAAAGATTCAAAATATCTGCTAAGGGTAAGGTTATTTCTGCCCAAGCAGGCAAAAGACATGGCATGATAAAAAGAACGAATTCACAAATAAGAAAACTAAGAGGCACCACAACATTGTCTAAACAAGATGGAAAAATTGTTAAGTCGTACATGCCTTACAGTTTAAGAGGTTAACAATGGCAAGAGTTAAAAGAGGTGTTACTAGTAAAGCTAAACACAAAAAAGTTTTAAAAGCTGTAAAAGGTCAATGGGGCAGAAGAAAAAATACTATTAGAGTTGCAAAACAAGCCATGGAAAAATCCATGCAATATGCTTACAGAGACAGAAGAAATAAAAAAAGAGATTTTAAATCATTGTGGATACAAAGAATCAATGCTGGAGTTAGAGCTGAAGGCTTAACTTATTCAAAATTTATCAATGGATTAAATAAATGTGGTATTGCAATAGATAGAAAAATTCTTGCTGAAATTGCATACGACAGCCCTGAAGCATTCAAAACAATTGTACAAAAAGCTCAATCAGCTTTAAATTAATCTTCGCTATTGTTTTTATTTCTTAAGGAAATAATCTACTAATATGTCAGAGATAAAAAATATTAGAGATCAGTTTATATCAAAGCTTGAAAATGATTTGAGCATTGATCAAATAAATGAAATTAAAACCAAACTCTTTGGTAAAAATGGTTTAATTTCATTAAAATTTAAAACAATAGGGTCGATTCCAGAGACTGATAGAAAAAAATTTGCATCAGATTTAAATCTAATTAAAGACGAACTTCAGAAGTTGATAACTTCTAAAATTAGTAAGATAGAGGGAAAAAAAATAAACGAAAAATTAGAAAAGGAAAAAGTTGATATTACTTTACCTGAGAGACCATTCGTTAGAGGAAAAGTTCATCCAGTATCGCAAACCATTGATGAAATTTCATCCATTTTCTCTGAAATAGGATTTAGTGTTGAGGAAGGCCCTGATGTTGAAAATGAACATAACAACTTTACTGCTTTAAATACACCCGACAATCATCCAGCAAGAGATATGCATGATACATTTTACTTGGATGAAAACAAAGAGTTTTTATTAAGAACTCATACTTCACCAGTTCAAATTAGAACTATGCAAAAAGACAAACCTCCATTTAAGATCATTGCTCCTGGGAGAACTTACAGATCTGATAGTGACCAAACACATGCTCCAATGTTTCATCAAGTGGAAGGATTGCATATTGATACAAATATTAATATGGGGCATTTGAAAGGATGTTTGAATTATTTCATAAAAGAATTTTTTGAAGTCGAAAAAATTAAAATGAGATTTAGACCAAGCCATTTTCCATTCACAGAACCGTCTGCCGAAGTAGATATTGGTTATGAAATAAAAGATGGTAAAATAATTATAGGAGAAGGAGATAAGTGGCTTGAAATTTTAGGCTGTGGGATGGTGCATCCTAATGTCTTAAGAAATGTAAAAGTAGATCCCTCCAAATATCAAGGATATGCCTTTGGCATAGGTATAGATCGATTAGCAATGCTTAAATACGGTATTAATGATTTAAGAGCGTTTTTTGATTGTGACTATAGATGGCTAAATCATTTTGGTTTTGATCCACTTGATGTTCCTTCAAATTACAGAGGTTTAAGCAGATGAAGATTACATATGATTGGTTAAAAGATCATTTAAAAATAAGTGTTAAAGAGGATAAACTTCTTGAGAAACTAACAGACATAGGTCTTGAGGTTGAGAGTGTAGAAAAATTATCAGAGGGATTAGATTTATTTAAGGTAGCAAAAATTATAAAAACAGAAAAACATCCTAATGCAGACAGACTTAAAGTTTGTGATGTTGATGTTGGTAATAAAGAAATCAAAAAAGTTGTTTGTGGTGCTGAAAATGCAAGAGAGGGCCTTCTTACTGTATATGCCCCACCAGGTGCAATAATCCCAAAAAATAAAACTAAGCTTGTTGTTGCTAAAATTAGAGATGTTACATCTTATGGAATGCTCTGTTCCGAATCTGAATTGAATTTATCAGATGAAAGCGATGGGATTACCGAGTTGTCGCCATCTAAATATGCAAAAAATATTGGAAAAAGTTATTTTTCTAAACCAAGTTCTAATCTTATCGATTTATCAATTACACCAAATAGACCAGATTGTCTTGGTGTTCGGGGGATAGCGAGAGATTTATCAGCCGCAGGTTTTGGAAACTTTAAACCAGAAAAAGATAAAAAAATTAAATTTAATAAAAAACAAACCTTAAAAGTAAAAATAACAAAAGAAAAAAATCAAGGTTGTTTATCTTTTGGTAGCTGCTTGATAACTAACGTAAAAAATACAGAAAGTCCTAAATGGTTAAAAGATAAATTAAATTCTATAGGTCAAAAACCAATATCTGCAATTGTAGATATTACAAATTATGTCATGATTGATATAAATCGTCCTTTGCACGCATACGATGCTGACAAAATTGAGAAGGGAATAATTGTTAGAAATTCAAAATCAGGAGAAGAGTTTACTGCTCTAGATAATAAAAATTATAAACTAGATGATGGAATGTGTGTAATTAGTGATAACAAAGGTGTCTTAGGTCTAGGAGGAATTATTGGAGGAACAAGATCAGGTACAGAGTTAGATACAAAAAATGTTTTATTAGAGTCGGCATATTTTGATCCAAGATCAATTAGAAAAACTGCCAAAAAATTGAATATAGATACAGATGCTAAATTTAGATTTGAAAGAGGTATTGATCAGTTATCTATTAAAAACGGATTAAATAAAGCAGCTTTCTTAATTCAGGAAATTTGTGGTGGAGAAATTAGCAAAATAGATATTCAAAAAATTGAAACTTACAAAAATAAAGTAATAAAATTTGAACCAAAAACATTTGAAAAAATTACTGGTTTTAAAATTTCAACTAAAGAAATGTTAATAATTTTAGATAAACTTGGTTTTAAATTTAAAAAAGAAAAAAAATTCCTTAAATTATCAGTTCCATCTTGGAGACCAGATATTGTTCAAGAAATTGATATAGTTGAGGAACTTGTAAGAATTAGTGGTTACGAAAAGATTAAAATAGAAAATCCTATTAAAGAAAGATCAAAAAGTACTCTAAATAAAACTCAAAAATTGTTTCATTTTCTTCAACGTTCGGTAGCATCTAAAGGATATTTGGAAGCAATCACTTGGTCCTTTACTGATGCTAAATATAACGATCACTTTAGAGAGGCCAATAAAGAAATAAAAATTGTAAATCCAATTAGCTCTGAGTTGGGAGTATTAAGAAATTCTATTTTTTCAAATTTAGTAATGTACATGAGTAAAAACTTAGATAGAGGAATTAAAGATTTATCAATATTTGAAATAGGACCAATATTTTATGGTTCACAACCTGGAGAACAGAATACAGTTATTAGTGGTTTGTCAGCTGGAAAAAAATCTAGACTTTCATGGATTGAAAAAGAGAGAAACATAGATGTTTTTGATATTAAAAGAGATGTTATACAAACCTTAGTAGAAGCTGGTTATGAGTCAGAAAAATTTTATATTGATGATGAAAGCCCCAATTATTATCATCCAGGAAAATCAGGCAGATTATTTTTAAATAAAGGAAAAGATAAGGTAGCTGCTTATTTTGGTGAAATTCATCCAAATATTATCAAAATGCTAGATATTAAAACAGAGTCTTTAGTAGGTTTTGAGATATTTCTAGATAATTTAAAACTACCAAAAAAACCTTTAAAAGATCAAAAAACAAAATATACAGTATCCGACTTTCAAAAATCCGAAAGAGATTTTGCATTTATTGTTGATAAAAAAATAAGTGCGCAAGATTTAGTGAGTGTCATATCTAATATTGATAAAAATTTAATTTCAAACATTAAAGTATTTGACGTTTATGAAGGAGAAAATATTCCTCAAAATCAAAAATCAGTTGCTATAAGCGTTACTATTCAATCATTAGAAAAAACATTAACAGATAATGATTTAGAAAAAACTAACAATTTGATAATAAAAACAGTTGAAAATAAAACTGGTGCTAAGATTCGTTCCTAAAATAATTAATGAGTTCAATTGATAATATAAGAAATTTTGCAATAATTGCACATATTGATCATGGAAAATCTACTATAGCCGATAGAATTATTCATAGTTGCGGTGGATTAACCGAAAGGGAAATGAAAGCTCAAGTTTTAGACTCGATGGATATTGAGCGTGAAAGAGGAATCACAATTAAAGCTCAAACTGTAAAATTAAATTATAAAGCTAAAAATGGAAAAAATTATATTTTAAATATTATTGATACTCCAGGTCATGTAGATTTCAGTTATGAAGTAAGTAGATCTTTATATGCATGTGAAGGTTCAATTTTGATCGTAGATAGTACACAAGGTGTAGAAGCTCAAACTTTAGCAAATGTTTATCAAGCTTTAGATACCAACCATGAGATAGTACCAGTTTTAAATAAGGTTGACTTACCTGCGTCAGATTTAGATAGAACAAAAAAACAAATTGAGGAAGTTATAGGAATTGATACCGAAAATGCAATTCCATGTTCGGGTAAAACTGGAGAAGGAATAGAAGATATTTTAGAACAAATAATCACAACATTGCCCGGTCCTAAAGGAGAAAGTTCAGCAGATTTAAAATGTTTATTGGTTGATAGCTGGTATGACACGTATCTAGGTGTTGTAATTTTAGTAAGAGTGATTGATGGTAAACTTTCAAAACATATGAAAATAAAAATGATGTCAACCAATCAAGAATATATTGTTGAAAAAGTTGGAGTTTTTACTCCAAAACCAGTGGATATAAATGAATTAAAAACAGGTGAAATTGGATTTATTACAACAGGAATTAAAGTTTTGTCTGAAACAAAAGTCGGAGATACGATTTGTGATGCTTCAAAACCATTAAAAGAAGCTTTGCCAGGATTTAAACCAAGTAAACCAGTAGTGTTCTGCGGGTTATTTCCAGTAGATAGTTCTGAGTTTCAAAAACTTAAAGATGGTTTAGCTAAATTACAATTAAATGATGCAAGTTTTTCTTTTGAACCTGAGTCATCATCTGCTTTAGGATTGGGTTTTAGATGTGGATTTTTAGGTCTACTGCATTTAGAAATTGTTACTGAGAGATTAGAAAGAGAATTTGACGTTAATCTATTAACAACAACACCTGGTGTTGTTTATAAAGTTCATCTCAATAATGGAAATATAATTGATCTTCAAAATCCATCGAGTTTACCTGATCCAACTTTAATAAAATTTATTGAGGAACCATGGATAAAAGCAACAATTATTACACCTGAGCAGTATTTAGGTTCAATTATAAAAATGTGTCAGGACAAAAGAGGAATTCAAACTAATTTAAGTTATTCAGGAAATAGAGCTGTTGTAAATTATGAATTACCATTGAACGAAGTCGTCTTTGATTTTAATGATAGGTTAAAATCTATGACTAGTGGATATGCTAGTTTTGATTATGAAATCATCGAGCACAGAGAGGGAGATTTAGTAAAACTTGGTATTTTAGTAAATGGAGAACCTGTTGATGCTTTGGCTATGATGATTCATAAAGATTTTGCGCAAAAAACTGGAAGAGAGGTTTGCGAAAAATTAAAAGATCTGATACCTCGACATAATTTTATGATACCTGTTCAAGCAGCTATTGGTGGAAAAATTATTGCTAGAGAAACAATTAAGGGCTTTAAGAAAGATGTGTTAACTAAAATACATGGTGGTGGTGCAACTGATAGAAAAAGAAAATTATTAGAAAAACAAAAAAAAGGTAAAGCTAGATCAAAACAGTTTGGAAGAGTAGAAATCCCACAAGAGGCATTTATAGGTGTACTAAAAATAAATAAAGAAAATTAATTCTAATTAAAAAAGGTTTAGATGAATAAGATATATGATTGCATAACTTTTTATGATGAAAATTTATTAGTAAACTCTCGATTTGAAATTCTGAAAGATGTAGTAGATTTTCACGTGGTATGTGAGTCAAAATATGATCATAGTGGAAATGAAAAGAAAATTAACTTTAAATTATTAAATCCAAAATATAATGAAAAAGTAAAATATATATTAATTGATGAAAAATTTCCAAATCCAAGCGATGGATGGAGTTCAGAAAGTTTACAGAGAGAAAAAATTTCTATAGGAATAAAAAATGCAAATGAAGATGATTTTATAATGTTTTCAGACTCTGACGAAATACCAAATCCAAAAAAGCTTCTTAATTTTAAATTAAATAAGAAATTTGGTATTTTTATGCAAAATTTTTATGTTTATAAGCTAAATATTTTTAATGAACATGAATCTCCTTGGGAAGGAACAAGAATTTGTAAAAAGAAAAATTTGAAAAATTTTACTCATTTACGAAAAAAAATTCATAAAAAAAATATTTCCAAACCATTTTGGAAATTTAATGTTGAAAAGAGCATTGAGGTGATAGAAAATGGAGGCTGGCATTTCAATAATCTTTACCCTGCAGAAGTAATATCAAAAAAATTAAAATCCTTTCCTCATAAAGAATTTAGTGGTTCTGAATTTTCTAATATTGAAGTTATCAAAGAAAAAATTAGTAACCTTGAAGATTTATTTAAGCGTGGACATAAATATAAAATAGTAAATATTGACGATCATTTGCCGGAATACATAATAAAAAATAAAAAAATTTTTATAGATTATTTTTAGATATTATTCACACCAGGAGAGGTGGCCGAGTGGTTGAAGGCGCACGCTTGGAAAGCGTGTAAAGAAGCAATTCTTTCATGGGTTCGAATCCCATTCTCTCCGCCATTTTTTTATTGTAAAACAATAAAAAAAAAATAAGTTTTAAATGTGCAGATTATTCAAAAAATTATTTTTTTATATAAATCTAATTCTAATTTCGAAATTTTTTATAAATTTTTGATTACAAAATTAAAAAATATATATTTTAAAAAAAAGATTAAACAGCAAAAAAAAGGACATGTTGAATTTTTGAAAAAAAAAATTCTTACTCATGATTATTTTTCAAGTCATGCATTTAATTTTAACGAAATTTTAAAATCATATAAAAGGTTCGAATACTTGGAGATTGGAAGCTTTGAAGGGAATTCATCTATGTTTGTAGCAAAAAATTTTCCTGACTCAAAAATTTATTGTGTTGATAATTGGGTAGGAACTGAAGAATATGAGAATTTAGAATTCTCAAATATTGAAAAAAATTTTGATAAAAATATGTCAGAATTTAAAAATTATGTTAAATTCAAGAAAACAAGTGATGATTTTTTTAATACTAACAATAAAAAATTTGATATAATTTATATCGACGGATATCATAAGGGATCACAAGTTTATAAAGATTTTAAAAATTCATGGAAAGTATTAAATGAAAATGGCGTTATAATACTTGATGATTATATTTGGAAATTTTTTGAAAACTTTAAAGACAATCCCTGTTACATGATTAATTTACACTTAAAAGAAATAAAAAATAAAGTAAAAATTTTAAAAGTTTCTAACTCACAATTATTTATCCAAAAAATTTGTTAACTATCAATATTTGCTCTTTGAATTTTGATACTTAAATAATCATTGATTTTACTGACTTTTTCGATCAAAAAAAAGGAGAATAAAATTAATAATCAACAAATTTATAAAAAAAAATGATATAATCTTGTTTTCCATAATTAAAAAAATGACTAGTAAAAACTCATATCAGGCTGACTCCATCAAAGTTTTAAAGGGTCTTGAAGCAGTTAGAAAAAGACCAGGTATGTATATTGGAGATACAGATGACGGGACTGGTTTACATCATATGGTTTATGAAGTTGTTGATAACTCTATTGATGAGGCATTAGCAGGTTATTGTAAAAATATTAATGTAAAAATTAATTCTGATGGAACAATTACAGTAAATGATGATGGAAGAGGTATTCCTGTTGATATTCATAAAGGAGAAAAAAAATCAGCAGCAGAAGTAATTATGACTCAACTTCATGCAGGAGGTAAGTTTGATCATGATTCTTATAAAGTTTCAGGTGGATTGCATGGTGTTGGTGTTTCAGTTGTCAATGCTCTTTCAGAAACATTACAGTTAGAGATATTTAGAGATGGAAAAAAACATTACATAGAATTTCAGAACGGTGAAGCTAAAGCTCCTTTAAAGGTTCTGGGAAAAGCAAAAAATACCGGAACTCAAATTACTTTTTTACCTTCTAAAGAAATTTTTTCTTCAATAAAATTTAGTGCAAATATACTAATTAAAAGAATGCGTGAATTAGCATTTCTAAATAAAGGAATAAAAATAATTTTTACTGACGCCAGCCAAAAGAAAGAAAAAACATTAGAATTTAAGTTTGATGGAGGCGTTCTTGAATTTGTAGATTTTTTAGATGAAAAGAGAGAAAAGTTACAAAATAAAAATGGTAATGACTTATTTAGAAAACCAATTTATATAGAGGGTAAAAAAAATAATATCGAACTGGAATGTTCTTTAAAATGGAATGCTGGATATACAGAAGATATTTTTCCATACACGAATAATATATACCAAAAAGATGGTGGAACTCATTTATTAGGTTTTAGAAGTGCATTAACTAGAGTAGTAAACAAATATGCTAACGAGAATAATTTACTTAAAAAAAATAAATTAGCAATTTCAGGCGATGATATTAAAGAAGGTCTTACTTGTGTACTTTCGACGAAGATTCCTGATCCAAAGTTTTCGTCTCAGACAAAAGATAAACTTGTTTCATCAGAAGTAAGAATGATAGTAGAGACATTAGTAAATGAAAAATTATCTATTTGGTTTGATCAAAATCCAACTATTGCAAAAATCATTTTAGCCAAAGTTATTCAAGCAGCCATGGCTAGAGATGTTGCTAGAAAAGCAAGAGAAAATGTAAGGAGAAAAGGAGCCCTTGAATTAAGTGGTCTTCCTGGAAAATTAGCTGATTGTCAAATTGGTAAACAAGAAGGAACTGAATTGTTTATTGTAGAGGGAGATTCAGCGGGTGGTTCGGCAAAACAGGGGAGAAATAGAGCAAATCAAGCAGTTTTACCACTTAGAGGTAAGATACTTAATACTTATGTAGAAGATTTTAATATGAAAAAAAATGGTATCGGTAGTGGAAACGGTTCTGACCAAAGAACAAAAGCCTTGTCCAAAATGATTTCCTCAAATGAGATAGTTACATTGATTAATGCCCTAGGTTTGGATCCAAAGGCACAAGAGATTGATCTAAAAGATTTAAGATATGGAAAAATTATTATTATGACAGATGCTGATGTAGATGGCTCTCATATAAGAGCCCTTCTTTTAACTTTTTTTAATAATAAACCATTTAATAAGTTAATTGAAAATGGTCATGTTTACTTAGCGCAGCCTCCTTTATTTAAAATTAACAAAGGGTCTAAAGGAATTTATATTAAGGATGAGAAGGAGTTAGAAGATTATATAATAAATAATAATAAGGAATTAAAAAAAATTAAAAAAGGATCTAAAGATTATTCAAAAAGAATTGATGAGGAAAAATCAAAAATGAATATCCAAAGATTTAAAGGTCTTGGGGAAATGAATCCGGAAGAATTATGGAGCACTACATTAGATCCAGAAACAAGAAATTTACTACAAGTAAAATACTCAAAAGATTTCAAAAAGGATCAAAGTTTAATTCATACTTTGATGGGTAACGATGTAGCATTAAGAAAAGATTTTATAGTTTCTAATGCTATAAATGTTAGAAATCTTGATATTTAAAAATGAAGTTCTTTGAAACTTCAAAATATCATTCTTTTAAAAAATCAACTTATATCACTTTAAGATGGATCGGAATTATTGGACAATTAATAGCAGTAAATTTTGTTTATTTATTTTTAAATTCTAGCTTTGATTTTATTACCTCAAATTTAGTTATATTTTTAGGAGTATTAAGCAATTTATATTTAATTTTTATTTATAAAAAAACACAATTATCAGATAGATCTGCTTTTATCTTCTTGCTTATAGATATTTTGCAATTAGGTGTTCTTATTTATTTGTCAGGTGGAATAACTAATCCATTTATAATTTTTATATTAATACCAAGCGTTTTTTCTTCATCGAATTTAAGCTTAAGAACTAATACTTTGTTGGTAATTTTAACAATAATTATTATCGTATTTTTAACTTTTAACTATCAAGATTTGCCAATTAACTTAAATAGTGATTTTCATAACAATCATTATTTTTATTACTCTATCCCAGTTTCTCTGATTATTGCTTTAGTATTTTTAAATTATTTTGCAATGACGTTTGGTACACAATCTAGATTAAGAAAAGAAGCATTAGGAAAAATGGAAGAAGTAATGGCTAAAGAACATGAGCTTTTATCTTTGGGTGGTCAAGCTGCTGCTGCTGCACATTCTTTGGGGACACCACTTTCCACAATAACAATAATTGCTCATGATTTAATGAAACAATTTAAGGGGCAAAAAGATTTAGAGAAAGATATAGAGCTATTGAATAGCCAAGTTGAGCGATGCAATGAAATTTTAAAGAGATTAACTTTAAATCCTGTGGAGGAAGATGAATTTATTGATAAAGATATTAATATTCGAGATTATTTGAATGAAATTATCTCTTCATTTAAGGAAATAAGTAAAAAGGAGTTTGTTTTCAATTTTGATCAAGATTCAAACCCAAAAAAAATAAGTAAATCTATCGAAATAGTTTATGGATTAAGAAACTTTATAGGAAATGCTAATAAATTTGCAAAAAATTCTATATTTATTAATCTAAAAAGTGACAGTGAATATACAGAGCTTACAGTAGAAGATGACGGTAATGGTTATCCACGAGATATTATATCAAAAATTGGAGAACCATATTTAAAATCAAATTATTCAAAATATAAGTCTAAAGAGGGTCTAGGATTAGGATTGTTTATTGGAAAAACTTTATTAGAAAAAAATTTTGCATCAGTCAATTGTAGAAATTCAAAAACACGTAGTGGTGCTGAAGTTATTATTAGATGGAAAAATAAAGAATTATTTAATATTTAATGATATTTTTTCTTTGTTTCAAATAATGAGCTTAATTGAGATATCATAACATCTCCTAATTCATTCACGTCAGTAATTTTTATAGCTTTATTGTAATATCTTGAAACATCGTGACCAATTCCTATAGCCAAAACTTCAATATCTGATTTATTTTCAATAAATTTCACAATCTTTTTTAAATGTTTTTCCAAAAAATCACCTGAATTTACAGAAAGAGTTGAGTCATCTACAGGGGCTCCATCAGAAATAACCATTAATATTTTTCTTTCTTCTTTTCTTTTTTTTATCCTGTTATAGGCCCACGATATAGCTTCACCATCAATGTTCTCTTTGAGTAATCCTTCTTTAAGCATTAGCCCTAAATTATTTTTTGCCTGTCTCCAATGGGTATCTGCTCCTTTGTAAATTATATGTCTTAGGTCGTTCAATCTTCCTGGAGTTTTAGGTTTAGAATTTTTAGTCCATAATTCTCTACTTTGTCCACCCTTCCAATTTTTAGTTGTGAAACCTAAAATTTCAACTTTTACAGAGCACCTTTCCAGCGTTCTGGATAAAATATCTGCACAAATAGCAGCAATGGTGATTGGTCTTCCTCTCATGGATCCAGAATTATCAATGAGTAGAGTCACTACAGTATCTTTAAAATCTAGATCCTTTTCTTTTTTGAATGACAAAGAATTATATGGATCCATAATAATTCTTGGAAGTTTTGAACTGTCTAATAATCCCTCCTCTAAATCAAATTCCCATGCTCTATTTTGTTTTGCAAGCAATTGTCTTTGAAGTTTATTAGCAAGCTTAGTTATAATATCTTGAAAGCCTATTAATTGTTGATCTAGATTTTTTCTGAGTTTTGTCGCTTCATCTGCATTTTCTAAATTTTCAGCTTTTACAACCTCATCAAACTGAGTTGTAAATATTTTATAATCTAAATTAATACTATCTATTTTTTTTTGAGCTACTTGCTCAGAACTTTGTTCATCTGACTCTGTATCCGACAGTTGTTCATCAAAGTTAAATTCATCAACACTATAATCAGCATCTAGTGAAGCCTCTGATACATTTTCATCTTTTTCATCTTTATTATCCTCTTTGTCATTATTTTCATCTTCATTTGATGGATTATCTTGTCCTTGATCTTGGTTTTCCTCTTTTCTTTCGTCCTCATCTTCACTCTGAAAAATATCCATTTCTTCAAATATTTCTGAAAACTTTGAACTATAAATATTCTGATCATCTAGATTTTTAAGTAAAAATTCTTTATGTTTTTCTATAGCGTCCTCAAATTCTTTTTCCCAAAAATTAAGCATTTTTGTTGTTAAAGGATTTAGCTTAATTTTATGAAAATTCTTAAGCATATATAGCTCGAACGCTTCTGAAACAGATACATCCTCTTTAGTTTTTAATTGATCTTTTTTTTTACGATTAATTATTTGATTATAATTTTCTTGCAAATTTTTTTCAATTCCTTTTAGCATTTTTCCTCCTAGAGTCTCATAACGTATTTTTTCAGCGATATTATAAAGAGATCTAGAAGATGTATTTGAAGGAAGGTTTTTTTTGTAAATTGTTTCATTACAAAATTTTTTTTTCAAAGCAGAGGAATCTGTTTCTGCACGTAATCTTATAAAATCAGCTGGACTAGTTAAATTATCAATTTCTAGAAAATTAAATTCTTTTATTTTTTTTTCTTCAGAATTTGTTTTTTTCACATCAAAATCATCAGCAATTACTTTTGCCGTAGAAGTTAAAGCAATTTTGAATTTTTCTTTTAAATTATTTTCTTTAGTGCTCATTAGATTTGAATATTAATCAAAGACTCCGGCAACTCTTCACCAAAACACCTTTGATAATATTCTGCGATAGTATTTTTTTCAATATCATCACATTTATTAAGAAAAGTTACTCTAAAAGCATAACCAGTGTCTTTAAATATCTCTGCATTTTCTGCCCAATGCAACACTGTTCTTGGGCTCATCACTGTTGAAATATCTCCTGCAATAAATCCTTTACGCGTTAAAGATGCAACTTTTATCATGTTGGCAACTTTTTCTTTCCCTTTTGCATTATTTAAATTTTTATTTTTAGACAAAACAATATCCATTTCTCTATCTAGGCTAAGATAGTTTAATGTTGTAACGATATTCCATCTATCCATTTGACCTTGGTTAATTTGCTGGGTACCATGGTAAAGACCTGTTGTATCACCAAGTCCAACAGTATTTGAAGTAGCAAATAATCTAAAAAATTTATTTTGTTTAATTACTTTGTTTTTATCTAGTAATGTAAAATTTCCCTCAGCTTCTAAAACTCTTTGAATTACAAACATTACGTCTGGTCTACCAGCGTCATATTCATCAAAAACAAGTGCAACTGGATTTTGTATAGACCATGGTAAAATTCCTTCGTTAAATTGAGTTACTTGTTTACCATCTTTAAGAACAATCGCATCTTTTCCAATCAAATCAATTCTACTTACATGACTATCTAAATTTACACGGATGCAAGGCCAATTTAATCTTGCAGCAATTTGCTCGATGTGAGTAGATTTACCAGTGCCATGATATCCTTGAACTAAAACTCTTTTATTATAAGCAAATCCTGAAATAATAGCTAAAGTAGTATCTCTATCGAACTTATAGTTTTTGTCAATTTCAGGAACATATTCATTCTTTTTTGAAAATGCGTCTACTTCCATTTCTGAATCAATTCCAAAAGTCTGCTTTAATGAAACTTTAATATCCGGTTCTGTGTTAAGATTTGGTGTCAATTTTTTCTCTATAGGTATTTTTTAATTGAGTGTAAGCCAATGTTATAAGTTTAAGTTTTTCCTCGTATTTTTTGTTCCCAGAATTCATATCAGGGTGAAATTTTTTCACAAGTAATTTGAATTTATCTTGTATTTTCTTCCACTTTAAACCCACGGAAACCCCCAATATTCCAAAAGCTTTTATATCCTTATGATCGAATTTAAATTGACGCATATGATTATAATCTCCATTTATTTTTTCTTTATCTAACTCATCTCTCAAAGTTGTATTCCATAACACTTTGAAAAAATTATCTGAAGAGCTAAAGCTTTGCGTGGGTTTGTGCCAAGTCATGTCAGATTTTAAAAAATCTATTACTTGGTCATCATTCATTCCTGAAAAATAGTTCCAATTTTTATTAAATTCTTTTACATGCTCAAGGCAAAGCATTCTAAATTTTCTGCTATTATCTTTTTCAACTGGTGCCTTATATTCACCTATTTCATTACAATTATTCCAGTCACAAAT
>CACGBZ010000002.1 GCA_902571425.1 uncultured Pelagibacteraceae bacterium | reverse complement strand
TGAAAATTTATTCATAAGAAAACCATAGTTTCCAGAATTTATCCCATAAAACTGCCTGTTTGGATTTTTATTCTTTTTAAGAGTTTGAAGCATAAAACCATCTCCGCCAATAACAATTGTAGTGTTATCTTTTTTAAATTGATTAAATTTAATTTTTTTTAATAATAAATTTTTAATCATGGATGATTTTTTATTTTTATCTGAAATAATTTGAAATTTACTCATTTAGTGGTGCCCTCGGCCAGACTCGAACTGGCACTCCGCAAGCGGCAAGGATTTTAAGTCCTTTGTGTCTACCAATTTCACCACGAGGGCATTATTTAAGTTGTGTTTACTTACTTTTTTTATCATCAAAAATCAAATTTTTTATTTATCATTACTACACTAGAACTACACTAGATTTAAACAATTTTTGCGTGAGCATAAGTTAAAAATTCGTCCTTACCTCTATTAACAGCAAACCTTAAAAATATATCCCTTTCATTAATATCTAATTTTGAATATTCCAATGGTGAAATAAATTGTAAAAACATTGTATATAAAAGAAATTGTTCATAATTATATACCGGACCATAAATATTTTTTTTACGACTATCAATTCGTGAGTTTAGAACTGTATTGTAAAATCTCCCATCTTTAGTTTTACCTAAAAATAATTCCCTATTTGATAATATGCCCGAAATAAATTCTTTAATTCCTATTTGTGGATGACAATAATCTTTTTTTATCCTAATATTACCCCATATACTATCAAATTTTCTTTCTTTAAAAGTGAAATAATTTTCTTTTTTATAAAATAGAAACTTAGAAAGATTACTATCAAAAATACTTTTCTCTAATTCAATAAAAATATTATCAGCAATATTTTTTCGTAATTTTAATCTATTGATTAAATAATTAGTAAAATTTTTATTGAAAAAAAAATCGTAATATCCTTTATCACTTATAGTTTTTAATCTAACATTTGGTGTTTTTATTAACTTTACTTTACTTAATAGATTTTTAAAGTCGTCTTTTCTTACCTCTTTCCAATTTATAAAAACCATATTTTGCCACGCCTTTATATATCCGTATATAAAACCGTAAGTATAAGTATTCTTCCATTTATTTTTTAAAATAAAATCCTCTTGATCCTGTGGACCTTTAAAAAAAGGTATTTTAGTTTTTCTGAAATATTCAACTTGATAAGGGTTATTTGTTATTTTTTTAGTTGAATATTTTACTTCTGTTCCAGGAGGAGAATACCAATCTCCTTCATTCATTTCGTCTGGGAATACTCTTTGTTTAAAAGGAAATTTGCGCTCTATTTTTGTATCTTGAATTGATTTATTTTTTGCCTCATCAAGCAAATCAAATAATCTTTTTTCAAAAATTTTCCAATTATTACCTCCTCTAAAATCTTTTATAAATTTATTATAAAAATATCTTCTAATTTTTGAATAATTGAAACCCCAAGGTTTATTCATTTCTACAAAATTTATATTTTCAAAGTTTAACTCCCACTCAAGAGCAATAGATGACCAGATATCAAACATTTTTCTGGTGTTAATTTTTTTTTTAATCTTTAATTTTTTTTTGATATTTTTTTTTATTTGTAGTGAAATTTTCTTCTTATCCTTATCTGACAAATAAACCATAGTGTACCTAATTTATATCGTTCTACCTCTAGTGTAGTAAAACATTTCGTCATTCTACCAACTACACTAGAACTACACTAGTTCAATTTTATCAAAAAATGTTGAGTTTATTAGTGAAACCTTAGATTTGAATACTTTTTAAGTCCTTTGTGTCTACCAATTTCACCACGAGGGCATTAATGAATTTCATGAGTGTTTATGCTAATATTTATATTTCAACAAGTCTAATAAGTAAAATTTTTTTATTTTATCTCTCTGACTACTAGTCTGCTACTAGTTATCCTATAAAGTCCTGGATTGACTAAAAATATCTTGAATTTTTAAAGTTTTATTTGGGAGTATCTTTTTAATCTACTATTAAAGTATCTTTAGAACCACCACCTTGAGAGCTATTAACAATTGTACTTCCTTTTCTCAGAGCAACTCTTGTTAAGCCGCCTGTAGTAACATAACTATTTTTACCACTTAAAATAAATGGTCTTAAATCTAAATGACGTGGTTCAATATCGCTATTTGTTATTGTTGGAGCAGTTGAAAGAACCTCTAAGGGTTGAGCAATAAATTCTCTAGGATTATGTTTTATTTTGTCTATAGTTTCGTTCTTCTCTTTTTGAGATGCTTTTGGTCCAATTAGTATTCCGTATCCTCCTGATGCATTTGCTGGTTTAACTACTAGTTTTGAAATATTATCAATTACATATTTTCTGTGCGTATCATCATGACACAAAAAAGTTTCCACTTGATTTAATATTGGTTGTTCACCTAAATAATAGGTAATCATTTTATTTACGTAAGAATAAACAACTTTATCATCAGCAATACCAGTGCCAACAGCATTAACTATTCCAACATTTTTTTTTAGCCAACACTTAAAAAGACCTGGCACCCCAATAACAGACTCTTTAAAGAATGCTTTGGGATCTAAAAAATTATCATCCAGTCGTCTATATATACAATCAACTTTTAAAGGACCTTTTACAGTTTTCATGTACACATTATCATTTTCTACAAAAAGATCTTTGCCTTCTACTAATGCTATACCCATTTGCTCAGCCAAAAACTCATGTTCAAAATAAGCTGAATTGTAAACACCGGGTGTAAGCAAAACCATGTGTGGATTAGAAGTTTTTTTTGGAATACACTCTGTCATACAGTTGTAAAGTTTATTTGTGTATTGATGAATTGAAGCAACTTTATATCTAGTAAAAAGCTCTGGAAAGACATCTCGCATTACCATTCTATTTTCTAACATATAAGAAACACCTGACGGTACACGTAAATTGTCTTCTAAAACTAAATAATCACCATTCTTGTTTCTAATAAGATCTATACCTGAAATATTTGCCCAAGCTTTATATTTGGGAGAAAATCCTTCACACTCTTTAACGTAGTATGGAGATTTAAAAATTATCTCTTTCGGTATTATATTGTCTTTAAAAATTCTTTTTTGATTATACGTATCGTCTATAAATAAATTTAATGCTTTTGCTCTCTGTTTCAAACCTCTTGAAACTTTATTCCATTGAGATTTTGGTATTATTCTGGGAATTATGTCTAGTGGCCACTTCTTCTGTTCAGCTCTATTATTTGCAGCATAAACTCTAAAATTTATACCTCTAGCACTTATAGTGCTCTGACAGTTTTTTTCTATTTCTTGCAGTTTCTTTTTTCCGTGTCTCTCTAAAATATTAGAAATTATTGAGGCATGCTTTCTAAGCTTATTATCCTTAGTTAGATAACCATCATATGCATCACCTGAATTGTAATTTTTCCAAAATTTAGAAACCATTATGTTATTTTTTAATAGTTAAAGGAAATAATCAAATGCATAATAGATATATCTGATATGATAATAATTAATTATAAAATAATGATTTTATTAAATAGTAGTAAATAATGACATATTGTGTTGGCATTAAAGCTAAGGACGGAATAATTATTGCATCAGATTCAAGAACTAATGCAGGTCTTGACAATGTTAATATATATTCAAAAATGTATACCTATGATGTTGGCGATAGAACTGTAATTATCGTTACATCTGGTAACCTTGGAACATCTCAAGCTGTATTTAAATCTATTGATACAGATTTAAAAAACACAACTGGTGTAATGAATTTAAATACTTGTAAAGATTTTGATCAAATTGCCTCCTACATAGGATCACTAAATATTAAACACTCGTCACCAAAAGGAATTAATACGGATACAGTATTATTAGGATCTACATTTATTCTTGGAGGTCAAATAAAAGGTCAACCTATGGAATTATATTTAATATATTCACAAGGAAATTACATAAAACCTGCTGACAGTAAGCCTTATCTAGTAATTGGCGAAGTTAAATATGGAAAACCAATTTTAGATAGAGTTATAAAACCAGATGTTTCTATCGGTGATGCATCAAGATGTGCATTAATATCAATGGACTCAACTTTAAAAAGTGATCTAACAGTAGGCCCTCCAATAGATTTTACAGTTTTAAGAAAAGATGAATATAAAATTGCATCTCAAAAATGTCTTAATCTTAATGATGAAGAATATTCTAAAGTTTGTAATCAATGGTCAGATGGAATATTTAAAATATTTGACTCTTTTCCAAGATTTGATTGGGAAAAATAAAATTTATTTATTTTATCTCTCTGACTACTAGTTTGCTACTAGTTTAGAAGAATTTATTATTCATATTTTCCAATAAAAATAATCTATCTATTTCTAAAGTTATGAGATTATCAGGGATTAAGACTATTAGGGACTATAAGAGACTAAAGAGATAATCAACTCAAACTATTTTAAGTCCTTTGTGTCTACCAATTTCACCACGAGGGCATTAATGAATTTCATGAGTATTTATGCTAATATTTATAATTGAACAAGAGGAATAAGTAAAATTTTTTAATTTTCTGGAGTATTAATGTCCTTGTATACAAATCTTAGAACAAGTCTGTCATTTTTTTCAGGTGCAGCACCTCTATGAACTCCAGCTTCGTCAAAAATCAAAGCATCACCTTTCTTTAGTTCGTAATCGTATTTTTTTGTGTCTTGAAAATCTGTAGTAATAAAATGAGATTGCTCTAAAAAATTACTCACAAAACGCTTATCAATTTTTGCCTCAAGGTAATTTTTGTAATCATTTTCCTGAATCAAATTTCTTAAATCTTCTAAACGCCAGTAAGGTTTATATTTTATGTCTTTGTTAAATATTCCAAGCTTTAAATAATATAATATCTTATTACTTCCAGGTATATAGCCTAAAGATCCATTATCAGGACCAACATCTGTTAAATACACAAAAAATTTTATTACAGTATGATCTGGATCCAATATTCTTGTGGGATTTAATTTACCTGAGTAAGCCTGATCTACATGCCAATCAATGACTTTATTGGTAGATTTTTTAGAATAGTAACTATCAATAGAGACCAATTTAGTTTGTCCTCCATTAATTTTACGAGATAATTCTTGAAGTTTTAATTTTTTTGATAAATTTGTCATTTTTAAGCACTTAATAAATTTAAAAAATTTGAAATATAACAATTTCTTTAAAAAAAAATTACCCTTTGATCTGTAAAGAAATGCATCCTCTGAATTTTTTATACTCTTTTGTTTTGATAATATTTTTTCTACCATATTTAAATTTTCATTATCAAGAAAGTTTTCAACTTTAGCTATACCGATTTCATTAATGCTTTTAATTATTTCAGATTCATTCATAAATTAATTTAATAATCTTTTCTTAGCTTTTTCGAATTCTTCTTTTGTTAAAGCACCTGATTTGTATAAATCATTTAATTTATTTAATTGATCTAAAATTGGATCCTCAGATTTAACCTCTGTTTTTATATTTAATATATATTTATCCAATAATAACTTGTGTCGGTTCTTTGCTTTTGTCATTGTTTCGAATTCCATATGAAATTTAGAACTATTTGAAATCCATCTATTCATAGTTTCGGAATGATCGGGGAATTGAGAAATATTATGTTTGTGATATTCAGATGTTTCTTCTGTAAAAAAATTTGATTTAGGAGCATTTATTATTTTTGGATTTATAAATCGAACTATCTGATACCATCTGCCTCCTGCTAGTCTTGAAAAATAAGTGTGATAAGACTCTAGCATAATCTTAGGGTGGGTTAAATTTTTACTTTTGATCCAAAAATTATAAGCTGAAGCTATTCCTCTATCTTCTGGATCATCGGGATAATTTAATAACTTTGTCATATCTGTATGTCTTACAATCATGCAGTTAAAAGTGCTTCCTTTGCGATATAATTCAAGCAAATAATATTCTGCCCTCTCATAACACCCGTCATATTGATTTTTAAAAACTAATTCAATTATTATTGGATCAACATACTTGACGTAATAGCCAGCGAGTTTTCCCTCATAGACCTCAATGACTTCCTGAATTTCTCTATTTTCTACTTTTCCAATTCCTACTATTTGCTGTCTTGGAACTCCTTCCGCAGCTTTTCTGATCACATGCCATGCTCCAGGGCTCAATTTGATTTTTACATGCTTATTATAATTAAAATAATCACTCAACTCCTCACCTATTATAAAACTTTTTGCATAAGAAATTGAACTAACATTAAAACTTATAAATAATATTATTATAAAAAAAAATTTCACTTTTTTTCCACAAGTGCGTTTAAAAGATATTTTTTATCTAGCTTACAATCTTTATATCCTCTCTTTACCACGTTTAAATATCTTTCGGTTGGAAATTTGAAAGGTGTTTTTTTAACCATCATATAAGTCATAACTTTTTTTCCATAATAATAGAAATAATATTTTTTATATAGGATAGGAAAATCTTCATATACGTCTAATTTTTTCTCATCACTTTTAGAAATTTCAAATAAACCACCTGGTACGATAGAATTTTTTTTAGGCTCAATGTCTGCAGCTCTATACTTGCTTCTAAAAGTTAATCTGAAGTCTTTTAAATTTATTTTTTTTAAGAAAATACTATCTTTACATCTACGTTTCATCTGAAAATGATGAAGATTACTACCATACGCAAAATACAACATTACCTATCTACTACTTCAATTTTTTTTTCATTAATAAATTGCAAAATTTGAGAATTACAATCATCTATTTTATTTTGATCTTCTGATCTTATCACAATTGATACACCTAATTTACCTGCGTGGAAGAAAGGATAACTTCCAATTTCTACATCTATATTGTTATTTTGAACTTTGGTTAATGAATTTGCAATTTCACTTTCAACAGTTTTTAAACTTATAGTAAGACTTTTAATAGGCTTCCCCCCTACTATTCTGTTAGTCAAGCCACCCAACATTGATTTCAAAATGGATGGAACACCTGGCAATGAAAATACATTTTCAACATTAAAACCTGGTGCACCACTTGTTGGATTTAAAATTAATTTTGCATTCTCTGGCATCCAGGCCATTTTTTGTCTGCCTTCATTAAATTCACCTGGTTGGTAATAAACTTCTAAAATTTTAAAAGCTTCTTTGTGAACTTCATATTTTATTCCAAAAGCCTTTGACACTGACTGAGCTGTAATATCATCATGTGTTGGACCAATACCACCAGTTGTAAAAACATAATCGTGTGTTGATCTAAGTAAATTTAAAGTTTCAACAATAGTCTCTTCAACATCAGGTATTACTCTAACTTCCGCAACATTTACTCCTATTGAATTAAGCCAAATTGCTAAAGTTGAAGTATTTGTGTCTTGAGTTCTGCCAGATAAAATTTCATTACCAATAATTAAAATCGATGCATTAACTTTTACTTTTTTATCCATATGAAATATATAATTTAGTTATGGAATTTACCAAGTCTTTAATAAAAGGTAAACTAATCAAACGTTATAAAAGGTTTTTTACTGACGTTAAACTTGATAAAGAAATTATCACAGCTCATTGTCCTAATACAGGATCAATGAAAGGTTTGTTAGATGAAGGTAATGAAGTTTATTTGCTTCCTAATAATGATCCAAAACGAAAACTAAAATATAGCCTAGAAATCATTAAAGCTAAAAATAATTTAGTTGGTGTAAATACACACATGGCCAATCATATTGTCAAACATGCTTTAGAAAATAATTTAATTAATGAGCTAACAAATAGCAATCTTATTAAGCCTGAGGTTTTTTTCAACAAAGAGACAAGATTTGATTTTTTTATAGAAAAAAATGGAAAAAAAAGCTTTGTTGAAGTTAAAAATGTTACTTTGTTCAGAAATAAAGATACAGCAGAATTTCCAGATGCAATTACATCAAGAGGTTCTAAACATTTATTAACTTTAATTGATGCAATCAAAAAAGGTTATAAAGCTTATCTAGTATATTTAGTACAAATTCAAAATATGAAATATTTTAAAATAGCTGAAGATATAGATAATGATTATTACAAAAATTATCTTTTAGCAAAAAAAGCTGGTGTAAATTTTTTAGCATATAAATGTAAAATTAATCAAAAGAATATAAAAATTTTTAAAAAAATAAAAATTTTAAGTTAATAAATTTTATTTATTGACAAGATTTTTTTTAAACAATATATTCGAGCGGTACTGAAACGTGATGGGGAATAATGTGTAAGTCATTAACTGTTCCTGCAACGGTAAGTGTTAAAAAAAACATAAGTCCGAGTGCCATCCAGTATAGTCCGCTGTTGAATGAAGGCCAGGAAAAGTCTAGTTCTACAATTTCAAATTAACATCGGCACAAACAAATTTAGCTCCATTCGTGGAGTTTAAAATTAAAGATGTATTATGATGTTAAGAATACTTATTGTTATTTATTATTTATTATTTTCAACTTCGTTATTTTCAAAAGAAATACCAATAATAGTAATTGCACCAAGTAAAAAACCTCAGTCTATATCAACTGTTGGCACAACAGTAAAAATTCTGGATGAGAATTTTTTCAAAAATTCTAAAGAAATATTTTTGGGAGATGTTTTGTCAAGTAATAGTACCAGTACTAATTTTTTTCAAAGTGGCGGTTACGGTACATCATCAGCAATTCAATTAAGGGGGATGCCTAAAAGATATTCCACTGTTTATATTGATGGTGTAAAAATGTCTGACCCATCTAGTGTTTCTAATGATTTTGATTTTAACCATATTCTTACTAGTCAAATTTCAAGAGTAGAAATTTTAAAAGGAAATCAAAGTTCTGTTTACGGTAGTGGTGCAATTGGAGGAACTATAAATATATTTACTAAAACACCAAAAAAAGGTTTTCATAAAGAATTTCATTATAACACTGGATCAAATGGACTACAAAATATTGCCGGGTCACTTTCTGGAGCTGATGAAAATAATAGCTTCTATTTAGGTTTAGAGAGATTTCACACAGATGGAATTTCAGCTATGATGCATAACGATGAAAAAGACAGATATAGAAATAATTCAGTAATAGCTAAATATGATTATAAGTTTTCAGATAAATTAATATTTAAAAGTAATCTTAGGTATACTGATACATATCTTCAATATGATAAAGTCATAGATACAGCAACTGCAACACATGACGAAGAAGTGGATGGAACAGAAGCTTCATATAATATGAGTTTTGTTTATGATTATAATAAAAAATTTACTAATAAGCTTTCATTTGCCAATACTTACATTAAAAGGATATATGGTGCTACTGAGAATAGTGGCAATGCTCTTCAAGATAATTACTATGGTGATAGGTATGCAATGTCATACACAGGAAATTACAATTTCAATTTAGATAATAGTATTGTTTTTGGTTTTGAAAGAGAAGATGACAGGATTGGATATAATAAGGATTTATCTGGTAGAAAAGATAAACATAATTATGTAACGTCAAATTTTTTTGATTTTCAAAGTAGATTTACGAATAATATTTATTTTACTTTTGGATCGAGATTTGACGAACATTCTATAGCTGGTAATGAAGATTCACATCGAGCAACTATTGCATATTTGTTTGATGACAAAAGTTTAAAAATAAAAAGTTCATATGGAACTGGATTTAGGTATCCTTCCTTATATGAAATGTTTTTTGTTTATGCGGCTAATTCTCAATCTCTTGAAAATGTTAAAGCTGAAAATAGTCAAAGTTTTGATATTGGTTTTGAAAAACTAATAAATGAGCTAGATTTAAATATTGAGGCTACATATTTTAATTTAAAATATGATGATGTATTGGAAGGCTGGAAAACTGGAAATAGCTCAGGATCAGCATACACGACTCAAAATATGCCTGGAACAGTTAAATCTCAAGGGTTAGAACTTAATTCTAAATGGACACCAAGTGATTTAATGAATTTTGCACTAAACTATACTTATACATCAACATATGATGGTGCAGAACAAGATGATCCTGATAAAAGTTCAAGTTATACAAACTCTCAAATGGTAAGAGTTCCGAGGCATTTAATTAATATCAAAACTAATTTTTTATTACCAAATATCGATGATTTAAATATTTCTCTTAATACAAAATGGTCTGATATGGCAAGAGATTATGGAAATGGAAATAGAACATATAATGATGAAAAAACTGATGATTACATCGTAAATGATTTGATAATTAACTATAACTTATGGAGCACTTATAATTTGCATTTAAAAATTAATAATTTATTTGATGAGAAGTATGAAACTGCTAGAGATTATTCTCAACTAAGAAGATCATTGAATTTTGGCTTAAATAGATCTTTTTAAACTTATAAATTACTTTTTATTACTAAAAATATTATTATAGTTGAGTAAATGAATTATTTAAAAATTTCTTTAGGTATATTTATTGCATTAGCAGCAAGTAGATTTATTCCACATCCACCAAATTTTACAAGCTTATTAGCGTTAAGTTTTTATGTTCCTGCAATAATTGGTTTAAAATTCTTACCCGCTTTAATTATTAGTTTTGTGATAACTGACATGTTTATAGGTTTCCATGGATTAGTTTTTTTTACTTGGGGAAGCATAATTTTTATTGGTTTAATTTCTAAATATTTTGTACAAAATTTAAAGAATAGGATTTTTGGCTGCTTAATTGGAGTATTTATATTTTTTATTTTAACAAATTTTGGCGTTTGGTCTATGGGATCTTACGGTTATTCTCTAAATGGGTTAATAAATTGCTATACACTAGCTTTGCCATTTCTTGGAAATACTTTAGTTTCTACAATAATATTTGCCTCAATAATAGAAATCTTGTTAGCTAGTAAAAAATACTTAAAAAGAAAAATTTTAAATTAATTTAATCGTGAAGATCTAAAGCTGTTGCAGAAAATTGTCTGTAAGTTTTATCAAACTCTTTTCCAAGTTTGGTCATCATTTTATTTCCTTCATCATCATCTTTTTCAGCTATTTTAATTTCTGGCCATCGTTCTTTAGGAAACTTTATGTACAAGCTAAATACCTTTGCTAATCCTGAAATTTCTTCTTTGGATATAGTAGGCATATTGAGCATACTTGCACTAGTATTTGATAAAGAACAGATTTCATCTTCTTTAATATACCCTTTTTCAATAGCTAGTGTTCTTAAAGGTGTTCCATGATAAGGAGCAAAAATAAATGCACCTGTTGCATCAATAGTATCCGGAAGTTTTCTTACAAAATTTATCGTATCAAATATTAACTCTCTAGTTTCATCTGGCATTCCAATTATACTATTAGCGCAAGATGCATATTTATGTTCTGCAGCTATTTCAAATGCTCTGATTTGAACCTCATCTTTAACATTTCTTTTTAAATATTTTCTTCTGTAATCATAGTTTCCATGCTCAATACCTATATTCATCCTTAACATATTCATCTCTTCAAGACCTGCTGCCCTATATTCGTTTATGGTTTCTGCTCTAGTGTTCATCCAAAAAGGGATTTTATAATCAGAGTATAATTCTTTCATTTCATCGAACTCTCTGTTTGACATTGCTAAAAAAGTATCAACAACAAAATATATAAGGTTAGGGTCATACTTTTTTACTAAAAAATCTAATTCTTTTTTCATTCTCTCAATACTTTTTTTTCTATGAAATTTTCCACCTGTCTCAGATTTATACTCCACATTATTCGATGGTGAATTACAGAATGTGCATGTGTAGGGACAGCCTCTTTGGGTTTCGAAACCAACTGCTCGCCAAATTTTTCCCTGCATTGGTCTATAAAGACTTCCTTCTTCAAATAGATCCCAATCTGGAATTGGTACTGTATCTATATCAATTGGTGGGCGCATTCCATTTTTGTATATGTTACCATTTCCTTTAATTGTAAAATTTTTAATTTGATCAATTCTACCACCAGCACATAAAGCGTTTGCCATTTCTACTACTGCACCCTCACCTTCTCCTCTACAAACATAATCAACAAGTTCATTCTTAATAACTTTATCAGCAGCATAAGTAGCAAACACACCTCCAAACAAAGTTTTATAATTCCTTTGATTTTCGGGTACGGATTTTAATAAATCGAGTGCTAGATAGTATGTGCTTTCCAACACAGACACCAAAATTAAATCTGGTTGAAAAGTAGCTATTTTTTTTTTAAAGTCTTCAACAATACCTCTTTTAGGCTTTACTCCTTTTTCATGCCATTCTTTATTATCATATTTATGTACATTTCTATTCTCAACTTTTTCATCATTTGTATTTTTACCTAAAGTTAAAGAGTCTATATCCTCATAATAAGTACAATCAAAAAGATCTAGTTGATACCCCTCTCTTTTTAACAAAGCCGTGAAAATTCCAACTGATTGAGGCATGAGAGCACTCATATGTAAGTTTGGATAAAATATTAAAATTTTAAAATCTTTTGGATCTCTTTGTGAAAATTGTGATTTAAGCATAACTTATGAATACAATAAAAAATGAAAATTACAATTGTAATAAATTACCCTGCCACATTTTGATACCTGTGGTCTCAAATAAATCTAAATCTGTTGTAAATAATCTTTCTTTATAAGAATTTAAGATTAATCTCATCATATATCTGTCAACTTTAGCTCTTGAATCATATACAAAAAAATTACTTCTTTCTGATTTATAAAATTGTTTTCCACCTTTCATACCAATACCAGAAATAATTATTTTAGATTCTGGGTTTTCTTCTAAAGCAGTCAAGATACAAAAAAAACCTGTTGAAATACCTTGAATATTTTTATTTTTAAAACTTTTTATAATATGTAATGCTTTGTCTAAAAAATTATTTTGATGTTGTAATTCACCTAAAAATAAAGATATTTTTCTATTTTTAAAAAATTTAGCTTGAAAATCCCACTGTGCATCATTTGTTAAACATGTAAGTTTTGTTTTATTTTCAAGAGATTTTGGCAATTTTATTTTACCAGATCTAATAATTACATTCTCTGGATTTGCCTCATTAATTCTTCTACTTACATGTTCATTTCTCAAATACTCTCTTGCTCCAGTTATACAAGTTAATATATTATTAGGATACTTTTTTCTAAAATGATCTGCTCTTTCAGCTGAACCATTTGCTGTATAAATTTTTTTTACATCTTTATTAGGTAATTGTGACCCTGGTTTAGATCCAAGCACTAAAATATATTTATCTTCTTCTGCCACTTGATTGAAATCTTTTTTTCAATAATTTTTCTGCTTTTTGTACATCACGTATCTCGTCAACAGCTACAGAATTGGAATTTAATTTAACCATCTTAATTTTTTCATTTAAGTCAAAAAATCTTAAAATCTCTATATCCTCAATACTTTCTGTTTCACTTTTCTTTTTTGTAGAATAGAATTTTTTAAGTTGTTTTTTGTTAAATGCATAAATACATACTTGTTTGTGATATTGAATATTTTGATTGCTTCTCTTTGCACCAGGAACTAATGCTCTAGAAATATAAATTAATTCCCCTTTAGAATTTACTACAACTTTGGGTAGGTTTATATTTTTTGGATTTTCAAAATTGTGAACTTTATCATACCCACAAATAACATGATTTGGAAATTTTTTTTTTGTTTTAATTACTTTTTTTATATCATTTGGATTAATTGTTGGCTCATCGCCCTGTACATTTATGTAAATTTTTGATCTTATCTTTTTTGATGCTTCAGCAACCCTGTCTGTTCCTGTTAAACAATTTGAGGAAGTAAATATATAATCATAACCATACTTTTTTACTACATTTGCAATTTTTTTACTATCTGTTGCAACAAAGACTTTTACATTTTTAATTTTGTTACAAATATCAGCAACACGAATAACCATTTCTTTACCTAAAATTTTTACTAAAGGCTTTCCTCTATATCTGCTCGATCCAAATCTTGCTGGAATGATTATTGATGTTGTCATTGTATTAAAATGTTTTACTGATACTTTAGATTATCATAAATTCAACAAAATTAGTAATTATGATTAAAATTATTAAGATTATCTAAATGAATGATTATTTTGAAAAATTTGAAAAAATGAGGATTGCTGGAAACTTGGCAGCAAGAACGCTAGATATGTTGACTGACTATATTAAAGAAGGTGTTTCTACTGATTATATCGACAAATTAGGTTATGAATTTATAAGAGACAATGGTGGCCACTCTGCTCCACTTTATTATAGAGGATTTACAAAATCTTTATGTACATCTTTAAATCATGTTGTCTGTCATGGAATACCTTCTGATAGAATTTTACAAGAAGGTGATGCTTTAAATGTTGATGTTACAGCAATCGTAGGTGAGCACTATGGTGACACAAGTAGAATGTTTTGTATAGGAAAAACTTCAGTAAAGTTAAATAATCTTATTGAAGCAACTTACGACTCTATGATGCAAGCAATTAAAATTTTAAAACCAGGAATTAAATTGGGAGATATCGGTTATGAAATTCAATCTTTTGTAGAAGAAAAAGGATTTTCAGTTGTCAGAGATTTTTGTGGTCATGGAATAAGCACTACATTTCATGAGCCACCAAATATTCTTCATTACGGAAGAAAAAATACTGGCATGGAATTAAGACCTGGTATGACATTTACTATAGAACCAATGATAAATTCAGGTAAATATGATGTTAAAATGTTGAATGATGGATGGACAGCTGTTACAAAAGATAAATCTTTATCTGCGCAATTTGAACATACATTAGGAATTACTGAAAATGGTTATGAAATCTTTACAGAATCTGCTAAAGATTATTCAAAGCCTCCATACTTATAATTAATGATTAAAAGATACTCTCGTAAAGAATTAACTGATATTTGGTCAGAAGAAAATAAATATAAAATCTGGCTAGAGGTTGAGGTTGCGGCTGCAGAAGCAATGGAAAAACTTGGTCAAATTCCTAAAGGTGTTGCTTCAATCGTTAGAAAAAAAGCTAGAATTAATGTAAGCAGAATTCACAAAATAGAATCTGAGGTAAAACATGACGTAATAGCATTTCTTACCTCTGTAACTGAAAAAGCTGGAATTAAAGCACGCTACCTGCATCAAGGTATGACATCATCAGATGTTTTGGATACAAGTTTTAATATTCAGTTGGTCCAATCAGGTAAAATCATTTTAAAAGATATAGATCAGATTTTAAAAGTTTTAAAGAAACAAGCCAAAAAATATAAATTCACACCTTGTATGGGTAGAAGCCACGGTATTCATGCTGAGCCAATTACATTTGGTTTAAAGTTAGCCTCGTTTTATGAAGAATTTAAAAGAAATAGAAATAGATTAAAAAATGCGATCGATGAAGTATCAACATGCGCAATATCTGGTGCTGTTGGAACATTTGCTAACATTAATCCAAATGTTGAAAAACATGTGGCAAAAAAATTAGGTCTGAAAGTCGAACCAATTTCTACACAAGTGATTCCAAGAGATAGACATGCATTTTATTTTTCTGTTTTAGGTATTATTGCTGGATCTATTGAAAGAGTAGCAATTGAAATAAGACATCTACAAAGAACTGAAGTTTATGAACTACAAGAACATTTTTCTAAAAATCAAAAAGGATCCTCAGCAATGCCTCACAAAAAAAATCCTATTTTAAGTGAGAATCTTACCGGTTTAGCTAGAATGGTTAGAAGTTCAGTTGTGCCAGCACTTGAAAACATAGCTCTTTGGCATGAAAGAGATATTTCTCATTCAAGTGTTGAAAGAAATATCGGACCAGATGCTAATATAACAACTGATTTTGCATTAGTTAGACTTACAAATATTATAGATAACATGATTGTCTATCCTAAAAAAATGCTTGAAAACTTAAATTTAACAAAAGGTTTAATTTTCTCTCAAGAAGTTATGTTGAAATTAACTAAAACAGGATTAAGCAGAGAAAAATCTTATAGATTAGTTCAATCTTATGCGAAAAAATGTTTTGCAGAAAATTTAAACTTAATTGACGTAATTTCATCTGATAAATTTATAATGAGTAAAATTTCACCAAAAAAACTAAAATCTATATTTAATTATTCTAAGCACTTTAAAAATGTAAATTTTATCTTTAGAAGAGTTTTTAAATAATGAAAAAAGGTAAAAAATTATACGAAGGCAAAGCAAAAATCATTTATGCAACAAATGATAAAAATTTAGTTATTCAATATTTTAAAGATGATGCAACTGCATTCAATAATCAAAAAAAAACTACCATTGAAGGTAAAGGTGTTCTAAATAATAGAATATCAGAACATATACTCTCTAACCTCACTCAAATAGGAATTAAAAATCATTTGATTAAAAGATTAAATATGCGTGAGCAAATTATAAAGCTTGTAGAAATAATTCCGATCGAATTCATTGTAAGAAATGTTGCAACAGGTTCAATTACTAAAAGATTAGGTATTGAGGATGGTACTATTTTGAAAGAGCCTCTAATTGAATACTGCTTAAAAGATGACAAGCTTGGAGACCCATTAATATCTGAAGAGCATATTTTAGCATTTGATTGGGCATCAAAGACTGAAATAGATAAAGTTAAAAAAATGATTTTAAGAATTAATGATTTTATGATTGGGATGTTTAGGGGTGTTGGAATTAAACTTATCGATTTTAAATTAGAATTTGGAAGAGTTAAAATTGATGGAAAAAACGAAGTTATTTTAGCAGACGAAATAAGTCCTGATACTTGCAGATTATGGGACAGTATTACAGAAAAAAAGTTAGACAAAGATAGATTTAGACAAGATCTGGGTGATTTAATTCCAGCCTATACTGAAGTTGCAAAAAGATTAGGTATACTCCATGAACAATCCAATGTTTCAGCAGTAAATGTAACTAAATTATCTTCGGTCAAAAGAAAGAAAAAATGAAAATTTCAGTAATCATAACTTTAAAAAAAGATGTACTTGATCCACAAGGAAAAGTTATTCATCAAACTCTAGATGGAATGGGTTTTGATAATGTTAATGAAGTTAGACAAGGTAAATATTTTGAAATAGACACTAAAGAAACTGATAACGACAAAGCAAAAGCAAAAGTTGAAGAAATGTGTAAAAAACTTTTGGCAAATCTTGTAATTGAAAATTATAAAATTATTGATCCAAAGTAATTAATGAAATCATCAGTTATTACTTTTCCTGGTTCAAATTGTGACAGAGACATGGATGTCGCGTTGAAGAAGTTTGGATTTAAAAACAAAATGGTTTGGCATGCTGATTCTGAATTACCAAAAAGTGATTTGGTTGTATTACCAGGTGGTTTTTCATATGGGGACTACTTAAGATGTGGAAGTATGGCATCTAAATCAAAAATAATGCAGTCTGTAATTAATTTTGCAAATTCAGGAGGTATAGTTATGGGTATCTGTAATGGATTTCAAATATTGGTAGAAACTGGTTTAGTTCCAGGTGTTTTGCTTAGAAATAAATATTTAGAATTTATTTGTAAAAATGTTTTTGTAAAAATTAAAGATAAAAAAAATAAATATTTTAAAAATGTTGATAAAGAAGTTTTTGAATTCCATATAGCTCATAATGAAGGGAATTATTTTTGTACCAATGATCAATTAAAAGAAATTGAAGATAATAATCAAATAGCTATTAACTATTGTGATGAAAATGGAAAAATAGTAGACCAGTTTAATCCTAATGGGTCTATAAAAAATATTGCCGGTGTATTTAATAAAGAAAAAAATGTTCTAGGAATGATGCCCCACCCTGAAAGAATGATTGATACATCTTTATCTGGCGAGGATGGATCATTATTTTTTAAAAACTTAATAAACAACTTAAAATGATTGTAAACGAGCAAGTAGCAGTTGATCACGGTTTAAAAAAAGATGAATACGCTAAAATTTGTGAACTATTAAAGAGAACTCCTAACATCACAGAACTAGGTATTTTTTCTGCAATGTGGAATGAACATTGTTCTTATAAATCATCAAGATTACACCTAAAAAAACTACCTACTAAAGGAAAGAAGGTTATTCAAGGTCCTGGGGAAAATGCTGGAGTTATCGATATTGAGGATAATGATGCTGTAGTTTTTAAAATAGAAAGTCACAATCACCCTTCATTTATTGAGCCATACCAAGGTGCTGCTACCGGTGTTGGAGGAATAATGAGAGATGTATTTACAATGGGTGCGAGACCAATAGCTAACTTAAACTCTATTCATTTCGGATCACCGCAACATAAAAAAACGAAAAATTTATTAAGAGGTGTTGTTCATGGAATAGGTGGTTATGGAAATTGTATGGGTGTTCCTACAATTGCTGGCCAAACAAGTTTTGATAGCTCTTATAATGGAAATATTTTGGTTAATGCTATGACATTAGGATTAGTAAAAAAAGATAAGATTTTTTACTCTAAAGCAGCCGGCTTAGATAAGCCTGTTATTTATGTTGGATCTAAAACTGGGAGAGATGGAATACATGGTGCAAGTATGGCTTCAGCTAGCTTTGATGAAAAAATTGAGGAAAAAAAACCAACAGTTCAAGTTGGAGATCCGTTTACTGAAAAACTTTTACTAGAAGCTTGTTTAGAGCTAATGGCTGGAGACTCCATTATAGCTATTCAAGATATGGGTGCAGCTGGTTTAACATCCTCAAGTATTGAAATGGCATCTAAAGGGAACCTTGGAATTGAAATTAATTTAAACAAAGTACCATGCAGAGAAACTAAAATGACACCTTACGAGATTATGCTCTCAGAGAGTCAAGAAAGAATGTTGATTGTTTTAGAAAACGGCAAAGAAGAACAAGCAAAAAAAATATTTGATAAATGGAACTTAGATTTTGCTGTGATTGGAAAAACTACTAAGTCAAAAAAAATAGAACTTTATTTTGATAAAGAAAAAGTGGCAGATATTCCAGTTAATACTTTAGTTGAAAACTCTCCCATGTATGATCGTAAATGGAAAAAAGCAAAACTTCCTAAAAAGAATAAAATTAAAAAAGAAGACATTAAACATTTAAAAATTATTGATGTGTTAAAGAAAATTTTAGCCAATCCAAATATATGTAGCAAAGAATGGATTTGGCAACAGTATGACCATACAGTCATGGGAGATACAATACAAAAACCTGGTGGGGATGCTGGTGTTGTAAGAGTTCATGGAACGGATAAAGCTGTAGCTGCTTCTGTAGATTCATCTGCAGTTTATTGTTGGGCCCATCCTCTAACGGGTGGAAAACAAGTGGTTTGTGAAAGTTTCAGAAATCTAATATCTGTTGGTGCTAAACCAATTGCTATTACTAATTGTTTAAATTTTGGTAGTCCTGAAAATGAAGAAAACATGGGTGAGTTTGTTGAATGTGTTCAAGGCATTGGTGAAGCAAGCGAATATTTAAAGTTTCCGGTGGTTTCTGGAAATGTATCTTTCTATAACCAAACGAAAGATCTGGGTATAAAACCTACGCCTGCAATTGGTGGAGTTGGGTTAATCAAAGATTATAAAAATATGATTACTATGGATTTTAAAGAAGTTGATAATTTAGTTTTAGTAATTGGAAAAACCGAGGGACATATTGATCAAAGTTTATTTGCAAGAACTATTTTAGATGAAAAAAATGGACCGCCACCAGAAGTAAATTTATTTAATGAAAAAAATAATGGAGAAACATTGCTTAAATTGATTGATAATAAATTAATAAAAAGTGCACATGACGTTTCTTTAGGCGGCATAATTACTGCTGTTGTAAAGATGTGCATTAAAGGAGATAAAGGAATAAATATTAAAAAACCTAAATATTTGATTAATGAAATAGAATACTTGTTCGCTGAGGATCAAGGAAGGTATATTATAGAAATAAACAATAAAGATCTAAAAAAAGTAGCAGATATATTGAATAAAAATGCAGTCCATTTTGATGAACTTGGCAAAATTATTGAAAATGAACTATATATTAACGATAAGACAAAAGTTACAATTGACGAATTATCAACTTCTAATAAAAGTTGGCTCACAAACTATATGAGTAAATAATGGCAATGGATTTAAAAGAAATTGAGAATTTCATAAAAGAAGCAATGCCAGATGCAATTGTTGAAATACAAGATTTAGCAGGTGATGGAAATCATTATTCAGCAACAGTTACATCATCTCAATTTTCTGGAAAAAGTAAAATTGAGCAACATAAAATGGTTTACAATTCATTAAAAGGTAGAATGGGTAATGAACTTCACGCATTAGCAATAAAAACAAAGGAGAGTTAAATGGATCAACAAACAAATGATTTAATAAAAAATGAAATTGAAAACAACGAAGTATGTTTGTTTATGAAAGGCACACCTGATGCTCCACAATGTGGATTTTCAATGGCTACTTCAAATATTTTAAAGATCCTTGAAGTAAATTTTAAAGGTATCAATGTTTTAGAAAATCAAAATTTAAGAGAGGGAATTAAGGTTTTTAGTGATTGGCCAACAATTCCTCAACTTTATATTAAAAATGAATTTATAGGTGGGTGTGATATAGTCAAAGAAATGTACGAAAGCGGTGAATTGGCAAAACTTTTTGAAAGCAAAAATATAAATTTTAAGACTAAAAGCTAATTATCTAGAATAATATTCAATTACTAAATTAGGCTCCATAACAATTGGATATGGAACTTCTTCAAATTTTGGAACCCTAACAAACTTAAGTTTTTTATTTTTTTCATCCATCTGAATATATTCTGGAGTTTCTCTTTCTTTGTTTGCAAGAGCAATATCAATTATTGCAAGTTGTTTAGATTTATCTCTAATCTCAATTGAATCTTCTTCTCTAACTAAATAGCTTCCAATATTTACTTTTTTACCATTTACTTTTACGTGGCCATGATTAATTAGTTGTCTAGCTGAAAAAATTGTTGTTGCAAATTTTGCTCTGTAAATCACAGCATCTAATCTTCTTTCTAAAAGACCAATTAAATTTTCACCTGTATCACCCTTTAGCATTACTGCTTTTTTGTAAATATTTCTAAATTGTCTCTCGTTAATGTTACCATAGTAGGATTTTAATTTTTGTTTAGCCTGAAGCTGTATTCCATAATCAGATGGCTTTGATGTTTTTGTTTGACCATGCTGTCCTGGTCCATAAGCTCTAGTATTAAAAGGACTTTTAGGTCTTCCCCAAAGGTTAACTTTTAATCTTCTGTCTACTTTATGTTTAGAGTTTAATCTTTTTGTCATTTGATAGTGGGCTTTATAAACTTACTCATCATTTTGTCAATCAACGTTTTTTACCTAAACTTGCAAATACCCCTGATAAAATACGCGTTTCTTTGGTTGATAATTCCATCCTATAAAAAATATTCCTCAAGTTTTCAAGCATTATTGGTTTCTTCTCTTTTGATTTAAAAAAATTAATCTCCTCAAGATTCTGTATACAAAGGTTTGCAATAGCAACTATGTCTTTTTTAGATGCTGATTTAACTTTATTTGATTTATTAAAAGAAGATTCTTTTGAATTAATTATGCTTGATAGATATTGAGCAATTATTATTAAGCTGTGAGATAGATTTAATGATTTAAAATCTGGATTAGTCGGGATTTGAAGAGTATAATTTGCATAGCTTATCTCATTATTTGATAGACCAGATGCTTCTGAACCAAATAAAAAAGCTATTTTCTTTTTATAATTTATCTTTTTTAAATCTTCTAACTGAATATGTTTAATATTTTTATTTCTAAATCGTGCTGATGTTGCAATTACAATATCAATATTTTTTAAAGATTTTTCTAAATTTTCAAAATTCTTTGCTTTGTTAATTATATTTTTTGCCCCTACTGAAGTTGCTAAAATTTTATCATTTGGAAATATTGGTTTAGGATCAATAACAATAAGTTTATTAAAATTAAAATTTTTCATTCCTCTTGCACACGCTCCAATATTTTCAGAGAGTTGAGGTTTGTGTAAAATGAAAGAAATATTCTTAACAGACATTAATCTATGCCATGATTTCTGTTATAGTTTGAAATAGCTGATGGTTTAATATCATTTAAATATTTTGGATCTATTGTCCAAATAGAAACTTTTAAAGGATAACATTTTGCAACATCAGATGAATGTTCAGATCCACAATCACCACCTGGACAAGCAGAAAGTGCGCCTAATAAATCTGTTTCAGCAAAAAACTCTAAGTAATCACCAGGTCTTACAGGACTTGCTTTCATAAAATATTGTTTAGTATCATTGGTAAATCCAGTTAACATAAAAACATTTAATACATCATGAACTATTTTTTCTGCATGATCTAATTGAATATTTTTTTCTTTAACCAAAGCTCTTGTTAAATTTGAATGGCAACAATAGTGATAATCATTATTGCTCAAAAGTTTTGATGTATAAGGATCACATCTAGTACCAATGACATCATGAACCGAACCTCCGTCTTTATCATAATCATACCAATCTAAAGTGTCCCAAGTAATTGTTGCTAAAGATCTAAGATAGGGAAAACTACTAAACATTTTATCTCCTACTGAAAGATGAGTACCATAAAGTGCTCTTGTTTTACCTGAGTAAAATTTTTCATCTAAATTATTTAAATTAAATAAATTTAAATCTCCTACTTGAGGTCCCTCTACACTCTCGACTCTAAAAAACTCTCCAAATTTAACTTCAAAAGTTTTTGCATCTCTCGGGGGGATTATTATCTCATCTTTTTTAACTAAGTGTTCTCGAGCAGAATGTAAGATTTTTAAATTTTTTTCTTCAATATTGGTATTTGGATAACAAACTATTGGTTTTGCTCCTACTCTACTTTTAAGATCAGATGGTTTTTCTGAAAATTTTTTTATTTTCATTCTTAAGAACTTCCAGGAGCTTTATCTTTAAATAACTTATAATCTAAACTATCAACAAGAGCTTTGAAAGATGCATCAATGATATTTGGTGATACTCCAATAGTAAACCAATTAACACCCTTCGAATCTGTACTTTCAATACTAACTCTTGTGACAGCTTCTGTACCAGTGTTCAAAATTCTAACTTTGTAATCAACCAGTCTTAAATCTTTCAAATATTCTGAATATTTAGCAAGCTTGTTAACATTCTTTCTAATTGCATTATCTAGAGCATTAACAGGTCCATTTCCTTGTCCTTCACACAAAATTTTGTCTCCATCTACTTCTAATTGAGCTTTTGCATATGAAACTATTTCTCCTGCATTATCTTTCTTTACCGAAACATCATATTCATTAATTGAAATATATCTTGGTATCTCCCCCATTAATCTTCGAGCTAACAGCTCAAAGGATGCATCGGCACCATCATAACTATAACCAATAAATTCTCGATCTTTCACTTCATCTAAAAGTTTTTTAATTTTTGGATCGCTTTTTTCAACTTTAATTCCTATCGAATTCAATCTCGACATTATGTTTGATTGTCCCGATTGATCTGAAACAACTATATTTCTAGAGTTTCCAACTTCTTCTGGATTTATATGTTCATAAGTTTTTGGATCTTTTTGAACTGCAGAAACATGCATACCACCCTTGTGAGAAAAAGCAGAAGCTCCAACATAAGGTAAATGTTTATTAGGTTTTCTATTTAATATCTCATCTAATAATCTCGAGCATTGAGTTAAATTTTTTAAATTTTCTCTTTTGATGCTTAATTCAAACTTATCTGAAAAATCTTTTTTTAAAAAAAAAGAGGGAATTAATGACATTAAATTAGCATTTCCACATCTTTCACCCAAACCGTTGATAGTACCCTGGACTTGTCTAACACCTGCTTGGACAGCTGCAAGACTATTAGCAACTGCATTTTCTGTATCATTATGAGCATGTATTCCTAAATTTTTTCCTGGAATTTGCTTGCTTACTTTAGATACAATTTCTGTTATCTCGTGTGGAAGTGTACCACCGTTAGTATCACATAATACAATCCATCTAGCACCATTATCAAAAGCAGCTTTTAAACATGACATTGCATATTCTGGATTAGCTTTATATCCATCGAAAAAATGTTCGGCATCAAACATGAACTCTTTGCCAGATTTAACAATGTGTTTTGTACTTTCACTTATATTCATTAAATTCTGTTCATTGCTTATTCCTAATGCGACATCCACTTGAAAATCCCATGATTTTCCAAACAAACAAACAGAAGTACTTTTTGAATTAATTAATGATGAGAGCATAGGGTCATTTTCTGCACTATGTTCAGATTTTTTAGTCATTCCAAATGCAGTTAATTTCGTTGTTTTAAAATTATGATCCTTATTGAAAAACTCAGTATCGGTTGGATTTGCTCCTGGCCATCCTCCCTCAACATAATCCACACCTAATTTATCTAATGCTGATGAGATTTTTTCCTTATCATCAATTGAAAAATCTATACCTTGGGTTTGTGCGCCATCACGTAGTGTTGTGTCAAATATATAAAGTTGTTCTTTGCTCATTTAAATTTCCATGTCGTTTTACCATCTTTATCTTCTATTAAAACACCTTTGTCTAAAAGCTCATTTCTAATTTTATCAGCTTCTTCGTAATTTTTGTTCTCTCTGGCCTTATTTCTTTCCTGAATTTTTTGTAAAATTTCTTTTTCAGAAATTAAAGCTTTGCTAATTTTAAATTTAAGCCAATTTTCTTTACTTTCATTTAATAGTCCTACAAATTGACAAGCAGAAACAAATAAAGATTTATCTTCATTGTTACCTTTTTGAGCTTTGTCATATAATTGATGTAAATTAGCAATGTATCCAGGTGTGTTTAAATCATCGTAAAGTGGCTGAAGAATTTCATCAGAAACTTTAGAATTATTTTCAATATCTAAATATGAATTGTACCATTTATTTATCGTGTTTTGACAATCGTCCAGAAGTTTATCACTCCAATCTAATGGTTGTTTATAATTTGCGCTTAGTAAAGCTAATCTTAAAACTTGGCCGCTAATCTTATTTCTAAAATCTTTTATTTTTAAAATATTTCCCTGAGACTTGGCCATCTTTTCATTAGACATAGTGATGAATGCATTATGCATCCAAAATTTTGCAAATATTTTTGTATCATTAGCACATATTGATTGAGCTATTTCATTTTCATGATGAGGAAATAACAAATCTATACCACCTCCATGAACATCAAACTCATCTCCTAAAAATTTCTTTGACATTGCTGAACACTCGAGATGCCATCCTGGCCTTCCTTTTCCCCATGGAGACTCCCATGATGGTTCATCAGATTCTGAAGGTTTCCATAAAACAAAATCTTCTGAATTTTTTTTATTTTCACTGACTTCTACTCTTGATCCAGCAATAAGTTCATCTAATTTTTTATTTGAGAGTTGACCATAATCCTTGAATTTTTTAACCTCAAAATAAACATGCTTATTATTTTCATAAGCAAATTCTTTTTTTATTAATTCAGAAATCATTTCAATCATCAAATCTATATTTTCTGTTGCTTTAGGTTGATGGGTTGGCTCCTCACAATTTAAGTAATGACAATCTTTACTAAAACTTTCAGTTACTTTGCTTGTTAATTCTGAAATTGAAATGTTATTTTCTTTTGAAGATTTAATAATTTTATCATCTACATCTGTAATATTTCGTACATAAGTAACTTTAGGATAATTTTTTTTAAAAATTTTAAATAGAATATCAAATACAACTATTGGTCTCGCATTCCCAATATGGGGATCATCATAAACTGTTGGACCACACACATACATTCTAATGTTATTTTTATCAAGTGGAACAAACTTCTCTTTTTTATTTGTTAGATTGTTTGTTAAAAAAATATCTTTACTCATTATTTTAGGAATATACTTAAAAAATAGATTTGTGAATCTATTTGATTAATTTGGAATTTTGCATACAGGAATTGGCTCCATTTTATGCAAATTTTGTTTTCTTATAGTTTCGTATTTAGCTCGATTAGCTGAATTAGGATTATCCATAGCTTCTTCTAATTCCTCATATTTTAGTCCAAGTTGACCTTCATCAGTTCTTCCATCGTCCCATAAACCATCCGTAGGGGCCGCATCTATAATTTCTTTTAAAATTCTAAGCTCTTTTCCAAGTTCCCAAACTTCAGTTTTGTTACAATCAGCTATAGGAGATATATCTACACCACCATCTCCGTATTTTGTGTAAAACCCAACACCAAAATCTTCAACTTTATTTCCAGTTCCAACTACTATCCCTTTATTCGCTGCAGCAACTTGATAAAGCGTTGTCATTCTCAATCTAGCTCTAGAGTTCGCCATCCCATGTTCGTTATCAAAATTTGATAAACTAGAACTAAAAGCTAAAAATAACTCATCTAAATTAATAGTATGTGCTTCAACATTTTTAAAATTATTAACTAACCACTCTTGATGCTTTAAACTTAAATCATGTTGATGTGATTTCTGTTTGATTGGCATTGACAAAACAATAGTTTTTAAACCTGTCATTGCGCTTAATGTGCTAGAAACTGACGAATCTATTCCTCCAGAAATTCCAATAACTAATGACTCAGCCGTTCTTGGCATATTATTTACATAATCTTTAATCCAATTAGAAATAAAATTTACTTTTTCTGAGGCGTTCATGTTTCAAAAGTATTAAATATTTAAAATTTTACAATGTCTTAAGATGCCGCTCTATCTGCATTTTTAGAATAAGAGCTATTCTTTTTTATCTCATCTGAAATCAAGAAAGCTAATTCTAAAGCTTGGTTTGCATTTAGTCTTGGGTCACAATGCGTGTGATATCTTGATGATAAATCTTTTTCTGATATCTTTTGTGCTCCACCAATACATTCGGTTACATTTTGACCTGTCAGTTCTATATGAAGACCACCTGCGTAACTTCCTTCACTTTGGTGGCATGCAAAAACATTTTTAACCTCTTTTAAAACACTGTTAAATGGTCTTGTTTTAAATCCTGTCGCAGCTTTTACTGTATTTCCATGACAAGGATCACATGACCAAATTACATTTAAACCTTCTTTTTTTATTGCCCTAATTAATTTTGGTAAAAATTTTGAAACATTATCTGCACCAAATCTTGATATTAGTGTGATTTTACCTTTTTCATTCTTTGGGTTTATTCTATTACAAAGATCAATTAAATCATCGGCCTTTAAGGTTGGTCCACATTTAATTCCTATTGGATTTTCTATACCTCTACAAAATTCAACATGACCACCATCTAATTGTCTTGTTCTGTCTCCAATCCAAACAAAGTGAGCGGATGTGTCATGATTTTCTCCAGTAGTAGAATCCACTCTGGTCATAGTCTCTTCAAATGGAAGTAATAAAGCTTCATGTGAAGTCCAAAAATTAACCGTTTTTAATCTTCTATTAAATTCTGAGGTAATTCCACATGCATCCATAAAAGCTAATGCATTTGCAATATTATCTTCTAATTCTTTAAATCTTTTTAATTCTGGTGAATTTTTGATAAATCCTAAATTCCAATTATGTACATTCTTAAGATCTGCAAAACCTCCATGACAAAATGCTCTGATTAAGTTTAAAGTTGCAGCCGATTGTGAGTATGCTTTGAATAATCTTTTAGGATCTGGAACTCTAGCTTTTTCAGTAAATTCCATAGCATTTATGTTGTCACCTAAATAACTCGGAAGCTCTACTCCATCTTTTGTTTCAGTTGGTGCACTTCTAGGTTTTGAAAATTGACCAGCTATTCTTCCTACTTTTACTACTGGTAATGAAGCTGAGTATGTTAAAACTAATGACATTTGCAACATTAGTTTAAATGTATCTCTTATGTTATCTGGATTAAATTCTGCAAAACTCTCAGCACAATCTCCACCTTGAAGCAAAAAGGCTTTCCCATCAACCACATCAGCTAATTGAGTTTTAAGATGTCTTGTTTCTCCAGCAAATACTAATGGAGGAAATGTTCCTATCTTATCCAAAACATTATCCAGTTCTTTTTTATCTGGATATTCTGGAATATGTTTTACAGAATATTTTCTCCAACTATTTTTTTTCCAACTTTTCATATTCAACCTAAGGGTGTTTTAACAGAGTTTAAAGTTTATTCAACAGTGACAGATTTAGCCAAATTTCTAGGCTTATCAATGTCATAACCTTTTTTAAGAGCAGAGTAATAAGCAAGTTTTTGAAGTGGAATAGTCAAAAGGAATGGAAGTAAGTCATCATTTGTATTCTCAACTTCAATAGTTTCCCATATATTTTCAGACACAACTTCATCTTTACTCTTATTGGTTATCAATAACACTTTTGCCCCTCTAGCAATCACTTCCTGCATGTTCGAAATTGTTTTTTTGTAATAATTATCTCTAGGTGCCAAAACCACTACAGGCATTCCCTCTTCTATTAAAGCTAAAGGTCCATGCTTCATTTCCCCCGCTGGATATCCTTCAGCATGAACATATGAAAGTTCTTTAAGTTTTAGTGCACCTTCTAAAGCTATCGGATATGAATAACCTCTTCCTAAAAACATTGAACCCTTTGCCTCGTTAAATGTTGAGGATATTGCCTGGATGTCATTATCATGAAGTAATGTTTTTTCTATTAAGCCAGGCAAAGCTTTTAAGTCTTTAAGTTTTTCTTGGTATTGTTTTTTTTCTATTTCATTTCTGATTGATCCAAGTTTTAAAGCTAAAATATATAAAACAAGTATTTGACCTAGAAATGCTTTTGTTGAAGCAACTCCGATTTCAGGTCCACAATGAATTGGTAAAACAAAATTAGAATCTCTTGCTATTGAGCTCTCGATTACATTAACTACAGCGCATGTTTTCATGCTGTTTTTGTTACATATATCTAAAGCTGCATAAGTATCTGCAGTCTCACCTGATTGAGAAACAAAGATATATAAAGTGTCTTTTTTAAATCTATTTTTTCTATATCTAAATTCTGACGCTATATCTATGTTTACATCTAAAGTTGTAAGTTCCTCAAACCAATATTTAGCCATTAAACAAGAATGGTATGCAGTTCCACATCCAATTAAAGTTATTGAATTAATCTCTTCTATTTTCCATGGAAAATTAAAAATATTTATCTCTTTATTTACATTATCTACGTATTCTTTTATTCCAGTTTTAATTGTTGTTGGTTGTTCTTCAATTTCTTTTGCCATAAAATGTTTGAAATCACCTTTGTCATAACTAGCTTCATCTAATGATAATTCTAATATTTTTTTATTAACTTTTTTTCCTTCTTCATTAAAAAAAAGAACTTCATCCTTTTTTACAAAACAGAATTCACCATCATCAAGATACGTGATCTTATTCGTCATAGATTTCAAAGCATAGGAGTCTGATCCTAGATAGTTTTCATTTGGACCATAGCCAACAGCTAGCGGTGATCCTCTTCTAGCACCAACTATTAAGTCTGGCATCTCTTTAAAAACAATTCCAAGAGCAAAGCTACCATGGAGCTGTTTTAATGTTTTTGTTATAGCTTCCTCGAGTTCTGAAGTTTTTAAATTTTCTGTTATTAAATGAACGATTACTTCGGTATCTGTCTGTGATTTAAATTTGTGTCCTTTGTTAGTTAAATGTTTTTTTAATATTGTAGAGTTTTCAATAATTCCATTGTGAACTACTGATACATTGTGAGAGGAATGAGGATGTGCATTTAAACTGTTAGGAATTCCATGAGTAGCCCATCTTACATGCCCTATACCAATGTTTCCTCTTAAGTTTTTTAAATCAAAATTATTTTCTAATTTATCTACTCTTCCCTCGGATTTTATTTCATTAATTTCACCATCTGAAAGTGTCGCTATACCTGCTGAATCATATCCTCTGTATTCTAATTTTTTTAATGAATTAATTATATTTGCAGAAACAGGTTTGTTGCTAGATATTCCAATAATTCCACACATAAATTATTTTTTCTTTCTTTTGTAATTCTTAACCTCTAATTGTGGTGACCTTGTAAGTGCCAAAGATTTTTTTCTAACATTCTTTGTTATTACTGATCCAGCTCCAACAATACTATCTTTATTTATAGTGACTGGGGCAACTAAGGAAGAGTTTGAACCTATAAATACTTTATCTTTAATATTTGTTTTATTCTTGTTTACTCCGTCATAATTACAAGTAATTGTACCTGCTCCAATATTTACAGATTTTCCTATTTGAGCATCTCCCACATAAGATAAATGATTAACTTTAGATTTATTCCCTAAAGTACTTTTTTTAATCTCTACAAAATTACCTACTTTGGATCCTTCTTTTAAAATTGTATTGGGTCTTATTCTGGCATATGGACCTATCTCAACTTTATTCTCAATTTTACATGACTCTAAATGTGAAAAAGATTTTACAATTACATTGTTCCCAATTTTAACCTTAGAACCAATAACGACATAAGGTTCTATAGTTACTTTCTTTCCAATCTTTGTATCTTTCGAAAAAAAAATAGTTTCAGGGCCAATCATCTTAACTCCTGATTTTATAAATTTTTCTCTGAGTTTTTTTTTGACTTGAGTCTTTCATTTTGACCTTATTTATATTAAGTATATTGTTTGATTAATTCACAATTTATTTCTTTAAAATACTTTAATAATGAAACAAAAATTTACAATTTTATTTGATTTAGACGGCACATTAGTGGATACCGCTCCAGATTTAATACGCGCACATAACCATGTAATGAAAAAATTTGGTTATCCTACAAAAACTTTAGGAGAATTAAAAAATGCTGTTGGCAAAGGAGCAAAAGCTATGATGGCAAAAGCTAATGGTCAATGGAAGTGGTTTGATGAAAAAATTCAAAACGAAATGACTGATGAATTTTTATCCTATTATGGAAAAAATATTTTACATGAAAGTAAATTAATTAATGGTGTTAAGGAATTTTTAAATTGGTGTAAAAATGAAAATATTTCTATGGCAGTATGTACAAATAAAACTGAACACTTAGCAGTTGATCTTTTAAAAAAAATTGGGATTTATGATTATTTTGAATATGTTGCGGGTTATAATACTTTTGAATATTGCAAACCAGACCCTCGACATTTAACAACTACAATTGAGATTTTAGATGGAGATAAAAATAAATCGATTATGATCGGTGACAGCGAGACAGATGCTAATGCTGCTAAGGCTGCTGAAATTCCAATAATATTACTAAAATATGGATATACAGAAAAAAGATCTGAGGAAATTTATCATAATCACATTATAAAAGACTTTGTAGGCATTGAGAAAATAGTATCAGAATATCTTTAATATTGATTAATTTATTTTAACTATTAAAACAAAATCACAAATAAGGAGTAATTTTGTTATTACACACAGTTAAAGTATATCCATCAAAAATTAATCTTCCAAAGAAGAAACAGCTTGCGTGGAAAATTGCAGAGATAGCAAGCGATAATGCTAAATTAAATAAAGATGCTATTGAAATGGTTATCAATAGAATTATTGATAATGCTTCTGTTGCAATTGCTTCATTAAACAGAAAGCCAGTAATCTCATCTAGAGAAATGGCTTTAAGACACCCTAGAAAAAATGGTGCAACTTTATTTGGTGTAAACTCAAAATTAAAATTTGATTGTGAATGGGCAGCATGGTCAAATGGTACAGCTGTTAGAGAATTAGATTTTCATGATACTTTCTTAGCTGCAGATTATAGTCATCCAGGTGACAACATTCCTCCTCTTATTAGTGTAGCACAACAAAACAAAAAAAGTGGATTGGATTTATTAAGAGGAATAATTACTGCATACGAAGTTCAAGTTAATTTAGTAAAAGGGATTTGTTTACATAAGCATAAAGTTGACCACATTGCTCATTTAGGCCCTAGTGTTGCTGCTGGATTAGGAACAATGCTAAAATTAAATACTGAAACTATATATCAAGCTGTTCAACAGGCATTACATACATCAATATCTACGAGACAATCTAGAAAAGGAGAAATTTCAAGTTGGAAAGCTTATGCTCCTGCTCATGCTGGTAAGCTTGCTATCGAAGCTGTAGATAGAACTATGAGAGGTGAAGGTGCTCCAAGTCCAATATATGAAGGTGAAGATAGTGTAATAGCAAGAATATTGGATGGAAAAAAAGCAAACTACAAAGTCCCTTTACCAAAAAAAGGTGAGAGTAAAAAAACTATATTAGAGACATATACAAAAGAATATTCTGCTGAATATCAATCCCAGGCATTAATTGATCTAGCTAAAAAGCTAAAAACAAAAATTAATAATCTAAATTATATAAAAAAAATTGATATTTTTACAAGTCATCACACTCATTATGTGATTGGAACAGGTGCTAATGATCCACAAAAAATGGATCCCAAGGCTAGTAGAGAAACATTAGATCATTCTATAATGTATATATTTGCTGTAGCTTTAGAAGACGGAGATTGGCATCATGTTAAATCTTATACTAAAGCAAGAGCAAATAGAAAAAGTACAATTAAAATTTGGAGATCAATTAAAACATATGAAGATAAAAAATGGACAAAGAAATATCATGATCCAAATCCAAAAAATAAAGCTTTTGGAGCTAAAGTAGTTGTAACACTTAACAATGGAAAAAAAATAACAGAGAAACTTGATAGAGCAGACGCACATCCATATGGAGCAAGACCGTTTAAGAGAGAAAATTATATAAATAAATTTTTAACTTTAACTGAGGGTATTTTGGATAAGAAAGAAAGCAATCGTTTTTTAAAAACAGTACAAAATTTAAGAAATTTAAAATCAGGTCAACTTCATAAATTGAATATTAAAGTTAGAAGAAATAAATTAAAACGAAATAATAAAAAAGGAATTTTTTAATGCACTTTGTAGAAAAAGAACCAAGTCAAAAAAGATTAGATTTTGATCAAAAATTAAAATCAAATAAAATATTAAGAGTGCCAGGTGCATACAATCCTTTGACAGCAAAGCTTATAGAAGAAATTGGATATGATGCAGTTTATGTATCCGGTGGAGTAATGGCTAATGATCTTGGTTTTCCTGATATTGGCTTAACAACTCTACAAGATGTTAGCACAAGATCTTATCTAATTTCGAGAGTAACTAATCTTCCAACAATAGTTGATATCGATACAGGATTTAAATCTTGTAAAGAAACCATAGAAACATTTGAAGATTTTGGAATAACAGGTGTTCACCTAGAGGATCAGATTGAAAGAAAAAGATGTGGGCATCTTGATAATAAAGAACTTATTTCAACTGATGCTATGGTTAAAAAAATAAAAGAATGTGTTGCTACTAAAAAAGATCGAAATTTTAAAATTATTGCACGTTCAGATGCTAAAAGTGTTGAAGGTTTAGATAAAATGATTGAAAGATGCAAAGCCTACATTGATGCTGGTGCTGAAATTATTTTCCCAGAAGCTCTTGAAGATGAAAAAGATTTTGAAAAAGTTCGTAAAGAATTGTCTGTTTACTTGTTAGCTAATATGACTGAATTTGGTAAATCGAAATTGTTTAATTACAAAGAATTAGAAAATTTTGGGTATAATATAGTTATTTATCCAGTAACCTCACAAAGATTAGCAATGAAAAATGTCGAAGACGGATTGAGAGACATTTATGCAAATGGACATCAAAATAACATTATTGATAAGATGCAAACTAGGAAAAGACTTTACGAATTAGTCGATTATGAAAAATATAATTCATTAGATGAAAAAATTTATAATTTTAGTACGGAAGGACATGAATAATGAGTGATGATATTAAAAAAGGCTTACTAGGTATTGTTGTAGATGAAACGGAAGTTTCAAAAGTAATGCCAGAAATAAATTCTCTTACTTATAGAGGGTATGCAGCTCAAGATTTATGTGAATATTGTAGATTTGAGGAAGTTGCATATCTTATTCTTAATAAGGATCTCCCGAATACTATCCAACTTAGACAATTTGAAAAAGAAGAAAGAAACAACAGAGAACTAACAAAAAATTTATATGAAATAATAAAACATATGCCAAAGAAATCTCATCCAATGGATGTTGCAAGAACAGCTGTGAGTGTAATGGGATTAGAGGATAAAGAAACTACAGATTCTTCACCAGAAGCAAATATGAGAAAAGCTCTAAGAATTTTTGCAAAAACTCCAACTGCCTTAGCTGCTTTTTATAGAATAAGAAAAGGTAAAAAAATAATTAAACCTAAAAAAACATTAACCTTTGCTGAAAACTTTTTTTATATGTGTTTTGGAAAAGTTCCACAAAAAGAAATTGTTAAAGCTTTTGATGTATCTTTAATTTTATATGCAGAACATAGTTTTAATGTTTCAACTTTTACAGCAAGAACAATTACCAGTAGCTTATCTGACATACACGGAGCAATTACAGGTGCAATTGCAAGTTTAAAAGGCCCACTTCACGGCGGGGCTAATGAAGAAGTGATGCATATGATGAATAAAATTAAAAAACCAGAAAATGCATTAAAATGGATAAACAATGCGCTTAAAAATAAAGAAGTGGTGATGGGATTTGGTCATAGAGTTTATAAATCAGGTGACTCGAGAGTTCCAACTATGCGAAAATACTTTGGTAAAGTGGCTAAACTTAAGAAAGATAAAAAATTTGAAAAAATCTATGACATTGTTGAAAAAGTGATGATCAAAGAGAAAAATATTCACCCTAATGTAGATTATCCAACAGGACCTACTTATCATCTAATGGGATTTGATACTGATTTTTTCACTCCCATATTTGTAATTTCAAGAATTACAGGTTGGTCCGCTCACATAATGGAGCAACACGCTGCGAATAAACTGATAAGACCTTTGGCTAGCTACAAAGGTAACAAGCACAGAAAAGTGATGCAGTTAAATCAAAGATAGATCAGTCCAGATCTAGATCTCCGCAAGTTACTTTTGTAAAAATACAAGTTGAATAGTGGTATGTGGTTTTAACATCTTTAACCACTCCTAATGCAGTTCCCTCAACTGTGCCAGTAACTGTATTACAGGCTGAACTAAATAAGAAAATAAATATTATTAAATATTTTCTTAACATTGTTTATATTAACTAAAAGCTTCTGCCCAAGTACCTTGTGTCGATGCCTTAGAATATTCTGTTGCACGACCTTCAAAGAAATTCATATGTTCAACTGCATTAAGCATAGTATCTAACCAAGTTAGCGGATTTTTTTGAACATCATAAATTGGCTCTAATCCTAATTGAATAAGTCGTCTATTAGCAATGAATCTAATATAATCTTTAACTTCTTGAGCAGTTAAACCTTCCATTGGACCCATTTCAAAAGCTAAATCAATAAAAGCATCTTCATGCTCAACAATTACTCTACAAGCTTCATAAAGTTCTTTTTTAAGTTTAGGTGTCCAGATTTCAGGATTTTCTTTTATAAACTCCTTAAAAATTCTGATCATAGAATTACAATGAAGTGTTTCATCTCTTACAGACCAAGTAACTATCTGTCCCATTCCCTTCATTTTATTATGTCTTGGAAAATTTAACAAAATTGCAAAACTTGCAAACAACTGTAACCCTTCTGTAAATGCACTAAACACTGCAACTGTTTTTGCAATATCTTCTTTAGAATTTACATTAAAACCCTGCATGTAATCGTACTTGTCTTTCATCTCTTTATATTTCATGAAAGCTGAGTATTCAGACTCAGGCATACCAATAGTATCTAAAAGATGAGAATAGGCAGCTACATGGACTGTTTCCATTGCTGCAAATGCCGTCATCATCATTAATACCTCTGTTGGTTTAAATACAGTTGTATAATGCCTTAAATAACAATTATTAACTTCTACATCTGCTTGAGTAAAAAACCTAAAAATTTGTGTTAATAAATTTTTTTCTGGTTGAGATAAATTTTTTTGCCAATCTCTAACATCATCTCCTAAAGGGACTTCTTCTGGCAACCAATGAATTCTTTGTTGGGTTAACCATGCATCATAACACCATGGATATCTAAAAGGTTTGTAAACTGGGTTTTCTACTAATAGACCCATTTTTTTTGGTTGAATAATCTCTTTATTAATTTTTTCTGCTACTGACATGATAAACACTCCTCGTACTCTTGCTGTTCGTTAGATTGTTGATTTTTAGATTTATAAACATTTGCCGTAATATCAGTTGATTTAGCATCATTGATATTTTCAGCTCTCTGAATTGATTTTGACCTACAATAATAAAGGCTTTTTAAGCCTTTCTTCCATGCATCAAAATGAATTTTGTGTAATTCTTTTTTATGAACATCTGCTGGTAAAAACAAATTTACTGATTGCGCTTGTGAAATATAAGGAGTTCTATCACCACTTAATTCAATTATCCAATTTTGGTTAAGCTCAAATGCTGTTTTAAATACATCTTTTTCTAAATCAGTTAAGAAATCTAAATGACTTACAGATCCTTGATTTGTAGTAATGGTAGACCATGTTTCATCATCATTTTTACCATGACTTTGTAATATTTCTTCTAGATATCTATTTCTGACATTAAAAGAACCTGATAGGGTTTTGTGTGTGTAACTATTTGCTGCAATTGGTTCAACTCCTGGAGATGCTCCACCACAAATAATTGAAATAGAAGCTGTTGGAGCTATAGCTGTTTTGTTTGAAAATCTTTCCTTATAACCATACTCAGCAGCATCTGGACAGGCACCTCTTTCCTCGGCCAAATCTTTAGATGCTTGATTAACTTTTTCATCAATATTTTTAAATATTTTTTTATTCCATGACTTTGCCATTACTGATTCAAGTGGAATTCTATTTTTTTGTAAAAATGAGTGAAAGCCCATTACGCCTAATCCAACACTTCTTTCTCTTTCAGCTGAATATTTCGCATCTTTAAATTGATCTGGTGCTTTATTAATAAAATCAGATAAAACGTTATCTAAAAATCTCATAACATCATTAATCATGTCTGGATCATCTTTCCACTCATCATATTTTTCTAAATTTAACGAAGACAAACAACATACTGCTGTTCTATCTCTTCCGTCTTTATCAATTCCTGTTGGTAAAGTTATTTCGCTACATAAGTTGGAAGTTTTAACTGTAAGGTTTGCTAACTTGTGATGCTGTGGAATTTGTCTATTAACAGTATCAATATAAATGATATACGGTTCACCAGTTTCAATTCTTGCGGTTAATAATCTTATCCATAAATTTCTTGCAGAAATGGTTTGTTGAATGCTACCATCTGCTGGACTTTTCAATGCCCACTGCTCATCAGTTTCTACTGCTCTCATAAATGCATCAGATACTAAAACTCCATGATGTAAATTTAATGCTTTTCTATTTGGATCACCACCTGTTGGTCTTCTCATTTCAATAAACTCTTCTATCTCAGGGTGATCTATTGGAAGATAACATGCTGCAGAACCTCTTCTTAGTGATCCTTGACTTATAGCCATTGTTAAAGAGTCCATAACTTTTATAAAAGGAATTATTCCAGAAGTTTTTCCAACTCTTCCTATTTTTTCACCAATAGATCTTAAGTTACCCCAGTAACTTCCAATTCCTCCACCCTTTGCTGCTAACCAAACATTCTCGCTCCATAAATCAAGAATGCCTCCTAAGCTATCAGATGCTTCATTTAGAAAACATGAAATTGGTAATCCTCTTTTTGTACCACCGTTTGATAATACTGGAGTAGCTGGCATAAACCAAAGATTACTGATGTAGTTATAAATTCTTTGAGCATGTAAATTATCATCTGCATAAGTACTTGCTACTCTTGCAAATAAATCTTGATAAGATTCGTTCAAACCTAAATATCTGTCTTTTAAAGTTGCTTTACCAAAGTCTGTAAGATTCGCATCTTTCGAACGATCGATTTTAATTATGATGCCTTTGTCATTTTGAAATAGTTCTGTTTCATTATTTAATGAGAAAAGATCAGGCTTATTTATCTTAGAAACTTCCTTAACTTGTGGGCTATATTCAGAGACAGCTTTTTTGAGTGCTTGAGAAAGAATCTTATTCATAAAAGTTTAATATATTTTGTTATTAGTACGAAAACAACTATATGTTGTAGGCGTTTGTTGTAAATACACTATATAAACATTTTAACAACAGAACATTTATAGAACGCGACAATATAATATTCAATAAAAAAATTGAATTTTTTTAAAGAAATTAACATAAAAAGGCTAATTAAATACTTAATGAATCAAAATATAAAAATAGATCCCTATGGTTTTAGAGAATATGACGCTCGTTGGTTGTATGAAAAAGACATAAATTCAGCTGGAATAGAGAATCTTGGTAAAGGACTAGGAACACAAATAAAAACTCATACTAAAAAAGAAAATCCAAGAATCATAGTAGGTCATGATTATCGTTCATATAGTGAGGAAATAAAAACAGCTCTTAAAAAAGGATTATTGTCTACAGGATGCAATATTGAGGATATTGGTTTGTCATTATCTCCAATGGTTTACTTTGCACAATTTAATTTAGATGCCGATGCAGTTGCTATGGTTACGGCAAGTCATAATGAAAATGGTTGGACTGGTGTCAAAATGGGAATCAGAAAAGGATTAACTCACGCACCTGAGGAAATGAAAGAATTGAAAGAAATCACCTTAAATGAAAAATTTATTAAAGGTGAAGGTAACGAAAAACAAATAAAAGATTTTGATAAAATTTATAAGGATGACTTAACTAAAAAGAATAAAATTAAAAAAAAAATTAAAGCTGTGGTTGCTTGTGGTAATGGAACGGCGGGTATTTTTGCCCCAGATATTCTAAGAGGTATTGGATGTGAGGTAATAGAGTTAGATTGTAACCTAGACTGGGATTTTCCTAAATACAATCCAAATCCAGAAGATCTAGAAATGCTTCATGAAATAGCAAAAGTAGTAAAAGAAAACAATGCTGATATAGGGTTCGGATTTGATGGTGATGGAGACAGGGTCGGTGTTATTGACGATAATGGTAATGAAATATTTTCAGATAAGATAGGTCTCTTGATAGCTAGAAATTTATCAAACAAACATAAAAATTCAAAGTTTGTAGTAGATGTAAAATCAACAGGTTTATATTCAAAAGATAAAATCTTATTAGAAAACAATTGTGAAACAATTTATTGGAAAACAGGCCATTCTCACATCAAGAGGAAAGTAAACACTGAAAAAGCTTTAGCTGGATTTGAAAAAAGTGGCCATTTTTTCTTCAACCAGCCATTGGGTTTTGGTTATGATGATGGTATCAATTCAGCAATTCAAGTATGTCACTTATTAGATGCTCAAAATAAAAAAATGAGTGAAATTATTAGTGAATTACCTAGCACATTTCAAACACCAACAATGGCTCCTTTTTGCAAAGATGAAGAAAAATATATTGTTGTTGAAGAACTCGTTAAACAAATTAAAAATTTGCAAGACAACAAAACTGAAATAGATGGCCAAGTCATTAATGATATTTTAACTGTTAATGGAGTTAGGTTTTCATTTGAAGATGGTTCTTGGGGACTGATAAGAGCATCATCAAACAAGCCATCCTTAGTAATAGTAACTGAAAGCCCAACATCAGATGAACGAAAGAAAAAAATATTCGATTTTATTGATAGATTGCTTCAGGAAACTGGAAAAATCGGTGAGTATGATCAAAAAATTTAATATTTTATTATTTTTTTTTTTATTTTTAAGCTCAAAAAGTCAAAGTTTTAGCCCTGAAATTGAACAACAAATTTATATTGGCTGTTACGGAAGTTCAAAACAATATATAGGTCCTGAAAAAGCAAAATCCTATTGCTTGTGTACATTAAAAAAACTTAATGAAAAATTTACAGATGATGAAATTAAGGAAATATTTAAGCAAAAACCTAAAGATATTATGGAGGCTACAAAATTTGCTTCATTATATTGTGAAAAAAATCTTTGATTTTACTGATCTAAAACTTAATTTTTATAATTATCATCATCAGCTTTAGTTCCCATATTATCCTCATCAGGTTTATTTTCTAAATTATCGCCATCCTGATTGTTTTCTTGTTCAGGAGCTTCATCGTTATAAAACTTTCTAACTAATTCCTCCTCTTTTAATCGTTGTTCTTCATCAAATTTTTTCTCCCATTCTTTCATTCGCCTATTTTCCTCTTCAATTCTCTCTTTTTGAGCTTCTTCGGCTAATCTGATCCTTTCGTTCTCTTCTTCAATTCTTTTTTGTCTTTCCTCCTCAATTTTCAATTCTCTTTCTCTTTGACGCCTTTCATTTTCTTTATTTATTCTATCTCGTTCAGCTTCTTTAAGTTCTTTTTCTTTATTTTTTAATTCCTCCTCCTTAGCTCTTTGCTCAGCCTCTTCTTTTAAAATTTGTCTTTGAATTTCTTGCTGTCTTTCAGTTTCTAGATCTCTTAATCTTTCTTCCAGTTCTTTAAGTTTTTCTTGCTCATATTTCAGCTTCCTAGCTGCCTCTCTTAATCTTTGTTCTTCCTCAAGTCTATTTTTCCTTTCAATTTCTTTTAATCTTATTTTTTCTTGTCTTTCTTTTTCTTTTTCATCTCTTCTCTTTTGAGCTTCAATTTCTTTATTTTTTAATTCTTCTTCTTTAATTTTAAAATTTTCTTCTCTAATTCTTTGTCTTTCTAACATTTTAAGCCTTAGATCTTCTTGTTTAAGCTTTCTAGCTTCCTCTCTAAGCTTTCTTGTTTCCTCGTCTTTAATTTTTTTCTGTTCTATTTTGATTCTTTGAGCTTCTATTTTTTGTCTTTTTTCTTCATTCTTCTTTTCTTGCTTTTCATTTTCAATTATTAATTTTTTTTGAAAAAGAAGTTTCTTTCTTTCTTCTTTTAGTTCATCTTGTTTAGCTTTTTTTGCTAATTTTTTTTCTAAAATTGCTTCTCTTTTTTTTTCTTTTTCTAATTTTTTTTGTAGTACCTGATCTTTTTTAGCTTTGTTTTTTTTTATATTGTTTACTAATGAGGAGAATTTATTTTTGGTTTTATCTAATGGATCAAATAAATTTTTTTTAATATTTTTATTAATATCTTTTATTGAGACCATAGTTTAAAGTATCAATTAGAATTAAAAGCTTAAATATAATGTATGGCTAAATTGAGTTTTAATTTAAAACTAGATGCAACTTAAGATTGTTTAGGTTAAATCGGTTGATAAAGTGCATTTTCAACTAATAAGTGTTCATAAATATTTAAAGAATCACTTAATTTGGATACGTGAGGTGATGGAGGGAGACTGAAGTCACCTCTTTTTATTTAAGAACTTTCTTAAACTTTTCTAAAATATTACTTAAATCCTTTTTTGAGTATTTTTTGCTTTTAACAACCCAAACTGAAAGAGGCCAAGTTTTATCTTTTTTTCTTCTTGCAATAATATGTATATGTAGCTGAGGAACTATATTTCCAATTTTTTCAACATTAAGTTTATTTGTTTTAAATAACTTCTTCATAAATTTACTAACTTTAACTATCTCTTTAATTAGCAAAATTTGATCTTTAGAACTAAGCTCACTTATGTCTTTAATATTTTTTCTTTTAGGAATTAAAATAACCCATGGGAATCTAAAGTTATCATGAAGTCTTAGCGAACATAATTTTAAGTCTGTAATATGGTATGAAGAATTATAAAACTTTTTGTTAATTTTAAAGGTCATTTATTTACAATTTCATATATTCAAACAAAAACTTAGCAGCAACCAGAAGTAAAAAAAGTCCAAAAATTTTACTAATCTTGTTTTTATCTATTTTATGAACAGTTCTGGCACCAAGCCTTGCCATGAAAGTGGTGATAGGAATAAAGATTAAAAAAGCAGGAATATTTAGAAAACCAATGCTTAGTGGTAAATTAGTTTTTAAATAACTTCCTGAAATTAGAAAACCAATGGCTCCGAATAGAGCAATTAAAAAACCAATTGCTGCTGCACTGCCAATTGCTTTATTAATTGAATAGCCGAAGTATTTGAAAATTGGGACATTCATAACGGCTCCACCAATTCCCATAATTGCTGAAATAAAGCCTACAATAACTCCAAGTATAAATTTTAAATATAGTTTCATTTCAGAAACAATATTTTGCTCTCTTTCTTTTATTAAAAGTAAATAAATACCTAAAAATAATATTACAATTGAAAAAAACAAAACTAGAGATTTTGTTTTTAAGGTTGCTGCAAAAATAGTTCCAATTACAACGCCTGTAATAACAAATATTCCATAATTTTTTACAATATTAAAGTCTACAGCATTAAATTTGTGATGTGTTAGAACTGATACGGTTGATGTTGGAATTATAATTGCAAAAGAAGTTCCTACAGCTAAATGCATAATATATTGTTGATCAATCCCCAATTGGCCAAATATATAATATAAGAATGGAACGGTTATTAGTCCCCCACCAATACCAAATAATCCAGCAACAAAGCCAACTGGTATTGCCGTTAAAGCCATTAATAAAATAATATAACTGTATTCGTTTGATATAATTGAATTAAGCAGAATGCCCTACTCTAGTATCTACATTATTGTATTTAATTTTATCCATAATGTGATCAATTTTTTTTACATCAGCATCTCTTACACACATATTTTCACTTAAATATCTTTTCCAATAACTTGCACCTGTTTGACCATGAAATAGGCCAAGAGTATGTCTCATGATTTGATTTAATCTTGTTCCTTTTTTTAATTCTTCTTTAACATAAGGAATAAGTTGTTCAATTACATCTTGTCTGCTTGGAACATCATCATTGTTAAATATTTCTCTTTCAACATCTGCTAATAAATAAGGAGTATGATACGCAGCTCTTCCAATCATCACACCATCAGTTTTTTCTAAATGAGGTTTTATTTCATCTACCGAGGTTATTCCTCCATTTATAATAATCTCTTCATTTTGAAAATCTTTTTTTAATTTATAAACATATTCGTATTTTAAAGGAGGAATATTTAAATTTTGCTTAGGTGTAAATTTACCTAACATTGCTTTTCTTGCATGAATGATAAAAGTTTTAACCCCTGTTGATTTAAGAGTAGAAATAAAACTATGTAAATTTTCATAATCTTCTACATCATCGTAACCAATTCTTGTTTTTATAGTTACTGGTAGTTTTGTAACTGATTGCATTTTACTTAAACAATCTGCCACTAAATTTGGCTCTTTCATTAAACAAGCACCAAATCTATTTTTTTCAACTTTTTTACTAGGGCACCCTAAGTTTAGATTGATTTCATCATAACCAAAATCTTCACCTATTTTAGTGGCTTCAGCTAAAAGTTTTGGTGAAGACCCTCCTAATTGAAGTGCTACAGGTTTCTCATTAATATTAAATTCTAATAACTTTTTTTTATCTCCTCTATTTATAGCTTCATCGACCACCATTTCTGTATAAAGAAGGGTGTTTTTAGATATTAGTCTAAGAAAAAATCGTTCATGACGATCTGTGCAATCCATCATAGGAGCAACTGATACTTTCCTATTCATGGTATAACTTTATATTATTTTTTTATGAGTTTGAAGCTTCAGTGTCATCAGAAGATACGTCTGCTTCTTGATTTTCTGATTCTGAAACTTCATCTAAAGAAACTTCTCCTTGCTCATTCATCGTTTCTTCTCCTACTGAATTATCAACTTCTGCTGTAGCTGTTTCAGATAGCTCAGCCAAATCTTCTTTTGTTACTTGAATTTTTTCTGGAGTTTTTCTTGCTCTTTTAGATGGTAAAATTGGGGTACCACTTTTTGATATTTCACCTTTATATAGATTTTCAAAATCATCACCTATTTCTTCATCATCCTCAGCAGTATCGTCAACTTGCTCAACATGTTTTCTAAGTTTGTAAACAGCGCTATCAGTTAAATCAGAAACTTTAATTTTTTCTTCGGCAATTTCTCTTAATGAAATAACTGTATTTTTATCGTTATCTCTATCAATTGTTGGTTCTATTCCTGCATTAAGTTGAGTAGCTCTTTCTTTAGCAACAAGTACTAATTCGTAAGGACTCTCTACTTTATCTATACAGTCTTCTACAGTAACTCTAGCCATGCGGAGTATCTACACAGTGAGTCTTTAAAAATCAAGGGCTATTTTTATAAATAATGAGGATTTAACTTATTTTTAACCAAATAAAGAAGAATAATTGAGCCAAAGATATAAGTTCCTGAAACAACGGCTATTTCTTCAATTGAAAAACCAATATCAATCAGAAAACCAAATAGAGCCGTACCAAATGCTGTTGAAAATACCATCAATGCAGTTGTTAAGGCTTTTATAGACCCAATATATTTTACACCATAAATCTCAGCCCAAGTTGAAGAACCAAGTACGTTTGCCAAACCATTTGTTACCCCTACTAATCCAAAAAATACAAAAGAAGACAGCGGTGCATCAAAATAATAGAGAACTATAGTACCAAAAAGAAGTGGGATATTCATATAGATTAATAATTTTCTACTTGAAAATTTATCAATTAAAAAACCAGATATAAAAAGAGTAATTACTGATAAAATAGAGTAAGCCATAAATGATTGTGGAATCACATAGGGTCCCCACTCTTTAGAAGAAGATATAAATGACTGATAAACAAAAGATCCTGTTGCAATCCATGGCATTGCTAACATCGTCATACACATGATGTAAAATCTATAATCTTTTAAAACTTCTATTCTTTTCCATTGTTTAATTTCTTTATTATTCTCTTCTATTTTAGACTCTTCTCTCGTATTAAGCTTAACATCTTTAACTAAAAGAAAAGTTGCACCAGGTAAAACAAGTATAACTAAAATAGATATTGAAACCCAAATATCTCTCCATTCTATAAAAGTTAATAAAAAAACAATTAAAACTGGCATTATAAATTCAGCTAATGACAAACCTAACCAACCTGTACTTAAAGCTCTTCCTCTATTTTTTTCAAAAAAACGAGATAAGGTTGTTGTTGCTGTATGACTTGACAAACCTTGTCCAGCTAATCGCATTAAAAAAATTCCTACAAATAAAAAAATAACTGATGAAATTTTTGAAAATATAAAACAGGAAGCTGATAAAAAAATTATTACATAAGATGCAAATTTTAATATATTTACATCATCAATTTTTTTTCCAATCCAAACTAAAACAATACTACTTAATAAAGTGGCAGAGGCATAAATTGAGCCAAATTGTCCATGTGTAATTGATAAAGCATCTCTAATGCTAGAATTAAATAGGCCAAGAAAAAAACTCTGTCCAAAACTTGAAAAAAATGTAAAAATAAATCCAAATACAATTACTTTTAAACTTAAACTTTTAAACATAGAAAAAAATTATGACTTGTAATGTTGCTTTCATAGGTCTTGGTGTTATGGGCTACCCAATGGCTGGATATATATCAAAAGCCGGACACAATGTAACTGTTTTTAATAGAACTAAATCTAAAGCTGAAAAATGGATTGGTGAATATTCAGGTAAAATGGCAAATACACCTGCTGAAGCTGCAGATGGTGCTGATTTCATTTTTACATGTGTTGGTAATGATGATGATTTAAGAGAAGTGGCAACTGGAGAAAATGGATTATTTAACACTGCAAAAGCTGGGTCTATTTTTATTGATAACTCGACTGTATCTGCAGAAGTATCAAGAGAATTAAATAAAAAAGCAAATGATAAAGGGTTTAGTTTTTTAGATGCCCCTATTTCTGGTGGACAAGCTGGCGCTGAAGGAGGAATACTAACAGTGATGGTTGGTGGTGATGAAGAAGTGTTTAAGAAGGCTGAACCTGTGATTGATTGTTACAGTAAAAAAGTAAAATTAATTGGTCCTTGTGGAAGTGGTCAATTAACAAAGATGATGAACCAAATGTGTATTGCTGGAACAGTCCAAGGTCTATCTGAAGCAATCAATTTTGGAATAAACGCAGGTTTAGATATGGATAAAGTTATGGAAACAATATCTAAAGGTGCGGCACAATCTTGGCAAATGGAAAATAGATACCGAACTATGACTGATGATAAGTTTGATTATGGTTTTGCTATTGATTGGATGAGAAAAGATCTAAAAATTGCAATCGAGGAAGCAAAAAAAAATGGTTCACCTGTGCCTATAACAGAAATTATTGATGGTTATTATGCTGAGGTTCAAGAAATGGGTGGAAACCGTTGGGATAGTTCAGGTTTGATTGCTCGATTAAAAAAGAAAAAATAATATTTGTGAAGGATACAGTTCCTTATTACGAGGACTTTGCAGAGATCAAAAAGAAAATTTGGTCAATGTTAGACAATGCAGTTAAAGATAGAAGTTCTCCTTTTAGAATACCGGTATTCATTTGTGGTGATCAGTCAGATTTTGATGGAAGAATTGTTGTTCTGAGAAAATCTGATCAATCAAATAATTTAGTACAATATCATAGCGATATTAGGTCAGATAAAATTGAAAAATTAAAAGCAAATAAAAATGGAGCAATGTTATTTTACGATAAAGATGAAAAAATACAGGTTAGATTGAAAGTTGAATGCACGGTTAATCACAATAATGATGTAACAAAAGAATCTTGGTCTAAAACCCAACATATTAGTAGAAAATGTTATTTGGTTGATAATGGTCCAGGAACTGAGTCAGATCTACCAACGTCTGGCCTAAAACCAGAATTAGATAATTTTGATTATACCAAAGAACAAAGCGAAGAGGGTTACAAAAACTTTACTGTTATTCAGTGTAAAATTAAATCTATGGAATGGCTTTACTTAGCAGCTAAAGGCCATCGAAGAGCTAAATTTAATTTGGAAAATAATAAAGATACTTGGTTAATTCCATAAATGGTTACTGGATTTATATTTACATCATTTCTTATAATTTTAGGATTGGCTATAATGAGATTTGGGAGTATTCATTTTAAAAAATTTAAAGATGGTAAAACTAAAATTAAATCTAGGTTAAGTGGACAATTATCTTTTTTAATTTTATTTATAGTAATAATTGGATTGATAATTTATTCGATGAACGATCTATTATTTAAGTAATTAAATTATTATTTCAAATACCTTTAATAATTATATTTATACCTTCGGAATTATCTAATCTTATTTGTTTTATTGGTTTGTATTCTTCAGAATTGTACCATTCTAATGCTTTTTCGTATGATGGAAATTTAATTATAACTATTCTAGGAAACTTATCTACTCCTTCAACTACTTGATGTTCTCCTCCTCTAGCAAGATACTCTCCACCATATTTCTTTATTACTTCTGGCACCTTCTGTACATACTCATTATAATTTTCAGGATCTGTTATTTTTAATTGTACAATGACGTAACCTGCTGGCATATTTTTCTCCTTTAAAAAATTGATTTAGAATATTTTTTCCAATTGTTTTGATAATGTTTTGTGTTTTCAAACACTGCTTTTTTTTCTTCCTCTGAAACTTCTCTAATAACTTTACCTGGAGAGCCCACAACCAAAGAATTGTCAGGTATAACTTTATTTTCGGTAATTAAGGCCTTAGCTCCAATAATACAATTTTTTCCAATATTAGCTTTATTTAAAATGACAGCTCCAATCCCAATTAAGCTATTATCTCCAATGGTACATCCATGAAGCATAACTAAATGACCAACCGTAACATTTTTTCCTACCTTTAAAGGACATCCAGGATCTGTGTGTAAAACACTTCCATCTTGCACATTTGAACCTTCACCAATATGAATATTTTCAATATCTCCTCTAAGAACTGCATTAAACCAGATACTTGTATTTTTTTCTAAAGTAACATCTCCTATTATTGTAGCATTCGGAGCTACCCAATTTTCGCCAGAGTTTTTTGGTTTTTTATCTTTTAAATCATAAAACATAATCTATATATTTTACATTATGCCTTTACAAACTCCAATATGTGATTTTGGTCAAAAAGCTATTCCATTTGAATTAAAATCTACTGATAATAAAATTCTGTCTTTAAATGATATCAAAGGTGAAAGTGGAACTTTGATAATGTTCATTTGCAATCATTGTCCATATGTAAAAGCTATAACAAAAGAATTAGTTGAAGATTGTAGTGAATTAAAAAAAATTGGTATCAACTCAGTTGCTATCTGCTCAAATGACTTTGTTAATTATCCAGACGACTCATTTGATAACATGATCAAGTTTTCAAATGAAAATCATTTCAATTTTCCTTACTTGCATGATGAAACTCAAGAAATTGCTAAAGCATATGATGCAGTATGTACTCCAGATTTCTTTGGCTACAATAAAAATCTAGAACTTCAATACAGAGGACGATTAAGAGAGCTTAAAAAATTTATTCCAGTTAAAGACGGAGAAAGTGATCTACTAAAAGCTATGAAACAAATAGCTGAAACTGGAAAAGGTCCTGAAGATCAAATACCCAGTGCGGGGTGTGGTATTAAATGGAAGTATGATTAATGTATCTTATTGTAACTAGATCATTCCCACCTGAACTTGGTGGTATGCAAAATCTAATGTGGGGACTTTCAAGAGAACTGTCTAAAAACTTTATGATAAAAGTTTTTGCAGATCATATAGAAGGTCATAAAGAATTTGATGAGCAAGCCTCTTTTTCGATCGAAAGAGTTGGAGGAATTAAATTGCTTAGAAAATATAGAAAAGCACAATTAATTAATGAATATACCAAAGAAAATAAAATTGATGGTGTTATTGCTGATCATTGGAAGAGTTTAGAACTTATTAAAACTTCTAAGAAAAAATATTGTTTAATTCATAGTAAAGAAATCAACCATCCTAAAGGTTCTAGTCAAAATAAAAGAGTGGTTAGTGTTTTAAATAATGTTGAAAACGTTATAGCAAATTCTCAGTTTACAAAAAATCTAGCAATAGAACTTGGTGTTAATGCAAATAAAATAATTGTAATAAATCCAGGTGTGGATCCTGCTGAAGAATTAAATAAAAAAACTTTAGATAAAGTTGAAAGTATACTTAAAGTTAAAAATCCAAGACTAATTACAGTTTCAAGATTTGATAAGCGTAAAAATCATGAAAAAGTAGTGATGGCTTTAAGAAATTTGAAACAAATATATCATGACATTGTTTACATTTGTGTTGGATATGGAGAAGAAGAAGAAAATATTAAAAAACTAGTAAAAGAATTAGATCTTGAAGCGCAAGTTATGTTTTTTAAAAATATTAGTAATGATCTAAAAAATGCTCTAGTTTCAAAATCAAATATCTTTGTAATGCCATCCATAATCCATAGAAAATCAGTTGAAGGTTTTGGTATTGCATATGTTGAAGCTGCACAATACGGTATTCCATCTATAGGTGGTAAAGATGGTGGTGCAGCAGATGCAATTGATCATGAAAAGACAGGTCTGATATGTGATGGAAATAATCTTGATGACATTTATTCTTCAATTAACTTAATGTTGGAAAATAAAAAATATTTAGAGCTTGGGAAAAATGCGAAAGAATTTGTGAATAAATTTCAATGGTCAAAAATAATTGAAGAATACAAAAAGATACTAAATTGATTTCAAATAATAAATTAGCAATTTTTTTAATTATAATCTCAGTTTTTTGTGGAACATTGATGTTAACCTTTTTAAAATTAGCACAAGAAGAAGTTAATGTTTATGTTGCAGGTTTTTTTAGATTTTTATTCGGTTTACTAATTATTTTTCCTTATATGTTAAAATCTAAATTTACAGTTTTTAAAACAAATCATCATAAAAAACATTTTCTTAGAGCGGTTTTAAACTTGCCTTCAATGTTATTATATTTCTCAGCCTTAGTAATGATGCCGATTGAAAAAGCTACAGCTATATCTTTTGTGGTTCCTTTCATAGTAACAATATTGGCAGTTTTGTTTCTAGGAGAAAAAATTTACATTTACAGGAGTTTTGCACTGGTTTTAGGATTTATAGGAATGTTAATAATTTTAAGACCAGGAATAATTGAAATCTCTCTTGGAGTTTATATGGCACTGGCATCGTCTTTTATGTGGTCAATAGTGATTATAATTACAAAAACTATCGCAAAAAATGATAGTTCGATTACGATATTATCTTATGGATACACGTATATGACAATTTTTAGTTTGATTATTGCGTTGTTTTATTGGCAAACACCTAGTTTTCAAACTTTGATTTATTTATTTTTTGCAGGTTTATTTGGTACATTGTTACATCTTTGCATAAATCACGCATACAAATTAGTAGATGTTAGTATGACACAACCATACTCGTTTCTAAGTTTAGTGTTTGCTTCTTTAATTGGATATTATGTTTTTAGTGAAACACCTGATCTCTTCACTTGGATTGGTGCTAGTGTTATATTTTTAGGTGTTTTAATCATGTCATATCGTGAAATGAAGCTTGATAAAGAAATCATTAGAAAACGTATAGATATTAAATCTTAATTTTTCCTCTTAAAGGTTTTGTAAATATGCCAAACTACAATTAAAATTGTAGTTACTAGGATACATGCAGTTAATGTTCTGTCCCACAAAAATTCCCATGAACCATTACTTAATAATAAAGATCGTCTCAAGTTTTCTTCCATCAATCCACCTAAAACAAAAGCTAATATTAAAGGTGGCATTGGAAAATCATATAATCTTAAAAAAGTTGCTACAACAGCTATTCCAATCATTAAATAAATATCAAAATTATTAAATGACATTACGTAAATCCCAGTAACAGAGAAAAATAAAATAAGAGGAATTAAATAATTTTTAGGAACTGCAAGAATTCTAGCGATATAAGGTATAAGTGGTAAATTTAATATCAATAAAATTACCATTCCAATGTACATAGACATAATAATAGACCAAAAGATTTCTGGGTTTGTCATATAAAGTCTAGGACCAGGCTGAACACCAAAACCTAGAAGTGCTCCTAACATTACTGCAGTTGTTCCACTTCCTGGAATTCCTAAAGTCAGCATTGGTACAAATGAGCCTGAACAAGCGGCATTATTTGCAGTTTCTGGTGCCGACAAACCATTTACACTTCCTTTACCAAATTTTTCTTTTTCCACATCACTAACTACGTTTCGTTCCATTCCGTAAGCTAAAAAAGATGCTATTGTTGCACCAGCTCCAGGTAAAACACCAATTAAAAAACCAATTACTGATGATCTTGGAATTGTTTTATACATTTTAGTTCGTTCTTCTTTATTAATCTTAATTGAGCCTAATTCAGTTAATGAAACTTGTTTAGCAGCACTAGTTGGATCATTTCTTTTTAAAATAATTGTTAAGGCTTCACTCATTGCAAATGTTGCCATCACAACAAGCACAAAACTAATACCATCAGTTAAGTTCATATTGTTAAATGTAAATCTTGTAATATCAGACAAACTATCTTGACCCACAGATGCTAACATCAAGCCAAGTACTACCATCATCATTGCTTTTAAAAATTGTCCTTTAGAAGAAAAAGCAGCAATTGCTGTTAAACCTAAAATCATTAAAGCAAAATAATCTGGTGATCTAAAAGACAAACTTACTTTTGATAAACTTGGTGCCATAAACAATAAATAAATTGCAGATAAAGTTCCACCTGCAAACGAACTCCAAGCTGCAATCGCTAAAGCCTTACCCGCTTTACCTTGTTGTGCCATAGGATAACCATCAAATGAAGTTGCAACTGTTCCAGGAACACCGGGTGCATTTAACAATATAGAAGAAGTAGAACCACCAAATACTGCTCCATAATAAACACCAGCCATCAAAATTAATCCTGTTGCAGGATCAAAACCATAGGTAATCGGTATCATCAATGCGATAGCTGTCATTGGCCCAAGACCAGGAAGCATTCCAATAATTGTTCCAAAAAAACAACCAACCATAACCATTAATATGTTCTGAAAAGTAAGTGCTGTTTTTAATCCAATTAATATTCCTTCAATCATCCCATAACTCCTATTGATTGTAAGAATGGATCTCTCAAATATATATCAAGAATACCATGTAGGAGATACATAAAGGCAGCAACAAATGGAAAGGATAATAAAAACATTAAAATCCATCTTCGTTCTCCTAAAAAATAATATGACGCAAATAAAAATAAAGACGTAGTTAAAAAATAACCAACTTTTAAAATTGTAGCTCCATAAATAATAGCAATAAGTATAAGTATACCTGTTTTCTTATATTCTAAATTTTTATGATCAACTTTAATAGTATTTGGATCTAGTAAAATAAGTTTTAATCCAGAAAAAAATAATCCTGCATAACCTAAATAAATTGGAAATGTTCGCGCATTAAATGGTGCATTTTCATCAAATGCAAAAACTTGAATTTGGTAAGCAGTATATAAATAAAATGCTGAAAAAATAAAAAAGAGCAGTGATATAATTTTTGTAGTATTTATATTCACTGCTCTTATTTCAAATAACCCTAAGGATTATATCACTCCTAGTTTTTTCATAAGAGCTGTCATTTCTTGAGTTTGTTTTTCTAAGAAAGAAACAAACTTGCCTTCTGGATTATAAATATTAACCCAAGCATTTCTTGCTCTGACAGTTTCCCATTCAGGAGTTTTTTGCACATCGCCAAGCATTTTTGCAATGGCTGATCTATCAGCATTGCTCATACCCGGAGGGCCAAAGAAACCTCTCCAGTTAACGAATTGCACGTCATATCCTTGTTCTTTAAGAGTTGGTGCATCTGGTGCATCAGAAACTCTTGAAGGCGCAGTGATACCAATAATTCTTACTTGGTCTCTTGCACCCATCAATTCACCTAAACCAGTTGATATGATTTGAGTTTCTCCAGATAAAAGTCCAGCTAAAGCTTTTCCACCAGCATCATAAGGAATGTATTGAACAGCATTCGGATCTGCACCTGCAGCTTGGAAAGCTAAAGCACCAATTAAATGGTCCATACTTCCTCTTACTGATCCTCCAGCCATCTTAACTGAATTTGGATCTTTTTTATATGCATCAACTACATCTTTAAAATTTTTAAAAGATGAACTTTTTGCAACTGCGATAGCACCGTAATCACCAATTACACCAGCGATTGGCACAACATCTTTATAAGATAAAGTTCCACTTCCTTTTACATAACCTTTGTGTCTAGTAATTGATCTTAATACTAATGGTGTTGATTGAACTAAAACTGTATTAGCAGGTTTAGTATTGATCATGTAAGCTAAAGCTTTACCACCACCACCACCTGACATATTTTCAAATGATGCACTACTTAACATTCCAGCTTTTGTTAAAGCTTCTCCAGTACCTCTAGCAGTTCCATCCCAACCACCACCAGCACCACCACCAATTACAAAGTGCAATTTGTCAATTGCTAAAGAACTTGTAGTTGTTGCTGAGAATAATAGGATTGCTGAGAATAATACTGAAACTATTTTTTTTAAGTTTTTCATTATTTATCCCTCTCTAATTTAAAAACGTTAGTTAATTATAGTCTTAATGTTTATTCAACCTGTAATTAAGTAACACAACTTTTAATTGAAACTACTTTAACAAAAAAAATATAGTTCAAATATGATGTTTTATTTTTTTTACAAATTAAAGATTCACTTAATTCACTAGTTTCTAATTTCTTTTTTCTTATCTTTTAAAAAGTTGATGATAGAAGCTTAATAAATGATTAATCATCAAATCAAATATTATCTTGAAAATGCAAAACAAGTATTTTCAATTAAATTTATTTCTGTTGTAATAATTTCTTTTGCTAGTGCAATCATTGCTCAATATTTTAATATTCCACTAGCTTGGTTTTTGGGACCTATGATTATCACTTCAATTGCAGCTTTATCAGGTCTAAAAATTATTATGCCTAAAATTGTATTAAGCTTTATCTTGATAATTTTAGGTTTGCATATTGGAAATTACATAGACCAAAATCTGTTTAATCAAATGCTTGATTGGATTTGGACTTCATTAATTATGTTAATCTACATAATAATTTGTATTTTAGTTGTCGCTAAATACCTCCAAAAATTTGCAAGTTATGGACAAAAAGCTTCAATATTTTCAGCAGCACCTGGTGCACTGGGTCCTTTAATGATTTTAGCAGAAAATGAAAAAACAGATTTATCTCAAGTTGCAACTTCTCACTTAATTAGATTAATCATCATAATAACTGTCATTCCATTTATTATAGTTAATAATACTGACAACAGTATTTTGTTAAATGATGACTTCAATTATTTAGATCAAAATCATTTCAATTTAATTTTACTTATTATTGTTTCTTTCTTTTTTATATTTGTTTTTGATAAAATTAGAATACCTGCAGCTTTACTATCTGGAACATTATTTGCGAGTGGTTTGTTACAAATTACAGATATAGCCTCATACAAATTACCAGATGAAACAGTGAATTTTTGTTTGCTAATTCTTGGTGCATCTGTGGGCTGTAGGTTTGCAGAAAAAACCGTTAAAGAGATAGCCAATAATTCTCTTCATAGTATTGTAGCTACTACTATTTTGGTTGTACTAGGTTTAGTTGCAGCCTATGTTGCAGCATTCTTTGTTGATACAAATATTTTAACTTTAATATTATCATTTAGTCCTGGTGGAATTTATGAGGTGGCAGTAATAGCAATTGCTTTTGATTTAGACCCAGACTTTGTTGCTTTTCACCATATAATAAGATTACTTTTCATACTTTTTACAGTTCCTGTATTTTTAAGAGTAATTGAAAAAATTAAGAAATAATTTCAGAAAGTCTTTCAAAAACTTTTTCTGCTGAAAGTTTAGATAATTCAGGGGCTTGTATTGCTTTGAAATTTTCTCTTTCGATACTTACTTTAAAAGGAGTTGTATGAGATCCAAATAAAGCAATTCCTTTTGATCCTAAATGCGCTGTCATATGTGCTGGTCCAGTATCATTTGCAACAACAAATGAACTATCTTTAATTAATGTTGCTAACTGAGAAATATCTAAAGCTTTACCATTATCTAAAACGCAAAGTGCATTAATATTTGATGCTTCTTTAATTTCACTCGGTCCAGGTGCAATAACTACTTTAAATTTGTTATCTGACTTTTCATTAATCATAGCAATTAACTCATTATAATAAGGCCATTTCTTTGAAGTTAAATGAGGAGAACAAAAAGGAAAAAGAAGAATATATGTATCTAATTGATGGTGATTTTTTATTTGAGATATGTCTGTTGTGCTCCATGAAAAATCAGGATTTAAAGTATGATTTGTATTTATGCCTGAACTTTTTAATTGATGATCAAATCTAGATAGAACAGAGTCTTTATCAAAATCTTCTTTTGATGTTCCTTCGGGTAATGTTGTATCAGTAGATGACCAAGTATCTTTTGTTGTTTTTGGAAATAAAATTTTTTTATAAAAAGCTGTTCTACTTGAGTTTTGAAGATCGTAAACTTTAGAAAAATTATATTTTTTTATATTTTTCATTAATGAATATAAATAAATTAGGTTTAGTCTTGATAATCGCTTATCTAAAATAACATCAGAAATATGTGGATTTTTTTTAAATAAGTCAAAGTATGGTTTAGTTGTGAGCAAATAAATTTCATCACCTTTATGATTCTCAGAAATATCTTGAATTGCACCACAAGCTTGAGCTATATCACCCAAAGATCCATGTTTAATGATTAAAATATTAGACATATTTTTAACAATTTAACATAGTATAAAATTTAATGAATAAAATTATAGTAGAAGTATCAGTTGGCGAGCTTTTAGACAAAATTTCAATATTAGAAATTAAAAAAGAAAAAATTAAAGATCCTGAAAAACTAAAATTTATATCAAATGAACATTCGATTCTTAAAGATCAGTTCGAAAAAAATGTTAAATCAGACGATAAACTAAATAAACTATTTCAAGATTTAAAAGAAATTAATGCCAAGTTATGGGTTATAGAGGATGACAAAAGAGATTGTGAAAAAAATAAAGACTTTGGTGATAAATTTATAAAATTATCCAGAGATGTTCATTTTTTAAATGATGACCGAGCGAAAATTAAATTAGAAATGAATAATCACACTGGATCAAGTATTAAAGAAATTAAAGAATATACTAGTTACTAAAAACTTTAGGAAACCAATCATCTCTCATCAAATCTCCAGTTTTTAAATTAATCCCATCAAATGGGGGTGAAGTTGGCCCTCCTCTATCAATATACTTAATATCATCACCTATAAATCGCATCGAAAACGCTCTTCGTGATTTAGAAGAATTATTTCCTGTTGAACCATGTACAACTTTAAAATTAAATAAAACAGCATCACCCAAAGTTAATTCTGGAATTAAAATATTTTCTTCAAATTCTTTTGAAGGAGGTAAATCCATAAAAGCACTATCATCATCATACCAAGATTGATTATTGGACCACTTTGTAGGTCTAATTAACTTTGACCATTTGTGAGAACCTAAAATTAATTTAAGATTATTTTTCTGATCAACTTCATCTAATGGAATCCAAAAACTTCCGGTATCGTTACCATTAACACAATAATAAGGCATATCTTGATGCCATGGTGTTTCTTTATGAGTACCTGGATCCTTCATGAAAATATGTTCATGAAAAATTTGGGTAGATTTAGAATTAGTTGCTTCCGCAAATATTTGAGCTCCAAGTGAGTTATATAAACAATCCTTAAATTCTTCTATCCTCTCCCAATTACAATAATCCTCAAAAAATCTTCCATTATCATCAGTTACATTTTCTCTACCATGCTTACTTGGATTATCTAAAACTTTTTGAAATCCTTTTCTAAGTGGCTCAATCCAATCTTTAAATACATATTTAATTATTATTACACCATCGTTTTGATAATCTTTGATTTTTTTCTCTGATAAAAACATTTTTATTGTTGAAAGCTATACTTTTTCTCTAAATATTTAATCACATTATGAATGATAAAAGTCATGAATAAATAAATTCCACCAGCAACAATGAATACTTCGATTGGTTTAAAAGTTGTTGAAATTATATATTTAGCAACACCAGTTAAATCCATCAAAGTTACTGTACTTGCTAGAGAAGTCCCTTTCATCATTAGTATTATTTCATTTCCGTATGCTGGTAACGATTGTCGGATGGCGATTGGAATTTGAATTTTATAAAAAATTATTTTGTTTGATATTCCTAAACTTTTTCCAGCTTCAATAATACCTGGTTTTATTGTTTGAAATGCTGATCTTAAAATTTCAGACGTATATGCCCCAGTATTTAAAGTAAATGCTATTATTGCACACCAATAAGGCTCTTTTAAAATTACCCATAGAAATGTTGTTCTTAAATATTCGATTTGTCCTAATCCAAAATAAATTATGAAAATCTGGACCAATAATGGTGTTCCTCTAAATATATATGAATAGCCATAAGCAAATTTATTAATAAATATATTTTTATTTAATCTTAAAATTGCAAAAAAAAGACCTAGGAATAATCCAAAAAATAATGATGCAGATAATAATTTTAGAGTAACTACTGTTGCTCCTAAAAGCTTAGGGAAACTAGTAAACATTAAATCAAAATCCATTAATACCCCCTGCTATACCTTACTTCTAACTTGTTAATTAATTTCATACTCACGTAAGTAAGCAAAAGATATAAGACTGCTGCAAATGAATAGAAGAATAATGGATCTCTAGTAGATCCTGCCGCAATATAAGACTGTCTCATTATTTCAACCAATCCTGTTACTGAAATCAGAGAAGTGTCTTTTAAAGTTATTTGCCAAACATTACTTAAATTTGGAATGGCAAGTCTTAACATTTGAGGTAATATTATTTTATAAAATTGCCCAAATTTATTTATTCCAAGTACCTTTGCAGCTTCAAATTGACCTTTGTCTATTGATTGAATTGCTCCTCTAAACACTTCTGTTGAATAAGCGCCAGAAATAATACCTATGGCCATTGATCCCGTAATAAATGCATTAATTTCTATATATTCATAATAACCAAAAATTGAAGCTACATACATGATAGCTCCACTCCCCCCAAAGAAGAAAAGGTAAATTACTAATAGCTCAGGGACTCCTCGAATAACTGTTGTATAAAAATTACCAACTAAATTTAAAGTTTTATATTTTGAAAGTTTTAAAGGAGTAAAAATTAAAGCGAAAAAAAAACCAACTAACATTGCTGTAATCGATACAGCAATTGTCATTAGGGTTGCGTAAAATAACTCATCACCCCAACCAGTTTTACCAAATGCTAGAAGTTCCATATAGATTGGCGACTATATAATATAGTCGCCAAATCTGAAAATGATTACATAGATGCGTCGAAACCAAAGTGTTTAATAGCAAGTTTGCTAATAATACCTTTTTTTCGAGCTGTATTAATCGCTCTGTTGAAATCTTTAAGTAATTTTGCATCTCTTTTTCCAATTGCATCATCACCACCTTGTCTAATTCCAACACCAACACCATTACCAAATGCGCCACCTGAAAATGTTGGTCCAACTAACACAACTGGTTTACCTGATTTATCAGCATAGTCTGTAAATGCAACTGCTGCAGCTAATGCAACATCACATCTACCAGATGTTAAATCTAAGTTAACTTCGTCTTGAGTTTTATAAGTTCTAACATTTACACTTCCTACATCACCTGACTCTAAAAAGTTTTGGTGAATAGTTCCTGTTTGCGTACAAACAGTTTTACCAGCAAGTGCTCCTGTTAAAGTTTTAAGAGCTTTTTTAACATCAGAGCCACCTAAAGAAAGATTGATACCTTCCGGTGTATCCATTCCCTCTAAACTTGAACCTTTCATTACTGCAAGAGACGCAACTTCATCCGCATATCCTTGAGAAAACGTAATTGTTTTTTGTCTTTCAGCTGTAATTGACATACCTGCCATTATCGCATCAAACTTTCTCATTAATAATGCAGGGATCATTCCATCCCAATCTTGTTCAACTATCGTACATTCATGTTTCATGATTGCACAAAGCTCTTGAGCTAACTCAACCTCAAAACCAATAAGATTGCCAGATGCATCTTTTGAATTCCATGGTGGGTAAGCACCTTCAGTTCCAATTTTTATTTTATCAGCATAAACGTTTCCGATTAATAATAAAGAAGCTAGAACTGTTAAAATAGTTTTTTTGAATATATTCATTATTTTCTCCTTTAATTAGGAATAATTATTTCACAGTTTTAAATAAGAAAAAAGAAAAATTAATGATTTATAGAAGAGGAAAAATTCCAAGAACAATCAAAACTAGGTATGTAAACTCTTGATAATTTTGCGTTTCCAAAGTTTTGGTTAAATACATTTAACCAATTTTCAACCTGATGTGGTTTTTTATCTTGACTTCCGACTTGTGCGGTAATAGCTCCTTTTGGTTTTAAAATTCTTACAAGTGAGTCCATATTTTTAGCTGCTAAGTCTATACAAAATTGATCATCGTTTAGATCAACAAAAATATGATCGTAAGTATCATCACTTACTGATTTAATGCTTTCAAATGCATCTCCCCAAACACATTTTACTGAATTTTTTTCAGTTGCTTTTTTCCCAATATCTCCAAGATGTTTATTGCAAACATCTACAACCTCTGGATCCAATTCATACCAATCGATAAAGTTAAAATTTTTTGAAATACATTCTCTTGCAACTCCTCCATCTCCTCCACCAATAATTGCCACTCTTTCATTGTCTTTATTTAAATCTAAACCAGAACCTACAAAGGTTGAGCTATATAAATGCTCGTCAGTTGACGCGACTTGTATTTCGCCATCAATAAATAAAGATTTACCAAATTGTTCTAAGTCTAAAATTTCTATATGTTGACCAACTTTAGATTTAAAATCTTCTAAAACATCGTTCACTACATATGATTTTTGTAAGCCTGGTGAACTATAAATGTCATGATAAAGAGATTTTGTGTCTCTATTAAATTCTTTTTTAACTATTCTTTTATGTTCAAATTCTTTCTTTATTATTTCTACTGCAACGGATGGACTAACTTTTCCACATGTAAAAAAGTCAAAACTTATTATTCCTTTTTCAGGGAATGTGTGAAAACTAATGTGACTTTCGGCTAATAAAGCAAGAATTGTAAAACCTTGGGGTTTAAATTTATATTTTGAAACATTTAAAATTGTTACTTTCGCAGTTTTTGCAATATCATGAATTACTTTTTCAAATACAGATGGATCATACTCTTTAGTTGTTCCAATGATGTCTAGAGTAATATGCTCCCCAACTTTAGTCATATAACTAACTACTTTTATAATTTTTAACTTTTTCTAAGATTTTTTTCATTTCAGCTAATGAAAGATTCTTAGGTTCACCCATCTTTAAAGCAATAATATATTGATAGCAAATATTTTCTACCTCTTGAGCAAGCTCGAAAGCTTTAGATAAATTTTCTCCAAATGCAACTTGTCCATGATTTGCCATAAGGCATGCCTTTCTATCTTTCAAAGCTTTAATCATATTTGTGGAAAGTTCATGGGTACCAAAAGTTGCATACTCAGAGCATCTAATATCTTCACCACCTGCAAGAGCAATCATATAATGAAATGGTGGAATAGATTTTCCATGAGTAGATACTGCTGTAGCATGAGGTGAATGAGCATGGACTATTGCTTTTGCTTCCCACTTGTTTTTATAAATATCTTGGTGAAAACGCCATTCTGATGATGGATTTTTTCCAGAATTAAACCAAGATAAGAAGTCTTTTTCCTCGGTTAAAGATAAAAAAACAATATCTTCTGGTTTTAAAGATTCATACTTCTTTCCAGATGGAGTTATAAAAAAACCCTCAATACCATCTTCAATTCCTCTCACAGAAATATTTCCTGATCTTAAAGGAGATAAATTAGTTGTATTCAGTTTAATTGAATACTCAATTACCTCTTTCCTTTCTTTTAAATTTTTCATTTAAATAATTTGCTTAATCCATCGAAAGAAGCTTCAGAAATCCCTCTTTCAGTTATTAATCCAGTAACATATTTTGCAGGTGTTACATCAAAAGCTAAATTCATAGCTTTACTTTTAGTTGGGTATATCAAAACTTTCTTAATTTCATTATTCTCATCTATACCTTCAACATGAGATAATTCCTCTGAATTTCTTTCTTCGATGGGAATATCTTTTGCATCTTTAATATCCCAATCAATTGTTGAGCTTGGAAGGGCTACATAAAAAGGAACGTTATTATCATATGCAGCTAATGCTTTAAGATAAGTTCCAATTTTATTGCAAACATCTCCATTGGATAAAGTTCTATCAGTTCCAACAATGCACATATCAACTTCGCCTCTCTGCATCAAAATCCCACCTGTATTATCTGCGATAATAGTATTAGGAATTTCTTCTTCATTTAATTCATATGAAGTTAAATTTGCACCTTGATTTCTTGGTCTTGTTTCATCTACCCATACATGCACTGGTATACCTTTTTTGTGAGCATGATAAATTGGTGATGTGGCTGTACCCCAATTAATTGTTGCCAACCATCCAGCATTACAATGAGTTAATATGTTTACTGTATCTTTCTTTTTATTATAAATTTCTTCAATTATTTTAAGTCCATTAATACCAATATTTTCACAAAACTTTTCATCTTCATCGCAGATTTCTTTAGCTTCTTTTAAAGCGATATCTAAAATTTGGTCACTATTTATACCTGATAATTTTTTTATCATTCGGTCTACAGCCCATTTTAAATTAATAGCTGTAGGTCTTGATTGAATTAATTCTTTTGCACTTTTTTTTATAAATTCTGGATCATTATTTTTTTGAACTGCCAAAGCTAGACCATAAGCAGCTGTTCCTCCAATTAGAGGTGCGCCTCTTACTTCCATTACTTTAATTGCATTTATTGCATCATTTATAGTTTTAAGTTCTTTTATTACAAATTGGTGAGGAAGTTTTGTTTGATCAATAATCTTAACAATATTATGCTCAAACCAAATAGTTCGATACTCTTTTCCCTTTATTCTCATTTATTTAAAACTCTACCTGCTACAGTTTTTAATTTATTTATAGTCTTTTTTGTTCTTTTTTCTGGAGCAGTAATAATTGCTACGTCTAAACAATTATTTGTGGGATCATTTGGATCAATATGATTTTCAAAATTATTAATCAAATTTTTAATCATAATTTTTGCTTTTTCAGCATTACCCAATAAAACTTTTATTACTTGCTGAACATCAACATTCTCATGATCTGGATGCCAGCAATCAAAATCAGTTACCATTGAAACAGACGCGTATCGAATTTCAGCTTCTCTTGCAAGTTTCGCCTCTGGCATATTTGTCATTCCAATTACATCTGCTTTCCATGATCTGTATAAATTAGACTCTGCAAGTGTTGAAAATTGTGGACCTTCCATAACTATATAAGTTCCATTTCTTTGATATTCTATATTAGATCTTTTAATTGCCTCCTCACATGCATTCATCAATCCATTAGATGTTGGATGTGCCATTGATACATGAGCAACAATCTCATCGTCAAAAAATGTTTTTACTCTTGCAAAAGTTCTATCTATAAATTGATCGACAATTACAAATTTTCCTGGTTGTAACTCTTCCTTGAGTGAACCTACAGCTGAAACAGAAACAATATCTGTAACTCCTAGTTGTTTAAGTGCATCTATATTTGCTCTAAAATTAATATTAGATGGAGAAACAAAGTGCCCTCTTCCATGTCTTGGTAAGAAATAAACTTCCTTACCATTATATTTAGTTTTTAATATCTGATCGGATGGAATCCCCCATGGTGTTTTTAAATTAAGCAATTCTCTATCTATAAATTCTTCAACATCATAAAGACCACTTCCGCCGATTATTGCTAATTTATTTGTTGTCATAATTTTAAAAATATCTATTTATACTTTTATAATTAACTATTATGAACTTAAAAGAATATATTAGATCAATTCCTGATTATCCAAAAAAGGGTATTTTATTTAGAGATATTACAACATTAATAAAACATGAAGGTGCATTTGCTGAAACTATTAATCAAATTGTTGAAAGATCAAAAAAATTTAGTTTCACTAAAATAGCTGCAATTGAGTCAAGAGGTTTTGTTTTTGCATCTGCAGTTTCATATATTTTGAAAAAACCTTTTATAATGCTTAGGAAAAAAAATAAATTACCTGCTGAAGTTCATTCAATTGATTTTGAATTAGAATATGGAACAGCGACCATAGAAGTCCATAAAGATTCTATAAACGATAATGATACTGTTCTCATAATCGATGATTTAATAGCAACAGGTGGTACAGCTGAAGCAGCAGCAAAACTCGTAGAAATTTCGAGAGGAAAAGTTGCTGCTTTTATTTTTGTGATCAATTTGTTTGATCTTGGTGGATCAGAAAATCTAACTAAAAAAAATTATAAAGTTGAAAATCTTATCGATTTTCCTGGTCACTAATTTTTATTTTTGGTCTCAAATAAGATTTTTTTCCTAAAACTGCATTTAAAAATCCTAAAGCTCTATAAAGATAAATTTCTTTTTTTTTTTTGTCAAATGGAGAATAAAAAATATATTTCGAAATTGCAGAAAAAAATGTGGGTAAAGATTTAATTAGTGACTTAAAAAAACCATAGTGTTTTTTATTAAAGTAAAATTTAGACCACAGCCAGTGCCAATTTCTAGTCAGCTCAATTTCATAAGCATATTTTTTGTCGACCGCACCTGCGCCAAGATGTTTAATTTTTGCTTTTGGTACAATATAAATATTCTCATTATTTTCATTAATTCTTTTACACAAATCGTCATTTTCCAAATAAAGAAAAAAATTTTCGTCAAAATATTGATAATTTTCAAAAGTATTTAAGCTGTTAATTCTTTTTAGGTTTAAAATCATAGCAAAACCGTCAACACTTTTTACTTTATATGGATCTATATAATTTGGTGGTGTTTCTTTTTTTTCAGATAATTTATAATTTGGGAATTTATCATCATCTAAAATTGGAGCAATTATACTAAATGAAGGTAAATTATTAGAAGCTTTTATAATTTCGTCTATTGTATTTTTTTTTAGAATAGTATCTGGATTTAAAATAAATGCAAATTCTGTACTAACTTCTTTTAAACCTAAATTATTTCCAGATCCCATTCCTAAATTTTCTGACGACAATAAGCATGTAATGTTGTCATATTGCTTTTCTATTCTGTCCTTAAATAATTTATTATTTGAGTTATCAATTACAATAATTTTAATATCCTCAGGAATTGATTTAATACAGTCATGAATAACGTTATCGCTCATAAAGCTTACAATCACTACAGTTAAATTTTGCCTAGATATTGACATATGATATGTTTAATCAACTATACTAATACTTTTTAGTAATGTAAAAAAATAATTTAAATAATGAAAAAAATAATTGTTACAGGTGGTCTTGGATTTATTGGTAGTAATTTAATTGATATTTTAATTAAAAAAAACTATTTCGTTATTAATTTAGATAAAGTTTCTTACTCTTCAAACTTTTATAATATAAAAGAATTTATAAATAATAAAAAATATAAATTTATTAAATGTGATATATCAGATAAAAAAATTTTAAAAATCTTAAATAAATTTAAACCCGATTGTATTTTTAATCTTGCTGCTGAGACACATGTAGATAGATCAATCGATAATCCTGGTAATTTTATTTCAAGCAACATTGTTGGTGTTTATAATTTATTAGAATGTTTTAAAAATTTTTCTAAAAGAAACAAATCAAAACTTGTGCACATATCCACTGATGAGGTTTATGGAGATATTTTAACAGGTAGATCTTCGGAAACTTACCCATATAAACCAAGCTCACCATATGCAGCTAGTAAGGCAGCATCCGATCATCTTGTAAGTTCTTATATAAGAACTTACAAAATTAATGCTATAGTAACTAATTGTTCAAATAACTATGGTCCAAAACAACATCCTGAAAAATTAATTCCTAAATTAATTTACAACATGCTAAACAACATGCCTCTACCTATATACGGAAAGGGTTTAAATTCCAGAGAATGGATTTATGTGAAAGATCATTGCGAAGCTTTAATCAAAGTTTATAAAAAGGGTAAGGTTGGAAATTTTTATAATATTGGCTCAAACAAAAATCTCAGCAATATTGAGGTGACTAAAAATCTCTTAAAAATAGCAAAGAAAACATTTAATATAAAAAAAAACGTGAAAATAAATTTTGTTAAAGACAGGCCTGGTCATGATATTAGATATGCTCTTAATAGTAGTAAAATTAAAAAAGAATTGGATTGGAAGCCAAAAACTACTTTTAAGGAAGGTATAAAATTAACTTTTGATTGGTATAACAACAATAAAATTTACTACAACTCTCTTAGCAAAAAAGATATTCACAAAAGATTAGGAAATAAATGATTAAAAAAGGAATAATATTAGCAGGAGGAATGGGAACTAGAATGAGTCCAATTACTAAAGCTGTTAATAAACAGTTGCTCCCGGTTTATGACAAACCATTAATATTTTATCCATTATCAATTCTTATGTTAGCAAAAATTAAAGATATACTAATTATTGTAAACAAAGGTCAACTTGAGCAATATAAAAAAATAATTCCTAATGGAGAAAGATTTGGAATAAAAATTTCTTATTTAGAACAGGACAAACCAAGAGGACTGCCAGATGCTTTTATTTTGGGAAAGAATTTTATTAAAAAAGATAATGTTGCAATGATTTTAGGAGATAATTTTTTTTATGGCCAGTCATTAAGCAAAATTCTTAATCATTGTGTAAATATTAAAAGTGGTGCAAAAGTAATTCTTCACAAAGTAATTAATCCTGAGAATTTTGGTGTTGCTATTGTAAAAGGTAAAAAAATTACAAGAATAAAAGAAAAACCAAAAAAATTTATGTCCAATTTAGCTATAACAGGCTTATATTTTTTTGACAATAAAGTGTTAAATTTTGCAAAGAAACTAAAGCCTTCTAAAAGGAATGAATTAGAAATAGTAGATTTATTAAATAATTATAAAAAAAATAATAATTTATCTGCAGAATTCCTTGGCAGAGGTGGAGCTTGGTTAGATACCGGATCAATAGAAGATTTTTACAAAACAACAAATTTTGTTTCTGCAATCGAAAATCAACAAGGATTTAAAATAGCGTGTCTAGAAGAAATAGCTCTTAATAACAAATGGATTAAAAAAAAAGATATTTTAAAAGCTATTAAATTTTATGGGAATTGCGATTACTCAAAATATTTAAAAAAAATTATTTCGTGAAAATTTTAAAAAAAAAATTTAAAGATTTATTTTTAATAAAGCACATAAAATTTAAAGATAGTCGTGGATATTTTCAAGAATTATTAAAAGAAAATATATTAAAAAAAGAATTTCCATTTCTTGTTATGTCATACTCAAAAAAAAACGTCGTAAGAGGACTTCATTTACAATCTAAAAATTCGCAAGGTAAATTTATAAGTGTTTTAAAAGGAAAAATATTTGATGTGGCTGTTGACCTAAGAAAAAGCTCTAAAACTTATGGAAAATACTTTAGTTGTATATTAAGTGATAAAAATAATACATCAATTTTCATACCCCCTGGTTTTGCACATGGGTTTCAAGCATTATCAAAAGAAAATTATATAATATACAGTTGTACAAATTACAGACATAAGAATAGCGAAGTATCAATTAATTGCGAAGACAAAATATTAAATATTAAATGGCCAAGAAGTAAAAAAATTCTTTCATTTAAAGATAAAAAAGCTATTTCTTTTCAAGATTTTAACAAACTTAAATGAAAAAAAATTTAATATTAATAACTGGTGGTGATGGAAGATTTTGTGAAATTTTAAAAAAGACTAAAATTAATCTTAATTTATATTTCTCATCAAAAAAGGAATGTAATATTTTAAAATTGGACTCAATAAATAAAATTGTAAAAAAAATTAAACCAAAAATTATTATTCATTGTGCTGGTTTATCTAGACCGATGAGCCTACATGAAAAAAATATTCAAAAAAGTATAGATTTAAATATTATTGGAACTTCAAACGTTGTTAAAATATGCAATAAATATAACATTAAGTTAATTTATTTCTCTACTGGATATGTTTACGAAGGTATTAAAGGTAATTACTCTGAAGATGATCCAGTTAAACCATTTAATAATTACGGTTTATCAAAACTTGGTGGGGAATGTGCAGTAGCAATGTATAAAAATTCTTTGATTTTAAGAATTACAATGACAGAAAAACCATTTCCATATAAACAGGCATATTCAAATCTAAAAACTAATTTTATGTTTCATGAAGACGTTGTTAAAATCTTGCCATTAATAATTAACAAAAAAGGTATTTTGAATGTTGGAGGAAAATCAAGATCTGTTTATGCTTTTGCAAAAAAATACAATAATAAAATTAAAAAAATTAAAGTAAATATAAAAAAAAACTTTCCTCTAAATCAAACAATGAAATTAGATAAGTTAAAAAAAATTATAAATATTAAAAATTAAAGTAGGTTTTGAATTCGTGAATATTTTATTAAAAAAAATGTATCTATATAAAAAACTTTATTCTGCTTATGGTTTTTTTTCGATGGTAATAATATTAATTAATAACCTTACATATAAATATTTAAAAAAAAGATACTTAGTTACTCCTATTGAATACCATAAAATTTATCTAAACAATGAAATTATTAAGCTATCAAACTCGAAGATCATAAATGGGCACTATAAAAATACTTATTTTTTAAATAAATCTCATTGGAGCAAATTTGATCATGCATCAAAATTATTAGGTTTATATGAGGAACAAGTGCAAGATTTAATTGTAAAAACACAAAGAGAGAATAATCTTAAGAATTTTGTCAATATTGGATGTGGCGAGGGTTATCACGCATTAGGATTAATAAAAAATAATTTTTTTGATAAGTCAATTTGTTACGAGATATCAGAAGAAGCTAGAACTATTTTTAAAGAAAATCTAAAAAAAAATAATATTGAGGATAAAGTCCTAATTAAAGGTGAGGCTAAAAATAATCAAATTAATAAAGATTTAGTAAATCTAAAAATTGAGGAAACTTTATTTCTTGTGGATATTGAGGGTAAAGAATTCAGTTTATTTTCAGATAATGATTTAAATTTTTTAAAAAAAGGTTTTTTAATTATTGAAGATCATAATTTTATGATAAGCGATAATGCTCTTAAAGATAATTTTTATTCTTCTGTAAAAAAATATTTTAATGTTTCATTTATTCAAAATGGTTCAAGAAATCCATTTAATTTAGACTCTGATTTTATGAATAAATTACACGATGATTCAAGGTTTTTAATCTTGAGTGAATGTAGAAGTCAAAAGATGCATTGGATTTTTTTATCGCCAAAAACTGTCTAGTAAATTCTTAGAAATTTTTAAGTATTATTCAATTCCGAATGTATAAATTGTTGATGATTTTTTATTAAAAAAGGCATATTGCCCTCCAGTAGATACAAAACTCACATATTGTTTATTTTTATGTTTAAATATTATTGGTGGTGCACTGCCTGCTGCGTCCATTTGATATGTCCAAAGTATATCTCCACTTACACTATCAATAGCGTAGGCTTTGTTATCATTTGTTCCATTAAAAAAAAATAATACCCCCCTCGTTAAGTGCAAGTCCTCCATAATTAGGAGTACCTACTAATTTTTCTTTTCCATCTACTTCCAGATAACCTAGTGGTTTTTTATACATAAGTTTACCATTAGATAAATTAATTTTTGCTAAATAACCCCAAGGAGGATTTGAAGCTGGCAAACCATCATTTGTTAAAAAATAGGACCAGGTTGAACTATCACTAACGATTCTAATTTCATTTTCATCCTTAATTTTTTTGTCCCAGTAATTAAACAATTTCTCTAAATTTAAAATATTTTGTTTATCTAAATTATTTAATTGATGATAAGAGTTAAAATTTGTTAATTTCTTGTTTAAATATTTATTTGATTGAAAATTTAATCCTACCAAACTAGGTATTTTAGAGATCAATTTTTCCCCATTTTTAATTATTTTTCCATTTCTTTTTTTTCCATGACAACTTGAACAGTTTTGGATATAAAAATTGTATTCACTTTTTAATTCTTTAGGAATATTTGGGCTAATTTCAGTTGAAGCAAAATACGGTCTAATTTTCCACGGCATATGATTTACAGGAATGTATAAGTGTTGGTTTAAAGGATCTAACCCAGCCCCCATCCATGAAGCACCACCATGAAGTCCAAAAATTATTAAATCTTTATTAAAACTTGGAGGTTCAAACCAACCATAAATAGAATTATCTAAATTATTTAATATTTCTTTTTGCTTATTTTTTGACAGTAAATTTATTTCATTTTTTGAATACTCAATTTTAGAATATTTTTCAGGTTTAATTAAATCAATTTGAAATGGTGCAGTAATTTCACCTGGCACATTTGATTTAGGAGCTCTGCTATAATTTATATCAAATATTGGCTTTCCAGTGTTTCTTTCTAATAAAATTGGATTTCCAGTTTTTGATAATAAAATTACAATTTCAAATATTTTATTTTCTAATTTAAGATTATGAATTATTGGTGGGCCCACAACATCATAGTCCCAAATATCGTGAGAAACTGCTTGAAAATTCCATAATATTTTTTTTTGATTGAGATCAACAGCAACTAAACTAGATGAATTTTCATTGTTTCCTTCTCTAGATATTCCAACAGTTGCAGGTCTTGGATTTCCTGTACCAGCATAAATAATACCTTTTTTTTTATCTAGTGCGAAACCTGTCCATGCAATCCCTCCTTTAAAATTTTTTTTTGTAGGGTGTAAAGAAATTGAACTGATTATTTCTCCTGAATTTTTACTAATTATTGATACAGATGAATTTACAGAAATTAAAAAATCTCCATATATAGCAGGTGATGTCAACGAAAAAATGTTAATTGATCCAGAATTACCAAAATTTTTTATGATTTTCCCACTCTTGGCATTAAATTTAAAAATTTTATTTAAAATTGGAACATAAAGATTTTCTGTTTTTGTAATTTTATCAACTTCAACTAACAAACCTCTTCTAGATGGAGCAATGGTGTTTATTTCCCATATTTTTTTTCCTGTTTCAATTTCTATTGCTACAATTTTCCAATCTGCCGTTATAAAAATTAGTTTTCCATTTATAAATACTGGATTTACCTCAATATTTTGTTTCCAGTATCTTTCTATTTTATTCTTATCTATAGAAGAGTATTTCCATAATAATTTTAAACCTTCTATATTATCTTTATTTATTTGGGAACCATTGTCATAATGAGTATTCCAGTTTCCTCCATGAGATCTTAGCCACTTATCATATTCATATTTTTCATCTTCTGAAATAGTTTTTTTTTGAATATAATAATCATCATTAATAAGACCTTTAATAAAAGGTACGGGTAGCTCGTCATAATTTTTAAATTTTTTTTGCTGTAATTCAATTTGAGTTTTTGAAATTATCTCAGGATTTTCATTTTTTTTTAATAACCTCTTAATTTTTCTTAAATTATTAAATATAAAATCATTTCCTTGGGATATATTTTTCAAATTTTTTTCAAAAATACTTCTTCCATAACAAGAATTTACTATATTAATACCTAAATCCTGCATAACTAAAATAAAATTTCTGACTTTACATCTTTGATCAATAGATAAATAGAATAAAAAAATGAATAAAAAAAATAATATAAATGAAAAATATTTAATATATTTTAAACTCAAGTACATTTTAATTTTATATATTTATTTTTTAATTTCTAATTTAGATTTAATTTTGACTATATAAGAATTTAATTATTGTGGTAGCGGGAAGTGGGATCGAACCACTGACCTCGGGCTTATGAGTCCCGCGCTCTAACCAACTGAGCTACCCCGCCATTAAATAATTGTTGGTTTATACTAATTTTATTTTTCGTTCAATACTTATCCACAGGTAATAATTCAATTGAATTATAGTTTTTCAAAGATAATTTTAGGATATGAGAATTGAAGAAGAAATAAAATTAGATTACTCGGACGTTCTATTTAGACCCAAAAGAAGTACTTTAAAAAGTCGTAAAGATGTAAATCTTTTACGAACATATAGATTCAAATATAGCAAAAATGAATGGTCTGGCATTCCAATTATGGCTGCAAATATGGATGGAGTTGGTGAACTTAGTATTGCAGAAAAGTTAAATAATCACGGAATGATTACCTGTTTAACTAAACAGCACGACATTAAAAAAATTAAACAAAATAAAGATATAAAAAAAATTTACTCTAATATCGCTTTAAGTGTTGGTATTAAAAAAGAAGATTTTCAAAACTTAGATAAAGTTTTAAAAGAATTTAGTTTTTTTAAATTTATTTGCATTGATGTTGCAAATGGATATACGGAGCATTTCACCAATTTTATTAAATCAGTAAGGGATAAATATCCAACTAAAACAATTATTGCAGGTAATGTAGTAACAGCTGATATGACTCAAGAATTAGTTCTAAGTGGGGCCGATATTGTAAAAGTAGGGATTGGACCTGGAAGTGTTTGTACAACAAGAATTCAAACAGGCGTTGGTTATCCTCAATTAAGTGCAGTTATTGAATGCGCTGATGCGGCTCATGGACTTGGTGCACATGTGATAGCAGATGGTGGATGCACTTGCCCTGGTGATGTTGCAAAAGGTTTTGGTGGAGGTGCTGATTTTGTAATGCTTGGAGGTATGCTTGCTGGGCACGATGAAGGAAATGGAAAAATTGTTAAAGTTAATGGAGAAAAATATATTGAGTTCTATGGATCTAGCTCTGAAGTTGCTAATAAGAAGCACTATGGAGGACTTTCAGATTATAGAAGTAGTGAAGGAAGGAAAGTGAGAGTAAAATATAGAGGCAAAATAAACGACACAGTATTAAATATTCTTGGTGGTGTTAGAAGTAGTTGTACTTATGTTGGTGCACCTTCACTTAAACAATTAAGTAAATGTACAACATTTGTTAGGGTTTCAAACCAGTTTAATGATAGTTTAATTAAATAATTATTTATTCAAATTTAAAATCTTTTATATTTGTAGTTTCATATTTTTCAAAAGGCATATGTATCCATGGAGAGTCTTTTAGATAATCTACAGAATAATCAGGTTTAAATTTTGAAGTTGATTTATGCCATATAACTGCAGTTTTAATTTTTTCATCTAAATAAAACCCATAAAAATGCTCTAACCATTTAATACTTTTTATTAAAGTTTTTCCGGAGTCAGCCAAATCATCAACTAATAAAACATGTGAACCTAAATTTGGAGTAGTTTTTGCTAAATCTCTTGAAAAAGTAAACTGCCCTTGTTGATTTTTTATGTCATCACTATCACCGTGGTAAGATTCAACAGATAAGATAGCTAAAGGTACATTAAAAAGTCTACTAAAAACGTCCCCTACTCTTAATCCACCTTTTGCAATACAGATGATTTGATTAAATTTTAAATTATCCTCATAAACTTTTTTAGCTAATTGCTCAATCTTATTATGATAATCTTCCCAAGTAATATAAATATCTTTCATTATTTTTGATATCGAAAAGTAGGATCTAACCACTGTCTTCAAATATATCTTTTCTACACTCCAGCCAACTTAACTATCTCGCACTTATCTATTGATTATTTTATATTATAAACATTTTTGTTTCAATTAACATTTTAAATTAAGATTTAAATTTAAACGATAAAATAAAGAGCCAAAGAACTTACAGCGCAAATCAAAAAAATAGAAAAAATAAACCTTTTTTTTATAGTTCTTTTTCTGTCTAACCTAACTCTATTAAGCAAAATATTTATGTTTGTAGTCTTGATATTACTATTATCGAATTCATTTTTAGAAGAAATATTTAAATTATCTAAGTTGGTATCTTGAGTACTTTTTTTCACAGGAACATCTAATCAGTTATAAATATTAAATTCAAATTAAGAATTTAGATCTTTTTAAAATTAAGGTATTTTAAAGGTTTTTGAAGTAAATCTGCTGAATATTTTACTTTCTCAATTTCAATATAAAGGTTTTTATTACTCAACTCTTCTTCTGTAAATTTATTTTCTATGTAGCCAAACGCAAGATTTTTCCTAAAGTTAAATGAATAATTGCCAGAAGTAGTTCTTCCTATAATTTTATCTTCAAGGTAAATTGGCTCGTCGTGAAGTATTAAAGGTTTTCCAGGTTCATTATTTTTTAATGTAAACATTGAAAATTTTCTATCCGATTTTTTATCTTTTATTTTTTCTAATGCTTCTCTACCAATAAAATTTACTTTCTTCTTAAAACTTATCGTAAAATCTAAACCACACTGATATTGGTTTTCCTCTGGAGAAATGTCATGACCCCAATGTAAAAAGCCACATTCCATCCTCATTGTATCTAGAGCGTGCATTCCACAATTAGAAAGATTAAATTTTTTTCCTTTTTCAATAATTTTTTCATAAATTTTTCTAGAATCTTTGTTATTGATATATAATTCGTAGCCTAATTCACCAACATAAGACAAACGTTGAGTCCAAATTTTTACACCATCTATCAATACGAACTTTGAGTTGGCAAATTCAAAATTTACATTAGAAAAGTCATCTTTACATAATTCTTCCATTAGCATTCTGCTCTTAGGTCCAAAAATACCTAAAACACAGTATTCATCAGTTACATCGTGAAGTTCTATTCCATCCGACAAGTGTTTTTTTATATGAAACTTATCTCTTTCCCTTGTTGCAGCTGAACTAATTATTCTAAAATAGTTATTATCTAAACAAGCTATGGTTAAGTCAGCCTCGATACCACCATCTTCATTTAACATATGAGTATAAGTGCATTTACCGATTTCATTTTTTATATTTGATGTACAAATTCTTTGTAACTCCTCATGAGCTTTTTCAGATTTTATTTCAAATTTAGAAAATGGAGTTAAGTCAAAAAGACCTACATTATTTGAAGTATTAGTTGTTTCGTATTCTACAGAAGGATACCAGTTTTGGTAATTATAACTATATTCATATTCTGTTTTTTCACCATCAAGAGCAAACCACATGGGTCTTTCATATCCTCCCGAAACACCAAAACATGCTCCAAATCCCTTAAGTAGATCGTGATAAGGTAATAATTTTTTATTTCTTGATGTTTTATGTTGTTTGTATGGCCAATGCATTCCATATAAATCTCCGAGCGACTCTGTAATTCTATCTTTAATAAAACTTAATTCAGAGTGAAATTTTTGAAATCTTTTAATATCATAATTAAAAATATCTTCATTAATATGACCTGTTATCAACCATTCAGCTGTTACCTTACCTACACCTCCACCTGTACCAATTCCAACACTATTTAATCCACAACTTAAAAATAAATTTTTTACTTCAGGAACTTCACCAAGTAATGAATTTGTATCTGGTGTAAAAGATTCTGGTCCAGCAAAAAACTTTCTTATTCCTATTTTTTCTAAAATTGGAAATCTTTTCATTGATTTTTCTAAGTAGGGTTCAAAATGTTCAAAATTTTCTGGGAATTCTCCAAAAGAAAAGTTTTCTGGAACTTCATTTGTTTTATCAAATGCTGGTATTGATTTACCTTCAAAGATGCCAATTAACAATTTACCAGCATCTTCTTTAAAATAAACTCTGTTATCAAAATCTCTAATTACTGGAAGTGTCTTGGAGAGATTTTCTATCGGTTCTGTAATTACATAAAAATGCTCTGCTGGATAAAGAGGTACACTAACTCCAATCTTTTCTCCAATTTGTCTTGACCACATACCGGTAGCCAAAACTACATATTCACATTCAATTTGATTGCCGTTAACTTTTACACCATGAACTTTTCCATTTCTGATTAAAATCTTTTCAACAGGCGATCTTTCAAAAATTTGTGCCCCACCAAATCGTGCGGCTTTTGCAAGCATATGTGTAACTCCACTTGGATCTGCTGCACCATCACCTGGCATTAATATACCACCTTGCAAATCATTTGCTTCCATCATTGGGTAATCTTTTTCTATAGTTTTCTTATCTAAAATTTTTATATCTACATTATATAGCTGGGCAGTTGTCGCCTGTCTTTGAAGTTCTTGCCATCTACTTTTTGTTTGAGCAATTGATAAAGCACCATTAATTCTAAGACCTGCAGAATGATCAACTTCTTTTTCCAATTTTTTATATAAATCTAAAGAATATTTTCTAATCTTTGTAATTGCGGCTGTTGGACCTAATTGACTTACTAATCCTGCTGCATGCCAAGTTGTTCCAGATGTTAATTGATCTCTTTCTAAAAGTACAACATCTTTACATCCAAATTTTGTTAAATGATAAGCAACTGAACAGCCTATTACACCACCACCTATAACTACAACTTTGGTATTTTTTGGGAGTGTTTTTAACATATATAGGTTATTTATAATTCAATATAAATTATTTAAAATGAATATTTTAATCACAGGTGGAGCCGGTTATATAGGTAGTCACGTAACAGAACAGCTTATAAAAAATAACAAAAATAATATTTTTATCCTAGATAATTTATCAACTGGTCGAAAAATATTAATCAATAAAAAGACTAGATTTATTATCGGAGATATTAAAAAAATCAAATTATTAAGAAAAATTATTAAAAAATATAAAATTGAAACTATAATTCATTTAGCAGCCAGCTTGAATATAAGCGAGGCAGAAAAAAATAAAAAAAAATATTTTAATAATAATATTGCTGGTACAAAAAATTTAATTTTTGCTTGTGAAAAATCTAATGTTAAATATTTTATATTTTCCTCATCTTGTTCAATTTATGGGAACGTTAAAGGAAGTGTTAGCGAAAGAAATAAAGCTAAACCTCAAAGCTATTACTCTTTTACTAAATACAAAGGTGAAGAATTGATTAAAAAATATTCTGAAAAGCTAAAATTTAAATATGCAATTTTAAGATATTTTAATGTTGCTGGCGCAAGTAAATCTGGAAAAATTGGGGAGATAGAGAAATCTCATGGACATTTAATAAAAAATATCGCAATACAATATTTAAGAAAAAAACCAAAATTAGAAGTTTATGGAAATAATTATTCAACAAAAGATGGCACTTGTATAAGAGATTATATACATGTATCTGATCTGGCTGATATACATATAAAAAGTTTAAAATATTTAATAAAAAAAAGAAAATCTTTAATTTTAAATTGTGGTTATGGCAGAGGTTATTCTGTTCAAGAAATAGTAGATATATTTAAAAAAATAAAAAAAAATATTATTGTTCAATACAAACAAAGACGCCCTGGTGATGTAGGAGAAGTTTATTCAAACGTAATTAAACTTAAAAAAACATTAAATTGGAAACCAAAGTATAATAGCATTAAGTTGATAATTAAGAGTGCAGCTAAATGGGAAAAAAAATTAAAATCTCTTTAGACTAATTTTTTAAAGCTTCACTAGGTTTTACAAAATTAAATCCAAAAACATCTGCAACTGCTTTATATGTTATTTGACCTTTACAAACATTTAAGCCTGCTAAAAAGTTTTTATCTTCACCAAGTGCTTTTTGATAACCTTTGTTAGCAAGTTTAACTAAGAAAGGTAATGTTGCGTTATTTAATGCCAAAGTTGAAGTTCTAGGAACACCTCCTGGCATATTTGCTACACAATAATGAACTACATCATCAACTATATAAGTTGGATCACCGTGTGTTGTGGGCTTGCTTGTTTCAACACAACCTCCTTGATCAATTGCAACATCTACTATCACAGAACCTCTTTTCATAGTTTTAATCATTTCTTTAGTAATTAATTTTGGAGCTTCTGCTCCTGGAATTAATACTCCTCCAACTAACAAATCAGCTTCTGCTACTAATTTGTCTAAATCTGTATTATCACTTTGTTCAGGAATAATTTTATCTCCAAACATTTCAACAAGTTGTTTTAATCTAGCTTCAGATTTATCAACAATATGGACTTTTGCTTGCATACCAGTTGCAATTACAGCAGCGTTTTCTCCAACAACTCCTCCTCCTAAAATTACTACTGTCCCACCAGTCACGCCTGGTGCACCTCCTAATAGCAAACCTCTACCACTTTGGTTTTTCTCCAAACAATGAGCACCAGCTTGTACAGACATTCTTCCTGCAACAGCGCTCATGGGCGCAAGCAAAGGGAGTCTTCCATTGTCATCCGTTACAGTTTCATATGCAATGTTAATACTTTTAGATTTTATTAATCCCTCAGTTAATTCTTTTGCTGCAGCTAAATGAAGATAAGTATAAACGATTTGATTTTCTCTAATCATATCAACTTCTACTTTTTGAGGTTCTTTAACTTTAACAATTATCTCTGCATCATTAAAAATGTCAGCCGCAGTATCAGCAATTTTAGCTCCTGCCTTTAAATATTGATCATTCTCGAATCCAGCTTCAAATCCACCATTATTTTCAACTAACACTTCATGACCTTCTGAAACTAAAGTTTTAACACTGTCAGGTGTTAAACCAATTCTATTTTCCTGAGGTTTGATTTCTTTAGGAACACCAATTTTCATAAACGAAAATTAATTCTTTTTACTTTTTGCGTAATTTGTTATCCCAGTTCGAAGTTTTTCAATAATTTCATCAATGTGTTTTTTTTCACAAATAAACATTGGAGCAATGATTAAACAATCACCAGTAGCTTTGAAATTTACACCTGCTTCATAGCAATGTTTAAAACATGTAAATCCTGCTGCACCTGGTTTTTTATCCATCACCATATCAATGCCGCCCATCATTCCGTATCCTCTGATGTTATCAACAACATCGATATCTTTTAAAGACATTAAACCTTCCTGGAAATAAGGCGCTAAATTTTTAGCTCTGTTAAAAATATCGTCTTTTTCAATTATATCTTGGACAGCTAGTCCAGCAGCTACAGAAATCGGTATTCCAGAATAAGTATAGCCATGGAACAATTCTATAGTTCCTTTTGGAGCATTTTCTGCAATCGCATCATAAATATCCTCTTTACATGCAACAACTCCCATTGGACTAATTCCGTTTGTAGTAGCTTTTGCCATTGTCATCATGTCAGGAGTTACTCCGTACTCTTGTGATGCAAATGGAGATCCAGTTCTTCCCCAACCAGTGATTACTTCATCAAAAATTAAAAGTATTCCATGTTTATCACAAATTTCTCTTAATCTTTGTAGATATCCTTTTGGTGGAACTAATGTACCTGTTGATCCTGCAATAGGTTCAACTATACAAGCTGCAATATTTTCAGCTCCAAAGTTCATACAAATTCTTTCTAAATCTTCTGCTAATTCAACACCTGTTTCTGGTTGACCACTTACAAATTTATGTTCTGGTAAATGTGTGTGTCTCATATGCACAACACCTGGCATTAAAACACTTGCAAAAGTTTTTACGTTATTAACCATTCCCCCAACAGAAGTCGCTCCTATATTCATACCGTGGTAACCTCTTTCTCTACCAACAAATCTAAATCTTTGACTATCTCCTCTTGCTCTATGGTAAGCGATTGCAATCTTAATTGCAGTTTCAACAGCTGTTGAACCACAAATAGTATAAAACATTCTATTTAAGTTTCCTGGAGTATGTTTTGAAATTCTTGTAGCTAATTCAAATGATCCACCAAATCCTTGTTGGAAAGGTTGACAATAATCTAAAGTTTTTAATTGATTTGTTATTGCTTCAATAATTTCTTCTCTACCATGCCCTAATGGATTGCAAAACAATCCTGAACTTGCATCAATTTGTGTTTGACCTTGATGGTTTTTTAAATACACACCTTTAGCTTCAACAATTAATCTTGGGTTCTCTTTAAAATCTTTGTTAGATGTAAATGGCATCCAATGCTCATTTAAAGAATTTGGAATTGCTGTTTTGTTTTGTGTGCTCATAAAAATTTCTTTCTATAAAATATTTTAATTTAATCTTAAGGCCTCTTTAGACTAAAATAAATGGATTAACTACCACATTATTGACACAACTAAGGATTGTATAAACCTTCTTTTTTGTTTTACTTCGGTGACAATTTGAATTTAAATATCCAGAATTTAATTAATTAAACATAGGGGAATAAATGAAAAAAATACTAAGTTTTATTCTAGGATCTATTTTTGCACTTAACCTATCAATTTCAGTTGCTAATTCAGCTGCAAATGAAGTTAGAGTTGCATACTTTCTAGAATGGCCAAGTCCAAACCTAGAGGACATGATGAAGAAAAATTACTCAAAAGCTTTAGGAGTTCCAGTTAAGTGGACGAGCTTCAATACTGGTGTGGAAATGACAGAAGCTATGCTAGCAGGAGATATTGATATTTCTTACTCTCAAGGTTTAGTGCCTTTTATCAATGCTGTAAAATCTAATGCACCTATCAAACTGATTGATATTGCGATGGAATACGGAATGGGTGGAACTACATGTGTTACATCTAATGCTTCTGGAATTACAAAAGCAAACGCTAGTGAATTAGAGGGTAAAAAAGTTGCAGTGCCTTTAGGTACTATGGCTGATTATGTTTTTACTGCAAGTATGGAAATTGTTGGTGCCGATCCAAGCAAAATGACTGTTATTGATATGGTTCCAGAAGATGGAGCTGCAGCTTTAGTAAGTGGTGATGTTGCAATGGCATGTTTATTTGGAGGTAATTCAATTGCAGCAGCTACAGAAGTTGGTTCTAGATTAATTTCAGTTGAGGAAGCTAGAGCTGGAGGTATTCTGGGTATAGATATTACTTCTGTAACTAATAAGTTTATGAATGAAAATCCAGGTATGGTAAGGACTTTTGTTGAAGTTACTCATGAAGCTAACGCAAGATATAACTCAGGTAAAAGCGATATGAATTCTATGTCTAAAGCGTCTGCGATGGAAGTATCAAAAATGAAAGGTACTTTAGATGGATTTAAATTCTTAACTCCTGAAGAAACTAAAAAATCTATGACGAATGGTAATCTAAGTGGTTTCTTGGATGGAATGGGAACTCCAAAAGGAAACGTAGATACAAGTTTCTTACCTTTATAATTTTAAAGGTTTAAAACTTTTTAAATAGGCACTGATTTAATAATTAGTGCCTATTTTTTTTTAAAATTTCTAATATAAAGAATTTATGAGTGATCTAGTTTCTCAAAATCTGAATATGATTTTTAAAACTCCAAAAGGAGAAACAGTTCATGCATTAAAAGATGTAAGTTTTACTTTAAAAAAAGGAGAGTTACTTACGGTTCTTGGTCCTTCTGGTTGCGGAAAAACAACTTTACTAAACATTACTGCTGGATTTTTAAGACCTACTTCAGGAAAAATTACATTAAATAATAATGAAATTGATGGACCTGGAGTTGAAAGAGGAATGGTATTTCAACAAGGTGCTTTGTTTGAATGGTTAACAGTAGCTGAAAATGTAAATTTCGGACTTAGGATGAAAAAAGAAGATCCTGAAGTTACAGCTAATAGAGTTGAAGAATGGTTAGATATAGTTGGTTTAAAAGGATTTGGTAACACTCCTACTTATCAGTTATCAGGTGGTATGCAGCAACGAGTTGCTCTAGCAAGATGTCTAATCAATGATCCTGACTTAATTTTAATGGATGAGCCATTAGGGGCTTTAGATGCATTAACGAGAGAAAAAATGCAGTCTTTAGTTTTAAAAATTTGGAAAGAAACTGGAAAAACTATTATTTTAATTACTCACTCAGTCGAGGAAGCTCTCTTACTTGGTGAAAGATTATATGTAATGGCACCAAGACCAGGAAGAATACATAAAGAATATAGTCTTCCTTTTGCAGAAATGGGTCTTACACAAGATTTAAGAGAAATTAAAAAAAATAAAGAATTTTCATCTACTAGAGAAGAAATTTTATCCATGATCTGGAACATGGAAGAAGAAATAATGGGAAAAGAAAATTAATGTTAACCCAATTTGTAACAATACTAATTATAGTATCTATTATTGGATGCGTTCTTTATGGAAGAAGATTAATTAAAACTGAAAAGGTTGATGCTGTATTTGGTAATCCTGAAAGATCTAAAGGTGGAACGCACTGGGTAATTGTTGGTAGTAGTGTAATATTAATGCTGTGGCTTTATTATTCATGGGATATAGCAAGAGGTTTTTATCCAAAATCTGCAAACGAATTGTGTCAAGTTGCTAAAATAAATGAATCATTATTAGGTTTAAAATATCAATTTCCTATTGAAGAGAGAGAGTTCAAAAGTACATCTATTATAAAAATTGAAAATAAAAATCTTATAAAGATTGCAAATGAAATAAAAGGATCTAAAGATGTAAATGATCAACAAAAAGCAATCCTTGTAAGTTACATAGATAGAACCTCTAAATTAATTCCTTTCTTAACTAGTGAGGAATTAATAGAAATGGATACCAAAATAAAAATTCAAGAAATGACTGAGCAAATAAAGCAACTCAGTATTAATTTTCAAAAGGAAAATTATCCTTTCGAAACAGATGCTCAAAAAATTGAAAGACAAAAACTTATTGATGAACAAGGTGGTTGGGGAATTGTCACAATAGATTCTGGAAGTGGATCAATAGAAAACACAATTGAGATACCAACTGCTCCTCAGACTAAAAAAGGGTTAAAATTTGATGCAGCGGCAAAAGAACTAAGTTTAATAAATGACAAATTTTTTAAATTAAGAAATCACAATCCATTATTCAAAAGTGCAATAAAACAATTAAAAGATGATATTAAAGCTTATAGAAAAAGTTTAGATGATAGTGGTGAGATAGCATCTGATTATGCAAAAAATATTGTTAAAATTGCAAGAAGAATAGAATTTGCAAGTATTTATCCTCCTAATGCTTTAAATGAAATGCAAGAAGCCATTTTAGAGTTTGATGAATTGCAAAACAAAGAACAAGGTGGATTAAGATTAATTGATATCCTTTTGTTTCCTTCAGGAACAATTGTAGCAAGTGGAGCAACTTGTTCTGAACAAGGTTCAGGTAGATGGCTGCCTAAACCATCTGATACATTTAATAAATTTGTGGAACTATCAAAACCAAGTGTTGGATACAAAAATGTTCCTCTTTTATGGATTGAAATGGTTGATGTCAGTAAAATGATAGGTTTCATTTTACCAGATTGGATAGCTGATATATTGCCTGGTGAATACCCAGTTCATACAAAAGATGGAATTGTAAAAGAAAACTTTAAAAGTAATGTTTTAAAAGTAGCAACAGGTGACTTTAAATTACTGAAAGTTCCTGTTCCATACGGACATATCTGGGACTCTTTTATGAGGGTGTTTTTAGGATTAGTGTTTGGAATTATTATTGGTGTTCCATTGGGATTATTTATGGGTCTAAATAGATTTGCCAAAGGTTTCTTTGATCCGTTAATTGAACTTTATAGACCTGTCCCTCCTCTTGCATGGGCACCTTTAATTATTTCAGTTCTTGGAATTGATAACTCAGGAAAAGTATTTTTATTATTTATGGTCTCATTGTCGATTATGATTATCTCTGCAAGAGCTGGTGCTTCAGGAACACAACTATCAAAAATCCATGCAGCTCACTCATTAGGAGCTACTAAAAAACAAATTTTAAGACATGTGATTTTCCCAAATTCACTTCCTGAAATTCTTACAGGAATAAGAGTTGCTGTTGGTATGTGTTGGGGAACGCTTGTTGCTGCAGAGTTTTTAGCAGGTACAACAGGTATTGGTTTTGTTGAAAACGTAGCGAAAAAATATTTCCAGTGGGAGGTTATTTGGATAACGATAATTATTATGGGTCTACTAGGTCTTTTATTTGATATTACATTAAGAAAAATTATTGATAAAACTATCCCTTGGCGTGGAAAAGGATAAATGTTAAGGGGATAAAATGAAGACCCCAGTTTTAAAAAAACAAATCATTAAAATATTCCAAAAATTTGGTCTAAGTAAAGATCATGCTCTAATTTCTACTGATGCATTAATCAATGCAGAATTAGTTGGTGCTTATGGACATGGTTTATCTAGACTTAAGATGTACTGTGATCGAATTTCTAAAAAAGTAATTAATCCAAAACCAAAAATTAAAATTAAAAAAATTTCTCCTTCTATTTTTCATATTGATGCAAATAATAGTATTGGTTTTGTTGCAGCTGATTTAGGAATTAAAACTGCAATTAAAAATGCTCAAAAAACTGGAATAGGAATGGTAGCAGTTAAAAATAGTGGTCACTATGGTTTGTCAGGCTATTACGCAGAACAAGCAGTAAAGAAAAACTTAATTACAATGATCTATACAAATGCTCCACCTGCGGTTGCACCACATGGTGCATTAAAAACTTTATTTGGAACAAATCCAATTTGTTTTGGATCCCCTACTGGCTCTAAAATTCCTTTTATTTTAGATACGTCAATCTCAATGATTAATAGAGGAAAGATAAGAGTGGCAGCAAGAAACAATCAATCAATTCCTGCGGGAGTCGCTTTAGATAAGTTTGGTAAACCAACTACAGATGCTAAAAAAGCTTTAGCAGGTGTTCAATTACCAATTGCAGGTTTTAGAGGTTCAGGACTGGCTTGGATGGTAGATATATTAAGTGGGGTTTTAACTGGAGGAAATCATGCAGGAAGAGTTAAAGATCCATTTGATGATTTTTCAGGACCACAAAATATCGGACATTTATTTATAACTTTTAAAGCAAATTTATTTCAAAAAAATTATAACCAACGAATTAAAGATAATATTAAAACAATAAAAAAACTTCCTAAGATAAAAGGTGTTAAGGAAATAATGTATCCAGGACAAAATAAATATGCCCGGTATAAAAATAACTCAAAAAAAGAAATTTCTATACCGGATATAATAAAGAAAGATTTGAAAACCTTAATAAGTTAACATCGTTAGAGCACCCAAAGAAACGATAACAGATGATAAAATTATTGTTCTTTTAACTTTTTCCTTCTTTTTTTCTTCTAGAAGTCTTTGCTTTAGAACATCCACGTTAACCCTTTTTGGAGTTGCGACATGTTGAGAGGGGGTCTCTACAATCTCGGATGTTTTATTAAAGCTTTCTGTACTCATTGAACTAAATAAACATGTATTAGGTTGTATTTAAATAAATGAATTGTCCAAAATGGGTTGACTCATTATTTGATATTGTTCATATTGGGTTTTTTTAAAAATTATGAATACTTTACCTAGTTTATCTGAGCACATTGATGAGAAGATAATTAATAAAGTAATTCAAGATAACTTTGCCGCACTGGCACCCTCTTTTTTTACTTTAACAAGCAACTGGTTTGTTAGGGCCTACAATCATTACAAAGATATAGATAAATTCATCATCATTATATATCTGATAAATATCAACCTCGTTTATTTCAGGCAAAATGGCTTAAAAATAGACTATGACACGTTTTATAAAGATAAATCAATCGAAGTTAACAAAATTAACATTTCAGATATCTCAAAAGATCTGGGGGTACCCAAAGAGAGTATCAGAAGAAAAGTTTTAGAATTAGAAAATGAAGGAACAATTAAAAGGTCTGGTAAAAAGATATTTATTGTCAGAAGTACACTCTACTCAGCAAGAGCAACCAACACTTTGACGGAGATTGCAACTATATTGCATGAATTTAATAAAATTTTAAAAAAAGAAAAACTTATAACCGAAGTTTATACAGTTAATGAAATAATTTCTGCGATGAAAGAAAATTTCTCCTACTGTTGGTATCAGTTTAATAAATTCTGGTTTGCTTATATGAATAGATGGAGAGCTGAGCTTAAAGATTTAGAAATTTTATCTATTGGTATGGTTGTAGTAATTAATGCAGTTAAAAATAAAGATTTTTCTCCAAAAAAAAATCTAAGTTCATATAGAAAGGAACTTATGGGCTCTGATTCAAGGGGTGTAAATGCTATGTCAATTTCTGAGATAACTGGTATTCCAAGACCTACGGTTGTCAGAAAATTAAAATATTTAATCGATAAAAAATTTCTTCATATTAATAAAAAAAAGTTAATTACGTTTGATGCTAAAGAAAGTGCTTTTGTAACGACTGGTAAGATGGTGAAACAAAATATGCTAGGATTAAGTAATTTTATCTACAAAGTTTTCAATCAAATTAAAATAATAAATTCTTAATTAGATCTTCTTAAAATATAAATAAAAATAAATCCAGTTATATACATGATTAGTGCATAAGCAGCTGTTGGTATTACGTATAAAATATCAGTGCCAAATATTTGAGTAGAAACAAATATAGCCAAAGTACCATTTTGTAATCCACATTCTAAAGCAATACACCTCATTTGTTTAATTCCTGAAGTAAAAGCTTTCGCGATGTAGTAAGCAATAACCATCATCGATACATTTAATATCAAAGTAATTAAACCAGCTTGCATTATAAAGCTAACTAAATTGTCTTTTTCTTCATAAAACGCTGCGAAGAAGAAAATTATAAATAAAACAATATTAAGCTTGTTAAATATTCCAACTTTAGATGCTATAAAATTTTCAGCAACTTTTCTGATAATCATTCCTAAAATTACAGGCACTGTTACAACTAAAAACATTTTTAGTGCTATTCCTGTCATTGAAATATTTTGTGACATTTCTGTTATTCCAAGAAAATTTGCAGATGTAAAAATTATCAACGGAACTGTAATAATACTTAATAAACTAATTATAGCTGTTAAAGATATTGATAACGCAACATCTCCATCAGCAAATTTTGTCATAATATTAGATGTTACTCCACCTGGAGCTGCAGCTATGATCATAACCCCTATTGCTATTTCTGGCGGTGCTCTAAAAATTAAAATTAATATGTATGCTACAATTGGAAGAATAATTATTTGAGAAATAAAACCGACAATAAAATCTTTTGGTGTTTTTAATACTCTACCAAAATCTTCTAGTTTTAATCCTAGGCCTAAGCCTAACATTATCAATGCCAAAATAATTGGCGCAATTTTAGTTACAACCTCCAAAGTCTCCCCCGCTCTATACCGATTATATAAAGTTGTTAAATTTATATAAAGAATTTTTTTTATATACATGATCAGTTTTTTCACTTATTTGTAGAAAAAATGCTTTCAAACAAAGAAATTGTGTGTCCAAACAACTTATTAGATTTAGCTCATAAAAAAAAAGGAGTTAAAGTTGCAGTCGTAAATGCTGGCAAACCTTTGCCTATGTTATCCATTCAAGACGCGGTTAATGAAAATTTAATTGAGCCTATATTTATTGGTCATGAAGTAGAAATTCAAAAATGTGCTGAAGATATTAAATGGGATATTTCTAAATATGAGCTTATCCATGAACCTGTAGAAAATGATACTGCTAAAATTGCAGCTAAATTAGCAAGTGAAGGTAAGGTGCAAATAATAGTGAAAGGCCATATTCATACAGATGTTTTGATGAAAGAAGTGCTTAAACGTGAATATAATTTATTGGGAAAAACAAGATTGAGTCATATTTGGCATATGACTATCGGTAAAGATGATAAGCCATTAATTATTACTGATGGAGCATTAAATGTTTTACCAAATGTTAAAACAAAAATGCATATTCTTAAGAATGTCGTTAATTTTTCAAATAGAATAGGAATAGAAAGGCCAAAAATATCTGTATTATCTGCAACCGAAGAAGTTTTAGAAAGTGTGCCAAGTTCTATTGAGGCTGCAGAAATTACAAAATTAGCACAAGAAGAAAATTTAAATGCTGACGTATTTGGTCCTTTAGCATTTGATAACAGTATTTCAAAAAAATCTGCAGCAATTAAAGGAATTAAAAATTTGGTTGCTGGTGAGGCAGATGTATTGTTAGTGCCAAGTGTAGAAACTGGAAATGCTTTGGTAAAAATGCTGATATATTTTAGTGGTGCATGTGCCGCAGGAGTTGTGGTCGGTGGAAAAGTACCAGTCGTTATAACAAGTAGATCTGATGAAGCTCAAGCGCGTTTAGCTTCAATTGCCTCTGCAGTAGTTGCTTTGGACTAAATGATTCATTGAATTTTAAAAGAAATTCATTTAAATAAATTGAAATTTTAAAGGAGAGAAATGGCAATTACATACTTAAAAAAATCACCAAAAACATCATCAACTGACGACACAAAAACAAGAGAAATAGTTGAAAATATCCTAAAAGATATTGAGACTAGCAAAGAAGAAGGTTGTAAGGAGCTTTCGAAAAAATTTGATAAATATGAAGGTGATGTAATTGTTTCAAAAGAAAAAATTGAAGAAATAAAAAAAAATTTAGATCAAAAAACTAAAGATGATATTCAATTCTCTCATGAAAGAGTTAGAAAATTTGCCGAAGCACAATTGAAAAATTATGGCCAAGATTTTGAGGTTGAATTGTCTGATGGTTTATTTGCTGGACAAAAACTTATTCCAGTAAATACGGCAGGTTGTTATGTTCCAGCTGGAAGATATGCTCATATAGCTTCAGCTGTTATGAGTGTAACAACAGCAAAAGTTGCTGGTGTAAAAAATATTTTAGTTTGCAGTTCACCTAAACCCGGAGTTGGAGTGCATCCATCAATTGTTTATACAGCTGACTTATGTGGTGCTGACGTGATAATGAATTTAGGTGGTGTACAAGCTATTGCAGCAATGACAAACGGTTTATTTGGAAATGCCCCTGCGGATATTTTAGTTGGGCCTGGAAACCAATTTGTTGCTGAAGCAAAAAGAATTTTATTTGGAAAAGTTGGTATAGACTTATTTGCAGGACCTACAGAAATTGCAGTAATTGCAGACGAGACAGCTGATCCTGAAATGGTTGCATATGATTTAGTTGGACAAGCAGAACACGGTTATAATTCTCCAGCTTGGTTGTTTACTAAAAGTAAAAAAGTTGCAGATTATGTAATGGAAAGAGTTCCAGAATTAATTGCAGATTTACCAGATCTTCCAAGAGAAAATTCCGGTGCTGCATGGAGAGATTATGGTGAAGTAATTCTCTGTGACACTGATGAAGAGATTGCTAAAGTTAGTGATGAATACGCTCCAGAACATTTAGAAGTCCAGACCAAAAATTTACAATGGTACCACGACAGATTAAAAAATTATGGATCTTTATTCATTGGTGAAGAAACAACAGTTGCTTATGGAGATAAATGCTCAGGTACAAATCATATTTTACCAACAAAAGGTGCTGGAAGATACACTGGTGGTTTGTTTGTTGGAAAATTTATTAAAACATTAAGTTTTCAAAGAATGAGTAAGGCAGCAACAAAAGAAGTTGGTGCTGCTTGTGCAAGAATTTCTAGATATGAAGGAATGGAAGCACATGCCAGAACTGGTGATGTGAGATTAAGAAAATACGGATTTTCTAATTAATAATTAATTATTTAATTTTAAATCTAAATATAGAGCTGCGGACCAAGAAAAATTATTTGCACCCATTGGTTTACCATTCTTGCAACTGTAATATTCATGAAATCCTTTTTTTTCTACCAATCTAATAGTGCTTTGTTTAATTTTTTTTGAGTATTTCTCGTCCTTATTAATAAGACCCTTGCACATAAACCAATTACAATTAACCCATACAGGACCTCTCCAATAACGTTTTTCCTCAAAGCTTTTGTGATTAGGTTTTATTGAAGAAAAGAAATATTTTTCTTTTAAGTTATGTTTTTTTAAGTTTTTGATTAAAAGATTATTTATCTTATGATTGTTAATGTCGGCAAACAACACTAAGTAATTTGTTATTGATGGGACTGATATTTTTTTTTTATTTCTTAAATCAAATGAAAAAAAAGTACTTTTTTTTTGGTCAAAAAATCTTAAAATATTTCTCTCAGTAAGTTTTACATAATTAATAATTTTTGAACTATCTAGATTAAATTCTTTTAAAAGTATGATTAGATCTTTATTTGCTTTAAGAAATATAGAATTAAATCCAATATCAACGACATTGAAAAATCCAGTATTGAATATTTCTTTTGGATTATATTTCTTTTTTCTTAGATCGTTTTTAATCGTTACATACCTATCATAGTCAATATTTAAAGGTCTATGTTCTGGATTAACAACTTTATTATCAGCTCTTTTGTACTGTATATTTTTTTCAATTTTAACTTTACTCATTGGTCCATCCCAAAGCGAAGAGTTATCATAACCACTTTCCCAAGGATGAAGTATTGAAACTAAACCAGTTTTTTTTGGATCTCTATTTTTAATAAACCACTCATGAGATTTTTTAATCTTAATTATAAATTTTTTAATTTCTTTTTTTTGTTTTTGAGAAATTTTGTTTTTATCTATTATTTGTTTTAAAATACTAGCAAGTACTGGTGGCTGAGTTATCCCAGACGAGCGAACTTTGTTTCCGCAATTCCAAGCCGTATGGTTAGGATAATAATTTGTGTTTGTATTATGAAACAATATATGTGGAACCATTCCATCTTTCCATTGCCCATCTAAAAGTGTCTTAATTTCTTTTAACGCAAAATTTAAATTAAAATAAGAATATCCTAATGCAATAAATGCTGAATCCCAGTTCCATTGAGCAGGATAAAGTTTGTTATTTGTAGGTAAGGTATATCCTCTTTTTCTATTTCCAATTAAAATTTTTTGAGCATTTTTAATAATCCTATTCATTATCCTTTAACGCTTCCTGCTGTCAAACCGCTAACTAGATATTTTTCAAAATAAACAAATATAAATAATACTGGTAATGTAACAACAACTGACCCTGCCATTAAATATTGTCTTGGCGTTTCAGCATCCCCACTTAAGTATTGAATAGCTCTTGATAATGTAAATGAATTTGGATTATCCAAAAACATTAAAGAAAATAAAAATTCATTCCAAGCAATCATAAAAACATACAAAGCAACTGAGGAAATCGCAGGAATGCTTAAAGGGATTATAATTTTTGTTATAATTCCAAACCAACTTAATTTGTCTAAAATTGCAGCTTCCTCTAATTCTTTTGGTATGCTTTTGAAGTATCCTTGCAACATGTAAATAGCTACTGGAAGTGTTGTTGCAGTATAGACAATCAATAAACCCTCTATTGAATTACGTAAACCTAATTGACTAAATATTGTATACAGAGGAATAACAAGAACTATTGCAGGGAACATGTATATTATAAGTATAGATGTTGACAAAAATGTTTTTCCAAAGAAATTTAATCTTGCAACTGCATAAGCAGCAGGTATTGCAAAAAGAAGAGTGATAATAACAGTACCAACAGAAACAATAGTACTGGTGACAATATATTTTCCAAATTTATAAGATTTAAAAATTACAAAATAAGATTTAAATAAATCTCTTATATCTTGGCCAAAATTAATACTAAAATCTAAAGGATTCACTAGCAAAGCTATTTGTGTTTTGAAACTTGTTACTAACATCATATAAAATGGAAAAAGTATTACAAAAGAGAAAAATAAAATTCCAAATAAAGTTAAGAAATCGAATAAAATTACTTGTGTAGAGTGATCTTCTTTTAAACCTATAAAAGTATATTTGTTAATTTTATTGGTGAAAAAATATAATATTAAAAATACACCCACATTATACCAAATTGGTAATTTTTGTATTAAGTAACCATCACAAAAAACAAATATGGAAGAAAAAATTATTGATTTATAAATTGATTTAATTCTATCACCTATTCCTAAGTGGGCTAATGATATTAAAAAACCAAATATAAAAATTATTTCTATATTAAAACTATTAATACTTAAACCTTGTAATGTTGCTAATATCTTCCAAATCGAAATTAAAAAAATTAAGAAAAAAGTAGAGATTAATGAAAATAATATTATATTTTTAGTTCTCATCTACTCTCTTTCCTAAAAGTTTAAAATAAAAAAACATAAACATTAAAAGCAATACAACAATTACTATTGAAACAGCTGAGCCCATTCCAATGTCTGATATTGCAAAACCTTGCTGATAAACATTTATTGGTAAAGTTCTTGTTCCAGACGCACCTCCCGTTAATAAAAAAACATCCTCAAATTTGTTAAAATTCCATATAAATCTAATCATAAAAAGAATTGAAATTACTGCAGTAATTTGTGGAAGTGTAATTTTGAAAAACTTTTGAAAAGGACTTGCGCCATCAACATCGGCTGCCTCGTATAGTTCTTTTGGAATGGCTTGAAGTCTCGCAAGAATAAATAAAAAAGCTAAAGGAAAATATCTCCAAATTTCAAACATTATAACTGTTGTAAGCGCTAATCTTAATTTAAAATCAAAACCCAATACACTAATTTCAATATATTTTTGTCCAAGGAGGTTTATTGGGGTTTCAATAATTTGATAATTTAACAACAAACTATTAAGTGTACCACTATTTGGATCTAGTAAAAGTTCCCAAGTGTAAGCTAAAGCAACTACTGGAGCAACATAAGGAAAAAGCAAAACACTTCTCATGAAGGTTCTTCCATAAAATTTTTGGTTAACCATTTGAGCAGTTAAAATACCAAATACTATAGAGCCAACGGTTCCAAAAAAGGTGTAATAGAATGTTGTAAGTAGTAAATCTATAAATTCATTTTCAAATAAAACTTTTTTAAAGTTTTTTAAGGTAAAGTTGGTATTAAGTAATATATTATCAGATTTACCATCTAATTTTGGTTTAATTGATTTAAAATTATTTTTATCTATTTTTGAACCATCATTTGTTGCAAATATTACTTGGAAGTTTTCCTTATATTTAGGGGGCCAATTTCCAAATTCACACTTCAAGTTATATTTTTTGTAAGAGCATCTTGGATCTAAATTTTCAATTTCAAAATTTTTTGGGAAATTATCTTGAAAAGAAACATCTCTAATTTCTTGAATTAATGAACTATTTCTTAACTTATATAATATTTTTATTTTGGTAGGTTTATCAGAAATAGATTTAACAATTTTTTTTGCCCTTGGTTCTGGAATTCGAATATCTTTTAATTCAACTTCTTTAAAACTAATCCATATATTTGCAAAAATCGGAAATAAAATAATTGAAAAAACCAGAAGAACTGCGGGTAATGTTAGTATGTATGCAGTTTTTTTTTCTGTATTTGCTAAAGTGTCATTCATAAAAAAAGCGGATAATTTATATTATCCGCTTTTTTAAAAAATTAAAATTAATTGAATTTAGCTAGTGATTTATTGATCATATCAACGGCTTCATCAACATCAATTTGATCGTCAATATAAAGTCTAGTAATTCTATTTATAAATTGAGAATTTATGACTTTTGATGCTCTTGATAGTTCACCTTCTTTAACACCCCATCTATTTGCGGTATCTAAACCAGCTACGATGTTATTAATTACATCTGGGTCATATAGATCTGACAAAGGAGCTTTTCTATCAACTCCAACAGGTAGTTTACTCCAAGCTTTTGTGAAAGCCTCAGGGTCACTAGAATTTCCTCTTCTTACTGGAAATTTACCTTCTGGAGCTATCGACAATGTGCTTGCGTAACCTTCATCCATTGAGTACATGATAAATTGTTTAGCTTCATCTGTATCAGCATCAGCTGTTATACCAAAATATCTTACATCTGCCCATGCAGCCCCTTTCTTATTACTAGGTCCACTAAAATTAGTAATGAAACCAGTTTTAGAAGCTAGTTCAGGTGACGTAGGATCACTGTTAATTGTTGGTGGAGCTGAGTCTCTTAAACCTGCAAGCTCATCCATAATGAATGGAGACCAAATAATCATTGGAGTTTTTCCTGCAAAGTAAAGTGCTCTAGATTGTTTCCAGTACAATTCACCTGGAGGACTTGCTTTAGCAATTACTTTATAAAACTCTAATGCCTCTTTTAATTTCTTACCTTGTTTCTTGATCCCGCCTTTTTTAACAATATTAACTCCATTTGCTAAAAGAACGTGCTCTAAAACCTGACTCATGAAATTTTCATCAGTTTTAGTTGCAGCAACAAAACCAAACATTCCGTTTTGTTTTGATAGCTTCTCAACAGCAGCTACGATATTTGCATAACTCGTTGGTGGCGCTAAATCAGCATTTTCAAAAAGATCCTTCCTATAAACAACCATTTGTGTCCATCCATCAACTGGAACGGCTGCAATTTTTGAACCTTTTTTTTGCCATGTTAAGTGCACCTGGCGCAAATGTATCTTTTCCAAGTTCTTTAACAACAGCGTTGTTAGCATCTACATCTAATATTCCTGCTTCAGCCCATGGCAATACATATTGTAAAGTATGATAAATCACATCAGGTAAGTCACCTGCTGCCGCTGCAGCTGTAGCTCTAGTTCCCAACTCTTTTTCTTCTACCGGGATCACATCTACTTTAATACCTGTTTTAGCTTCAAAAGCTTTTGCCATTTCCTCTTGCTTAGCCATTCGGGCAGGCTGAACTTCTGTAGTCCAAAACTTTATGTCTGCGTAAACAATATTCGAGATAAAAAACGAAATTACGCAAAACATCTTTATTATATTTTTCATTTCCCCTCCTATTAATATTTAAAACTATATTAAATTGATTCTATTTAGCAAAGACAAGACTGACACATATCAGGTATGTGATTGATACATGTTAATTATTCAAAAAAATGGTAAAAATTTGAAATTAGTCAATTATAGGTTGTGTTATGATTTTAATCTTTTTCCATTTTTATCAAAAATAAAAATATCATTTAGATCAAAACCCATGGAACTTCCTATTTCAACATTGCTTGGAATTTTTGCACTTAATTGGTGTTCATCTTTTTTCATATATACAATTTTTTCATTACCAAGATTTTCTATTAATTCTATTTCAGGGTTGAAAGTGAATTTTGTATTTTGATTAGATTTTAAATGTTCAGGTCTAATACCCACAAAATGTTTTGATTTTTTTAATTTTAAATTGTCAAACTGGATATCATTACTTAACAATTTAATTGTATTGTCTGAAATAATATTTTCCTCGTTTACTTCTAAAATATTCATTTTGGGTGTGCCTATAAATTGTGCAACAAAAATATTTGCCGGATCATTATAAATTTCCTCAGGAGTACCAACCTGTTCAATATTTCCTTGATTTAAAATAACTATTCGGTCTGCTAGTGTCATAGCTTCCACTTGGTCATGAGTCACATAAATCATATTTGTTTTGATCTGGTTGTGTAATTTAGATATTTCAACCCTCATTTCAGCTCTTAATGCAGCATCTAAGTTAGATAAAGGTTCATCAAACAAAAATATCTTTGGATTTCTTGTAATAGCTCTTCCTATCGCCACTCTTTGTCTTTGACCTCCAGATAATTGTTTTGGTTTTCGCTCTAATAGCTCTTCAATTTTTAAAATTTTTGCAGCTTGCATTACTTTTGTATTTATTTCCTCTTTTGGTCTTTTCTCAATTTTTAGACCAAAAGACATGTTTTCATAAACATTCATATGAGGATAAAGAGCGTAAGATTGAAAAACCATTGCAGTTTGACGTTTCGAAGGATGAAGTTCATTGATTTTTTGATCATTAATAAAGATTTCACCTTCATCTATTTTTTCTAATCCAGCAATCATTCTTAGAAGAGTTGATTTTCCACACCCTGATGGTCCAACTAATACAAGAAACTCATCTTCTTTCCCTAAAAGATTAAAATCTGTTATTATTTTATTAGATCCAAATGATTTGTGTACTCCAGTAAATTTTATGTTAGCCATTTTATTTTTTTATACTTTCTAAAACATCAACTCCAATTTGTTTTAATATGTGGATTATATCAATTGGAACCCAGTTTTCACGAATTTTTCCTTCATCATGGTGATAAAAGTCCATTACTCTCATAGTTACTTTTTGGTTTTCAGATTTATATCCTAACCAATCCTCAGTTCCATATATTGCCTGAATACTATTCCATCCTGCTGTTAAAGAAAATTTTCCATCCCCTAACTCACAATAATGGCCAAGTTTCCAATAATTTCTTTCCTTAAAAGTTTTTCTAAAAGGTAATTGGTGATTGTCTACAAATCCCTCTAAAGATCTGGCAGTTCCAATACCACTTGGTCCATACCAAATCATTTTTTTATGCCAAAAATCTTTTTGTGGATGGTTTATTAATCTTTCCTTAAGATCTTTATCAGAAGAAACCTCTAATTCAGGTTTTATATTTAAACTTCTCTGCATGATAAGAGATTGCTCTAAACTTGCTTTAGAAATTTCCATATCTTTTTCAAAAAAATTTACACCATCTGTGTTAATTGGATTTAACCAATTTCCTTCAGATCCTCTTGAAAGATTAATTGGATTAGCTCCAGTTTGGATTAATAGATCAATTAGATCGATTAAAATATAACTCTCAATAATTTTACCATCTTTGAGCTGATGAATTTCACAACACTTTAAGTTTACCATTTTATTATTAGGTTGAATGCCCAACCAAGTATTTTTAAACACTCCTGATAATGAAGAAATTGAACCTACTTGAATTTTATCTCTAAAAGCGCCACTAATTACTATTTGCTCTCTTCTTTCAAGATCAGGAAATGAATTAAAAAGAGGTTTCCAAAATTTTTCCTTAAAATCATCAACTCCTATAAATTCATTTAATGGGTAAAAACAATTAACATTAATATTCTGAGAAAACGCATTTTTAAGGTTTTGATCAAGTTTAGAGATACCGTCATTTACTATCGAATTTAAATATTTTCTGACAAATTGTTTGTACTTATAATTTTCTTCTGGTGAGATGACTATTTTTTCTACTTTCTCTTGACCCTTAAGACCTGTATCAAATTGTTCTATTTGCATATATTTTTTGTTAGATAATTTTACTATCACAAAATATAGTTTAAAAAAATATGAATAATCGATTAGCTAAATTTAAAGATCTTGTTCCTAGTACTTTGCCATTTGTTGAGGGCAAGATGGATGGTCATAAAGAAAGAAAAAATTATTCTATTGTAGGCCCAGGTGTCGCAGAAGATAGTAAACAATTTGTTAAAATACCAATGCCACATAGTTTTAATCTAGGTGCTGTGTCTGCTATGCCTAAAAATGGTTCTGGTTTACATAGCCATACAACTGCAGAAGTTTTTATTATTTATTCTGGTAAATGGAAATTTTATTGGGGAGCTAAAGGCAAAGATGAAACAATATTAAGTACTGGAGATATTATCTCTATGCCCACAAATATGTTTAGAGCATTTGAAAATGTGGGTGATGAAGAAGGTTTAATTTTTGTAGTTTTAGGTGGAGACGATCCTGGAATAATAACTTGGGTTCCAAGTGTCTTAGAAAAAGCAAAAAAAACAGGTATGGCGCTTTTAAATGATAATTCATTAATTGATTTATCTTTAAATGAAATTCCAAAAGGGAAAAGTATTCTTGAACCAATTTCTGAAGAAGAAATAAAAAAATTTGATAATTACAAACTAGATCAGCTAGAAAAGTTTATATGTAAAAATAATGAAAATTCTAAAGAAGTTAATAAAATAAACGATAATTTTAATTTAATTCAAATTCTTGGAAATAAATTTGAAAATAAAGAATACGCTCCATTAATAAATCAAGACACTGGATTTAACCTTTCAATTTTAAAATGCAAAAACGGACAAATAACTAATTTAAAGTTTGAAAAACCTACAATATTGTTTTCAAGAACTGGTAAGTGGGAAATTATGATTGATGATTTTCAATGTATTTTAAATCCTAAAGATACAATTTCTATACCAATTAATTCAAATGTTAATATAAAGATAAATGAACAAGAGGATTGTTACTTAAATTGTGTAACTCAAATCTAATGAAAGGATTTGATCAAAAATATAAAAACTTTACTGATTATATTCTTAAAATAACTAAACAAATTTGGGAAAACAAAGATGTTGAGTCTATTGCTCAATTTTACACTGATAATATTCCTGTTAGATCTCCATTTGGAGTTACTTATGGAAACAAACCTGTAATTGATGCAACTTATGCAACCTTAAAAGAATTTCCTAACAGACAGTTGCTTGGTGAAGATGTAATCTGGAATGGAAATGATGATGTGGGTTATCATTCATCTCACAGAATTTTAAGTAAAGGAACACATCTTGGTGATGGCTCATATGGTAAACCAACTGGTAAAGAGATTTACTATAGAGTAATTGCTGATTGTGCTTGCAAAAATAATCAAGTCTATGATGAATGGATTGTCCGTGATCAAGGTGCAATGGTAAGACAAATAGGATTTACACCAAAAGAATTTGCACAAATGATTATTGATAAAGAAGGTGGTGCTGACAAAGCGCAACCATTATTCAATTCAAGCTCTGAGATGAAATCAGATTATAAACAAGGCATTGTGCCTAATGAGTCTGCTGGAGGAAATTACTCAAAAATATTGAAAAATATCTTTAAAAATAACTATGATTTTTCAGATTATGCAAGAGCTGCAACTGTCTATTGGCCTGGAAATAAAATAGGACATGGAAGAGAGGATATTGTCAAATTTTGGAATAATTTAAAAAATACTTTAAGTAATATAAAGTTCTCAATAGAACATGTTGGTTATTTGGAGGAGTCAGATAAAAATCCAAAAGCATCAATAAGATGGTTTTTAGAAGGTAGTCATTCTAAAGACACTTTAGATTTTGGAGAAAAATCAAATAAAAATATTTTTATAATGGGGATAAACCATGCGGAAATAATTAATGGAAATGTTATAAGAGAATGGGTTTTGTTTGATGAGGTTGCGATTTGGAAACAAATTTTAATGAAATAAATTATGACTAAAATTAAAACAACACATGTGGGAAGTTTACCTAGATCAAATGAATTATCTGAACTCTTGTTTAAAAAAGATCAAAAAGAACAATTAGATTTTAATCAGTTTGATAAAGTCGTTCAAAAAGACGTAAACAACATCGTTAAAAAACAAATAGAGGTTGGAATTGATTATATTAGCGATGGCGAAATGTCTAAGATTAGTTATGCCACTTATGTTAAGGATAGAATTGATGGATTTTCTGGAGAGAGTGAAAGAAAAGCACCAAAAGATTTAGATGACTTTCCATCTTTCAAAGAAAGAATTGCAAGAACAGGTGGTACTCCAACTTATACAAGACCATGTTGTACAAGCGAATTAAAAATCAAAGATAAAACTTCCCTAACAAAAGATATTAATAATTTTAAGCAAGCGTTAGAAAAAAATAATCACAAAGATGGTTTCATGAACGCTGCTTCTCCTGGAGTTATTTCTGCTTTTTTACCAAATAAATATTATAAAAATGATGATGAATATTTAGAAAATTTGTCCAAACTTATGAAAGATGAATATGAAGAAATTACCTCAAACGGATTAAAACTTCAGTTAGATTGTCCAGATCTGGCTCTCGCTAGACATATGACTTTTAAAGATTTATCTGAAAAGGAATTTCTAATTAGAGCTGAAAAACAAATAGAATGTCTAAATAATGCTATCAATAATATTGACAGCTCTAATATAAGACTACATATCTGTTGGGGAAATTATGAAGGGCCTCATCTACATGATATTCCTTTAGAAAAGATAATGCCAATTGCATTGAAAGCTAATGTACAGACTTATTTAATTGAGTCGTCTAATCCAAGACATTCTCATGAGTGGCAAATTTTTGAAAATTTAAAAATTCCAAGAGACAAAATAATTTCTCCAGGTGTAATAGATTCTACAACAAATTTCGTAGAACATCCCGAAGTTGTAAAAAATAGAATTTTAACCTTTTCTAAAGTCATTGATGCTGAACAATTATTAGCAGGAACTGACTGTGGGTTTAGTACCTTTGCTGGATTTGGTAATGTGGACGAAAATATAGTTTATAAAAAACTTGAGTCTCTGGTAAAGGGTGCGGAACTTGCGTCAAAAGTGATTTAATTATCACTTTTCTTCTATTTCGGGAGTGGATATAGTTTTCTAACGTAAATTATAATTTAACAACAAAAAATAGAGAGAAAACATATGAGAAAAATACTAGTTACTTTATTGTTTCTACTTTTTGGAACTTCTGCATTTGCAGATTGTAACATAAAAAGTGGTTCGATAAATATTTTGGCTAATGATTTTCCTGCATTAAGAACTTTCGTTGAAACTTCTAAACAATGTAAAGGAAGTGCTGATTTTAAAGTGACTCACTCATCTGAGCATAATAAAATCGCTGTGCCAGCTTTGACTGCAAATCCATCTGAGTTTTCAGCAAGAATTGCAGCTAATAGTTCAATTGTTCCTTTGATGAACCAAGATTTGATAAGACCACTAGATGATCTTGTTAAAAAATATGGAAAAGGAATTCAAGATTCTCAATTAATTACAATTGATGGAAAAGTAATGGCTGTAGCATTTATGGCTAATACTCAACACTTATATTATAGAGAAGATGTATTAAAAGATATGGGTATAGCTGTACCAAAAACATACGAGGAAGTAGTTGCAGCATCTGAAAAAATTAGAGCTTCAGGTAAAATGCAATATCCTTACGCAGCTGCATACAAAGCAGGTTGGAATTTAGCAGAAGAATTTGTGAACATGTTTATTGGTCACGGTGGTGAATTCTTTAAATCTGGAAGCGCAGAGCCTAATATTAATAATGCTAAAGGCGTTGCTACTTTAAATATGTTAAAAAAATTGTCTGAATTGAGTAACCCTGATTACTTAACTCATGATAGTGAAGCAATTAAAGTAGAATGGGAATCTGGAAATGTTGCATTGATGACATTATGGGCATCTAGATCAGGAACTCTTCTAGATGATGAAGGTGATCCTAACATTACAAAAGCAACAAAACTAACTGGACCTGCTACTGTGGGTGGAGGAAATATTCCAGCTGCAACATTGTGGTGGGATGGTTTCACACTTGCAAAAAATAGAACTGATGCAGATGCTGAGGCAACATTTAGAGCTTTAGCTCACGCGGCATCAAATAAAAAGATGGTTGCTGACGCTGCTGATCAAGCCGTTTGGTTAGTAGAAGGATTTGTACCAGGACCAAAATCTATTGGTGTTATCGAAGCTGTAAAAATGGGAGCAAAACCATATCCAATGTTACCGCAAATGGGTTTAATGCATGGTGCATTAGGAAGTGAGATTGTTGAATTTTTACAGGGTAAAGAGTCAGCTGAACAAGCATTGAAAGATGTTGAGGCTGCTTACATTAGTAAGGCTAAAGAACAAGGCTTTCTATAAAATCTAAAACTTATAAGTGGGGATTTACTCCCCACTTAATCAATATTTAAATGCCTAATAAAACTTTTTTCTGGTTTTTCTTACCTACAGGTTTAGCAATGATCCTGTTTATTGGGCTACCAATTATATCTACTGGAATTCAATCATTCTATGCGCAGCATGATCAAGTAGTAAAAGAAGTTAAAAAATGTGACCCTTTTGGATGTACCGTTTCAATTGTCGTAGATAACGAAGAAACCTCGAAAATTAGAGAAGCAAAGCCTCTTGGAAAATTTAATGGTTTTGGCACTTATACTGATCGAAATCATTTAGCAGTTGAAGAAATAAAAAAATTTTGGGATGAAACTGAAAGTTTTGGTGCTTTTGTAGACCAGGTAACCAATCTGCCCTTTTATAAAGCTCTGATATTTACTTTAACTTATTGTTTGTTTGTTACACCAAATGTACTCCTCTTAGGATTTATTATTGCATTAAGTTTAAATGCTGTTGCTAGAAAAATTAGAGGACCTTTAATCTTTGGCACGATTTTACCAATGATTGTCACACCACTAGTTGGATCATTAGTATTATTTTGGATGATAGATTCTCAAGGAATAATTGGAGCAAATATTCAAAATTTAATGAATGATCCTTATTTATCACTTAAATCATCAAAAACATTGACATGGATAACAATAATTATTTACGGAATATGGCATCACTCCCCTTTTGCCTTTGTGGTTTTTTATGCAGCACTTCAAACAGTCCCTCAAGAACCAATTGAAGCTGCAATTATAGATGGAGCCTCAAGATTTCAAAGAATTAAACATATAGTCTTACCTCATATTTATCCTGTAGTCACATTTGTTGCTTTGATTTCTTTAATGGATAACTTTAGAGTATTTGAACCCATTATAGGTTTTAGCGCTGAAGGAAGTGCACAATCTTTATCTTGGTTAATCTATGACAATTTAGTTAATGAGGAAGTAATATTATTTGGTTCTGCTGCAGCTACTTCAATGATGACTATTATTGGTATAGCTATTCTACTAGCACCAGTATTAATTAGAACTTGGAAAGAATTTAAAACAGCGAGATAGATAATTATGGATTATGGACTAGATACAAAATCAACTCGTTTAAAAACTTTTAACACTATTTTTATAATCACTTGGTTGTTAATTGCTTGCTTCCCTTTTATATGGACTTTTTGGGGATCATTTAAAGTAAGAGCCGATTTCTTTTCTAGATCTGATTGGTGGTATGCAATATCAGCGTTTAATACCCTAATTGAAACAGGCGGTAAATTTACAACTAATGCCTATACACAAGCTTGGACTGAAGGTGAATTTTGGAAAGCATCAAAAAATACAATCATAGTTACAGTATTTGTTGTAAGTATTTCTTTGTTTTTAGGAACTTTAGGAGCATATGCTCTTTCAAGATCAACAGAGAAATATGCTTTTTGGATTTTAATGGCAGCTTTAATTTTTAGAGCTATGCCGCATATAACTTTAGTATCAGGATATCTTTTTCCTTTCTTTGAATTACAGATTTGGGGAATTCTTCCAACTACAATTGTTGTTTTGGTTGCTATAAATCAACCTTTTACACTATGGTTACTCTACTCCTTTTTTAAAACAGTTCCTAAAGAGCTTGACGAAAGTGCTTTAATAGATGGTTGTTCGTATTTTCAAGCTTTTAGGCATATTATTATGCCTGTGATGTGGCCTGGAGTAATTACAGCGGGATTATTTAGTTTAATGTTAGCTTATAATGATTTTACCGTAACAGCATTACTACTCAATCAAGAAAATCATACCATGGTTCCAAAAATACAAAGTTATTTAGGTACTAATCAACATGAGGGAAATTTAATGTGGGCAGTTTCTGCGGTTGTATCTGCTACTGCACCTTTATTTATGCTTGTTATGTTTTTCCAAAGACAGGTTATTAGTGGTTTAACTGCTGGAGCTGTGAAAGGTTGAAATATTATAAAGCATTACTTTTTGGTTCTATTGGATCTATTGTAGAAACTTCAGAAATTCAGAGAAAGTCATTCAATAAAGCATTCAAACAATATGGACTCGATTGGAATTGGACCAAACGTGAGTATCAAAATTTATTAAGCAAATCAGGTGGCAAAGATAGAATATCAAGTTATGCCAAAAAGAAAAAAATTGAAGTTAATTCATTATATTTAAGAAATTTAAAGACTAAATTCTTTAATAATTATCTTAAAAAAAATCATCTTAAATTAAGGCCAGGTGTTAAAAATTTAATCTCTTTATGCAAAAAAGAAAACATAAAAATTGCATTTGTTTCATCTACTTCTACAAATAATATAAATGCAATCCTATATTGTTTAAGAAATTCAATTAATAAAAGAGATTTTAACTTTATAGGGAATGCAAAATTAGTAAAAAAATACAAACCCAACCCAGATATATACTTATTAGCACTTAAAAAACTTAAGCTTAAAGCTAATGATTGTGTGGCAATTGAGGATTCTCAAGAAAGTTTAAATTCAGCTAGGCGAGCTAAAATAAAATGTATAATTTTTCCTGGAAAATTTCATTCTTCAAAAAAATTTATTGGAGCTTACAAAAAAGTTAATCGGCTTAATAAAAATATTATTTTGAGATAAATTCTTTTACTAAATTATTAAATTGATTGGGCTGTTCTAAGTGAACATTATGAGCACAATCTTTAAATATTTCTAAACGGCTATTTTTAATGTTTTTATTAAGTGTATCAACTTGATCAAAATTATATGAAGTATCTTTATCGCCCCATATTATAAGGGTGTCATTTTTTATATTTTTTAAATTTTCTTTACCTCTCCAATTTTTCATCGCTAGTAATGCATTATCAGCAGCTTCTAATGAAACATTTTTAACAGCATTTTCACAAAGGAAATAATTTTTGTCCTTATCACCTTTTACAAACCACTTAAGAGGTACTCTAGAAAAAGAAAGTTGTGTACCTTCTTTTTTAAGTTTTTCCCTTGTTTCATCCATTGACTCAAATCTTCCTGGGATATCTCCAATAGATCCTGTTGCAAAACAAATTAATTTGTTAACTCTGCCCCCAATCAATTTTGTAATTTCTTGAACAATCATTCCTCCCATTGAATGTCCAATTAAATTAAACTTATCTATCTTTTTTTGATCTAACACATTTATTATTTCTTTAGCCATTTCATTAATAGAATTTAAAGATTTTACATTATGACTTTCACCAAACCCTGGGAGAGCTGGGATAATGACACGATAATCTTTTGAAAAAAATTCTTTTTGAAAAGTCCACATTTCGGCTGAGCCTAGATAACCATGTACTAAAACAAAAGGAAACCCTTCGCCCAAATCATCTACGTAAATATCGCTCATAATATTTCCTTAATAATAAATAAAATTAAGATAGACATAAAAAAAATAATAAAAATATTAATTACTTTCCAAATTTTTTTACTATTAGCATACTTTGATAAATAATTAGATAAATATCCCAATATAAAAAAAAATAAAAATGATGATATAGACGCACCTATCCCAAATAAAATTTTTTGGTTAAGTAAATAATTTTTTGAAAAATTTCCAAGAAAAAATACTGTATCAGAATAAACATGTGGATTTAAATATGTAAAACCTAAAGTTTTAAATATGATGTGTAATTTTGAAATATTATTTTGTTCAGTGCTAAATTTAACATCAGAATAATGAGATTTTATTTTTTTAAAAATAAAATGAAGCAAAAACAAAATTAAAAATAAATTTAAAATTAATTCAACTAAAGAGTTAAAATATTGATTAAAATAATGGAAAAGGAAAATACCCAAAAAAATTAATATCAAATCTGATAAGGAGCAAATTAAACAAACAATAAATATGTGTTGTTTTTTTAAACCTTGCTCAATAACAAAAATATTTTGGGCACCTATAGCTAAGATTAAGCTAATCCCAGTAAAGAAGCCTAATACCAGGTATTCCATTAAGTTTTTAGGTTATTCTGGATTTGCTGTTAAAGTTTTAATTTCTAGAATATTTTCGTTTGGGTCTTTAACGAAGAAGGTTTCTTGCTCATATTTTGTTCCTTTAAATCTCAAATAAGGTTCATCATAATACTTGGTTCCACTATCTTTCAATCTTTGTTTAAGTGCATCAAAATCTTTTCTGGATAAATGTACACCGAAATGTGGAACTGAAACATTTCCCATGTCTACATCATGTCTTTCACTGTCTAATTTATGTTCACTCTTATGCAAAGTTAATTCATTGCCCCAAAAATCAACATCTGCCCACTCTTGTGCTGAATTATCTAATCTGCATCCTAAAGTTTCACTATAAAATTTTTTTGCAATCTCTAAGTCTCCACAAGGGATGGCTAGATGAAAACAATTTGTGTTTTTATACATATAGACCTCTTTAAATTGAGCAATTAAATACTATATAAGGCATATAATTTTTTAATCAACAGCAACTAAACTTAAGAAATATGAGTGATTTTTTACAATCCATAATTGATAGAGACCCAGCTGCAAAGTCTAAGTTAAGTTTAATATTAACTTATCCTGGTGTTAAAGCAGTTTTTTTTCATCGATTAGCAAATTTTTTTAGTACTGCGAAATTCCATTTGATTGCAAGAATCATTTCCCAGTTTTCAAGGTTCTTAACTGGTATCGAAATTCACCCAAATGCAAAAATAGGAAAAAATTTATTTATCGATCATGGAATGGGAGTTGTGATTGGTGAAACTTCAGATATTGGTGATAATGTTACAATCTATCATATGGTTACATTAGGTGGAATAGCTCCAAGTATAAATTCAAATGATCAGCGTAATATGAAAAGGCATCCTACAATAAAAGAAGATGTAGTAATTGGCTCGGGTGCACAAGTATTAGGTCCGGTAGTAGTTGGTAAAGGAGCAAGAATTGGAGCTAATGCAGTTATAACTAAAGACGTTGCAGAAAATTCTGTAATGGTTGGAATACCAGCAAGAAGTGTTGGAATAGCTGATAGTGAATTTAAACCTTATGGTATTACACCTGACAGTGATAAAAAATCAGATAATGAATAATACACAAAAAGATTTTATCTCAGGAATAGGAAACACTCCATTAATTAAATTAAGAGCAGCATCAGAAATCACTGGATGCAATATTTATGGAAAAGCTGAATTTTTAAATCCAGGTGGATCAGTTAAAGATAGAGCTGCACTTGCCTTAATTAAAGACGCACAAGAAAAAAAATTAATTGCTAAAGGTGGAACAGTTGTTGAAGGGACAGCTGGTAACACTGGAATTGGTTTAGGTCTGTTAGGAAATTCTTTAGGCTACAGAACAATTATAGTAATGAACGACAATCAAACTCAAGAAAAAAAAGATTTACTTAGAAATCTTGGAGCTGAACTAAGATTGGTACCACCAAAACCATATAAAGATGATAATAATTTTGTAAAAGTAGCTGCCAGACTTGCAGATGAATTAAGGCCAACAAATAATAACGGTGTCATTTGGGCTAATCAATTCGATAATACTGCAAATGCTAAAGGTCATTATGAGGGAACAGGTCAAGAGATATGGGAACAAACTGAAGGTAAAGTTGATGGCTTTGTTTGTTCTTCAGGAACAGGTGGAACTATTTCTGGTGTAAGTAATGCTCTTAAAGAAAAGAACAAAGATATAAAGATTTACTTATCTGATCCAAAAGGTTCAGCTCTTTACAATTATATAAAAAATGGTGAACTTAAGTCAGAAGGCGGATCAATCACTGAAGGGATTGGCTCAAGCAGAGTAACAGCTAACTTTGGTGAAGCTAAAATAGATGATGCTTATTCTATTGATGATCATGAAGCATTACCTATACTTTATGATTTAATCCAAAATGAAGGCATAAGCTTGGGTACTAGCTGCGGTATCAATATCGCTGGAGCAATAAGAATGGGTAAAGAACTAGGGCCTGGTAAAACTATCGTAACAATTCTTTGTGATAGAAGTGATAAATACGCAACTAAGATGTTCAATAAAAAATTCTTAGAAGAAAAAGGTCTTCCAGTACCTAATTGGTTTTAGATATAAATTTTATCTGCTAATCCAAAACAAAGTATTGCACTTAACAAAGTTAAAATACCTGGTGCAATAAATCCTTCATTAGATGTTTGTGGTGTATGACCTAATTTGTTAATTTTAATATTGTAAATACCAACAATAAAAGCTGAAAGATTTTGTAAAAATACTAAATTAAAAAATGCCCATGTTCCTTGAAGACCATCAGGTCTAATAAAACCAACCCATATTGCCATTGCAACAGCACCTATAAACAAAGAACCGAAAAATCTTGTCATTCCAGCACCAGTATCATCAATGCCAAATTTATCTAAAAATTTCTTTGTAGCGAAAACAGTCTGATAAGCATAAACAGCAAAAACAAGAAAGTGAATGATAAAAACCGCTAAATAAAAAATTCCATTAAACTTCTCAATCATTATTAAACATTATCAAAAAAAAATTTAAATAAAACAAATAATTCAGAGTTTTTAACAGAACAAGAATGCATATCTGTCGCGCATAATAAACATAAGATGCATGTATACTAAGTATATAAGATCTGACCCTAAAGTTAGTAAATAACAATAGGAGTAAAATGAAAAGAATATTATTAGCATTAATTTTTACATTAATGTCTTCAACAACATTTGCTGATGGTCATAGCGGAAAAATTAGTCTGTCTGGTTTTTTTGTTGGTGATGGTAAAGCTATTGTAGATGAAAAAGGAAACTTAATGACTTTTACATATGAGGGTCTAAGTGGATTTAATGCAATTGAAGGTACATCGTTTGGTGATAATTCATCACATCATTGTATAGGTGCAGGAACAATTCCAGGTAAAGGTTTTGAAATGGGTCACTGCAAAATAATGTTTATAAATGGTGACACAGCAATAATTTATTATGAAATAAAATTAGGTTACTCAATGGAAGGTACTTTTAAATGTATCAGTGGTACAGGTAGATACGAAGGTATCGAATGCAGTGGAACTACAGGTTACACACAAATTAAGCCTGCTAAGGAAGGTAAAATTCATGCAACGAATTATTATAGGGGCACTTATACATTAAAAAAATAGGATGATAAGATGAAAAAAATAATCATAGGTTTTATATTTATATTGATTACAACAACTTCAAATTCAGAAATAAGTAAAAATGAAATATCTGAATCCTTGAAGTGTGCTGGAATTTTTACAGCTACTCAATTTATTAAACAGGATGAGTTACCAAATGGAGATTTGGCTTATAAAGAAAATAGTCTGGCTGCAGCAAAGGTTACTAGGGATTTTTTATCAAGTGAAGGAGTTTCAGATGAAAAAATAAATTCTGGTATTAATTCAACTGTTGATGAAATGTTTGGAAAACCTTATCAAAAAACTTTAATTGATAATTGTTACGGATTTATTTTTAAATTAATACCAAATGGTAAAGAAAAAATAGAGGAAACCGCGAGAACAATTTACGGAGGATAATATGAAAAAAATACTTTGTTATTTAGTAATTATCTTTAGTCCAATTGTTTGTTTTGCTGATGGCCATTTAACTGAAGATCAAAAAAAGAAAATAGTTGAATGTGCAGGAATTTATTATGCAAATAGCATGATTCCTCAAGCTGAACTAGAATTAGATAAAATTGTGCATTCTTTCGCTACTAAGAAATTTTTAAGCTCTTACTTAGTTAAAGAAGGTGTAAATGAAGACAGTCTTAATCAAGAACTAATAAAGATTGTTGATATACGTTATGGAAAACCATACGAGGAAAATACCACAAAAGAATGTGATAGTTTTATCTATAAATTAATCCCTAATTCAAAAGATGAGATTGATAAATTAGTTAAATCAGGGATATACTAAAAAAAAGGAGAAAAAAAATGAAAGATATATTGGTAGTTGGAAAATTAAAAGAGGGTAAGTTCGAAAAAATGATGGGATTTATGCAATCAGATGAAGGTATGGCGGAAAGAAAAAAAATTGCAGATGTTAGTAAAACAATTGCAAGCGTTTCACCTGATAAATCTACTATAATGTTTAAAATTGTAGTTCATGACATGGCAGCTTTACATTCATTTATGGATGGATCAAATCCTGTTTCAAAACCTGTGTGGGATGAAGTAATGGAAAGTTATGAAATTTTTGAATTAGGAAAAGTATAGAAGTGTCTAAATTTTATATAATAGGAAAAGCTAGTCCTGAGTTATTAAAAAAAATGCATGCAGATCCTGCAGCTGATAGAGGTGCGGTAATGAAATCTATGTGCGAAAGCTTAGGTGTTAAAGCAATAAGTTATGAATGGTTAAGGGGCCGTTTTGATGTTTTGTTCTGTGTTGAAGGAGATTATGAAAGTATTCTTGCAATGAAAGTAACGGTACTAAACAGTGGAATGATGTCAGATCTAATGATTCATGAAGTATTTGATTATAACAGTGCATTTAAAAAAGCTTCTGATGTATCAAAAAGTTATAAAAAACCAGGAGAGTAAAAAGAAAGGAAAAATATGTCTATACTAGAAAAATACAGTGCTGCACTGAAAAATAAAGATGAAGCAGCAATGAATGATCTTTTGCATGATGATTTTAAATTCACAATGCATAAGTCAGGAAATGTTTTAACTAAAAGTGATGTTATCAAATGGGCAATGAGTGGTGATATTAATCAAGATAAAGTAAGAATTGTTTATGAAAATGACGAAGTTGGTATTCATCATGCATTTGTAACTTTTAATGATGGAAATGTTGAAGCGGTAATGGCAGTTTATAAATATGATAATGGAAAAATTGTTAGTTTAGAAACTGGTGCCACACCTATACCAAAGTAAGTGAGTGGTATTGATTTTTATTTTTCGATAGGAAGCACATACACCTATCTATCCGTAACTAGAATACTTGATGTTGAAAAACAACATCAAGTAAAGTTTAATTGGAAACCTTTTTCAGTTAGAGCAATTATGAAAGAGATGAACAATATCCCATTTCCAAAGGATAAAATGAATAAAGTTAATTACATGTGGAGAGATATTGAAAGAAGAGCTGAAGGTTACGGTTTTTTTGCAAAAACGCCAGTTCCCTATCCATTATCAGAATTTGATTTAGCAAACCAAATTGCAATCCTTGGTTTTGAAAAAGGTTGGGGAGAAAAATTTGTTATTCTAACTTATAAAAAATGGTTTCAGGAAGGTAAAGAACCAGCCATCGAGCCAAGTATCTCGGAAGTTTGCTCAGAATTAAAACTTAATAAAGATGAAATTATCTCTGAAGCAAAATCATCAGATATAGAAACAAAATATAATGAAAACACAAACTCAGCTCGTGAAAATAAAATATTTGGCAGTCCATCTTTTATTGTAAAAAATGAACTCTTTTGGGGAGATGATAGAATGGAAGACGCAATTAAATGGTCTCTTAAATAATTCTATATATTCTCCTTAAATTCATTTAAAGTCTCAACATGAGTCTCACTACTTCATATTTATTTTTAGGCATTGCAGTTTTTTTAGGTGTAACATCTAACAGTTTTGCAAAAAGTGCTGAAGGCTTTACTCTTCTTTTTCCAAGTATAATAACAGCAATCACAATTGTATTATGTATGTATGCTCTTTCATTGGTAATGAAAAATATTCCAATGGGAATTACTTATGCTTCATTTGCTGGATTAACAATAATAGCAACTGTTGTTGTAGGTATAATTAGATTTAATCAAGTACCAAATTTATATTCATTAATTGGTTTAGCTTTTATTGTTGTTGGTGTTTTAATGGTTAATATTTTAGGTAATAATTAATATGATTAATAAAAAATATGCTCAACCTTTGTTTATGATTTTAATGTCTTTAGGTATGAGTGTTATTATGAGTGGTGTAGTTGTGGCTGTAAACACAGGTATTTCAGATGGTTTCTTTTTTAGATGGGGATATTCTTTAATGTTTGCATATCCAATTGCTTTAATTGCTGCATTTACTTTAGCGCCTTTAATCAGACCTTTAGTTAATAAAATTGCATCAAAAGAATAATCATGAAACCTTTATTTGGATATATATTTTTAGCTATAGGGATTTCTTTTGGTATTGCATCAAATAGTTTAGCTAAAATTTCGGAGGGGTTTACCAAACTAACACCATCGGTTTTATGTATCTTATTTATGTGTATTACGATGTTTTCAATAGCAAAAGCTATGCACGCTCTTCCTGTAGGTTTTGCTTACGCAACATATAGTGGGTTAACAGTAACTGGTGTTGTGCTATTTGCTGTATTAAAATTAAATCAAGTTCCTAACCTTTATGGAATAATAGGAATAATTTTAATTATCATTGGTGTGATAATGGTAAATTATTTAGGTAAATTAAACTAATTAATTATAAACATTTAAACTCTTAATTATTTTTTAAAATTCAAATTAAAGGGTTTATAAATAAATTCTACAATAGAAATGCCCTCCTGTACCTCAACTGATTTATATGCACCAAACAATTTTTTTAACTTTTTTTTCTTGCCGTTAACAATTACATCCCAGTTATGATCCCAAGTATCTATAAATGAAACCAATCCTGAACCAGAAGTATTAATTTTTATTTTTAATTTATCTCCATTATAGTGAATTTTTTTATATGAAAAGTTAATTTCTTTTTCATCTGAGTTAGAATTTATTATAAAATCATTAATATTTTTAAAATCTAATTTTTTTGTAAAAAAAATTCTTTTTGGGTTATCTTTTAATCCAAAAAATATCTTTATATTATCTAATGTTAAAGTATCAATAGAACTCAATATTTTACCATTTGAATTAAAGTATTGTTTAAATAATTTAACGTGATTATCGTTACCCCAATTATTGATATGATTGATATTGAAACTTTTATTATTTCTATAATATGTGTTTCCTTCGTAGTGATTATTTCCACTTTTTTCAATAGAAGTACTTTTTTTTTCAAATGCTATATTTAATTCCTCTAAAGCATTATCATTTTTAATATTATAATTAGCTTTTAATTTAAGTTTTTCATATCCCTGATTGTAGTAATCATAAGGTATTGCCCACTGTATGTTGGTTAAAAAAAACAACTCTAAAAAAGTAATAAGAATTATTAATTTATAAAAATTATTATTATATCTTAAATAATTTTTTATTTTTAGGCTTTTAATAATCATTAATAATATAAAAAAACTTATTATAAAAAAAATTGGATAAATATAATTTTCATATAATCCTACAAAGATTGCAAAAAATTCTGGTAGATTTTCTTTAGCAAAAATTATTCTTTTTAATTGCCAAGTATTCCAAAAACCATTTTCATAGTTTGAGACGAGTATAAAGTATAATTGAGTAAAAATTATTATTGAGAAAACAAAATATAAAACATAACTTAATTTATTATTTTTTGTTGATTGATCATTGTATATTTTAACAAATTCAATTATTGAATAAGCCAACAACAATGAAAGAAATGGAACAAGAACGATATTAAATCTTACAAAATGTCTAAAATTTTGAATTACACTTATATTTTCCCACATTAATGGGAAAATTAAAGAATCTATTGGGTTTGATATTTGATAACTAAAAATAATTAAAAATATAAAAAAAAATGAAAATAATTTTATTGGATAATTATTTTTAAAATTATTTCTATTGAAAGTAATATTGTATAAAAAAACTAAAAATATTATTAGTACTGATATTGAGCCAAAATAATACCATCCTTCTGCAATAGAAAATGGAGGATAAATCCAAGATCCAATTTGATCAAAAATATTACTAGCTACTCTTAATGAAAAATTAATTGTAGTTTCATTTCTCCCATGAGTAATACTTACTAATTGAGATATTTTTAATAACCAAGGAGAAACAATTAATAAAGATAAAAATGAAGGAATTGCACATCGAACTAAAAATTGAAAATTCTTTATTAAATTTTTATTATCAAAAAAAATTTTAGATCTAAATGGTTTAATTAATAAAAAAATAAAATAAATACTAAAAATAACAAAACCATAAAAAATATAATATGGATAACCAGCTGTTAATAACATTAATGTTGAAAAAAAAATTACAAAAAAACTTTTTTTAAAATTCTTAGATGTTGCTGCTAAATTAATTCCATAAAGTATCCATGAAAACCACGCAAAGCTATGAATTGCATTTGGAAATCTTAAAAGCTCATTTATTTTTAAACTAATACAAGTAATAATTATAGTTGTAACAGCAACTTTGGTCTCAATTTTAAATGTTTTAAAAAATAAAAATAATCCTAAATTGAATATAGATATTGCCGAGATAGTAAAAATTAAAAAACTATATTTAGAAATATCTCCTATAATTAAACATAAAAAATATAAAATCCAAGATGGTAGATAAAAGAATTGAGTTAATGGATTAAATATTAAAGAACTACCAGAAGCCTCTACTGGTGACCATAATGGTAGATGTCCTGATTTTAATAATTCAAAGATATATTTTTTATATGAGTAGAAATATAATTCAAAATCGTTGCCGACCTCTAAAAACTGAAATGTGTAGGGTGATAAGACTAAATATGGTATTAACGCTAATACAAAATAAATTTTATAATTTTCTTTCATCATATTTTGATTAAAAAAATTTACTTTTCAAAAATAGGCAAATCATACTTATTATTGATAAGTTTAATTTTACCATAATTTGCAACATTTTTTATATCTAAGTTTGAGTATAAATGAGGATACATATCACCATTTGATGCTTGCTCCCACAACAAATGATCAAGATTTAAAGTATGAACTTTCAATAAAATTAAATTTTCTTTATTAACAAAAAATTTTTTTAAAGTTTCATGAATTTGTTGTTCCTCAGAAAAATGTATATATCCATCCTCTACATCTTTTGAAGATCCTTTATACACACCTAATTTTTGAGCTTTCTTCCACTCATCCTCTTCAATTATTTTAAAAACAAATTCTAAATTCATTATTACCAGGAAGAATTGGGTCCTTTCAAAAATTCTAATTCTTCTTCAGTAGACTCTCTACCTAAAATTTCATTTCTATGAGGATATCTATGAAATTGTCTGATTACTTTTGTATGATCTTGCCAAAATTTTTTTATTTCATTGTATCCTTCGTGTTCTCTTAAATATTTGTTTAATAAGTAATAAGCCATTTCATGATCACTAATTTCCTCACTATGAATTAAAGGTAACAACATAAAAAATCTCTGATTTACATTCATAGCCTCTAAATAACCCGAATAAACTGCATCATTTATAATCAATCTAGTTTTTTGATCTTGAGCAAAAGCTTTTTTTTTATTTCTAAACATATTTCTTGAAAACTGATCAAACAAAACAACTAACGCCAGACAACTCATAGGATTATCTTGCCAATCATCATATTCGTTTTGACTAGCAAGTTCATAATCCTTTAAAAAATTATCTTTAATTTTTTGATCAAACTTTTCATCTTTTTTGAAACGCATTTCAGAAGGAGTTTCTTTAAACCAGAAATCTAAAATTACTTGTGCTCTTTCAGGAATCATTTAGCTACTGGCTTTAATAATTTTAAAACTTTTTGGTGATTTTGCTTGTTGTTAGAAACAAGTATATTTCCACCTAACACAGGGTTTTTATTATCCCACGTAGTTATTATTGCTCCTGCTGCTCTAATAATTGGTATCAATGGATGAATATCCCAAATTTTATTTGCACATTGAGCAACTATTTCAATTCTACCTTCTGCTAATTGACAATATGTCAATGCATCAAAACAAGGAAATTGCATTCTTTTTATAAACTTTTTAATTTTTAATTGTTGTTTTAAAGATAAGTGATGATGAAATGCAGCTGCTAATTTTGCGTTAGTAAAATTTAGCTTGGTATTAATTTTTAATTTTCTTTTTTTATTATTCTCAAAAACATAGGCAGAATTTTTATTTAAGTTTAAGTAATATTTCTTCATTTTTGGAAAATTAGCTAGTCCTAAAACAGGCTCTCCATTATAATTAAGTGAAATAAGATTGCTCCAACTAGGATTACCCACCACGTATGATCTGGTTCCATCAATTGGATCAATCACCCATGAAAACTCACTATTGGTATTTTTATGACCATATTCCTCTCCTATAATTTGATGATTTGGGAATTTTTTTGAAATTTTAGATCTTATAAATTTTTCAAAGGCTTTATCGGATGTGGTTACAGGGTCATATCCTTTGCCTTTAAGCTTGTTGGTTATTTTGAATGGTTTATCTAATTTACTATAATAGAACTTTGTTAAATCTTTAGCCAGCTGATTTAAAAAGCTTGCATATATTGCATATTTTTTCTTATCAAATGTTTTCACAATGAACTCTTACTATTTAATTTATGTTGATTAAAGTTAAATTTTAAATAATCCTTAGCTTACTATTATGAAAATTGAGCTAATTGAAAACAAGGTTTATTTTAACAATGGGTCTGAAAAAAAAGAAATTCATCCATTCTGGTTACGTGAACGAGTAAAAGGTGAAGAATATTTGGATAAAGGAACTCAGCAAAGACTTTTTGATCCTACATTCTTGAGTAACGATGTTTCAATAAATAAAGCAAATCTTAATGAAAAATACTTAGAAATTAATTTTAATGATGGTGTTAATTCAAAACTAGAAATTGATGAAATTGCTTCAGAATTTTCTAAAGAAGATATTGTAATTAGATCTATAGAAAAAACCAAATGGGACGCAACTTTAAAAAATATAAAAAATTTTGAATACCAAGAAAATTTTTATGAGAGTAAAGAGATGTATGATCTACTTGTTTCTTTTTACAAATATGGATTTGTTATAATAAAAAATATTCCAACATCAAAAAATTACATCGTTGAATTTGCAAATTCTATAGGAAGTGTTAGAAGAACAAATTTTGGTGAATATTTTGACGTTAAATCTAAACCAGATCCAAACGATCTTGCTTATACATCATTAGCTTTAGCACCTCATACAGATAATCCATATAGAAATCCTGTTCCATGTATTCAACTTTTACATTGTATAGAAAGTAAAGTTTCAGGAGGATTATCAACGTTGGTCGATGGCTATAATGTTACTGAAGATTTAAAAAACCAGTATCCAGAATTTTATAAAATTTTAACTGAAGTAAAAATTAGATTTAGATTCATAGATAAAGAAGTAATTTTAGAAAACATCTCTCCTTTAATTGAATTAAATGAGGATAAAAGTTTTAAACAGGTAAGATTTAGTCCTAGATTAGACTATGTTCCAATTTTAGAAAAAGAAAAATTAGATCTTTACTATAAAGCAAGGAAAAAAATATCTGAAATGTATAATTCAGATAAATACAGAATTGAATTTAAACTTGAGCCAAAAGACTTAATGATTATGGATAATCATAGACTTCTCCATGGGAGGACTGCTTATGAGACAAAAGAAGGTGATAGATTTTTACAAGGTTGTTATATTGATTACGACAGTACTGAAGGAAAACTTAGACACTTAAAAAGAAAATTTAATCTTTAAACAAATTTTCTATTTGCGCTTCAGCCTCTTTAATTGATTTTTCATAATCTAATGCCATTTGATCTGCACTGATTATGTCTACTTTTTCAATACCAAAAAAGTTAAGAATAAATTTTAACCAAGGAGTTAAAAAATCTTCTGAGCTATTTAGTTTTGTTCCTCCAGAGGTAATTACTAAATAAGCATGTTTATTTTTTAACAATCCCTCTCTTCTACCATTTGGTTTAAATCTAAAAGTTTCACCTATACGAGCAGCTAAATCCGACCAAGCTTTAAGCGTTGCTGGAGGTCCATAATTATAAATTGGTGCTGAAATTATTATTATATCACTCTCTTTTAATTCATTTACGAGCTTATCAGAAAGTTCAAACATTTTTTTATGTTCTTCTGTTTGATCTTTTTCATCAATATTCATTCCAGATTCTGTGAGCCCACTTACAAAAAGCATCTCATCATCTAAATCTCTATATATTACTTCATCTTCTGGTTTTTTGATTTTGTCTAGAAGCTTTTTTGCTAAAGCTCTAGAAGTAGAGCCTTTTTTTCTAGCACTAGAATCTATTTGATAAATTTTCATGAATACTTTTAACCGAATTTTTGCATAAAAGGAAAGATTTCAATTATATAAAATCCTATTGCTTGTAATTGATTAGTTAAAATTAAAATACCTGTAACTAATAGAGTTATTCCACCAATTTTTGAGATTAAATTAATGTTTTTCTTAAAATTCTTAGAAAATAATAAAAATCTTTGAATTAAATATCCAGATAAAACAAATGGAATAGCAAGACCCAATGAATACGAAATTAACAAAATTACTGCTCTTGATAAAGTTTCTTCAATCGATGCTAAAGCTAAAATTGAACCTAAAATTGGACCAATACATGGTGTCCAACCAAAACCAAAAGCAACACCTATAACATACGGAAAAAGAATATTTCTTGACTCTTTTGCATCAAACCTTTTTTCAAAATTTAAATATGGAATATTGATAATTCCAATTAATTGAAGAGAAAAAATTATAATAACTATTCCAGCTGAAATTCTTAACACTTCTGAATTTTGTAGTAATGCCTGTCCCAAAAATGATGCTGATGCGCCTAAAAGAACAAATACCGTTGAGAACCCTAGGCAAAACAAAATTAGTGGAAAAAAATTGATTTTTTTTTGGTTTAAAATTTCTTGTAACGATTGACCAGAGATATAAGAAATATATCCAGGTATCAAAGGTAGAACACATGGAGACAAGAAACTTATAAGCCCTGCTCCAAAAGCAATTAAGTATTCAAACATTTATCCAGTATTTTTCATTGCTGCAGAAATACCTGCAATCGATGTCATTAATGCATCTTCGAGAAGTTTTTTATCTAAATTTTTATTTTTTTTATTTGTTAATTTATTCATTACATTCGCCTGCAATATATTTAGCATCTCTGTATAGTTATTTCTTATAAATAAAGCTTTTCTAAATTCTTTCCTCTCTTTTACCACTTCTTTGGGGGTAATTTTATTATGCAATTTGACCAATGCCTCAAATTGAAATCTTAATTTTTTACCAATTCTCTTTAATGAGGTGTCAGCTAAATTATTTTCATAAATAACTGATATTTCTGGATCCACCTTGGAAATTACCATATCTAAAATATCCATCGTTGATACAAAGTATGGCCAATTTCTTTCCATGTCAGTCATTGTTCTTTTAAACTTTTTAATTGATCCGTATCTCAATGCTTCAGTTGTACCAAGCCAAGCGGGTAACATTAATCTAATTTGTGTCCAAGCAAACACCCAGGGGATAGCTCTTAAACTTTGGATGTTATCAACATTTTTTCTTTTGGTTGGTCTTGATCCAATTGCAAGTCTTCCTAGTGATTTATGTGGCGTAACTGTTTTGAAGTAACGAATAAAATCCTCACTTTGATTTAGATATTTTCTATATGAAGATGTTGAAATTTCTGACATTTTTTGAATTAATTCACGCCAGCTAGTTTTTGATCTTGGTGGAGGATTTAAAGAAGCATCCATTACAGAACCGATATAGCTACAAAGGTTATATTCAGCTAGAGGTTTGTATCCATACTTTTGTTGAATCACCTCACCTTGATCAGTAATTCTTATTTTGCCATTAACTGTTCCTGAAGGTTGTGATTTTAAAGTAGCCTGAATAGGTCCTCCTCCTCTTCCTGGAGATCCACCTCTACCATGGAAGAAAACAAGATTTATTCTATATTTTTTAGCTAAACTTCTAAGCTCCTCTTGAAGTTTATATTGATGCCAACTTGCAGATAATTTTCCAGCATCTTTACTGGAGTCAGAATATCCAATCATTACTTCCTGCTTTGAATTAATCATTTTTCTATACCATGAAAGTTTAAATAAATTTGTCATTACACCATTAGCATTTTTTAAATCATCCAAAGTTTCAAAAAGTGGCACAACTCTCAATAAATTTTTGTTTTGTGCCTGCATTTGTAAAAAATAAACAGACAAAATATCAGATGCTGTTGAGGTCATTGATATTACATATGCACCTAAGCACTCAATTGGTGTTTTCGCTATCTGCTTGAAAGTATTCCAAACTTCTTTATTTTCTTTGTCTTTTATTTTTATTTTATCTACAAAAAGTTTTTTTTCTTTTATAGATTTATTTAATAATTTTACTTTTTCTATTTCAGTTAAAGAAGAATATTTTATATTTTTTTTCTTTACAAAAATTTCGTTTAAAAGTTTTTCATGTCTCTCTGCCTCTTGTCTTATATCTAATCTTGCTAAATTAATTCCAAAACACCTGACTCTTCTCATTAAATCTAATAGGTCTGCGTTTGCAATATACTCTCCTCGGTTTGCTTTTAATGATTTTCTTACTTCTCTTAATGGAAGAGTTATTTCATTTTTATTTTGAATTAATTTTTTTTCATCTAAATCTGCATTGTTATTTAAATAATTTTCAATTAATTGATGAGTTAGTCTTACCTTATCTCTAATTGGTCTCAAATAAACTCTATAAGGTTCATAGCTATTTCCTGTTGCTCTTTTAATTTTTGTTGAGCATTCTTCCATTGATAAATCTTGTATCAATTTAGTAAGTTCTTTCTCATATAATTTTGCAGCTTGCCATCTAGAAAATAGAATTACCTTCTTTGTAACTTCAGCTGTTACATTAGGATTTCCATCTCTATCTCCACCCATCCATGATCCAAATTGAATTGGATTAAAATCACGCGGTAAATCTTTATTTAAATTTTTTCTGAATATATCGTTAAGTCTTTTATAAACTTTAGGAATGGTGTCCCATAGACTATCCTCAATAACAGCTAAACCCCACCTCGCTTCATCTAGTGGAGATGGTTTAGTTCTTTTAAGTTCATCTGTTTTCCATATTATTGCTATTTCAGAGTATAGCTTTCTATCTAATTCTATAATCTTAGATGGATATTTTTTATAAAGATGTCTTTGCTCCATAATTTCAATTAAATTTGCATATTTCTGAATTAAAGTTCTTCTTTTTACTTCAGTAGGATGAGCTGTAAGTACAATGCCTATATCAAGTTTTGTGGCTTGTTCGTAAATTTTTTTATCCGGAATTTTTTTATTTTTAAATAAACTTTCTATTATATCTTCAATGAAAAGATTTTGATTTTTACTTTTAAAATATGGATTTTCAAATTCATTTAATTTTCTAGATGCATCTAATGACTCAGCTAAATTCATTAAATTTAAAATATGCGAAAATGCTCTTGTTAATTTAAAAGTATTTTTAGGAGAAAGTCTTTTTACTTCTTTCGAAATTTTTAAAAAAATTTTACTTTTATTTTTATCTGATAAAGTATTTTTTGATAATAATCTGAATTTTTCAACAATTTCAAAAAAAGCTGAACCTTCTTGATCTTTAATTACTCTTCCAAGAAAAGTTCCTAATAATCTAATATCTTCTCTTAAAAGCTTTGTCGGTATTCGCTCATAGTAAAGATCTCTTTTTTTCATTACTTATAATAAATTTTTTTTGTAAAACTCCTCTTGCATTTGTTTTTACACTAAAAAAGAATCCTGAATATCTATATTTTCGCAGACCTGCTTTGCTCATCCCTTTTGTAGCTGTTGATACATAAAGTTCTTTAGTATTTTTACCTCCAAATGCACAATTAGTTATATTTTTTGCAGGAAACTGAATTCTGTGAATTAATCTTCCTTTTTTATTAAAAACAGAAATACAAGCGCCATGGAAATGCGCTACCCATAAATTTTTATTTTTATCCAAAGTCATACCATCAGGTACACCATCTTTTATCGAGAATTTTTTAAATATTTTTTTACTAATAATTTTATTATTTTTGTTAATTTTGATTTTATAAATATTTTTTTTGGAACTGTCTGTATGATAAAAATTATACTGATCAATAAATGCTGGTCCATTTGTAATTCTGTAATTTTTATCTACTTTTATTAATTTAAAATTTCTATCTAATTTATATAAAGAACCTTTTTCAATTTTTCTTTCCAAGTTATCCATGGTACCAAACCAAAGATTTCCATCAGGATCTGTTTTACCGTCATTAATTCTATTAAGTTTCAAGTTTGGTTCTATCTTAATTGATTTTAAAATTTTTTTGGATTTTAAATTTTGAATTCTTAATTCACCTTGTAACCCTAAAATAAAAATATAATCTTTGACGTGAGCGATAAAACCAATTTCTTTATTTACTTTAAAGATTTTCTTTTTTTTATTTTTAATGTTAAATGAAAAAATTTTCTTTTTTTTAATATCTACAAAATAAATTGAGTTATGTTCACCAACCCACAACGTTCCCTCACCTAAAGTACATCTGATTTTCCAGAGAGGTTTTGGTTCAGAGTTTTTTATTTTATGCATTTACTTCAAACTCTTTTATAAAGTCTTCATCAGGATTAATACCAATACCTATATTATCTGTTACTGATGCAAAACCGTCATTGTTTTTAACTTGGTCTAAAATTGAAAATTCTTCCTTTGGCAAATCTGTGATAAAAATATTTTTTTCTGTTGTATCAAACTCGAGCATAGATTTAGATGGAAATAGTCCACCTGGCATATCTGGTTGTGCTGTCAACAAATGAAGATTAACTGCAATACTAACTGCAGAGCCCCATACATGATTAATTACTGGTATAAAATTTGCTTGCGCTAATGCTGCAACTTTTAAATACTCTGTAATTCCTCCAAGTCCACAAACCTCTGGTTGAGCTATATCAACACATTTATTTGATATTAATTTATTCCAGCCATATTTAGTAAATTCAGCTTCTCCTCCTGCAATGCTAGTAGAGATTTTTTGTTTTAATTCTCTGTAACTTTCATAATCTTCAGGAGCCACAGGTTCTTCAAACCAATAAATATCTAGTTCATCTAAACCTCTTCCAACATAAAGAGCATCTTTCAAATTATAAGCGTGGTTGGCATCAACCATCAATTTAAAATCTTTTCCAACAGTGTCTCTTACAGCTTGAACTAACTTTAAATCCTCTTTTGGACCTAATCCAACTTTCATTTTCATAGCTTTAAAATTTTTTGATTTTATTTGCTTTGACTCTTCTTTGAACAAAGTGATCAATTCATCAACTGATTTTTTTTGTAACATCATTCCATATCCATACACTGGAACTTTATTATTACATTTACCACCAACAAGTTGATAAAGAGGAGTATTTGTTTTCTTTCCAAGAATATCCCATAAAGCAATATCCACTCCTGATAATGCTTGAATTGGCATGCCCTTTTGACCGCTATCTCTTAAAAGATTGTATACTTTTTGCCAGATGTGTTCTTTGTTTAAAGGATCTTCACCAATTACTAAAGGCTGTATAACCTTTTCAACAATAAACTTGTTTGCTAAAGCTATATTTCCAGGACCAAAACATTCACCCCAACCTTTTATTCCTTCGTCTGTTTGGACCTCAACTAGATGAGCTGTACGATGTTTGTAATATTGCTGTGAGTAACCAAGTTCTTTTTCTAACTCATATCTAAGTACATGACTTTTAATAGAAGTTATTTTCACAATTAATTATAAAGCAACTACTTTAGAGTTCTGCTCTCCTAAGTTTTCAATTGATAATTTCATAGTATCACCTGCTTTTAAAAATTGCTGAGGTTTCATTCCCATACCAACTCCTGGAGGTGTTCCAGTTGTAATTATATCACCTGCTTGAAGAGACATATATTTACTCAAATAAGAGACAATCACATCAACGTTAAATATCATTGTACTTGTATTACCTGTTTGCATTCTTTTTCCATTAACATCTAAACTCATCTTTAAGTTGTTAACGTCTGCAATTTCATCTTTAGTAACAAAGTAAGGGCCGATTGGTCCATAAGTGTCGTGAGATTTTCCTTTAACCCATTGACCCATTTTTTCAATTTGCCATTCCCTTTCACTCACATCATTAACCAAACAATAACCTAGTATATGATCTTGAGCCTGACTTTCAGAAATATGTTTTGTTTCTTTTCCTATAATAATCCCAAGTTCAACTTCCCAGTCTAATTTTTTAGATCCTGAAACTATTTCAACGTCATCATTAGGTCCAACTATACAAGAAGTAGCTTTCATAAAAACTATTGGTTCAGAAGGAACATCAGCTCCAGTTTCAGCAGCGTGATCAGAATAATTTAATCCAATTGCAACAAATTTACCTGGCTTAGTAATACAAGATCCTATTCGATCACTTGCAGATAATTCTGGTAAAGAAGATAAATTAGCACTTTGTAATTTAGAAATAGTCTCAAAATTTAAATGATCAGGATTTAAATCTTTAACATGAGAACTAATATCTCTAATTTTACCATCTTTATCTAAAACACCTGGTTTTTCGTTTCCTTTATTTCCTACTCTTAATAATTTCATATTTGTCCTTTTTTTTTTAATTATATTGAAATTCCACCATCAACATGAATTGTACTTCCAGTAGTAAATGTTGCATCATCACTTGCTAAATAAATTGCCACAGCTGCTATTTCCTCAGCAGTACCCAATCTTCCCATGGGTTGTCTTGCTATAAAATCTTTTTTTGCTTGCACAGGATCTGGACTTTGATTGACCCTATCTTGCCAAGAAGGTGAATAAACTGTTCCTGGTGCAATAGAATTACATCTAATATTTTTTTTAACAAAATCTGCTGCAATCGCTTTTGTTAAACCAATAACTGCTCCCTTTGTTGTTCCGTAAACAAATCTATTTGGAAAACCTTTAAAACTAGATGCGCATGAGGAAACGTTAATAATGCTTCCACCATTTTGGTTAACCATTAAAGGTAAAATAGCTTTACACATAAAGTACATAGACTTTACATTAACAGTAGAAGAAAAATCCCAATCTTTTTCATCACATTCCAATATTGTTCCATGATGAACAAATCCAACAGCATTAAACAAAACATCAACTCTATCTAAAGTTTTAGTAAATTCTAAAATTGCATTGTTATCTGTTGAGTCTAGCGTTTGTACTTTAATCTCAGGATATTCTTTGTTTAAATCAGCTAACGTTTTATCATTTAAATCAGTAGCAGTTATATTAGCACCCTCTTTATGAAATGCTATTGCTGTTGCTTTTCCTATCCCTTGGCCTGCTGCTGTTACGAGAATTTTTTTACCTTCTAATCTTCCACTCATTTTTTATTTATCCTTTCGATTTCATTATAAAGTGAACTATGATCAGTGTTTCCATGACCATTATCGACCAAGGTCTTATACATTTCTTTCACTAAATTTGAAATAGGTAAATGTGTATTATATGAATTCGCACACTCCAAAATGTTAGTCATATCTTTTAAGTGAGTAGATGTTTTGCCTTTTGGAGTAAAATCTTTATCTATCATTCTTTTTCCATGAGTTTGTAAAATTTTACTATCTGCCCAACCTCCAGAAAGGGCTTTAATTAATTTTATTGGGTCAGCTCCAGCTTTTTCACATAAAGTTATTGCCTCGGCAACTGCACCTATGGTAACTCCTACTACAATTTGATTTGCTAACTTTGAAACTTGTCCACTTCCTATAGGTCCTACTAAAGTTGGATTTCCCATCGCTTTTAAAATATTTAAAGAGTTGTCAAAAACACCTTGGTCTCCTCCAACCATTATAGCTAAAGAGGCTTCCTCAGCTCCAATTGTTCCTCCTGAAACTGGCGCATCTAAATAATTTACATTTTTTGATTTTAGATTATCTCCATATTTTGTTGCTGTGGTTGGTTTAACAGAACTCATGTCAATAACTGTTGATCCAGATTTCAAATTGTCTAACAAATCTGAATTGTTCATTATTGCATCAACAGCACTATCATCTGTTAACATTGTAATAATAAAGTCATTATCATTAACAACCTCACCTAAAGTTTTTGATATTTCAGCACCAAACTCTTTTAAAGGTTCAGCTTTACTAATCGAACGGTTATAGGCTTTTAATTTAAATCCTGATTTTAACAAATTTTTCGACATTGGAAGACCCATAAGGCCTGTTCCAATAAAACCTATTTTCATCATGGTTTTGGTTTAAACTCGTGGAAATTTTGTGTCATAGCCTCCGGAAAAAACATTACACATGCTAATACAATTAACTGGATTACTATAAATGGAGCAAAACCTCTAAATATATCTGTTAATGAAATGTGTGGAGGAGCAACTGATTTTAAATAAAAGGCGGCGGGTCCAAATGGTGGACTTAAAAATGAAACTTGCATATTTACACAAAATAATATTCCGAACCAAATTGGATCAAATCCTAGAGCAATAACTATTGGTAAAAATACAGGCATTGCTAATAACACAATTCCAACCCAATCCATAAATGCTCCCATAATCAAAAACATAATCTGCATCATGAAGATTAAATACATTGGTTTTAAATCATAAGCCAAAATAGTTTCTGCTACATATTTAGGACCTCCAGCAAGAGAATAAGCGCCTGCTAAAACTGTAGCACCAAAAGTAATTGTTAAAATTGTCCCTGATGCTTTAAAGGTTCTTGTTAATGCATCTTTGAATAAAAACCATGTTAATTCTTTTCTAGCAAAAATTATTATTAATGTAGCAACAACACCCATTCCAGCAGCTTCTGTAATACCAGTTATTCCTGAGTAAATTGAACCTAAAACAATTATCACTATTCCTATTGGTGGTAGAAGACCTGGAAGATATGACATTTTTTCTTTTAAAGTCAAAGGCGCTTCGTCACTTAATGGTGCAAGATGTGGCTGCAATCTTGTTCTAATTAAAATGTAAGTAATAATTAAACCTGAAATCATCAAACCTGGAACTATTGCTTCTTGAAATAACATTGTAATTGAGGTTTCTGTTGTCAATCCATAGATAATTAAAACAATAGAAGGAGGTATCATGGTTCCTAATGAACCTGATGCACAGATAATACCAATCGACATATCTTGATCATATTTTAATCTCAACATTTGAGGCAGCGCAATCAATCCTAATAAAACTATTTCTCCTCCAATAATTCCACTCATAGCAGCCATAATTGTTGCCATGATGGCAGTCACCACTCCTACTCCACCTCGAGTTTTTCTTAGCCACGCATTCAAAGCATCATATAAATCTCTTGCTATGTTTGAGCGCTCAAGCAAGGAAGCCATAAATATAAATAAAGGTACTGATAAAAAAGAATAAGTAACAACTAGAGAATAATATCTTGATAGCAAAATACCTAATGCATGCTCACCAATATATAGAAATACTAATACTGCACCCATAAAACCTGAGGCAAAACCCATTGGAACACCAATAGATATAAGAATTAATAATCCAACTATAAGTATTAATGAAAGTGATCCTATTTCCATTTTATTTTAACTCTTTAGAAGGGTCGTATTGTTTTTCTTTAGGATTTCTCCAATCAATAATTAAATTATTTACTGATTGAACAGCAATAAGAAATACACATATAAGTGTTAGAGGCTTCATGGTAGCAGGAATAGGTGGATCCCAATATGTTGCAAATCTCTCCCAATTTACAAATGATCTTACTGCATCTTCCATACCTCCATAGATTACAGCAGCAGCAAAAAGCACTATAACTAGTGTGCTAATTACGTCAAAAATTCTCTGAGTTGGTCTACTCACCCAATCATACAATAATACTATTCTAATATGGCTTCTTAATCTTGTTGCATATATACCGCCAACTAAATAACAAACACCAGCTAACCACAAACATAATTCATTAGCCCACAAGGTTGGTTTAAAAACTACGTACCTCATAAAAATTTCATACATCATCACAAGCACGATTATGGGTATCAAATACTTAATTGTATGACTTAAAAATAATGAAATTCTATCAATCCAATTTATTGGAAAATCATCTTTGCTTGCAACTTTTTCATTTTGTTCTTGTAATTGTTTATCAAGCATAAGCTAAAAATTTTTTAATCAAAAAGAAGGGCCTTTTCAGGCCCTTCAGGATTTTTATGTGCTTCTGATTACAGTATACCGTTAGCTTTCATATAAGCTGTGTGTATATCTATAAGAGCATTTGCTTCAGGAGATTTTTTTCTCCACTCTTCCCAAGCACCAAGTGCAGCATTTCTGAACTTAAGTCTATCTTCTCTAGACCAGTCATGAAGAGTAACGCCCATTTCTTTCAAAGCTTTTACAGCTTCTGCGTTCTTTCTCTCAACTAGACTTGTGATAGTTCTTCCAGCAATTTCAATACCTGCTTTCATTGCTCCTCTTTCATGAGGTTTTAGCTTTTTCCATACTTTAGTATTACAAGCTAAATGGTCAGCTGGCATAGAGTGGAAACCTGGGTATGTAGCATATTTGTTTTGCTCATAGTGTCCACCTGCATAATTAGTTGCTAGAGATGAATAGTCAGCACCATCAATTAGACCAGTTTGTAATGCAGTTGGAACTTCACCAAAGTCCATTACGATTGGCTTAGCACCTAGTGCTGTAAAGATCATACTTTCCATTCCTGGAGGTGATCTAAATTTAAAGTCTTTGATAGATGCAACATCTGGAATTGGTTTGCTAGAAATTAAAGACTCATGTCCTGGTATCCACCAACCAATTAAAGTCATTCCATATTTGTTGTAAAGTGCATCAACAGCTTCTTGAGCTCCTGGGAAATTCAAGAATTCATATTGTTGATAAGGGTTATCGTATCCACCCATTACATCACCTGCGAATTGGAACGCTGCATTTTTACCAGTTTGGTAACCAGCACCAGTCATATCACAATCGATAATTCCAGTTTGTGCAGAGTTAAACACCTCAGCAGATTTTCCTGTTACTGATGATGAGTAGAACATTTCTATTTTTAAGCTTCCGCCTGAAAACATTTCTACATTTTTAGCAAATTGAGCCGCAACTTCACCATTAGGCGAACTAGCAGTAAAGTGTGTTTCGATCTTTAAAGTCTTTGCATTTGCAGAGCCAAATAAAGCAACTGAAACAATAGCCACAGCTGCTATAGTTTTAGATATAAGTTTAAACATTATCTTCCTCTCGTTTATGTTTTTTTTGAAAGTTAACCATAAATGATTTTTGAGATCAATAATTTCATTTAATTTTTATATATAGAAATTATATATATTCATTGAACAGACAACTTATAGTTGTTCTAAACTACTTCTGAAATAAGAGGTTTTTTATTAAAAAAACAATAAATATTATCAACAGCCATCATACTCATAGCTAATCTTGTCTCGTGTGTTGCACTTCCGATATGTGGTAAAACGAAACAATTATCTAATTTTAAATATCTTTTATCTAAATTTGGTTCATTGTTAAAAACATCTAAACCTGCTGCATAAATTTTTTTATTTTCTAATGCATCTATCAATGCATCATCATCAATAGTTGATCCTCTTGAAGTATTAATAACTACAGCATGCTTTGGTAACAAACTTATTGTTGATGAATTTAGAATATGTTTAGTCTCAGCTGTTGCAGGTGTGTGAATACTTAAAAAATCACAATCTGGTAGCATTGTATTTATATCAGAGTAATACTTAGCACCATCTTCCAGATCATCAGAAAGTTTTTTTCTATTATAATAAATAATCCTCATACCAAATGCCCTAGCAGATTTTGCAGCCATTCTTCCAATGCGACCCATTCCAATGATACCTAAAGTTTTACCTGTAACAGAATTTCCAATCATAAATTTAGTTAAATCTGGTTTTTGATTTTTCCAGCTATCTGTTCTCACTAGATTGTAAGCTTCACCAATTCTTCTAGATGCGGCTAAAATCAAAAGTATAGTGGTTTCAGCTACTGCCTCATTTAACACATTAGGCGTATTTGTTATTTTAATTTTTTTTTCTTCTGCAGATTTGATTGAAATATTATCATAGCCAACACCAACCTGAGCTATAATTTTTAATTTTCCATTTAAATTATTAAAAAAATTTTCACCAATTTTATCAAAACCTGTTGAAATCATTCCATCATAATCATTAACTAATTTTATTAATTCGCTTTCTGGAATGGGTTCATCTTTTGGATTAAGTGTTGCCTCAAATTCTTTTTGAAGCTTTTCTTCTGCTAAATTTGAGATTTTTCTAGAAACTAATATTTTTGGCCTCATATTAGTGAGAATCTCTTGGTAAACCTTTGGTGTGAGATACGTCTAAATATTTACCTCGAGAATTAATACATGCACCATCATCCAATTGACTAACAGTGTTTCTAAATATTTCCTGCCAAGGAGTTTGATTATTTGGTTTAAATATTTTTTTATTTTTTCTTCGTTTTTTAAATTCAGCTTGAGATATCAATAAATCAACTCTTCTTTTATTGAGGTCTATTTTTATTTTGTCATAAGTTTTTACAATTCCTAGATCTCCACCTACTGCTGACTCTGGTGAAACATGAAGTATTGATGGACTTTCTGATGTTCCACTTTGTCTTCCGTCTCCAAGAGTTGGTAGATGTCTTATACCTTTTTTTAATAATCTGTCTGGTGGTTGCATATTAACTACTTCAGCTGATCCAGGATAACCAACAGGTCCGCAACCTCTAATAATTAATAAAGAGTTTTCATCTATTTTTAACTTCTTATCATTAAGTCTTTTATGATAATCCTCAGGACCATCAAAAACTATAGCTTTACATTCAAAAACATTTGGTTGTTTAGGGTTTGATAAATATTGATCTCTAAATTCTTTACTAATTACAGATGTTTTCATAATAGCAGATGAGAAAAAGTTGCTTTTCATAACTAAAAAACCAGCTTTTTCAGTCAATGCATTCTTAAATGTTTTAATTACTTTGTTATCTACATCAACTTTCTTTCTTAAATTTTCTCCTACAGTTTTTCCTGTAACTGTCTTTATGTTTGTGTGAATTTTTTTGTTTTTAATTAACTCCTTCATTACAGCAGGTATTGCTCCAGCTCTGTGAAAACTTTCCATTAAGTATTCTCCTGCAGGTTGGCAATTTACCAATAAAGGAATGTTGTGCCCAAGTTTTTGCCAATCAGAAAGATCAAATTTAATTCCCATATGTTTTGCAATAGCACTTAAATGAGCTGTGCAATTACTGGATCCACCAATAGCACTTGCAACTACTACTGCGTTTTCAAAAGCTTTTCGTGTCATAATTTTTGATGGGGTTAAATCCTCATAAACCATTCCAACAATTCTTTTTCCTGTTTCGTAAGAAATTTGTTCTCTTTCTCTGTAAGGAGCGGGAATAACCGCACCTCCTGGTAAAGACATTCCTAATGCTTCTGCTACTGAGTTCATTGAAGAAGCTGTTCCCATTGTGTTACAATGGCCAGCACTTGGTGAGGATGATGAAACCATATCCATAAATTCCTCATATTTAATCTCTCCTTTAGCTAACATTTTTCTAGCTTCCCAAACTACCATTCCTGATCCAGCTAATTTTCCCTTATAAATTCCGTCCAACATTGGGCCACCAGATAAAACTATTGCTGGAATATTTACGGTCGCAGCTGCCATCAAGGCTGCTGGAGTGGTCTTATCACATCCTGTTGTTAGTATAACTCCATCAATTGGGTACCCATATAAAACTTCCACTAGAGACAAATAAGAAAGATTTCTATCCAACATTGCTGTTGGTCTTTTTCCAGTTTCTTGAATTGGGTGAGTAGGAAATTCCATTGGAATACCACCTGCTCTTCTAATTCCATCTTTAATTCTTTTGCTTAAAGACATAAAATGCCTATTGCATGGAGAAAGATCACTGCCGGATTGTGCTATTCCTATAATTGGATTTCCAGATTGTAATTCTTTTCTTGTAAGACCATAATTTAAATACCTTTCTAGGTATAAAGCCGTCATGTCAGGGTTTTTTGGATTATTGAACCATTGTTGACTTCGGAAACTCTTTTTTCTTTTTTTAGGCATAATTTAAATAATGGTTTGTTTAAGTTATTGGTTATATAATAAATTTATGAATAATCTAATAGTTTTAAACAAGAATGACAATGTGGGCGTTAGCCAATTTATTATTCCTGAAAAAACTAAAATTGAAGGTCATGAGATCAGCACTATCGATCCAATTCCTTTTGGACACAAAGTTTGTTTAAAAACTATTAAAAAAGGCGATCCAATCATAAAATATGATCAAATTATTGGTTTTGCTCTAGATGATATTAAACCAGGACAACATGTTCATTCTCATAATTTAGAATTTAGAGAATTTAAAAGAGATTTTAAAGTCACAGATAAAAAACATATTATTGATGAAAAAGCAGACACCTTCTTTAATGGAATTTTAAGAGATAATGGACAGGTTGCTACTAGAAATTATATTGGAATAGTGAGTACCGTAAATTGCTCAGCAACAGTTACTAAAATGATTGTTGAAAAAATTAAGTATTCAGACATTTTAAAAGATTATCCAAATATTGACGGCATAGTACCAATTACTCACTCTACTGGATGTGGAATGAATACAGAAAGTGAAGGAATGCAAATTTTCCAAAGAACTATAGACGGATTTAAAAATCATCCAAACTTTTCTCATGTTTTTGTAATAGGTCTTGGTTGTGAATGCGCCCAAGTAAGTTTATTTGATGAATCTTTAAAAAAACATAACCGAATACATTTTTTGACAATTCAAGACGAAGGTGGAACTAAAAAAATTGTAGATAAAGTATTATCACAAATTAAAAATTTACTTTCTGAGTCAAACAATGTCGAAAGAACTTCACAACCAGTAAGTCACTTAACACTAGCTCTTCAATGTGGAGGTTCTGATGGGTATTCTGGAATAACTGCTAATCCTGCTTTAGGAGTGGCAGCAGATCTATTGGTTAAAAAAGGTGGAAGTTCAATTTTATCTGAAACTCCAGAGATTTATGGAGCTGAACATTTGCTAATTAATAGAGCAAGCTCACAAGAGACTGCTGACAAACTAATTAAAAGAATTGAATGGTGGAAAAATTATACTTCAATTAATAATAGTTCTATGGACAACAATCCTGCGCCAGGAAATAAAAAAGGTGGTCTTACTACTATATTAGAAAAATCTTTAGGTGCTGTTGCAAAAGGAGGAAATTCTATCCTTCAAGATGTATTAAATTATGCTGAACCTTTAAAAAATAAAGGTTTTAATTTTATGGACTCTCCTGGTTATGATCCTGTATCTGTAACTGGTCAAGTTGCATCAGGTGCTAATGTTATTTGTTTTACAACAGGACGTGGATCTTGCTTTGGTTGTAAACCAGTTCCAAGTTTAAAACTTTCAACAAACTCAGCGATGTTTGAAAAAATGTCAGAAGATATGGATATTAATTGTGGCACAATTGCTGAAGGAAAAGAAAAAGTTGAAGAAGTTGGTCAGAAAATATTTGAATTAGTTGTAAATACTGCTTCAGGGAATAAATCAAAAAGTGAAATCAACGGCTACGGTGACGAGGAGTTTAATCCTTGGCAAGTTGGCGTTGTAATGTAATTTATTTTTTCTGTGCCTCAACAAACATCCTTAATTAATGTAATTTTATTGGCCGCTGGTGGTTTTTTTATGTTTGTTTGTATGGACTCTACAGCAAAATATCTTGGAACGGTAATGCCAGTTACTCAGGCAATTTGGGGAAGATTTTTTTTTCACTTGGTATCTTTAATTATTTTTTTTTTAATTTTTAAGCCAAAAGTAAATTTAAAAAAAAATTTTAAAGTACAAATAATTAGATCAATATTAATGGTTACTGCTACTACATTTATGTTCTATTCTTTGCAGAAATTTGACTTGGTAGATATTTATGTTGTTTTTTTTACAGCTCCTTTAATCGTTTCATTGCTTTCAGCATACTTTCTAAAAGATATCTTGAGTACAAAGGGTATATTTTTAATGTTATTGAGCTTTGGCTCGATTGTTTATTCACTAGGTCCAAGCATGAGAATATTTAGTTTAGATTTAATATTCCCAATTGTTCCTCCAATTTGCTGGGCTCTTTATCAATTTTTTACCAAAGTTGTATCTGGTGATAATGATCCATTTGCTGCTATATTTTATACTTCAATTTTAGGAGCAATAATTTTTAGTATTTTTATATTTTTTAATTGGGTGCCATTAGAGAAGAATATCTTTTGGCTTTATTTGGTAATTCTAGGTGTGGCAGGTTTTGTAAGTCATTCTTTAATTATATACGCAATACAACTTTCTAACTTGTCATTTGTAACTAATTTTCAATATTCTCAATTAGTTTGGTCTACAATTATTAATTTCTTAATTTTTGGCGTGCCTTTTGATTATAATAAAATTGTTGGGGTGATAGGAATTATTGTTTTTGGTATTATGTTCATAAGAACAGAAGGTAAAAAAAGTTAAATAGTGAGGTTTGAATGAAAAATATAGGCTTTATCGGTGTTGGATATATGGGCTATGGAATAGCTAAAAATATTTTAAAACATAAAAATAAACTCTTTGTTATTGCTAATAAAAATAGAAAACCAATTGAGAAAATTGTTAGCGATGGAGCTGAAGAAGTAAAATCTTTTGAACACTTTTCTAGTAAAAATTTAGATGCAATGTTTATGTGTGTTACCAACACTCCTATAGCAAAATCAATATCAGAAAAAATTTCTACGATGTTAGATAGTAAAACTTTAATTATTGATATCACTACTCACAACAAAACTGGCTCAATGGAAACTGAGGAAATATTCAAAGCAAAAAATATTAATTATGTTGAATGTCCTGTAATGGGAGGACCTGTTCAAGCTGAGGAAGGTATATTGGGAGGAATTGTTGGAGCGTCAAATGTAAATTTTAAAATTGCTGAACCATACTTTAATTTTTTCTGTAAAGAATATTTTCATTTTGGACCTGTTGGAATGGGAGCAAAATCTAAGCTTTTAAATAATTTTTTATCCCTTGGAAATGCTGCATTAGTTAATCATTTGGCTAAAAGTGCTACAGAACTGGGTTTAGATTTAAAAAAAGTATTTGATGTTGCAAAACTTGGTTCTGGAAATTCTGCAGCACTCAATAGAGTTTTTGACAATCTTTTAAAAGGTGATTTTACTGGATTTAAATTTACGGCAAGTAATTCTGTAAAAGATTTAACTTATATTCAAGACTTGTTAAAAGATTTTCCTGAAGCTGAAAAAGTTGCTGAAGTAAATAAAAATTATTTTCAAAAAGCTGTTGATAAAGGTTACGGTGAAAATTTTATTAGTGAATTAATTAATAAAAAATAATTTAGGAAGTAACTATAGTTAGCGGGAATCTACTAAAGCACTAGGTTGTATTCAATAAATATATTTGCACAAAACTAAAATAAATTAATTGAAATTGTATAAATTATAATTACCTTTTTTATATAAGGAGGTTTATGTTATTACTTTCACCACCTGATACTTAGCTGAACAGCTCATATTTCAAAAATATAACAAAAAATAAATTCCTCTCGGAATTATAATGCTAAAGAGGCGATACAAGGGAGCTCTTTAGGTATACGCTTAAAGAGCGAACCCTTTAAAAACCTAATTTACAGATTTTAATATTTCTAGTGGAAGTGGAGCTTCTGGATATTTTTTTTGACACAACTTTTCGTAGTTTTCACAAAAATTCATGATGGTTTTTTGAACTTCTTTTTTATTTTTATTTAAAAGATTAAGCTCTTTAATTAATTCACTGCAATTAATTTCTAATTCTTTTATTTGATCTCCTGAAAAAAACTCTCCTGTTTCTATTTCCCAGTAAGTGTCTTCAAGCTCATCGTCACTTAAATCATTTAATTTTTTCTGTAATAATTTTATAGTCTCATCCTTAGTTTTTTTGTCTCTCATGGGTGAATCTTTAAGTTTTCCAAGACATTTATCTCTTAATCCATCAATGAAGTGAAAATAAGGTTTACCTTCTGAAAAATCTTTAAAGTGATTTGTGTTAAAATATTTATCAATAGCTGTTTCTGTTGAAACCTTCTCTTTGCCCTTAATAATAGCTACCTGAACATATACTTCCTGGCTAATATATTCTTCAATATGATCTTTAACTTTTTGAGGTATCATTCTTACTTAATAACTAATGTTCTTCTCTATACCTACTGTGACAAGCTTTACAATTACTCCACATAAATTGTTTTAAGGTTCCTCTTATATCATCGGCGTCTTCAATTACAGATGTAAGTTTTATCATATCCTCAGATGCTTTTATCATTAATGCATTAAAATCATCTTTTTCATCCCAAATTGTGAGTAAAGCTTCAGTATCAAAACCCTCTTGTGTATTTTCGGGAAATAGATCTATCAAAACTTTATAATTTTCACTCATTTCTATCATAAGTTTTTTTGCTTTTTCAAAATCTCCTTTTGAAGAGAAAGCCTGAACCCTTTTAGCTGTACTATAGTTTTTACTAAACAATGCTTGTCTACTTTTAATAATATCTTCAACTGTCAACTCAGCATTGGAAGATGAGACGAAAAATACGCTTAAAATTGAGAATAAAATTATTTTAATATATTTTTTTATGTGATTAAATAAATCATGCATGTAACAAATACCCTAACAGAGTATGGTATTATCTCAAAGGTGTTACATTGGCTCAGCGCAGCTATTCTATTCATACAAATACCTTTAGGTTTTTATCTAGTAGATTTAGATTTTGGTGATCAAAGAATAACCATAGAAGATATACACGTTACATTAGGTTTAACTGTTTTTTATATAATAATAATAAGGTTAATAAATAATATACTTAATCCAACTCCAAAATTAGATCCAAGTATTTTTAAAGGACAAAGGTTTTTAGCAAAGATGAACCATGTGCTTTTATATATTGCTATATTAGCAATAACAATTTCGGGAATATTAAAAAAATTATTTAATGGGGAAACATTGACAATAATATTTAGAGAGATTCAAATAAATGAAAATTTTGATTTAGCAGATCAGTTTTATGAAATTCATATTCTTTCAAATTATACACTTATCGGTTTAATAGTGCTTCATATAACTGCTGTTATTATTCACAAACTATTTTTTGGGGACAATTTATTAAAAAGAATTCTTTAATCTTAATGACAAGCGTTTCCAAATTTTTTTAATCTCCAATAATTATAGGGCCAAGGAGTTAAAAAACCTACAATCAGCATTATTGGCACCACCCACCATGTTAAAATTGCTCCTCCAGTTAAAACATAGTCAGTTAAATTCATCATAATTTCCATACTGATCATTGAAATTAAACTCATTCCACAAGCAGTTTTGAATGCGTTAACAAAATTAAAATTTTGTGTCATTAAAATTATTGTTTCTAAAATAATACTTGTGATCAACCCGTTAATAATTGCTAAAATCATTATTCCTAAAACTGGAAAAGGAATTTGAGTTAGTTGAAAAAACAATATTGTTCCAAAGTCACCAATTGCACAACCAATTACACACCAAGTTGTATTTTTTGCGCTTCTTTTCCAGGTATGTTTACAAGACCAATGAAATGTAGAGGTATTCATTATAATTTGATATTAATGATAAATGATTTTTAGACAAGTTTTCGATAATAAATCATCAACTTATACTTATTTAATTGCATCGGCAAAAGGTCGCGAAGCAGTTATTATTGATCCAGTAATTGAGAATATTGAAAGCTACATTAAGTTACTTAAAGAATTTGACTTAAAACTAGTTAAGGTAATAGATACCCATATTCATGCTGATCATGTAACTGGTGCAAGTAAACTAAAGCAAGCAACTAATTGCTCTACACTTATGGGGGAACACACACCTGCTGATGCTGTAGAAATTAAAGTAAAAGATGATGAAATAATAAAAATTGACCAAATAGAAATTAAAGCGATGTATACACCTGGTCATACTTCTGACAGTTATAGTTTCTTAATAGATAAATATTTGTTTTCAGGAGATACTCTTTTAATTAATGGCACCGGTAGAACTGATTTTCAAAATGGTAGCTCAAAAGATGCTTATAATTCTATTTTTAATAAATTATTAAAATTACCTGAGGATACCATTTTGTATCCTGGTCACGACTATAATGGGAAAGTATCTAGCACAATTGGTAATGAAAGAAAATTTAATCCAAGATTGCAGGTTAAAAATGTCGATGAGTATGTTGAACTTATGTCAAATCTTAACTTAGCAAAACCAAAATTAATAGATATCAATGTAAGTAGAAATATAAAATTAGGTGCTAATTAAATACTACAAATATTAAAAACCAATAAGAAACTAATCCAGCTGAAATTGTTGCAATAATATTTTTTGAAAAATAACCTACAATTATAGCAACTAATGCTCCAAAAATTTTAGGATCATTCATTTCTATAAAAGCTCCAAAATCATTTATAAATATTCCTGGAAATATTATTGCTGGGAATACTGCAGAAGGAACATATTCCAACACTGCTTTAATTTTATCTCCCAACATATCTCTACTTATTAAAGCGATCATAGTCATTCTAGTAAAGTAAGTTAATATTCCAGCAAAAATTATTGCAGTAAGAGTCATTTTTTTAACCTCAATAATAGCGCAGCTACAAATAGAGCAATTATGGGTGAAATAATTATGTAGGATTTAAATGGAGCATCAAAAAATAACAGTGAACTTAAACCACAAGTAATCATTACAATTACATGGTCTAATTTTTTTAAATCTTGAACAACAATTGCTATAAACGTTAGCGGAATTGCAAACTTTAATCCAAGTTCCTCTGGAACAAATGATCCTAACACAATGCCTGATAATGTTGCTATCTGCCAACAAACCCACATTGTACAACCTGTACCAATTAAATGATAATGTAAAAATTCTTCATTTCTATTTTTTTTGAAAAACTTATTAGACTCTGCAAAACCTTGATCTACTACAACATAAGAAATTAATAATTTTTTTATAAAAGATAATTTTTCTAAATATTCAGATAAAACAGCTCCATATAATAGATGTCTAGAATTTATAATTCCAACAGATGCAACGGCAACTAAACTAGTTGCACCTGCTGATAACAACTGCAAAAATACTATTTGTGAAGCTCCACCAAAAATTATGAAAGACATTGCATAGACCAAATATGGATGAAATCCAAGTTCAACACCGATTGCTCCACAAATTATTCCAAATGGAATTACTGAAAGCATATGTGGAGAAATATCTAACATCCCTCGAGTGAATAATTGTTTTTTAGTAAGCATTTGTTTGTTTTATTAAAAACAAACTATGTGATCAATATGAATCGGTCTTTTGATTCCAAACTTTTCGTCAGCTTCATGTTGATGTTCATGATGAGAATGAACAAATACTGGTATTAACATATCGCTGCTAGTTTTTAAGGTATAAATAAAGTTGGTTCCTCTAAATTTTCTGTCAACTACCTCTAATTTTAGATTGCTTTTATCGTCATGCTCAAGATCCTCTGGCTGTAATAATAATTGCACATTTGATCCTTTTGGATAGTGCTTAATAAAATTCCCATTAATTGTTCCAAGATCTTTATTTTCTAATGAATTTTCTCCAGTTACTTTTGCTGGTATTAAAATTCCACGATTTAAAAAATTTACTACTTCGACTGAGTTTGGAAAGTGATAAACATTATAAGGATCATCAAACTGTTTTATTTGACTATCTAATATAATTGCGCATTTATGACCTAAATAAAAAGCTTCATAAGAGTCATGAGTAACGATTATTGTAGTAATTTTTAATTTACTTAAAATTTTTTTTAATCTTACTTGAATTTCTTCTTTAAAACTTTGATCAACATTTGATAACGGTTCATCTAATAACAAAAGATCAGGTTGTGTTAGTAAAGATCTTGCAAGAGAAGCTCTTTGGGCCTCTCCAGCACTTATTTCATGAGGATATTTTTTAAGTATTTTTGAAATATCTAGTAAATCAATAATCTCTTTAAAAGTTAGTTTTTTTTTCTTTTTTATTTTATTTCTCTCAGTGCCTAACAATATATTTTTTTCAACAGTGTAATGTGGAAATAAACTATTATCTTGAAAAGCTAAAGATACATTTCTATCTTCAGGCTCAACATGTTTATCTTTAGAAGATATCAATTTACCATTTAATTTAATTGAGCCTTTCTCAATATTCTCCAAACCAGCGATAGTTCTAAGGATTGTTGTTTTACCAATTCCAGATGGCCCAAGAATACATAAAGTATCCCCTTCATTTTCAATCACAAAAGATGCGTTCTTTACTTTAATCTTTCCACCTATAGTGAAATCAACATTTTTAACCTCTAAATAATTATCTCTCATTTTCCCTCAGTATATATTTAGATGTAAGCATTATAAATAGAGTTGCAATCAGAATTAAAAATAATGAAGGAACAGCTGCAGCTTCTAATAAGTCTTCGGACGCAGATATATAAGCCGTAGTTGCAAATGTTTCAAAATTGAAAGGTCTTAAAATCAAAGTGATTGGCAATTCTCTTATTATTTCTAAAGAAATTAGTATTCCAACAAATAAAAGAGAATTTCTTAAGAAAGGTACATGAATATTCATAAAGGTTTTCTTTTTGGAGTAACCAAGTAGATATGAACTTTCATCAACTGAAATATTTATTTTTTCGTAGCCTGATTTAATTCCATTAAATGCTAATGAATAAAATCTTACAAAATAAACTATAACAAGACCAAGAACAGAACCAATAAAGATTTTTTTAATAGAGAAAAATCCTAAAGTTTTAACAATGTTGTTATCAAACCAAGCAACAAAAGTAATAAATGCTACAGCTAAAATAACACCTGGAATAGCATAACCTGATATAGATATAGTGGATAAAAAATTTAAAACTTTATTTCTTGAAACTCTATTTCCATAATTTGAAATTAAAGAAAATAAAATCAGGACTAAGCTAGATAAAACCACCAAATAAATTGTATTGAAAGTGAGTGAAATTACATCAATATCAAAAAGATTTTCTGGAAATTTAATTGTCCAATATAACATTTGGCTTAAAGGAAATAAAAAACTTAAAAAGAAAATAATAAAACAAAACAAAAATGAAAAAAAAGATTTTTTTCCAGATAATGCAATTTTTTCTTTTTGTTTAAATCCACCTCTTGAATTAAAATGGTATTTAGCTTTTTTTCTAGAAAAATTCTCAATTATAAAACATGCGAATATAAATATTAGTAAGAAAAATGACAATCTATTTGAAAAAGCCAAGTCATCAAATGTAATCCATGAATTATAAATTCCTGTAGTTAAGGTATTTATTGAAAAAAAATCAACCGCACCAAATTCTGCTAATGTTTCCATCGCAACAAGAGATAACCCAGCGACTATAGCTGGCCTTGCAGCTGGTAATATCAAAGAATAAAAAGATTTAAATTTTGAAAAACCTAAACTTCTTCCTAAATCAATTAAGTTTTGAGATTGATATAAAAATGATGCTCTAGAAAGAATATATACGTAAGCATATAATGAAAATGAAAGAGAAAGTACTGCTCCAAGAAGACCATCAAACTTTGGAATATGTTTATTGTATTCCCCTTCTCCAAATAAATTTGTCAAGATTGTAAAGGCTGTTCCATAGTTTTCAAAAAAGGCTGTCAAAGAATATGCATAAATATAAGGAGGAACAGCAAAAGAAAGTATAAGACCCCATTTAAAGAAATCACTTAAAGGAAATTTATAAAAAGAAACTAAGTATGCAGATGCAGTGCCTATTATAAACGTGAGGATTAAGACAAAAATTAGTAGCGTGAAAGAATTAAAAATATATTCAAATAAAAAAGTATCTTTTAATATTTGGTAATAATTTGAAGTCTCCTCAAAAAAACTAAAAAAAACTGTAACGATTGGAATTAATACACCTATAGACACCAATAAAGAGGATAGAAACCAGATATTTAAATTCTTCAACATTAAGGGTCTTATAATATAAAAAAATTTTTTTAATATGATTTTACTTTGATGCAGAAAGGTATTTTAGTGTATTTTCTGGTGTTGTTTCTATATAAGGGTCATCATCTGAACCTGAATTATTAATTCCAGGCTCTTGCCACCATTTTTCAACAATACCGTCATTAATAATTGCCATATATCTCCAACTTCTTTGACCAAATCCATCGTGGTCTTTGGAGATTAACATTCCCATATATTTTGTAAAAAGTCCTGATCCATCTGGTATTACTTTAACTTTAGAAATAGCCATTTTTTTTGCCCAAGCATTCATCACGTATGAGTCATTTACTGAACAACAATAAATTTCGTCAATGCCAAGTTTTTTTAATTCATCAGCATTTTTTTCAAATCCAGGTAGTTGTTGAGAGGAGCATGTTGGTGTAAATGCACCAGGTAAACTAAATAAAATTACTCTTTTATTTTTAAAAAAATAATCAGTAGACTTATTTGTCCACTTCCCACCAATTGCACATGCAATTTCATTATCCGAAGTATCACCTTCTCTAATTCTAAAAGTTACTTGAGGTATTTTAAATCCTTCTATCATATTTTTTTAATGCCCACGACAATTTTTAGGAAAGGGTAAAGATCCTAAAGGAGAGTGACGTGGGCACCGTCTAAAAAGAAATATATCATCATTTAAAAGGAGTGAGGATGTCTAGAGCCTCGTCTTTTTCAATCTCAGATAATTTTCTATTATTTATTTTTCTTTTAATTTTTTCGCACTCTGATGAGCATGGTTCACATGTTATCTGACCCTCAAGTGAACCGCTCATGACAGAAGAATTACTTAAATCAAAATTAAATAAATTCTTTTTCACTATATGTTACTTCCAACCAGCAGCTGTCATAACTTCTAATGCAGCAGCTTGATTTTTTCCATAAGTTGAAACTTTAGTTGCTAAATCTTGTTTAAAATCTAGGCCTAAATTATTTACTACTAATGGACTTGGAGAGACACCACCAATCATAGGAAACTCAAACGTATTGTTCGTAAAGTGTTCCTGAGATTCTGGTGATAATAAAAAGTCAACAAGTGCAATCGCATTTGCTTTGTTAGGCGCACCTTTAACTAAAGCAGCACAGCTAATATTCATATGTGTTCCTCTATCATTTTGATTGGGGAAAAACGCTTTTACTTTTTTTGCAGCTTCTTGTTGTTCAGCACCTTTTTTACCTGAAAGCATAAGTGCTAAATAATAAGTATTAGCTACAGCAATATCAGCTTCTCCTGCTGCAACAGCCATGATTTGAGCTCTATCGTTTCCTTTTGGCTCTCTTGCCATATTAGAAACAACACCTTTTGCCCATTCGGCTGTAGCTTTTTTTCCATTATTTGCAATTAATGAAGCTACAAGTGATTTATTATAAATGTTACTAGATTTTCTTATTACTAATCTACCTTTCCATTTTGGATCAGCTAAACCTTCATAAGTTAAACCTGACAACTCAGCACCACTAACTCTTTCAGGTGAGTAATAAATAATTCTTGCTCTTTTTGCTACTCCAACCCATTTATTAGTTCTGAAGTTTTTTGGAACAGATGCTTTGATTGTTGCAGATGATAAACCACCTTGAAGCAATCCTTTAGCATCCATTGCGCCACATCTTCCAGCATCCGCAGTAATATAAAGATCGGCTGAAGAATCTGCTCCTTCTTCGGCTATTCTTTTTTCTAAAGCTCCTGATTTTCCATTAATTAAATTTACTTTAATCCCTGTAGCTGCTGTAAATTTTCCATACATTTCAGCATCAGCCTTATAATGCCTTGCATTAAATACATTTACCTCATTCGCGATCGCAAAAGTTGATACAAATAAAGATGTAATTAATGCTAAAATTGATAATTTTCTCATTAAACTCCTTAATTATTACGTTATTTTTGAGAATGAGAACTATTCTCAATGAGAATGATTATCAATCGCAATAGTGTCGCGGATTAAAATTTATTAATAATTTAGGGGGTTTTAGCTATTTTTCTATTTCCAGTCGCCAATTTTGCTGAATAGGAAATTTCTAAAAGCTTGAACTCTAGCTGTGTTTTTTAATGATTGCGGATACACAAAGTGAGCTTCTGTTATTGGTCCTTCTACTTTTGGAAGCACTTTAATTATATTGCCAGTATTTGATACTAAATATTCTGGAAGTGCAGCCAATCCTACCCCGGACTCAACACCATACAAAAGACCACTAACACTATTAACCTTCATAATAGATTTTCTTTTTTTCCCATCATGCATTCCTATTTTTAATGCCCAATCAGGATTATAAACTGGCGAAGGGGCTCCTTTTCCAAAAGAGATAAACTTATGTTTATTTAAGTCATTGACTGTTTTTGGCATTCCATTTTTTTCTAAGTATTTATTTGATCCATAAATATAATACTTAATATCAACTAATTTTTTCTGAATATAGTTAAGCTGCTTTGGTCTCCTCATAAAAATTCCGATATCAGCTTGACGAGTACTCAAATCTAATTCTTTATCATCGAAAACAAGTTCAATCTCAATTTCTGGATTAAGTGTCATAAATTCTTGAATTCTTGGTGTTAACCAATGTGTTCCAAAACTCCTTACAGTTGTAATTGTTAATTTTCCTGTTGGTTTGCTTTTTTGATCACCTAATGATGTTTCAACTTCTTTAAGTTTGCTAATCACCTCATGAGCAGTTTTAAAAACATATTCTCCATTTTGCGTGAGGGTTAAGCCTCTTGCATGTCTTTCAAACAACTGCACTTTTAAATCTTGTTCTAATGATTGTATTTGTCTACTTATAGCTGATTGGCTTAGATTTAAATTAACAGTAGCATTTGTAAAACTTCCAGCTTCAGCCACAGCATGAAAAATTTTTAATTTATCCCAATCCATTATTTATTTAAATCAACTAATACTCTTCCAGAAATTTCACCTTTTAAAATTTTAGGATAAGTCTCAATCAATTCCTCCAAGCTTACTGTTAAAACTGATTTTTCCAATAAATCAAAATCAATTAAATTTTTTGCTTCTCCCCAAATAAAACCTCTTCTTTTTATGCTACAATTAGCAGAATCCATTCCCCAAACTTTAATACCTCTCAACATAAATGGTAATAAATTCGTATTAAGTTCATTACTGTTTGCATTTCCACAAACTGAGATTATCCCATTTGATTTTGTTTGAGCAATTGCATTTGCCAAAATTTTTCCACCAACTGTGTCTACTACTCCATCCCATAGACCTTTGTCTATTGGACGTGGATCTTTGTCAAATTCAGCCCTATTTATAATGTTTTTTGCACCCAATGATTTTAAATAATCCGATTTTGAATCTTTTCCAGTAACAGCAGAAACATTATATCCCATTTTGGTTAATGCCATGATTGCTACACTACCAACTCCGCCTGTTGCACCTGTAACTAAAACATCATTAACTTTTTCACCTAATAAAATACTTTCCCTTGCTTGAATTGCAAAAGCACTCATTAAGGAGGTAAAACCTGCAGTACCTAAAATCATGGCTTGTTTGGTTGTTAAGCTATCTGGTTTTTTTACTAAAAAATCTGCATTTACTTTTGCAATTTGTGAATATCCGCCAAAGAATATTTCTCCAACTCTAAATCCGGTTAAAATTACCTCATCTCCTTCTTTAAATTTTGAATTTTCACTTTCAATTACTTTTCCTGAAAAATCTATTCCTGGAATATGTGGAAATTCTTTTACTAATCGTCCACCGTTTTTTAAAATCATTCCATCTTTAAAATTAAGGTCTGAATAATCTACTTTTACAGTTACATCTCCATGCTTTAGAAAACTTTTATCAATAGATTTAACTTCACGTAAGAAGTTTTCACCCTCTTGATTAAGAATTAGTGCTTTAAATTGGTCAGACACACTAGTCTTTTAACGTAGTGCTGATAAATCGTAAATATCTATTTTGATAACTCAGATCTTCTTTAAATTGACCTAAATAAAAATTAGTTACAGTTGTTGCTTGTTCTTTTTTAATACCCCTCATAGTCATACACTGATGGGTTGAATCTATTGTAACAGCTACACCTTTTGCGTCCAAAGCTTCCATTAGAGTATTTGCAATCTGAACAGTTAATCTTTCTTGTGTCTGTAATCTCTTTGAAAATATTTCAACTACTCTAGCAATTTTACTTAATCCTACAACTCTTTCATTTGGTATATAGGCAACATGAGCTTTTCCTATAATTGGAGCCATATGATGTTCACAGTGACTTTGTACCGAAATATTTTTTTGAACAACCATATCGCTGTAACCTTCAACATCACCAAAAGTTTTATCTAATACTTTTTTTGCATCCTCATTGTAACCTTGAAAATATTCTTTGAATGCTTTTACAACTCTTTTAGGGGTTTCCAACAATCCTTCTCTTTTTGGATCTTCTCCCATCCAAGATAAAATGGTTCTAATAGCTTCTTCAGCTTCTTTATCCGAAACCTTTTTGGTATCTAAATTTTTATCTTCAGTGTCTTTTACTAATTTCATAGCGCCTTTTTATACAGTAAATACCTGAATTTAAAAATATTTAATATATTTAGATATGTGCTACATAATCACCTCTTATGTTCAAAAAAAGAGAAAATATCTACGATATCGAAGAAGGAAATCTTCTTTCACCCAAATTTGATAACGATGGATTGATTCCGGTCATCACTATGTGTTCAAAAACAAAGGATATTTTAATGCATGGATTTATGAATGTAGAAGCTCTTAAAAAGACAATTGAAACTAAAGAGGCACATTATTTTAGCAGATCAAGAAAAGCTATTTGGCACAAAGGTAAAACAAGTGGTTTTACTCAAAAGGTTACTGAAATCAGAGTAGATGATGATCAAGACTCAATATGGTTAACAGTTGATATCGGTGACGGAGCTAGTTGTCATGTTGGTTATAGATCATGTTTTTATAGATCAATTCCCATGGGACCAATAGAAAATGGAAGAAAAGTTGAAATGAAATTCCTTGAAAAAGAAAAAAAATTTGATCCTGAAGAAGTTTACAAAGGTCAACCAAATCCAACTAAAATTTAAATGAGAGAGAAACAAAAAAATGTTCTAGGTGAAGACCTGGAAGAATGTTCAAATGATCCTTTAACAGGATGGTTTCGTGACGGTTGTTGTAACACTGATGAGAATGATCATGGACTTCATACAGTTTGTGCTAAAGTTACTACTGAATGCTTAGAGTGGATGCAAGAAGCAGGTAACGATTTAATTACTCCACATCCTGAATTTGGTTTTCCAGGTTTAAAAGACGGAGATGGATGGTGTTTGTGTGCTAGTTGGTATGCAAGAGCAGTTGAAGCTGGTAAAGGATGTCCAATATTTTTGAAAAGAACCCACGAAAACACTCTTAAATATGTACCTATTGAAACTTTAAAAAAGTTTGCAATAGATTTGTCCTAATTTACATATTTCCATATCTTGGACCACCACTTCCTTCTGGAGTAACCCAAGTAATATTTTGAGATGGTTCTTTAATATCACAAGTTTTACAATGAATACAATTTTGAGAATTAATAACAAATTTATTTACATCATTTTCTTTTTGAACTTCATACACACCTGCAGGACAATATCTTTGAGCAGGTTCATCAAATTTTTCTAAAGTATAATTTATTGGTAAATCAGGATCTTTAAGTTTTAGATGAACTGGTTGATTGTCTGCATGATTGGTTCCTGTTAGATAAACTGAACTTGTTTTATCAAAAGTTATTACATTATCATATTTTGGATAATCTATTTTTGGCATTTGATTTGCAGGTTTTAATGTTTCATGATCAGCATGTTTGTGTTTAAGTGTAAAAGGAAGTTTTCCTCTAAATAAAATTTGATCTATTCCTGTAAAAATAATTCCTAAAATTAGCCCCCAACTAAAACTAGGTTTTACATTTCTAGCTTCATAAAGCTCTTTATATAACCAACTATTTTTAAATTTATTTTCATAAATTGATAAATCTTTGTTTTCTTTTAAGTGTTCATTAATAGTTTCGGCTGCAATGATCCCACTTTTCATCGCTGTATGAGAACCTTTAATTTTTGGCATATTTAAAGTTCCAGCATCACAACCAACTAGTAAAGCTCCAGGCATAAACATTTTTGGCAAACTTTGAAATCCACCTTCAATTAAGGCTCTTGCACCGTAAGAAATCCTTTTTCCACCTTCTATTATTTTTTTTATTGCTGGATGCGTTTTAAATCTTTGAAATTCATCATAAGGAGAAAGGTGAGGATTTTTGTAATCTAAACCGATTACATAACCTAGAAAAACTTGTTTATTTTCTGCGTGATACATAAAACTACCGCCATAAGTATTGTTATCTAATGGCCATCCAGCTGTATGCATAACTAAGCCTTCTTCGTGATTTTTATCTTCTATTTCCCAAATTTCTTTAAAACCAATTCCATATTGTTGAGGATCTTTACCTTTGTTTAATTCAAATTTTTCAATCAATTGTTTCCCTAAGTGACCTCTGCACCCCTCTGCAAAAACAGTTACTTTACCTAAAAGCTCAATACCTGGTTCAAAACTATCTTTTTTATTGCCATCTTTATCTATACCCATATCTTGAGTTGCAACCCCTTTAACGGATCCATCTTCGTTATATAAAATTTCACAGGCTGGAAATCCTGGAAAGATTTCTACACCTAAATTTTCAGCTTGTTCAGCAAGCCATCTACATAAATTTGCAAGACTAATAATGTAGTTTTTATGATTTTGTTGTACAGCAGGTAGGAGCCAAGTTGGCCAACTTAAAGATTTGGTTTTTCCTAAAAATAAAAATTTTTCTTTAATTACTTTTGTTTTGATTGGAGAATTTAATTCTCTCCAATTTGGTAATAATTCATCTAGTGCACGAGTTTCAAAAACATTTCCACTTAAAATATGAGCTCCAATTTCTGATGCTTTTTCTAATAAACAAACATTTAAATTTGGATCTAATTGTTTTAACTTTATTGCGGTTGATAATCCTGATGGTCCTCCACCAATGATTACAACATCATATTCCATTGATTCTCTAGGCATACTCTAGTTTTTAACTGTAAGGATTATTTTTGTATAGTGTTTAATTTGTTCAGCTCTTCCATGAACTGAGGGAGTACCTCAAATAAATCACCTTCAAGCCCATAATCAGCAACACTAAAAATTGGCGCTTCACCATCTTTATTAATTGCAACTATAACCTTACTTTCCTTCATTCCTGCTAAATGCTGAATAGCGCCTGAAATTCCAACAGCGATATAAAGATCTGGTACTACCACTTTTCCTGTTTGCCCCACTTGATGATCATTACTTATATATCCAGCGTCTACTGCCGCTCTTGAAGCTCCAATTGCTGCACCTAGTTTGTCAGCAATTTCTGTGATCAATTTAAAATTATCTCCACTTTGCATTCCTCTGCCACCTGATACAACAATTCTTGCTGTTCCAAGCTCAGGTCTATCAGATTTAATTTCTTCTCTTTTAATAAATTTTGTATTTGAAAACTCTTCACTAGCATCCACTTTTTCAATTGGGGCTGATCCGCCTGCACTCTCACATGGATCGAATGAAGTGGGTCTGATTGTAACGCACTTTTTAGTATCATTACTCTTAATTGTTGCAAAAGCGTTACCAGCATAAATTGGTCTTAAAAAAGTATCTGCTGATATCACTTTAATAATATCACTTACTTGCGATGTATCAAGATGAGCTGCAATTCTTGGCATTAAATTTTTTCCAAATGTATTTGCTGAACAAACAATGTGAGAATAATTATCTGCAAGTTTAACAATCACTGGAGCAAAATTTTCTGCTGTGAAGTTTTCATAGTGAGCTCCTTCTACACTCAATACCTTTTTAACTACTGGAAGTTCAGATAATTGTTTTGCAGCATCTGCAGAGTTTTGACCAATAATTACAGCATGTACATCTGAATCTATTTGAGATGCTGCTGTAGCTGCATTAAGAGTAAATGGTCTCAACTCTTTATTATTGTGCTCTGCTATTAGTAAAACTGACATTAAATTACCTTCGCCTCATTTTTTAATTTTTGAACTAATTCAGCAACATTTGCTACTTTTATACCTGCTTTTCTTTTTGGAGGTTCCTCTACTTTTAATTGTTCTAATCTTGGTGATACATCTACACCTAAATCAGAAGCGGCAATTTCCTCTATAGGTTTTTTCTTAGCCTTCATTATATTTGGTAGTGATGCGTATCTTGGTTCATTCAGTCTAAGATCACAAGTTACAATAGCTGGAACATTTATTTCAATTGTTTCAAGACCTTCGTCTATTTCTCTAGTTACTTCTAATTTATTATCTTTTACATCGATCTTTGAGGCAAATGTTGCTTGAGGCCAATTTAATAAAGCACTTAACATTTGGCCTGTTTGATTACAATCATCGTCAATTGCTTGTTTACCCATAAATACTAAATCTGGTTTTTCTTTATCTACTATTTTTTGTAAAATTTTTGAAACAGCGAGTGGCTCTAGTGTTCCATCCACTTTTACATGAATACCTCTATCTGCACCAACCGCTAAAGCTTTCCTAACAGTTTCTTGAGCTTTTTCTTCACCGACAGTTACTGCAACTATTTCTGTAGCTTTACCTGCTTCTTTAATTTTTACAGCCTCTTCTATTGCATTATCATCAGGGGGATTGGTTGACATTTTAACATTGTCAGTAACTACACCCGTTCCATCTTCCTTAACTCTGATTTGAACGTTGTAATCAATAACTCTTTTTACAGCTACTAAAATTTTCATTAAGCTCTCAATAAATTATTTTCTGAATCGTAAGGACTCTCATCCATGACAGTAGCGTCGTACATTTCACCTAATATATCAACTTGTAATTTGTCGCCCACATTTGAACAATCTGGCTTAACCATTGCAAGTGCTATTGATTTATCTAATCTAAATCCAAATTCGCCTCCAGTTGCTCTTCCAACAACCTTTCCATCTTTAAAAATTGGGTTATTTCCAAGCACATCTGCGTCTTTAGTATTATGAACTTCTAAAGTAACTAATTTATTATCAAAACCTTTTTCTCTCCATTTATTAAGTGCCTCTAAACCAATAAAGTTTCCTTTATTTGGGTGAACAAATCTATCAAGACCAGATTCGTACGGTGAATATTCAATTGATAATTCTGTTCCAACTAGTTTATAAGATTTTTCAACTCTCAAACTATTCATTGCTCTTATTCCAAAAGGTTTAATTCCTAATTCTTTTCCCGCTTCCATTAATTTATCAAAAATATGGTTTTGATATTCAATTGGATGATGAAGTTCCCAACCAAGCTCACCCACAAAGTTTACTCTCATTGCATTTACTGGAGCATATCCAACATTTACATTTTTAGCAGTCAACCATTTGAAATTTTCATTAGAAAAATCGTCTGTTGAAACTTTTTGCATCAACTGTCTCGCTTTAGGACCTGCTACTACCAAAACTCCTGTACTGTTAGTTAGATCTTCAAAAATTACAGATCCATCATCTGGCATCCATTTTTGTATCCAATCATGATCCAATCTTAAATTTGCTCCAGCAGAAACTAGGTAATAACTATTTTCTGCTTCTTTCATTATTGTAAATTCTGAATGCACTCCACCTTTGGTGTTTAAAGCATGACATAAATTTATCCTTCCAATATTTTTCGGAAGTTTATTTGCAACTAGATAATCTAAAAATTCCTCTGCTTTAGGACCTCTAATTCTACATTTTGCAAACGCAGTCATGTCTAAAAGACCCACGTTTTCTTTTACATTTTGACATTCTTTTTTAATTGCATCGAACCATTTTGATCTTCTGAAGGACCAATCATCTTTTTGTTCCATTCCATCTGTTGCAAAAAAATTAGGTCTTTCCCATCCAAACTTCTGACCAAAAACTGCTCCTAAATTTTTCATTCTTTCATAACAAGGAGCTGTTCTTAATGGTCTTGCCGCTGGTCTTTCTTCATCTGGATAGTGAACAATAAATACATGGCTATATGCTTCCTCATTTTTTGCTTTCAAATAAGATTTAGTTGCATAGTTACCGTATCGTCTTGGTTCAACTCCTAACATGTCAATTGTAGGTTCACCATCAACAATCCACTCTGCTAATTGCCAGCCAGCTCCACCTGCTGCTGTTATTCCAAAACTATGTCCTTCATTAATCCAAAAATTCTTAAGTCCCCAAGCCGGTCCAACAATTGGATTTCCATCGGGAGTATAGCAAATTGCTCCGTTATAAACTTTTTTTACCCCAACTTCTCCAAACGCAGGAACTCTGTGAATTGCTCCTTCGATGTGTGGAGCTAATCTGTCTAAGTCTTCTTGAAATAATTCATATTCAGAATTTTTTGATGGACCCTCCACATAACAAGCTGGTGCACCGTCTTCGTAGGGACCTAAAATTAATCCTCCAGCTTCTTCTCTCATATACCATCTGCTATCACTATCTCTTAAGACACCCATTTCTGGTAATCCATCTTTTTTTCTTTTTTGAATTGCAGGATGCGGTTCTGTAACAATGTATTGATGTTCAACAGGTATTACAGGAATATCTAATCCTACCATTTCACCTGTTTGTCTTGCAAAATTTCCAGAACAAGAAATAACATGTTCGCATTCTATTGATCCTTTATCTGTTTCAACAATCCATCCATCTTTAGTTTGTCTCATTGATAGGACAGTTGTGTTTCTATAGATTTCTGCTCCTCTATTTCTTGCACCCGTTGCTAATGCTTGTGTTAAATCTGCTGGTTGAATATATCCATCCTCAGGGTGTTGTATTGCGCCAACTAAATCATCTGTATGACATAATGGCCAAATTTCTTTTACTTGTTCTGGTTTTAAAAATTTTACATCTACTCCAATAGTTCGAGCAACACCTGCATATTGATGGTATTCATCCATTCTATCTTTTGTGCTTGCTAAACGAATATTTGAAACAACACTAAAGCCAACATTTTTTCCAGTTTCTTCCTCTAAAGTTTTATAAAGATTAACTGCATACTTATGAAGTTGTCCCACAGAATAACTCATATTGAATAAAGGTAATAATCCTGCAGCATGCCAAGTAGATCCTGAAGTTAATTCTTTTCTTTCAATAAGAACAACATCAGACCAACCTTTTTTTGCCAAATGATAAAGAGCACTAACTCCTACAACTCCTCCACCAACTACCACAACTTTAGTTTTTGTTTTCATTCTGCGATTCCTACTAAATTTTTAATTGTAACGAAACAAAAATGTATCTGTGGATAATCAAATTGAGCTCCCTAGTGGGATGGGACTAGATACCATAGTGGTTAGCCAGCAGTCCTTTAAGCTTCCATCCAAGGTATACTTTTCAACTTGCCAATTGAATTTGTGATAAATCTTATCTTTATCAAGAATGATTACTTCAAATTGAGCCCATTTATCACTACTTCCAACCTCAGTAATTGTGTGACTTAAGTGATTAATCATCATTCCATAAGAGTCACTTTTGATCATCATCTTAAAGTTACTCAGTGGTCCTGTTACCCGCTTGTTATTAGGATGAGCAAATTGCCAAGTTTGTTCAATACCACTATCCTTATAATTTAGATCGTTTTGTTGAAGTCCACTAAGTTGAATTTTAACAACTTCTTTGGGGCTTATGTTGTTATTAGGGCTTAATAATTCAGCATTTGAAAACGACAAAGTCACCAATAGCAAAAAAATTATTTTAAAAATTATTTTCATTTAACAAAATTTATTCTGAAGTTTTGTATTTACTATTATTAATAATAAATACAAAAAATATAGGAAGAATTAATGTCAAAAGTGTCACAACAATTAATAGAATACCAAGTTCAGAATAATCTGCTGTAGTTTGAATTTCGCCAGAAACTTTATCTTTAACTTCTCTTGTTACGGTGAATATTTCGTTTAAATATTTAGTTCCTAATGCACTTGCTGATAAAGCGAGATTTGTAAAAGAAGCAAAAACTGCAAAAAACGTTGCCTTTAAATGTGCTGGAGCATTTTTTGCTATCCAGGCTAGTAGAGGTATCATCGATACTTGACCAAGAGGAGACTCTAGCGCAGTATTAATTAGTGCAATAAACTTAGCATCAACCACTCCACCTGTTAGCGAAGCTGTCCAATTATGAAAGCCATAATACATTCCAACACTTGGTAAAAATAAAATTGCACCGGCAATACTTAGAACAACTACTATTTTAGCAATTGAATTTTTAGCCATAAATGGTCTTAATAAAACAATACCAGCTAATGTTAAAATTGATGCGAGCAGTGATAGGATAGAAAAAAATTGCTCATTAAATCCTAGTTCATCAATTTCGAACCATGTTAAACCAGGACCAGGGCCTGGCATAGCTCTAAATATAAAAATAATTACCGCTGTACCTACAATTGTTAATCGTAATTCTTCAGGCAATTCCTTAATAAGTTTAAACATCAAAAACAGAATGATTATTACTGACCCAATGAATACAATTTCTTGTGCAAAAGGTACTTTGAATGAACCTACTGATAATGTAAAAATAACAAAAACTAAACTTCCTCCAAAAATCCACCAATTAATTTTTGTTTTTTCGTCACCTCTTTCTTCTTTAAATTCTAAACCTTTAGATTTTAAGTTCTGTATTTTTTTCTGTCTTAAATAATTTGCTAAACTTACGCCTAAAATTGAGACCAGAGGTATTACAAGAGCATAAATATAAATGGTTCCATATAAATTTATCTTATCAGCTTGCTCTAAACTTTCTATATCTCTAAATAAAATTACGTTAACTAACGCAACAAGTACTGTACCGCCAATTATTGCAAATCGCCCTAATGTTTGCATTGTTGTATGCATTATTTTTATCTGATCTCTAGAATACTCATTTCCTATTTCGTCAATTAAAGGAACTGCTTCTACTGTCATGGCATCGGCCACAACATCTTGAACCACGTAACCAACTGGAGCTAAAATTACGCTAATCACAAACCATGTCTCTACAGAAAATACTTCAGCCATATCTTCTGTATGAATAATCAGCCCATACATAATTAATAAACTTAGAGCTATTAACAGGGCTCCAAAATAAACCATGTAATTTTTTTTATTCCAAATAAGATCGACAAGATGCCCTAATGGCATTTTTAAAGCCCAAGGTATTCCTGCCCAAAATCCCAATCCTGCGAGAAAAGCAGCAGACAAATTTAAATAATCCTTAACAAAAAAAGTTCCAACTATTCCTGTTAATCCAGAAATCCCAGCAGCCATATAAACCATTAATGGAGGTAAATAAGTCCATTTAAACTGACGACCTAAATCTAAAAAAGTATTATCTAAAAATTTAATTATTTTATTCATTTAGTCACTTAGAACAGGGAATGCTTGTCTTACTTTTAAAAAATATTTTTGATATTCCATTTTAGTACATTTGTTTTCGATATATTCCATTTTATTTTCTTCAACTAATTTTTTTGCATTTTCATCTCGAATTCCAAGTTGAAGCCATAAGACTTTTGCACCTATTTTTACCGCATCTTCTGCAATTCCATATACCTCACTAGATGGTCTAAATACATCTACTATATCTATATTTTTATTAATATCTGTAACTTTAGCATAAACCTCTTCACCTAAAATTTTTTCTCCTTTTGCGCTTGGGTTAACTGGGTAAACTTTAAACCCATAATCTTGCATATATTTCATAACAATAGTTGATGTTTTTTTAGGATCCTTACTAACTCCTACCATTGCAATAGATTTATATTTAGAGAGGATATTTTTTATTTCACTCATATGATTTATTTATCTTTTAATAAAATCTTATTCTTACAAAATTCTTTTGCCTCTTCTATAGTCATTGGTTTTTCTAATTTTTGACTACCTGCAACACATGCATCTATAGCTCTTTGAGAATTATGATCTCTAAAATCTAGAACAATATAAAGTCCTACAATAATAAAAATTATTATTAAAATATTTTTAATTTTCATCTATTTTTCCAATTAGGTTTTCTTTTTTCTAGGAAAGCAGAAATTCCTTCTTTTGCATCCATTGCCATCATATTAAGAGTCATCATTTTACTGGTATAAGCGTAAGCTTTACTTAATGGCATTTCTAATTGTTTGTAAAAAGCTTGTTTTCCAATCTTTATTGTTAAATTAGATTTTGAAGCAATTTTGTTTGCTACTTTTAACACTTCATTGTTTAATTTAGCTTTTGAAAAATTATCATTTATTAAGCCAATTTCTTTTGCATAATTTGCATTGATAGGCTCTCCAGTTAACAGCATTTTCATCATTGGTTTTCGATTTATCTTTCTACTAACAGCAACCATTGGTGTACTACAAAACAAACCAATATTTACACCGGGAGTAGCAAACAATGCGTCCTTAGTACTATAAGCTAAATCACAACTTGCAACTAATTGGCAACCAGCTGCAAATGCTGCCCCATGAACTTTAGCAATTACAGGTTTTCTACCTTCAACTATTTGAAGCATTACTTTTGAACAAAGATTAAATAACTTTAAATATTTGTCTCTCTTTTTTAAACCTCTCACTTCTTTTAAATTGTGTCCTGCACTAAATCCTTTACCAGCACCCTCTAATATTATTACTTTAACTTTTTTATCAGCATCTAATTTTTTTAATGTCTTTAATAAATCTGAAAGATTTTTGAATGATAAAGAATTATAAGTTTTTGGTTCATCAATAATAATTGAAGAAACTTCGTTGTTATTTTTTTTAATTTTAATGTTACTAGTCATTTAATCAGTTAATCCATCGGATCTAGCCTGATTTCTTTCTATATGAATTGGTAAAACTTTGCCATATATAGCTTTAGAATGTTCTGGAGTGTTTACTCTCCATGGATCCAAAACATAAGCTGGAATACACATATATCTTGATTTTTGGCCTTCAACTTTTGTTACCCTATGCAAAGTAAATCTACCTTTAAATATTTGTAAATCTCCTGGCTCTAATTTCAATTGTCTCACTCTAGTTCTATCTCCTGCTATAACTTTTTGAACTTCTTCGAAATTTTCATTTCCTGGTTCTCTAATATTTGGACAGTACTCAAATACTCCTCCCTTCTCAGGTTTTTGTATCATTAAACTAAGTGTAAATTCACAACTATCAAAATGCCATGGGAGTATTCCATCTGGTTCCATAACATTATATGCATGACATGCTAAAGGATCTGCCCATCTGTAAATAGGAGAAATACCTAAACAAGCAGATACAAATTTTAAAAGTTCTTCAGTTTCGTATAGATATTTCATTTCAGAGTCTTTTGGAAAACAATCTGAATTCAAATATCCATTGTATCTATTCATAAAAGTTCTTTTTGGATGATCTTTTGGCAATGAAGGATCATCCTTTGCATACAAGTAAGCATTTATACTCTCTTTGGACATATAAACTTCGTCTAATTGTTTTTCTAACTCAGAATTCATTACCTTAAGTGATCTAGGCAAAATAAAATTTGGAATTGTTGAACAACTATGTTGATCAAGCTCTTCTTTACATTTTTTAATTAGATTTTTAATTATTGGTGAATTTAAATCGTATATTGGATATTTTTCTAAATCTACAATAGTCTTCAGTCTATCGTTCATGTAAGTTTATTTTAACTTTCCCTCTTCTCTCATTTTTGCTCTTATCTTGGTAGCTGATATTTTTTGAGTTTCTTCATCCAAAACTATTTCCTCAATCTTATATCCTACTCCTCTACCATAACAAATATTAGTAATATTAGGTACTAACATTATTTTAAATTGCCCCTCAAATTCAGGATTTAATCTGTCCTCAATATTTTTTTTTACTGTTTCAAAATCAAAAGGATTATCATCAACACCTTGTACGTCTCTAATTTGAATACAAACCTGACCAGTTTTTTTAATAATTTCTTTAAATAAAGTATAATGTCCATCGTGAAAAGGTTGCCATCTTCCTAGCATTTGTGCTGTTGGTTTTTTGTTATCCCATTGGTGTGTCATTTTTTTATCTCCTCTGCTATTTTTGGTGCCCAATTTTTTGCATCCTGAGTTGTTACATGAAAATCAAAATTCTTAGGATTAACAAACATTTGATTAGTATCTTCAAATCTTCCTTCTTTAATTGTATCAACCCACACTATATAATCTGCAGGAAACAAGCTTCTTGCTTCAGGAGTTGGTGCAATAAAATCTGCAATTACATAATGACCTTCTGCTTTTAATTTTAAAGCAGCTTCAGCCATTCTTTTTGCCTGTCTAACTCTTCCCTCTTCAGAAAAATCCCAATCGTTTGCGGCTTTTCTTACCTCGTCAGCATTGAGTCTTTTAGCTTTTAAGAATGGTGCCATTTCATCTGCTAGAGTTGTTTTGCCCGCCCCAGGCAAACCCATTACTAAAATAATTTTCATTAAATATCTTCTAACGGATGATGGGACATTAATTCAAGTCCATTTTCACCAATTAAGTACTGTTGTTCAAGTTTTACACCTTCTTTGCCACCAACCTTACCGATATAGCTTTCTAAAGTAATTGTCATATTCTTCTCAAAAATTCCGCTCTCTTCTCCTCGATCGGTTGGGTACCTTATATAAGGCCATTCATCACACAAACCAATTCCATGAACCATACATGAATATCTGTTTGCATAATATTCATCAGGTAAAACCCAAGATTTTTTAATAAATTCTTTGAAACTAATTCCTGGTTTTATTAATCTAAAATTATGGTCTATTTGTTTTCTAGCCAATGAATAAAGTTTTTTTTGCTCATCATTAAATTTATTTCCTACTACAAAAGCTCTTGATATGTCTGCACAATATCCATAAGGGCCCACCATATCTGTATCAAAAGCAACTATTTCTCCTTGTTGTATAACTTTATTGCTACTCTCTTGCATCCATGGATTTGTTCTTTCACCAGAAGATAAGATCCTACACTCTATCCATTCACCTCCATTTTCAATATTTGTTTTATGTAAAATTGACCACAATTCATCTTCGGTCATTCCTGGTTTAAGATCTGATCTCATCTTAGATACACCTTTTTCTGCAACTTCTATTGCTGCTTTCATACAAATTAACTCATCAGTTGATTTGATTACTCTTGCTTGTTCTAAAATCAATTTTGCATCTACAACCTCAATACCTTCTTTAATTAAAGCTGCAACCGCAGGACCATTTAGAACATCAATTGCAATTTTTTTTGATTTAAAATAATTTTTTGATAAATCTTTAACTTCACTAATCCATTTTGATAATTGATTGTCTGCTTGATCTCCATTACTAAAGTAATCCCAAGTAATTGCAGGTCTTATTTCGTCAATTAAATTTAAATGCTTAGATAATATTTCACAATTAAAATACTCGTAAAGAATAGTTGGTCCATTGACTGGAACAAAACAATATCTTGTTAAATTATGCATATTATAGACACTCATGTTTACAGTATCTAAAGCATAACGAACATTTACTGGATCAAAAAGAATACAAGCTTCTAAATTGTTTTTTACTAATTCTTTTCTAACCCTATCTAAACGATATGATCTTAACTTATCAAAATTTATCTCGTCTTCTCTTAATCTTTTTTTAGTAATAAAATTTTGTCTTGGTTTTATCTCGGGAGCTATTTTTCTACTAAACCTCATAATACCCTATACAAACCTAACCATGCGTTCACATCTTTGCTCGCAATATAGTCAGATTTAAAAAATTCTACCTCTTCCCATTTCTTACTGTCTTTCAATATATCAATTTTTTTATCAAAACCATACTCTTCATGAATTCCTTCATTAATTGTGAAACAAATTAAACCACCTGGTTTTGTTATTCTTATAAATTCATCTAATGCATTTGGTTTTACATGCCCAAAAGTAAATGTTCCAACACACATAACTCCACCATAAAAGTTGTCTTGAACTTCTATTGGTTTATTCAAATCAACCTTTGCTAATTTTTGATAAAGATCTTTTGGTACAGTATCTAATAAAGTTTGAGATAAATCTGCTCCATGAAAGTTTTTAAAACTATATTTTTTAAGCTCCAAACCAACTAAACCCGTTCCACATCCAGCATCAAAAATTAAAGTATCTTTATTTTTCGCATATTTATTAAATATTTCTACGGTTTCTTTAGGTCCTGTATAGTTCCAATCAACCATGTCTTTATTGTATTTATCTTTGTCTCCCCACTCATCGTAGTACTTCATAACTTCATCAGTAGTTTTAAGCTTATAAATTGGAATTTTATTTCCTACATCTTTTTGGGCCATTAGCTTCTCATTTTTTGACCACTTGGGTCATAAAGTGGTTCTTTTATGATTGAACAATTAAATAAGTCTCCATTTATCTCTACTTGAATTTTATTTTCAGATTTAATGTTTTTTTGATCAACAAAAGTAAACGCCACACTTTTATTTACAAAATGAGCAAACCCACCTGAAGTTACATAACCGATACTTTGATCTCCATTCGTAACGGCTTCATTATTCGTTACATCAATATCATTTGTTTCAACAATTAATGGTATAAGTTTATTTGAAGAATTTTCCTTTTGTGCACTTTCTTTACCAATAAACTCTTTATCCCAATTAATAAATGCATCTAAACCTGTTTCTTTTGCAGTAAAATCTGGTCTATAATCTAAAGTCCAAGCTCCCCAATTTTTCTCCAACCTCATTGACATTAATGCTCTTCCACCAAAAGGTTTTATATTAAATTCTTTTCCAGCTTCCATTAATTCTTCATAAAGTTTTAATTGATAATGGGGTGCTACATAAATTTCATAACCAAGTTCACCTGTAAATGAAATTCTATTAATTATTGCTGGAACACCACCAACAAACATTCTCCTTGAATCTCTAAATTTAAATTTTTCATTTGAAACATCGTCTCTTACAATTTTTTCTAAAACTTTTCTTGAATTTGGTCCCGCAATAGATAATCCGTGATACTCATCAGATCTATTGAAATAACTTAAATTAAATTTATCTAAATGACTTTCAAACCAACGTCTATGCATTTCTTGAGCAGCACCCGAACCAAATACTATGAATTCATTTTCATCTAAACAAGCCACAGTTAAATCACCACATAGCTTTCCTCTATATGACAACATCGGCGATAAAGATATTCTTCCTGGTTTTGGAAGTCTTCCAGCCATTATGCGATCTAAAAATTTTCTAGCATCAGGACCTTTAAATTCATGTTTTGAAAAGTTAGCAACCTCGATTAAACCAACATTTTCTCTTACATTAATAACTTCTTTTGAAACATAGTCGTGTGATCTCGATCTTTTAATAGTAGGCTCTTCATGAGCATCTTCTTTATTGTTCGCAAACCACAAAACGTTTTCCAAACCAAAACTATCTCCCATAACAGCACCTTGATTTATAAAACGATCATAAAGTGCAGTAGTTTTTTGTTTCCTTCCTTTCGGCAAAGTTTCATTTGGAAAAGTCATAATAAATCTTCGTTCATAATTTTCTGAAGATTTAATGGTTCCATACTGAGGTGAAGCATAATCTCCAAAACGAGCAACATCCATTGCCCAAACATCAATAGAAGGTTCGCCATCAATAATCCATTCAGCAATACATTTTCCAACTCCACCTCCTTGACAAAATCCAGCCATAACACCAACTGCAACCCAATAATTTTTCATTCCTGGTACTGGACCAATTAGAGGACTTCCATCTGGACCAAAAGTAAAAGGTCCATTAACTATATTCTTAATACCTGCGCGCTCTAATGCTGGCATTCTCTCAAAACCAATAGCCAATCTATCCTGAATATTATCTAACTTTGGCTCAAGTAACTCATGTCCAAAATTCATTGGTGTACCTTCTACTTTCCAAGGAGTTGATTTTGGCTCATAAGTTCCAAGCAACATTCCTTTACCTTCTTGTCTAAAGTAAATATTTCCCTCAAAATCTGTTCCAATAGGCAGTCTTTGATCACCCATCGCTTCAATTTCTGGAATAGGTTCAGTGATTAAATAATGATGCTCCATTGGTTGAACAGGAAGATTAAGTCCAGCTAATTGTCCAACTTCTCTTGCCCACAAACCACCAGCGTTAATTACTATTTCAGCATTGATGTTTCCTTTTTCAGTAAAGACATCCCAAGTTCCGTCCTCTTTTTGTTTCGTATCTTTAACAACGGTGTGAGTATAATACTTTCCACCATGTACTTTTGCAGCTTTTGCAAAAGCGTAAGTAACTCCTGATGGATCAACTTCACCATCAATAGGATCCCATAAAGCTAACAAGTATCTAGACGGATCAATTAATGGGTGTTTCTTTTTTACTTCTTCAAGAGAAATAAATTCTTGATCAAGTCCCATATATCTTGCTTTTGATCTTTCTCTCTTTAAATAATCAGCCCACACTTCATTTGACGCTAAGTAAAAACCGCCGCTAGGTTTAAATCCAGTTGAGTGACCAGATTCTTTTTCAATCTCTTTATATAAACCTATTGTATAAGCCATCATCCGAGAGATATTAGGGTCAGATGAAATTACATGAACATTGCCTGCAGCATGCCAGGAAGACCCTGATGTTAGTTCATTTCTTTCAAGTAAAATACAATCCTTTAATCCAAATTTAGATAAATGATATAGAATAGAACACCCTACTACGCCACCTCCTATGATTACTACTTTGGCATGCTTTTCCATTAATATTTAATTTCCTTATTCACTTTTTTTAAAGATTTATCTGTACCATGATGGAAATGTTTACTCATGTCTGGCATATATTTCATTGAAATTGGTTTCTTTCCAATTGCAACAGACATTTCTCTAACATGATGAGCTTCAGCTCCACAACAAATACCAATAAAATTTATTTTATTTTTTACACAATCTTTTGCAAACTCTGCCATTTCAAATCTGTTGCAAAACAAGTTATCTAAAGCTACTGGAAAAGCATTTCCACCCGGAATACAGTCACAACCATGATCTATAATATTTAAAAAACCAGGTTCTTCCTCAGTAGTTCTGTAAGGAACAGGAAGTCCTGATACATGGCATGAAACTTTATCTCTGACTTTTTTTAAAAGTTTCATTGTCATCTCTGGTCCTCTGTAACAATTTAATCCAACCACATCAGCACCAAGGTCTTCCATCATCTTACATGCATCCTCAGCACTATGGCCTTCTCTAGTTTTATCCCCTCTAGGAACTGCAAAATTACAAACTGCAATAAGTCCAGCATCCTTAATTGCCTTTAATGCAATTTTCATTTCGTCAGTCCAACTAATTGTTTCAGCAATAACAAAATCAACACCAGCTTCTTTCGCCCATGCAACTTGCTCCTCATACATTTGTTGACACTGTTTATGAGTATTTGGATCACCTGGATCAAATACATTGGTGTTTGCAACATCTCCACAAACCATCAAATCTAAATCTTTAAACTCAGCTGCAGCATCTTTTGCAATTTTGAGTGCATTTTTTTGCATTGGCTCTAACAAATGTTCTTTATCAATTATTCTAAGCTTTTCTCTATGACCATAGTAAGTAAATGCCTGAACAACATCTGAACCCGCTCTAATAAATTCTCTATGTAATTGTGTTACCACTTCCGGATGTTCCAAAACAACTTCGGGAACAAATGGACCTGCTGAAAGATAGCCTCTTCTTTCCATTGCAAAAAGATAACCTTCTGCGCACATTATTGGGCCTTCATTTAATCTGGTAATAAGATCTTTTTTCATAATTTATCCTCTCATTTCGTCAAGTTGGTTGCAACCCACTTATGAAACATCAAAGTAGGAGTATCCATTACAGGTGAAAAATTTCCACCATTGTAAGCCGGGGAACTTCGCCCATTTTGCATCCCTTCTATTGCAGTTACATCTTCGTTCATAACTTCTTGCCAAAATGCAAAATTTTTTTCTCTTATATCTTTAAACTCATCACCAGATGCGCTTTCATCTCCAACATAATATAATTCGAAATGTTCTTTTGTTTGATTATTAGAAATTGGCTCTAACCAAAATGCATAAAAATGATCAATATGTATTCCTAACATTACGTTTGGATACAATGATACATATTCAGATTTTTCAGAAAGTTCAGTTGGCCAGTTAGGAAAGCATTTAAATTTAATATTTCCATCGAATTGTTGTGAATATTTATTACTTCCTTGTCCTGAAAAATTAAAATTCTCATCCTCTATATGGTAGTGATCTGAAATATTTGAAACTTTATTTAGCTCTGGATGTATCCAGGGCAAATGATAGCTTTCACAATAATTCTCAATTGCAAATTTCCAATTACTATTTACTGTCATATTAAAATATCCATTATCAGATGAATGTCTTATTAATTTTTGATCTTTTTTAGAAATAAACTTAGACCATCTGTCCTCTAGAGGTTTAATGAAATCTTCAAAAGGTTTAGCATTAGAATTTATATTGATAAAAATTAAATCCATCCAAGTATTTGATTTAATTTCTTTTAAGTTACTATTATTTTTATCAAACCCTTCAACTTCATGTTTTCCTAGTCCTCCTATATGTGGAGTAACAGTTAATTTTCCATTAAAATCATAAGACCAAGAGTGATAAGGGCATCTTATCACATTTTTTAATTTACATTCCTGATCAACTAATTTGAAACCTCTATGACTACAAACATTATGAAAAACTTTTACTTCATTATCTTTGTTTCTAACTATTAGTATTGGTATCCCTAAAAGATTAAAAGGTTTTGCATCGCCTGGATTTGGTACAGAGCTTGCAACCCCAATCATCGTCCAATTATTTTTAAATATTTTTTCTTTTTCAAACTCTAAATAATCATCATTCAAATAACATTCATTAGGCAACCCATGAGCTTTTTCTATTGGATTTTTAACAACTTCTATTTTCTTGGGATCTAAGATGTCTGATAATTTTTTATTTAAATTCATATACCTCCTTTTTAAAATTAATTAAAAAATTAATTGAGGCGGTAAAATTACGACTCTCTAATTATGATTTGTTGAAAAACGGTCTTACAATTTAGGATATAAACAAATTCTTTGAAAAAAAAATTAGCAGAGAATGTCATAATAAAACCTTATCGCTAATTTAAATGATGATAAAGACAAATTAACTTCAATCTACAGTTGAAAGTAATTTGCAATTTTCCAAGGGTTATGTTTTTATAATCTAATTAACAATCATTGGGAGAAATAAATGAAAATTAAAAGAATACTAATTTCATTAGCTGTTATATTTGGACTAACTTCTTTCGGAAGTATAGCCAATGCTGCTTGTGGAAAAATAACAATTGCTAATATGAACTGGGCTTCTGCAAACTTTATGGCAGAGGTAGACAAAGTAATATTGGAAAAAGGATACGGATGTTCTGTAGAATTGGTTCCGGGTTCAACAATGCCAACTTTTACTTCAATGCAAGAAAAAGGTGAGCCAGATATCGCGCCTGAGTTTTGGGCAAATGCTGCTAAATTAGAATTAGAAGCTGCAGTTGCTGAGGGAAAATTACATTCAATTAACAAAGCTCCAATCACTGGTTTAGGTGAAGGTTGGTGGGTATTACCTGCAACTTTAGAAAAGCATCCAGAATTAACAACTGCAGATGCAATTTTAGAAAGACCTGACCTATTTCCACATCCAGAAGATCCTTCAAAAGGTGGATTTCACATTTGTCCTCCAGGATGGAACTGTGAATTAAGTAACAGAAATCATTTTAGAGCTTGGGGAATGGAAGCTAAAGGATGGATGATAGTTGAAACAGGTTCTGCTGCAGGATTAGATGGTTCTATAGCAAAAGCTGCTGAAAGAGGTGAAAACTGGTTTGGTTACTATTGGTCTCCAACAGCAATTATTGGAAAATATAATATGCAAGCTGTAGATATGGGTGAATATGCAGGAAAAGATAATTGGGACAACTGTTTATCAAAGCCAGAGCAAGAATGTGCGAATCCATTGAAATCTTCATGGGTAAAATCTGAAGTTTACTCAGTTGCTACTGATAATTTCAAAAAAACAGCTGGAAAAGAGGGAATGAGTTATTTAGAAAAAAGAACTTACCCAGGTCCAGTAATGAATGGAATGTTAGTTTGGATGGGAGAAAACCAAGCTGAAGGTGCAGATGCTGCAATTGAATTCTTAAAAACACAAGAAGACGTGTGGACTAAGTGGGTTACAAAATCAGCTGCAAAAAAAATTAAAGCAAGTCTTTAATTTAAAATAAAATTATCGAACCCGTTGTAATACGGGTTCGATTAAATTAAAAGAGATTTATGGAATTCTTTAGCAAAATCCCGGTAATGGATAGAACAGCTTTAAGGGAGTTAAAGAAAAGTATTGATTTTAGTTTTAAAGAATTTTCAAGAGCTTATGGTGATGCAATAGAAGGTTTTTTTGACCCTCTTCTATATTTTTTAATTTGGTTAGAAAAATTATTAGTAAGCAGTCCATGGCCTATAGTTATAGGGGCTTTTGCGTTGCTTGCATGGATTGGTTCTAGAAGTGTTAAACTTGTAATTGGAACAATAGCATGTTTCCTTGTAATTGGATACTTTGGAATGTGGAAAAATTGTATGGCTACAGTAGCCATAATTTCTGTTTCTACTTTAGTGTGTATAGTAGTTGGAATTCCAATTGGTGTTTTAATGTCAAAATCAGCAAGAGCAGAAAAAGCAATTTTACCTGTTTTAGATATGATGCAAACTATTCCTAGTTTCGTTTATCTTATACCTATAATTATGCTCCTAGGTATTGGTAAAGTTCCAGGGTTATTAGCTGTGTGTATTTATGCTTTACCTCCTATTGTAAGATTGACAAATCTTGGAATAAGGGAGGTCGATAAAGAAACTTTAGAGGCAAGTGAAGCATTTGGGGCAACACCAATGCAGAAGTTAAAATCTGTTCAAATCCCTCTTTCCCTTCCAACAATTTTTGCGGGAATTAACCAGACAATAATGATGGCTCTAGCTATGGTGGTTATTGCATCAATGATTGGTGTTAGGGGGTTGGGAGTGCCTATCTTACAGGCTATTTCTAACCAATATTTGGCCCTTGGAATGATGAATGGTTTAGCAATTGTAGCCCTAGCAATTATTTTTGATAGGGTCACGCAGCAGTACGGACAAAGAATTCAAAAGCACCGAGGCCAGCTGAAGAAGTAAATTTACCTCAATCGAATTTTCTAGACTCATATTTCAAAATAAATAAAGATCCAGGAAAATGAATTTTTCTTTAGAAATAGGCCCTAAAACCGATATTGAAACAGTCCCTGCTGTGAGTGACGTATACATTACAATGCTACCTGGCGGAGACTACAAGGAGACAGCTGAAAAAGCTATCGAGCTAGTAAAAAAAGGTTTTAATCCAGTGCCTCATTTTCCAGCGAGATCAATGCAGGATGAAAACGAACTTAAAGATTATGTATCAAGATGTAAGGATGGTGGGGTTAAACAAGCTTTAATTATTGGTGGCGGAAGAGAGCCCGCTGGTAAATTTGACAGTTCATTTCAACTTCTAGAAACAGGTTATTTTGAAAAAATGAAAATAGGAATTGCTGGACACCCAGAGGGGAGTCCTGATATATCCGATTCAGAATTAGAAAAAGCTATGATAGATAAAAAGCCTTACGCTGATTATATTGTAACACAGTGGTTACTAGATCCTCAGCCTATTATAGATTTTATTTCTAAACAAAGCGTACCAGTGCATGTGGGAATTACTGGGCCATTAAAAATATCTAGCTTAATTAAATTTGCTAATATTGTGGGGGCAAAAAATTCCTTAAACTTTCTTAAATCTAATTTTAGTAAGGCATTAGATTTGTTGAAACCTAAAGACCCTAATGATTTAATTGGGAAAGTTAAATCGCATACTGATAACTTCCACATTTATACATTCGGCGGCTTGAAGGAAACTAACAAGTGGTTGAAGGAGAATAGTTATGTCTAATGAATTTGACTATACTAAATTAAAACATGTTACTTCTGTTGATCAATCAGATAGAGAAGTACCATACAACTTAAGACAAAGTGGACCAACAAAAGTTGAAATGTTAATTTCAACAAGGGTAAGAAAATCACCTTATTGGCATTTATCAATGCAGGCAGGTTGTTGGAGAGCAACTGTATACAATCGTATTTATCACCCAAGAGGTTATGTAAAACCTGAAGATGGTGGAGCAATGGTTGAGTACGATGCAATCGTTAACCATGTAACAATGTGGAACGTGGCTGTTGAAAGACAAATAAGAGTTAAAGGTCCTGATGCAGAAAAATTTACTGACTACGTTATAACTAGAGATGCAACAAAAATTTCTCCTATGAGAGCCAGGTATGTAATTTTATGTAATGCTTATGGAGGAGTTTTAAATGATCCAATTCTTTTAAGAATTTCAAAAGATGAATTTTGGTTTTCATTATCAGACTCTGATATTGGAATGTATTTACAAGGTGTAAATGCAGATGGAAGATTTAACTGTACAGTTGAGGAAATTGATGCATGTCCGGTACAAATTCAAGGTCCTAAATCAAAAGCTTTAATGAAAGATCTTTGTGGAGACCAAGTTGATTTTGACAATATGCCTTTCTATGGATTAGCAGAAGCAACAATTGGTGGAAGAAGTTGTGTAATTTCTCAATCTGGTTTTTCAGGAGAAGCTGGATATGAGATTTATTTAAGAAATGCAACTTTATATGCTGAAGATATGTGGAATGCAGTATTGGAAGCAGGAAAAAAACATAAGTTGATGGTTATTGCGCCTGCGCACCACAGAAGAATACAAGCTGGTATTCTTTCTTGGGGGCAAGACATGGATCAACAACATAATCCGTTTCAATGTAATTTAGGTTATCAAGTTTCATTATCTGGTAAAGGTGAATGGAATAAAAAAGCTGACTATGTTGGTAAAGCTGCTTTGGAGAAAATGGGAGCAGATATAAAAGCTGGAAAAAAACCATATAAACTTCAATTAGTTGGAATGGAGTTAGGTGGTAAACCTATTGACGATTATGCACCTGACTTTTGGTTGGTATCACCAGAAAATGGTGGAGATCCAGTTGGATTTATTACTTCACCATGGTGGCATCCAGAAAAGAAAACTAATATTGCTATGGGATATGTTCCATTTGATGGAACTTTAAACCCTAATGGATTTCCAAAAGGAAAAGTTGGAACTAAGTTTAAAGTTCATCTTCCAGAAAAATACTCAGACACTCCAGGAACACCTGTGGATGCTGTTGTGGTGGATATTCCATTCAAAGAGTCTTTCAACGCAAATACAAGAGAAGTTGTAAAAGGCTAAAATTTACTAAGGGGGAGCTAATTTCAGCTCCCCTTTTCAATTCTAATGACCAAAAGTTTTCTAATAGCAGTTTGCATTATCATTGCTATTGCTTTAATAATATTTCCATTAATTGTTTCTTATAAGGCTCAAAAAAATAAAAATAAAAAAAATTAATGTTTGGTGAATTTTTAAATATAATTTTCAAGTCAATAAAATTAGATAAAACTCTTTATTCAGATAACAAAAATTTTAGTGAAGCTTCAATATACTTTGCTGGTATTATAATGATCCTAGATGGTATCGCTGGAGCAGTAGCAGCTAATACCATTATTAAAACAGCTATTGCAATGTCTGGTCTAACTGCAATAGTTACTTGGCTAATATGGGCGATTTTTATTTTTGTAATTGGAGTGAAATTATTTCCTGATAAACAAACCAAAGTTTCATTCAAAAAAGTTTTAACAGCTGTTGGATTTGCGCATGCCCCTGGTTTATTAAGATTTTTTGCGGTCACACCAGATTTAATGATACCAATAATTTTTCTTACTCAGTTCTGGATTTTTGCAGGTTTAATAATTTCAACTAAACAAATATTGAGTTTAAAATCTAATTTTAAATCTTTTGGGATTGTACTTTTATCATTTTTAATTATTGCATTTTTATCTATCTCATTTGTGATGAGTAGAATGAATATGCTTCCAGTAAGTCAAATCAGTTAAAGCGGAAAAATAGTCTTAGATACTCTACAGGATTTACATAATTTAAACCCAGTAAGAATTAAATTTTGAGTGACACTTTCGTCTTCCTCTTTACATTCATCACAAATATTGTTTAATTCTTCAGTATCTACCTTTAGATTTTTTTTATCTATTTTATCAATCATTATCTGTCAAACCAGCACCTGCAGCACCCTCTTTTAAACTGTCACTCTCTTCAACAAAAGTTTCTTCAGATAACTTATATAAATTATTCCATTCATCGTTTGTAAAGTTATCTTCATTTTCAAGTAGATTGACCTCAATTGTATCCGCTATCTTTGGAAATTCTTGATCAATAAAATTTGAACTAATATTTACATTTAGGTTAAGTAACATTTTTTTTTCATCTATTTTTACAGAAATTTTTTTTCCAATAATTTCTGATGAACGACTTATGAATGAGATAAAAATTATTGGATAAGCAATATTTTTAAAATCAATTTTTTTTAAATTTTCTAAAATATTTATTTGATCTAAAAAACTAACACCTAAAGTAATTGGACAGTAAGGATGATTTGATGAAGAGTTATTTTCACTAATTAAATTTAAATTTTCAAATTTACTTTTATTTTTTTGATTAAAGTATTCATTAAGGTGCTTAATACCCGGTAAACTAAATAGTTCTAACAATCTTATACTTTTTCCTATTTCCTCAGAAACTCCCCAAGAATATCCTGCTGCTTTTGAAGCTCTTTTAACAGTAGTTTCAATTTCACTTAGTGATTTCATTCTTAAATATTGGTTTTATATACCCACTGCTCGTCATAACTTTTTAACTCATTTGGAAGTGGAGCTCCTTGGAACATGCAAATTCTTAACCATTTGTCAGATCTTGGATCAAATTTTAATGCCCCAAAAAAAGATAATTTTAATCTTAGCATATCAATTGGAATTAAATCTTTACCAATCGTATTATCTTGTATTTCTGAATAAGGAAATTTTTCTACAATGAATGCCCTCCTCACGACATGTCTTAACTCAGAATTTGATGTTAAAAATTCAGCAATAGTTAAACTATTTTTTGAGACTAATAATTTTTCATAAAGTTTTTTTATATCTCTTGCTATTGCTAAAGGCTGTTCTAATTCTGATCCATGCTCCTCAAAACGATCAGCTAATCTAGGTTCCTCTTTATTTTTTGAAATAAACCAAAAGTTTTTATTATTTTCTTTTTCTTCAAAATTAATATCTAAAATGTTTGGATATTTTGCTTCAATGATATTACGTAATTCTTCAACTTTTCTATGAGTTGGAATAGTAAAATATTTTTCTTCATCTGAGCTCATTTCTTTTACCAAAGGATTTACAATATTATTATAAGGTTCCATCATTATTGAAACAATGTATTCAATACATTCCTCGCAAGTATTATCCTCCAACCATTTATATATTTTGTTAAAAGGATATTCGATCTCAAAATTAAAATCTTTATCTATAAAATTTAAGAATTTTTCAACATCCTTTAATAATGAAGAAATTTTTTTTTGCTGATATTCGCTATCAGTATTCCAGCTTGTAATATTTTTTAATGATTTTTTTACACAATCTATAAACAAATCGCTATCTTGACTTTCTACATCTTTGATTTCTCTAATTTTCTTAAGTGCTTTTTCTCTACTTAAAATCCAATTATTTAATAGAGTTGGGTGATTGACTATAAATGGAGCCATACCTAGACCTGTAGAATTACCAATTCCCAAGTTTTTACAAATATTATCATCTAACTTAACAGCTGTTTTTGGATTTTTATTATATGCAACATGATTAACTTGATCAAAAGTAAATTGTCTTACCAAATAAACCAACATCATTTCTAATCTGAATGGACCATTAATTTCTTCACGATGTTTAATTCTAAATCGATCTGCAAGACCAAATTTGCCTGAGCCATATACTGCTGTAGTCCTATATAAATAGCCTACTTTTGATAATAAGTTTAAATCTGGCTGCTTACCTTTGCTCAAACTTTCAACTACATGATTATAAATTCTTACTGATTTGTTTGCTCTCGATAAGGTTAATTCTTTATAAGAAAGTCTACCAACTTCTTGTTTTGGAACTTCATTTTTTAATCTTTCAATATCTTTTTTTCTAGGAACTCCATCATGTAATGTAAAAGCTGCATCCCATTTTGTTGCAATAACTCTATCTGATCTTTCTTCGTCTTTGATTTCATTTGCAAAACAAACTAAAGAATAAACTCTTTTATTTTTTTTAAATGAATAAACAGCTTCTCCAAAACCATTTTCACTTAAATTAAATAAATCTCTTTTATATTCCCACTCTTTAAATTCATTAAGAAAACTTCTTAAAAAAGATAATTTTGATTGATGAAAAGATCCTAGTCTTGATAATTTCATTATCTTGTTTGGGTCTCTTAATTCAACTTTCATAATTAAATCGATTTATAAAAATTGTACCAGTTATTTCCAAGTATTCCATGTGTCTCGGTATCTGAAAAACCTACTTTTTTAAGACCTTTTTCAATATTTGAAAACCCTCTTGCATCAAGAAACCAATCAGGTTGTTTTGGAAAACCTGGTTTATTTTTCGAACCCTCACCATAATTTTTACTTTTAGACCAAGAACCATTTCTCATCCATTCAACAACAGTATCTGGATGATCTAAACAAAGATCTGATCCTATTCCTATTTTTTTTACATCCATTATTTCAGCTGTTTTTGCCACCATTTCACAAAAACTATCTAGAGTACAATTTGTGTTATCTTTTAAGTGATGAGGATATAATGATAAACCCAACATACCGCCACTATCACTCAAAATTTTTAATAAATCTGAAGATTTATTTCTTTTTGCTGGATGCCAAAAAGAGGGATTAGCATGAGTAATTGCTATTGGTTTTTCACTGAATTCAATTGCATCTAGAGTGCTTTTTTCTGCAGAATGTGACATGTCGACCACGAGGCCAACTCTATTCATTTCTCTTATAACCTCACGTCCAAAATTTGTTACTCCACTATCTACTTTTTCATAACAACCTGTTGCTAGCAAAGACTGGTTATTATAAGTAAGTTGCATAAATCTGCATCCTAGTTGATGAACCTCTTCAACAAGATTTATGTCATCTTCAATTGGTGAACAGTTTTGAAAACCAAAGAATATTGCAGTTTTGTTTTCTTTATTAGCTTTATCAATATCTTGAAAATTCTTACCAAGAATAATTAAATCAGAATTTTCATGAAATAATTTTTCCCATTTTTTAATTTCAAGCTGTAATTCATCAAAATCTTCATGGTAGACAATGGTAACATGGACAGCATCTAATCCAGCAGATCTGTTGATCTCAAAGATTTTCCTAGACCAATTACAATATTGAAGATTATCGATTTTATAATTCATGGTATGTTTAACTCTAATCAATATGTATTTTAATTACTATTAATTTTATTGAAATTTTAAGTTAATTTTGAAATAAACAGATCAATCAATTTTCATGAAAAAAAATAATAAATTAAAAGTTTCAATCATAATGGGAAGCCAATCTGACTATAAAGTAATGAAACTAGCCGAAAAAACCCTAAAAAAAATTGGAGTTTCATTTGAAACAAAAATTATATCTGCTCACAGAACACCACAAAGAATGTATGAATATGCCTCAAAAGTTGAGGAAAATCATATAGGAGTAATAATTGCAGGTGCTGGAGGATCTGCTCATCTTCCAGGTATGATATCAGCGCTTACACATGTACCAGTACTTGGCGTTCCTGTTGAAAGTAAAAAACTTAAAGGTTTGGATAGTTTATTATCAATTGCACAAATGCCTAAAGGAATACCTGTAGGAACTCTTGCTATAGGAGAGGATGGCGCCATTAATGCTGCTTTATTAGCTTCAGCAATAATTGCTAATAATGATTCAAATGTTCGAAAAAAACTTAAAATTTTTAGAACATCACAAACTAAATCTGTAAAAAAGTCTCCGAAATAAAATGTCTGAAATTACTCTTGGTATCATTGGAGGTGGTCAACTTGGAAGTATGCTTGCAATAGCAGCTAAAAAATTAAATGTAAAAACTGTAGTTTTTTGTGATGACATAGATGCACCAGCACAAAATTTTTGCAATCAGTTTGTTGCTGGAAGTTATGATAATAAAGAAAAAATATCTGAATTTATAAATCAGGTTGATTTAGTCACTTATGAGTTTGAAAATATTCCATTTGAAACATTAAATGAAATAAACAAATTTAAACCTGTTTTGCCAAAGCCTTCTATTAACAGATTAATTCAACATCGATTGGCTGAAAAAGATTTTATTAATAAATTAAATATTAGAACAACCAGATATGTTTCGATTGAAAAAAAATCTGATATAGATGCTTTAGAAGATTTTTTACCAGGAATATTAAAAACAACCACACTTGGTTATGATGGCAAAGGTCAATATCCAATTAAATCAGGTAAAGATCTTAATTCATTGAACATTGATTTTTCAAAAGGATATATTCTTGAAAAACTTGTTAAATTAAAAAAAGAAATTTCAATTATCATTACAAGATTTGGTAATAACAGATACGAGATATATGAACCAATTGAAAATACTCATGAAGATCAAATTTTAAAATATTCAAAAATACCAGCTGAAATTAATGAAAAGATTTTTATACAATCTAAAGATTGGGCAATGTTAATTGCTGAAGAACTTAAATATGTTGGAACTTTGTGTATAGAATTTTTTATTGATAGAAATGATAATCTTTATGTTAATGAGATTGCTCCAAGAGTACATAATTCAGGACATCTAACAATAAATGCTTTTAATGTGAGTCAATTTGAAAATCATGTAAGGGCTGTGTGCGGTTTAGAACAAATTCCTTTAAAAAAAATATCTAATGCTAAAATGATGAATTTACTTGGTGGTCAAATTAGTCATTATAGAAATATAGAAAAGTTTAATGATAACGAATTTTTCTTTGATTATTTAAAAAAAAATATAAAAGAAAAAAGGAAAATGGGTCATATCACAACTTTAGTATAAATGTTAAAATCGATAGAAGGTAATTTTGATAATCCTGAAGTTAATGAACTTCTAACCAAACATTTTATTGAGCTTAGAGCTGCTTCACCGGAGGGAAGTGCTCACGTGCTAGATATTCCTGGTTTAAAAGTTCCATCTATTAAATTTTGGAGCTTGTGGAATAATGAAAAATTGATTGGTTGTGGCGCTTTAAAATTTTTAGATAAAGAACATGGAGAATTTAAATCTATAAGAATTCATGATAATTTTAGAATGCAAGGCAAAGGGATTAATGTAATCAATCATTTAATTAATGAAGCTAAAAAGCTTAAAATAAAAAGATTAAGTATTGAAACAGGGGCAGGTGATTTTTTTATACCAGCAAGAAAACTTTTCAAAAAAACTGGTTTCACAGTATGCGAACCTTTTGCACACTATAAAGAAGATATCAATTCTGTTTATTTAACTATGCTTATTGACGATATTTAAAAAATTATTTTTAATTGTTGATCTATTTTGTTGACAAAACCCTATAAAATCTAAAGAAAGCCAGTATTACTTAATTTTAAGTAATAATTAAACATAACAAAAAGTAAGAAGATAAATATGAGTCTACAAGGTAAAGTAAAGTGGTTCAATCCAACCAAAGGTTTTGGTTTTATTGAAAGAGAAGATAAAGAAAAAGATGTGTTTGTACATGTTTCAGCAGTAAGAGATGCTGGTATGAACGGTTTAGATGAGGGTCAAGCTTTGACTTTCGATGTTGAAGATGGTCCTAAAGGTCCTTCAGCAGTTAACTTAAAAACTGCATAATTTCACACTTCCTATTGGCTGAAAAAATTAATTTAAAAAAATAAATTAAATATTCAGCCAATACCTTATTTAAAAACAACCTTTAAACACAATTATTAATTATATAATTAAGTTAAAAAATTAATAAATTAATTAAAACTATGATTGGAATTTTAGGTGGAATGGGAACTCAAGCCGGTCTTGATTTTTGTAACAAGCTTGCTGTTCTGAATAGAGGAAAAATTGATCAAGAGTATCCATTATTTTTACTTTATAACAAATCAAATATTCCAGGTAGACCTGAGTCTATAGGTTCTCAAACTAAAAATCTTTCTAACAAATCTACAAATAAAACAAGTAGAGCAAAATATAACAAAGTATTAAATAGCTTACTCAAAGGTTGTAAGCTTCTAGAAAAGAATAAATGTAGATTTATAGTTATACCTTGTAACACGGCTCATTACTGGTTTGAGGATTTACAAAATAAAATCAATATTCCAATAATCAATATGCCAAAGGAAGTTTTTAAATTTACAAAAAAAAAATGTAAGAAAAACTCTAAAGTTGGCCTATTAGCAACTGAGGGTACTCTTAAAACTGGAGTTTATAAAAAATTTTTTGAAAAGGATTATCAATTGATAGAACCATCTCAAAAAATGCAAAAATTTTCAGTCAATAAAGCTATTAAGTTAGTTAAAATGGGCAATGTTAAGGAAGCAGCAAAAATTATTAAACCTGCGATTGATTCTTTAATTAAAATGAAGTGCAAAAAAATTATTTTAGGTTGTACAGAGCTACCTATTGCAATTTTTGCATTTAAATCATTTAAAAATGTTAAATCTTCAAAAGTTTTCCTAGATCCTAATTTAATTTTGGCTCATTCAGCTATGCTTAAGCATAAAAATTAATTATGACTACCAAGAGTGAAAAGCCATATGTATTAAGAGCTGCAGAATTTGTTTATTCAAATATAATTGAAATTAAAAAAAAAAATCCTGAAACAAATAATATACAAGCATTTGAAATTTTTATGACTACTAAAGAATATGAAATATTAAGTTCTGGAGAATTTCATGAAAAATGGTTTTTAGAACTTAAGAATAATAATTTTATTGACTCAATCACCAAAAAAAAAATCAATGGAGAAACTTTAAGACTTTTGGAACTTCAAAAAGATTCTATGGTTAAATTTTTAATGAAAATACCTAAGCTTTATTATACTAAAAGTCATTTTCCACTAGAGATTTCACAAAGAGCTTTTGATCATTTATGGAGAGTTTGTGAAAGCTATGAGATGTGGTGCAGAGAAACTAAACAGGAAAATCTGATATATCTTAATATTATTGAGTAGTATTATTTAAATTAATAATTGATCTAGTAATATGAATTCTTTTTTTAACTAATTTTCTTAATTCTTGTTCATCAAGTTTTTTTCGTGTCATCTTTATTCTTTTCTCAACAAGATTTCTTAATTCTTTATTAAATTCATTTTTATTTTTATTTTTTTTCTTATCTAATTCTTCTTTAACTAAAGTTAAAGAATTTTTACCAGTTTTCTTTTTTATACTTTGATCAATTATAAATTGTGCAGTTGCTTTATAAATATTACCAGATGTTAGCACAGTAACACTTGGAGCAATAATAGAAAATATAGGTGTAAAACCAGTTAAAAACAAAAATGATACTAAAATCGTAAAAATTTTAAACAATCTAAAGTTCATAAACAAAACCTATGTGATTTGGTAAATTATATCTATAGTTAATTAGTTCATTTTAGGCGTTGATTTATTTGATTTTATTAATTTTATTTGCTTATTGAATATTATGTTTAGAATATTTCCTTTTATATTTGTACTTCTATGGTCTTCTGCTTTTATAACAACAAAACCTATAATAGATAATAGTGATCCATTTGCTGCGCTTGCTTTTAGATTTGCTTTAGTTGCTTTTGGTTTTTTTTTATTTTCTATTTATTCAAAACAAAAAATTTTAGTTAGTAAAAAAAACTTTTTCGAATCTTTTTTTAGTGGAGTTCTTTTTCATGGTTTTTATCTAGGAGGTGTCTTTTATTCTATTTCAATAGGTATGCCCACAGGGATTGCAGCATTAATAGTAACTCTACAACCAGTTCTTACAAATGCATTAAGTGGTCCAATCTTGAATGAAAAAGTATCTATCAAACAGTGGATAGGTGTCTTATTGGGATTTACTGGTGCAGGGCTTGTATTGGGTTTTGATATTGGTTCTAAAATACCTACAGCAGGATTGATCGCAACGATAATAGCGTTATTAGCAATTACATTTTCAACTTTATGGCAAAAAAAATTGAGTAACAACTTGCCTTTGTCTGCAAGTAATATGAACCAAGCCCTTGGTGGCTGTTTATTTCATTTGTTAATAATAATCTTTTTTGTTGATCCATATATTGATTTCTCACAAACATTCATTATTGCAATGAGTCACCAAATATTTTTAGTATCATTCGGCGCATTTACTATCTTGATGTATTTAATAAAACACAATTCAGCTAGCAAAACTGTTTCTATATTTTTTTTAATCCCCGCTACATCTGCTTTTATGGCATGGCTTTTCTTAAATGAAAGTTTATCTACCTTAGACTTAATTGGATTTCTAATTACTTCTATAGGTGTTTATATTGCAACAAGAGATTGAAAATTAATCTTATAAAGACTTAAAACCAAACTCTAGAGATGCATCTGTAACAGAATGATATAAAGATTCTCCAAAACTTCTTAGAGCAAATAACCTTACTTTGTTTGGATTTTCACTCAACTTATCAACAGTTAAAGCTATACCATTATAAGTTGAGTTAATTGAATTATTTTTATCTAATGTATCAAAATTAAAAGGGCATCCCTTTTTTAAAACTTCTATCGTATCATTTCCTTCGATTTCAATAATAGCTCTTGAATGTGATAAATCTGTTACGGCAAAGTCTGTTTCTTTAAATTTATCTACTATATCTTTTATTAAATCTTTTTTTGTTGAAACTAAAAACCAGTTTTTTGGTCCATTCCACATAATCCTTGTAGTTTCATTAAATACTACAGTTAAAGGTTCGTTTTTTAATTTTAAACTATCAATATCAATACCCTCAAATGAAACTGAAGAATTTTTGTACTGAACTATTTGAACAATTAATAAATTTTTGATTTCAGATATTTTAAGTATATCATTTTCATTTTTACCTTCATAATCTCCGAATTGACCTTTTAAATGAACGTTTGATAAAGCTGAAATTAATTTCATGATCTAACTCTTTCACCTTTTGGGTCTACATAATGTGATGAAACTATTTCAACTGGTATTACTTTGTTTTTAAGTGGCGACATCGCAAAAAGCTTTTGACCAATCATGTTTTTTCCATCTTTTAGAATTGCTAAGGAAAAAGGATTATCATATTCAACACTCCAACAAGATGCAGAGATATGACCTAATTTTGGATTTGGTAACGGTGCTTTATCATCTTTAACTAAGTGAGAGCCTTCTGGTATACTTGTTTGTTTGTCTAATGGAACTACACCTACTATTCTTTGTCTATCTTCGGCTAAAAATGCAGATCGTTGCAATGATCTTTTTCCAATAAAATCTTTCTTTTTACTGACAAGACCTTCTAAGGCGTTGTCGAATGGAATTGTTCTGCCATCAAGTTCTGATCCAGCAACATGTCCCATTTCAATTCTAAGAGTTGATAATGCTTCTGTTCCATATGGTTGAATTTTAAATTCTTCACCAACTTCAATTATTCTTTCCCACATAAAATTCCCATAATCAGACTCTACATTTACTTCATAAGCAAGCTCACCTGAAAACGATATTCTAAATATTCTTGCTTTAACACCAAATAAATCTCCCTCAATGTACCCCATAAAAGGTAAGCCTTCATTTGATACATCAGAATTTGGAAATAATTTTTGTAATAAATCTCTAGATTTAGGTCCAGCAATAGCTGCTCCAGCCCACTGTTCTGTTGTTGAAACTACATTCACATTTAATTCAGGCCAAACGAGTTGCAAATAATATTCTAAATGCGAAAGAACATTTGCTGCTTGAGCTGTAGTAGTGGTCATATGATAATGATTTTCTGAAATTCTTGTAGTTGTACCGTCATCCATTACAATGCCATCTTCTCTTAACATTACACCATATCTAGCTTTACCGACTGGTAGCTTCAACCATGCATTTGTATAAACTCTATTTAATAACTCCGCTGCATCTGGTCCTTTAATATCTATTTTACCCAATGTAGTTACATCGCAAACACCTACATTTATTCTTACATTTTTAGCCTCTCTTTTAGAGGCCTCAAATAAATTTTCATTTCCTCTTTTATAATATCTTGGTCTTAACCACACACCTGCATCAACAAAGACTGCATTGTTTTTATCATGCCATGAATGCATTGGAGATTTTCTTGTTGGTTTTGAATGTTTTCCAACTTCTCTTCCTACTATTGCCCCAATAGAAACAGGAGTATATGGAGGTCTGAAAGTCGTATGACCTACTGCAGGAACAACTTTGTTTTCAATTTCAGATACTAATTGCAATCCATTTAAATTACTTGTTTTTCCTTGGTCTGTTGCCATTCCCAGAGTGGTATATCTTTTAACGTGTTCAATTGATCGATACCCTTCTCTTAAAGCTATTTCTACATCAGATACCGCTACATCGTTTTGAAAATCTAAAAATCTTTTATAATTTTTACCTTTTGGCAATGGAACACACCAAAACTTATCATGCTGAGAAGATTTCTTTTCAACAACATTTGGAATAGCTATATTATTATCATTTTCAGTAATTTTTTTTGATAATTCACTTCCTGCTGTAAATGACGTTTTTAATGTTTCATCAAGTGAAAATACTCCATTAGCTGCACCTAAAGTGATTTCATTTTGTTTTGATTGCCCTGGAACAAATGCATCAATTTCCTCTTTAAACTTAGTTTTATTTCCTGATTGTGAAGCTAAATGAATAGTTGGTGTCCAAAAACCTGAAACACAAATACAATCACATTGAATATTTTCTATTTTACCAAGATGTTTTTTATCTTCTGAAATACTTGCAATATCTGCAGATTTTACTTTTTTGTAACCTTGTGCTGCAACCACAACATAAGAATTTTTAATGTTAATTCCTAAATTTTTTGCTTCATCAATTATCTCTGACTCTGGGTTTTTTCTTGAGTCTAAAACAACTGGATCTACTCCATGTTTTTTAAATTCAATTGCAGTTTCATATCCACTATCGTTATTTGTAAATACCAATGGTTTTCTTCCAACTAAAACACCATATACTTTTAAGTATTCTTTAGCAGCTGAAGAAAGCATAACTCCAGGCGTATCATTATTTCCAAAAACTATCGGTCTTTCAATTGATCCAGAGGAAATCAAAACTTCTTTTGCACGAATGTACCATAGTCTTTTATTAGGATGGTATTTTTTAGTTGATGGTAAATGATCACTAACTTTTTCTGACATCACAAGCATGTTGTGATCATAGTATCCAAAAATTTGAGATCTATTTTTTACAACAACATTTGGCATTGTTTTAAGTTCTGCAATTATTCCTTCAGACCAATCTTTTCCTGATTGATTTCCAATATTGACATCACTAGTTAGTAAAGATCCACCAAATCTTGGTTTATCTTCAGCTAAAATTACTTTAGCTCCATTTTTTGCTGCAGCATACGCACCTGCTAATCCTGAAGGTCCTGAACCTGCAATTAATAAATCACAATATTCGTATTTATGTTCATACCTTTCTTTGTCATGTTTAGTTGAAGCTACGCCTAAACCAGCTGCTTTTCTAATAAATGGTTCATAAATTCGATACCAAAAACTTTTTGGCCACATAAAAGTTTTGTAATAAAAACCTGCTGGTAAAAAAATTTTTAGAAAATTATTGATTGCACCTATGTCAAAATTAACACTTGGCCAACAATTAACACTTTTAGCCTCTAAACCCTCAAATAACTCCTGCTCAGTAGCTTTAATATTAGGTTCTGTTTCACCATTTCTATAAAGTTGTACAACTGCATAGGGTTCATCTACCCCAGCTCCAAAGAAACCTCTGGGTCTGTGATATTTAAAACTTCTTCCTACTAAATGAACTCCATTTGCTAATAAAGCTGAAGCTAATGTGTCACCCTCATATCCAAAGTAAGTTTTTCCATTAAATTTAAAAGATAATTTTTTATCTCTATTTATTAACCCACCATTTTCAATTCTAAAAGGTTGAGTCATTAAGCAACTTCCTCATCAGCTTTATAGGTTCTGAAAATTTCATGTGTTGCAGTATCTCTCTCAACCTTTATCCATTGTCTACATCCAGAAATATGTTGCCAAAGCTCTAGATGCTTACCTCTCAAACTTTTTCTATTATAAACAAAGTTATCCCATTCTTGATCAGAAACTTCTTTATTAAGTTCCGGTCGTTTAACGCTTGCATCACCACCATATGAAAATTCATTTTGAGATCTCATTCCACAGTGCGGGCAATTTATGTAAAGCATTTACGATATCCAGGTTTTTGTTCCAAGTCCCTTTTCATCAATAAGATGGCCAGTACTAAATCTATTTAAACTATAACCAGCATTTAATTCGTGAACTCTATCTTGTGCAATTGTGTGGGCAAATGTCCATCCTGATGCAGGCGTCGCTTTAAATCCTCCGTAGCACCATCCACAATTTAAATACAATCCTTCAATATGTGTTTTATCAATAATTGGTGAACCATCCATTGACATATCCATTATACCACCCCAAGTTCTCAACATTTTTAATTTACTTAAAAACGGCATCATCGCTATTCCCTCAGTTAAAACGTGTTGCAATGTTGGTAAATTTCCTCTCTGAGCATAACTATTGTATCCATCAAGATCACCACCCATTACCATCTCACCTTTATCTGACTGACTTACATAAAAATGTCCTGCACCAAATGTAACTACATTATCCAGCACTGGTTTAATTGGTTCAGAAACACATGCTTGAAGCAAATGAGTTTCAATTGGTAAAGTCATATTTAATTTTTCAGCTAATATATTTGTGCTACCAGCAACACATAAACCAACTTTTTTTGCTTTAATATTTCCACGTGAAGTTCTAATACCATTTATTTTTCCCGCTGAAACATCAAATCCAATTACTTCACAATTCTGAATAATATCTACCCCCATTGAATCTGCCTGACGTGCATAACCCCATGCAACAGCATCATGTCTTGCTGTACCTGCGCTTGGTTGCATCAAACCACCAAAAATTGGAAATCTTACGTTGTCAGAAAAATCAGCCATTGGAATAATTTCTTTAACTTGTTCTCTATTTAAAAGAACTGCATCAATTCCATTTAACCTCATCGAATTTCCTCTTCTTGCGTAAGCATTCATTTGTGCATCAGAGTGTGCAAGGTTAATTATTCCTCTTGGAGAAAACATTACATTGTAGTTCAAATCCTGACTCATCTTTCTCCATAAATCCATTCCGAACTCACTGAACAAACCATTTTCATCGTGCATATAATTGGATCTAATTATTGTAGTGTTACGTCCTACATTTCCTCCTCCAATCCAACCTTTCTCGATAATTGCAACTTTTGTAATGTTATGTTCTTTAGCAAGATAATACGCTGTAGCTAGTCCATGGCCGCCACCTCCTATAATTACAACATCGTATTCTTCCTTAGGTGTTGGATCTTTCCAGGCTAAATCCCAATTTTGATGATTAGAAAATGCATTTTTAACTAAATTAAATATTGAATACTTCTGCATGCAATAATTTTATAACAAAGAATATAAATAGTGCTTATTTTTTTTATATATATTTTTTAGAAGTTTCCAAATATCTCAAAAAAGGATAAGAAGTCACAGGTAAACGTTTTTAATTTAAAGGATTATTCATGAGCGATGTAAAATCAGACATTCAAATAGCTCGAGAAGCTAAGATGCAACCAATAAAAGATATTCTTTCTAAGGTTGGAGTACCAGATGAAAATTTTGCTTTTAGTCCAATGGGAAGACACATAGCCAAAATAAATCTAGAATATTTAAATACTCTAAAAAAAGAAAATGGTAAATTAATTTTAGTTACAGCAATCACTCCCACTCCTGCTGGGGAGGGTAAAACTACAACTTCCGTTGGTTTAAATGACGGTTTAAATAAAATTGGAAAAAAATCTATTGTTTGTTTAAGGGAACCAAGTCTTGGTCCATCTTTTGGAATGAAGGGTGGAGCTGCTGGTGGTGGTTATGCGCAAGTAGTACCAATGGAACAAATCAATCTTCATTTTACAGGTGACTTTCATGCTATTACGTCCGCACATAATTTACTGTCTGCATTAATTGATAATCATATTTATTGGGGTAATAAACTTAATATTGATGTTAGAAGAATAGTTTGGAGAAGGGTAATGGATATGAATGATAGATCTTTAAGATCTATTATTGTTGATCTTGGAGGAGTAGCTAATGGATACCCAAGACAAGATAGTTTTGATATTACAGTTGCATCTGAGCTGATGGCTATTTTTTGTTTAGCAACAGACTTAAAAGATTTAGAAAACAGAATTGGAAATATTACAATTGGTTATACTAGGGATAAGAAAGCGATTTATGCAAAAGATTTAAATGCACAAGGTCCAATGACAGTTTTGCTTAAAGAAGCAATAAGACCTAATGTAACTCAAACTTTAGAAAACAATCCAGCGATAATTCATGGTGGCCCTTTTGCAAATATTGCTCATGGATGTAACTCAGTTATTGCAACTAAAGCAGGACTAAAATTAGCTGACTACGTTGTAACAGAGGCAGGATTTGGAGCTGATTTAGGAGCTGAAAAATTTTTAGATATTAAGTGCAGAAAGTCAAATCTAAAACCAGATTGCGTAGTTATTGTAGCAACAATAAGAGCACTTAAAATGCATGGAGGTGTTGCTAAAGAAGATTTAAAAAAAGAAAATGTACCAGCACTAAAAGAGGGAATGGTAAATTTACGTAGACATATTAATAACATTCGAAAATTTGGATTACCTGTTACTGTTGCGGTTAATCATTTTATTACTGATACAGAAGATGAAATGAAAACATTGTTAGATTTTTGTGAAACTCAAGGAGTGAAAGCTTCTAGATGTACTCATTGGTCAAATGGAAGTGAGGGAACTGTTGAACTAGCTAAAAATGTGACAGAAATTTGTGAAGATAAAAAAGACACATTTAAATTTTTATATGAGGATGATCTTCCATTATTCAAAAAAATAGAAAAAATCGCACAAGAAATTTATAGTGCCTCTGAAGTGGTAGCAGATACAAAAGTTAGACAACAATTAAAAGATTTTGAAGAAAAGGGTTATGGTAAGTTACCTGTTTGTATTGCAAAAACTCAATACAGTTTTTCAACAGATCCAAATTTAAAAGGTGCACCCACAGGTCATGTTTTACCTGTAAGAGAGGTAAGACTTTCTTCTGGTGCAGAATTTATAGTTGTTGTGTGTGGAGAAATTATGACAATGCCAGGACTTCCAAGAGTACCTGCGGCCGACTCAATAAAATTAAATAACAAAGGTGAAATAGAAGGTTTATTCTAAATTTAAGTAGTTTAACCAATTCTCTAATTCTCTCATTCTAGAAACTTTATCTAATTTATTATTCTCAGTTTCTATGTGTTTAATGTGATTCTTTATCTCATTCTCATCTTTAAATGCACCTTTTTCTAAAAGTCTTTTTTTTCTGAAAATAATCAAATTGATCATTTTATTATAAGTAATCTCAGGGTGGTATTGAAGGCCCCATATATTACACTTACCAACTTTGAAATTTATTCCTTGAACGTTATTAATTGAGTTTGAGGCTAATAAAATTGAATTTTCTGGCATTGTAACTACTTCATCAAAATTAAATGCTGGTGTATTGAATTTTTGATCTTTATTTTTATAGAGTGGATGATTTAAACCTTTTTCATTAATTTCTATATTTGAGGCAATACCTCGATGAGATCCTTTTGTCGCTTTTTTTACCTCCCCTCCTGCTGCGGTCACAGCGACCTGCATACCCCAACATATTGCTAAAATTTTTTTAATTTTTTTCTGACACTCTTTCATAAATTCAATTTGTCTTTTTATTTCTGGGGTATTGTTATAAATATTTAAACTACTTCCGCCCCAAATAAGGCCATCGTAGCTTTCGAGTGCATCAATATTTTTATCGATGTTTTCATCTGATGAAGGATTAACCACGTGGGTTTCTAACTTATCAGTGAAATAAGCCAAACTATCTTTAAGACTTTCTGTATGTGTTTGAATTCCAGCCTCAGAAAAACTTTGATTTTCTTTTCGCAAGTTTCCTTCTGCTATCAATATTTTTTTCATTAAAATAATTCTCCAGAAATGCTTTTTATATACATTTCTTTTAAATCATTTTGACTTAATTTCTTAGGATTTCCTCCTTTAGATGGATCTTCAAATGCCATTAAAGAAAGTTCATCTAAATCAATATTATTACAATCCATCACATCTGATAATTTGTGTGGAATATTTAAATTTTTTCTTAATTCCAAAATCCAATTTAAAAAACTATCAAAATTTTTATTTAAATTAAGATAATCACAAATCGATATGATTTTATTTTCGATTGAAGGTTTATTAAATGTTAAAACATAAGGCATAAATATTGCGTTTGATAAGCCGTGATGAACATTGAATTTACCGTTTACTGGGTGGCTCAATGAATGAATTGCTCCCAGTCCCTTCTGAAATGCAGTCGAACCCATTGAAGCAGCTGAAAGTAAATCCATTCTAGCGTTAATATCTTTTCCATTTATAAATGCTTTAATTAATGAATTTTTAATTAGTTTCATTCCTTCTATTGCCATACCATCAGCCATTGGATGAAATCCTGGTGCACAAAACGCTTCTAAATTATGTGCAAGTGCATCCATTCCTGTTGCTGCTGTTAATCTTGGAGATAAATCTAATGTAAGTAAAGGGTCTAAAATAACAATCGAAGGTAACATTTTTGGGTGAAAAATAATTTTTTTTGCACCTGTTTCTTTATTTATAATTGCAGATGCTCTACCTGTTTCAGATCCTGTTCCAGCAGTGGTTGGAACTGCAATAATTTTTGAAATTTTAGAACTATCAGCTCTTGTCCAGTAATCACCAATGTCTTCGAAATCCCATAAAGGTCGAGATTGATTACACATAAATGCTATAGCTTTTCCAACATCTAAACCACTTCCGCCTCCTAAAGCTATTACGCCATCACAGTCCGAGGTATTATAAACTTTAACACCTTCCTCTACATTTTCTCCAATTGGATTTCCCGTAAAATTAGAAAAGGTAGCTAAATTTCCAAAACTTTTTTTTAATCTTAATATTATATTTTTTGTTAAATCTAAGTTAATTAAATCCTTGTCAGTTACAAATAATGGATTTGAAATATTTAACTCTTTACAGGCTAAGGATAAATCTTCAATTCTATTTTCTCCTATCCACATAGTGGTTGGATAATTCCAATTAATACCCATAATAAAATATAATTTTATTTTTTTTAAAATTGTTAGTAAGATATATTTATAAATTTATTAATGATAGGAAAATTTCTATGCCAAAAGCAGCAATCATAGGCGCTGGTCCATGTGGACTTTCAATTTTAAGAGCATTTGAACATTTAGAAAAAAAGGGAGAAAAAATTCCTGAAATAGTTTGCTTTGAAAAACAAGAAAGTTGGGGTGGTCTATGGAACTACAACTGGAGAACTGGTTCAGATCAATATGGAGATCCTGTACCTAACAGTATGTACAGATACTTGTGGTCTAATGGACCTAAAGAGTGTTTAGAATTTGCTGATTATTCTTTTGATGAACATTTTGGAAAACCAATTCCCTCTTTCCCTCCAAGAGAAGTACTGCAAAATTATATTTTAGGAAGAGTGAGCAAGGGAAATATAAAAAGTAAGATTAAATTTAATACAAGAGTCACAAACACTGTTTATAAAAATGATAAGTTTGAAATTAGCTACCAGGACAAAGTAAATAATAAAGTTTTAAATGATACATTCGATTATGTGGTAGTCTCTACAGGTCATTTTTCTGTGCCTTTTATTCCTGAGTACGAAGGAATGAATTCTTTCCCGGGAAGAATAATGCACTCACATGATTTTAGAGATGCAGAAGAGTTTAGAGGAAAAGATGTAATTGTTTTGGGGAGCAGTTATTCAGCTGAAGATGTAGCCCTGCAGTGTAATAAATATGGCGCTAAAAGTGTAACAATCGGTTACAGGCATAACCCAATGGGCTTTAAATGGCCAAAAGGAATGAAAGAAGTTCATTACTTAGATAGGTTAGATGGAAAAAAAGCTATATTTAAAGACGGAACAGAACAAAATGCCGATGTAGTTATCTTATGCACTGGATATCTTCATCATTTCCCATTTTTAGATGAAAGTTTAAAATTAAAAACACATAACAGATTATATCCACCAAAACTTTACAAAGGAGTTGTGTGGCAAGATAATCATAAACTTTTATATTTAGGTATGCAGGATCAGTTTCACACATTTAATATGTTTGATTGTCAAGGATGGTATGCAAGAGATGTAATCATGGGGAAAATCAAAATGCCTAGTAATGACGAAATGGATAAAGACATTAATAAGTGGGTTTCAATGGAGGAAAAATTAGAAAATCCTGATCAAATGATTGATTTTCAAACTGAGTATACCAAAGAACTTCATGAGATGTCCGATTATCCTAAAATTGATTTTGAATTAATTAGAAAACATTTCAAAGAATGGGAACATCATAAAGTAGAGGATATTCTAACTTATAGAAATAAATCATTTTCATCTCCTGTGACTGGATCAGTTGCACCAATCCATCACACACCTTGGGAAAAAGCGATGGATGACTCAATGAAAACTTTTTTAAACAAATAAAAATTAATAATTTATTTTTAATTTTTTATTTTTAGTAATTGCATTTAATAATGCAATCATTAATGGGATTTTTTTCTTATTAATTTTTCTTAAAATGTAGGGTGCAATTTCATTGGCTAAATCGGCTCCTTCAATGGTATTATTTCTCATAAATTTCTTTTTAGCATTTTTAAAAGAAAATCCTTTACCTAAGTATTCTCCCATTTTGCTATTTCTGCCACCTACAGCACTCACATAAAGATCTCCAATACCAGCCAAACCATAAACCGTTTCTTCTCTTCCTCTAAAAAATTTAATTAAATATTTCATTTCATCTATTGATTTTCTAAATAAAGCAGAGGAAGTGTTATTTCCTTGACCAGATCCAATTATCATTGAATAAATATTCTTAATAGCAGAGGAAAACTCAACACCTTTTACATCTGATGAATATTCTGTTTTGTAATAATTAGTTGAAATCATTTTTCCAATTTTTTTAGCAATACTTATATTTTTATTTGCTATTACAGTATAACTTTTTACCTTTCTCGCTAATTCTTTTGCTAAACAAGGTCCTTTTAATATTGAAATGTTTAAATTTTTTTTATTTAAATTTAATTGCTCAGACATACTAATTAATTTTTTACTTTTCTTTTGAAATTTCAAACCTTTTGTTAAAACAAGTATTAAAGTTTTTTGTTTAAGATCTTTTAGATAGTTTTTTATCATGTCTATACCTACTGAGCTTACAGCAACGACTATTAAATCCCATTTTTCATTTAGAAGTTCAGGATTAAATTTCTTAAGATTAAGTTTATTTGATAAGTTAATTTTCAGAGCTGGATGAAATTTTTTTTTATTTTTTAATTTCTTTAGTAAATTTAGGTTATATGGTTCAGTCAAAATTACTTTTTGATTATTGTCAATTAAAGGAACAGAAAAAGCTGCACCCATTGCCCCTGCTCCAATTATTAAAACTTTTTTCATAAATATTATGCTAAAGTTTTTTTAATTGCTTGCTGCCAACCTTGCAATAAGTGATTTCTCAATTTTTTATCAATTTTTGGTATAAATTCCTTATCTTTTCTCCACGTATTTTTAATATGATTTAATGATTTAAATTTTCCTATTTGATAACCTGCTAACAACGCGGCTCCGAGAGCAGTTGTTTCTAAAATTTTAGGTCGAACTACTTTTAAATTAATTGTATTTGCCAAAAATTGTGAAAACCAATTATTAGCAACCATACCACCATCAATTTTAACTATTCTGGGTTTTAAACCATCTTTATTCATTGAATAAAATAAGTCATTACTTTGATAAGCAACTGACTCGACGGTTGCTCTCACTAAAGTTTTCCAATCACTATCTCTAGTAAGTCCTGTTATTAAACCTCTTGCATCAGGTCTCCAATAAGGTGCACCTATTCCACTAAAAGCTGGGACAACATAAACTTCATTATTGCTTTTTGTTGATTTAGCTATTTTTTCAGTTTCATACGCATTATTAATTAATTTAATTTTATCCCTTAACCATTGCACCCCTGCTCCAGCTATGAAAATAGATCCTTCAAGAGCATACGTAGTCTTATTGTTCAATCGATAACAAATTGTAGTTAATAACTTATTTTTTGAATTAATTTTTTTTGATCCAGTATTCATAATTATAAAAGCGCCTGTACCATAGGTGCTTTTAATTGATCCTTTTTCAAAACAAGCTTGTCCTACAGCAGCTGCTTGTTGATCTCCTAAAACAGCTGAAATGGGTAATTCTTTTCCTGTAATTCTCTTGTCTGTTTTTCCAAAATTATCTGCAGAATTTTTTACCCTTGGCAAGATGCTTCTTGGAATTTTTAATTTCTGTAAAATTTCATTATCCCATTTATTGTTATTGATATTAAACAACATGGTTCTACTTGCGTTGGTAGCTTCGGTTAAATGGTGTTTACCTTTAGTTAATTTCCAGATTAAGAAGGTATCTACTGTTCCAAATAATAAATTATTAGTTTTTAGTAACTTTTTTGAAACTTTTACATTATCTAAAATCCATTTTATTTTAGTGGCTGAAAAATAAGGATCTATAAATAATCCTGTTTTTTTTCTAAAAGTATTTTCATAATTTTTATTCTTTAGAGATTTACAATATTCTTGGGTTCTTCTATCTTGCCAAACGATTGCATTATAAATAGGTTTTCCAGTTTTTTTATTCCACAAAATTGTAGTTTCTCTTTGATTTGTAATTCCAATTGTAAGTATATGACCTTTTAAACTTTTTGCTTTTTTGATTACTTGTTTTAACGCTTTAAGTGTTGTCAACCAAATTTCATTTGGATTGTGCTCTACCCAACCATTTTTTGGAAAATATTGTTTAAATTCGTATTGAGATATAAACTGAATATTTCCTTTAATATCAAAAAGTACTACCCTCGAGGAAGTTGTCCCCTGGTCTATCGAGATAATAAATTTTTTCAAAATACTAATCTATGCCAAGATGTTTTTTTCTTTTTCCAACCCAAGTTCTTATTAAATTATCAAAAATTAAACCTATAAATGCAACACAGATACCTAAAGTTAAACCAATTCCTGCACCATTTTTATCTGAAAGTGCTTTTAAAATATATTGACCAAGATCTTCTGTTCCAATGAAGGCTCCAATTATCACCATGAATAAAGCAAAAACGATTGTTTGATTTAAACCAAGCATCATGTGTGGAAATGCTAATGGAAACTCAATTTTTGTTAATCTTTGAAATTTATTTACACCAGACATTGTTGCAGCTTCATGTAAGCCGACTGGAACACTTCTTAAACCTTCAATTGTGTACCTTGTTGCAGGAATTGTGGCATAAACAATTACTGCAATTAATACAGAAGTATCTGTAATCCCAAAAAGCATCATTACAGGAATTAGATAAACAAATGATGGGAATGTCTGAAATATATCACAAACACCTAGCATAAACGCAGCAGATTTTTTATTTTGAAAACATAGAGTTCCAACTGTAAATCCTATTAAACAAGAAATAACTACTCCAAAAGTTGCCATATATAATGTAACTAACGCTCTATCCCACCATGGACTTAAAGCAATAAACAAAGTCAAAGCAGCAACAACTAGGGCTGATCGAATTCCTCCAATTAAATATCCCGCCCCAACAGCTAGTACTAATGTAGCAACTGCAGGCATTCTTAAATACAAAGCTCTCATCGGCTGAAGCACATCTTGAATTAACCATGTATTGAATGCTTTAATATACACGAAGAAAGTATCAAAAATCCAATCAACTCCTTTATTCCAAAAATCTGCTGTTGATATTCCTTTGTTATGGGGAATTTCAAACAAGTAATTAAAACTACCTTTGAAAATAAAAGTCCCAACATATGCAAGAATTATTCCAATTACAAATGAAGCTGCAAAAAATATTACGTTTTTATTTCTTTGGAAAAATGTCAGATTACCAAAATAATCTGTTTGTTTATTTGCCCAAGCTAAAGACATTTTATCAAGAAGAATTGCAATTAAACTAATGCACAATCCTGCCTCTAATGCTAATCCAATATTAAGTTGGTTCAAAGCTAATAATAAATTAAATCCTAAACCTTTCGCACCAATGAAAGCAGATATAACTGCCATTGAAAAACAAACCATAATAACTTGGTTAACTCCAATTAAAATATCTCGTCTTGCTGTAGGAATTAATACCTTAAGCATTAGTTGCCAATTAGTACACCCACTCATTTTTCCTGCTTCAATAACTTCTGGTGGTATAGCTCTTAAACCCAATATTGTTAATAATATCATTGGCGGAACTGCAACAACCATTGTAATGATTACTGCAGCATGATCACCAACTCCAAATAGAACAAGTGCAGGAACTAATACAGCGTATTGTGGCATAGTTTGCATTACTAGAAGTATTGGGTACAAAGCTTTTTCAACACGTTTACTTTTATAAGCAGCAATTCCTAGACCTAAACCAAAAATAAATGATAGCGGAGCTGCAACAAGTATAAAAGAAAGAGTTTGCATTGAAGGTTTCCACTGACCAAATATAGAAATATAGATCATTGTTAAACCTGCAAACAAAGCTAATCCTTTCCCACTTAGCTTATAAGATAGAATTGCTGCTCCAGCAGCGACAATAGTCCAAGGTAAACCTGGCAACTCTAACCAAGGGTAAGCATCAATAAAATCCCAGCTAGTAAAAGCAACAATAGTTTCTAAACCTCCAAGTAAAATTTCTCTAATTAATTCAATTAAAAAAGTCATGAATGCAGTTAAATTTCTACTTATCTGCAAAAGTATTGGTCGAGTCTTAAACTCTTGAGTATCCTCGTTCCAAAACTCCATTGGCATCCATTCATTCATTAAGAAGAATAAAGAGTCGTTTATCCAAATAGGCAGCCAACCGAGTAACGGAGGTAATCTCCAAAATACATCAAAGGCATAATACCTAACTTCTTTACCTAAAAAAAAGTAAACACTTTGGTTTGGATCTTTAACAAATTCTGCCTGACCTCTTATAAATTTATAAGTTTCAGGAACATCAATTGCAAAACATAAGGCAAAAAATACAATTAATAAAAATAACCATTGAAATAATTTTGGATATTTTTTTAAATACTCCATATTTTAACTACCGTTTTTTCTTCCTCCAAAAACTGTATCTATTATTTTTGAAGGTTTAATTGATCCTACAATATTATTATTTGAGTCAACTACTCCTACTAATTTTTCTTGAGTAAGTATTTTTTCTGCAACATTTTCTATAATTTCATCTTTTGATACTTTTAAATCTCCTAAATCATTTTTACTTGAAGCATCCATTACATCCTCAATAATCAAAACTTTCTCTCTCGGTACCTCTTCAGTAAACTTTCTTACATATTCAGTTGCTGGATTTAGCACGATATTGGCCGGTGTATCTAATTGTTCAATTATACCATCTTTCATAATTGCTATTCGATCAGCTAACTTTAATGCCTCATCAAAATCATGAGTGATGAACATGATGGTTTTCTGTAATTTTTCCTGAAGTCTTAAAAACTCATCTTGCATTTCTCTTCTAATCAATGGATCTAATGCAGAAAAAGGTTCATCCAAAAACCATATATCAGGCTCTACTGCTAATGACCTTGCGATACCTACCCTTTGTTGTTGTCCACCTGAAAGTTCTCTTGGGAAATAGTTTTCTCTTCCATCAAGCCCAACTAATTTTACCATCTCCATTGCTCTACTAATACTCTCTTCAGTATTAGTGCCTTTTATCTGAAGTGGAAAAGCAATATTTTCAACAACTGTTTTATGAGGTAACAAAGCAAAGCTTTGAAATACCATTCCCATTTTATTTCTTCTAAGCTCAATAAGCTCTTTATTATTTAATTCTAATAAATCTTGACCTTCTATGAAAATTTTTCCACCTGTTGCATCTGTTAGTCTTGATATACATCGAAGCAAAGTTGATTTACCCGAACCAGATAATCCCATCACTACTAACATTTCTCCTTTGGCAACTTCAAAAGAAGCGTTATTAACTCCAACTATACATCCTTTTTCTTGAAAGGATTTTGCGTCTACGTTGCCATTAGATTCTTCAAGCATCTTTTTGGCATTTTCTCCAAAAATTTTATAAACAGACTCGCATTTGATTACAGTCTCAGACATAAATTGTTTTAAAGTTATATTAAATTCTATAAAATTAAAATGTTAATAATTGTTGCCTTTCCTCATTAAAAATTTTTAATAAAATAAATTCTTGTATCAATTCCTGTGCTTAAAAAACTTAAAGCCTCTCCACTTATAGTAATACTTTCATCAACACCTACATTATTTCCACTAACTGTAAAACCTGCAAAACATTTACCTTTTTCTTGATCCCACTCTACAAAAGTTTCATCAATTTTATTTCCATTAATTGTATAAAGCTCATGTGCTCTAAAATTTAAAAAATTAGCTCCCATTATTGCTCTTTGAGGAATTAGCTTTGTAGCTTTACATACCTGCTCATATACTTCATCTGTTAATTTGTAGTGATCAGTTCCATCAAACGATACTAATATTCCAGAGGGTAATTTTGATATCAAATCGCTTAATTTTTTTTCCTCAGCAATTCTCTGTTCTTCTAATTTCATTCTTTCAACTAAATCATCGCCTTCACCAAATATACCATTTATAATACCAAAAGACGCAATAACTATAAGCATGACAATTATAAGACCAATGAATTGTCTTAAAGTTTCAGGCAGACCTTTTATTTTATTAATATAATTTACTTTTGACATTATTCTTGAAAGGTCCCGTTTTTCCAAATACCTGTTTTCTGTTTTCCGTCAGCCCAAGTAAATGTTCCTTTACCATTCATAAAACCATTAACCCACTCTCCATCATAAGTAGACCCATCTGGAAATGTTAATTTTCCTATTCCACTCCAGACACTATTTTTAAATTCTCCTTTATAAATGTATCCATTCGGCCAAGTCTCTACACCTTGTCCATGTTTTTTTGTTGAAACCCATTCTCCTTCATAAGTTGTTTTGTCAGTATAAACCCACTTGCCATAACCATTATCACAATTGCCTTCTTTACAGCCGGTGCTACGAGCAAATGCAGAGGAACTTATTAAAAAACTTAAAAATATTAAAAGTAGAAATTTTTTCATGAATATATTTTACACAAAATCATATAAAAAAAAATCCCCCCCAACGAAGTTGGGGGAGATTTTAAATTTATATTATGTTTAACCTTAATGATCGTGTGTAAATTCTTCCCACACTTTCTTATTATCAGCTAACCATTTTTTAGCAGCATCCTCGTGAGTCATTTTGTCAACGTCAACTAAAGCCGCCATTGCACCAATTTGACTTGTAGAGAAAGACATTTTTTTGAAGGTCTTTGCTGCATCAGGATGAGTTTTTGGGAAATCCTCATGAACTGCTTTTTTCAAGTATCCATCAGGAGAGCCACATTTACCATCTCCACCATCTTCTGGTCTGCAACCAGCAGTATATGGAGGGAAGTCAATAAATGTAAAACCAGCACCATCTGTAAAGTTAGGCGTCCAGTTGAAGATAATTGTTCCTCTTCCTTCTTTTTCAGCTGCAGCTAACTCTGCCCAAAGTGCATCAGCACTTCCAGCAAATTTAACCCACCATAAATCACCTAAACCTAGTGCATCAACCCTTTGTGGAATTAAGTCACCATGCCAAGTTTGTGGACCTTCCAACATTCTTCCTTTTCCATCTGGAGAATCAGGTGTTGTAAAGTTTTTAGCACAATCTGGATTTTTTAAAGCTGTCCAGTCTGGTAAACCTGGGCATAATCCTTTTTCAGCAACCCAGTTTGGATATCCCATATCCTCAAGAGTTCTTGCTTCATGATCACCCCAATCTAATAAACCACCTTTATCTAAAGCAGTAGTAAAAGATTTACCAAATGCAGATTCCCATACCTCGTGAGATATAGTTACATCTCCAATTCTAATTGACTCATAAACTGCCTGTGAGTCAGCGTTAACGTATTTAACGTTATTACCCATACTTTCGAAAATTCCACCAATAACGTAAGCCATTACAATTTGACTTGACCAGTTATGAGTTGGGATCACGATAGGCTTTTTGCTATCAGCGTTAGAAATTCCTGCAAAACTTACAACAGAAATCACTAGAGCAGATAGTAATGATATTATTTTTTTCATGTATACCCCTCTATTAATATTAATATTAATAGTCTATGACAAAAAGAACATGTAGGTAAAGGATAATTAGTTCTAAAAAATATATATATATTTAAACAATAAAAATGGTGATAATCTAAGTAACAATAATAAATTTTAAAAATGTTAGGAACAAGTAAAGAAATTAAATATCCTGGTTTAAATGTTTTACCACCTGGAGTTGAAAGACATGTTGTTAATGGTGGTGGTCTAACTGGTTTTCAGATATTTCCTGATGATGAAATAGAAATAATCAATAATGAAGGAAATCAAATATGTGAGATTATTTGTTTTGGAAAAGATGGAAATTCAGATCTTGGAATTTTAAATCTTAAATCAAACAATGAAAAAAACTTTATAAGAAATATTCTTAATGGGAATGATGAAACAATTTTAGCGACCAACTATCAATTAAAAAAAAGAAATTTAAAAATTTCTAATTCAAAATCTTCAATTATATTTGATCTAGACGCAGAACCTGGTGAAAAAATTAAATTAAAATCAAAAGATAAATGTTACGCAATATTTTCAGCACCTAGCGAAGATATGGATGTTACAAAACAAAATCCACCAACTGATTTAACTATATTTGTTAAAAGAGCTAAAATTGTTAATGATAAGGAATTAAATGTAATTCCTGATCCTGTTTTCGAACCTGTTTATGAAGAAAATATAAATAAAGAAACTTCAATATCTTATGAGGTTAAAGAAGGAGATTATATTCAAGTGATAAGTCCGACTGGCAGACAATGTTCTGACTTTGTGGCTTTCGATACAAGAAAATTAGAAAAAGGAATTGAAAAAGGATTAGACTGGCAAACCACGAGAACATTCATGGGTAATACTTTCCCAGGACCAGGTTTGTTCTCTAAATTTTATGATACAGATCATGAGCCACTTGTTGAAGTAATAAGAGATACTGTTGGAAAACACGACACATTTAATCTTGCATGTACTTCAAAGTATTATGAAGACTCAGGATACTTTGGTCATCCAAACTGTTCAGATAATTTAACTGAAAGCATGTCGAAATACGGTGTTCAGAAACAAAAAGGTTGGCATGCAATTAATTTGTTTTTTAACACCTCTGCTGGTGGATTAAACTCTGTTATTTCTGATGAATCTTATTCAAGACCTGGTGATTATGTAATGTTTAAGGCTTTAAAAGATTTAACAATAGGAACAACTGCATGTCCAAGTGATATAGATCCTTGTAATTCATGGAATCCTACAAATATATTTGTTAGAACTTACGATAAAAATAAAGAATTTAAAAAGTCATTTGGTTTTAGAATGAAAACAGACTCTGAAAATAAACTTACTAGAAATTCTGGCTTTTATGAAAGAACTTCAAAATTAACTAGAAACTTTGTTGATGCTAGAGGGTTTTGGCTTCCAAACGATTACACCAAATATGGTTTGGTTAATGAGTACAACGCTTGCAGAAATGATGCTGTATTAATTGATCTATCATCACTAAGAAAATTTGAAATAATTGGTCCTGATGCTGAAGAGTTAATGAATTACACTCTTACAAGAAATATAAAAAAACTTTCTGTTGGACAGGTTGTTTATTCTGCAATGTGTTACGAAAATGGAATGATGTTCGATGATGGAACTCTTTTAAGATTAAGCGAAACAGGTTTTAGATGGATATGTGGAGATGAGTATGGTGGAGAATGGCTTAAAGAAATTGCAAAAAAAAAGAATTTTAACGCTATTGTAAAAAACTCTACTGATCAAATTAGCAATGTATCTTTGCAAGGTCCAAAAAGTAGAGAAATTTTAAAGAAAATTATCTTTACACCACCTACACAGCCTTCGTTAGATGAGTTGGGCTGGTTTAGATTTACAATTTGTAGAATAGAAGAGCTTCAAGGTATTCCATTAATTGTTTCTAGAACAGGTTATACTGGTGAGTTGGGTTATGAAGTTTGGTGTCATCCAAAACATGCTCCCGAAGTTTGGGATAAATTAATGGAAGCAGGTAAAGATGATGGATTAATACCAGCAGGGTTTGCTGCATTAGATAAACTAAGAATTGAGGCGGGCTTAATTTTATTTGGCGCAGAGTTTGATGGAGAGCAAGATCCTTTCGAAGCTGGTATTGGTTTTGCCGTTCCACTGAAAACAAAAGAAGAAGATTTTATTGGTAAAGAGGAATTGATTAAAAGAAAAGCTAACCCACAAAAGAAATTGGTAGGCCTAGAACTTAATGGAAAAGAAATAGCAGGCCACGGAGACTGTGTTCATATTGGAAGATCACAGGTTGGTATAGTTACCAGTGGATGCTTGTCCTCTACTTTGAATAAAAATATTGCTCTTTGCAGAATAGATGTTCAATACTCAGAAATCGGTACTGAAGTTGAAATAGGTAAAATTGATGGTCATCAAAAAAGGATTGGTGCTAAAGTTGTTGGTTTTCCATTCTACGATCCAACCAAATCAAGAGTCAGAGCTTAAAAATAATGCCAAAAGAAAAAAAGACATTATTAGATTTTTGGGAAGATCAAATGAGACAGTCGCATACAGCTAGTAACTATTTTTTTAGAAAATCTCCTTCTCACTATCATATGATGTTATTAGTAATGTCTGCACATAAAGAAAATAAAAAACTATCTGTAGAAGAACTTAAAACTAAATTATTTAAAACATCTAGACCGAAATCTGCATTAATTATTACTGAAGCTTGTGAAAAAGGATTCTTTCGTCTTGAAAAAACATCAACTGACCAAAGGATAAAAAATATAATACCTAGTGATTCTTTTATTAAAGAATTTAATGAATACTTGGATACCTTAAAAAATATAAGTTATTAGCGTTAAATTTCACAACAATTGAAATATCTAAATTATATATATAATTTTTAGTTCTATAAAAAATTATATTAATTACTATTTGCAAAAAATAATGTTTTCATATGACGACATTACCCTCGAAAGCTAAAGTAGTTATAATTGGTGGTGGAATTCACGGTCTAAGTACTGCTTGGAAACTTTCTGAAACTTACAAAAATCCTGGTGACATCGTTGTCTTAGAAAAAAAAGATACTGCTGCTGGCGCAAGTGGAATTGCTTGTGGAGTTGTAAGAAATAATTATTTCCAACCAGCAATGAGAGAATTAATGGCTCACTCAGTTTCTGTGTGGGAGAGTGATCCTAAAGCATTTAAATACAATCCAGTTGGTTATATGCAAATATCTCCTGAGGTGATGCATGAAGATGTTGCAACTATTTATGAACAACAAAAAGCTATCGGATACGAGTCAGTATTCATCGAAGGTGAAAAAGATTGTTCAAATTATATGAAGGGTATTTTTGATGATTGGCAAGCACAAGGAATAACTTCTGTGCTTCATGAAAAAAAAGGTGGATACGCATTTAACAAAGACTCAATTAAAGCACTTGAGAGTAAATCTACATCAAATGGTGTTCAAGTAATGAAAGGTGTGAAGGTAACAGGTTTTAAAAAGGGAAGTAACAGTCAGGCTGTCACTGGAGTAGAAACTGATAAAGGCATAATTGAATGTGAACAAGTTGTCATTGGAGCAGGTCCTTGGGCAAGAGATTTTTGGAACATGTTAGAACTACCTAAAACAGCAAACATTAAAGGCAAAGATGGTAAAATGCATGAAACTGACATGTGGACATATTGGATGCTACAAGAAGGTGTTATTGGTGTTGAACCAGATTTTTTAAAAACAAATGATGGAAAACAACCACCTGTAGTTCATGTAGACTCGACTGCTCCGTTATATTCAGACAAAACTAAAAAATTATTAACAGATAAAATTTGGGGAATTTATTATAAACCTGATATTGATGGATTGGGTGTTCAAGGTGGAACTTCACCATACATCGTTAAAAAGCATTTTGATAAAGTTAATGTTGATCCTTACGGAATTGAATCACCTGAGTATCAAACTACTGATGAATTTAGTGAGATGTGGTGTTCTGCATTGGCTCATTGTCAAAAAAGATTTGAAGGTAAATCTGATTTATACAGAAAAGGTCCTTCAGGTGGACTTGGATGTATGACGCCAGACTCGTTTCCAATCTTTGATAGATTTTTTGAAAATGTTTACATGATTGCAGATGCAAATCATGGTTACAAAATGATTGGAGTTGGTGAACTTGTTGCAAAAGAAATTCTTGGTACTGAAAGTGATTTATTAAAACCATTTAGATTCAACCGTTACGAGAAGGGAGAACTTCACCCTACTTCGAACAGTCCGTTTCCTTGGAGCTAGACTCTAAGCCTAGACACAAATAAATTTTTCAGCTACGTTTGAATAAATTAAATTCATTGAGGGGTGAAAATGACAGATTTAGAAAAACACGTTAACCAACCGGGACGTGCGAAATTAGTAAAAGATGTGAGAGCTAAAATTAAAGAGTTAGGAATAACTTATATTTATTTTCAATTTATATCAGTTACTGGGAGAGTTGTAGGAAAAGGTATACCTGCAGATCACTGGGAAAGAACTGCAGAAAAAGGTTTTCAATTAGTTTATGGTTCTACTGCAAACTTATTCTTAGATCGTCATAATAATTACATCGGATACGGACCAGAGGCTATGGAGCTTGTGGGAATTCCTGATCCAGAAACGTTTGTCCAATTACCTTGGGACAAAAGAGTTGCAAGAGTATTTTGTACATGTTTCAGAAATAGAGAAGAAAGAGAAAATCCAGGCGGTCATTTAACTTCAGACTGCAGAGGAAATCTAAGAATTTTCATGGATGAATTTAAGAAGAAACATGGGTTAGAATTAAGAGTTGGTACAGAGCCTGAAATGATGTGGTTAACTAAAAATGAAGATGGAACACCTTCAGGTAAAGGTTTCTCAAAACCTTTCTGCTACCACATAGATCAATTTGAGTCATTAAGACCAGTATTTATGCAAGTAATAGAATATGCAAATGCTATGGGTCTTGATATGATTCAAGGTGACCATGAAGATGCGCCAGGTCAATTAGAATTAAACTGGACTTATGATAACGTTTTAAGAAATGCGGATAGATTATCTACTTACAGACAAATTTGTGCTCAAGTTGCAAGAGAACATAATTTGATTGCTTGCTTTATGACAAAACCTTTTATGGGTGTTTCTGCAAGTGGTTGTCATACAAACATGTCTTTATGGAAAGGTGGAACGGTTAAAGTAAATAAACTTGGTCATAAATCTTTACCAGGTGTTGATGGAGTGTTTAGTTATGTTGAGGGTGGAACAAATACTTTTATGCCTGATACAAAAGATATGCAAATGCCAGGAAAAATTGGCTTACAATCTATTGCAGGTATTATGAAACACTTACCAGCGTTAACGGCTCTTGGGTCATCAACTGTAAATTCTTACAGAAGATTGTGGGATCAAGGATTTTGGGCTCCTGTTTATGCTGACTGGGGATATCAAAATAGAACTTGTGGTTTGAGGGTTTCTGCTCCAGGAAGATTTGAGTATAGATCAGTAGACTCGATGCATAATCCTTACTTATTAGGTGCTGCATTATTAAAAGCTTGCGATGAAGGTATAAGTAAAAAAATGAAACCAGCCGCTCCAGAGTCTAGAAATATTTATGAAGCTCAAAAAGCTGGTAAAGATGTTAAAAAACTTCCATTAAGTTTAGGTGAAGCTTTGGATAGGCTGGCAGAGGATGAAGTAATCAAATCTGCAATGCCAGATGAAATGTATAAAGTTTTCCATTGGTACAAAAACGATGAGTGGGAAAGATTTCTTGGTGCAACAACACAATGGGATCTGGATACTTATCTAGATTGTCTACCGTAGGTCACAAAAATAGATAGAAAGGGTATTAATATATGTGTGGAATAGCAGGTTTAATTCATAGAGGAAAATCATCAAATGTTGGAAGCGAACTACAAGGTATGCTTCAAGCATTAAAACATAGAGGAGAAGACTCTACAGGTTACGCTTTATATGGAGATACTGATGGTAAAAATTTCATTATGCGTTTTAAAGTTGGAGAAAACGTAGGTGAAGGAAGTTCTTCAGTAATGGAAGATGTTTCTGTTTATGATGAAAGAAAAAAAATTGTAGATCAAACTTTAGCAGAAATAGGTGCTAAAATAATTAAAGAGGAAAGAACACTACCCTACTCTTTAAGATATGAATTAGAGTATGACGCTAAAGATCTTCTTAATTTTTCACAAACTATTGAAGCCATACCTGGAGTTGAAATCCTTTCAATGGGTAAATCATTAGAAGTTATTAAAGATCTAGGAAATGCCAAAGCAGTTTGTGATAGATACTCGTTAGATAAACTTGTAGGAACGCATGCTATAGGTCACGCAAGAATGGCTACAGAATCTGGTGTTGATATTAAATCAGCCCACCCATTTTGGGGATATCCTTTTAGTGATGTTTCGGTAGTTCACAACGGACAACTTACAAACTACTGGAACAATAGAAGAGTTTTAGAAAATAAAGGTATGAGATTTATGTCTGAGTGTGACTCAGAATTAATAGCTGTTTATATTGCTGAAAAAATGAGAGATGGAGCAACTTTAGAAGAAGGAATGAAAGCATCTTTAACAGGTTTAGATGGTGTTTTTACTTACTTTGTTGCTACAAAAGACTCATTAGGTATGGCTAAAGATACTATGGCTGCTAAACCTTTAGTTTTGTATGAATCTGATGATTTAGTTGCAATGGGATCAGAAGAAATAGCAATAAGATCGGTTTTACCTCAAGAAATTGACACATATGATCCGTTTGATGGGGAGGTGAAAGTATGGCAAATTTAAAAACAGTATCTAAAAAGTCAAAAGCCCAATCAATGGGTATGCACACCGAGGTATTAACAGGAAGAACTCAGCAAAAATTCTTTAATCCTGATGAAGCTGAAAATTTTTATTACTTTGGTACTTACGATGTAGATTTCAATAAAAGAACTGAGCTTGATGTTAAAGATATGACAGCTCCAGAAGCTAATAAAGAAATTGATAACTTAATGAGCCAGGGCTATGGAACAATAGTAATTAAAAACCCTCAAGGTAAACACAGTCTTGGAGTTGGTATTTTAAATAAATTGAATTTAATATTTGAAGGAAGTTTAGGATACTTTGGAATGGGTTCTTGTGATGGTCCAATAGTTAGAATTAATGGAAGAGTAGGATGGTCATGCGCAGAAAATTTAATGGCTGGTAAAGTAGTAATCGAAAAGAATGCTGGATCTTGTTTTGGTGCGGCAATTAGAGGTGGAGATTTAATTTGTAAAGGTAGTGTTGGTGCAAGAACCGGAATTGACATGAAAGGCGGAACTATCATTATTGGTGGAGATGCAGGTGCATTCACAGGTTTTATGATGCAAAGAGGAAGAATAATTATCCTTGGAGATGTTGGAATTAACCTGGGTGACTCTATGTATGATGGGACAATTTTCGTAGGTGGAGAAATTGGTTCATATGGTAGTGATGCTGTAGACTCAGAATTAACATCAAGTGATCAAGATTGGCTTAAAAGAAAATTAAAGGTTGCTGAAATCGGTGAAAATTTTGATGTAAGTAAAATGAAAAAAATTGTAGCAGGTAAAAAACTTTGGAATTATGATAATTTGGAACCTACAGAGAAGAAGGGAGCAATATAATGCCTAAGAAAAAATCTAAAAAAGTTAAAAAAAATGGAAAAGGTGTTGGTGGAAAAGCTGATGTTCACGTACATGAAGAAGGTAAAAGAAATAAAAGTTTATTAGGTCATAACGCAATCTTCACACCTGAAGTAATAGACGATATTCATATTAAATCTCAATTAGGAAGATACAGAATGCGAGGAATGGCATTGATGAAAAAAATTCCTACTTTTGATGATTTAGTTTTCTTACCTGGAACACTAACTAGATTTGTAATCGAAGGTTACAGAGAAAAATGTGAAACGAAAACTGTTATTGGACCAAGATGTGAAAATCCAATTGAATTAGATATTCCAGTTTATATTACAGGAATGAGTTTTGGTGCACTTTCTTATGAAGCAAAAACTGCTTTAGCAAGAGGAGCGACTATGGCAGGTAGTGCTACATGTTCTGGTGAAGGTGGAATGATACCTGATGAAAGAAGATATTCTGAAAAATGGTACTACCAATGTATTCAATCAAGATATGGTTTTAATCCTCATCATGCACAATTAGCGGATGGTATTGAAGTGTTTATTGGACAAGGTCAAAAAGTTGGAATGGGCGGACACTTAATGGGTCAAAAAGTTACTGATCAAGTAGCTGAGATGAGATCATTACCATCTGGTATTGACCAAAGATCTCCAGCAAGACACCCCGACTGGCTAGGACCAGATGATTTAGCTTTAAAAGTAGAAGAGTTAAGACAATTGACTAAAAATAAAGTGCCAATTCAATTAAAGTTAGGTGCATCTAAAGTTTATGATGATGTGCGTATGGCTGCAAAATGTGATCCTGACTCTATTTATCTAGATGGAATGGAAGGTTCTACTGGAGCTGGCCCGCATATTGCTGCTGCAAACACTGGTATTCCTGGTATTGCTGCAATTCGAGAAGCTAGAAGAGCAATTGATGATGTTGGTAAAACTGGAAAAGTAACTTTAATTTACGCTGGTGGTGTAAGAGACGGTGCTGACATGGCTAAGGCTTTAGCTCTTGGAGCTGATGCGATAGCAATTGGTACTGGATCTATGATTGCACTAAATTGTAATAAAGATATTCCAGAAGCAAACTTTGAAAAAGAAATGGGAGTAAAAGCTGGTGAGTGTTATCACTGCCATACTGGAAGATGTCCAGTAGGTGTTGCTACTCAAGATCCAAAACTGAGAGCAAGATTAAACCCTGATGATGCTGCATTAAGAGTTTATAATTATCTTCACTCAATGACTTTAGAAGCTCAGTTGCTAGCAAGAGCATGTGGTAAAACAAACATACACTCTCTTGAGCCTGAAGATTTAGCTGCTTTAACATCTGAAGCTTCAGCTTTAGCAAAAGTTCCACTTGCTGGAACTAACTATACTGTTGGAGTTGATAACTATCACAAAATATAAGGGTAATAACTATGGCAAAGAAAAAGGGTAAAAAAATAGTTAAAGCAAAAGTAAAAGAGATCAAAGGTCAGTTAGGTAAAAAAGTAGAAACTGCTAGAGAAAAAATGATCGGTCAATCAATTGGTTACCGATACGATGTAAATCTTTTACCTGATTACAGCAAACTCACACCATTTCTAAAAAAATATATAGAGGCGATGGGATGGGATGACTTAAACTGGCTAGAAGATGTTCATATGGGATATGAAGAGGATAGACCTGCAGTATTTTGTAGAAACGCAAATGGTTGGGTTACTATTCCAAAATCAATTAAACTTCCAAATAACCAACAAGATAGAGATATGATTGCAAGAGAACTTTTGGTTAAGTTCCAAATGTCACCAAAGCATCCTCTTGTTGATTTGAAAAAAGCTTATTTAAAATTTTAAGTTTTCAATTAATAGTTGATAATTTTTAAAAACCTAGTGTTAGCACTAGGTTTTTAAGCATTTTGTATTTGTATCGAATCATAAAATTTAATAGGGTTTTAAAAAACTAATATGGAGAGAGAATATGACTGATCAGTTAGGTGCTCTTACAACCATATTTACAGAATTTTACTACTGGGTAACAGTGGTGCTGATGTTTTTAATTCATGTCGGTTTCTGTATGTATGAAGTTGGAGCTTCTCGATACAAACACCATCAACATACTCTTATGAAAAACACGATGCTGATACCTTTGGTAACAGTAACTTGGTTTTTCTTTGGTTGGTGGATTTACTGGGCATTCCCAACAGGACCGGGAATTGCGCCTTCAATAATGAATGAAAGTACCGCGCTAGTAACAGATGAATCTGCTTTTAGTGCTACATGGTACACGGCGACAAGTGAGTTAATGGCTGTCAATCTAGGAGATCACATTTCTGGTGTTTTCTGGGCTGCATTCCTATTGTTCTCATGGACTGCTGCGTCTATTGTTTCAGGAGCAATCATTGAAAGAATTACAACTTTTGCATTTGGTATATTAGCCATAGCAATAGGTTCTGTATTTTGGACAATTGATGCTGCTTGGGGATGGCACTTTGATGGATGGATGCTTAAAATTTTAGGATACCATGATGCTTATGCATCAGGAGTAATTCACGCGATTGCGGGTGGATTTGCTTTAGGTGTTCTTATGGTTTTAGGACCAAGAATTGGTAAATTTTCATCAAGTGGTGAACCAAGAAACATTGGACCAAGAAATCCTTGGCTAGTTACAGTTGGATTATTTTTAATTTATACTGGTTTCTGGGGATTTTATGCAGCTTGTAACATACCGATCTTTGACCTTGGACCAGAATATGGGATGGAAGGTATAAGTTATTGGACAGCTACAAACATATATGTAACCCCTACTACACTTAGTGGTATTACTTTTAACTTCTTGATGTCGTTATCAGGAGGATTATTAGCTGGTTATTGGATTGCTAAAGGTGATCCTTTCTGGACTTACTCAAGTGGACTAGCAGGTGTTATCTGTGCTTCAGCTGGAAATGATTTATATCACCCAATTCAAGCAATGATCATTGGTATGATCGGTGTTGTGATTGCATACAAACTACATTACTGGGTTGAACGTAAGTTCAAAATTGATGATGCAGTTGGAGCAGTAGCAGTACATGGTTATGCTGGATTTGTTGGTCTGGTAATTTGTGGTTTTGTTTTAAATGGTTACCCATCATCTGGTTACAGTGTTGGAGCTATGTGGGATGGAACTACTTATGCTACTATTAACCCATTAGGACAATTTCTAGGAGCAATTATTATGTTCGTAGTTCTTGGACTAATACCAGGCTATATCATAGCTAAAGTACTAAACGGTATGGGTAGATTAAGAATCCCTCGTGAAGTAGAAATAGCTGGATTAGACTATGAAATGATGGAGTCTGCTAAGGAAGACGAAAAAGCAGTTTCATCTGCAACCAGGTAAAGGAGATACAATATGGCAACAGTTACAAATTGGATCGATCACCTAAACAAACCTGCTGAAGAAGTTGTAGGTGCTGTTTATCCTGGTGCTGGATCCGTAGAAGGAATACTAGTTATTGTTGGTATTATTTTATGGGTTGGTTGGCATGTTTTAACAGCTAAATCTGAAAGTGAAGAACTTGATAGATTGGCTAGAAAAAGACATAGCGCCAATGATCATAAAAGCAACATTACCGACTGGTAATATAAAATAAAAATTTGGGCGCTACTTTGATGTGGCGCCCTTTTTTTTACAAAAAATATGACTGATAAAGATAACGAAGAACTAAGACCAACCAAAATGAGAGGCGTAGCTTTCCCTAAAGCTAAGTACGGAGTGATAGCGGCTATTATCATCATTGTAGTTGTAAACCTTATCT
>CACGBZ010000001.1 GCA_902571425.1 uncultured Pelagibacteraceae bacterium | reverse complement strand
ACAATTAAAGCCATAATAATAATTTGAGTCGTATAACTTACAAAGGTTTCTCCTGTATTAATATAAGTAGAAACAAGAATAATTGATGCAATAACTCCTTTGGGATTTAAAAATTGAAAAATAAAAGTTTCATGAAACTTAATCGGATTTTTATTTTTATTTTCTGGGTTTGAAGGTCCTGAAAAAGAAATTTTGTATGCTAAATAAATTAAAAATAGAGTTCCTAAATATTTTAATACTTCTTGAATTAAAGGATAAATCTTAAAAATATTTATCAGACCTAGGGCTAAACATAATAATAAAAAAGGAAATCCTAAAGTTACACCAATTATGTGTGGTAGTGTTCTAAGAACTCCAAAATTGAAACCAGAATAAAAAGCAACGAAATTATTTGGTCCAGGAGTAAATGCTGCAACAATTCCAAATAAAGTTATAGAGAGAATTTCAGGATGCATTACTAAGCAATCGGTAATCCGTTTTCTGCTTTTTGAGAAGGATGAACAAGTGTAACTTTGCCATCGGCATCAATTGCTCCTAAAACCAATACTTGAGAAACTATTCCAGCAATATTTTTTTCAGGAAAATTACAAACAGCAATAACTTGTTTCCCTTTTAAATTCTCCTCATTATAATAATGAGTAATTTGAGCCGAAGATTGTTTAATGCCAATTTCGCTTCCAAAATCAACTTCAACTACTAAAGATGGTTTTCTCGCCTTTTCATTTTTTTTTACAGAAATTACAGTACCAATTCTAATATCTACTTTATCAAAATCATTATAGGTAATTTGCTCTTTAATCATAATATAATATAGTGTTTTAAGTTTATGAGTTTAGATAACAATTTATATGAAAAATCAATCAAGATTTTAACTGACTTAATCGCATATAAAACTATCTCAGGTCAAGATAACAGTAATTTAATTGATTATTGTGAAAAAATTTTAAAGAACTTTGGAATAGATACTTTCAAAGTTTATGATGGTGATAAAAAAAGAGTTAATCTTTTTGGTACTTTAAAAGCAAAAAATCAAAGCACAAAAAAACCAATCATATTATCTGGACACACTGATGTGGTACCAGTGTCTAAAGGTTGGAGCAGTGATCCATTTGTTGCAACTATTAAAAATGATAAATTATACGGAAGAGGCTCATGTGACATGAAAGGGTTTATTGCGTGTACACTTGCTTATGCACCTATCTTCAAAGAAAGTAATTTAGATAGAGACTTACATTTCTGTTACACATTTGATGAAGAGACTGCATGTATAGGAGCTCCTTTGTTAATAGAGGAATTGAAAAAAAGAAATATCAAAAATGGAATTTGTATAATTGGTGAACCAACTAAAATGAAAATTATTGATGCCCACAAAGGTATGAATGAATACACAGTTCACTTTGGAGGACTTGCGGGACATAGTTCTAAACCACATTTAGGAGTAAATGCAGCTGAATATGCTGCTAGATATGTTGGTAAACTTTTAGAAATTAGAGAAAAATTAAAAAAAAGAGTTCAAAAAGATAGTATTTTTGATCCTCCACATTCAACTTTGTCAATTGGTGGAATTAAAGGTGGTATTGCTCATAATGTCATTGCAGATAAATGCAGTGTTGAATGGGAAACAAGACCAGTTGTTAAAGAAGATGGAGAATTTGTTACGAATGAAATTGATAAATATGCAAATGAAGTACTCCTGCCAGAAATGAAAAAAGTATTTCCAGACTCTTATATTAAAAAAGAAGTGATAGGTGAAGTTGTTGGTTTTAATAGATTAGATGAGTCTGAAGCATGTGAATTTGTATCAAATATAACTGGTGATAATTCTAGAGAAGTAGTTTCTTTTGGAACAGAAGCTGGTTTATTTCAAGAACTAGGAATCAGTACTGTTGTTTGCGGACCTGGTTCTATAGAACAAGCTCACAAAATTGACGAGTTCATAGAATTAAATGAAATGAAAAAATGTCTTAAATTTTTAGAAGGTGTAAAAGATAAATCAGTAAATTAACTCCAACCACCTACGGCTTTTACTTCTAAAAACTCTTCTAAACCGTGTTCACCTGCTTCTCGACCTATTCCAGAATGTTTAAAACCACCGAAAGGTGCATCAACTGCAATTCCTGCGCCATTAACATCAACCATTCCAGATCTTAACTTTCTAGCAACTCTTTGTACTTTTTCTGAATCTTGGGTTTGGATATAGTTTGTTAATCCATAAGTAGTATCATTTGCAATTTTAATTGCATCCTCCTCTGTTTCGAAAGGTATAACAGATAAAACGGGTCCAAATATTTCGGTTCTTGCAACTTCCATATCGTTATTTACATCTGCAAATACTGTTGGTTTAACAAAATATCCTTTATCTAATCCTTCAGGTTTACCTGTTCCACCAGCAACTAGTTTTGCACCTTCATCTATTCCTTTTTGGATTAAAGTTTGTATTTTATTGTATTGAGTTTCTGAAATAACTGGACCTATATGCTCTCCTTCTTTCTTAGGATCGCCTACCTCAAAGTTCTCGGTATATTTTTTTAATCTCACAATTGCCTCACTATACATCGATTTTTCAACTAACATTCTAGTTGGTGCATTACAAGATTGTCCTGAGTTTCTGAAACATCTTAAAGCACCTCTTTCAATAGCCTCTGGATCAGCATCTTTAAAAATTATATTTGCTCCCTTACCACCTAATTCTAAACTTACTCTTTTAAAATCTTTAGCAGCATTCTGAGAAATTAAAGCTCCAGCTCTCGTTGAACCTGTGAAAGAAATCATATTTATATCTGGATGACTTGTAAGTGCATCACCTGTTGTTGCGCCATCGCCATTAACTAAATTAAATACTCCTTTTGGAAATTTTACTTCGTCAATAATTTCAGCAAGTATCATTGATGAAAGTGGTGCTAATTCTGATGGTTTTAAAACCATTGTGCAACCCGCAGCAATTGCTGGCATTACTTTTAAACAAACTTGGTTCATAGGCCAATTCCAAGGTGTTATTAATGCACATACACCTTTTGGCTCATAAATCAATCTTTGGTTTGGAGCGTGATCTCCTAATGGTTTTTCAAATTCAAAGTTTTTTAAATATCTTATAAATGATTTAATATGACTTGCTCCAGTTCCTGCTTGTAATTTTGTTGCAAAATCTTTTGGAGCACCCATTTCAAGAGTTATGGCTTCTGCAATATCTGCCCATCTTTTCTTGTAGTTTTCATAAAGTTTTTCTAATAATCCAATCCTTTCTTCTTTTGAAGAAAAGGCCCAAGACTCATAAGCATCTTTTGCTGAACCAACCGCTAAAGCAACATCTGCTTTATTTCCTAAAGTAATTACAGCACAATTTTGTTCTGTTGCTGGATCGATTACTTTAATTTCCTCAGAGCTATTTGGTTTAACCCATGCACCATTTATATAAAAATTTTTCTTATCTAACATGATTTAAAATTATCCTTTCTTTATGATTTTGCAAATAAATTAGTTAATTCATAAACAATAGTTGCTGCTGCTAAAGAAGTTACCTCTGCATGATCATATGCTGGAGAAACCTCAACAACGTCAGCTGAAACTAAATTTAATCCGGACAAACCTCTCAAAACATTTACCATTTCTCTTGTAGTCATGCCTGCAATTTCTGGTGTACCAGTGCCTGGAGCAAATGCAGGATCTAAAACATCAATATCAATTGATAAGTACAAAGGATTGTTTCCCACTCTTTTTCTTATTCTTTCAGCTATTTTATCGGTTCCTTCTGTTTGAAACTCGTCACAATGTATTATTTTAAATCCAAAACTTTCATCATTTTTAATATCATCTCTACTATAAAGAGGTCCTCTTATACCCACATGCATTGAAGCATCATCTAAAAATAAACCTTCTTCTCTAGCTCTTCTAAAAGGAGTTCCGTGTGTATATGGAGCACCGAAATAAGTATCCCAAGTATCTAAATGAGCATCAAAATGAACTAGAGAAACTGGACCTTTGTTTTTTTTATTAATCGCTCTTAACAATGGCACTGCAATTGTATGATCACCACCTAAACTAATTATTCCACCTACTTTATTTAATAAATCAGTTGCTCCCTCTTCTATTTGTTTAATTGCTTCATCAATACTAAATGGATTACACGAAATATCTCCAGCATCAGCAACTTGTTGAATTTTAAATGGCTCTACATCATAACTTGGATGATAATTTGTTCTCAAATGTCTTGACGCTTGTCTTATACTTTGTGGACCAAATCTTGCACCTGGCCTATAACTTGTACCAGCATCAAAAGGAATTCCAACAATTGCGACGTCACAACTTTCAACATCTCTTAACTCTGGCAATCTTGCAAATGTTGATGGACCAGCAAATCTTGGAACTTTAGTCCCGCTTACAGGTTGGATTGGATTTTTATTTCTTCCTTTTTTCATTTTTAAACAAAATGTACCACATTCTTTTTAAATCGAATATCATCTAAATTATGTTTATGAAGATTTTTAAGCTAGTTTTAATATCATTTTTTTTAATAACATCAGCAAATTCAAATTCTATTTATAATCTTATTAAAATACCAAATTTAGAAATCTATGAATTAAAAACTCCCAATAAACTGAAATATTTTTATGCAACTAAACCCTTTAGGCTTGGAATTCAAAAAAATATTTCTTGCATTAATTCAGACAAAATAACATATGATGAAAAATATCAAATTATATCTAAAAATTTAAAACGATATTCAAAAGAATTTTTAAGAAAAATTAATCTTAAATATATTGTTATGTGTGAAAACTTGTCTATTTCAGGAATAAACACGGCTGGAATTCCTGATCACTTGATGAAAACATTAATTATAGATTTAAAATTTAACGAAAAATATTTTGAAAGAGTAATTCATCATGAATTATTTCATATTATAAATGATGGTTTTAAAGATTTATTTGATGAAAATGAATGGAAAAAATTTAATAAACCAAATTTTAAATATGCTGATTGCTCTACTTGCTCAAAAAAATTAGGATTAGATACTTACACAAATACTAATGGTTTTTTTACAGAATACTCAATGACAATTCCATCAGAAGACATGGCGGAGGTATATTCTCATTTAATAACTGGAAATTACAAAATTTCAGATGATAAAATTCTCAATAAAAAAATTGAATTTATAAAAGATAAATTAAAAGAAATTGATAATACTTTTATATTTTAGGTATGATTAAAAAAGTTAAAGCCTCCCTACATGAAAAATTAATTTTTATTTTTTTAATAATGCTTGGAGTTTTTGCTTTATGTTTTACTATTGTCGTAAAAAATAAGTGTTTGTTTGTAAAAAACTTTGATCCACAAAAAATTAATTTTGAAAAACCAAATAATATTGCTGTGCTTAATGCTGAATGTGGCAATGTCATAATTGAACTCTATCCTGAGATTTCTCCAAATGGAGTAGAGAGATTTAAAAAATTAATCAATTTAAAAGCATATGACGATATTGCTTTTCATAGAGTGATTAAAGATAAACTAGTACAGGCGGGTGATCTTGAGTTTGGCAAAAAAGATAAATTAGATTACGGAAAAATTGGAACTGGTAAATCAGGTCTAGGTACTATTAAATCAGAGATTGATGCTGAGTTTAATTTTGAAAGAGGCTCCGTTGGTTTAGCGAGAACTTTAAAGTATGACACTGAAGATAGTCAGTTTTTTATTATTCTTGATGATGAGCCACTATTTGAGGGCGAATATACTCCTATAGGAAAAGTGATTTACGGTATTAAAGTGTTAGAAAAAATTAGATATTCTCATAGATCTGAATATGTCCTTAGACCTAATTTTATAAATACAGTTAGGATGCTTAAGTAAAAATTAATTAACTAATGGCTTGCCGGTTGCGAGTGTATGTTTAATTCTATCTTGAGTTTCCTTAGTTTCAATCAGTCTCATAAAAGCATCCAATTCCAATTTGTATAAATCATCTTCTGATAATGTTTTGTCAATTGAAGTGTCACCGCCACTCAATACATGAGCTAATTCTTGCGCTACTTTTAAACCATGATCTAATATAACTTTATCATTATATAATTTATCCAAAATTTTATTCATTTCAGGAAGAACTGTTTTTCCCGGAAGATTAAATTTTAATTCTGATGGAGCTTTGAAGTCTTTATTGTTATTTAAAATTTCCAATGAAACTTCTAATAAACTATTTCTATTCATAATTTTTTTATCTTGAGGTTTTAGATATTTCATAGGTTCTGCTTCAACTGGTGAAGTAGCAGTTTTACCATAACCAATTATATCAAATACTTTAAGAGGTGCGTAATTGGGGTCTTTTTTAGCTGCATCTGTATCTAGCCATCTTGCAAGCATTTCTTTACATCCACCACCTGCTGGAATTAAACCAACAATAGTTTCTACCAAACCAACAACTATATTTGTGTGAGAAGCTACAAAATTACTTTGCACCATTACCTCAAATCCGCCGCCAAGTGTTAGACCTGAGGGAGCTGAAATTACAGGATGTTCAGAATACTTTAAGTGTTTACATGTTTCTTGAAAATACTTAATAAATTTTTCAATAGATTTAAAATCACCTTTATTAGCAAAGTCCATTGCATATGTTAAATTTACACCAGCAGAAAATTGCATGCTCTCATTTATGATAATTAAAGGCTTGTCGGTTGCTTTTTTAAGTGCATCCATAGAGTCGTAATCAAGTGCGTTAGCTTTCGTAGTAAACTCAACAATATTGTATTCTTTAAAACGATAAACTTGAGCAGAATTGTTTCCATCAATGCTCTTGGCTTTCTTCTTAACTTTTCCTAGTGTTTCAATCTCAGTATATTTTTGTCTAGAACCATAAAAGTTTTGATCTTTACTAATAGATAATTTTTCTAAAAACTCATTTCCTTTAAATTCATCAATTTTACTAAAAAAATTTTCAACACCTATTTCTTCTAGCATTTCAAACGGACCTTTTGCCCAATTAAAGCCTAATCTCATTGCTTCATCTATATCATTAAATTCTTTGGTAATTCCCGGCACTAAAGATGATGAATATTTTATAATCTTTGAGATGACAGACCAAGCATACTGGCCAAATTTGTCATCTCTTGAGATTAAAGATTTTAAATCAACTTTATCAGTACCAATATTAATTTTTTGACTAGCAGAATACTCACCCGTTTCTAAATTAATTGCCTCCATAACCTTGGTTGCACCAGTTTTATTCATTCGGTAAAAACCACCTTTACCTTTTCTACCAGTATAACCCGTTTCAATTAATTTTTTTACAAGAGGAATTTCTTTAGCAACTTCTTGGAAAGGATCATTTTCAGACAGCTCTTTAATAAAACTTTTTAAAACATCAGCCATTAAATCAATTCCAATTAAATCATAAAGGCCAAAAACTCCTGTTTTTGGAATACCCATTGGTCTTCCAAATATTGCATCGGCTTCTTCAATGCTAAGTTTCATTTTAAAAGCTTCTGTCATTGCAACTTGCATTGCAAAAACACCTATTCTATTACCTAAAAAACCTGGTGTGTCATTACAAACAATCGCTCCTTTACCTAATTCTATTTCACAAAACTTCTTGAGCGAATTAATTTTATCTAAATCATTATTTTCATTTTTTACTATCTCCAATAAACCCATGTATCGAACTGGATTAAAAAAATGAGTAATACAAAAATCTTTTTTTTCTTTTGGGTTTAATTTTTCAGATAAAACTTTGATAGGAATAGATGATGTGTTTGATGAAACTATCGCCCCATCTTTTCTATTTTTAAATATTTTTTCATATATATTATGTTTAATATCTATTCTCTCAACTACTGCCTCAACAATCCAATCAGCATCTTTAACAACATCAAAGTTATCATTAATATTACCAACTTTAATATTGTCTATTTTTGATTTATCTAACAATAATGGTGGTTTTGACTTGAATATTCTGTCTCTTGCCTTTTCTGAAATCTCAGTTGTTAAATCTAAAAGAGTTACTGGAATTTTCGCATTACATAAGTGTGCTGCAATTCCACTTCCCATTGTTCCTGATCCAATCACAACAACTTTTTTAATTTCCATAATTATAAATATTCTATATTGAAAAAATTAATTAAGTAAAATAATTATCTATTGATCCCTCTTAGTCTCTCGGATCTTCTTCTTAATAATTCTGCAGTTACTAATATTAGCGTAGACATAACAATCAAGCATGTTGCCACAGCCATAATAGTTGGACTTAATTGTTCTCTTAATCCAACCCACATTTGAATTGGGATAGTAGTATTTTCTAATCCAGCTAAGAATAGTACTACTACTACTTCGTCAAATGATGTAACAAATGCAAACAAAGCTCCAGATATTACACCAGGCATAATTAGTGGCAATGTGATTTTCATAAACGTATTTACTGGATTGCTACCTAAGCTTGCAGCTGCTCTGGTTACACTATGATCAAAGCCTGACAAGGTTGCTGTAACTGTGATTACTACAAATGGAGTTCCTAAGATTATATGAGATAGAATAATTCCTGTATGAGTTGCAGCTAAACCAACTTTTGCCATAAAAAAGAAGATTGCAGTACCAGATATAATCAGGGGTACAATCATTGGTGAAATTAATAACGCCATAAAAGCGGCTTTATATGGCATATGCCTACTACTTAAACCTAGTGCAGCCACTGTTCCAAGAATTGTAGAACCAATTGTTGCAAAGAATGCAATGATTAAACTATTTTTAGTTGCCAGCCCCCATGGATTTTTTGTACCATAAATCATATCTTCATACCATCTCAAAGAAAAACCTTCAGGATCAAGTGCAAGCATCTTCGATGAAAAGTGAATGTATTGTTCTGCATTAAATGAAAGTGGCAAGATTACAAACAATGGAGCAATCAAAAAGAAGAACACTAAAAAACAAAAAGTTAAATATGTGTAATGCCATATTCTATAGTTTAATGGTGTGTGGTTTGGTAATGCCATAATTATCCTAATTTAATATTATCTATGCCAACTAATTTATTATAAACCCAGTATATAGCCAACACTCCTACTAATAGCATTGTTCCAAGAGCAGATGCAAAAGCCCAGTCTAGTGAACTTTTCATGTGATAAGCTATATTATTACTAATCAAAGATCCACTTGCTCCACCCACTAAAGCTGGGGTGATATAGTAACCAATTGCCAAAATAAATACCAGCAAACTTCCTGCACCAATCCCTGGAATTGTTAATGGAAAATAAATTTTAACAAATGAGACCAATGGTGTTCCTCCTAATGACTTTCCAGCTCTCATTAAACTTGGAGAGATTGTTTTCATGACACTGTAAAGTGGTAGAACCATAAATGGGAGCAAAATTTGTGTCATTGCAACAAATGTACCAATTACATTATACATTAATTCTGGCCTGTTATCGTCTGCAGCCCAACCCAACCAGACAATTAAATCATTAATTGGTCCTTGTTGTTGTAGTAATACCATCCAGCTTGATGTTCTAACCAACAGTGAAGTCCAAAAAGGAAGTAGTACACAAATCATCAGCAAATTGCTGTATTTCATAGGTAAAGTAGCTAACAAGTGTGCAATTGGATAAGCAAGAATAAAACAGAAAATAGTAACCCAAAAAGCTACATTTATTGTTCTTAGCCAAAGTGTTTTGTAAATTCGTCTATCTTCATCTTGCTGAATAATATTTCTTTTTTCATCAAATTTTAAATCTACCCCTTTTAAATATTTGGCATAAGACCAATTGGGAGCAGTATTTTTTAAAGCAACCAAATATTCAGGTTGTCCCCATCTCTTGTGGATTTTTATAAACTGTTCTTTATAATTACCCTCTTCAAGTTTATCTATTTTTCTTATTGTTTTTTTTATTAAGCTACTGAAACCTGATTTTTCATAATTTAATCTTGCTATAATTTTTCCAAATGTTTTGTTCTTTTTTAATACACTCAAGTCTTCATAAAGTCCTTCGTATACAGGTTCATCTGGTAAGTCTTGTCCGTCCCATTTTTCCATTGCCACAAATGTTTTAGGTAACATTTTGGTGATCATTCGATCATCAACACTCCTAAATAACATGTCACCAATTGGAAATATGTAGATAATTAAAATAAATAAAAATAATGGAGCGACAAGCAAAACTGCTTTCAATTTATTTTTGCGCTCAGCCTTTTTAAGACTTTCCTCTAAGGGTGTTCCGTCTGATGATAAAATTTTTTCTTGGCTCATAATAAAAAAGGGCAGTTAAATATAACTGCCCTTTTAATATATTATAAAATACTATTCTATAAAACTAAATTATAGACTAGCTTTCATTGCTTCCCACTTCTCATTAATCTCATCCTGGTTGTCTGCCCAGTAATCAGGGTTCATAAGAATGTGGCTTTTTAAGTTAGCTGGTGCTGTTGGCATATGTGGTACCATGTTAGTTTTACCATCTTTAAACCAAGGCTCTCCCGCTTCCATAATTGCAATTGAAGATTTTCTCCAAGGGGCGTAAGCAATGTATTTAGCACTTCCTGCTAAACCTTCTGTACTTGTCATTTCTGCAAGTACTTTCATTGCATCACCACTAGCATAATTTGGACCATCTTTAACTAAAGCAAAATATTCGTAGTCTAAGATTTGTGCATCCCAAACTTGAACAAGTGGAGTTCCTTCCATTTGCGCGTTAAAGAATCTACCATTCCAACCAGTAGCCATAACTACTTCGCCGTTAGCTAATAGTTCTGGTGGTTGAGCTCCTGCATTCCAAAATACACATCCACCTTGAGGATCTGTACAAAGTTTTTTAATTTTTGCTAAAGCTCTATCAATACCAGCACCTTCCATTTTTCTGTAAAGTAAGTCTCCACCAGCTTGTGATCCGCTAGCTTTTACTCCATCAGCAACCAATGCGATCTCTAAGTTAGACATTGCACCTTTGTAGATTGCTCTTTTTCCTGGAAATCTTTTCGTATTAAAGAAGTCTTTAATTGTTTTTGGTTTTGAATCACCGATTGTTGCATCGTTATAAGCAAAGTTCCAAGAGTACAGAATGTTTCCAACTGCACATTTTGAAGGCATGCCTGTAAAGAAGTCTTGACTTGCAGGTGTTCCATCTGGAGCCGGCAAGAAGTCTTTATCAAAATCAAATTCATGGAAAATACCTTCGTCACATCCAATGATTGTATCTTTTGCATACACGTCCATGATGTCCCAAGTAATTTTTCCAGCTTCTTTTTGAGCTTTAATTTCTGATAATCCACCAGTGTAGTCTACCCAATTAACAGGTATACCTAACTTTTTAGCAGTAGGATCACCATAACCCAATTTTTGTGACTCTGTGTAAGCACCGCCCCAAGACACTACAGTTACTGCGAATGCTGAAGTTGTTACAGAAAGTACAAAAGAAAGAGCAAGTAATAATTTACTTAATTTTTTCATTTATTCTCCTTTTAAACGTTAACGTTTTTATTTTATAAAATGAAATTAAAACAAGATAGCAAAGCTTAGTCAACAGCTGATTCCTGACGAATTATCTTGCTGTTTATTCAGTTTTTTTATTAAAACTATTGATTACTATTTTGGATCTAAAGCTCGGCAGTCTACACTATTCCAGCCAATTTTAATTTCTTTTCCCTCTTTAATATCCATTCTGTTTGAACTATTTGGAATTTTAAGAATAAAATCCTTGTTGCCTAATAAATCTACTCTTAATCTCGTATGATCTCCGTGGTATATTACTTCTTCAATTTTTCCCTTATGGTTATTGTCCATATCATTTTCTGGATCAATAATTGCTCTTTCTGGTCTAAGAGATACTGTGGTTTTGTCTCCCTTAGATTTTGCAACAATTGGATTTGCCATGATTTCTATACCCGAATTTAATTTTACCTTACATTTATCCCCTGAGACATCTATTACCTCTCCACCAAATGTATTATTTTCTCCAATAAACTCAGCAACAAATGAATTTACAGGTCTTTCATATAATTCATCAGGACTTGAAAGTTGTTGAACTTTACCATCATTGAACACTGCAATTCTATTTGACATTGTTAATGCTTCAGTTTGATCGTGAGTTACATAAACTACAGTAACTCCGATATTTTCATGAATATGTTTAATTTCATATTGCATACTTTCTCTTAAATTTTTATCTAAAGCTCCTAAAGGTTCATCCATCAGTACAAGTTTAGGATCAAACACAAGTGATCTAGCAACAGCTACCCTTTGTTGCTGTCCACCTGATAGTTGCATTGGCATTCTAGCCTCAAAACCTTGTAATGAAACCATTGACAAAGCTTTATCAACTTTCTTATCAGCTTCATCTTTTGGAATTTTTCTTACTCTTAAAGGAAAAGCTAAATTTTCATAAACTGTCATATGAGGAAACAATGCGTAGTTCTGAAAAACCATTCCTATTCCTCTTTTATGAGGAGGTATGTCTGAAATAACTTTGTTGTCTAAATAAATTTGTCCATTTGTTGGTGTTTCAAAACCTGCCAACATCATCAAGCAAGTTGTTTTACCAGAACCAGACGGTCCAAGCATTGTAACAAACTCACCCTCTTCGATATCTAAATTAAGTCCTTTGACGACAAGCTGTTTACCATCATAACTCTTATCAACATTTTCAAATCTTACGAAGTGATCATTAGACATACGACTTTAAAACATTTGTTAGATTGATAATCAAGCAATTTATTTTATGTATAATTCTTTGCTCATATTGCAAAATAATTCGCTTCCATTTTCAGTTACTCTTATTGCCTCAGAAGCTTCAACACCCCAATCTCCGAACTGCATGACAGCAATCATATGAAAACAAACGTTAGGTTCTAACACTGTCATATCTCCTTTGTATATATTAAGTGTATGTTCACCCCAGTCAGGTGGATAACCAATTCCAATCGAATAACCTGTTCTAGATCTTTTTTCTATTCCATATTTATCTAAAATTTTCCAAAATGCTTGAGCAACATCATCTGCTGTGTTCCCTGGTTTGATAGCATTTATACCTGCATTTAAAGCTTCAATTGTTTTATTCATGGTATCAATTTTTAACTGATTTGGTTTACCAAGAAGCACTGTCCTTGCCATTGGAGCATGATATCTCTTATAAACTCCAGAAAGTTCTATTATTGTAGCTTCTCCTTCAACAAATTTATCTTGAGTTGCAGTTAAATGAGAAGCTGAAGTACCTTTGCCAGTAGGAAGAAGTGTAGCAATACTCGAATATTCTCCTCCGAATTCCTCTGTTCCATAAAATAAAGTTTTTTGAATCTCTCCTACTGCATCGCATTGTCTGACACCTGGTTTAATAACATCTATTGCAGTTTTCATTCCTCTCTCTGAAATTTTTGCTGCAGATTTCATGAACCCTATTTCAGCATCAGATTTAACTAACCTTACCCAATTAACTAAACGATCGCTATCTTTAATCTTAGCATTTGGTAAACCCTGCTTAATTTTTTCATAACAGAATGCAGTAAAATAATGAGCATCCATTTCTAAACCAATGGTTAATTTATCCCACTTCCTCTCTTTAATAATTTCAACTAAATTATCATAAGGATGTTTGGGCCAAGTATGAATGTATTCTTCATCATAAACTAAAATATTCTCATCCTTTAAATAAGTTTTAATGTATGCACCACCAGCATCTTGAGCTCGCACAAAACATAATGGTTCCTCAGCATTGACATGAACAATAGCGCATTGAGCATAATAAAAAGACCAAGCATCATAACCTGTTAAATAATTCATATTATTAGTGTCGTGTGAAATTAATAGTTCGATGCCTTTTTCTTGCATCATTTTTTGAACTTTTTTTAATCTTTGTTTATATTCTTCTTTAGTGAAAAGCATTAGTTTACTTGAAATAATTTTCCAAACCCTTCTACTGAATTATTTTTTTTTATTTTTACAAGGGTATCCCAAATTAATGCCTGATTACTCGATAAGACAATTGTATTTAATTTTTTTTCTAATTTTTCAATAATTTCTAAAACCGGTAAAGCAGTACATGAAACAAACAGGGCATCTGCGCCGTTCAAATCAATTTTCGACAGAACATCATATAGATAGTCTTGGTCAACTTTTCCAATGTCATAATCATCTTGGATGTCAAAGTATGAATTCGAAGTAACCTCAAAACCTTCACTCATAAAGTAATCTAAAACATCATCATTTAATTTTTTACTATACGGTGTAAAAATTGATACTTTTTTTATATTTAATTTCTTTAACGCTTTGATTGCTGCAGTGCTTGGTGTTGAAACTTCTGCCATTGGTTTAGCAACTTTAACTTTTTGTTCTATTGAGTCATGACCAGCTGCAATAGTCCCAGAAGTACATCCATAAACTACACAATCTAAATCTTGATCAGGCAAAATATCTTTAGTGACTTCTGTCACTTTATTAGCCATTTTGATCAGGTTTTCTTTCGTGAGTGGGTTGTAACATTCAATACGATTAACAAAAAAATCTATTTTCCTATTTTTAATCACATTAATAAAATCTTTTTCAATCATAAAGTCACTTGCAAGAGCAATTAAGCCAATTCTGGGATTACCTTGGCTTATAAACTTTGGATCTATTTTTGTTGAATTCATATTTTAAAAAGTGAATATATCACAAGTTCTTTAATAATCATTAATATTAAAATAGGCATGAATTTAAAAGATACTTTTGTAGCCTCCTTGGTGCCTATTTTTTTAGGCTTTGGTTTTGTAATTGCAAAACCTGCTTTTGAATCTTTCCCCCCTATACTTTTAATGGGTATAAGATTTACATTTGCTGCATCAATATTAATTTGGTGGTTTCCAATACCAAAAGGATATTTGAAAAGAATATTTGCTGCATCATTAGTGGCTAATACGTTGCAATATAGTATTACATATACTGGTTTAGATTTAATTGATGCATCTTCAGCAGTTCTTTTGGTTCAGATGGAAGTTCCGTTTGGAGTTATTTTTGCTTACTTCATGCTTAAAGAAAAACCAACTATTAGAGCTTTGATTGGTATAGCTATCGCTTTTGTTGGTGTTTATATTTTAACTGGATCTCCTAACTTAGATGGAAAATTTATTGGAATCGGCCTTACAATATTAGGATCTGCTGTATGGGCTCTCGGACAAGTTATGGTTAAACCACTAAGCAAAGAAATAAATCCTTTAGCATTAGTTGCTTGGTTAGCATTATTCTCTGGGCCAATTTTAATAATGCTTTCTTCAATAATTGATGGAAATACAATTAATTATTTAACAAATGCAAAATTTGATCATTGGATTATTGCAATTTATATAGGTTTCATCATGCAACCAATTACTTATGGTTGTTTCTATTATGTTTTGAAAAACAACCCACTTTATAAAGTACTACCGATTGTAACTATGGGGATACCACCAACAGGTTTATTAGCTGCTATTTTTCTTTTAGGAGAAAAACCAACTCCAGAATTATTTATAGGTGGTGCAATAATCATAGTTGGTGTGATTTTAATTGTATTTACAAAAAACAAAAAAGAAGAGGAAATAAAATGAAAATTGGATTTATCGGTTTAGGTAATGTTGGAGGAAAACTTGCGGGAAGTTTATTAAGAAATAACTTTGATCTTACAGTAAGAGATTTAGATGAAACTTTAACAAATTCTTTGAAAGACTTAGGTGCTAAAGTTGCAAAGTCTCCAAAAGAATTAGCTGAACAATCCGATTTAATCATTACCTCTCTTCCTTCTCCTGAGGTTTCTGCAGAAGTTATGGAGGCTGATGATGGAATTCTAAATGGTTTATCAGAAAAGAAAATTTGGCTAGAAATGAGTACCACAGACGAAAATGAAGTAAAAAGACTTGGGAAAAAAGTAATAGAAAAAAAAGCTATCCCTTTGGATGGACCGGTGAGTGGTGGATGTCATAGAGCAGCAACAGGTAATATTGCTATATTCGTGGGTGGAGAAAGAAAAGCATTTGAAAAAATTTTACCCGCATTAACTGTTATGGGTAGAAAAATATTGCACACTGGTGAGCTTGGTACAGCAAGTGTATTAAAAGTAATTACGAATTATCTTGCATCTGCACATTTGGTTGCGTTAGGTGAGGCTTGGACTGTAGCAAAAAAATCTAATTTAGATTTAGCAAAAACTTATAAAGGGATTGCTATTTCCTCTGGTAATTCATTTGTGCATGAAACTGAAAGTCAGGTTATATTAAATGGATCTTATAATATAAATTTTACAATGGATTTGGTTTTAAAAGACACAAGTCTATTTGACAATCTTGCAAAAAAACTGAATGCTCCTCTAGAAATTTCTCCTCAAATAGTTGAAATTTTTAAAGATGGTCAAAAAAAATATGGTTCTAGAGCTTGGTCATCAATGATTGTGAAAAGGATGGAAGATTTAAATAATATTAATTTTAGAGCTGATGGTTTTCCTAATGAGTTAGTTGATAATGAACCTGAGGAAAAAGGATATGAAATTTAATTATTATGTTAGAATAAAAAATGTTAGATAAAAGAAAATTTTACATAAATGGTCAGTGGGTTAATCCAACCAAAAAAAATGATTTTGATGTAATTAATCCATGCAATGAAGACCCGTTTGCTGTTATTTCTTTAGGTTCAAAAGAGGATACAGATTTAGCTGTTAAATCTGCAAAAAATGCCTTTGAAACTTGGAAAGAAACTAGCAAGGAAGAAAGGCTCAGTTTACTAGAAAAATTATCATCAGTTTATAAAAAAAGATTTAATGAAATGGCTGAGGCTATTTCTCTTGAAATGGGTGCACCAATGGATTGGGCAACAGATGTTCAAACAGCTTCAGGGAAAGATCATTTAGATGATTTTATTTTAAGATTAAAAAATTTTAAATTTGATGAACACTTTGATAATAAATCAAATAATCATATCTATTATGAGCCGATTGGAGTTTGTGGATTAATCACACCGTGGAATTGGCCAATTAATCAAATTGCTTTGAAGGTTGTTCCAGCATTCGCAACTGGATGCACAATGATTTTAAAACCATCTGAAATTGCTCCTATTTCAGGAATGCTATTTGCAGAAATGATTGATGAAGCAGGTTTTCCAAAAGGAGTATTTAATTTAGTAAATGGAGATGGTGAAGGAGTAGGAACTGATATTTCAAGACATCCTGATATTGATATGGTTTCTTTCACAGGTTCAACACGAGCAGGAAGATTAATTTCAAAAAATGCTGCAGAAACAATTAAAAGAGTTTGTCTTGAATTAGGTGGTAAAGGTGGAAACATTGTTTTTGCTGACAGTTATAAAGATGCAGTAAGAGACAGTATTAGAAATGTAATGAGCAATTCTGGTCAATCTTGTGATGCACCAACAAGGATGCTTGTTGAAAAATCAATTTACGAAAGAGCTGTTAAAGAAGCTGTAGATGAAGCAAACAATATTAAAGTAGATCAAGCTTCAAAAAAAGGAGATCATATAGGACCAGTAATTTCTAAAATTCAATATGATAAAATTATAAATCTTATTGAAAGTGGAATTTCTGAAGGCGCAACTCTTGCAGCAGGTGGACCTGAGTTGCCAAACGGTTTGAACAAAGGATACTTTATAAAACCAACTATATTTACAGATGTAACTAATGAAATGAGAATTGCTAAAGAAGAAATTTTTGGACCTGTATTATCTATAATTCCATTTGAAACCGAAGATGAGGCAGTCAATATTGTAAATGATACTTCTTATGGTCTTGGAAATTATTTGCAAACTGAAAATAGAGAAAAAGCACATCGTGTTGCTAAAAAATTAAGATCTGGATGTGTTTATATTAACGGAAATGGAGCAGATGCTGGAACTCCATTTGGTGGTTACAGACAATCAGGTAATGGGAGAGAAGGAGGTGTTTGGGGTCTTGAGGAATATCTTGAAGTAAAGAATGTTACTGGTTGGAGTTAACCGAATTTTTTAAATATCTTAGTCTTCCAATAATTTCATCTCGATCCATATAATAACCTTGTAAATGTCTATGACCTGAGTTTGGATCATATTCAGTTCTACCATGTAATAATCGTCTATTGTTAAAAGAAAAGATATCACCTGGTCCTAATCTAAATTTAATCTGGAATTGATCGTCATGAAGTAAATTTCCAAATCGGTGATGAGCTTTGTAAACTTTATCCATCAAATCAGGATGACAGTCTAAAGCATCCATGGTTGCTACACTAAATCGTATATCATGGTAATCGTTATCTTTTGTTAGAGATATCGCGGGTGCGTAATAACTTCTTACAGACTCTTGTGTATAATCCATGTCTCTAAATTTTAAGTGAACGTTTACTAGCGTATCAAATATTTCTTTCTCATTTTTTCTCAAATAATCCGCTACTGCAAAGCCATCTACGGCGGACGAGTCTCCTCCAGTTGCAGAATTTACTAAACAATGAAGAAATTGATATCCAGGTGGTGTTTCAAACCATGGTAAATCCATATGATTTCTTAAAGCATGCGCTGTGTAAGCTGAATTATTTGGTTTAGGAATGTTAATTACTTCAAACGGTGTTTTAAAAAAAGTTTCTCTGGTATGGCTAATTCTATTTAAAATTTTAAAGCCAGAATTATTTTCAGTTGGAGCATTTTTTACTATAGCAATTCCAGTATGATGTAAAAGCTCTAACCATCTGATAAGTCCTTCATCTGAACTCATAATTTCATCATGCTCAATCTCGATTGACTTCAAGTCATTTTGTAAAGAGTTATCCCAAAGTTGATAAGGAGATTTATATTTTAAATTATTTTTTATTGTATAGCAGTTTTCTCTTAACCAATTTTGGTCATAATAACTTATATGGTCACCTTCACTCCATTCAATTTCAAGTTTACCCTCGTTATTTACTTCAAATTTTTTTGGATTAATATTGTTGGATACTTTTAAAATATTAAACATTCTATGACGAGAGTCTTTATCATGCGCAGTTGGACAATTGTCTCTCAACCATAAATAATTAAATTTACTTTTTTTTCCGTCACTCCAGTCAACTTCTAAGTTTGTAGAATTTTTAGTTATATTTTTAATTGTAAAATTTTGTTGCATTAATTTTTATAATTTGAATGTTCTCTCTCTAGTTTTCTTAATAAAGCAGCCCACTCTGTTTTTCCATCATAATTATAATCATCAGAGTCACTCATGTTTTCCCAGAAATATGCAGCCTTCTGTTTATCTATTTCATGTCTGTTTAAACCCATAGCAAGATTTTTTACCTGAACTGAACATGCTTGCTCCAGATAATAAGCTCTGAAAAATGCTTCTGCAGCAGTTTTTCCTACTGTGTAATATCCATGATTTCTAGTTATCAAAATGTCGTATTTGCTAATTAGGTTTTCAAATTTGATGCCAAATTCTTTGTCCTCAACAAATTCATAATCAATATATCCAACAAGATGATTTAAATAAACTGCAGCCTGTGAGAGATACATCAAACCTTCTTTGGTACCTCCAACTGCCATTACATCGTTAGCATGTCCGTGAACATAAAAGTTTACATCATTTCTTTTATTAAAAATCCATTGAGCAAGGTTAATACATCCATCATTTAACCAAGGTCCATCTGAGTCTAATTTTTTTCCGTTTTGATCAATTTTAACTAAAGATGAAGCGGTAATTTCTTCATAAAACATTCCATAAGGATGAACAAAAGAACAATTCTTATCTTCAGCAGATCTTGCCCCCGCACATTGGTTAGCAAGGTCTGTCATACCGTACATATGTAAAATTCTATAGAGAGCAGACAACTCTAGTCGCACATCTTTATCTGTTTGCGCCATATATAAAATTCTTATTTAAAAAATAAGTAAAAGCAAATAAATACAACCTTTATTTCTTAAAACAATTATAAGTTGTATAATATTTGTTTTACATATGATGATTGTAACTGTTAGAACATTACATCATGTCAAAAATTGAGATCAACAACGTATACAAAATTTTTGGAAACAACCCTTCTTCTGTTCTACCAATGGTAAAAAATGGTGCAACAAAAGATGAAATTTTAGAGCAAACTGGTCATACCGTTGGATTAGATAATGTTTCGCTTAAAATTGAAGAAGGAGAAACCTTTGTTTGTATGGGTTTATCAGGATCGGGGAAATCAACACTAATAAGACATTTAAATAGACTAATCGATCCAACCGATGGTGAAATTTTAGTTGAGGGCACGAATGTAATGTCACTTGATAAAGATAAGCTTATTGAATTTAGAAGACATAAAATGAGCATGGTATTTCAAAGATTTGGTTTATTCCCGCATAAAACAGTAATTCAAAATGTTGGTTACGGACTAGAAATGCAAGGGAAAGGTGAGGATGAAAGAAATAAAATCTCAATGGAAAAAATTGATGCAGTTGGTCTAACTGGTTTTGAAAATCAATACCCTGCTCAATTATCAGGAGGAATGCAGCAACGTGTTGGTTTAGCAAGAGCATTAGCTACTGATACAGATATTATGTTAATGGATGAAGCTTTCAGCGCACTAGATCCTCTGATTAGAAGCGATATGCAAAAACAATTAATTGATCTTCAAGCAGAATTAAAAAAAACAATTGTATTTATTACACACGATCTAGATGAGTCATTAAGATTGGGAGATCATATCGGAATATTAAATTCTGGAAAATTAGTTCAAGTAGGAACTCCTGAGGAAATTATTATGAACCCTGCTGATGATTATGTAAAAGCTTTTGTAAAAGATGTGAACAGAGCAAAAGTTATCAAGGCAAAAATTATTATGAAAACTGCTGATCAAGCTAATGACATAGATAAATCAAACTTAATAAAAGTAAATGAAGATGAGTTTATTGAAGATTTCTTACCAAAAATTGTTTGTTCAGATTCAAATTGTGAAGTGGTTGATAAAAGCGGAAATGTAAAGGGGTACATTTCAAATCAAGAATTACAGTCTTCATTAACAAGATCATAAAGTGTTATTAAAAACTTTCGAAGTAAAACAAGAATGGGTTGATTACAACAATCATATGAACATGGCTTATTATGTTCTTATTTTTGATCAAGCATGGGAAGTTGCACTTGAAAAATTTAAAATGGGAGGAACTGCAGCAAAAGATCTTAATAGAAGTACTATGGTTGTTGAGACAAATACTAAATATTTAAATGAAGTTAAAGAAGGTGAAAAAGTAAATGTTAATCTAACATATTTTGACCACGACAAAAAAAGACTTCATTTAAAGATGGAAATGATTTCTCAAGAAACTAATAAACTTTCAGCCTCTATGGAATGGATATCTCTCTATATAGATTTAAGTAAAAGAAGAGTTACAGAATTTGAGGAAGAAAAAGTAAAATTAATGAGAGACTTTATTGAACAAAATAAGTCAAAATTTTCAAACGAAGGTCTTCTATTCACCTCTAAATTGAAGAAATAATTAAATTTTCTAGAGATTTATTTTTTGATATAGGTGCATAATGAGCACTGACAATAACTCAAAAGGAATTCTTTTAATAATTGCAGCAATGACTTTGTTTGCAATGCAAGACTCATTAATCAAATTTATTTTTGAAAAAGCAGCACTTTATGAAATCTTCTTTGGGAGATATTTTGTTGCTGCAATTTTACTTTTTGGATACATCAAACTCAGAGGCCAAAAAGTTTCATTAAAAACCTATTATCCTTTTTTAACATTTGTGAGAGTTATTCTTCATTTTTTAGCTTTTTCAGCATTCTTCATTTCATTAACCTATATGCCTTTGGCTACAGCAAATGCTTTATTTTTTTCATGTCCGTTTTTTGTATCAATTTTTGCAAAATTTTTTTTAAAAGAATTTATCGGTATAAGAAGATGGTCTGCAATTGTATTTGGTTTTATTGGTGTGTTTATTGTTTTAAATCCAAACTTTGATGATTTTGAGTATAAAAGTTTATTACCAGTTCTATGCGCATTTTTTTATGCAGCTTCAATGACAATAACAAAATACACGTCTGATAAAGATGACGTTAATACTCAGCTTTTTTATTTCTACTTAATAGCATTAATACTTTGCGGAATTATTTTTGTATTTATGGGCAATGGTCAACTTAATGATCCTAATTTTGATCCCACTACACAATTTATATTTAGAGAATGGTTTTCAAACTTTGAATATACTTGGAAGTTTATTTTATTTTTTGGTTTTGCTGCATCCATTGCTTTTCTTTGTATATTTTCGGCTTACATTGTTGCTTCACCGTCAGTTGTTTCATTATTCGAATATTCTTTAATAATAATGTCTATGATACCTGGTTATTTTCTATTTAATGAAATACCTTCAGTTAGAACCTTCATTGGAGTTGCGTGCATAATAGCAGCTGGAATTTATATTTATATGAGAGAGCGAGTTAGAGATCAATATATTGCAACTGAAACACCAGTAAGAAGATGAATAAAAACTATATACCGACAATCAATGTATCTTCACTAATAAAAAATAATTTTGAAACTCATAGAGCGTTTAAAACAATTAAAGAAATTGAAAAAGCTTGTATCAAAGTTGGTTTTTTTCAAATTATAGGTCATGGAATTAATTTAAAAGTAATTAAAAAAACATGTGGAGTTGGCAATAAATTTTTTAATTTACCAGATAGCAAAAAGAGGAAATTATCACCAAAAAAATGGAATAAAAAAAATAAAAATCTATATAGAGGATATTTTCCTAATGATGTAAATGGAAAAGAAGGTTTAGATATAGGTGATTTAAAGGTAACTAAAAAATATTCGTCAAATCTAAACAATCAATACATAGAGCATCTTAATCTGGGAAAATGTTTAAATAAAAGCTCAATAAGCATTTTAAATAAATATTTTGATAACATTTATAGATTGAGTGAAACATTGTTTAAAAGTGTAATAAAACTTAATAAAAAAAATCCTGATATTTCTGGTAAAGCTTTTTCAAGATTAAAAACATTAAGCACATTAAGATTTAATTATTACCCTAACCAAACAAAACCAGTTGAAATATCAAAACAAGATGGTGTTGCTCTTGGGTGTGAAACACATGTTGATAGTGGAATATTTACAGTTCTCTATCAAGATAGAAAAGGTGGATTGCAGGTACAAAATAGAAAAAACAAAAAATGGTATGATGTACCATTCAACAAAAATGCTTTAGTAGTAAATACGGGAAGAGCATTAGAGTTTCTAAGCAAAGGTAAATTTAAAGCAACAAATCACAGAGTTTTGTGGAATAAAAGTAAGAGACTGTCTGTTCCTTTTTTCTTTGAACCTTCCTATGATTTCAAAATGAACCAATCATTTCTAAATGGAAGGAAATTCAAAAATAATGGTCAAATTTATGAGAATTTTCTTAACAAATCTTTAAAGAAATTTATTGAATATCAGCGTTAGTAATTATAAAGTTTATACATAAAGCGATACATAACTCGTCGTTAAATTCATAGATTTACGAAAGTGGGATCGGTCGTCTTTAAATTAATTTTTAAAGGAGGCTTTATGAAATTTGGATATTTCTGCAATACTACAAACTGGACACACAAACCTTATCATCAATTATTAGATGAGACTAAAGAGATCACAGAATACTGTGATCAAAATAAATGGAATTCAATTTGGTTTACAGAACATCACTTTAATCATGAAGGAATGGAATCTTGTACTAATCCATTGATGATGGGTGCAGATGCAGCTGCTAGAACGAAAAATATTAGAATAGGTCAGGCAGCAAACGTTATTACTTTCCATAATCCAATAAGATTAGCAGAGGATATTGCAACATTAGACCAACTTTCAAAAGGGAGAGTTGAGGTCGGTGTAGCAAGAGGAATCTATGGTAGAGAAGCAATAAATTTAAACAAAGAGGCTGATTTAAAAGATCAGGCTAAAAATTTCAGATTATTTGCTGAGACTTTAGAAGTATTAAAAAAAGCATGGAGTGAAAAATTTTTCAGTCACCAAGGGGAATTTTATACTTATCCATCGCCAAATTATGTTTGGCAGCATGATATGAGTCCTCCTAGCGAAGAATTTATGAATATGGAAGACAGTACTATGAAAAAAATTAGTGTTGTTCCGCAGCCTTATCAACAGCCACATCCTCCAATTCATCAAGTCGTTGATGGAATAAGATCAATTGAGTGGGCTGCTGAAAATAATATCAACGTTATCATGTGGATACCAACAGTTAAAGCTTTGAAACCAAAATTTGAAGCTTATAAAAATAAAAGATCAGAGGTAACAAAGAAAAATATACCTCTTGGCGAAGGTGTTTCGCTTGTAAGAGATATGTTTGTTGCAGATACGATGGAGGAAGCAAAAGAGAAGGCTGGTGAACATATGGTAAATTATATGAGATGGGTTTGCCATTGGAGAGGCTTAGGAAATCATATGGATCCAGGTGAAGAATTACCAGAGACAAAAGGTAAATTAGATTTATTAAATTATGAATTTTTACATAAAAGAAACATGTTGTTTGGAACACCAGAATATGTGATTGATAAAATTCATGAATTAAAATCTGAATTGAATTTACAAAATTTACAAGTTTGGTCTAATTTCCCAGGTGTGAAGCATAAAGATTGTATGAAAAGTATAAGACTTTTTACAGAAAAAGTTATGCCTCATTTCCAAGATGATTTTGATGCTGAAGTTAAAAAAGTTTCGTGAATAAAAAACGAAAAAGAATTAGCGGCGGACAAGCTGCTGTTCAATCATTAAAAAAAGAAAGTGTAAAACATGTTTTTGGACTTATTGGTTCAGCAACAATGGAAATGTTTGATGCTCTTTATCATGAAAAAAGTATTAAATTTATTGGTGTCAGAGATGAGAGAACAGGTACTCATATGGCTGATGGGTACGCAAGAGCCTCAAACAAACCTGGTATAATTATTGCAGGACAAAATGGACCTGGTGCTACAAATTTAGTTACAGGCATTGCTCAAGCAAAAGCAGCTTTTTCACCAGTAGTTGCGCTTGCAGGTTCCTATTCAACTAAAGATAAAATGGAAGATGCATTTCAAGGTTTAGATCAACAGTCTTTGTTTTCACCGATTACAAAAAAAACTTGGACTATAAAAAATTCAAAAATAATTCCAAAAATTATGAGTGATGCTTTTAATTTAGCAATGAAACCGAGGAGAGGTCCGGTATGCGTAAATTTACCAAGGAATATTTTAGCAGCTTCAAACAATTATAATATCAATACAAAAAAACCATCATTCACAAATGAGAATAAACAAAAAGGAAATAGAGAAAATATTAAAAAGGCAGCTAAATTAATTGGATCTTCAAAATGTACAGTTATTATTGTTGGTGCAGGAATAAAATATAATTCTAAATATAAAGAAGTAATAAAATTAGCTGAACTATGTAACCTACCTATTGTTACAGCAGCAGGTCATGGGGATGCAATTCCATTTGGTCATAAATTAAATGCAGGACAAATGGGACCTAGAGGAAATCCTGTTGCATCGAGATTAGTTAAGAACGCAGATGTAATTTTAGCAATTGGAACACGACTTGGATTTAATTCAACTTTTTACACCTATGAAAATATAAATAAGAAAGCAAAAATTATTCATATTGAAATAGAAAAAAAAATGCTTGGAAAATATTTTCCAGCAAAATTAAAAATTCATGCAGATGCAGCGACAGCAACAAAACAACTATTTAATGAGCTTAAAAAAGAGAAAATTAAATTGAACGTAAAAAATTGGACCAACTCTTATTTAAAAGAAAGGAGGGAGTATTTATTAAATAGAGATAAAGAAAATTTAGGTTTGAATTTTCCTATACAGCCTAAAGGTCTATTTAAACAATTAAGAAAAGTACTTCCTAAAAACTCTGCTATTACTTTAGATGCAGGAACATTATGTCTACAAGCAACTGATGCTTTAGAATACTATGATCCTCCCTCTTTATTTACTCCATTAGATTTTGGTTTAGTTGGATTTTCATTTGCTTGTGGTCTTGGAGTCAAAGTTGCAAAACCAAAAAAAACAGTTGTAAGTCTTATGGGTGATGGTGGTTTTGGAATGACAATTTCAGAACTAAGCACCGCTGTAGAATACGGGATCAATACAACGACTATTGTGATGAATAATCAAAGCTGGGGAGCAGAAAAAGCTTATCAAAAAGATTTTTTTGGAAAAAGATATTTGGGTGCAGATATTACCAGCCCTTCATTTGATAAAGTTGCAGAACTTTATGGAGCAAAAGGTTTTAAAGTTAAAAAAATTTCTGAGATTAATGAAGCTGTAAGAGCGGCAATTAAATCAAACAAGCCATCTGTGATAGATGTTGATGTAGATCCAAAAGCATTATACAGTTTTAGGAGAGACAGTTTCAAGCATAGAGAAAAAAAATGAAATTAGAATTAAGAAAATTTACAAAATTTGTAGACAAAACTTTTATTGAAGGAGGCAAAGAGGCTAAAGAACCAGTTTTAATGGTATCAGTAGCAGCAGTGTTTGAAAATCCATGGCATGGTCAGGGTTTTGTTGAAGATCTCAGACCAACTATTTTAGATCTTGCGCCAAGGCTAGGTGATTTACTTGTTCCAGAATTGATAAAAGAAATAGGTTCACCTGAAAAAATATTAGCATATGGTAAGGCGGGTATAGTTGGACTGAACGGTGAAATAGAGCATGCTTCGGCTTTTATTCATACTTTAAGGTTTGGAAATAAATTTAGAGATGCGGTTGGTGGAACTTCCTATTTAAGTTTTACAAATACAAGGGGACCTGCTGGATCAAAGATTGCAATTCCTATGATGCATAAAACAGATTCTGGATTAAGACCATATTACCTGACTCATGAATTTACTATTCATGATGCTCCCTTCGATGATGAAGTGGTTATCGCAATTGGTGGTGCATCAAGTGGTAGAGCACATGCAAGAACTGGTGACAGGTATCAAGACATGAAAGAAATGGGCATCGAACCAAAATAATTCTTGATGACAACAGGAACTACTGCCTCAGGAACCTATTACTATTTCAATAAAAAAGCTCAAGAAGTACCAATAGTATTTGTACATGGTGTAGGTCTCACTCACGAAATTTGGCAGCCTCAACTTGAATTTTTTGATTATTATTCAACTCTTGCTTATGACATTTTAGGCCATGGAAAATCGTCATTAGAAAAAATGCAAATAACTTTTGATGATTTTTCTAAACAACTAATAGAGCTAATAGACCATCTAAATATTAAAAAAATTCATCTTGTAGGTTTCTCTATAGGGTCTTTGATTGCACGAAATTTTGCAACTAAACATAATGATCGTTTACAAACATTAACTCTTTTATGCTCTATTTATAAAAGAACTGAGGAACAACAAAAAATTGTTACTCAAAGATTTGAACAAGCAAAACAAGAATTAAAGCTCTCAAAACAAGCCTTGAAAAGATGGTTTACTGATAAATATCTAGAAAATAATCCGGAAATATATGAGAAAATTAGTTCAATTCTGTCTGCTAATAATATGAATAATTTTTTAAAAGTTTATGAGCTATTCGTTAATCATAAAAATGACGAAGATTTTAATAAAATTATAGCTAATACACTCGTTATGACAGGTGAATATGATATTGGCTCAACAGTAAAAATGTCTCAAGAATTGAATGCTTTAATCTCTAAAAGTCAATTAAAGATCATTAAAGATGGAAAACATCTTTGTGGTATTGAATGTGCTGATGATGTAAATTTAACAATCAAAAATTTTATTGGATCTAATGACTAAACTTAAACAATATAAAATGTTTATTAATGGTGAGTGGGTTAACTCTGAAAGTAAAAGAACATTTGAAACTCTTAATCCAGAACATAATGAGCCTTGGGCAGTTGTTCCAGAAGCAAGTTCTAAAGATGTTGATAATGCAGTTAAAGCAGCACAAAAAGCTTTTGAGGGAGAATGGCCTAAATTACTTCCAAGAGAAAGGGCAAAATTTTTAAGAGCAATTGGAGATCAATTAAGAGCCAATGCTGAAATGCTTGGAGAAATTGAAACAATTGATACTGGAAAACTTTTTAGAGAAACAAAAAAACAAGCAATTTATATTGCAGAATATTATGACTACTATGCTGGATTAGCTGACAAAGTCGAGGGTACTGTTCTACCAATTGATAAACCAAATATTCAAGCCATCACTACAAGAATTCCAATAGGAGTAGTTGCAGCAATAATTCCATGGAATTCACAAATGTTTTTAACTGCAACAAAATTAGCACCAGCTTTAGCTATGGGAAATACCGTGGTGATAAAATCTTCGGAACTTGCTCCTGCAGTTTTATTTGAATTTGCAAAATTAATAGAAAAAACTGGAATACCTAAGGGGGTTGTTAATGTATTAACTGGTTTTGGTGACCCTTGTGGGAAAGCTTTGACGACACATAATTTAGTTGAAAAAATTGCTTTTACTGGAGGGCCTGAAACTGCAAGACATATAATAAAAAATTCAGCCGAAAATCTTTCTGAAGTGAGTTTAGAGCTGGGCGGCAAAAGTCCAGTAGCTGTATTTGATGATGCAGAACAAGAAAATGCAATTAATGGAATTACGGCAGGAATATTTGGTGCAAGTGGTCAGAGTTGTATAGCTGGTTCAAGACTTTATATTCAAAAAGGAATTTATGATGAATTTTTAGATAAACTTTCTAAACGCGCATCAAAAATTAAAATCGGTGCTCCAATGGATGCCAAAACAGAGATGGGGCCTCTTAGCAGTTTCAAACAATTAGAGGTTATAGAAAAGAATATAAAAAATACTATTGATCAAGGTGGTAAAATTAAATGCGGAGGTAAAAGAGACTCATTTTCAAATAAAGGATATTATTTTCCTCCAACAATTATTGAATGTGATAATCATAATCTTCCAGTAGCAGAAAACGAATTGTTTGGACCTGTGTTATCAGTGATGAAATTTGATACTGAAGAAGAGGTAATTGAAAAAATGAATGATAATCAATATGGTTTATCATCAGGTGTATATACTAGCAATCTTGCAAGAGGAATGAGAGTTTCTAAAGCAATTAGAGCAGGAATTACTTTTGTGAATACTTATAGATTAATCTCACCTTCTGCGCCATTTGGTGGAATTAAAGACAGTGGTTATGGCAAAGAGGCAGGTTTAGATTCAATTAAAGACTACACAAGAGTAAAAACAACTTGGTTTTATACTTCAGACGAACCTACGCTTGATCCTTTTTCTATAAGGTAACTTTTATTTTATTTAATAAGAATATTTTTTTGATGGAAATTGAGCTTTCCTCACCTCTTTTGAATAATTTGATACAGCTGTTTTAATTTGTTTATGAATATTTGCATATTTCTTTACAAATCTAGCATTAATTGGATTAAGTCCAATAAGATCATCAAATACTAATATTTGTCCATCGCAATTATTTGAAGCTCCTATTCCAATAGTTGGAATATTAATTTGTTTGGTTACATACTTGGCCAATGATGTTTCAATGCATTCTAACACAATTGAAAATACTCCTGCCCTTTCTAATAATTTTGCATCTTTCAATATTTTTTCTCTTTCAGATTTTTTCTTACCTTTGAATTTGAATGTTTTATCTGACTGAGGAAGTAATCCTAAATGACCCATTACAGGAATTTTATTTTTTATTAAAGTTTGGATAGAGTTATAAATTTTTTTTCCACCTTCTAATTTAACAGCATCACATTTAGTCTTTGAAATTATTTTTTTTGCATTTTTTAGTGCTTCTTTTGGATTTCTGTAAGTGTTGTGAGGCATATCGACAACCATTAAAGCTTTCTTAACGCCCATTCTTACGCTCTTTGAATGTTCAATCATCATATTCAAAGTTACCTGTCGAGTAGATTTATAATTATATAAAACTGAACCAAGAGAATCTCCAACGAGAACAATATCACAATAGTTATCTAAGACTGATGCTATGTTTTTAGAGTAAGCTGTTAAGCTAACAATTTTACTTTTGTTTTTTTTTGCAATTAATTTTTTTATTTTATCCATTTGATGGATATTACCAAATACCAGTATTCTCCATAGAAGCCCAAGGTTCTTGGGGATCTAAATATCCATCTTGAAGTAATTCAATTGAAATTTTATCAGGCGATCTAACAAAAGCCATATGCCCGTCTCTTGGAGGTCTGTTAATTGTATAGCCCATATCTTTTAACTTTTGGCAAGTTTCATAAATATTATCTACTCTGTAAGCTAAATGGCCAAAATTTCTTGAACCCTCTCCTAGCTCGTCGCCATCCCAGTTGTATGTTAATTCAATTTCTGTCTTTTCATCATTTGGTGGAGCAAGAAAAATTAAAGTGTATCTTCCTTTTTCACTATCTTTCCTTCTTGTCTCTTTAAGTCCAAGACCCTCACAAAAAAATTTAAGAGATGCATCAACATCACTAATTCTAATCATTGTATGTAAATATTTCATATTGATACTTATAGTTAAAAATTATTCTAATTCAATAGTACTTGGTGGCTTTGATGTAACATCATATACAACCCTATTTATTCCTCTAATACTATTTACAATTTTATTAGATATGTTTTGCATAAAACTCTTATTAAATTCATAATAATCTGCTGTCATACCATCTTCAGAGGTAATTGCTCTTAACAAACACAAATATTCATAAGTACGATTATCTCCCATGACCCCAACAGTTTTAACTGGGAGCAAAGCTGCATAGGCTTGCCAGATTTTATAGTAAAGACCATGGTCTTTTAAAGCTTGGATAAAATAATAATCTGCTTCCTTTAAAATTTTAATTTTGTCATTTGTAATTATCCCAGGCATTCGAATGGCTAATCCAGGTCCAGGGAATGGATGTCTTGAAATAATCTCCTTACTTAAATTTAATGCCAATCCTAATTTTCTTACCTCATCTTTAAACAAAAATTTTAGTGGTTCTACTAGTTTTAAATTCATTTTTTTGGGCAAACCACCAACATTATGATGGGATTTTATTTTTGAAGTTTGGCTGCCAGTAACAGATTTGCTCTCAATTAAATCAGGATAAAGGGTTCCCTGAGCTAAAAATTTAACATTTTTAATTTTCTTAGCATATCGCTCAAATATTTTAATAAATAAATTACCAATTATTTTTCTTTTTTTCTCTGGATCAGAAACATTTTTTAACTTTTGTAAGAATTCTTTTTCAGCATTTACATAAATTAAGTTCATTTTTAAACGCTTCTTAAATGTTTGAACTACTTGTACTTCTTCATTTTTTCTTAAAAGACCAGTGTTTACAAAAATACAATAAAGTTTTTTACCAATCGCTTTATTTAGCAATTGAGCGACTACACTGCTATCCACGCCTCCTGACAATGCACAAATAACTTTATTAGATCCAACTAGTTTTCGAACATCTCTAATGAGCTGATTTTTTTGATCTTTAGAGGACCAATTTCGTTTTATTTTACAAATTAAAAAAATAAAATTACTTATTAATTTTTTTCCGTTTTCTGTGTGAGTCACCTCTGGATGAAATTGCACTCCATAAAATTTTTTTATTTTATTTTCAACAATAGCAAATTTTGAATTCGTGCTTGATGCAACAACTTTAAAATTCTTAGGAAGTTTTGAAACTTGATCAGCATGACTCATCCAAACTTGTTTGGATTTTTTATTTCCAAAAAAATTAGTTGTTAAAAGACTGTTATTTTTTTTATAAACATTAGCTAGACCAAATTCTCTATGTTTTGATTGTTTTACTCTTCCACCATTAAGTTTTGACAAAATTTGATGCCCAAAACATATTCCAAGAACAGGTACATCAAGCTGTAGAATTTTTTTATCAAATGAATATTTATTTATTTGATAAACATTTAATGGACCACCAGATAATACTATTCCTTTTATACTGTGATTTATGTCTTTTAGTTTTATTTTTTTGTGACTAACTATTTCTGAAAACACACCTAATTCTCTTACTCTTCTTGCAATTAATTGAGTAAATTGAGAACCAAAATCTATTATTAAGATTTTATTAAGGTTTTGATCAAGACTCATTATTTTCAGGTTCAATATTTTTTAATGACTCTTGAATATCTTTGTTTTCATCACATAAATTTTTACAAACTTTCACAAATTTATCAGAAAGATCTTTGACTTTTTCATAATTCGATTTTTCTAATGCAATTTTCATTAGCATTAATAAAGCGTCCTCATTATCTGGCTCAATTAAAAGTGTTGTTTCTAAATTATATTCTTCCTTTCTTTGATTTTCTTCTTGGTTATAAATTTTTGCTAAATATAAATATGACTTTGCGTCTTTTGGATTAAAAACGATATTTCTTTCAAATAAAAAACGCGCATCTTTATATTTTTCTTTTTTAAACAACTTTAAAGCTTCATTAAAAAAATTTTCTTTACTAAAAGACGTATTGTTAAAAGAAACAGTTAAAAGTATTAATCCTATTAATTTAAAAAATTTGCTCATTAATATTTGCTATCGTTTTTTACCACATCTACATTATGAACCATACTTTCATAAAATCCAGCTTTTGTAATTTTCACAAATTGTGGTTTATTTCTTAATTTAATGATTGTTTTTGACCCAAGATAACCCATGGAAGATTTCAATCCACCAATTAATTTATAAATAATACTTCCAACATCTCCTTTATATTTTACAAAACCTTCAACGCCCTCAGGTACATATTTTGAGGAATCTTTTTGTTTTTTTTGAAAGTATCTATCAGCTGATCCTTTATTCATAGCACCTACAGAACCCATTCCTCTAAAACTTTTGAAAAGTTGTCCATTTTTTTTAATTAATTTTCCTGGAGTTTCATTTGTGCCTGCAAATAATGAACCGATCATTACAGCATCAGCTCCTGCAGCAAATGCTTTTGCTAAATCTCCAGAATATTTTATTCCACCATCTGAAATTATTTTAACATTTTTATTCTTTAAACCAGTTCTTACAGCTAAAATTGCGCTTAATTGAGGAACTCCTATTCCAGCGACTAATCTTGTTGTGCAAATAGAGCCTGGTCCTATACCAATTTTAATTATATCTACTCCTAACTTTATTAGGAATTTTGCAGCTTCTAGTGTTGCTATATTTCCTGCACACAACGCAATTTTTTTAGATTTATTTTTTTTAATATATTTTATTATTTCAGAAACTTTTTTTGTATGACCATGCGCTGTGTCTACTACGATTAAATCTACACCTTCTTTAATTATTTCTTTAGCTCTAATAAATTCACTAGCTGATGCACCTACAGCCGCTCCAACAATTAGTTTTTCTTTTTTTACTTTTTTTATTTCTGATATTTGTTTTTTTATATCAAGGTTTCTGTGGATTACTCCAATACCTCCAGCTTTAGCTATAGCTATTGCCATTCTGCTTTCTGTTACAGTATCCATTGCAGATGATAAGAGAGGAATTTTAAGTTTTAAATGCTTTGTTAAAGACACGCTTGTGTCTGCATCAGAGGGTAATATTTCTGAATACTTTGGAGCTAGTGTAACATCGTCAAAGGTAAGTGCTTCTTTTATGGGAACCATAATCTTTTATATATGATTCCTTTTAAATTAAAAGTCTCTATCGAATCTTTCTACAAATTATAAAACTTTCTTTAGAATCTTTTCTGCTAGATTTTGGTTTAAAAACCTTAACTTCTTTAAAATATTTTTTTCCCTCTGCGACGATTTCGTTAAATGTGCCGCCCATAAAAATTTTTGAGATAAAATATGCATTTTCTTTCATAAGATCTTTAGCAAAGTACATCGCTTCTTTACATAGCTCTCCAGTTTGAATTGAGTCAATATTTTTAATTCCAGTTGTATCTACAGCCATATCAGACATTACAACATCTACTTTGCCATTGATATTTTTCTTGATTTCTTCTTGAGTTTTTTCTTCAGTAAAATCTCCTTGAATTTGAATACTATTACCTATGGGTTCCATTTTTTTAAGATCTATAGATATTAACTTGCCACTTTTGGCTGTTTTCATAGCATATTGTGACCAGGAACCAGGAGCAGCACCAATATCAATAACTGACAAACCTCCTTTAAATATTTTAAACTTTTCATCAATTTCCATTAATTTATAAGCTGATCTTGCTCTATAACCATCAACTTTAGATTGTCTAACATAGATATCTCTACGCTGCTTATTTACCCAGTTTTTAGAGATTTTATTTTTTTTCAATTAATTACTATATCTTAAACTTTTAAGTATTTTTTTATCTTGTAAAGTTTTAATTTCAATTTTTATACTTTTGTCAATTCTCATGTCTTTACCATCTTTCCAAATTCCTGCAGCTAAGTGCATAATTCCAATTTTATAATTTGGAAGAAATGGTTCAACAAAAGTATTATTGTTCTCGTCATATTTTGGTAAAAGGTTGCTTGTAATCCAATTGCAATTTAATGGTAAAAACTCTGTTTCTAAATCATCAATATAAACAGACATATTAATTGCAAGTCCTTCACTCCCAAAAATATTTCCAGCTTTTAACGCTTGAGATAAATTCTTCTGCCATGAAGCCCACCCTGGAGAATTATTTTCTAATGAAAATACACCTATGTTAATATGAGGAGCAAAAGCTAACTTCCTAGCTTTCTCATAACCAATATTTGATTTCACTGCATGTTTGAAATTTTGTGATTTGATTATAGCAAGTTTACCAAATAACCAATTTACTCTTGAAGTAATTTTATATCCAGGTCCTATAGTTTGGGTAATACCTAATTTCCCATAATCACAAGCTTTAAAATAAAGCTCTATACACTCCCAATCATTTACCCATGCATCACAATCAATCCATAAATACTTTTCATAATCAGGAAAATATTTAGGTAGAAATGCCCTAGATACCTGGCTTTTCAACCACTCTTTACCTTTAACTTTATATCCAGGAACTTCTATATCCCACTCAGCAGATTTAATTTCATCAACCTTTTTAAGTAAAATTTCTTTTTGGTCATCGGTTAATCCTGCATCTAAAATACAAATTGCAACATTCTTGCTTTCATTAAAACTTTTTATTGAATCTACTAGTTCGTTTAATAAAGGAAAATAATTTGCGTCAGCTAAAGATACAATGACATTTTTTTTCATTAAAGTACGTCTTCAAGATCATCTTCATCTTGAATTTTGTCATTTTCATGAATTTTTTTCATTTTTTGATAGTGAAAAAAACTAATTGGTATCAAACTTAAGTAAATTATGCTGCTTATAGCAATAACATTAAATGTATAAATTAATAAAAGTCCAAAAAATAGAACAATTGTAAATAATAAAAAAATTGTTGCTTTTCTTTGGATTACTATTTTTTTAAAAGAATAAGTTGGAAATTTACTTATTAATAAAAATGATGTTCCTATAAAAAAAACTGGAACGATTATGTCGTAATTAATTTTTATATAATCAAATCCACTTAAACTTATAATTAAAGGTGTTAAAACTAATATGCCACCAGCGGGTGATGGAACCCCTTCAAAAAAATTATCTTTCCAAGAAGGTTCTTGATTAGAACTAATATTAAATCTTGCAAGTCTTAAAGCTACACAAATCACATATACCAAACATAATAGCCAGCCAAATCTACCAAAAGTATTTAATTTCCAAAAATACATTATAAATGCTGGCGCAACACCAAAACTTATCATATCAGTAAGTGAATCTAATTCCTTACCGACCTTTGAGGTTCCTTTTATTAATCTTGCAATTCTTCCATCTAAGCCATCTATTAAAGCAGCAAATATTATTGCAATGATTGCAAAATGAAACTCTCCACTTAATGCAAATCTAATTGAAGTTAAACCTATACAAACTCCTATTAATGTAAGGATGTTTGGAAGAAGCATTCTTGCATTCTTTTTGTCTGCAACTAATTTAAAATTATTCTTTGGTTGTTCCATTTATTAGTTTTTTGCTAGCAACGTTTCTCCAGAAATTGCTGTCTGACCTACTTTAACAAGTGGTTCATAGTTTTCATAATAAACGTCTGCTCTACTACCAAATCTAATCATACCAATTCTATCACCTTGACTTAATTCCTGATTTTTATTTGTCTCGCAAACAATTCTTCTTGCAACTAATCCTGCAATCTGGACGACTACAATATCATTTCCATGATTATCTTTTATCTTGTAATAATTTCTTTCGTTATCTTCACTGGCTTTATCTAGTGATGCATTTAAAAACTTTCCTGGTTTGTATAAAATTTCCTCAACTGTTCCAGAACATGGCGTTCTATTAACATGACAATCAAATACATTCATGAAGATGCTAATTTTTTTAAATTTTTTATTCTCTAATCCTAGTTCTTTCGGACCATCAACTTCTTCAACTTTAATTACTTCTCCATCAGCAGGACTAACAAGATAACTATCATCTCCAATGATTGTTCTTTCTGGATCTCTAAAAAAATAATACACCCAGACAGTTAGTAATATTCCAATTAATCCTAAAAAATTATTAATAATTAGAAAAATAATTGTTATGAATACAGCTATTACTATAAACTTGTATCCTTCTGTATGAATCTTTGGAAATATCTTACTAAACATATTCTTCTATTTGCTAATTTTCGATTAATATGTATATAAAATGATCAAATTCAATTAATAAGATAATTTTTATTTAATGAGCAAAATCAAGGTAAAAAACCCAGTTGTCGAGCTGGATGGCGATGAAATGACTCGTATTATTTGGGAGTTCATCAAAAATAAATTAATCCTCCCATATCTAGATCTTGGTATTGAATATTACGATTTAGGCATGAAAAGTAGAGATAATACTGATGATCAGATTACCATCGACTCTGCGAATGCAATCAAAAAAATCGGTGTTGGAATAAAATGTGCAACGATTACCCCTGATGAAGCAAGAGTAGAAGAATTTGATTTAAAAAAAATGTGGAGATCTCCAAATGGAACTATAAGAAATATAATTGGAGGAACAGTATTTAGAGAACCAATTATTTGTAAAAATATTCCAAAACTTGTTCCCTCTTGGACTGATCCAGTGATTATTGGAAGACATGCATTTGGTGATCAATATAGAGCAACAGATTTTAAAGTTCCTGGAAAAGGAAAAATGGAAGTGAAGTGGACATCAGAAGATGGAAAAGATGAAATTAAATATGAAGTATTTAATTTTACAGGCCCTGGTGTGGCTTTATCAATGTACAATTTAGATAAATCTATAGAAGACTTTGCAAGATCTTGTTTTAGTTATGGCTCAATTAAAAAATGGCCTGTTTACATGTCTACAAAAAATACAATTCTAAAGCAATATGATGGAAGATTTAAAGATATTTTCCAAGAAATTTTTGACAAAGAATATAAAAGTGAATTTGAAAAAAATAATTTGACTTACGAACACAGATTAATTGATGACATGGTTGCATGTGCAATGAAATGGAGTGGAAAATATATTTGGGCTTGTAAAAATTATGATGGAGATGTGCAATCAGATACTATGGCACAAGGTTATGGGTCTTTGGGATTGATGACGAGTACCTTATTAACTCCAGATGGAAAAGTAATGGAAGCAGAAGCTGCACACGGAACAGTAACAAGACATTATAGAATGCATCAACAAGGAAAAGAAACTTCAACAAACCCAATCGCATCAATTTTTGCTTGGACAAGAGGATTAGCTCACAGAGGTAAATTAGATGGTAATGAAGAACTGATCAAATTTGCACAAACTTTAGAAAAAGTTTGTATTGAATGTGTGGAAAGTGGATCAATGACAAAAGATTTGGCAATTCTTGTTGGTCCAAATAGTAAATTCTTAACTACAAATCAATTTTTAGATGAAATTGATGGTAATTTAAAAAAGAAATTAAACTAAACTCTTAAGCTTTTCAAAAGCTTCTTCAATTTTTGACTGATCTTGTCCACCAGCTTGGGCAAAGTCTTTTCTGCCTCCACCACCTTTTCCACCAATTATTTCAGATCCAACTTTAACAAACTGAACTGCATCAAACTTGTTGGTTAAATTATCAGTTACTCCAACAGCTAATCCAACCTTGTCATCTTTATTTGCAAACACAACCACAATACCTTCGCCTAAATCTTTTTTACCTTTATCTACAAGTTTTCTTAATTCTTTTGGAGGTAATCCATCTATTTTTTGAAGTCTTAAATTAATTCCATTAATTTCTTCATCTTTAATAATATTTTTAGATTTATCCTCTAAAATTGCATTTACTGAGATAGTCTCTAATTGTTTAGTTAAATTTTTTATTAAAGTTTTCTGGTCGGTTTCTTCTAAACTTGGTTTTCCTCCTAATTTAATAATTTGCTGACTTAATTCTTTAATTGTTTCCTCATCTTTTTCTGCAGATAGGTTTGATAATTTTTCTTTATTTTTTAAATAATCCTCTAATTGTTTATCTCTCAAAGCCTCAATTCTTCTAACCCCTGCAGCAATTGAAGACTGACTGACAATCTTAAATTTACCAATATCTCCAGTGTTTTTGACGTGTGTTCCACCACACAACTCTGTTGAAAAATACTTTCCATCCTCGTCTCCCATTGAAAGAACCCTTACTTCATCACCGTATTTTTCACCAAATAATGCTAAAGCACCATTATCAACTGCCTCATCAGGTGTCATTAATCTAGTTTTAACCTCTGATTTTTTAGACACCATTTTGTTTACAAATTCTTCTATTTTATCAATTTCTTCATTCAAAATTGGCTTCATGTGACTAAAATCAAATCTTAATCTACTTGGCTCTACTAATGAACCTTTTTGAGTTACATGAGTACCTAGAACTCTTCGTAAAGATTCATGTAGCAGATGGGTTGCTGAGTGATAAGCACGGGTATTATCTCTTCTTTCCGCATCAATTTTTAACTCTACACTTTCCTGTAGTTTTATAGATCCACTCTTAACCTTTCCATAATGAACAAATAAATCTCCTAGTTTTTTTTGGACATCAGTTACTTCAAATTTGAAGTCATTTGATACTATTTCACCAGTATCACCAACCTGACCTCCAGACTCTCCATAGAAAGGAGTTTGATTTACTATAATCATTCCCTCATCATTTTCTTTTAACTGATCTACTTCTTTGTTGTCTTTTAAAAGAGACAACACGACACCTTCAGCTTGATTAGTTTCATATCCTAAAAATTCAGTTGCTTCTAATTTATCTTTTATTCCAAACCAGATATCTTCAATCGCTGCATCACCAGAACCTTTCCAATTTTTCTTAGCAAGTTCTCTACTTTCCTTCATTAAAGATTGAAACTTTTCAGTATCAATTGACATTGATTTGTTTCTTAAAATATCTTCGGTAAGATCTAACGGGAAACCATAGGTATCGTATAATTTAAAAGCTACTTCACCTGGCAATACTTTATCTATTTTAGATATTTCATCATTTAAAATTTTTATTCCTCGGTCTAATAAAACTAGGAATTTTTCTTCTTCCATTTTTAAAGTTTCTTTAATTAAAGACTCTGCTCTAACTAACTCTGGATAGTTGCCAGACATTTCATTTTTTAGAGTATCAAATAAATTATAAAAAACTGGTTCCTTAGATCCTAGTAAATGTGAATGTCTCATTCCTCTTCTCATAATTCTTCTAAGAACATATCCTCTTCCCTCATTTGAAGGTAAAACCCCTTCGGCAATTAAAAATGAACTAGCTCTTAGGTGGTCGGCAATAACTCTAAAACTTGAAAGATTAGATTTATCTGATTTAACTTTTACAATTTCTGAAGCTGAGTTAATTATTTTTTTGAAATGATCTGTTTCATAATTATCATGAGTGCCCTGTAGTAAAGCTGCAATTCTTTCCAGCCCCATGCCAGTATCAACAGATGGTTTTGGAAGATTTATTCTTTTATCTTTAGTGACTTGTTCAAATTGCATGAAGACTAAATTCCAAATTTCTATAAACCTATCTCCATCCTCATCTTTACTTCCTGGTAATCCACCTGGTAAATGATTACCATGATCAAAGAATATTTCTGAGCACGGTCCGCAAGGACCCGTCTCTCCCATTGACCAAAAATTATCTGAGGTTGCTATTCTAATTATTCTATCATCGCTAAAACCCGCTATTTTCTTCCAAAAATTGTAGGCTTCATCATCCTCGTGAAATACAGTTACATAAAGTCTATTTTTATCTATTCCAAAATCTTTAGTTATCAAATTCCATGCATAATGAATTGCTTGTTCTTTAAAGTAATCACCAAAAGAAAAATTTCCTAACATCTCAAAGAATGTGTGGTGTCTTGGAGTGTAACCAACATTTTCTAAATCATTATGCTTACCACCTGCCCTTACACATTTTTGTGATGTTGTGGCTCTCACATAATCTCTTTTTTCTAATCCAGTAAATACATTCTTAAACTGAACCATTCCAGAGTTGGCAAACATCAATGTAGGATCGTTATTGGGAACCAAATTACTAGATTCCACAATCTTGTGATCGTTCTTTTCAAAATACTTTAAGAAAGTATTTCTTATTTCATTGAGTGTTTTGTCTGCCATATTTTTAAAATACAGCTTTTTTATTCTATGTCTAGATATCGAAGGGAAAAAAGGCGCTTAAATTAAGCGCCTTTTATTAATAAAGATGACCTATTAATTCTTTTTAGATGGAGGAGTAGCTTCTGCTTTATCAGCTTCTTCTTTTTCAGCTACTTTCTTTTCTTTTTCCAATTTTTCAGGATCGATTGGATTTCCTTCTATTTTCTTAGAAATCACACCTGCTTTTTCTCTAATTGCCATTTCAATTTCTGCAGCAACTTTAGGATTTTGAGCTAGATAAGTCTTAGCATTCTCTCTACCTTGACCAATCTTCTCACCTTTGTAAGCATACCATGCACCTGATTTTTCAATTATATCTGCTTTAGAACCAAGATCTACTAATTCACCCATCTTGCTAATTCCTCTTCCATACATCAAGTCAAACTCAACAACTTTAAATGGTGGTGCCACTTTATTCTTAACTACTTTCACTCTTGTAGAGTTACCAATAATTTCATCTTTATCTTTGATTGCACCAATTCTTCTAATATCCATTCTTACAGATGAGTAAAACTTAAGTGCGTTACCACCCGATGTTGTTTCTGGACTTCCAAACATAACTCCAATTTTCATTCTGATTTGGTTGATGAAAATCATCATTGTGTTTGTGTTTGAAATTGAACCAGTTAATTTTCTTAATGCCTGACTCATTAATCTTGATTGAAGACCAACGTGATGATCTCCCATCTCGCCTTCGATTTCAGCTTTTGGCGTTAAAGCTGCAACAGAGTCGATAACGATTACTGAAATAGAGCCTGATTTTACTAGTGTATCAGCGATTTCTAATGCTTGTTCACCAGTGTCTGGCTGTGAAATTAAAAGTTCTTCTGTATTTACTCCTAATTTTTTTGCATAAACTGGATCTAATGCATGCTCTGCATCAACGAATGCACAAATGCCTCCAGCTTTTTGAGCTTCAGCAACAACTTGTAATGCTAATGTTGTTTTTCCAGATGACTCTGGTCCGTAAACTTCAATTATTCTTCCTTTTGGTAATCCACCTATTCCTAAAGCTAAATCAAGACTTAAAGAACCTGTTGAAACAGACTCGATATCCATCGCTCTCTTTTCACCAAGCTTCATTACAGAGCCTTTTCCAAAATTATCTGTAATTTGAGCTATCGCAGCGTCTAATGCTTTGTTCTTTTCTTTAACGTCCATTTCTTGGTCTTTAGTAGATTTAACTACTTTTAGGTTATTTTTCGTCATTTTTTGCCTCTTTTTTTAAATTTTTTAACACTCGAATCATGAAATAAATGTACACATTTTGTTCTCATTAGCAATATATTTATTTTTTACCCCTAAAAATCAAATAATTACTTAAGTTTTAGATATTGGCTATTAAGCAAGCCTACTGCTTTAAGCAGATTGTATTGAGCCATTAGATAGTTTTTCTCTGAACTTGCTAAAGAAATTTGAGCAGAAAGTAATAAAGCATTTGATTGAATAACATCTAAAGTTGTTCTCGAACCTCTTTCGTATTCTGCAGCTATTCCTTCATTAGCAATTTCAGCTGCATTTACTTGAACCCTAACTGAATTTAAAAAACTTTCAGAAGATTCTAGACTAGACCATGCACTTGCAACATTTGTTTCATTTGTTCTTACAGCATCATCTAATAATAATCTTTTTCTAGTAGTTAAATTTGAATTTTTAGAAATAGTTGATCTTTTTTTTCCACCTGAATAAAAAGGCCAATTGACTGTTGCCTTTAATACATCTTTTTCTCTTTCATCATAAGTAGAACTTAGATCATCTGTATAAGATCTTTCTAAAGATAAAGAAGCAGTTGGTTTTAAATCTGACTCTGAAATTGCTAATTCTTTTTCAGCTTTAGCTAAGTCAAATTTTGCTATTTGAATATCTGGATTATTTTGTTTTGAAATATTAATTGCATCATTTAAAGATTTTGGAATACTGACTATTGCTGTTGAGTTTTTCTGTAATTGGTTTGGATCGCTGATTTTACCGATTATATTCTCATAATTTAGTTTACTAATTAATAAATCACTTTTTGATTTTGCAAATTGCGCTTGAGCTCCTGCAAGCGATGATTCAGATTGTGCTAAGTCAGTGTTTGTAATTTGACCTCTGTCTCTTCTAATTTGATCATTTTCAACTTGTCTGATTAAAAGATTTAAATTTTTTGCGTTAACATCCAAAGTTTCTCTAGCTAAAATTAAATTTGTAAATGCATCAATTGCTTTATGTAAAATATCTTGTTCTTTTTTAACTAATTTAGCTTTTGCTAAATCTAAAGCAGTAATATTTTTTTCAAGATTTAAGCCTCTGCCAAAATCCAATAATGTTTGCTCTAACTTAATTGAAGTAGTGAATGGGTCTACATCATTTATATTTGCATCACCTCCACTTTGATTAGTAAGTTTATTTGTATCTTCAATACTTTTTGTTCCACTTAATGTCAAAGAAGGTTTATAATCTGCCTTTGCAATATTTACATCCTCTTCTGATGCTTTAATATTTTCTCTTTCAGCATTTAGTTGAATATTATTTTTATATGCCTGATTTAATGCATCAAGAAGGGTAACCGCAAATGCGTTACTAAAATAGAATATCGATGCGATAACTATGATAAATATTTTTTTCATTTCGATTTATATACAGCAGTTTTAATTTGATGGTTACTGTTTAAATTTAAAATTATAGAGGCGTATTTGGGCATGTTTTTAAACATGTTTTGAGTTATTCTTTGGTAAGTTTGCATAAAATTTATTACGTCCCCTTTACTCATTATTTTATGACCACCTTTTTTCTTTGTTTTTAACCATAGTTTATGTTCCTGCTTTAATCTCCACTTTTGAAGTAAACTAAAGTTTTTTGCTTTTAAGTAAATCATACAATTTAACTGAGAATATAGCTTTTTATATCTAGTTTTTAATTGTTGATTAACATATCTTCTCCAAACCATTTTATGATCATTCGCCTTTTCCATAGAGTTTATTGATTTTTTTAATGTCTTGTTAGTTTCTGCTCTTGCCCCAACACACCATCCTTCAAAAATAATTACATCTGGTCTTTTATTAATTGTGTTCCATTTATTTTTAGGAAATCTGTCATCAATTGCCTTATTAAAATTTGGTAATTTCATGCTTTTAAATTTTTTTGCTTTAGATTTCTTAAAGAAATCTAACATCATATTAATATCATGAGTTCCAGGAACGCCTCTAGTAAGTAACATTGGGTGTACTTTTGTTGATAAAGCTATTCTTTCTTTTCTAGTTTTATAAAAATCATCAATAGAAATTTTAAATACTTTTAATTTAAAATACTTTTCTAATATTATCTTAATTATTGAGCTTATCGTTGTTTTGCCTGTTCCTTGACCTCCAGCTAATCCAACAAAGTAAGGTTTTTTGTTATCTGATTTTTTTGCAATCCAAAAACATATTGGGATTAAATAATTTTTGATCATCCCCTGTTTGTTGCCGAACTTTTCTGTTGATGTTTCCTGTGATTTAATAAATTTAAAACAATCCTTTTTAACTTTCTTAAAACACTCTTCAGATAATTTCATTAGACTTTTATTTTTCTTGATCCATCGGATGGTTTAAACCATCGAAGTTTGCTACTTCTTTTAAATCTTCTACTTTAACTTCATCTACGCAGCCTAAGTTAAAACCAGTCATAGCAGGTGCACTTCTTGGATTGTGATGAGTGTAAATTCCACATTCAGTACAAAAGTAATGGTTAGCCACTTTAGTATGGTACTGATAAAGTTTTAATTTATTTTGTCCTTTAGTAACTTTAAAATCTTCGTTTTTAACCATTCCCATTGTTGCATTTTTTCTTTTACATATTGAACAATTACATCTTACAATTTTTGCTAATTCATTAATTGTAGCATTAATTTCTGCTTCTACAGCTCCACAATGGCAATTTAATTTCATATATCTCCTTTTTTATTTTAAAATACTTTTAGCTGCAATCTTATTTCCATCTAAATCACGAATATATCCATAATAATTTCCATCTTTTCTAACTCCTGGAGCTCCCTCATCTGTTGCTCCTTTGGAAATTGCAATTTCATAAAATTTTTCAACAGCTTCTTTGTTATCTGCTAATAAAGTTATTTGGGTTCCATTGCCAAACGTTGCATCTTTTCCATTTACTGGATGTGTTACATAAAATTGGACTTTCTCTGGATCACTTGAATGAGCGTAACCAAGATATTTTTGTGTTTTCAAAACTCTTTTTAATTTCAAAGGTTCAAATACAGCATCATAAAAATCACCTGATTTTTCATGATCATCAGAACCAACCATCACAAAATCTAAAATATTCATGATTTATTTATTATATACCTCATAAACTTTTTCTCTTTCACTTTTGTTCATTCCTTTGGTTTCTTCTATAAACTTATTTCTTAATTCTCTTGTTTTTAATATAAAAAAACAAACGGTGTCTTTGCTATGGTAAACTGCTTTTAATTCATCATCTATTTCGTTTAACTCTTCTGGAATATTGGCTTTAATACAAATCATAATTTTCCTTTTTAAATCACTTTAAGACTACTTATTGTAAAAGTTATCCACATGTCCACCAAATGTTGTTTTCGATGTTCACGTTTTGATTCACTTTTGATTCAATTACGGACTCAAAATACAACCTCTTGAGTGTATTGTATAAATGGTCTATAAAGTAGAACAAAACAAGAACATGAAACTAACAATCCCTTATTATCTACATAAAGCAGGCGCTGGTTTTCCTTCCCCTGCTACTGATTATATCGAAGAAGATATTGATCTGAACATGCATTTAATAAGAAATGTTCCAGCAACTTTCATCATCAGAGTTCAAGGAAAATCCATGGTCGATGTTGGAATTAATGATGGTGACTTATTGGTGGTTGATAAAAGTTTAAAACCAAAAAACTTTTCAACAGTGATTGCGAATGTTCATGACGAACTTGTGGTTAAAACCTTAGTTCAAGAACGAGATAAAAAATTTTTAACTTCTGGATCTAAAGAGTTTTCTGACAGAATTTTAATTAACGAAGAACAAGATATTTTTATTTGGGGGGTTGTTACTTATGTCATCCATTCAACGTACTAAAAAAATAGCATTAATTGATTGTAATTCTTTTTACGTTTCGTGTGAAAGATTATTTAATCCAAAAATAAGAAGAAAGCCTGTTGTCGTTTTATCTAATAACGATGGTTGTATCATTTCAAGATCTAATGAAGCAAAAGCTTTGGGTATTAAAATGGGGGAACCTTATTTTAAAGCAAAAGATATTATTCTTAAAAATAAAGTTGAAGTTTTCTCATCTAATTATTCTTTATATGGAGATTTATCAAGAAGAGTGATGCGAACTCTTAAAAGATTTAATTCAGAAATAGAAGTTTACTCCATTGATGAAGCATTTTTAGATTTATCAAACTTTCCTGATAATGAAGTAGAAAAAATCGGAAAAGAAATTAGGGAAACAGTTTTACAATGGACTGGTATCCCAACCAGTATAGGAATTGCAAATACAAAAACTTTAAGTAAAGTTGCAAACCATATTGCTAAGAAAAAACAATCAGGGGTGACAAGTTTAATTGGTATTGAAAACTTAGATCCTATTTTAGAAAAAGTTGAAATTAATGATGTCTGGGGTGTCGGTAGACAATTAACTAAATTTTATCAAAAGCATGGAATTTATAATGCTAAACAATTAAAAAATAAATCTAATACCTGGATCAAGAAAAGTTCAAATGTTCTAAGTTCAAGAACTGCGATGGAGCTTAGAGGAGTTTCTTGTATTGGATTAGAGACAACTACTACTAAAAGAAAGAGCTGTGTAGTTTCAAGATCATTTGGAAAAAGAATTGAAACTTTCCAAGAATTAAAAGAAGCGGTTGCTAACTATTGTTTAAACGCATCTGAAAAAATTAGATCAGAGTCTTTAGTTGCAAAAGCAATTACAGTATTTGTTAGAACCAGTCCTTTCCAGAGAAACTTTGGTTACTATTCAAATGCGAAGACAGTTGATTTTCCAATTGCAACACACAATAGTATTGAAACAGTTAAGACAGCAGTTTCAATACTTGAGAGTATTTTTAAAAATGGTTACCGTTATCAAAAAGCAGGTGTGATGCTAACAGGATTATCGAATGCTAGTGATAAAACAAATTTATTTACATCTGAAAAGGATGAAAAAATAAATAGCTTAATGCGATCAATTGATAACACTAATCATCGATACGGAAGATCTACTTTGAGTGTTGCTAGTGCGGGCGTTCATAAGAAGTGGAATATGCGAAGACAGTATTCTTCTAAAATTGATACAGCTGACTTCTATTGTTTACCAACGATTAGAACTTAGATCTAAAACTCTATAGTCCACCTGATGAGAATAAAAATTTAGCAACATCTTCAACACCAATTTGCTTTTTCATTTGGCAAAAAACATAAGGTAAGCCATTTCGGGCTTTTTTTACGTCTTCTTTCATAGTTTCAAGATTAACTTCTACATGGGGAGCTAAATCTGTCTTGTTAATAATTAACAAGTCTGATTTTTGAATGGCAGGACCGCCTTTTCTTGGAATATCTCCACCCATGCCAACGTCAATAACATAAATAGATAGATCAACTAATTCAGGACTAAAAGTTGCTGCTAAATTATCTCCACCAGACTCGATTAAAATCAAATCAAGATCAGGAAATTTTTTTTTCATATTTTCTACAGCAAGCATATTAATTGAAGCATCTTCACGAATTGCTGTGTGTGGACATCCTCCTGTTTCAACTCCTTTAATTCTCTCAAGAGGTAAAGCTTGAACTTTCATTAAAAATTCTGCATCCTCTTTTGTATAAATATCGTTTGATATTACAGCCATAGAAATTTTCTTTGATAAAAATTTACACAATTCAGCTGTTAAACTTGTCTTCCCTGCACCAACGGGTCCACCTATTCCAACTTTTAATGGTCCATTTATATTTTTCATGTCTTATAAATTCGCGTTTTCAAAATTTCATGCTTGATACTGTAGATATCACTATTAAAACAAATTCCACCTAAGTCTTCTAAATTTAAATTTTGATTTTCTTTTTCTATTTCTCTTATTAATTCGTAAGTCTGTATTATACAGTCCTGTCCAATTTTTTGCCCAATTGGTATATGTTTAATGCAAACATTTATTAGATTTGATACAAAGGATTGTAGATAAGATATTATTGTTAAGTTAAGTGGTATATCAAAATGTTTAGCTGCTTTAGCAACTGCAATTGGATAAGCAGTATTTTCAAGAATTTTAAAATCCCAACTATCAGCTAACACTTTTCTAAAAGCATTACCCATTTCAATAGACTCTATTTTTCTTTCTTTGGATGGACAAAGAGATAATGCCAGTTCATTTAAGTCTTCTCCCTGGTAGGTATATTTCATTAAAATTATATCATTTTTACCTGTTCCATATTTTAAGATACATTTTAAATAATCCAGAATATCTTCTTTTGACTTAATAAAATTATCATTAATCATTGCCTCTAAACCATGAGAATATGAAAAACTTCCAACAGGAAATGATGGTGAAAACCAAGTTTGAAGAATTTGTAACGATTCTTTTAAATCTTTTTTACCTTTTATTTTAGTGTCTGTGGCTATGGGTTCTACCAATTCCATATGCTCCTCCCTCTGGTTTAAAAGGTCTTAAAACTTTCTTAACCTTTCCTCCTAATTTTAATATCATTTTTTTTATTACTTCATCATACTGAATAAAAATTCTATCTTTTTCAATTTGGCAAGGCATATGTCTATTTCCAATATGCCATATAAGTTGCATTAAATTTTTACCTTTTATTTCAAGTAAACTTTCTTTTTTGTTTTTTATTAAAATCAAGTTTCCACTTTGAAGTCTAAACGCTTGATTTTCTGAAAGTGATTTTGTCTCTGGCAAGTTGACTAAAAATTCAAAACCATTATCTGAAACAAGTTTTTTTCTTCTTAAAAATCTCTCATCATAAGATAAAGATATCTGATCTTTTGCTTTATTTTTGATTATTTTATTAACTATTAAAAAACAATTATCCATAAGCTAAAACATAAAGTATCTTTGTGCCAAAGGAAGTTCTTTGGCTGGTTCACAAGTAATTATTTCACCATCAGCTTTTACTTCATAAGTCTCGGGATTAACCTCAATCTTTGGACACTTGTTATTTAAAATCATATCTTTTTTAGAAATAGCTCTTGTATTTTCCACAGGTAACAAGTCTTTTCTTATACTTGCATCTTTTAATGAATTCTTTTCAAGAGCTAATTTGCTTGTGAAAATTACAGAAGATTTTTCTAACGAAGTCCCAAATGATGAAAACATAGGTCTGGTGTAAACTGGTTGAGGGGTTGGAATTGATGCATTCGGGTCTCCCATTTGCGCACAAGCTATACTTCCACCTATTAATATCATCTCTGGTTTGGCACCAAAAAATGCTGGGTCCCACAAAACTAAATCTGCACGTTTATTTTTTTCAATACTACCAATATGTTTTGAAATTCCATGAGCAATTGCTGGATTAATTGTATATTTTGCTAAATACCTTTTAACTCTATAATTATCACTATCTCCTTTTTCTTCTGGTAAACTTCCTCTTTGAACTTTCATTTTGTGGGCAGTTTGCCAAGTTCTGATGATAACTTCTCCAACTCTACCCATAGCCTGGCTATCTGATGCAATAATTGAAAAGGCTCCCATGTCATGTAGAATATCTTCTGCTGCAATTGTTTCTCGTCTGATTCTACTTTCAGCAAATGCTACATCCTCTGGAATAGATTTATCGAGATGATGACAAACCATCAACATGTCCAAGTGTTCTTCTATTGTATTGACAGTATATGGTCTGGTCGGATTTGTGGAAGAAGGAATAACATACTCTTCTCCACAAACTTTAATTATATCTGGTGCGTGTCCACCACCAGCACCCTCTGTATGAAAAGCATGAATAGTTCTTTTGTTTATTGCTTTTATTGTGTTTTCTACAAACCCACTTTCATTTAAAGTGTCTGTGTGAATCATTACTTGAACATCATTTTTGTCAGCAATATTCAAACAATTATCAATTGCTCCAGGAGTGGTTCCCCAATCCTCATGTAATTTTAAAGCTGAAGCTCCTGCTAGAATTTGTTCTTCAAGACCATCAGGTAATGAAGAATTTCCTTTCCCTGCAAAAGCTAAATTCATAGAAAAACCATCTGCAGATTGAATCATTCTTTGTATGTGCCATGGTCCAGGTGTACACGTTGTTGCAAGTGTGCCATGAGCAGGTCCAGTACCTCCTCCTAACATAGTTGTAATACCTGAGTGTAAAGCATCGTCAATTTGTTGGGGACATATATAATGAATATGACTATCAAAACCCCCAGCTGTTAAAATTTTTCCTTCACCAGCAATTATCTCTGTTCCTGGACCAATAATAATATTTACTTTAGATTGAGTGTCTGGATTTCCGGCTTTACCAATTTCAAATATTTTTCCATCTTTTAAACCAACATCAGCTTTATAAATTCCATTTACATCAACTATTAAAGCATTTGTAATAACTGTATCAGCGGCTCCTTTTTCTCTACTAGCTTGTGATTGGCCCATCCCATCTCTTATTACTTTTCCACCACCAAATTTTACTTCTTCACCATAAGTAGTTAAGTCGTTCTCAACTTCTATAAATAAGTCAGTATCTGCAAGCCTTACTTTATCTCCTGTAGTAGGCCCATACATATCCGCATAAGCTGCTCTAGAAATCTTTGCCATTATAGACTACCCATAACTTTCTTATTGAACCCAAATATTTTTTTTAACCCATTTATTTCTATAAGCTCAACATCTTTGGATTGTCCTGGTTCAAATCTCACAGCAGTCCCTGAAGGGATATTTAATCTTTTTCCATATGCTAATTCTCGATCAAACACTAAATGCTCGTTAGTTTCAAAAAAATGATAATGACTTCCTACTTGCACAGGTCTGTCTCCAGTATTAGAAATTTTTATCTTAGTAACTTTGGAGTCTTTATTTAAGTCTATATCCTCGTTTTTTGCAATTATTTCACCTGGCTTCATAATATTGTCATCTAATTGGTTTGTGCACTGTTACTAATTTAGTTCCGTCTGGAAAAGTAGCTTCTACTTGAACTTCCTTCACCATATCTGGAATTCCTTCCATACAATCCTTTTTTTTAATGACATGAGCTCCTGCCTCCATTAGTTCTGCAACACTTTTTCCTTCTCTAGCTCCCTCCACTACAAAATCTGTTATTAAAGCTATAGCTTCTGGATAATTTAATTTTATACCCTTTGACAATCTATTTTTAGCAACAATTGCTGCAAGACTTATTAAAAGTTTATCTTTTTCTCTAGGAGTAAGTTTCATTTATATATTCCATACTTTTGGTATCTTTGAACCTTCAAAAAAATAAGACAAAATTTTATTAATTGCAAATTTAAGATTATAACTATCTTTAGATAAAAGTCTTACGATCAATTTATTATCCCAATGTGAATAATTTGAAGTTGTATTTTCATTGTTAGTTAAAGTTTCAGACAGATTATTAACGTTATTCAAAAACTTATTTCCTACAATAATAATTGTCGCAACTGCAGAATTATTATTTAATATCGAAAGACTGTTCAAATATTTTTTTTCGAATAAACCTGTATTTATTGCTTCTGTATGAATTAATTTTTTATCAATATTAATATTCCAAAAATCTGAAAAATATCCCTTTTCAAACTCCTCCTTCATAGAAGTTCGTCCAAAAATAATACTTTCACAAAGAAGTAAATTTGAGTCTTTTGATAAATTAAAATTAATTTTTCTTTTTAAGTTACAATTGTTAAATAAAATTAATTCTTTAGGTAACCAAAATAAATTTGAATTGTTTGATAAATTTAAATTAATTACTAAGTTGGCTGGATCTCCGAAACCGCTGTAAATCTTTTCTGCAGCCTGAGTTGAAATACAGAGATCAGATTTATCAATCTCTATATCGTAATTATATTCATCTCCACTAGTAATTCCACCAGCAGTATTGATGAGCATCAATTGTTTTAAATTTTCATGAAAATCTGGCATCAAAGCTTTTAAAGATCCTTGTTGATAAAGTTTTTGTAAGTTTTGGTCTTTTATTTTTATTTCTAATCTGCCTTTAGATTTTTCTAATTTTTTTTGACTTATATTCATCATATCATCCTAGCACAAAAAAACCTCTTTATAGTTTGCTAATTTTATAGCTTGATTAATTTACCTTTTTAAATAAAAAGAAAGCATGCAGAACCAAGAAATAGTCAAAATAATTGAAAACCTTAAAGGGCGAAAAAATTATGAGGAAAAAAAAGCCTCTAAATTAGGTTTTGCTTCTCTTTATGATTACTTTGAAGACAAAATCTCAAAGAAACAAAAAGTTCTTGAAAACGAACAGAAAGAATTAGAAGCTGCAAAAACTGAAGTTCAGCCAAAAGCTGCTAAAAAAAGTTGTGGCTGCTGCTAAACTTTAAAAAGTTTATCAGATAAATTTGGTAGATTTTCACCCCAGAAAACTTCTTTAGTAATTTTCTTAAAATCTACATCAAAAACTGTAGACATTGCTGAAGCGTAAATTGCTCTAGAGTCTATTGTAGAATTTAAGTCTCTTCCTTCAAATAATTCTTTTTTCTTTAATCCTGGCCAATCTGCATGAACTTGCGCTTTTTTAACAAGTCCTCCTGCCATTAAAATAGCTGAGCCGTAACCATGCTCTGTCCCATTACTACTGTTCTGTTTAATTGTTCTTCCAAACTCAGTTAGAGTTAAAACTAAAGTATTATTAAATGCCTCTTCAGACATTGATGATTTTAGAGATCTAACGATATTGTCGTAATCTGATAGACAATCTGCATGAGCACCGTCCGTTGCTCCTTGTGCAGCATGTGTATCAAAGCCATCCACTTCGAATACTGCAACTTTAGGCCCATCGGGTTTTGATAACTCTGTACCAGCACTTGAAGCTAAAATCCAAGCATCATCCCTTGATCTGTTGTTAAAATCTCTATTTAGAATTATTTCTAAATTATTACTTAACAATTTTTCATCATGCTCTTTGTATGCTTGTTTTATTAATTCTAGAGTTGCAGGATATGGTAGGCTACGACCCACAGGAAAATAATTATTATTCATTGGAACGCCTCTAATCAGTAAAGGCATTGGTAGAGCTAAAGCTAATCCTTGCCCTGTTAGCCCAGCTGTTTTCATTCCCCTTCCAAGCCAACCTGTTTTTTCTTGATAAGGAATTTTTCCACCCGACTCCATTAAATTTTGACCATCAAAATGTGATCTACCTGTATAAGGAATGTTTGTTGCATGCACGGCTGCGCTTAAATTTTGATCCCAAAGACTTTTGAATGTTTTTAATGCTGGGTGCAAATCAAAGTCTGATGTTAATTTTAAAGTTCTATCAAGATTTATTTTGCTTCTTAATTTTTCAAAATTTTTATCGCCTTTAACAGGAATTGCACATAAACCGTCCATTCCACCACGCAACATAATTATGACTAGATTTTTTTTTGGTCCTGAATTTGCATAACTGGCAGCTCCAAAACCAGCAAAATATAATGAAGTTACAGCTGTGGTTTTTAAAAAATCTCGTCTTGATATCTTCATGCTTTTAAAAACTCCGGGTGGTTAAAAAGTAAAGTATGTTTTTCAACAGCTCTATTTTTTTGGTTTATATATTTCATTATTTTACTTGGATTATCAAAATTTTTTTCAACAATATTTTCATAATATGCAGCATTTTTATTATTTTCCATTTTAGAAAAATTGTAACTTGCTTTTGCGTATACAAGTCTTCTAATTAATAATTCTGGTGAAATCCAATCATCAGAATGGTCTGACCAACCATTTGGTTGTTTTGCTCTATAAGGATGGTGACCAATATTTTGTAAAATCCATTCAGGTTCTCGTTGTGAATCAAACGGTCTCTGACCAAGCTCGTATTTATCCATTAGTTCTGGTGATGGTGGCCAATTTAAATCAGCAATTTTTGCAACTTGAATTAACCAATTTTCAGGCGTTTGAAATTTTTTGTATTTATCGTTGTAATCAAATGCCACCTTTATTGCTGCTTTGTGTATCTCTGGTAAATGTCCCTCAGAATTTTTGAAAGCATCAATAATAGGTTGTTTCATGTCTTTTGTAGGTTCATCTGTAATTAAATATCTACAAAGTCTTTCAGCAACAAAATCTCTGCAATTTGGATGATTTACCAAATCCTTGATCACAGCTGCTAAAGCTTTTTTTCCTCTCTTATATTCTTTCCCTAAAACAGTTTTTTTTCCTCTTTGATGATACTCAGAATTAAACCAAACATTCCCTGTTTCTAGATTTTGTTTGCTCCATCTATGTTGCCAACCTGTCATAATATATGCTAATTGAACAACATCTTCTTGAGTGTATCCAGCTTTCGGTGAAACTGTATGTAATTCTAAGAGCTCTCTTCCGTGATTTTCGTTAATTGTTGCAGGTTCTTTTTTTCTACGTCTCCACTCTTCACCAGCAGTAACACTCTTTGGTCCAGCACTTTCGCTATTATCTAAATGATGGATCATTGCCCAAGAAGTCGTTACATCATAAACCATTTTTTCAAATGATTGATTTAAATTTGGTCGAATAATTTCTCTTTGATATGCGCCTGTTGAATAATTTGCTAAAAAATCTTTTTCGCTAATTGCAAAAAAATTCCCCCAAAACATCCAAAGTTTAGCTAATACAGGATGGTTACTATTGATACCTTCATTATGTCTGATTGATATTTCTAGAGACTCCCAAAATTTTTGACCAGTCTTGTGTCTTAAAATATCTTTGTGTGTTTTATAAAGAGTTTTATTGTCTTTATATTTTTTTCGTAAAACTTTTCTATCGCCATAAACCCAATCTCTATAATGTTTTCTAAGTTCTTTTTCAGAGTATATTTTTCCTTTCCACGAAAAGTCTGGAATTTCATCAACTTGATTGAGTGCCCAATTTAATGGATCTGAAGGAATATCTTCATTTGGTCCAATTCCGTATGCAACTTTTCTAAAAAAGTTTTTCATATTTTATTTAATTTTATCAATATCGTGAATATTTGTTAAGCAATTATTAAATTCTTCAATATTTTCTCTTAAAGCTAAACTAGAAATTGAATAAATCATTATTAACAAGAAAACTAAAGGTAACGATGTAATTACCGATGCATAACTTTTAATAAGTAAAATATAAAAAATTATAAATAAAGCTGACCGAATAAGAACAGTTTTTCTGAATACACTAATTATTGAAAGTGAATGTTTTAACAAATTAAAGAAGCTCATTTGAGATGGTCCAAAATATCTTTTGCCTCTTATGGATGGAATAGAAATTAAATCTTTTTCTATTTTTTTTAATGAGCCAGAAAAACTATTCCAGGTAGCCTTTTCATCTAAAAGTTTCTTTACAGTTGATTTTGACAAACAAGTAAAGTTGCCAAATTTAATTGATTTTCCTGTAAATGCATAAGTTAAGAATTTGTGAAACTGATAACATAATTGAAAAATTATACCTTCAGATCTCTTGACTCTTTCGCCTATAATAGACTTTTCACTTGATTGTTCTGAAAGTTGAATGAAACTTTTAATTTCTTCAGGTCTATCTTCGCCATCACCATCCATTGGAATTACAAAATCAAAATCTTTCTTTTCAAATATATACTTTAAACCAGAAGCAATACATCTTGCATGGCCTCTATTTTCTCTCATATTTATAATTTCTATAGAGCTAATATTTTCTGTATTTAGATAAGTATCAATTATCTGTTGGGATGACGCATCATTAATAACCACTAATGAAATATCATGATTTAAATTATTTATTTCATTGTTAATATTCTCAATCAGAAGTTTTAATGACTCTCTATCATTATAAATTGGAATTAAAATTACATATTTCATCTATCTTGATCCTACACAAACATTATCAAGGCACATGTAATCTTTCAATTGATCGAGTTTTTCTCTTTCAACAAAACCATTCCAAACTGGTCTGGATTTTAAATGATAAGATATGTTTCCAGCACTCCACTCATCACCTAAAACTACGTTAATTTTTGAGTTAAATTGTTGATCCCAGACATATTGTGTTTTAACTGCGATTTCTTTTCCTGGATAATCAGTTCTCTTATCATCTTTTGAAATCGAAACATAAGCGTAAAGCACAGGTGATAAAAAAAAGAAGAAAATAAATCCAACCATGAATGGTTTTAAATTCTTAAGATTAATTTGAGCTTGAAACAAATAAACAGTTAATGTGCCAAAAAACAAATAGAATGGTGTCATCCACATCGTTCTTATTTTTGATCCAGTAATTAATGATGTTAAAAACATTAAAATAATTGGCAAAATATTAATTGTTAGTAAAAATAGTAATTTTTTATCTTTAAAATTTAAATTTAATTTAATTTTTTTAATTAATAACCAAGATAGTATAAAAAAAGGAATTAAAATCCCTACTTGTTTTAACAAAAAAATAAATGGAAATTTAATATGATCTATAAAACTAGATTGTTCTAAGCCAGTTCTAGCTAATCCATATGTAATAGTAATGAATTCATTATTATTTAACCAAATTAAATGTGGGACTAAAACTACTAAAAAAACTTCAATGGTAATTAGATATTTAAAATCAAACTTTCTCTCCTTTTTAAAGAATATTAAATAAATAAATAAAAGGTCAATTGAAACTAATAAATAAATAAATAAATATTTTGATAAAAATCCAAAAGCTGCAAATAACCCAACTAAAAAACAATCTAAAAACTTTATTTCTTTACTGCCATAAATTTTCCATGAATAATAAATTGTTAAAGACCAGAAAGGTAACTGGCAAACATTTACATTGAATTCTGGAGTGGTGAAATTATAAAAATAAATAGCTTCAATTAATAATAAGGAAACTAAACCTAATAATTTATTATTAAATATTTCATTTGAAAATTTAAAAACATAATAAAAAGAAATAATTACAAAAATTTGACTTAACAAATAATAAACCCAATCTTGAGATCCAAAAATTTGAAAAAATATTTCTGGAAAGAAGGCACTCATGGGTGGATGCTTATTAAAACCCCAATCTAAATTACTCCCCCAAGCTAAAGCCTCAATAGTATCTAAGGGTAAATTATGATTTGTAAGTGATGGAATCAATGTCCAGAAAATAAGATGAGTTATTACAAAAATATAAAAAACATTATTAATATTTTTGTTATTAATGGTCATTTATAAATATTTATATCAATTAAGCTTGCTTGACACCCCTAATTTGCTGAATATACTGCGCGTGATCAAATTTACGCTATGCCAAAGAGTTCTAAAGCAAAGAAAAAAGTATCAAAACCAAAAAATAAAGTTGCAAGCAAGCCAAAAACAACTGCAGCCAAAGTTGTTTCAAAAGGACCTATAAAAATTTCAAAAACATATGTTCCAAAAGATACTGAAAAATATATGTGTGAAAAACATAAAGTATATTTCAGAATAAGACTAACAGAATGGAAAAAGGAATTGATTAAAGCTAATAACGAAGCTCTGTACAATGGTAGTATGGATGACAATAATATTTCTGCAGATATTGTGGATCAAGCAAACTCCTATATTGATAGCAATGTAGAAATGAAAGCGATTAATCGTCAGATTAAATTAATATCAGAAATTGATAAAGCATTAAGAAGAATTAGAGAAGATACTTATGGTTATTGTTTAGATACGGCAGAACCAATTGGATTAAAAAGATTAATGGCCAGACCTGTTGCAAAATATACGATAGCGGCACAAGAAAAGCATGAAAAAGATGAAAAAGTTCATGCAGATGATTAGTTATGAGAAAAAAAACATCTAAAAAAAATTCAATATCATTTCTTTTTGCTAAGAAATATATTTACTTTTATTACCCCTTTTTTTGGGTTGTGTTGTTGATTTATTTATTTTTGAAATGAACAAAAAATTAGTTTTAATAATTATAATAATTGTTGCTATTGAATTTTCAGGTTATGGAATTCTTAGTACTCTCTATAGGTTGTTTGGATAAATCTTCAAGGTTTAGGAATTTTAGCTTCTTTATCCATAAAGGCATAACCTTTTACAACTGCTTCTCTCTCAGAAATCTCTAAATACCATCTGGATAGATTTTTATAATTTTTTAAACCAATATCATGCCATTCATGTCTTGCCATCCATGGCCAGGTTGCAATATCAGCAATTGTATAATTAGTACCAGCAAGAAATTTAGATTCTTTTAACCTTGCATCCAGTTCTCCATAAAGTCTTTTAGTAATTTTAAAATATCTTTCCTCACCAAACTCACTTTCACCTGGATTGTAGTGATGAAACTGATGATGTTGACCAATCATAGGGCCTACAGTACCCATTTGAGCCATTAACCATTGATTAATAACCAGTCTATCTTTTTCATTGTAAAGTTTTCCACTTTTATCTGCCAAGTACATTAATATTGCTCCAGACTCGAAAATACTCTTGCTGCTATCATGATCAATGATTACAGGAATTTTTCCAAAAGGGCTCAGCTTTATAAATTCTGGTTTGAATTGCTCATCGTTACCAATATCAACTTTGGTTACTTTGTATTCATACCCAATTTCTTCAAGCATGATGCTTATTTTCCATCCATTTGGAGTATTGGCAGAAAAAAGTTCTATCATTTTTTAATTCCAAGTCTTTCTTGTGCAGCTTTGGAGGTTGTTGTGAATTCAAATCTTAATTTCTCATCTGGTTTTGCATATTTAAAACAACCTCTGGCAGCTAACGCACCTTCATGAAAACCTGAAAGAATTAATTTTAATTTTCCCGGATAAGAACAAATATCACCTATAGCAAATATTCCATTAATATTTGTTTCAAAGTTTTCAGTATTTACCTGAACTGTTTTCTTATCAATATTTAATCCCCAATCTAAAATAGGACCAAGTTGCATAATTAAACCAAAAAAACCTAATACGTAATCAGATTTAATTTCTTTAATTTCTCCTTCATCATGTTTTATTTTTACTTTCTCAATGTTTTTGTCTCCTAAAACTGAGTCCATTTGAAACTTTGTATATAAATTTAATTTTCCTTGTTCATTAAGCTCTTTTACTTTTTGGACACTTGCTTCTGCTCCACTAAAACCATCTCTTCTGTGAATTAAATTTACTTTGGAGCTGTTTGATAATTCAATGGCCCAATCTAAAGCTGAATCTCCTCCTCCAAATATTGAAATAGTTTTGTCTTTAAATATTGATTTATCTTTAATTGAATAAAATAAAGAATTGCCCTCAAATTTTTCGCACTCCTTCACTGGAAATTTCCTGGGTTCAAAAGAACCAACGCCACCAGCGATTACAATTGATGCAACATCAAACCCTACTCCACCTGAAGTTTTAACATGCCATCGATTTTCAACTTTTTTAAGCTCTTCTACTCTCTCATTTAAATGAAATTTAACATTGAAAGGTTTAATTTGTTGTAAAAGATTATTTGTTAGCTCTTCCCCAGTACACTCAGGCACTGCTGGTATATCATAAATAGGTTTATCTGGATAAAGTTCAATACATTGGCCTCCTGCTTTATCAAGATTATCTACTATCTCACAACCTAACCCAATAATTCCAAGTTGATGAGCACAAAATAAACCTGTTGGTCCTGCTCCAATAATTAATACATCTGTTTTATTCATTTAACCTTGTTTTGATGGAATATTAACTTCTAAACCATCTAGCTCATCTGAAACTATTAACTGACAGCTCAACCTGCTATTATTTTTTGGTTCAAAAGCCATATCAAGCATATCTTCTTCACCATCTTCTTTTGATGGAAGCTTATCTAACCATTCCTCTTTGACATAAACATGGCAAGTAGCGCACGCCATTCCACCTCCACAATCTGCATCAATACCTGGAATATCGTTTTGAACCGCTCCTTCCATTACAGTTAATCCCTTTTGAACATCAACTGTATGAGTTTTGTTATCGTGAGTGTGGTAAGTAATTTTTGCCATGCGTTATATATAGTTTCTTATATAAATAGGACAAGTAAGTAAAATCATACTTAGTGTATTTTTAAATATTTTGAGGTTCAGGTAGCTCTTTTTTTATAAAATAGCTCGTATCTTCTTTTTGTTTCATTAATGCAGGAATAATTTCTTTATATGCATCTATTAATCCATCATTTGGCTTTGGTAATTGATTTTTTATATGATGATGCAATTTATCCAGATTATATGATGGAACTGTTGGAAACATATGATGAGTTAAATGATATTCCATTTTCCAATATAAAAAACTAAGTATTGGATTTAAATACATTTCACGTGATGTAACTCTATGATCTTTTATGTTTCTTGCCAAACCTGCATGTTGAGTAAATGCAACAAGTTTGTGTAAAGTTTTTCCATAAAATTGTGGTAACACAAAATACAATAAAGGCATCCAAGAAGAAACAATTAAAGACCATAAAACAATTGAAAGCCAAATAGCAACATAAATTCTTGAAATTAATATTGCTTTTGCTTGTGCATTCTCTGGAATACTATCTTGCATAACTTTTGTTTTAATACCTAAAGCATGTTGAATAATTTCGAAGGAAATATGCTTTTTAAAAAATACTAAATCTAAAAATGGAATTATATTTATAATTAATCTTTTTGGTGTTTCTTTTAAATCATTTCCATATTCAATTTCGTGATCAAAAGGATTTTCTGTTGAATAGGTATTTCCATGATGAACAAAATGTGTGTATCTCCATCTAGTTGGTTCGAAGTTAGCCATATAAGAAGAGATATAATAAAAAAATTCATTTAAAAATTTTGATTGAAAAGCAGTTTTGTGACCTGTCTCATGCCATAATGGATTAGAGAAAGAATAAATGTTTCCATAAACTAAAAACCAAAATACTGACCACCATGTGCCCCAAGTTTGATATGCAAGAATTCCAGTTACTAACAGTAGTCCAAAAAAAACTGAAACATGTTGAAGTCCTTTTATATCTGATTTCTTAGAAAGCTTTTTAAGAACTTCTTTATCAACTTGGCATTTGTGCCATTTTTCTAATTTAACATCCATAGATAAAAATTATGTATAGTTATTATACATAATTTTAATAAAGGTAAAAAAAAAGGGCAAGTACAAAAATTGTACCTGCCCTTAATTTAAATTTTAGCTAATTACTTAGCTCTTCTTCCCGCAGAACTAGTTGCAGCAGCCCAAATTACTAGACCGAATGCAATTTTGTTAATGAAGTCAGCTAAGTTATAAACGACGTTAAGTGAGTTAGCGTCTACTCCACCAGTTAAGTAACCAAATACATAACCTAATGGGTAAATTGCCCAACCTACTGTAACGATCATTCTCATTGCACCAAAAGCAGTTACAAGAGCCTTGTTACCACTTTTCGCTGCAGCTTTACCAGCTTCACCTGAGAATACTTCATAAAGAATGTATACCCAACCTGCCATTCCGATGATGAAACCTAGTGTAGCATTAATATATCCTGCTTCACCTAAGTATCCACCAATTAGCATTACTAATGAACCAATTAACAATCTCCAGAACATTCCAGAGTTTGCTTTACCAATAGCTGCTAGAATTAAATAGAATTCTACCATCTGTAATGGCACAGTGATTAACCAGTCAATGTATCTGTAAACAGTTGGCGAGTCTCCAGTAGCAACCCATACTTCTCTCATGTACATGTAGTGTATGAATGCAATACCAGTTACTAGACCAGCAACAATAACTGATGTTCTCCAGCCTGATGCGACATTGCCTGCTTCCATGAAAAAGAAAGCAGTAGCTGCTAACATTCCCATAGAGATAACCCAGAATGAAATTCCGACGAAGTCATCTTGCATCAACATCGTTGCGTCTGCTGCAATAGCTATACCTGAAAATCCAATCAGAGCCATAGCTGCTAAAGCAAACAATTTAAGTTTTTTCATAAAAAACTCCCTCTTCGTTAGTTTTTATTTTTAGTTTATATAAACTAGACTTAGGTCTCCCTAAACCAAGATTGTGGTTAAATAGCAAATTAAAATAGTTTTATGAAGACTTAATTGTCACTAATAAGCATTGATTTTACTTAATTTTTAAAATTAAATACAATTTATAAGTTAAAAACCAAAAAAATTAAGGAATTCGAATCAAATTTTTATGTCTTTTAAGTTTAATGAAATTTACGAAAATTCTATTAAAAATCCTGAAAAATTTTGGCGTGAAGCCTCTGAAGATATTTTTTGGTTTAAAAAACCAACAAAAATTTTAAATAAATCTAACCCGCCTTTCTACAAATGGTTCGAAGATGGAGTTACCAACACCTGTTATAACGCTTTAGACATCCATATTGATCAAGGAAGAGGTCAAAAGACAGCTTTAATCTACGATAGTCCAATTACAGGTAACAAAAGTCAGTTCACTTATGAGGAATTAAAGTCAAAGGTTTCTAAGTTTGCAGGGGCATTGAAATCTCAAGGGGCTAATAAAGGAGACCGGGTGATCATTTACATGCCAATGATCCCAGAAGCAGTGGTTGCTATGCTTGCTTGTGCAAGAATTGGTGCAATTCACTCTGTTGTTTTTGGTGGATTTGCCTCAAATGAGCTTGCAAGTAGAATAGATGACAGTGAAGCAAAAATATTAGTGACTGCTTCGTGTGGTTTTGAGCCTGGAAGAACAGTTGAATATAAGCCACTTGTTGATGAAGCTATTAAAATAGCCAATCACAAAATTGAAAAGATGATTTTGTTTCAAAGACCTGGTCATGAAGTTAAATTAAATACTCCAAATGAAGTCAGCTGGGAAGAAGTGGTCTCTAATGCTAAAGATGCTGACTGTGTTGAGATGAACTCCAATGAGTTTGCCTATATTTTATACACATCAGGTACGACCGGAACCCCCAAAGGTATAGTAAGAGACATTGGAGGTCACATTGTTGCACTCAAATGGACTATGAAAAATATCTACAACATAGAAACAGATGATATTTGGTGGTCTGCTAGTGATATTGGTTGGATTGTTGGACACTCATATATTGTCTACGCTCCATTATTTAAAGGATGCACTACAGTTTTATTTGAAGGTAAGCCTGTAGGAACTCCAGATGCAGGAGCTTTTTGGAAAATAATTTCTGACTACAAAGTCAAATCCTTATTCACTGCTCCAACAGCTTTTAGAGCAATTAAAAAAGAAGATCCTGACGGTAAATTTTTTTCAAAATATGATTTGAGCAGTTTTGAAAGCTTATTCCTTGCTGGAGAGAGAGCTGATCCAGATACTATAAAGTGGGCTGAGAATTTACTCAAATTGCCTGTGATAGATCATTGGTGGCAAACAGAGACTAGTTGGGCGATCAGTTCAAATTGTACTGGTATTGAAATGATGGAAACGAAATATGGTTCAGCCTGCAAAGCTGTTCCTGGATATGATGTAAAAATAATTAAGCCAGATCAATCTTTAGCAAAACCAAATGAAATGGGAGACATTGTTGTTAAACTGCCTTTGCCTCCTGGCACTTTCCCAACATTATGGAATGCAGATCAAAGATATAAAGAAAACTATATGTCTAATTACAAGGGATTTTATCAAACATATGATGCGGGCCATATAGATGATGATGGTTATATTTGGATCATGTCTAGAACTGATGACATTATAAATGTAGCAGGTCATAGATTATCAACAGGTGCAATTGAGGAAGTATTATCCGAACATCAATCGGTTGCAGAATGTGCGGTACTTGGAATTGCAGATAAATTAAAAGGTCAATTACCTATTGGTTTAGTAGTTTTAAAATCTGGTGTTGATAAAGATAACGAAACTATATCTAAAGAATGTGTACAAATGGTGAGAGATAAAATTGGACCAGTTGCTGCATTTAAAGTAGTGATTGTTATTAAAAGATTACCAAAAACAAGATCGGGTAAAATTTTAAGAGGAACAATTAGAAAAATTGCAGATGGTACTGAGTATAAAGTTCCTCCAACAATTGATGATCCGGCAATTTTAACAGAAATAAAAGAAGATTTGATACAACACAAAATTTTAAACAATGGTTAAAACATATTTATTTCTTGCAGGTGCAGTACTTTTTGAAGTTGCAGGTACAATGTTACTACCTGTAACTCAAAATTTTACAAAACTAATCCCAACAGCAGCTCTTGCATTTTTTTATCTTTGTGCTTTCTATCTTTTAACTTTTGTAGCAGATAAGATTCCTATCGCTATTATGTATGCAACATGGAGTGGTCTTGGAATTTTTACTATAGCAATCCTTGGATATATATTTTTTAAACAAACTTTGGCTTGGCAAGCAATAATGGGACTATTCTTAATAGTGGTAGGTATAATTTTAGTAAATAGTTTTACTGGAAAGCTTAGCTAAACTGCAAAGGTGTTCCATCAGGATCACCTAAAATTTTTCCATCCTGCATTTTAATTTTTCCAGCAATTATTGTGTGTGTGGGTGTTCCCTTAAATTTGAAACCATTAAAAGGTGACCATTTACATTTGCTTTCTATATTTTCATTTTTAATTTCAATTGTTTTATTCATATCAACGATTGTAAAGTCTGCATCGTAACCCTCTTTAATAAATCCTTTATTTTTTATTCCAAAGATTTTCACTGGATTTTCACTAACAAAGTTCATCAATTGGTTAAGAGATAATTTTCCATCATTTATGTGATTTAACATTACAGGCATTAAAGTTTGAACTCCTGGCATTCCTGAGGGCGTGTTTGGATATACCTTATCTTTATTTTCTTTTAAGTGAGGGGCATGATCGGACCCAATAGTATCATTAAAGTTATTTCTCACCCCATACCATAATCTATCATAATGAGATTTATCTCTTAATGGCGGGTTCATTTGAGCATATGTTCCAAGCTTGTCATAACAATCTGGAGCATAAAGAGTTAAATGCTGAGGAGTAATTTCAAATGTAATATTTCCTTTATGTTGAGATAAAAAATCAATTTCTTCTTTTGTAGTAATGTGAAGCACATGAGCTTTTTTGTTGTGCTTTTCTGCAATTCGAACAATTCGTCTTGTAGATGCTATTGAACATTCTGCACTTCTCCATACTGGATGAGTATGAACATCACCCTCTTTAATCAATTTCTTATTAACTTTTAAAATTGCTTCATCCTCAGAATGAACTGCCACAACTTTTGAAGCATTTTGAAAAACCTTATCTATGTCATCCTCTTCAGCAACTAATAAATTACCAGTCGAAGAACCTGCAAAAAGTTTTATTCCACAGCACCCTTCCAAACCCTCTAGACTTGCTAAATCATCCGCATTGTCTGCTGTTGCTCCAAAATAAAAAGCATAGTTGCAATACATTCTATTTTTAGCGAGATCTAGTTTTCTTTGAAACTCTCTCATATTTGAAGTTGGAGGATTAGTATTTGGCATTTCAAACACACTGGTTATTCCACCTGCAATTGCTGCTCTACTTCCTGAATGAAGATCCTCAGTATCTGTTGATCCTGGTTCTCTAAAATGTGTCTGTGTATCTATGCAACCAGGTAATACTGTGTGACCTTCTGCGTTAATAGTCTCTTTCGCTTCCTCTGAAATTTGTCCAATCTGTTGAATTTTTCCATCTTTTATAGCAACATCAACATCTTTTAACTCACCATCGATGTAACATTGACCATTTATAATTTTAAGATCTAACATTTTGAGAAATTGTTATTATATTACATTCAAGAATTAATCAATTATGAATATAAAAAACGTTTACATTTTAGATGACAGAGCAATTCTTTATATTAATGGAGAAGATGCAAAAGAATTTCTTCAAAATCTTATCAGTAACGACATTAACAAAGTAAGAGATATAAATAGTTGCTTTAGTTCATTGCTTACACCCCAAGGCAAATTTTTATATGAATTTATAATCGTGAAACATAAGTCTGGATATATTTTAGATTGCGAAAAACCTCAGGCAGAGGAGTTATTCAAACAATTATCCCTATACAAACTAAGATCAAAAGTTGAAATACTCAATTTAAGTAATGAATTTGTTGTGGCAGCTTTTTCTCAAGAAAAATTCTTAACTTTTGATGACGCTAAAGATCAACCTGGGCACACAATTAAATATAGAGAAGATCCAATATTTTTAGATCCAAGAAATAAACAATTGGGAGCTAGATTAATTATTAATTTAGAAAAACTTTATTTATCTTTAAAAAAACTAGATCTTCACGATGCAGATCTTAAAGAATATTATTCATTAAGTCATGAGCTTGGAATTGTTCCAAAAGATTTAAATAAATTAAAAGAAAAATTGTTTGGTATTGAATGTAATTTTGAAGAATTAAATGGAATTGATTTCAAAAAGGGCTGTTATGTAGGCCAAGAAAATACAGCACGAATTAAATTAAAGAATAAGCTTTCTAAAAGATTGTTTCCTATAAATTTAATTAATGGAAAACTATACGAAGGAGAAAGCATTTATAATGATGAAATTGAAATAGGGAAGGTTTTAATTGATAGCGACTACCCTTTTGCTTTAATTAAACACTTAAACGAAAACTTTGATGAAAAAGTAAATTTTAAAACTAAAGAAGCTTCAATAAAAATCAATAAACCTAATTGGATAAGAAACTAATTTTCTTATTTAAATAAATAAAGAATCACTAAAATTATAAAAAGTACAATAATCCAAATACTGAAGTTTTTAAGAAATTGCTTTAATTGAGAATTTGATTGTAAAAAACTTGGTAGAACTAAAAGCAAAACCCCAACCATAAATATTACCAAAAGTAATTTATCCATCAAAAAACACCTTTATAAAATTCATTTTGGTGCGGTCGGAGAGACTCGAACTCTCATGGACTAAGTCCACACGGCCCTCAACCGTGCCTGTCTACCAATTTCAGCACGACCGCGATATGTCCCATAATAAATGAATGACAATCATGATTCAAATTGGTAAAAATCGTCATGGAATTTACACAAGAAGTGCGTAAAGCAACAGATCCTATTTATCAAAAAATTTCTAAGGTTATGCCTGAAATTGAATGGTCTGTGCATGCTCCATACATTCACAAAATTAATAAATTAAAAAAAGAAAAGAATGCTGTAATTCTAGCCCACAATTATCAAACTCCAGAAATTTATCATGGTGTTGCAGATTTTTCTGCGGACTCTCTTGCATTAGCAATTGAAGCCTCAAAAACTTCAGCTGATATTATTTTAATGGCCGGGGTACATTTCATGGCAGAAACTGCAAAATTAATGAGCCCTAATAAAAAAGTTATTCTTCCTGATATGGATGCTGGTTGTTCTTTATCATCATCTATTACAGGTAAAGATGTTAGATTACTAAAAGAAAAATATCCCGGGGTTCCTGTTGTGTCTTATGTGAACACTTCAGCTGAGGTTAAGGCAGAAACAGATGTTTGTTGTACATCTGCTAATGCGGTTAAAATTGTTAAATCACTAGGTGTAAAAAGAGTAATATTTTTACCTGATGATTATTTGGCTAAATATGTTGCTTCTCAAACTGATGTTGAAATTATTTCATGGAAAGGAATTTGTATTGTTCATGATCAATTTAATAAAAAAGAAATAGAGGATATTAGAAAAAATAATCCAGGAATTAAAATTATTGCACATCCAGAATGTCCTCCTGATGTTATTGAAGTAAGTGATTTCGCTGGATCAACATCTGGAATGATAAAATATGTAAAAGATAATCAACCAAAAAAAGTAATGATGGTTACTGAGTGCTCTATGAGTGACAATATTCAAATAGAAAATCCAAATGTAGATTTTGTTAAACCATGTAATATGTGTCCTCATATGAAAAAAATTACACTTCCAAAAATATTAGATTGTTTAGAAAATGAGACTGGTGAAATAATTATGGACAAAGAAACAATCGAGAAAGCTAGAATATCTGTAGAGAGAATGGCAGCAATTGGCAGATAATTAAGTGTCAAAAATTAAATTAAGCAAAGAATTTATCAAGAGTACTGTAAAGCTAGCATTAAATGAGGATCTTTATCCTTCAGGAGATATCACTTCAAGTTTAATTAAAGATGATAAAATTGTAACGATTAAATTAATTGCAAATCAAAGTGCAATCGTTGGGGGATTATTATTTGCTAAACAAACTTTTGTATTAATTGATGACAAAATAAAATTCATTATTAAGAAAAAAGATGGTTCTAAGGTTAAAAAAGGAAATCTAGTAGCTTTAATTAAAGGTAATGCAAAAAATATTCTAATCGCTGAAAGGGTAGCTTTAAATTTTTTATCTCATATTTCTGGAATAGCAACTAAAACAAATGAGTTTGTTAAATTGGCAGGAAAAAAAACTAAAATTTGTTGCACAAGAAAAACAATTCCTAATTTAAGAGTTATCCAAAAATATGCCGTTAAATTAGGAGGTGGCACAAATCATAGATTTAATTTAAGTGATGAATATTTAATTAAAGATAACCATATTGCTAGTACAGATTTAAAAACTTTAGTCTTAAAGGCAATAAAAAATAAAAAAGGAAAAAAAATTACAGTTGAGGTTGATACAATTAAACAACTTAAATCAATATTAGGTCTAAAATTTAATACTGTTCTGCTCGACAATATGAGTGTTAAAAATCTAAAACATGGTGTTAAAATTGCAAAAAAGTTATATGAAACTGAAGCTTCAGGAAATGTTACTTTAAAAACTGTTAAAGCTATTACATCTACTGGGGTTAACAGAATTTCTGTTGGCAGTATCACACACAGCGCTCCTGCAATTGATTTTAAATTAGAAATTTAATTCACAAACTTTAATAGATCTGGTTTAAAATAATTTGGACCTTTCATGACTTTTCCAGACTCATTGTAAATTGGTTTTCCATTTTCATCTAACTTACTCATGTTTGAGTTTTGAACCTCCTCAAAACATTTATCCAAATCAATTCCAAATGCATGTCCTGCTCCATAAGTTACATATAATAAGTCTGTAAGCGCATCAGCTACTTCCAATAAATCCCTGTTATTCATAGCTTCTGTGAGCTCCTGTAATTCCTCTTTTATTAAATCTATCCTTAATTTATTTATTTTATCAGTACTTAATGAAGGTTTAGTTTTAACCTCCTGACCAAAAGTTTTCATGAAAGTGCCTACTTTGCTAAAATTCGACATAATGCTCCTGTATGTTTTTAAAATTTTATTGTATGTTAATAATTATTTGTTACTTAAAATTTATCAATGAAATTAAGAAAAGAATTTGACAGTATTGGAAGTATAAATGTCCCAAATGATAAGTACTGGGGCGCATCCACTCAAAGATCTAACAAATTTTTTAATATTGGAAAAATTTTAGTAAATATTTCAATCATCAAATCGATAGCTATTATTAAAAGATCAGCTGCAATAGTGCATGCTAAAGACAAATTAATAGATGGAAGAATTTCTAAAGCAATAATCAAAGCATCAGATGAAGTAATCAAGGGTAAATTAGATGAAAATTTTCCTTTAAAAGTTTGGCAAACAGGTTCTGGTACGCAAACAAATATGAACGTAAATGAGGTCATTGCTAACAGAGCAATAGAAATTTTAGGCGGTAAAAAAGGAACAAAAAAACCTGTTCATCCAAATGATCATGTAAATAAATCGCAATCTACAAATGATGTTTTTCCAACTGCAATGCATGTCTCTGTCGCTGAACAGACAATCAGTAAAATGCTGCCAAGCTTAAAAATTTTAGAAAAAGAGTTGAAAAGCAAATCTAATGAATTTAAAAATATAGTAAAAATTGGAAGAACACATCTTCAAGATGCAACCCCATTATCTCTTGGACAGGAATTTTCAGGATATCATTTTCAAGTTAAAAAAAGTATTGAAAGAATAGAATATGCTTTAAAAGAAATATTGTTTCTTGCACAAGGAGGTACAGCCGTTGGCACTGGAATAAATTCAAAAAAAAATTTTGATAAAAAAATTGTTAAAGAGATAGCAAAATTCACAAAAATAAAATTTAAACCTGCTCCAAATAAATTTGCTGAACTTGCTGCTCATGATGCAATAGTAAATTTTTCAGGTACTCTAAATACATGTGCAGTTGCCCTTATGAAAATTTCAAATGATATAAGGTTTTTAGGCTCAGGTCCTAGAGCTGGTTATGGAGAATTAATTCTTCCTGAGAATGAACCAGGCTCATCAATAATGCCAGGTAAAGTAAATCCAACACAATGTGAAGCTGTAACTATGGTTTGTGTTAAAGTAATAGGAAACCATAACGGAATAACAATGGCAGGATCGCATGGACATTTTGAACTAAATGTTTTTAAACCTTTAATTGCACATAATATTTTACAATCAATCGATTTAATTGCTGACAGCACAAAAAATTTTGCTCTTTATTGCGTTAAAGGAATAAAAGCTAATAAAAAGAAAATTCAAGAACATTTAGATAATTCTCTAATGTTGGTAACTGCTTTAGCTCCTCATATTGGATATGATAATGCTGCTAAAATTGCAAAAACTGCATTAAAAAATAATACTACTCTCAAACATGAAACTTTAAAAACAGGATTAATAAACGAAAAAGATTACGACAGAATTGTTAACCCTAAAAAAATGATCTATCCAGCATAATTCTTTAGTGCTTCATTTAATAAGTTTTTGAAATAAATTTTATTTTTTAGGTTATTTTTTTTTAATATTAAATTATTCAAAATCTTACTTACATCTTTATTAATAATATTATCAATTTTGATATGTTTTAATTCAGCAATGTTTTGATCAAAATTATAAGTGAAATTTAAATCAATTTGTTTAATTTTATTTCTATAATTTTTTGGTGTAAGTAAAAACTTATATATCTCATCAGAATCATTAATATTTATTTTCAGTTTTCCATCTAAAATCAATTCACCATTTTTAACAAAAATTAAACTTTCTAATACTTCAAATTCTGCAAAATTTTTCCATTTAAATTTTGTATTATCTGTATCAATTAATCCTTCTTGAATTTTTGCCCTAAAATTAATATTTTGAAATTGAAAATTTTTATGAAGATAATTTGCGTTTATTTCTAATTTAAAGTCTATATTTTTACTATTAAATATCTCAGTTTTTAAAAGATCTGCTATAATGGCATTAGAGCCAAATAAATTGACGAAATTTATTTCTTCCAAATCCCCCTCTAAATTAGCATAAAAGGGCTTTAAGTTAAACTTTCCTTTATATCTAATACTTGGTTGCTCTTTTCTGTCATAAATATGGAATTCAAAATATTTTTTTTTAATTTCATATCCCGCACCATATTTTTTTTTATTTAAAACAAAATCAGCCTTTCCTATTTTTTTTTCATCATTAATGGTTAATTCGTTTTCAATTTTAAACTTCATTAAATTAAGATCTATCTGTGAAAAAATTTTACTTTTTTTACCATTAAAATATGATTTTATGGAATAAGGAATATTAAAAATTTCATTATCTGAAACAAAAATATTTTTAAGTTCTTTTGGATCATAATAATACTTCATGTTCTTAATTTTATTTATGAACAAAACTTCATGCTCTGAATTTTTAAAAAATATATTACTATTTTTTATTGTAAGATTTCCATCTTTAAAATTTTTACTTAAAAGTTGAATAAAAAAATTATGATTCTCTTTACTAAGGTTAAAATTTGCATCTTCAAAAATAAGATCTTTAATATTAATATTTTTGAATGAAAAAAGATTATCTAATGATACAAAAATTGTTAATTTATTAATTTTGGAAATTTCTTTTTTTTTATCAAAAATTGTTGATGATGTTATTATAAAATGTGGTCTTGGAAAAAAATTATATCTAATTTTTGCTGAAAATTCAAAATTAACATCAAATTTTTTTTGAAGCTCAATTTTCAACTCCTTTGAAATATCTGACTGACTATAAAAAGTAGGAAGCAGTAAATAAGATATGAATATGACAAAAAATGCGACAAAAGTTAAAATTATTTTATTATTTTTAAACAAATAGCTTAAATTTTTAAAATTTAACTTGTTTAAATTTTTTTCTAAAAGACTATTAATTAAATGACTTATGTTTTTAAAAAATTTTGAAAAAAAATTTGTTTTACGCATATTAACCAAGGAAACTTATAAAGTATTATTTTAAATGATAAACAAAGATTATCTAAAAAGTTTAAATGATGCACAAAAAAAAGCGGTTATGCATCTTGATGGGCCTCTTTTAATTGTTGCTGGGGCTGGATCAGGGAAAACAAAAGTTCTAACCTCTAGAATTGCTCATATAATTAAAGAAAAAAAGGCATTTCCTAATCAAATTTTAGCAGTAACATTTACTAATAAAGCAGCTAAAGAAATGCAAAATAGAGTAAGTAAAATTCTTGGCTCTACAGCTGTTGGACTTTCTTGGCTCGGAACATTTCATTCAATTTGTGCAAAATTACTAAGAAAACATGCCTCAGCGGCAAATCTTAATTCTAACTTTACTATTATAGATACAGACGACCAAGTCAGACTAATCAAAAATATTTGTAAGGCAGAAAATGTTGACATTAAACAATTATCTCCAAAATTTATATTGGCAATAATTGATAGATGGAAAAATAAAGGATTTTATCCTGATCAGGTAATAATCAATAAAAAAGATATTTATGAAAAAACAATTCTACCACTTTATAAAATTTATCAAAAAAAGTTAATAGACTTAAACTCTTGTGACTTTGGAGATCTCATTTTGCATGCTGTAAAAATTTTGGAACTCAATTCTGATATTAGGGAAATATATTCAAAAAATTTTAAATATATTTTAGTTGATGAATATCAAGATACAAATTTTATTCAGAGCAAATGGCTTAATCTCTTATCGGAAAAAAATAAAAATCTTTGTTGTGTAGGTGATGACGATCAATCTATTTATAGTTGGAGGGGTGCAGAGATAAAGAATTTTTTAGAATTTGATCAAATTTATGAAAATACAGAAGTAATTAGATTAGAACAAAATTACAGATCATCGCAAAATATTTTATCTGTGGCTTCAAATCTTATTTCTAATAATCAAAACAGAGTTGGAAAAACATTAATTACTACAATGGAAGAAGGTGATCCAGTGCAATTAAACTGTTTTAAAAATGGTAAAGATGAAGCAATTGGGATTTCTGATGAAATTGAAAAAAAAATAAAAAAAAAGTTTTCATATAATAATATTGCAATTTTAGTTAGAGCCATTTTTCAAACACGTGAATTTGAGGAAAGATTTCTAAAAATTGGTATGCCTTATAGAATATTAGGTGGTACAAAATTTTATGAAAGAGCTGAAATTAAAGATTGTGTTGCGTATTTAAGATTAATTCATCAGGAAAAAGATGATTTGGCTTTTGAAAGAATAGTGAACAACCCTAAGAGATCGATAGGTGATAGTACTTTAAAAAATATTCATGAGTTTGCTAAGGAAAATAATTTAAATTTAGAAAGAGCATCAATAAAAATGCTCGAACAAAATTTAATTAAACCGAAAGCTAAAATTGGTCTTAGTTTATTTATCAATTCTTTGATGAAGTGGAGAAACGATCTAATTGTAAAAAAATCAAGTCATATAAAATTATTACAAATTGTTTTGGATGAATCAGGATATTCAGCAATGCTTAAAAATAAAAAAGACTTGGATAATGAAAATAGATTAGAAAACATTAAAGAGTTATTAAGTGCGATGAAAGAATTTGATAATCTAGAAAGTTTTTTAGAGCACGTTTCTTTAGCAACTTCTGTAGATCAGGAATGGGATGGTGAAAAAATTAACATGATGACTATGCACGCTGCAAAAGGTTTGGAGTTTGATGTTGTATTTTTACCTGGATGGGAGGAAGGGTTGTTTCCACACCAAAAATCTATCGAAGAAAAAGGTCAAAATGGCCTAGAGGAAGAAAGAAGGTTAGCATATGTGGGAATTACAAGAGCAAAGAAAAAAGCTATCATTTCCTTTTCAATGAATAGATTTTATCAAGGAGATTGGATTGATAGTATGGCTTCAAGATTTGTTGAAGAACTTCCAGAAAAACATTTAGAAAAAAACTCTTTCTTTGATGAGGAAATTAATACTGATGATGATTTTGATTTTAATCAAGATTTTGAAATTGAAGAAGGTACAAGAAGTCCTGGTTGGATAAGATATCAAAAAAGAATTAAATGAAAAATTACATAAAAAAATTAAGAAGCAAATTTAAGAAATATGGAATTGATGGCTATGTAATTCCAAAAAATGACGATTATTTTACGGAATATTCAAAATTAAATCGATTAGAGGTCATCTCTAACTTTAGTGGATCTGCTGGTTTAGCCATAATTCTTAAAAATAAAAATTATTTGTTTACTGACGGAAGATATACAATTCAAAGTAAAATTGAGAGTGGAAAAAATTTTAAAATTTATGGATTTGAAAAATTAATAGATTTTAGTTTATCTAAAAATCTTACACTTGGCATAGATCCAAAGTTATTTACCTACACTCAAATTAAAAATTATTTTTTAAAACACAATAAAATCAAATATGTTGAAAAAAATCTAATTGATGAAATTAAAAAACAGAAAGAACATGCTTCCATTCCGTTTTTTTCTTTAGATAAAAATATTGTTGGTGAAAGTGTTAATTCTAAATTAAATAAAATAACTAATTACTTAAAAAAAAATAAATCTGATTATATTTTTATTAGTGCACCAGAAAATGTTGCATGGACTTTAAATGTACGAGGCGGAGATGGCCCCAACAGTCCAATACCCAATTCAAGATTGATAGTAAGTAAATCAAAAAAAATACTACTTATAAGTAATCTTAAAAAATGTAAGCAATTATTAAAAAATAAAATTATTAAGAAAAACGAATTTTTAGATGTAAACACTTTACCAAGTAAAATACTAGATCTTAAAGGAAAAAACTTTATTGTAGATGATAAATCTTGTTCTATATTTTATGAAAATTTAATTAAGTCTAAATTTAAGATCATAAAAAGAGAAGATCCAATTTATCTTTTAAAAGCAATCAAAAATGAAACAGAGATTAAGAATATGATAAATGCTCATATCTTAGATGGAGTAGCATTAACTAAATTTTTATTTTGGATAAAAAAAATTAATAAAAAAAAAATCACTGAAGTAGAAGCAGCTAAGAAATTAGAAAATTTTAGAAAATTAAATAAAAACTTTCTATATCTTAGTTTTGATACAATAGCGGGCTCAGGCAAAAATGGTGCTATTGTACATTACCGTGCAAAAAAAGAAAAATGCAGAACTATTAATAGAAATGATATTTTACTATGTGACTCAGGTGGACAATATAAGTATGGTACAACTGATGTCACAAGAACAATATGTTTTTCCAAACAAAAAAATAGTATCAAAAATATTTTCACAAAAGTATTAAAAGGTCATATTGCTGTTGCTACGACTAATATTAACAAAGATAACACAGGTAAAAAAATTGACAAAAGAGCGAGAAAATTTTTAAATAAAAGCAACCTGGATTACGCGCATGGTACAGGACACGGTGTCGGTTTTTTTCTTAATGTTCATGAAGGACCTCAATCTATTACAAAAATAAATACAGTAAAAATAAGAGAAGGTATGATTTTAAGTAATGAACCCGGGTATTATAAAACCAATGAATATGGAATTAGGATTGAAAATTTAGTTTATGTAAAAAAAATAAAAAAAAATTTGTCATTTCAAAATTTAACAATGGCACCTATAGAAAAAGATCTTATAAATTTTGATTTATTGACAATTGATGAGAAAAACTACCTGTTTAAATATCATTTAGAAGTTTATTCAAGGATATCAAAATATTTAAATCCAAATGAAAGAAGCTGGTTAGCTACTTTTATTTAGCATTTTCAAAAATTCAGCTTGGTTAATTACTTTTATTTTTAACTGTTTGGCATAATCTACTTTTTTTTTAGTTGGTTTGTCCCCGATAATTAAGAAATTTAGTTTTTTTGATACACTGCTTATTGTTTTCCCGGAATTTTCCTCAATCAGAGATTTTACTTCCGCTCTACTAATTCCATTTAATTTACCAGTAACTAAAAAAGTCTTATTATTTAACAAACCATCACCTGAATTTTGAATAGCATCTTTAATTAACAAAACATTTCCCAATTCATTTACAACTTTTTTGTTAGTATTATTTGAAAAAAAACTCTCAATTGAACTTACTTGTGTTTCACCAATTCCATCAATATTTAGCATATCTTCATAATCAATTTGTTTAGATAAATTTTTAAATTTTGAAAATGATACAAAATGTTTAGACAACAATTTTGCATTTTCTAAACCTATATGCCTTATACCTAAAGAATATATAAATTTTTCTAAAGAAATGTTTTTTTTTTGATCAATTGAATACTTTAAATTTTGAACAGAAAGTTTGCCCCAGCCTTCTAAATTTTCAATTTTTGAAAAATCTAAATTAAAAATATCTTGGGGATATTTAATTAATTTTAATTTCCAAAAATTTTCTACTATTTTTTTTCCAAATCCATCTATATTAAAAGCGTCTTTTGATACAAAATGTTTTAATTTTTCTATTGAAATCTTTTCACAATAATAACCTTCACTAGAACATCTTCTAACAGCATCCTTTTTTTTTGTTATTAAGTTAAATTCTTTAATTGTTTTTGATCCACAAGATGGGCATTTCTTGGGAAAACTAAATGGCACACTTTTTTTTAACCTTTTGCTAAAATCAACAGAAAGTATATGAGGAATTACATCACCTGCTCTTTCTACTGTCACTGTGTCTCCAATTCTTATATCTTTTCTAGTTATTTCATCCTCATTATGAAGAGTTGCGTTAGATACTTTAACTCCACCTATATTAACAGTTTCTATTTTTGCTACAGGCGTCAAAGCTCCTGTCCTTCCAATTTGAATTTCAATATCTAATATTTTAGAAATAGCTTTGTCGGAAGAAAATTTATGTGCAATTGCCCATCTTGGTGCATTTGAGATATTGCCTAACCTTCTTTGAAGTTCAAAGTCGTTTACTTTATAAACAATCCCGTCAATATCATAATCTATATCTAATCTTTTTTTTTCAATTTCTTTATAATTTTTAATTAAATTTTTAACTCCAGAAATTAATTTATTTTGCTGATTAGTTTTAAAACCCCATTCATTTAGTTTTTTTATAAAATCAAATTGGTTTTTTACTTTTAACCCTTTTTCAAAACCAAATGTGTAAGCAATAAATTTTAAGGGTATTTTTCTTGTATCATCTGGATTTTTTTGTCTTAAAGAGCCTGATGCAGCATTTCTTGGGTTTGCAAATTTTTCATTTAAATTTTGAAAATCACTGTTTTGAATAAAAACTTCGCCCCTTATGTCTATTTTCTCTGGGAAATCATTTGATAGAATTTTTTTTGGAATATCATCTATTGTTTCTAAATTTTTTGTTATATCTTCTCCTTCTTTACCATCACCTCTAGATAAGCCTTTATGGAACTTTCCATCTATATAAGTTAATGACGCAGATATACCGTCAATCTTTGGTTCTGCTGAATAGCTAATTTCGAAATTTTCTTTTGATAAAAAATTAAGTATCTTTTTTTCAAAATTATTTAAGTCTTCCTCTGAAAATGCGTTGGCAAGTGATAACATTGGTACTATGTGTTTTGACTTTGAAAAATTTTTTGACGGTTTATAGCCTACTGTTTGAGATGGTGAAAATTTAGATTTAAGAAAACTATATTTTTTTTCTAGTAGAATAATTTCTTTTTTTAAATGATCATATTCTTGATCAGATACTAGGGATTTATTCTTATCGTAATAATTTTTATTATATATATTGATTTGACTTAATTTTTTTTTGTAATCATCCTTGATCAACTTTTTATTCATAATTAATCAAAAAGTTTTTTAAATTTTTTAATAACTCCATCTTTTTTAATTATTTTTTTATCATTTTTTTTCTCATTGTAATTCTTATTAAAAATTTTATATGATTTTTTGTACCATTCACCTGATTGATAATTGTAACCCAAGAGGTTTGCGTATAATTTTGATTCTTCTATTAATCCAATTTTGTAATTAATTTCAACCAACCTATGCAAAGCTTCCTCCACATAAATTGTCTGATCATATTCCTCTATCACAACTTTGAACCTGTTAATAGCAGCTATCCATTTATTTTTTTTTTGGTAATGTCTTCCAACATACATTTCTTTTGATGCCAACATATCTTTAATGTAATCAAGTTTGAATTTAGCATCTAAAGCAAAATCTGAACCAGGATAGTTTTCTATTATATATTCAAAGTTTTCTTTTGCCTCTAATATTGGTTCAATATCTCTTTTTTCGTCCTCTATCATTTCATAATAACAAATTGCAATTAAATAATATCCATATGCTAAATTTTTGTCGTTTGGATATGTGATTGTATATCTTTTAAGATTATCTAAAGCTTCTGAATAATAATTTTGTAAATAATAAGAATAAGAAGCCATTAACGCAGCTCTAGGAGCCCATACAGATTGAGGAAATAAAAGCTCTGCATTTAAAAACTTTTGAGCAGCATTATATGTATCATTTTTTTTTAATAATTCATAAGCCTCATTATAATTTGTTATCATTTCTAAATCTTGACTTTTAGTATTTATTTTTTTCTCTGTTTCAATTTGTTTTTTTGAACAAGAAAATGAAAAAAAAATAATTAATAACAAAATCGAAATTTTCAATTTATCCATAATCACTAATTTATATAGTTAGTGTAATTAATTTTAAAGTTTAATATGTTTTAAGCTATAGACTTAAGTAAACTTTTGTTTATTAGTGTGTGTGGAAGATTTCTTTCTTTTATCTCTAAAATAGAAAAATTTTCTTTGTTTTGAAAAATTTTTCTTAATAATTGATTGGTCAAAAAATGTCCACCTTGAGAACAAACAACGCTTCCAATAATTCTGTATCCTGTTGTATAAAGATCTCCAATACAATCGAGTATTTTATGATTAACAAATTCTTTTTTATTTCTTAATCCTTCAGCATTAAGTACTTCATTGTTTTTTACTACTATCGCATTATCTAAACTTCCACCCCTTGCTAATCCTGCTTTTTTAATAGCTTCTATATCTTCATATAAACAAAAGGTTCTAGAATTAAATATATCCAACAACTCATCCTCATAAACATTTATTTTATTTTCTTGATTACCAATTATTTCATTATGATATTTTAATCTAAAGTCTATATCGAGACTAAGTTTTGAAGGTTCTATTGAAATAAATTTTTCTTTATTACTAAATTCAACTTTTTTGTTTATTTTAATAATTTTGATTGGAGACTCACTTATATCAAAACCGGTAGAGAAAATTTTTTTTATAAATTCTTTTGCTGAGCCATCTAGTATTGGAACTTCTTCATTATCTATTTCTATTAGAGCATTATCTATTCCAGCACCAAATAAAGCTCCCATCAAGTGCTCAATAGTTGAAACTTTAACGCCACAATCATTTTCTATTGTCGTATTAAGTGATGTGTTAGTGACATTCATGAAATTTGGAATAACAATGTTATTATTTTTTAAATCAACTCTTTTAAAAATAACTCCACTATCAGGATTAGCAGGTACTATACTCAAGTTAACTTTTTTGCCACTATGTAAGCCTATACCTGAAAAATGTATTTTTTGTTTAATAGTTTTTTGGTTTAAGTAAGACACACCCCAACATAAGTCTTTTTTTAAAAATCAAAAAACAACTAATATTACATTAAAAGACGAGATTAACTGAAAAGTTGAAAAAATTTTTCAAAAAAGCCTAATTTTTTGAGATTTTTTTGAACAACTATGACTTCATTGACATTGCAACCATTTAAAATATCAAAAGCCATTTCTGATATTTCAATGTCTTTATTAAAAAAATTCTTAACATAATTTCCGTCTATAAACTTGATAATATTTATTTGATAATTTTGTAATAACTTAGTTAAATTATGTATAATTTCATTTGATATAGATTTAAATTGAATTACTAAATTTAACTGCCCATACTCTAAATTATCTTCTAGATAATCATAGTTTTTACCGTCAATAAAATAGTTATTTATTATAATATGCATTATTTTTTCATTAGGATAATTTTCTTTGAATAAATCTTTGGCGTTAGTTATAGAACTTTTGAGATAAACATTGCTTTTTGAAGGTTGATAATTTTTTTGTTTAATTCCTATTTGGGTATTCAAAATATTTTCAAAATCGATAATAATAAAAATATTCTCAATAAATTTTCCTACTAATTTTTCTATTTCAAAAATATTGTTATCAAGGAATTGCTTTAAATGAGAGTTATTAATAAAATCTGTTTTTTCAAAAGTTATTTCTTTAGCATATAAGTTCTTTCTATTTTTATTATCAAACAAATAAATTCCAAATTTATTTTGAGAAATGCTTAAATAAGTTTCAAACTCCAAAATTTCATTCATTTAATATAATTTGATTATCTATTCTAATATCAATTGCTGTAAATTTTCCAATATTTTTATCCTGTAAAAATTTATAAGCATTATCTAAAGAGGCCACGGTTAAATTATTAGATAATTTTAATAAAATATTATTTTTTAGTTTAATATCCCATCTTTTAGATGGAAAAAAATATAAACTGTCGATTTCATCAAATGAAAATCTAGATTGATCTATAATTTTTTTAAATTTTAAAAATTCTTGAATCTCTGGTTTTCCAAAAATATAGGGTAAATCAGATGCTTGGGAATTATTTGGTATTAATTTGCCATTTGAACCAATTACAAATATTTCTTTATTATGATTTATTCTAGCTATAAAATTTGTTTTTTTAAAACTAATTTTTATAGCTGAAGGATAACTTTTAAAAATTTCATATTTTTCAATTAGTGGATTTGAATTTATTAAATTATTGATTTCTGCTTTATTAATAAAAAAAATATTACTTAAGTTAAGATTTTTTATTTGATCAGTTATAAGTTTATTTTCAATTTCACCTAATCCTGAAACTTCAATATTTCTAACTTTTTGAAATTCTAAATTTTTTAATGAAATATTATTAATCGAACTTATTATTATTAACAAAAAAAAATAAATTAATAACTTTTTACTTTTTCTTTGATGCATCTTGCATTATCCACTCGATTAACTCTAAAAAACTAATACCTCTGTATGCTGCAATTTCAGGTACGAGTGAAAGTTTGGTCATACCTGGTTGGGTGTTTATTTCTAAAAGATAAAATTTATTATTAAAAAATTTAAAATCAGATCTTGTTACACCCATACAACCAATCACTTTATGAGCTTTATATGCCATATTCATTACTATATCCATTTTACCTTTGGGCAAATCAACTGGGATTATATGTTCAGTTTTCGCACTGGAATTATATTTTGCTTGGTAATCATAAAATTTTCTTTTTGGTTTTAGTTCTATTGCTCCTAGTTTTTTATTTCCCATTATTGCAACTTGTATTTCCCTTCCTCCTATAAATTCTTCAATCATAACTTTTTTATATTGTTTTATTGAATTAAGGATTTTAATTATGTTTTTTTCATTACAAATATATACGTTAACACTAGAACCCTCATTTAAAGGCTTTACTACTACTGGAAATCTTAATTTTTTTTTTATTTTTTTTATTAAATCTCCATGTTTAACATCGTAAGAATATGTAAAAAATTTTGGTGTATTTATTTTATTTTTTATAAATATTTTTTTTGAAATTTCTTTATCCATTGCAATAGACGATGCAATTACACCTGAATGAGTATAAGGAATTTTAAATCTCTCGAGAATAGTTTGAATATAACCATCCTCACCAAATTGGCCATGCAGAGCATTAAAAATTACATTTGGTTTAAAAAATTTAATATTTTTTTCTAAATTATTATCCGGTTCAGTGATTTTAATTCTGTAACCATTTCTTTTAAGCTCATTAGCAACCTGTTGCCCTGTATCAAGACTGATTAGTCTCTCTTTCGATATCCCACCTGATATTATTAATATTTTTTTTTTCAAATTATTCTAATATTTTTATTTCAGTTTCTAGTTTAATTCCTGTTTTCTTAAAAACACTTTCAGACACAAAATTTATTAATTTTTTCATATCCTCAAATTTAGCATTACCTTTATTTACAAAAAAATTACAGTGTTTTTGAGAAATTGAAGCATCTCCAAATGATTTTTCTAACGGCACAGACTCTTTGATTAATTGCCAAACTTTTTTATCAGATTGATCTATAGGATTTTTAAATGTGCTACCACTGGTTCTAATTTTTGTCGGTTGTGCTTGCTCCTTTTTTTCTTTAAGTAGCATTATTTCATTCTCTATTAAACTCCTATCTTTCTTAAAACCTTTAAAAGACGCACTTAAAAAAATAAGATCTTCAGGTAATCCACTGTCTCTATATTTAAAATTAATATCTTTTGCAGGTATAGTAATTACTTGACCTGATTTATTTACTGCTTGAATAGAAATAAGAATATCTTTGAACTCCCTTTGAAAGCAACCTGCATTCATTTTAATACCACCACCTATTGTTCCAGGTATACAAGAAAGAAACTCAAAACCACCTAAACTATTTTCCATTGCAAATTCAGATAAAGATTTATCTGTGACAGCACTACCAGCGACTATGACTTCTTTAGAATGTAAAGAAATATTATTAAAATTTTGAGTAAGTTTTATTACAACTCCGTCAAATTTTGAGTCAGATATAAGTGTATTAGAACCAGCTCCTAATATAAATATTTTTTCTTTACCTTGAATTTTTTTAAGAAACTTAATTAATTCTTTTAAATTATCAGCTTTATAGAAAGCTTTAGTTTTACCTCCTATGTTAAACCAATTTTTTTTTTTTAGGTCATAATCTAACTTTAAATTATTACTAAATTCAGAAATCAGCTCTTTTAAATCAATTTTCATGATAACAATTTAGGTAATTCTCGCATCCAACTCGAAATAGTTCCCGCACCCATTCCTATAACAATTTTTTTTCCGAATATATTTGCTTTAATAAACTTAGCTAATTGAAATCTATCTTCCACTAAAAATAATTGAACTTTTGAATTTTTAATTATTTCTTTTGCAAAATTTATATAATTAAATCCAAGTTTAATTTTTTCTCCAGCAGTATATATGGGAAATAAAATAACTTTATCTGCATCTTTAAAAGCAAAGGTAAATTCTTTTTTTAAATCTTTTAATCTTGATATTCTATGTGGTTGGAAAATACATATTTTTTCATAATCTTTATAAACGTTTTTTACACCATCCAGCACTTCTTTAATTTCTGTAGGATGATGGGCATAATCATCATAAAAATCTACTTTATTAAAATTGAAAATTTTATTAAATCTTCTTTGAACTCCTTTAAAATTTTTAAGTCCTTTTTTTATATTATTTATTGGCAGACCCACAGTTAACGCTAATGCAGCTGCAGCTACAGAATTTTTAATATTATGAGTTCCTAATAAAGGAATTTTGAATTTTTTAATTATTTGATTTTTCTTATTAGGTAATTTTATATTTAAGTCAAACTCAGAGTACTCTTTTAATTGTTTTATATTTTTAATACAAAAATTTGATTTGTTATCCAAACCATATGTATAGAAGTTTTTATTTTTGATATTTTTAATTAAATTTTTATTATTTTTGTCATCTAAACAAATAAATGATTTTCCAAATGAAGGAACCTTATTTACAAAATTTTCAAAATATTTATTTAATTTGTCCATAGTGCCATAATAATCCATGTGCTCTCGATCTATGTTGGTGATGATTGAATATGTTGGGGGTATAAAAATAAAACTTCCATCTGACTCGTCTGCCTCTAATATAGACCATTCACTTTTCCCGAGTTTTGCGGAATTATTAATTGAATTTATTACACCACCATTGATTATTGTAGGATCAATTTTTGTTTCTTGAAATATAGATGCTATCAATGAAGTTGTTGTGGTTTTACCGTGTGATCCAACAACTACAATATTTTTTGTTAAAGAAACAATATTGGCAAGCATCTCTCCTCTTTTATAAATAGGTAATTGTTTTTTTTTAGCTTCGACAAGCTCAGGATTATTTTTTTTAATAGCTGAAGATATAACTAGGATAGTTGCCTTATTTATATTTTGTTTCTTATGTCCAATAAAAACTTTTATTTTTTCTTTTTTCAATCTTTCAATATTTTTATTATTTGAAATATCGCTTCCTTGAACTTTAAAACCTTTACCCTTCATTATTAATGCTAGGCCACTCATACCTATTCCACCTATTCCAACGAAATGTATGAGTTCTGATTTTGCTAATTTAATTTTCATTAATAATCTTTAATATTTTTTGATTAACATTATTCCATGTATTTTGATAATTTAATTTCTGTAAATTATTTTTTTTTGTCATGTAATCCTGACTTTTATTTGTCAATTCCAGTAAAAATTTCTTAAATTTTTGATCATCAAAATTTTTTTGATCAATTATCCAACAACAATCCTGTTCCTTATAGTATTTTGCATTTTGATACTGATGATTATCTTTTGATGACGGGAGCGGTATTGCTATAAATGGAACATTTAAAAAAGATAGTTCAGCTAAACTTGAGGCACCTGCTCTTGTTATGCATAAATCTCCCTGTTTTAAAACTTCATTAAGATTGTGATCAAAATTAAAAACTCTACTTTTAATATTATTTTGAGAATAAAAATTTTTTAAAAAATTAATATTTTTCTTACTCGTTTGATGAATAATTTTTATAGATGCTTGTTTTGCTACACTAAGAAAAGATTTATTTAAAAGCTCATCAAAGATTTTTGCACCCTGACTACCTCCCATGATTATAATGGTAAATAAATCATCATGTTTTTGATACGTACTAGTTTCATAATATTCTTTTCTTATCAAAGGTTTAATAGTATTTAGTTTGTGATTAATTCCAGATGGTAAATTAATTAAATTCCTTGAATAGCATATTAATTTTCTTGAAAAATTTAAAAAAAATTTATTTGCTCTTCCAAGAACCATATTTGGTTCAATTAAAAAAATATTAATTCCCAACATTTTCGCTGCTAAACATATTGGTAAAGACATATAGCCACCTGTAGAAATTAAAATTGAAATATTATTTTTTTTTAAAATAAAAAAAGATTTAACAGTTAGAAAAAGTATTTTTAAAAATGAAAAAGGAAGTAGAAAGTAATTATTTAATTTTGGGGTGTTGATTACAAATACTTTGTAATCCTGGTCTAAATACGCAAGGCCTCTTATATCAGTAGAAATGAAGGTTTCATGTGTATGCTTTAAATGATTATAAATTGTAATTGCTGGTATCACATGACCTCCAGATCCACCTGTGGAAATTAAAACTTTTTTTGTCATTTATTAAGTTATTTTTCTTTTTGTTAAGTTTAAAATTATTCCAGCTAATATTGATGTACTTATTATCGATGAACCACCATAACTTAGAAAAGGTAATGTCATTCCAGTAGTTGGAAATAATCTTATATTAACGCCCACATGAATTGTGGCCTGCATTAATATTAAACTAATTGATCCTATTAAAATAAGTTTAACTTTATCATTTGTCTCAAAACTTATTTTTTTAAAAACCATATAGATTAAGATCAAAAACAATAATAATATTAACATTATGGCAACAACACCAAACTCTTCAGAAATTACTGAAATAATGTAGTCAGTATGAGCTTCGGGAACTCTATTTTTAAGAACTCCTTCACCTATACCTTTTCCAAAAAAGCCTCCACTTGTAATTGACTCTATTGCTTTATCAGATTGGAAGTTATGAGTACCTGTTTCTCTATTAAAAAATGAAAAAATACGTCCTTGAATATAATCAAACCTTGGAACATAAATAATAAGATAAGTAAGCAAAGACGCACCAGCAAAAAATATTGCTAAAAGAATATATATATTAATTCCTGATGTGAAGATTAGAACTGCCCAACAAAATATCACTAATAAAGTTTGGCCGATATCTGGTTGAGCTATTAACAGTAAAGAAATGAGAGATATCAAAAAAATAGATATTAAATACTTAAATAAAATATTTGATTTAATATCACATAGAATAGTTGCTAAAATTATTACCAAAAATGGTTTTAGAACCTCAATGGGCTGAAACCTTGGTAAGAATAATAAGTCTATCCATCTTTTAGACCCTTTAACTTCAACTCCAACGAATGGCACCAAAAATAAAGCAATAAGCGAAATAAAAAAAAGAAAAATAGAGTATTTATATAATTGATCTGAATTTAAAGAGGAAAATATAAAAATAAGAGATATTCCAATTAACACATAAATCAAATGTTTAAAAAAGAAAAAATAACTGTTGGTATCTAACTTGTCAGAGGCTATTAGAGAAGTTGAAACTAAAGAAAAAAATAATCCAATAACAAATAATAGACTTATTAGTAAAAAAATAGATTTATCTATGTTTTTCCACCATTGATAATAAAATTTGTAAACAATACTATCGCTTTGCATTTATATACTTTTTAATTATTTGATTAAAATAATACCCTCTGTCTTCAAAATTTTTGAAACTATCAAATGAAGCTCCAGCTGGACTGAAAAAAATAATATTTTTTTTAAATTGTTGAATATTAATTTCTGAAAAAATAACTTTAAGAGTTTCTTTTAAATTTTTAAAATTTTTAATTTTTAATCTATTTTTTAAAATTTTCTTAAATTTTCTATGATGTGATCCAAATATATAGGCTTTGATATTTTCGCACTTTATTTTTGATAGTTTAAATCTGTCTCCTTTTTTGGGAATTCCACCTAAGATCCAATATGCATGATTTAAATTTTTTAATATATTTTCCGAGGAAGCAAAACTTGTAGATTTAGAGTCGTTAATTATTGTGAGATTTTTTTTATCAAATATAATTTGTTGTCTGAAATCTAGGCCTTTAAATTTATTAATAGTTTTAATTAATTTTTTGTAATTAAGTTTAAATCTTGGAGCAATTTTTAATATAAATGATAAATTTTCTTTATTGCCATCAGATAAAAAATATTTATTAGAAATTTTATTAAACTTTTTATCTATACTTGAGGTCTGTACTCTATAAATTTTTGAGCTATATTTATTTTTATTTAATTTTTTAGTTATTATTTTATCCTCTTTTTTTACGTATGCGAAAGATCCTCTTATTTGAGATTTTAATAATTTAAATTTTGCGTTCACATAATTCTTTAAACTTTTATGTCTTTCAATGTGGTCTGCGGTTATGTTTAAAATTACAGCATATTTTGATCTAAATACACTGCTGTAATCTAGCTGATAAGAAGAAGCCTCTATTACAAAGATTGTTTTTTTTGTAATATTTTTTTCTGATAATGCTGGATTGCCAATATTCCCAATAAGTCTTGAGTCTCTTTTTTGATCGATTAAAGCATCATGTAAAATTTTAGCAGTTGTAGATTTACCGTTAGTTCCAGTAATCGTAATACTTTCATTTTTATAAAATGAAAACAAAACATCAAGATCGGTATGAATTTTTTTAAAATTTTTCTTTAAAAATTTTGATAATTTACAATTTGAGATATCAATTCCAGGACTAATAATAATTCTATCGAAGTTTATTTTTTGAATTTGCTCTAGTTTAATAATTTTTTTTTTAATTTTTAATTTAATTTTTTGATTGTCATCAAACAAATATACATCAGACTTGTTTTTTAAAAACTTATAGGACGAAATGCCACTCTTTCCTAAACCGTAAATTAATATTTTTTTTCTTAAAAAAATATTATTAAATATTTTCATTATCTTAATTTTAGGGTAGCTAAACCAATCATTGCTAGGATGATAGAGATAATCCAAAACCTAATCACAACTGTAGATTCTGGCCATCCCTTTTTCTCAAAATGATGGTGAATAGGCGCCATTCTAAAAATTCTTTTTCCAGTAAGTTTAAACGAAATTACTTGAACCATTACTGAAAATGCCTCTAGTACAAAAAGACCGCCAGTAATAGCTAAAACAATTTCATGCTTTGTGATAATTCCTACAGCACCTAAAGATCCTCCAAGAGATAATGAGCCTGTGTCACCCATAAAAATTTTAGCAGGTGGAGCATTAAACCATAAGAAACCTAAACAAGAGCCAATAATTGCACCACAAAAAATTGATACTTCACCAGTTCCTTCTATGTATGGTATTTGTAAATAATTTGAAAATACGATGTTCCCAGTAACATAACTTATAAATGCAAAACATGCTGCAACTAATATTACTGGCACTGTTGCTAGACCATCTAATCCATCCGTAAGGTTAACAGCATTAGACGAACCAATAATCACAAATATTGCAAATGGTATAAAAAACCATCCAAGGTTTATGATTAAATTTTTAAAGAATGGAAAATATAAATTATTTAAATCTTGATAATCATTTAAATAAACAAAAAAACTTACACCAATAATTGCTAATATTATTTGTGAAGTTATTTTAAACTTTGAGGAAATACCTGATGAGTTGCTAAATTTAATCTTCTTAAAGTCATCATATGCCCCTAATAAACCAAAAGTAATTGCTATGTAGGTACAAAATAAAATATTAATATTTGATAAATCTGCCCAAAATATTACTGATACCAACAAGCCGAATAAAATTATTAAACCTCCCATTGTCGGTGTGCCAATTTTTTTAACTATATGATCTTCAGGTCCATCGTCCCGGATTGGATTTAAAATTTTTTGTTTTGAAAAAAATTGAATAAAAGGACCTCCAATTATCAGCACAATAACCAATGATGTAAAAAAAGATAAACCAGTTCTAAAAGTTAAATATTTAAATACATTTAAAAAACTAAAGGTATCAACAAAATTTAATAAAAATTGATAAAGCATTTAATGTAATCCTTTCAAATCTTTTACTATGTCGTTGAATCCTGTCGCAAGTGAGGCTTTAATCATTAAATAATCATTATTATTTAAATCTTTTCTAATCAATTCAATAATTTGAGATTTGTTTAATAAAATCCTACCTTTTTTAGCTTTTGAGATATTTTCAAATATTATTGAAGCCAATTTTCCTTTTACAAATACCTTATCTATCTTGGTTTGATTTATTATTGGGGCAATAGATTGATGAAGTTTTTTAGAATGACTACCAAGCTCTAACATGTCACCAATTAATAAATATTTATTTGATTTTTTGGAATTTATTTTATCAAAATTTTTTATTGCTGATTTTAATGATAAAGGATTTGAATTATAACTTTGATCAATTAAATTAATTTTTTTATTTTCAACTTTTACTACAGAATGGTCTCCCCTTCCCCCAGGAATTTTGAAATTGAGAAAAATATTTTCATTAAGTTTAAATATATTTTTATAAATACTAATAACTGCTAAAGCAGAAAGTGTGTTATATATATTGTTTTGAAAATCATTAGACAATATAAAATACTTTTTTTTATTATTTAATTTAATATTAATTTTAAATTTTTTTCCAGAGGGCTTTACATTAATTAATTTAATGTCTGATTTCTGACTTTTAATTCCAAAAGAAACTACTTTAATTTTATTTTCTATGGCAATTTTTTTGTGTAATTGAAAAAAGCTGTCATCTGCATTCAATACAATATAGCCATAAGGTTTTATATTATTAATTATTTCAGATTTTGCTAAAGCAATTTGTTTAATATTTTTAAAATTTTTAGCATGTGCATAATTTATATTTGTTATCACACCAACATCTGGTTTTATTATTTTTGATAAATAATCAATTTCACCTTTTTTATCCATTCCAATTTCTAAAATTCCAAATTCATCATTTTGTTTTAAATTAAAAAGACTTAAAGGAACCCCAAATTTATTGTTATAAGATTTTGGAGAAATACTTACTTTTGAAATTTTACTTAAAACATTACCCAACAATTCTTTGAGTGTAGTTTTGCCACAACTGCCAGTGATAGCTATAATATTTGTATCAATGCATTTTCTAAAAGTTTTTGAAATATCTGTTAAGAATTTTAAAGTATTTTTTACTTTAATCTGGCGATTTTTATTTAATTTATTTTGAATTTTATTTACTACAGCTAACGATGCTTTTCTATTAAATGATTGCGCAACATATTTATTACCATCATTTTTTTTTCCTCTAATGGCAAAAAAAATATCGTTTTTATTTACTTCACGAGAATTAATTCTTGCCATTTTTAAAGATGTAGATGAAGACAATTTTTTAATTTTAGCTGCTTCTTTAACTATATTTAATTTTAGATTATCTGATAAATTATCATTTTTATTCTTAATTGCATTTAGAATTACCTTTCTATCTGAAAAGAAAATTTTCTTGTTTCCAATATCTTGTGTTTTCTCATGGCCTTTTCCAGCAATTAATAAAATCTCTCCTGAATTCAAATTAAGAATAGCTTGAGTTATTGCTATTGCTCTATTAGATATTTCGGTAATCCTCTTTTTTTTAATTCCCTTTTTTATATCTCTTCTTATTTTTTGAGGATTTTCAAATCTAGGGTTATCATTTGTAAGAATTATACTATCTGCAAAATCACTAGCTATTTTTCCCATTTTTGATCTTTTATTTTGATCCCTATTTCCACCACAACCGAATAGAACTGTGATTGTTTTATTAGGAAATTGTTCTCTAAGATTTATAAGACACGTTTTTAGAGCATCGGGTGTATGAGCATAATCAAGAATTACTTTTGATTGATTTTTAATTTTACCAATTTTTTCTAACCTTCCATCAACTGGTTTTAACTTTGGAATCGTATTTAAAATTTTATCTAGACTAATACCACTATAATTTGCTGCAATTATTACCATCAAAACATTTTTTAATTGTATTTTTCCAATTAAATTTAAATTTATATCCCTTATTGAGTCATATAATTTAATTCTAAGAAATTGACCCTCTCCTTTAAAATTATGAGATAAAAGGGTTAGATTACTTTTCTTATCATTTAGTGTATGTAATTTTAATTTCTTATTAATTGCAATTTTTTTTATATTTTTAAACTCAGGTATTAATTGATCTGTAATTACATTTCCTCTTTTTGAAATTAAGTTTTCAAATAAATAAAGTTTTGCATTTAAATAGTTTTTTAAATTTTTATGATAATCAAGATGATCTTGGGATAGATTAGTAAATATACCTGAATTAAACTTTAAACCATCTAATCTATTTTGCTTTAAACCATGGCTTGAGGCTTCCATAATTACATTTTCTATTTTTCGATTTTTTAACATGCTTAATATTTTAGCCAATTTTATTGGATCTATTGTGGTATTAGATAAATTTAAATTAATATTTTTTGATTTAACACCTAATGTGCCAATTGAAGCACCTTTTTTATTATTTAATTTTAATATTTGATAATAAAAATCTGCAACTGATGATTTTCCATTTGTACCAGTAACTGCAATTAAATTTTTTGGTTTTTTATTATAAATTTTAAAAGCAATTTCAGCTAATAATTTTCTTACATTATTTGTATGAATATACAAAATTCCATTTTGGAATTGATTTGTTTTTTTTTCGGTTACAATAATTTTAGATCCTTTTTTAATTGCTGTAGGAATAAATTTATTACCATCAATACTATTACCTTTGATTGCAAAAAAAATATTATTTTTTTTAATACTCTTCGTGTCAAATGAAATTCCTGAAAAAGAAAAATTTTTATAATTTTTATTTATGTTATGAAAGTAGTTTCCTAGAAGCATAATTAATAAACCTCTATATATTTTGTGGCTAAAATAGGCCCGATTTTATCTATGACTTTTCCAGCTACCTCTACTGAGGTCCAGCCAGCAGTATTATAAAGTGTGCCCTTCCACCCTCCTTTTCGATGTCTATACTTATAATAATAATCTTTAGATTTTTTTGGAGTATCTAGCATTACAACAAAAACAAATTGTGGATTTGATGTGGGGAAAATAGATGCAAAAGTATTTATTTTTGCCTCAGAATATGCTCCTCCCTCAGGTTGATCAGCTGTTCCTGTTTTTCCACCAATTTCATAATTTTGAACATCTGCAAATTTAGCTGTCCCTTCCTCAGTATTTACAATTTTTCTTAATGCGCTAACAACTTGTTCTGAGATACCCTTGTTTAATATTCTTTTATTTTTTTTATTAAAATTATTTTCTTTATAAATTAATGTTGGCTTAATTTCATACCCACCATTAGATAAAACAGAATAGCCTTTTGCTAATTGAAGAATTGTAGTTGCTATTCCATGTCCAAAAGAAGCTGTAGCTAATCTACATTTTCCAAAATCATAATTTTTTTGAGGAGCAACTTCTTCAATATCAAAATCAATATCACTTAACACACCAACTTTTTCTAAAAATAATTTAAATTTTTCTGAGCCAACTTTTTGGGCAATTTTTACTGATCCTATGTTTCCAGATCTAACTAGAATTTGCTCTGCAGTTAAATCTGATGGTATTTCATTGTCATACTCACCTATTCTGTATTTGTCACATTTAATTGATTTGGGCAAATCTAAAAATTCAGTCTCTGGTTTAATTACATTTTCATTTAAGGCGCTAGCAAAAGTAAATGCTTTAAATACAGACCCAAGTTCATATGTTCCTTTAGTTACCCTGTTAATATAATTTACATCTGTAATATTTTGTCTTTCATTTGGATTAAAATCTGGCAAAGAAACTAATGATAAAATATTGCCATTATTGACATCCATTAAAATGGCTGCACTACCTTTGCTTTTAAAAATTTCCTGATATTTAATTAATTCTCTTCTAATTAAAAATTGGATATCTTTATCTAATGTAAGTTTAATTGACTCTAATGATCTTCTAAGTTCATCATTTAACGATTTTTCTAATCCCGAAATACCATTATTATCATCATCTATCTGACCTAAAATATGACTAAAAAGATTTTTTTGTGGATACATTCTTAATACTCTTTCTTCTGGAACTAAAGATTTGTCTCCTAATTTCATTATTTTTTCATAATTTTCCTCTGAAATTTTCTTCTCTAAATAAAAAAATTTCTTAGTTTTTATTTTTTTTTTAATTTCATCAAAATTTTTATCAGGAAAAATAATATTTAAACTTAGAAGTAATTTTTTTTCATTGATTATATCTGAAGTTTTTAAACCAATATCAATCGATTTAACTGTCTTAGCTAAATAATTTCCATTAATATCTATGATGTCTGCTCGATAAAGCTGATTTTTAGATCCAGGAAGATTATTGATGTTTTCTAATTTACTTTTTCGTGAACCTAAGTGAATTAGGTGTATCGTGTATATTAAATATATAATAAAAAAAACAAAGAAAATAAAAGCTACACGATTAAATTGAATATTTAATCCATTTTCTTTTTTCTTAAATGTAAAATCACTTTTATAGTCCTCTATAATTAATTTCGATTTATTATCAGGCATTACTCTTTAATAATTTTAAAATTTTGAATTTTATTTACATCATTTAATATATTGTAGACTCTTATATCGTTTATATTTATTTGAATTAACTCATCCTCAAAATACTGAGACTGATATTCAATTAACCTTTCTGAGGAACTTAAATAATCATACTCCAAGGATATATTTTCAAATTCAGACTTTAAAACTCTAATATTCTCTTTTGCTGTAAATATTTCATCTTCAATCTGTTTAGTCGTATTTTTTATTATTGCAGTTGATAAGACTAAAAAAAAAATTAGTGCTGCTAGAACAAATTTTTTCATAATTTGTCTCCATAATTCTCAATTTCAATATAATTTTTAAACTGCTCCTTTATATCTGTATCAAAATTATAAAAATCAGTTTTTTTTATTGCATATCTAAATTTAGCAGATCTTGATGGTGGATTTTCAATTATCTCTTCATCCGAAGGAGTTATTGGTTTTTTTTGAATTAAATTAAATAATGTTTCTGCTTGTTCTAAAATTGGGCTATATCTTGAAATACTTTTATTTTCAGAAAGACTTTTAAAAAAATATTTTACTATTTTATCTTCTAAAGAGTGAAATGTGACTACACCTAAAACACCACCTTTTTTTAAAACTTTGGAAGCATTGATAAGTCCAAGAATTAACTCACTTATTTCTTTATTCACAAATATTCTAAGTGCTTGAAAAACCTTAGTCGCATTATGCACTTTAAAATTTTTTCTTTTTTTTGATTTATCAATAATTTCAACTAAAATTTTTGTATCAATTTTATTTTTTAATCTCTCTTTTATAATATTTCTTGCAATGTATTTTGCTTCTTTTTCATCTCCAAAAAATTTAAAAATCTTTTCTAATTCTTTTTCATCAAGTTTGTTTATTGCATCCTCTGCTGAATAACTATTTAATCCAAGCTGCATATTTAATTTGCCATCTGCTTCAAATGATAGTCCTTTTTGCGGGTCTTTAATTTGAGTATAAGAATAACCAAGATCAAAAATTATTCCTCTTATGTTTTCGTTTTTAAGCTTTAAATTATTTAATTGACTAAATTTAATATTTTTAAAAATAAATCTATCTTCAAAACTTTCTTTTAATTGGTTAGCAATTTTTGTACTCTCTATATCTCTATCTAAAGCTATTACGTTTGTATTTTTAAAATCTAAAATTTTTTTGGAATAACCGCCTTGACCGAAAGTACAATCGATAAATGTGCCACCATGTTGAGGGGAAATAACGCTAATAATTTCTTTTAGCAGTACCGGATAATGCTTTTGCATTTTCGGTACTAAGGTGGCGTCCATTTATTTCTTGGAAGACCATTAATTTTTTTGTCTTCTTAAGAATGCTGGTATCTCTAGATCATCCTCTTCTTCTTCGTTTGAGGACAATAAATCTTCGGAACTTGAATTCTCATCTTCTGAGCTAAATAAATCCGGTGAATCAGAATCAACTCCAAACTCTCTTAGATCATTAGAAGCTTCTTCCTCGCTATTAGTCTCCTTAATTTCTTCATGTGGAGTCTCCATAGCCTCTTGCGCAAAAGATCTTTCTATTTCATTAACTGAATTATCCTCAACTATACTTTCACTTTCCATGCTAGTGTTTTGGATAACTTCTTCATTCATCATCTGATTATGAGAACTTTCAGCTTGTCTCTCTTGGATAATCTCATTTTCAAGTTTTAAAGCATTAGCACCATGTGTAATTGGGTTTGATGCTGTTGTGTTTGAAAAATTGAATGACTGAGACGACCCCATATTTGAAAAATCTGAGTAACCTGGATTACGATTTTGGATTCTGTGGACCATGTTTACTACAGATTTTGACTCAGGTTGCTGGCCGTCCAAAGAAGTTGCAACAATTGAAACTCTCATTTTTCCATCAAGTTCTGTATCAGTAATTGCACCAATAATTAACTCTGCTTCTGGATCGACCTCAGCTCTTACTTTATTTACAGCCTCATCAACTTCAAAAAGTTTAAGATCTTTACCGCCAGTAATGTTTACTAGTAAACCTTTTGCACCTTTTAAAGTATAATCATCTATTAACGGATTACTAATTGCCATCTCTGCTGCTTTTAAAGCTCTACCTTCACCTTCGGCTTCTCCTGTTCCCATCATAGCTTTGCCCATTGCTGCCATAACAGTTTCAACATCAGCAAAATCTAAGTTAATTAAACCAGGTCTAACCATCAAATCAGTGATACTTTGAACACCATGCATCAAAACGTTGTTTGATAAGTTGAATGACTCTTCAAAAGTTGTTTGTTCATTTGCTATTTTAAACAAATTTTGATTTGGAATAACAATTATTGTATCAACATGTTTTCTTAATTCCTCCAAACCTTGTTGTGCTCTTCTCATTCTAGAGGGGCCTTCGTATAAAAATGGAAGAGTCACAACACCTACAGTTAATATATTTAATTCTTTCGCAGCCCTTGCAATGACATGGGCAGCACCAGTACCTGTTCCACCACCCATACCAGCTGCTATAAAAACCATATTTGCACCTTGAAGTGTATTTACAATTTCATTTAAAGATTCATCAGCTGCAGCTTGTCCAATATCAAGTTTTGCTCCTGCTCCTAAACCTTTTGTTAAATTTAAACCAATTTGAATTCTTGTTTTTGCTTTACTTAATTTTAAATCTTGAGCATCAGTATTTACTGCAATAAATTCTACTCCTTGTAGATTATTTTCTATCATTTCGTTAATTGCATTTCCGCCAGCTCCACCAACTCCTAAAACTAGTAGTCGTGGCTGTAGCTCTTTTATCTCTGGTGCTTTAAAATTAATTGTCATCTTTTATCCCCTATTGTTTGTTATGTTGAAGCTCCCATTTAAGATTACCACGATTAATCTTTGCTTTTTTCCTCGCTGCTATCTTAAATTTTTCAAATGCTGTTGGCTCCCATATTTGAAATGTTTGGCCTTGACCAACAAACAACATGCTATTTTTTATTTTTGCATGTTTTAATAATTTTGATGAAAGTGAAATTCTGCCCTCACTATCAAATTGCAAATTTATACTTTCTGCTAATATTGATGTTGCAAAGTAATCTCTTTTTTCCTCAAAGGGATTTAAGGAGTCAATTGCTGAAGAAATTTTTTCAATTCTATCTTGGGAACATGCTTCTATAGATGGGTTATTAAATGATGGATAACAAATAACGCCATTGTAACCTAAGTTGGATAAATGTGACCTGAAACTAGCAGGCACAGATACTCTCCCTTTTTTGTCTAATTTGTTTTCGTATGTTGATAAAAACATAAAACATAAATTCCTTTATTCCCATATAAATGGGAATTTATGGGATATTATGGGTTTTACAACTAGACGTCAATACCTATTATTTAAGATCTTTTTTGGTTTAATAATAAAGAAAATAAACACTGGAACTTATAAAATGAGAACAAACTAAGAAACTTGAAGTGATATTTTAATTTAAAGTGCCAGATAAACTGTAAGCCGGGTTCTGTCATTTAAACCTATCATTTGTCTAGGCTTAAGATCACTCTTAAGCTCAAGCAACTAACCCTGATGACTAGCCAAGGACGGCTTTTAGTTTTTCAACAATGTCATCTCTACTTAGTCTTGCTCTCAGTGGGGTTTTCCAGCGTTCATTGTTACCAATAGAACCGGTGTGCTCTTACCACACCTTTTCACCCTTGCCATGTTATGGCGGTTTATTTTCTGTGGCACTGTCCCTAGGGTTTCCCCCGCCAGGTATTACCTGGCACTGTGTCCTTGTAGAGCCCGGACTTTCCTCTTTAAAAGTGATTAAAGCGATAAGTCATTTATCTGGCGTTCTTAATTTAGTGGTAATCTTAGAAAGTTCAAGAAATTTTATTTAAATTTATTTGCTAAATTTTCACTAATAATTAAACATTCTCTATCTATTTTTCCATTAATCAATTCCTGTCTAAACCTTCTTTGAAAAGCCTTAACAATATAATCTTTGAACTTTCTATTAGAAATATCTCTATTATTTTTTGTTATATATCCAATTTTAGATAGATTGTTAAAAAACATTTTATCACTAACTTTGTCTAATTTTATTTTTCTATTTTTTCTTAGTGTTTGAGCAGATATTGAATGCCATAAACCTATATTTTGCTTAGCAAGTTCTTTCCAAGGAAATTTCTCTCCTGGATCTTTTTTTCTTTCTGGAGCTATATCAGAATGCCCTAAGATATTTTTACTTTTAATTTTATATTTTTTTATTAAAAATTTGCTTAATTTTTTAATTGATTGAACCTGGTTTTTAGAAAATTTTTTATAATTGAAATTATGACCTGGATTACTAACTTCTATACCTATAGAATATTTATTCAATGATTTAAAATTTTTCCATTGAGATTTACCTGCATGCCACGATATATATAAATCAGGAACAGTAACTAAAGTTTCCCCTCCTTTTTTTATGAAATAATGGCAACTAACATCAGATTCGAAATTTGTTAATTTTTTAATCGCTTCAGACTCTTTCTTCATACCTGTATAATGGAAAATTAAAAATTTTATTTCATTTTTTTTTCTTTTTTTTGAATTAAAATTAGGTGAATAATTTGAAATAATTTTTAAACTCATATAGGTTGTATTATTAGATAATTTTTAGGCCATATTTAAGTCATTTTTAGCACTAAATGTTGATTTACTTTACATAAATAAACAATATATAATTCAATAAATAATGAGAACTTTAAAAATAATCTTTTTATTCTTCTTTCTTACCGCAAACGCTCTAGCGGGGTCAGATGGAAAATTAGAATTATCGAAAAAAAATGAATCTACTAAAGATTGCTTTGAGCCTTTAAACAGAGCAACCTTTGCATTAAACCAAGGTTTAGATAAAGCTATTCTTAAACCGGTTTCTAAAAGTTATAGGGCTTTACCAGCACCTATTAAAAGAGGAACTAGTAATGTTTTAAATAATCTCTCAACTTTAATAACTATTCCAAATAATGTGTTACAGGGAGACATCAAACTAGCAGCAATTAATACAGGAAGACTTGTTGTAAACACAACACTTGGAATACTGGGTATATTTGATCCTGCATCTGAAATGGGTTTTCCAAAATATGTTAAAGAAGATTACGGACAAACACTCGGAGCTTGGGGGGTAGGCCCAGGTTGCTATTTAGTTTTACCAGTTTTAGGACCATCAACAATTAGAGATACTGCAGGAATGTTCGTCAATGTAATGGGTGGTGATCCTTATTATAATATTTCAGTAAATGGTAATAATGAATATTTAGATGGTGAATTGTTTGCTGTTACAAAAATATTATCAGGCGTAGAATTTAGAGCAAACAATATTGAATCATTAGATAATTTAGAAAAAAATTCTGTAGATTTTTATGCTTCTGTGAGAAGTTTGTATACACAAGACAGAGAAAATAAAATTAAAAATATTCAAAGAGGAAGTATAGAAGTAATTTTTAAAGAAGATGGTGATTGGGAAGAAATAGATACAAAATAAATTAATAATTAAATGCAAAAAATATTTATTTTAACTCTATTTATAATTATATCTCTTACAAATTCTAATAATGCATACTCTATTTCCCCTGATGTTTTTATTCAATCTACAGTGAATAGAGCTTCTCAAGTATTATCTGAAAAAATCTCTAAAGAGGAAAAAATAAATAAACTTAAATTAATTGCGAAGGAAACTGTGGATATAAGAGGAGTTGGTTTCTATTCTTTGGGTGCTGCAAGAAAAAGTCTTAACGATGAACAAAAAAATACTTACTCTAATTTATTCGAAAGTTACTTTTTAAAAAGTTTTTCAAGTAGATTAGCAGAATATACAAATCCTGAGATTGAAGTTAGAAACAAAAAAATCCTAAATGATACTTACACAATAGTTAATAGCGTTTTGATTGCTACTAAAGATAGACCTGAGGTGAAAATTGATTGGAGAGTTTATACAAAAAATTCAGACAATCCTTTAATTAGAGATTTAATTATCGAAGGTCTTAGTTTAGCAAGAACACAAAAGGAGGAATTTACATCTATCTTAAATTCTAACGATGGCAATATAAATGCTCTATTTGAAATTTTAGAGGAATTTTCTAAAAATTAGTTTAGTGATTTTACTTAATTTGGTGGGCCCGCCAGGACTCGAACCTGGGACCAATACATTATGAGTGTACTGCTCTAACCAACTGAGCTACAGGCCCAAAATTAATTATTAGTTATATCATTTTTTTATAGTTATCAATTAAAGATAATCTTTACATGGTGGGCCGTGTTGGTTATGCTCCAACTACCCCTGCAATGTCAATGCAGTACTCTACTATTGAGCTAACGGCCCAAGAACTAACTTTCTAAAAAACTTTTTAATTGTTTCGATCTACTTGGATGTTTTAATTTTCTAAGTGCTTTAGCTTCAATTTGTCTAATTCTTTCTCTAGTTACTGAAAACTGTAATCCAACTTCCTCTAAAGTATGATCAGTATTCATTCCAACTCCAAATCTCATTCTTAAAACTCTTTCCTCTCTTGGAGTTAATGTAGATAAAATTTTAGTTGTAGCTTCTCCTAGGTTTGATTTAATTGCTTGTTCTAACGGAGCCAAAGCTTTAGTATCTTCTATAAAATCTCCTAAACTACTATCCTCTTCATCACCAACTGGTTTTTCCAATGAAACTGGTTCTTTTGATATTTTGAGAACTTTTCTAACTTTATCTAGAGGCATTCTTAATTTTTTTGCTAATTCTTCTGGAGTAGCTTCTCTTCCAAATTCACTTAAAATCAATCTTTGAGTCCTAACTATTTTATTAATTGTTTCTATCATGTGGACTGGTATTCTAATTGTTCTTGCTTGGTCGGCTATAGATCTTGTTATAGCTTGTCTAATCCACCAAGTAGCATAAGTAGAAAATTTATATCCTCTTCTATATTCAAATTTATCAACTGCTTTCATCAATCCTATGTTGCCTTCTTGAATTAAATCAAGAAACTGAAGGCCTCTATTGGTATATTTTTTCGCAATAGATATAACCAATCTTAGGTTTGCTTCTACCATTTCTTTTTTAGCAATTCTTGACTCTTTTTCACCTTTTTGAATTCTACTTACTAATTTTTTAAAGTCTGTTACTGAAATTCCTAATTTATTACTAATTTCGATTAATCTTTCTCTTATATTTACAAATTCATTTTTATTTTTATTAAAAAATTGTTTCCAAATTGTGTTTGTATCTAGAAATTTTTTTAGATTAGGGTTTATTTCATTACCAATATAAAATTTTATAAATTCATTTCTAGAAATTTTATTATCTATTGCAAGTCTTAGTAAGTTTCCCTCTAAAGATATAATTTTTTTATTTTCATTATAGTGCTTTTGAACCAAATCTTCTAATACAGAAGGTGATAATTGTAATGTTTTAATATTTGCTAAGATATCATTTACAATTTTTTCGTAACTTTTTTCTTTTGCAGATGAAAAAAGTTTTGAACTTAATACACAATCTAATTTTTCTTTTTGATATTTGATTAGTTTTGTATATTCTTTTGTTAAATTCAAAACTGTTTTTAAAACTTTAGGCTTTATTTCTGTTTCCATTGCGGCAAGAGTTGGGTTAAATTCTTCATCATCATCATTTGAGTTTTCGTCCTTATCAACATCTCCAGCATTTTTTTGCTTCGCACTTGGACCTGTAGAATCGTCCTCCATATAATTTGTATCTATATCAATTATTTCTCTAACTAAAATTTCATCATTTTGTAATTTTTTATTCCATTCAAAAAACTGCTGAGCAGTTATAGGAGTTTGAGAAAGTGCAATAAGCATAACATCTTTTCCTGCCTCAATTCTCTTTGCTATTGCAATCTCACCCTCACGTGAAAGCAGCTCTACTCCTCCCATCTCTCTTAAATACATTCTGATAGGGTCGTCACTTTTTTCGATTGTCCTTCCTTCCTCTTTATTTGAGCTCTCTTTTTTTCTTAAAATTTTAAAATCAGATTTTTTTTCTACCAAAGTAATATTTTCATCTAATATGTGAATAAAAGCCTTAGATAAATTTTCATCAGATAAGTTTCTTTTTCCTAGAGATTTACTTAACTCTTCATAAGTAATGAATCCTCTATGAGTTCCTCGACCCATTAATCTAGCGAATGATTTTGTAATAATTTTTTCCACAGTAATCTGAATTTGGAAGTCTTATATAGTGTGAATTGTATAAAAATCCATTGTTAATTTGGTCAGATTAATTGATATTCTGCTTTTTTTTTAGCTCTTTTAGCTCATTAAATGTGCTTTCGCTCATATCAACTAAAAACTTCGACTCTAATTCTCGAATCCTAAACTCAAGATCATAATTCATTAAATCTCTAGAAATATCCTCTAGTAATTCTATTATTTTTTGATCATCTTCAGATTGATTTTTAACAATATATTTGATCGGAGCAAATTTGTTTATTTTTTCAATTAATTGATCGTCTAATTTAAGATCTTGAATTGTAATTTGTGAACCTGATTTTAATTTTTCAATTATCATTTCAAATATTTTTCTATTAAACTCAGTAAATAATTTAATATTTTCAATCAAATTAATATTTGCTTGCAACAAATCTAAGTTATTTATTACTAAATATAATAAAGAAAACTCTTTTAATTCTACTCCAGTCAAAGATTGGCTTTCCTTAAAATATTTTTTTGTACTTTCTAAAGATTTTGTTTTTTTTGAATAAAACCTCTTATTATTATGATTAGAATGTGGAGTTAGCTCAGCAATTTTTTCTAAAAAATATTCTAAAACATATTTTTTTATAAAATCATCTTTAATTGTATTTGCAATACTTCTTAGTTTTTTATCAAAAATAGCCATCGATGAAGGATTATTTTTAGTTTGTTTTTTATAATGACTAAAAATAAATTGATGTATTGATAATTTGGTCTGCTTTGTAAAATCTACAAACTTAGCTTTGCCATTTTTATTCACATAGCTATCTGGATCCTCTTTATCTGGTAAAAATAAAAATGAAATTTGTTTTTCAGGTTTTAATTCCTTAATTGAATTTTCAGCCGCTCTGACAGCAGCTTTATATCCACTTTCATCACCATCAAAACATATTATTATATCATCAAAAAATTGGTTTAAAGTTAAAATTTGCTTGTCAGTTAAAGACGTGCCAAGATTTGCTACTGCATTATCTATTCCATTTTTACTTAGACCTACTACATCCATATATCCCTCAACCAGATAAATGTGATCAACTTTATTAGAAAGTTTTCTTGCTACATCTAAATTATATAAATTTGATCCTTTCTTAAAAAAGTTTGTTTCAGGTGAATTTATATATTTAGCTAAGTAATCTAAATTTTCTATTATTCTTCCACCTAGTGCTATTGGTTGACCTGAAATATTATTGATTGGAAATATTAATCGACCTCTAAATCTTTCGACATAAATTTTTTTTTTCTCATCTAAATAGAATAAACCAGTCTCGACTAAAGTTTGTTCAGTATAATCTTGTTTTAATTTTTTGAAAAAATTGGGATTTTTTTCTATGTATCCTATTTTAAATTTTTTTACTTCATCTTTACCCAGTGATCTATTTTTTAAATAATCTCTAGCAATTGAATAATTTTCATTTTTTAAAAGTTCATTATGATAAAAGTCAACATATTGATTAAAAATAGATTTATACTCATTCCACTTTTTTTCTCTTTCTTCATCTTGTTTTGAAAACATATATGGCTGCATCCCTGCCATTTGAGCCAAGTATTTGACTGCCTCTCCAAATTTTAAATTTTGAGTTTTCATCACAAAATCAAAAATATTGCCATGTTCTGATGTTGCAAAACAATGATAAAATTCTTTTTCATCATTAATAGTAAAAGAAGGTGTTTTTTCATTTTTGAAAGGTGATAAACCTACAAATTCTTTACCTCTTTTTTTTAAGGAAACAGTTTTTGATACTACTGTTGAAACTTTCAACCTATTTTTAATTTCATCAAGATACTCTTTCGGATATTTCATTATTTGTTCAACAATTCTTTAATCATTGATCCTGCTTTGGAAAAATCAATTTCGTCTGCATGAGTTTTTTTGAGTTCGCCCATAACCTTTCCCATATCTTTTAATGAATTTGCTCCAATTTTCGAAATAACATCTGCACAAATTTTCTTGGTTTCCTCTTCACTAAGCTGCTTTGGTAAGAAACTTATTAAAATATCATATTCATTTTGCTCAACTTCTAAAAGATCTGTTCTATTATTTTTTTTATAAATATCGATTGATTCGGCTCGCTGCTTAACCATTTTTTTCAAAAGTTTCTTAATATCCTCATCATCAGTTTCTTTTTTATTGGGACCTGATCTGTTCACAATATCCAAATCCTTAATTGAAGATAATATTAACCTATAGGTTGATATTTTATTTTTATCTTTAGATTTAAGAGCATTTTTATAATCGTTTTCGATAGTCTGTTTTAATGACATAATTTTTTAATCTACTGTAAAGAAAAAATTCTTCAAAAGAAAAATTGTTTTTTTACAATTTTATATTACATCTCTGTTGCGATAATAAAGCAATTATTGTATTAACCTTTAACTCATGAGTTGTAATTGAAGAAAAAAGCAAAAAAAACTAACTCAAAAAAAAAATTACAAATCAATACAGGCGTTTTAGTTCTAGAAAATAAAAAAGTATTTAAAGGCATTGGAATTGGGTATCAAGGAGAAGCCACTGGCGAAGTTTGCTTTAATACATCTTTAACAGGTTATCAAGAAATTATCTCTGATCCATCATATGCAGGTCAAATTATTAATTTTACCTTTCCACATATTGGTAATGTTGGAACTAACAAAGATGATCATGAGTCAGATAGAATATGGGCTAGAGGTGTAATAGTTAACTCTGAAATAACTTCACCATCAAACTACAGATCATTTATACATTTAGATGCTTGGCTAAAGAAAAATAAGATTGTTGGAATTACTGGTTTAGACACACGAAGCCTTACAAACTTTATAAGAGATAAAGGGGCACCTAAGGGAACAATATCTAATTCAAAAAATGGAAAATTTAATATTAGTAAAATAACTAATAACACAATTAAATGGAGTGGATTAAAAAATTTAGATCTTGCACAAGTAGTTTCAACTAAGAAAAATTATACTTGGAGAGGTCTTCAAACCTGGAAAAAAGAGTCAGGATATAAAAAAAATAATAAAAATTTATTTCATGTAGTTGCGGTTGATTATGGAATAAAAAAAAATATCTTAAGATATTTCTCGGACTTCAACTGTAAAGTTACTGTTGTTTCTTGCAAAACAAATGCACAAGAAATACTAAGTTTGAAACCAAATGGAATTTTTTTATCTAATGGACCAGGAGACCCAGCTGCAACTGGAAAGTATTCAATCGCTATAATTAATGAGCTTATAAAAAATAATTTACCTATATTTGGTATTTGTTTAGGTCATCAGATTTTAGCATTAGCTTTAGGTGGCAAAACAAAAAAAATGAAGTTAGGACATAGAGGTGCAAACCATCCTGTTAAAAATTTAATTCATGACAAAGTTGAAATTACCAGTCAAAATCATGGGTTTGTAGTAGTTGAAGAAACTTTACCAAAAAAAATTGAAGTAACTCATAAATCTCTTTTTGATAATACTATTGAAGGAATAAAACTTAAAAATAAACCAATATTTTCAGTTCAATATCATCCAGAATCTAATCCTGGACCCCAAGATAGTGTTTATTTGTTTCAAGAATTTATTAACAACATGAAAAAAAATGCCAAAAAGAAAAGATATTAAAAAAATTTTAGTCGTGGGTGCTGGTCCAATAATTATAGGACAAGCATGTGAATTTGATTATTCAGGGACCCAAGCATGTAAAGCTCTGAAAGATGAAGGTTATAAAGTAGTTTTAATTAACTCAAATCCTGCAACCATTATGACGGATCCAAATGTTGCAGATAAAACTTACATTGAACCAATTACACTAGGAGTACTAGAAAAAATTCTTAAAAAAGAAAAGCCAGACGCAATTCTACCGACTATGGGTGGTCAAACTGCTCTTAATCTTGCAATGGAAGCTGAGAAAAAAGGAGTTTTAAAAAAATACAAAATAGAATTGATTGGAGCGAACTCAAAGGCAATTTCTAACGCTGAAGACAGAAAGAAATTTAGAAAAAATATGATTGATATTGGTTTAGATTTACCAAAATCAGAAATCGTCAATAACAATAACCAAGCATCAAAAGTATTAAAAAAAATTGGTTTACCTGCAATTATAAGGCCTGCATTTACACTTGGTGGACTCGGTGGAGGAATAGCTAAAACTAAAAAAGATTATTTTAAGATTGTTAAAAATGGATTGCACGAGTCTCCTGTAAGCCAAGTTCTTGTTGAGGAATGTTTGGAGGGTTGGAAAGAATTTGAAATGGAGGTGGTAAGAGATAAGAAAGATAATTGTATCATAATTTGCTCTATTGAAAATGTAGATCCGATGGGAATTCATACTGGTGACTCGGTCACGATTGCGCCTGCTCTCACTCTTACTGATAAAGAGTACCAGATAATGAGAAATGCATCTATTGCATGTTTAAGAAAAATTGGAGTTGAAACTGGTGGATCAAATGTTCAGTTTGCTATCAATCCTAAAAATGGTCGAATGGTTGTCATTGAAATGAATCCACGTGTATCAAGATCCTCAGCACTTGCATCAAAAGCAACTGGATTTCCAATTGCGAAAGTGGCTGCAAAATTAGCAGTTGGATATACCTTGGATGAACTAAAAAATGAAATAACTAAAGTTACACCTGCATCGTTTGAGCCAAGTATAGATTATGTTGTAACTAAAATTCCAAGATTTACTTTTGAAAAATTTTCAACCTCTCCTGCAACTTTAGGAACATCTATGAAATCAGTGGGTGAAGCAATGGCTATTGGAAGAAACTTTAAAGAATCTTTGCAAAAGGCACTGGTATCTCTGGAAACCGGTTTTTCAGGTTTAGATAGAATTTTTGATTTAAATAAAAAACAAATTGAAAAGAAGCTTAGAGAATCTATTCCAAATAAGATATTACTAGTCGCTGAAGCAATTAGAAAAAAAATAAACTTAAAGAAAATATATAATTTATCCAAAATTGATCCTTGGTTTTTAGAACAAATTAAAGAAATAGTTGATTGCGAAAAACAGATTAAAAGTAATGGACTTCCTAAAGATTTTGTAGAGTTTAATAGAGTAAAATCAATAGGATTTTCGGATAAAAAACTTTCAGAATTAACTAAAACTTCTGAGGACGTTGTTAGAAGAAAAAGATCAGCTCTTAAAATACTTCCGGTTTATAAAAAAGTAGATACGTGTGCTGCTGAATTCAAATCTTTTACTCCATATATGTACTCAACTTATCAAAGAAATTTTTCAATTAATTCTGAATGTGAAGCTGATCCATCTAATAAGAAAAAAATAATTATTCTTGGAGGAGGACCAAATAGAATTGGTCAAGGAATTGAGTTTGATTATTGTTGCTGTCAGGCCAGTTTTTCATTAAAAGACGCAGGTTTTGAAACTATAATGGTTAATTGTAACCCTGAAACAGTATCAACAGACTATGATACGAGTGATAGATTATACTTTGAGCCTTTAAAAGAAGAATACGTTTTTAATATAATTAAAAAAGAACAAGAAAAAGGAAATCTGATAGGTGTAATAGCTCAATTTGGTGGCCAAACTCCAATTAAGCTTGCTAAATTTTTACACGACAACAAGCTTCCAATTTTAGGAACGCAGTATACATCGATTGATTTAGCAGAAGATAGAGACCGATTTAGAAATTTATTAAATAAATTAAAATTAAAACAAGCAGAGAGTGGAATTGCAAAGACGTTTAATCAGGCAATAAAAATAGCAGATAAAATTGGGTTACCATTAATGGTGAGACCTTCTTATGTTTTGGGTGGAAGAGCAATGGAAATTGTTCATGAAAAAAATCAGCTTAAAAAATTTGTTGAAGAAGCATTTAAAGCTGCAGAAGAAAATCCAATTCTGATTGATAAATTTATCGATCATGCAATGGAAGTAGATGTGGATGCCATATCAGATGGAAAACAGGTTCATGTTGCAGGTATTATGCAACATATTGAAGAAGCTGGAATTCACTCAGGAGACTCGGCGTGTAGTCTGCCCCCTATATCAATTAAACCTTACCTACTTAAAGAAATAGAAAATCAAACTAAAAAGCTTGCTATAGCTTTAAATGTTAAAGGTTTCATGAACATCCAGTTTGCAATTAAAAAAGATGAAATTTATGTGATCGAAGTTAATCCAAGAGCAAGTCGAACAGTTCCTTTCGTATCAAAAGCAAAAGGATTGCCGCTAGCTAAAATAGCATCAAGAGTAATGGCTGGTGAAAAGTTATCTAAGTTTAATTTAAAAGATAAATCTAAAGGTATGTATGCAGTTAAAGAAGCTGTATTCCCATTTAATAAATTTCCAAACAGTGACTTATTGTTAGGGCCTGAGATGAAATCAACCGGAGAGGTTATGGGATATGATAAAAATTTTGGAATGGCATTTGCCAAAAGTCAAATCGCAGCAGCTAACTCATTGCCAAAACAAGGATTAGCTTTTATATCTCTCAAAAATAGTCACAAAGATGAAGGAATAGATTTAGCTAAAGAACTTCTTCAACTTAAGTTTACATTATGTGCAACTAGAGGAACTGCAGAATATATTCGAAAGCATGGGATGAAATGTAAAATTATAAATAAAGTAAGCACTGGATCACCTCACATAGTTGATGTTTTAGACTCTAAAAAAATTGCATTAGTAATAAATACTGGAGGTGGAAATAGTGAACATAGATTAAGCGATGCAATAGCTTTAAGAAGAGCAACGCTTAAGAATAAAGTTCCTTATTGCACTAATATGTCCACTGCTCAGGCATGTTTAGAGGCGATTAGATCGCTAAAAACAAAAAAATTAGAAGTAACTTCTCTTCAGGACGTTTAAGAATTTACTTTCCAATCAGTTTCAAAGGTAACATAATTTACTTGAATACATCGTCTTTCTTTAACGATCTTTTTCTTCTCCATCCCATGCCAAGTGTTTGGTCCACTGGTAAAAAGATAACCATAATTATGTTTGTAAGGAAGTGTCTTAACCTTTTCTAATTTTTCATTATAAAAATCAGTTCCTAAATCTTCAGACTCATTTGTTTTATTAACAAATATTAAGCCTGACATAAGTTTTTCCTTTATATCGCAATGAGGTTTTAACCAAAAACCCTCTCGGTCACATATAACCTCAACCCTAACATATGAATTTGATAAATCTTTATTTATCATTTTAGAAATTGTTTCATATGTTTCTTTAGATTGAAGTTCATTGATAAATTTTACTAAATTTGGAAATTGAGATGAGTTTTCTTTATTAATAAAACATCTAAACTTTATCGCTTGTCCGCCTGAAGCTATACCTTTTCTAAATTCTGCAGCTCCACCATCTATTGCTCTTGTTCCATCATAATTAAGATTAAGTTTACTCACATCAGGAATATCTGCTTTGACTATTTCATCAATTGCCTTTTCGGACAAGGCATCGCTATACTCCCAGTGATCAAAAGGGAAATGATGTTGTTTTGAATTATTTTTAATTGAATTTAAAAATGACATTATGATTGAATTTTTTCTTTAATAATTTTTGCTACTCTATTCGTTTCATCTAATTTTTGATAGTTCCAATTTTCAATTTCTTCACCTAAGTTTCTAGTAATATTTAATTCTCTGAATAAATTTCTAAAATTCTGAAATCTAACGTCTTTTCTTTTTGGTAAAATATTAGCAACATAAATTGGTTTTCCAGTTAAAGCAGCTTCAGATATCATCGAACTAGAGTCACATGTAACAACTATATTTTCCGAAATTGCTAAAGCTGAAAGATAAGCTTTTTTATCAACATTCATAATCACAGTGTGATTTTCTCCAAAAAACTCTTTTGCATAATGTATAGTATTTAATGGTGTTCTCATTGAAGGTATCACCACAAGTTGAAAATCATGTTTTTTCAATAGTTTGTAAAAAATTGAAAATATATGCTTCATATTTTTTGTTGAGTAGTCATAATATTTTGTAGGACCACCCATTATCAAACACCAAACTTTTCTATTATCCTTTTTAATATATGAATTTAAATAACTTCTATTTTCTTCAATTTCATTTTCCGTTAAATAATGAATTGCACCTTTTGTTTTAATTACATTTGTACCGCTTATCCCATCATGTTCGGGAGCAACAATAAAATCAAAATGATTAAAATCTACCTTTGGATCTTGAATATGAATATTTGAAACTTTTTTTTTTGAGATACTTTTTAAGTGGATTGATGGAATCACACTTTTTCTTCCACATGAAATAATTAAATCAAAATCATACTCGTTTATTTTTTTATAAACATTTTGTGATATTGGCGTTAATCTTGGTGGAAAAATTTTCCAAAAATTATTTAGTTCAACCTTGTGGTGAGTAAAATCAATATCTAAGGCTTTTGCTAAACCTTCTACCTGGCTTATCATGCCATGCATACCTTGAGTTAATAAAATACCTTTTAATTTAGTCATTAATCATTATATAGCTTTCATATGAGTCAAAATCCAACTAAACACACAAAAGTGTTAATAATTGGATCAGGTCCAGCTGGATACACTGCAGCAGTTTATGCTGCTCGTGCAATGTTAAATCCTATTTTAGTTTATGGATCTGAGCCTGGAGGACAATTAACAACGACAACTGATGTTGAAAATTATCCTGGATTTTCTGAAGTTATTCAAGGGCCATGGTTAATGGATCAAATGAAAGAACAAGCAAAAGCAGTTGGAACTGAAATGATTGAAGACCATATTGGATCTGTAAATTTAAAAAGTTCACCATTTGAAGCAATTGGTGATAGTGGTCAGAAATACACTGCTGATAGTATTATTATATCTACTGGGGCACAAGCTAGATGGCTAAATATAAAATCAGAACAGGAATTTAGAGGTTTTGGAGTTTCAGCATGTGCTACATGCGATGGTTTCTTTTTTAAAAATAAAGAGGTTGCTGTAGTTGGTGGAGGAAATGCTGCTGTAGAGGAGGCAATGTTTCTTACAAAGTTTGCTTCAAAAGTAAAATTAATTCATAGAAGAGATAGTCTAAGAGCTGAAAAGATGCTTCAAAAAAAATTAATGGAAAATAAAAAAATAGAAATTATTTGGGATACAGTAGTTGAAGATGTAATTGGAGATAAAGATCCTAAAAATGTTAAAGGTTTAAAAATTAAAAATGTAAAAACAAATAATGTAGAAGAATTAAAACTTGATGGTGTTTTCATTGCAATTGGTCACGATCCTGCAACTAAACTTTTTAAAGATCAATTGGAAATGGATACTGAGGGTTATTTAGTTACTAAACCAGATTCTACAGAGACAAATGTTCCTGGTGTTTATGCAGCTGGAGATGTAAAAGACAAAACATTTAGACAAGCAGTAACTGCTGCCGGTATGGGATGTATGGCTGCACTTGAAGCAGAAAAATTTTTATCTCACTAAAAAATGAAATTAAATTGGATTATTTTTGTAACTGGATGGATGTCATTCAGAGCAGTTGGGTCAGGTTTGTTTTTGTTTTGGATTTTTACCGAAAATGAGCGTTCGGCACCATCCGAATGGATAATTCCTTTTGTGGGTGACTTTTTTATTGGGATAACTGCTTTATTTTTAGTTTACCACATTATAAAAAAACCAAGCACTATACTATGGGGTCTTTTGCTGTCTTGGAATGTGATTGGTTTGTTAGATTTAATTGGGGCAATAAATGTAAGTTTTGTTGCTCCTTATGGACCTATACCAGAAATAGGATTTAATGAATTGGTTGTAAGATTTATTTTAAGTTTGAATACTTTATTTCAAATTTCTTGTATTTACTTATTATTTCAAAAAGACATAAAAGAATATTTTAAATTTTAAAAAATTAAATGTCAGAAAAAGTATTGCTTACTGGTATTAGTGGATTTGTTGCAAAACATGTCGCTATTGAATTACTAAATTCAGGTTATGAAGTTTTAGGTACTGTTAGGAATTCAAATTCAATTGAACAAACAAAAAAAACATTAGAAAAAAATAATGTTGCAATTAATAATCTATCTTTTGTAGAATTAGATTTATTAAAAGATGAGGGTTGGAATGAAGCTGCTAAAGGCTGCAAATATATTATACATGTAGCTTCTCCGTTTCCTTTAAAAGTTTCAAATGATAGGGAGTCACTCACCCCGGCAGCAAAAGATGGGACCTTAAGAGTTTTGAATGCTGGAATAGATGCGGGAGTTCAACATTTTGTAAAAACTTCTTCCATTGTATGTATGTTCCGTAAACCAAACAGATCCAACCCGTATACATTTGGTGAAAATGATTGGACTGACTTAGAGTGGGATAAAACCACAGATTATTTTGTTTCTAAAACTAGAGCTGAAAAAGCTGCCTGGGATCTTATGGAAAGTAAAGGTCTAAAAAATAGTCTTACGTGTATCAATCCTGGCTTTGTTTTAGGAGATTTTTTGAATGAAAAAACCTGTACTTCAATGGAGTATGCAAAACAATTACTTCAAGGAAAATACCCAGCCGCCCCAAAATTTTCAGTAATGATATCTCACGTAAAAGATGTTGCTAAAGCGCATGTCCTATCCTTAAAAAATAAAAGAGCTGGAGGCAGAAGATTGATTGTTGGATCTGAAGTAAGAAGTATTCTTGAGTTATCACAGATAATGGCCAAAAATATTCCAAGCCATGCAAAAAAACTTCCTAAAAGAGAATTGCCTAATTTTATGGTTAAACTTCTAAGTTATATAGACACAAGTGCAAAAACTATGGTTCCTGATCTTGGACTAAAAATGCAAACTGACCAAACATATGCAGAAGACATTCTTCAAATGAAATTTATAGCATCTGAAATTGCAGTTATTGATGCTGCAAAATCTGTAATAAGACTGAATTTAGCGTGAAGTTATTTCAACTATTTCATTAGACTCAAAAATAGTTTTTCTTAAATTTTCGTTTGCAATTTTTATCATTGCTTTAGCAACAGTTTCTGAGTGAATTGGTTTCATTTTCTTTAATGGCCCCAAGAACAAAGGTGATAATAATTTAAAAACGAATATCCCTATTTTCTCACCTACTCTTTTTTCTTTTCTATCTCCCAACAAAAATGATGGCCTCATAATTCCAAGCTTTGGAAAATTAAGTCTCTTTAACTCTTCTTCAACCTCACCCTTAAACTTTAAATAATCTCCTGAACTATTTGGGTCAGCATATCCAGATGAGACAAAAACAAAAGAGTTTACTGAGTTTGATTTAGCAATTTGGGCAATTTTTTTTGGAACATCGAGCTCCACCCTTCGATACTCACTTTGATCAGGTGAATTTTGCTTAGTTGTACCAATACAAAAAAAACAATCATTTCCTTTAATATCTTCTTTGTGATTTTCTAAATTATTAAAATCAGTTTTAATTATTTCGACCTTAGGATCATTATTTTCAGGTTCCGAACGAACAAATATCTTTATTATATTATAATTATCATTATCAATTAATTGATTAAGAAGATATCCACCAACTAAACCAGATGAACCAAAAACTAAAGCTGTTTTCATTACAACTAGATCTATTTTAAAGATCCTTCCAATATATATTTTAATATTCGAAAAGCTTGAGTTTGGTCTGATGCAACAGCAGAGGCAGCAGCATCCACTTCTTTAAGAGCATGTTGATGATCGTCATTATGAATCACAATCATAGATTTATTAAGCGCTGTAGCATAACCTGCATCAAAGGCTGCATTCCATTGCTTGTATTTTTCACCAAACTTAACAATAATTACATCACAATCTTGAATAGATTTCTTGGTTCGTATGGAGTTTATGTTGGCTCCCTTTCTATCTTTCCAAAAATTTTTTTCCTCAGCCCCTAAAATTTCTACACCGCAATTATCCGAAGCCTCATGATCAGTAACAGGCGAAGAAAATTCAATCTCTAATTTTTCTTTTTCACAAAGTTGAATGATTTCTTCTCGCCAATTACTATGAATTTCACCCGCTAAATATACTTTTAACATTAGTTTAAGCTTTCACAGAAAGATTTAATTTTATAAATTGCTTTCTTAAGATTATCCATTGATGTTGCATAAGAAATTCTGAAAAAACCTTCTAAACCAAATGCAGAACCCTGGACTACAGCAATTCCACTATTTTCTAATAATAATTGAACAAAATCAGTATCAGATTTAATTTCATTTCCGTTGGGATCTTTTTTACCCATTAAACCTTTGCAACTTGGAAAGACATAGAACGCACCATCTGGATTCAGGCATTCAATTCCATCTATTGCATTTAAAGCATTAACAACAAAATCTCTTCTCTCCTGAAAAGAATTTGCTCTTTCTTTAATAAAGTCTTGTGTTCCACTAAGTGCCTCAACTGCAGCTGCTTGACTGATAGACGAGGGATTGGTTGTTGATTGTGATTGAATTTTAGCAATAGCTTTAACAATATCTTTTGGACCAGCTGCATACCCTATTCTCCAGCCTGTCATTGAATAAGCTTTGCTTACGCCATTCATTGTAAGCACTCTATCTTTTAAACTATCAATTTGAGCAATTGTAAAAAATTTGAAACCCTCATAAGTCACATGCTCATAAATATCATCACTTAAAATATAAACATGATTATGTTTTTCCAAAATATCTGCAATTGCTTTTATATCTTGCTCTGAATAACATGCTCCAGTTGGATTTGAAGGTGAATTAAGAATAATCCATTTTGTTTTTGGTGTTATATATTTCTCAAGATCATTTGGATTTATTTTAAAACCTTGCTTCTCATTGCATTCCATTATTACTGGTTTTCCTCCTGCTAATAAAACCATATCAGGATAGGAGACCCAATAGGGAGCGGGTACTATTACTTCATCACCATCATTTAATGTAGCCATCATTGCATTATAAATTACATGCTTTCCACCAGCACCAACTGTAATTTGGTCAGTTGTATAATCTAAATTATTTTCTTTTTTAAATTTTTCCACAATTGCTTTTTTTAATGCTGGAGTGCCATCAACAGCAGTGTATTTAGTATCACCATCATTAATAGCTTTTATAGCTGCTTGCTTAATATTATCTGGAGTATCAAAATCTGGTTCTCCTGCACCAAGTCCAATAACATCTTTTCCAGCAGCTTTTAATTCTCTTGCTTTTTGAGTAACAGCAATAGTAGGTGATGGTTTAATCTTCTTTAAACTGTCTGATATTATGCTCATTGAAATATAAATAAATTCTACTACGTTGTTTAATATATGGAAAATACTTATCAAGATTTAATTACAGATATTCAGAGTAAAAATCCTAAAATTGGTGGAAAACTAGAGGGTGGAAAAAAATTCAAAATTAAATCTGATTTTAAACCTGCAGGAGATCAGCCTGAGGCAATAAAAAAATTAGTTAATGGTGCTAACAAAGATCAATTTAATCAAGTTTTACTTGGTGTAACAGGATCTGGAAAAACTTTTACTATGGCTAAAGTTATTGAATCTACAAATAGACCTGCCTTGATTTTAGCTCCAAATAAAACTCTTGCTGCTCAACTTTATGGGGAAATGAAAACCTTTTTTCCTGACAATGCTGTTGAATATTTCGTTTCATACTATGACTATTACACTCCTGAGGCTTATGTACCAAGATCAGACACATATATTGAGAAAGAGGCCTCTATTAATGAGCAAATTGATAGGATGAGACACTCTGCAACAAGATCTCTATTAGAAAGAGATGATGTATTAATTGTTGCAAGTGTTTCCTGTATTTATGGTCTTGGATCTGTTGAGGCATATAGCAAAATGACTTTAACACTCCAAAAAAATTATGATTATAACAGAGAAGAAATAATTAAGTCTTTAGTCGCTCTCCAATACAAACGTAATGATCAAAATTTTTATAGAGGTACATTTAGAGCAAGAGGAGAATACTTGGAAATTTTTCCATCACACTTAGAGGATAGAGCGTGGAGATTGTGTTTGTTTGGAGATAAACTTGAACAGATAGAAGAATTTGATCCGTTAACAGGTGATAAAGTAAGAGAATTAAGTTTGGTAAAAGTTTATGCAAATAGTCACTACATCACTCCAAAACCTACAATTGAGCAAGCAGTAATTAATATAAAAAAAGAATTAGAAGTTACTTTAAAAAAACATCGTGCTGAAAATAAATTATTAGAGGCGCAAAGGTTAGAAGAAAGAACTAAATTTGATCTTGAAATGATTGAAGCAACTGGTTCTTGTGCTGGTATTGAAAACTATTCAAGGTTTTTGTCAGGAAGAAAGCCAGGAGAGCCCCCACCTACCCTTTTTGAATACTTTCCAGATAACACTTTAATATTTGTAGATGAGTGCCATGTCACAGTTCCTCAACTTAACGGAATGTATAAAGGTGATAGATCAAGAAAAAGTACTTTAGCAGAATATGGATTCAGACTTCCTTCGTGTATGGATAACAGACCATTAAAATTTGAAGAATGGGATTTAATGAGAACTCAAACTGTGTTTGTTTCAGCAACTCCTGGTTCATGGGAATTAGAGCAAACAAAGGGAAAATATATTGATCAAGTAATTAGACCGACAGGATTAATTGATCCACCTGTAGAAATACGTCCAGCAAAAAATCAGGTTGATGATTTAATGCATGAATGTAAACGAGTTATAGAAAATAATCATAGAGTATTGGTTACAACACTAACTAAAAAAATGGCTGAGGATTTAACTGAATATCTTCATGAGAATGGAGTCAAAGTAAGATACCTCCACTCAGATATTGATACACTTGAAAGAATTGAAATTATGCGAGATTTAAGAATGGGTGTATTTGATGTTTTAGTTGGAATTAACTTATTGAGAGAAGGATTGGATATTCCTGAATGTGCATTAGTTGGAATTTTAGATGCTGATAAGGAGGGTTTTCTAAGGTCTGAAACATCTTTAATTCAAACTATAGGAAGAGCAGCAAGAAATGTTGATGGTAAAGTAATTTTGTATGCTGACAAAGAAACAAAAAGTATAAAAAAAGCAATTGCAGAAACTGACAGAAGAAGAAAAATTCAATTAGATTATAATAAGAAACATAAGATAGATGCAAAATCAGTAAAAAAAGAGATAAGCGACATTCTTGAGAGTGTTTATGAGAAAGACTACGTTAAAATAAGTGAAGGCTCTAATGTTGGAGGAAATCTTAAAAAACATCTCAAAGGCTTGGATAAAAAAATGAAAGAAGCTGCATCTAATTTAGAGTTTGAAGAAGCTGCTAAAATACGAGATGAAATAAGAAAATTAGAGAGTACTGAATTAGAAATTACATTAAATCCAAAAATAAGGCAGTATGATGTAAAAAATAAGCTTTATCCAAAAGGTAGATCAACTATGGGTATGCCAGGCACTAAAGTTACAAAAAAAAGAGATAAAAAATGGAAGCACGGAAAATAATTATTACTGGTGGGGCAACCAGAATTGGAGCTGCGATTGCAAGAAAATTATCTGGCCCTAATAAAGAAATCTTAATCCATTATAACAAATCAAAATTAAAAGCAGAAAAATTAAAAAAAGAGTTATCTAATGAAGGTACAAAAGTGTACTTAGTCAAAGGTGATTTAAGTAAAGAAAATGATGTAAATAAAATTGTAAAATTCGCAAAATCTAAACTTAAATATTTTGATTGTTTAATTAACAATGCTTCTTTATTTGAAAATGATAAATTAGAAAATTTTACAACAGATAGCTGGGGGCAACATCTTAGAACTAATTTAAGAACACCAGCATTATTGTCTAAAGAATTTGCAAAAAATGTTAAGGGGACAAATAATAATATTATTAATATTATTGACCAAAGAGTTTTTAAATTAACTCCATATTTTTTTTCTTATACAATAAGTAAAACAGGCTTGTATACTTTAACTAAAACTAGTGCTATGAGCTTAGCACCGAATGTAAGAGTAAACGCTATTGCACCTGGACCCACTATAAAAAATCAAAGACAATCCGAAAAACATTTCAAAAAGCAATATTTAGCAACACCCCTGAAAAGACAAGTTGGTGTAGAACAAATATGCAATGCTGTTGACTTTTTTATAAAAAATATATCTATTACTGGACAGGTTTTAGCTATTGATAGTGGGCAAAATTTAAACTGGCAAACACCAGATATAATGGGAGGGAAAGAGTGAAAAAAATTTTCATAGTTGTTATTTTTAGCTTAATATTATTTGGCAATGTCTTTGCGAATGGAAAAATTTTAAAGAGTGGCTTTATTACCAAATCTGCCTCTGTAGATGAGAGCATTAAAATTAACGATCCAAAAAATAAAATTATAATTATTTATAATCATGGACAAAATAAAAATGATAAAGGAATAAAGAATGAATGTATTTGGGTTAGTCAAATAAGAAATAAAGCTTCACTGGTAGATTTGGAAATTAATAGCAAAAAAATTATGGTTTATAACTTTTGTACTAACCATTTAGCTGGAGACATGTCACCGAAAAAATACTGGAAGTTTAAAGAACCTTATGAAGGTATACATAAATTAGATAAAAGAATTGAAAAAAATTTAGAATTAATAGATAAATTTGTAGAAATAGGTGTGCCTAGAAAACAAATTATTATATCAGGTCATTCTTGTGGTGGTCTATTAACTCTAATGTTATTGGCCGCTCATACTGAAAAAGTGGGTGGAGGTATATCATATATGCAAGCTTGTTATGGCAAACTCTCCAAAAACTATAAAGTAAAAAAAGTTGGTTCTGAGGAGGCACTAGCAAAATTTGCAAAAAAATACCCAGGGGGTGCTGAGCTAAGACAAAGACAGATTGATAATATTAAAAAATCAAATGATGTGCCCGTTCTTGCTTTTACACATCCAAAAGATAAGTATGAAGGTCTGTTATCTGAATGGTTAGAAGAAGTTCCGGGTGTTAAAAGAATTGTGATTTCAGAGGATTTCAAAATAAATGGAAAAAACTGTGTCATGAAAGGAAATGACTGGGAAGAAAAAGTATCTGAAAGAAAAAATGGTGGTCATGAAATGAGTCAGGGACTTTGTTTTCAGTACTACAATCCAGAAATTCTAGATTATATTGCCTCAAGAATTAAATAATATGAAAAAAATTAATCCTTTTCTTGCAGCAGCAATAATTTTAATTGGTGGTTTTTTTGCATTCAAGATAATGTCATTTTTAGGTTGCTATGTTCGTATTGAGGATGGAAATGCGTGTTGGAGCCTTACTATTTTCGGTGGAAAATAATGAGAAAAAATAATTTGAAAATTGTCAAAATAGACAAAAATAAAAGCCTATTTAATTATGAGAAAAAAATCCTAATTAATGAATTAATCTTAGATTTAAAACTTGGTTATTACGATTTTGAAAAAGAAAAACCTCAGAAAGTTAAATTTAGTCTTGAAATAGATTATGAAGATAAAAAACCTTCAAGCGATAAAGACATAAAGTCAATTGTTAATTATGGAACTATAGTAAAATTAATTACGAAACTTGTAAAAAAAAAACATTATAATTTCCTAGAAACTTTAGCAGAAGCTGTTTTTGACGAACTATTTAAAGACAAGAGGATTGCTAAAATAATGCTGAAAATTGAAAAATTAGAAATCTTAAAACAGTGTTCATCTGTTGGTATTCAAATTACCAAAAAGAGAAGCCATGATAAGCTCTGAAATAGGAAAAGAAGTAATTAAAAAAGAGCTTACTCTAGTACCAAAACTTCCAGGTGTATACAGGATGCTTAATGAAAAGAATGAAATTCTTTATGTGGGTAAAGCCAAAAATTTACCAAATAGATTAAAGAGTTATGTTGCAGAAAAAAATCACATAATTAGAACTGAACGAATGTTATCTCAAACAAGAAAATTAGAGATAACAACAACATCCAATGAAAGTGAAGCATTACTTCTAGAAGCAAATTTAATTAAAAAGCATAAACCAAAATTCAATATCCTATTGCGTGATGATAAGTCATTTCCTTTTATATTTATTGGTAATAAAGATAAGTGGCCTCAAATAAAAAGACATAGAGGAAAAAAAACAAAAGAAGGTTTTTACTTTGGACCCTTTGCCTCTGCTGGTTCAGCTAATTGGACAATCAAAATGATCCAAAAGATTTTTCATTTAAGAGTTTGTGATGACACTGTTTTCAAAAACAGAGAAAGACCGTGTATTTTATATCAAATAAAAAGATGTTCTGGACCTTGTGTGGGATACGTTAAAAAAGAGGATTATAATCAAACAGTAGAGGATGCTATTGAATTTGTTTCAGGCAAATCTAGGAAAATTCAAAAAAACCTTTCTAACCAAATGGAAAAAGCAAGTGCAGATCTTGATTTTGAAAAAGCTGTAATTTTAAGAGATAGAATTAAAGCATTAAACATAATTCAATCTTCGCAGAGAATTAATGAAGCTAACTTAGTTGAGGCTGATGTTATTGGTGGATATAAAGAATCTGGAAAAACTTGTATTCAAGTATTTTTTTATAGATCAAAACAAAATTGGGGTAATCAAGCTTTTTTCCCAAAACACGATCCAGATGAAAATTTTAGTGAAATCCTTAATTCATTTGTTTCTCAATTTTATGAAAATAAAAGTGTTCCTTCGTCTGTTATTCTTTCAGAAGAAATAAAGGAGAAAGCATTAATTGAAAAAACACTGACCCAAAAAGAAGGTAAACAGATAAATATTACAGTTGCGAAAAAAGGATCAAAACTAAAGGTTATCAATCAAGCAATAAAAAATGCAAAAGATAGTCTTAATAGAAAACTTTATGAAAGTCAGAATAATAAAGAATTGTTTGATGCAGTATCTAAAAAATTTAATTTAGAAACCAATGTAAATTTAATCGAAGTTTATGATAATAGTCATATTCAAGGTACTAATAGTGTTGGTGCTTTAATAGCCTACGGTGATGAAGGATTTATTAAAAAAAGATATAGAAAATTTAATATTAAACAAAAAAAAAATGAGCAAGACGACTATGGAATGATGAGAGAAGTGTTGAATAGAAGGTTCAAAAGAGCAGTTCAAGAAAAAGACAACTACCTTACTTTTCCTGATTTGGTTATAGTGGATGGAGGGAAAGGTCAATATTCAGTCGCTAGAGAGAGCCTAAATGAATTAGGACTTCACGATATTCCAATTATTGCAATAGCAAAAGGTAAATTCAGAAATAGTGGAAATGAAACTTTTTTTCACAATGGCAAAGAATACAAATTTACTAGAAACGACCCTACCCTATTTTTTCTTCAACGAATAAGAGATGAATCACATAGATTTGCCATAAGCGCTCACAGAGCAAAGAGAAAAAAAGGTATCAGCAAATCTCTGTTGGATCAAATAGAGGGCATCGGAGCTATAAGAAAAAGAGCTTTATTAAACCATTTTGGATCGGCAAGATCGGTTGAGTCTGCTAGCTTAGATGAAATAAAATCTGTAGAAGGTGTTGAAGAAAAAGTAGCAAAAAAGATATATAACTTTTTTCACGAATAATCATGTTAAAAAAAATTCCAAACATATTAACGATAGGGAGAATAATAATTGTTCCCTTTTTTGTTTTAGCATTTTATCTTCCGGGATTTTATGGAGATCTTACTGCTTTAATATTATTTATTATTGCATCATTTACAGACTTTTTAGATGGTATGTTAGCCAGAATGTTTGGGGTAGAGTCAAAACTGGGTGAATTATTAGATCCTATAGCTGATAAAATTATTGTTGCTACAGCATTAATACTTCTGGTTATGGATGGAACGATCAAAAATTATGAAGTAATTGCAGCAATAATAATTCTTACAAGAGAAATTTTAATTTCAGGTTTGAGAGAATTTTTAGCAAAGGGAAAAATAAAACTTCCCGTTTCAAACCTTGCTAAGCTTAAAACAGTATTACAAATGGTATCGATAGCTCTTTTATTATCTGGAGATACAGGAAATAAAATAATTAATTTCCAAGATTATAACGCACAAACAATAGGTATAATTCTTTTGTGGTTATCTGCTGCTTTAACACTTTTTACTGCATACGATTATATGCGAAAAGGTATTGATCACGCTATGTCTGAGGATAGTAAAGACTAGGCTGCTTTTTTCTTCCTAACTAATGCCTGATAACTCTCATTTAAATCAATAATAGTATCACAAACTTTAAATTGATTTTCAGCAATACAAGATACTGGTGTTACTTCTGCTGCTGTTCCTGTTAAAAAACATCCAATAAAATTTGGTAGTTCAGTTGGACTAATTTTTCTTTCATGTACTTTTATATTTTTTGATTTTGCAATTCCAATTACAGTTCTTCTTGTAATACCATCTAAAAAAGAATCTGGTATTGGAGTATGAATTTCCCCATTTTTATCTTTGAAAAATATATTTGCTCCAGTTGCTTCAGCAATATTCCCTTCATGATCAAGCATTAAAGAATCTGTATAACCTTGCTTTTCCGCTTCATGTTTTGAAAGAGTACAAATCATGTAAAGACCTGATGCCTTTGTATCCCATGGTATTGTGTTTGGTGCTGGTCTTCTCCAATTTGAGATATTTAATCTTATTCCTTCTACTTTAAGTTTAGGATCAAAATATGATCCCCATTCCCATGTTGCAATTGCAACATGTATTTTAGTTTGTTGTGCGGAAATAGCCATCATTTCACTCCCTCTCCAAGCAACGGGTCTTACGTAACCATTTTCTACTTTTTGAGTTGCTATAATTTTATTTGATGCATTATTAATTTCTTCTTCTGTATATGGAATTTCAAATCCCATTCTTCTTGCAGAATGAAAAAATCTAGCTGTGTGCTCTTCTAATTTGAAAATTGAACCATCATAAACTCTCTCACCTTCAAATACACAACTAGCGTAGTGCATACCGTGGCTTAAAACATGCAATTTAACGTCAGCCCAATCAACTAATTCGTTGTTGTACCATATTTTTCCAGATCTCTTATCGTAAGGTATCATGTGTGAAAATTTTTTTTAATTTATAACTGAAAAATATCTTTGTATCTTTAATATGTCAATATAACTTACCTATTATGAAAGAACTTTTATATTTAAAAGATGACCAACTTAAAGATCTCATTGAAAAACTATTTGTAAGCTACAGAGAAACCTTTTCTGACTCAAAAAAAATATTAGATAGATATTCGATTGGTTTAGCACACCATAAAGTAATTCATTTACTATCAATGTATGAAGGGATCTCAATTTCAGAGCTACTTAAGAGATTAAAAGTCACAAAACAAAGTCTAAATCGTGTTCTTAAGGATTTGATTAAACTCGAAATCATTATGTTCAAAAAAGATGATCAAGACACTAGAGTGAAGCATGTTTTTCTTAATGATAAAGGTAAAAAAATTTTTAATGAAATTTTCAATATACAAAAAAAGAGAATTTATAATGCTTTATTAAATTCAAGTTCTGAAGAAGTTATAAATTTTGATAATGTAATAAGCAAAATAATTAATGGATAAATTTATTGCACATATACTTGTGGTTGATGATGACGATGGAATTAGATCTCTTGTAAAAAAATATTTAAATGAAAATAGATTTTTGGTAACTACTGCTGAAAATGCGGAAAACGCATTAGAGAAAATAAAAATAATCAAGTTTGATTTAATAGTTTTGGATATCATGATGCCAGGTAAAAGTGGACTTGAATTTTTAAATGAAAATAAAAAAAAATTAGATACGCCAGTTATACTTCTTACAGCTAAAGGCGAAGCAAATGAAAGGGTTGAAGGGTTAGAAATTGGTGCTGACGATTATTTGCCGAAACCATTTGAACCAAAAGAATTAATTCTAAGAATACAAAATATATTAAATAAAACTATTAAAACAGATCAAAAAAGGATTATGGAATTTGAAAATGTGAAAATTGATTTGAATAAACTATTAATATTTAAAAGTAATAAAGAATTTAAGATTAATGAAACTGAAAAGAAAATTTTAGAAAAAATGATTAATAACCCAGGTAAAACATTTTCTAGGGAAGATATTGGTCAATTAATTAATCTAAATAAAGAAAGATCAATAGATGTTATTATTACTCGGCTTAGAAAAAAAATTGAAATTGATCCAAAAAATCCAAAATTTTTACAAACAATAAGAGGTGCAGGATATGTTCTCTGGATTGAGTGATTACTTAAAAAAAATATTACCAAAAAGATTATTTTATAGAGCGCTCCTTATTGTTGCTATTCCAGTTTTAGTTCTGCAACTAGTAATTACAATTGTTTTTTTTGATAGCCTTTGGATCAAAACAAACAAAGGTATGACAAGAACTTTAGTAAATGAAATTAGTACATTTATTGAAGCTTATGGAAGTGAGAAAGAAAATAAACAAGAATTGCTAGATCTTTTTTCTATGTTTTTAGATTTAAATATTGAGCTCACCAGTAATGAAAAATTACAAAATACAGACACTGAAAGATGGTTTAGTCCTATAGATAGAACTTTAAGAAGAGAGCTTAAATCTAAATTTGGATTAAATGAATACTGGTTTGATACAAGAAGTTATAAAGAATTAATTGATTTAAGAATTAAATATGAGGATGGTTATTTTAAATTTTTAGTTCCTAAAGATAGAGTTACAAGTTCTTCAGCAAGAATATTTGCACTTTGGATCACAGTACCTGCAATTATAATGGTGATAATTTCTCTAATATTTTTAAAAAATCAAACTAGACCAATCACAAATCTAGCCCGTGCAGCTGAAAGGTTTGGTAAAGGAGAAAATATTGAAGAGTTCAAACCCTCTGGAGCTCTTGAAATAAGACAAGCAGGACATGAATTTGACAAAATGAGAAAGAGAATTGAAAGACACTTAAATCAAAGAACGGAAATGCTATCTGGAATAAGTCATGATTTAAGGACGCCCTTAACAAGGATGAAACTACAATTAGCTTTTATAAAAGATAAAGAAACTGTTAATAAATTAACAGAAGACATCAACGAAATGGAGAAAATGTTAAATGAATATTTACAATTCACCAGTTCATCATATGTTGAAAAAGATGAAATGTTTAATCTATCTGAATTAATTTCAGAAATTATTGAAAAATATAATAATGAAAATATTTCAAAAAACTTAACACCTAGAATTTACTTTAATGGTAGGAAAAATTTAATTAATAGGTGTCTAAATAATCTAATTGATAATTCACTTAAATATGCAAATAAAGTTGAAATTAGCTTAAGTAAAAAAAATACAAACTTATTTATTATTATTGATGATGATGGTCCTGGAATACCGAAAAATGAGTATGAAAATGTATTTAAACCTTTCTATAAAATAGACAAGGGTCGAGCAGACTCTAAATCAAGTGTTGGTCTTGGCTTATCAATTTCATCGGACATTATTAAGTCTCATGGAGGAAATATAATGTTAGAAAAATCAAAAATGGATGGTTTAAGAGTTAAAGTTTTCTTGCCTGTTTAACTTTTTTACTTTTTTTCTTCTCAAGTTTATTTATTTTAATTTCAAGATTCTCAACACGTTTTGAGAGTACTTCAAACTCATCTTTACTTGTAAGTTTCATTTTAAAAACAAACTCATCTCTTTTAGATTTTAAGATATTAAATAATTCAGTAGTTAAGTCTTTTGAAGACACTAGTCCCTGCTCTATTAATTTAGCAAACTTATCAATTATAAATTTAGAATTTTTCATATTTAAGATATACATTATAAGTATTATTAAAAATGTTCATTAATAATTTTGACCCAGTAGCCTTAGAAATATTTTCTTTAGAAATCAGATGGTATTCTTTAGCTTATATATTTGGAATTATATTGGGCTGGATTCTTGCTAAAAAATTATTTATCCAAGATATAGAAGTTAAAAATAAATTTGATGATTATTTAACTTATTTAATTATAGGTATAATTTTAGGAGGAAGACTTGGTTATATTTTAATTTACAATTTAAGTTTTTATATAAATAATCCATTAGATATATTTAAAATTTGGCAAGGAGGAATGTCCTTCCATGGTGGTTTAATTGGAGTTATTTTCGCATCTATATTTTTCGCTAAAAAAAATAATCAAAACCCATTTTTATATTTAGATATTGTCGCTTTGGTAGCTCCAGTGGGATTATTTTTTGGACGAATAGCAAACTTTATAAATTCAGAGTTGTATGGAACTATAACTAATGTATCCTGGGCAGTAACATTTGTTCAGGTAGATAATCTTCCTAGGCATCCCTCACAATTATATGAAGCACTATTAGAGGGGATATTTTTATTTTTATTATTAATTTATTTTAAAAATAAATTTTCAAACAAACCTGGTGTGATTTCGGGATTATTTTTAATAATTTACTCAATTTTCAGATTTATTATTGAATTTTATAGAGTACCAGATGAACAGCTTGGTTATATAATTTTAAACTTAACGATGGGGCAAGTAGTAAGTTTAATATTTATAATATCAGGAGTAATCTTATTTTATTTAAAATATGAAACTCGCTAAAACAAATAATTTACCATTAGATCAATTTATAAATTTTGCTCTTTACGATAAAGACAAAGGTTTTTATATGAAAAAAAATCCTTTTGGTGAAGATGGAGACTTTATTACTGCTCCCAATGTCACAAGATTATTTTCAGAGATTATCGCAATTTGGACGATTACTTTTTGGAAAAGCATTGGCTCTCCAAAAAAATTTAATTTGCTAGAACTGGGAGCTGGAAATGGTGAAATGATGAAAGTCTTAGATGAGACACTTATAAATTTTCCCGATTGTTACAATGCCTGCAGTTTTCTAATTCATGAAAAAAGTGATTTTTTATTAAATGAACAAAAAAAAAATTTAAATTCTAAAAAATTTTCATGGTTAAAAAACATTGAAAAAATAAACTCAAACCCAACAATTTTTTTAGCTAATGAATTTTTTGACGCTATACCGATCAAACAATTTTTTAAAAAAAAAGATAGTTGGTTTGAAAGATTTGTGAATTTGAGTGATCCAAACAAAGCTGAATTTAAAGAAGAAAAAACTGATATAGAAACAATTGAAAAACATCTAAATTTCGAAATATCAAAAGATCAGAGCATTATAGAATATTCGCCAGATACATTTAAATATTTAAGAACAATTTGTGACTTAATACAAAAAAATGATGGAGGAATGTTAGTTATTGATTATGGTTATGCAGATAGCAAAATGCATGAAACTCTACAGGCAGTAAATAATCATAAATATTCCAACGTTTTAGAAAATATTGGAGACTCTGATATTACTTACAATATAAACTTTTATTCCTTTGAAAAATTTATAAATCAGTTTAAAGAAATTAATTCAATTTTTACAAATCAAAAAAAATTTTTAACAAATATGGGTATTCTTCAAAGAGCAGAAATAATCAGCAAAAATATAGCATTTTCTAAAAAAGCAGATTTATTTTATAGAGTAAGACGTTTGATAGATGAAAATCAAATGGGTGAATTGTTCAAAGTCATGCTTGTAAAAAATAAGAGAAACAATTTTAAGACAGGTTTTCAAAATTGATAAAATCAAAAAAACTTTCTAAAATAAAAATAATTAAACATGGTTTTTTCAATAAAACTGGTGGGAAATCAAAAAAAATTTACAAAAGTTTAAACTGTGGTCCTGGTTCTAAAGATAATCCCTCAAATGTTAAAAAAAATTTAGAAATAGTTAAAAAGAAAATAAAAAGTACTGCTAAAAGTATTTTTTTACTTCATCAAATACATAGTAATAAGTTTGTTTATATTAATAAAAAAAATAAATTTAGATCAAAACCAAAAGCAGACGCAGTAATTACAAACCAAAAAAACATACCAATTGGTGTTTTAACTGCTGACTGTGTACCGATTTTAATCTGTGATGAAAGAACAAAATTAGTTGCTGCAATTCACGCAGGGTGGAAAGGCGCATACAAAGATATAATTAGCAAAGTAATCCAATTTATGATCAAAAAAGGATCTAATCCTAAAAATATTACTGCAGCTATCGGACCTGCTATCTCGGCTAAAAATTATGAAGTCAAACAAGAATTTAAAAGAAAATTTATAAAAAAGGACAAAAAAAATAATAAATTTTTTGAAATTAAGTACAAAAAGCATTTTTTTGATTTACCTAAATATGTAAAATCATGTCTATTAAAGAATAAAGTAAATAATATTGAGTCTTTAAATATTGATACATTTGATATTAATAATAATTTTTTTAGTGCAAGAAGAGCGTTAAGACTTAATCATGATGATTATGGTAGAAATATTTCAATAATTATGCTTAATTAGGCTTTTTTAATGAAATTATTATCCGGAAATAGCAACAAACCATTAAGCAAGAATATTGCAAAATATCTAAAATCTAAATTAGTTAACTCTAGTATTAGAAAATTTGCTGACGGTGAAATCTATGTTGAAATCAATGAAAATATCAGAGGAAACAGTATTTTTATAATTCAATCTGTATCTTCACCTGCTAATGACAATTTGATGGAACTTTTGTTGTGTATTGATGCACTAAAAAGATCGTCTGCAAAAAATATAACTGCAGTAATTCCATATTTTGGATATGCAAGACAAGATAGAAAAGTGGTTCCTAGAACTTCGATATCTGCAAAGCTAGTCTCAAATTTAATAACTAAAGCAGGTGCAGATAGAGTAGTTACTGTTGATTTACATGCGGGTCAAATTCAAGGTTTTTTTGATATTCCAGTAGATAACTTATTTGCAACACCTATTTTTGCAAGGCATGTAAAAAAAAAGATAAAAAGCAAAAATCTTATTTGTGTTGCTCCAGACGTAGGTGGAACTGAGCGAGCAAGAGCGCTAGGGAAACTCTTAAATGTTGGATTAGCGATTGTAGATAAAAGAAGACCAAAACCAGGTCAATCTCAAGTCATGAATGTGATAGGGGATGTAAAAAGTAAAACTTGTATAATTGTAGATGACATAATTGATTCTGGTGGAACAATAATAAATGCAGCTAAAGCTCTCAAAGACAGAGGTGCTAAAGAAGTTTATGTTTATATAAGCCATGGTGTACTGAGTGGTGAAGCTGTAAAAAAAATTAAAAATTCTGTAATTAGGAATTTAGTCATAACTGATACAATCGATAACATGAGTAGAACTAAAGGTGTTAAAAACATTGAGGTTCTGTCAATTTCAGGGCTTATGGGAGAAGCAATTAAAAGAATATCTAATTCAACCTCAGTATCAGATTTATTCAAATAAATACCTTGAGTTATTAAGGAACTTGAGCTAAAAACCCTTGTTTTTATGAATTCATTAGACGCCAACATCAGAAATACCAAAACTAAAGGTGAATTAAATTCATTAAGGGATAACGGTAATGTGCCTGCTATAATTTATGGTGGAGAGGCTCAAAACGAGAAAATTTCAATATCTAAAAAAATACTCAAGTCACTTATTGAAAATGAAAACTTTTTATCAAGCATCATAACTTTAAATGTTGATGGTAAACCTCAAAAAGTTCTGCCAAGAGAAATAAAATACGACATTATTTCGGATGAACCAATTCATGTAGACTTTCTAAGAATAGTTGCAGGAATAAAAGTTAGAATTGAAGTTCCGGTAAAATTTTTAAATCATGAAAAATCTCCTGGTTTGAAAAAAGGTGGAGTTTTAAACATTGTAAGAAGAAAAGTTGAGCTAAAATGTCCAAGCGAAAAAATTCCTGAAAATCTTGTAATAGATCTTGATGGAGTTGATATAGGAGAGAGTTTTAAGATTTCTTCTATAAAACTAGAAAGTGAAGTTACTCCTACAATACAAGGAAGAGATTTCGTAATTGCAACTCTAGCAGCTCCGACTGTTATGAAAGAACCTGAAAAACCTGCGGAAGCTGAAGCGGCTGAAGGAGAAGGTGCTGAAGGAGCAGAAGCGGCGGCAGCTGAAAGTGGAGATAAGCCAGCAGCTGATGGTGACAAAAAAGAGGGTGAAGATAAAAAACCTGCTGAAGAAAAAAAATAAGTTAATTAAAATTGAATTTTATTCTCCATTATTAATATTTTATGCTTCTACTTGTAGGATTAGGCAATCCAACCCCAGACAGTGAAAACAATAGGCACAATATTGGTTTCAAAATGATAGATGCAATAAATAAAAAATTTGGACTTTCAAAACAAAAACCAAAATTCAAAGGACTTCTGACAACTGGTAATGTTGGAGACCAAAAAGTTTACGCAATCAAACCTTTAACCTTTATGAATAATTCTGGAATATGCATTAGAGAATTAATTGAATATTTCAAAATAGATGCTGAGGATGTTATTGTTTTTCATGACGATCTAGATGTGGAATTTGGAAAGATAAAAGCAAAATTTGGTGGATCTGATGCAGGGCATAATGGAATTGCATCAATAGATAAATTTATTGGTAAAGATTATTCAAGAGTGCGAATAGGAATTGGTAAACCAAAAGATAAAATGGAAGTAAGTGATTTTGTTCTTCAAAATTTTGATGAGGATGAAATGCTTGGATTAGAAAAAATTACAAATAACATCACAGATTCAATATCAATACTTATTAACAAAAAATTAGATTTATTCTCTAGCACTGTAAATAATAAATAATGAGTTTTAAATGTGGTATTGTTGGTTTGCCTAATGTGGGTAAATCTACACTCTTCAATGCTCTAACAAACTCAAGTAAAGCTCAAGCTGCCAATTTTCCATTTTGTACAATAGATCCGAATGTGGGAGTGGTTCCTGTTCCTGATAAAAGATTGAACAAATTATCAGAAGTTTCAAAATCAAAAAAAACAATTAGTACAACTATTTCATTTGTAGATATAGCTGGTCTTGTGAAAGGCGCTTCTAAAGGTGAAGGATTAGGCAATAAATTTCTGTCCCACATAAGAGAAGTTGATGCAGTTATTCATATGATTAGATGCTTTGACTCAGACGATATTCAAAATGTTAATCCAGACGTTGACCCTATAAGAGATCTTGAGATCATTGAAACTGAGATGATGCTAGCTGACCTAGAATCTATTCAAAAAAGACTTGAAAAAAATAATAAAAAAAATGTCGACGAAGACCAGCTTAAGATTTTAGAGATTGCATTAGACTGCATTAATAATGATAAAGATATATCAATTTTAAATTCTCAATTTGATACAAAACAACTTAATCAAAGTGGTCTTTTATCAATAAAACCAAAGATCTTTGTTTGTAATGTAGATGAGCAAAGCGTACAGGATGGAAATAAGTATACTAAAGACTTCATCGAAAAGTTTGGAAAAGATAACACCCTGATTGTTTCCGCAGACATAGAAAACCAAATAAATGAATTAGCAGAAGATGAAAAAAAAAATTACATGGATATGATTGGTTTAAAAGATACAGGTTTAAGTATGTTGATTCAAAAGGGGTATAAAATATTAGAACTTGATACATATTTTACCTCTGGACCTGAAGAAACAAGAGCGTGGACAATACAAAAAAATTGTACTGCTCCTAAAGCAGCAGGAGAAATTCATACAGATTTTGAAAAAGGTTTCATTAGAGCTGAAACTATATCTTATGAGGATTTTGTAGCCAATGATGGATGGGTAAATTCTAAGGCTAACGGAAAAATGAGATTAGAGGGTAAAGACTATATTGTTAAAGATGGAGATGTATTAAACTTCAGATTCAACACGTGACCATATTCTTTTCATACTAAAATAAACTAAAACAGTTAAAATAATTAAATAAACAATCGCTTTAAAGCCCATCTGATGTCGAGATTCTAAATGAGGTTCAGCTGACCACATTAAGAAGGTCGTTACATCTTTTGACATCTGCTCTACTGTAGCATTTGTTCCGTCACCATACTCTACTAATCCATCTGATAATGGGGCAGCCATTCTAATTTTATTACCATACATATATTTGTTGTAGTAAACTCCGTCATCTAAAGATACGTTGCTAGGAGCTTCTTCATATCCTTGTAATAAGGAATAGATATAGTCAACTCCACCTCCTCTAGCTTTAACTAAAACAGACATGTCTGGAGGGTATGCACCGCCATTTGCCGCTTGGGCGGCTTTTACATTGTCATATGGCATTACAAATTTATCAGATAATTTACCTGGTCTTGTAAACATTTCACCATCTGAATTTGGACCATCAGTTACTTCAAATGAAGCTGCTATAGCTTTAGCTTGAGCTTCAGAGAATTCTGGCCCTCCTGGCTCTGCTAAATTTCTATAACTTAAATACTTCATCGAATGACATGAGGCACACACTTCAGTATAAACTTGATAACCTCTTTGAAGAGAAGCTCTATCAAATTTTCCAAATAGACCCTTAAAACTCCAGTCGGTTTTTATATATTCTACTTTTTCAGCAGCAAAAGAATTAGAATTTGAAGTAATAATTAAGATTATTATAGAAAATAATTTAAATAAATTTTTCACCTTATTCTATTTTGCTTTCTTTATTTCTGGCGGCAGCTAGATTTGGTGAACCACCTAGAACAGGTTCGGTAATACTTAGAGGCACTGGTAAAGTTTTTTCTTTAAAGCCTAGAACAGGAAGAATAACTAAAAAATGCAAAAAGTAATACGCTGTTGCAACTCGTGCTATCAACAAGTAAAGTCCTTCAGCTGGCATCGCACCCACATAACCAAGTATCAGAACATCAGCAACTAGTATCCAGTAAAATTGTTTATATAAAGGTCTGAATACTGCAGATCTTATTTTTGACGTATCTAACCAAGGTAAAACCGCTAAGATTAATATTGCAGATAACATAGCCACAACTCCTAGCAATTTATCAGGAACTGATCTTAATATTGCATAAAAAGGTAAGAGATACCATTCAGGAACAATGTGTGCGGGTGTTACCATTGGGTTTGCCTCGATGTAATTATCTGCGTGACCTAAAATATTTGGTGCGTAGAATACAAAGAAAGCAAACACAATCATGAACATTAATAAAGCAAAACCATCTTTAATTACTATGTAAGGATGGAAAGGCACAGTATCTTTAGAAGGTTTTTTTATATCTATTCCAATTGGATTGTTGTTACCAGGAACGTGTAAAGCCCATATATGTAAAACAACTAGTCCTAAAATTAAAAATGGAATTAAATAATGCAAAGTAAAAAATCTAGTTAACGTAGGGTTGTCGACTGAATAACCTCCCCACAACCAGGTGACAATACCCTCTCCAACTAATGGAATAGCACTAAATAAATTTGTGATTACAGTTGCTCCCCAAAAGCTCATTTGCCCCCAAGGCAATACATATCCCATAAATGCAGCTGCCATCATTAGCAAATAAATAATTATTCCAATTATCCAAATTATTTCTCTTGGTGCTTTGTAAGAACCATAAAATAATGACCTGAAGATATGAATGTAGACTGCTAAGAAAAACATAGATGCACCATTTGCATGAATGTATCTAATTAACCAACCATAGTTAACATCACGCATGATGTGCTCAACACTTTCAAAAGCCATATCTGCGTGAGCAATGTAATGCATTGCAAGAGTTAATCCGGTAACAATTTGAGTGATTAAGCAAAAAGTTAAAATTCCACCAAATGTCCACCAATAATTTAAATTTTTAGGAGTCGGATAATCTGTTAAATGATTTGCAAGAGTTAATAGTGGCAATCGATCATTAAACCATTGTCCTGCCTTTGATTTTGGCCTGTAATCGTGGTCACTAATTTTTCTTTATCCAATTTTAATTGTGTTTGCATCAACGAATTCATATTTAGGCACTTCCATATTCCAAGGTGCTGGTCCTTTTCTAATTCTTCCAGAAGTATCATAATGAGATCCATGACATGGACAGAACCAGCCATTATAATCACCTTTATCATTTAGAGGTACACATCCAAGGTGTGTACATACACCTAACATAACAAGCCACTCAGGGTTTTTTGCTCTATCTTCATCTTTTTCTGGATGAATTAAATCTTCCATCTTAACTTTTCTTGCCTCATCAATTTCTTCTTGAGTTCTTCTTCTTATAAATACTGGTTTACCTCTCCATAAAACAGTCAATGTATTTCCAGGTGTTAATGAACTTACATCAACCTCTGTACTAGCTAATGCTTTAACAGAAGCGTCTGGATTCATTTGATCTATCATTGGCCACACTACTGCAGCTGCGCCAACAGCTCCTACAGCTGTGGTAGCTGTGAATAAAAAATCTCTTCTTTTTGTTTTTTTTTCAGACACTTTTAGTAGCTTTTATTATTATCTCTTTTTGATTTAAAATAGTTAATATACGAATTCATATAATATAAAATAATTATTTTACTACTGAAAGAATGACACAGAATTTAACAATTTTAGGACCCAAAATAGCTTTGTATGAGCCTGATATACCTCAGAATACTGCTGCAATCATAAGAACCTGTGCTTGTTTGGGTGCTAAATTAGAAATAATTGAACCTTGTGGCTTTCTATTATCAGACAAACGTTTTAAAAGAGTGGTTATGGACTATATGGACTATAGTCAAATAGAGTTTTATCAAAGTTCAGAAAAATTTTTTGAGGCAAAGAAAAAACAGAGAATCGTATTAATGACAACTAAGGGTTCAATAAATTATACTAAATTTAAATTTAAGCCTGATGATACTATTTTGTTTGGAAGAGAAAGTGCTGGGGTACCCGAAGAGGTTCATAAAATTATTAAAAATCGTTTAAAAATACCAATGAATAATCAAGTAAGATCTCTTAATATTGCATCGTCTGTTGCCATTGTTTTGGCAGAAAGTTTGCGTCAAATTGAATTAATATAAAATGGATATTTCAATTAAAAAAGACTTAGCGAGTAATTGGTTTAAGCTATTACAAAATGCAATATGTGACGACATTTTAAAAATTGAAAAAAACAAAGTAAATTTTCAATCAACTTCTTGGAATAGAAGCAGTAAAAAAGATGAGGGTGGTGGTGAATATAGAATTTTTAAAAATGGAAAAATTTTTGAAAAAGTAGGAGTAAATTTTTCAAAAGTTTATGGAAAATTTCCTAAGCAATTTCAAAAGAATATACCAGGTGCAAGTAAAGATCCTAGATTTTGGGCATCAGGAATATCAATAGTTATGCACATGCAAAATCCCCATATTCCTGCAATGCATTTTAATACCAGATTTATTTGTACAACAAAGAATTGGTTTGGTGGAGGTATGGATGTAACCCCAGCAATAAAAGATGAAAAAGAGAAGACAAACTTTCATAAAATATTGAAGGCAATGTGCGATAGACATAATAAAAATTATTATAAAAAATATAAAAAGTGGTGTGATGAATATTTTTATATACCTCACAGAAAAGAAGCCAGAGGTATAGGTGGAATATTTTTTGACTATAAAAATGATAACTTTGAAAATGACTTTAAATTTGTCAGAGATGTTGGTGTTACATTTCAAATGCTATTTAATGAAATAATTAAAAAAAAATTAAAAAGAAAATGGACTTTAAAAGATAAAGAGTTTCAGTATATTAAAAGAGGTCGATACGCAGAATTTAATTTGCTCTATGATAGAGGAACAAAATTTGGGCTACAAACTGGTGGTAATGTTGAAGGAATTTTGATGTCATTACCTCCGATTGCAAAATGGAAATAAAGAAATGGATAAAGAGCCAATAACATTAAACGGATTAAATAAACTAAAAGAAGAATTAGTTTTTTTAAAAGAAAAAAAAAGACCTGAGATAGTAGCCGCAATTGCTGAAGCGAGATCCCATGGAGACCTTAAAGAAAATGCTGAATATCATGCAGCTAAAGAAGAACAATCTCATAACGAGGGAAGAATTACAGAAATTAACGATATTATTGCAAGAGCAAATGTTATTGATGTTACAAAACTAAACAATGAAGGAAAAGTAATTTTTGGATCTACAGTTTATTTAGAAGATTTAGATACTGGTGAAAAAATTAATTATAAAATTGTTGGAAGAGATGAGGCAGATTTAAAACAAAAACTAATTTTCTTTCAATCACCAATTGGCAAAGGTTTGATTGGAAAAAATAAAAGTGATTTAGTTGAAATAAATACACCCTCTGGTGTGAAAAATTTTGAAATTAAAGACGTTAAATATATTTAACTTTTTACTATTTGTTGTACCTGCTTATCTGAAATTTGAAATCCGTTTTGAACCCAGGTTTCTTCGATTTTTTTTAATTTATTACCTAAAGTTTTACCCTCAGGAATTTGAAATTTAGACATTAGTAGATCAGCCCCTATTGGCAAAGTTGGAATTACTTTGTCTTTATAAGTATCTAATAGTTTAGTTAATTTTTTCTCTACTTTGTTTGAGTTAAATATTTTAAAATTAATTATATCTATTACAGCCTGTCGCCCATTAAAATAAAAAAATTTATTCAAGTTTTTTTCTGTAAAGTTATTTAAAGTTACTTTTTCTCTATAAAAAAAATCTATCAATTTTAATCTTTTCTTATCTTTGTTAGATATTTTAAATTTATAAAGAAAATAATCAGCATTATCAGTCCCATCAATCACTAAAAGCGCAATTAAGAATATAAAGTCAATTTTTAAAAAATTATCTGCAGCATAAGAATTTTGTTTTTTAAAATTTTTAATATTCTTTAATTGAGGGAAAATTATTTCTACGAGTTCTAAACTTTCTTTATCTTTAAAGAGTTTTAAAAATCCATTAGAACTAGTTATTTTTTTTAGTTCATCAATTAATCTTTCAGATGATATATTTGAAATTCCATCAATATTTTTTTTTATATTTTTTATTATTTCTGGCTGGTGCTTGTGATTTGAGTAATTTAAATAAAATCTTAAATACCTCAAAATACGTAAATAATCCTCTTGAATTCTTTTTTCCGCATTGCCAATAAAATTAATATAACCCTCCTCCAAATCTTTTTTACCGTTAAACGGATCAAATAAATTACCATCACCATCTGCATAAATTGAATTGATAGTAAAATCTCTTCTAGAGGCATCTTCCTTCCAATCTAAAGAGAATTCTACTTCAGCATGCCTTCCATCAGTTGAGATATCTTTCCTTAAAGAAGTGATTTCATATTTATATTCGTGAATTATTGCAGTTATAGTTCCGTGTTCAATTCCTGTTTCGTAATAACTTATTTGTTTGTTTTTAAGAGCCTCACAAACTTCCAGAGGTGTTAAATTTGTTGCTAGGTCGATATCATCAACGTTTTCTTTTTTTATCACTTTTCTTACACATCCACCTACATATCTGATTTCACTTTTCTCTGAAAAATTATTAATTGCTTCAAAAATTTTATTTACTGGTGTTGTTAAAGTAATTTGTTTTAAATTTTGACTGATATAATCAAGATTTTTTGATCGGGAAAAAAATTTATCTAAAAAATTTTTCATAAATGGCTGGGGCGCTAGGATTCGAACCTAGGATGCAGGTACCAAAAACCCGTGCCTTACCGCTTGGCTACGCCCCAATACTAGCTTCCTATAACATAAAAATATAAAATTCATATAGTTTTTGCTGTAACACACCAATAATTTTTATATTTTCTTTTAAATTTAGCTTTTGCAAATTTACAACTCTTTAATGAATTATAATAGGCAACAATTGTTGATCCTGAACCAGTCATTCTTACAAATAATGGATTATTTATACTTTCTAAGAACAGCTTTATTTTTTTAAGTTTTGGATATTTTTTGAGTGCTATTGTTTCAAGGGCATTTTGTTGATCAATCAAATATTTTACTCCAAACATGTTTTTTTTAGGTTTGTTATATTTTGATTTTGTATACTTTCGAACAGCTGAGTATATTTTTTTAGTTGAGCACCCAAAATCAGGCTTTACTAAGGTAGAGTAATATTTTGTAGTATTATAAATCTTTTTTATTTTACCACCAGATGACAACACACAGCTGGATGAAATGGTACCTAAAATAACATCAGAACCAACCAAGTCACAGATACTTCGAGTTTTTTGGTGATTAGGATTAATAATTTTTTTTTTAACCAGATAATTAAACACACTAGCTGCGTTCATCGATCCCCCACCCAACCCAGCTTCTTGAGGTATTAATTTTTTAATTTTAACTTTGAATTTTTTATTTTTTAATAAATTTTCTTTATCTAGTATTTGAAATAATTTTTGAACAGTATTTTTTTTTCCAATATTTTTAGAAAACTTTCCATAAAAAGAAATATGGTGTTTTTTTCCATTATGTTGATTTATCGAAATAATATCATGTAAATCTATGAAACCAATTATACTTTCAATTTTATGTAAAACCTTTTTTTTTCCAGTAATATTTAGCGCTAAATTTAACTTTGCATAAGATTTAATTTTATTAATTTTCATTTAGGAATTTTTAAGACCCTCAATTACTTTAATATTGATTTTTTCTCTCATATCGTCTTCGGTGTCATCAAAAGTTAATACGTTTTTCCAAAAATATCTTGCTTGAATTTTTCGATTTAATTTCCATAAAATGTCTCCATAATGATCATTCACGATTGGGTCATCTGGCATTAATTCTACAGCTCTTTTTAAATACTTTTCTGCTTCTAGATAATTCTCTATTAAAAAATACGCCCATCCAATTGAATCAATAATATAAGGATCATTGCTTTTTAAATCATATGCTGTTTTCAACATATCCATTGCTTCATTAATTTTATAATCACGCTCTAACCAGGAGTAAGCAAGGTAATTCAAAATATATGCATCGCTAGGATCAATTTTAAGCGCATGCAATAAATCTTCATCTGACTTTTCATAATTGCCCATTCTTTCATAGCTACCACCTCTACGATACAATACATCTGATTTAATAAGTGAATTGTCATCCAGTGTTAAAATAATTTCTGTATAACGATCTATTGCCTTTTCATAATTTTTAGAATTCTTATAAAAATTGGCTAAATCAAAAATCATTTTTATATTGGGATTTTCAATTTTATTAAATTTCGAATCTATGTATTTAATTCCATTTTCATAATCCTGCTCTTGAATTATTATTTGAGCTTCTTTTTTTAATCTAAACCAATAATAAAATTCATCTTCTTTTTTAAAGTTTTTTAAGATCCTTTGGACTTTATCAAACTCATCATTAAGATAAAAATTTTCTGCAACCAATGACAAATTAAATTCAAACTTGGGATTTAAATAGTTTGACAAATTTAAGTAAAAATTTGATTTCTCAAAATTATTTTGAGAAGAATAAAGATTAGAGATTAAAAATAAAAACTCACTTACAAGATCATTATGATCTTTGCATGAAAAAATTTTTCCAAAATCATCGAATTTTTCTTTGTCTACCCAACTTTTACTTTGTGAAAGTAAAAGTGTTGAATTTATATAATCAATTTGTTCAACAACTAATCTTGCTTCATTTAATTTATTGTTATCAATTAAATGATTAAGATAAAAAAAAATGTATCTTGAATAGTCGCCTTGCTGATTATTAATTAAATTAAGAAAATATGATGAAGTTCTTTTATCATCAATATAACATCTTTGGAATGTCTCAGCTATAAAAGACAGGTTTCCAAAATTTTTTTTGTTATCTAATATTTTTTTATTTTTAAATGTATAAATGTATTGTTTAAGAGTTTCAAATATTACTAGGTTTATCCTATCTTCATCTTGAAATTTTAAACTTTGTGTTAAATATTCGTCAGCTTTTTTGAAATTGTTTTTCTTTAAACTATCAATTATTAAAATTATATAAGCGTCATAAAAATCTGAATTAGATTTGTTTGCATTATTATTTAATACATTAATTGCTTGAGGTACTTTGTTATCCAAAACTAAAGAGTTAACATATCTTTTTAAATAACTGTCATGTTTGTTAATTAATACTTTGGTTAAGTTAAAAAATTTTAAAGCTTCAGAATTATCTCGATTTTCAAATGCAACAATTCCAGAAAAATAATTTGATAAATCTCTTGAGTTGAAATCATTAAAAGTAGCACTTTTAGAATACAAAGGTGTCTGATAAGATAGAAATATTAATAGTACTAATTTTAAAAATTTTAGGAACATGTAACCATACTATGACTAAAAAAGTGATAAATCAAAATACCAAATTAAACCAAGAACTAATTAATAATATTGAGCCAAAATTTATATTCGCTGATAAGCCAATAAATAGATTTAATATTTTAGAAACTAACAATGGCACCATGCAAATTAATAAAGAAGAATTACTAAAAAATTTAAAAGATCAAATAAATTCAATTGAAAATTGTAAATTGAAAGAAAATTCAAACAAAATTATTTTAGGTGAGGGGAATATAAATAGCCCTTTAATGTTAATTGGAGAGTCTCCTGGGACTGAAGAAGAAAAATTGGGTGTCCCATTTAGAGGTGAAGTTGGCGAACTTCTTAACAAAATGCTTATAGCAATTAATATTAAGAGACAAAATATTTACACTAGTTATGCAATCAATTTTAGACCACCTGACGACAGAAAACCAACCTCAACTGAAATTAAAAGATACTCAGTATTTTTGAAGGAGCATATATTGATTATAAACCCAAAGATTATTGTTTTGATGGGAAGTTCGGCAATGGAGGCTTTAACAGGAATAAGTGAAAAAATAACTAATGAAAGAGGACATTGGAAGGAAGTGATTTTAAAAAACAAAACATTCCCTTTAATGATAACTTTTAATCCATCTTATTTAATCCGTTTTCCAGAAAATAAAAAACACTCATGGGAAGATTTAAAGAAAATTAGAGACAAAATCAAAGATCTGAAGATAAAAATTTGATGAAAATAATTGCTGGGGTTGATGAGGTTGGTAGAGGAAGTTTAATTGGGCCTGTTTATGCTTCAGCAGTAATTTTAAAAAAATCAATTAATTCAAAGTTATTAAAAGATTCAAAATCATTAAGTAAAAAAAAGAGAGAGTATCTATGTACATATATAAAAAAAAATTCTACTTGGTCCATAGGCAAAGCTTCTGTCAAAGAAATAGAAAGGCTGAATATACTTCAAGCAAGTTTGCTGGCTATGAAAAGAGCTATCAAAAAACTTAAGAAAAAACCAACACACGTTCTGATAGATGGAAACAAAACTCCAGAATTAGAAAATTTTAATTTAAAATCAGTTATTAAAGGAGATAAAAAAATCCCCTCTATTTCGGCAGCTTCTATAATTGCAAAAGTATCAAGGGATAAGTTTATAACCACCTTATCAAAAAAAAATAAAGGTTATGATTGGGATAAAAACTTTGGTTACGGAACAAAACAGCACTTAAAAGCATTGAAAAAATTAGGTATTACCAAACATCATAGAAAAACTTTTTCACCAATATCTAAAAAAAATTAACACTACATCTAGTTACATTCTTATTTAGAAACACTAATCGAATCCAAATTTTTCAATCTCAGGTTGACCGTAGAATCCTTTTGGAGTCTAATTTATTTTTACAAATGAAAACTGATTTCAAAAATAAAATAATTAATGGAGATAGTCTCGAAGAATTAAAAAAAATTCCACGTGAAACTTTTGATTTAATTTTTGCTGATCCTCCTTACAACTTACAATTAAAAAATGAATTAACTAGACCCGATAGATCAAAGGTTAGTGCGGTAAATGATAAGTGGGATCAATTTGAAAATTTTAAAAAATATGATGATTTCACTTATGAATGGCTTAGTGAATGTAAAAGAATTTTAAAAAAAGACGGAGCTATTTGGGTTATAGGAAGCTACCATAATATTTTTAGAGTTGGCACAGCAATACAAAATTTAGGTTTCTGGATTTTAAATGATGTTATTTGGAATAAAAATAATCCAATGCCAAACTTTAGAGGGACACGTTTTACTAATGCTCATGAAACTTTAATATGGGCTTCTAAAAGTGAGAAATCAAAATACACATTTAATTATCAATCTTTAAAATGTTTAAATGATGATCTTCAAATGAGATCTAATTGGGATCTTCCTATATGCAATGGTTCTGAAAGACTCAAAAAGAATGGAAAAAAAATTCACTCAACACAAAAACCAGAAGCGCTATTACATAGAATTTTACTAGCTACATCTAATAAAAATGACCTCTTACTTGATCCTTTTTTAGGATCAGGAACAACAGCTACAGTAGCAAAAAAACTAGGAAGAAGTTATTTTGGAATAGAAAAAGAAAAAAATTATTTTAAAGCTGCTGAGCAACGCATAAAAGAAACAAAACCTATTGAAGATGATTTATTAGATACGCTAAAAAATAATAGATCAAAACCAAGAATTCCTTTTGGTTCATTAGTCGAGCTTGGAATAATTAAACCTGGAACTAATATTTTTGATAATAAGAAAAAAATAACAGCCAGAATTATGGCTGATGGTAGTATAAAACATAATCAAGCAGAGGGTTCTATACACAAAGTTGCGGCTACTATTTTAGGAGCTGAAAGTTGCAACGGATGGACTTTTTGGCACTGTGATATAAATGGACGAACTTATCCTATTGATTATCTAAGACAAAGATTAATTTCTAAAAATTAACTTTTATAAATTTTACCCAAATAACTTTCTAAAAATTTTTTATTTTTAGTTAAAAGTTTTAAAAAAATATTTCTAAATATGATCATAATTGGATTTGATAAATGGAAGGCAAATTGATTGAAATTAGATCTACTGTTAATCATTTTTACTCTCTTTAATCTGATATCAAAAAAATTATTATTATTTATTAAACATTTATATAATTCATTAGCACCCTCAATTGATTGGGAAGCTCCCTGCGCAAATGAAGGTGAAAAAGCAAAAAATGCATCTCCTACAAGGTATATATTTTTTGGAGGATTATATAAGTTTTTACTTACAAATATTGGAAATAATTTAATATTTTGAAGACTTTCCAAAAAACTTTGAGAAACTTTTTGAGATAATTTAAATTTAATATTTTTTATAAAAGAACTCTCGGTAAAAAGATTATAGTTCTCTTGCTCATTTGAATTTAATTTATGTTTTAAAATGCCAATAAAATTTAATTTTTTATCGTTATTGGTTGGATAAACAACATAATGAAAATTTGGTCCTAAAAACAAAGAAATATTTTCTTTATTTATATTTTGAAAATTTTCTCTAGATATAGTGCCCCTAATAGCAATCGTATCATTGTAAATTGGTTTTGATTTAATTGTTGAAATTAATAGCTTCCCTTTAGAGAACACACCGTCTGAAATAATTAAGTAATCACAAGTTATCTTATTTTTATCAAATATTAATTTTATTGAATCTTTATCGTAATCAATCTGCTTAATACTGTGATTGTATTTAATTATATCTTCATTTATTTGTTTTTTTAAAAATTGAAGCAATTTTGATCTTTTCAATGTTGTGTATTTACAATCTTCAGAATTGAATTTTGAAATATCTAAGTCACAAATTTTTTTTGAATTTTTAATTTCATAAAAATCAATTTTTTTTGGACTAAATTTTTCTTCTTTAGTGAGAGAAGCGAAGCCTATTTGATTTAAAAGCTTTACACTATTTACCGACAACTGAATTCCATAACCCTCCTCCATTTCTATTGAATTCCTTTTTTCATAAATCGTAACCTGATAGTCCTTATGATCTTTGAATAAATTGGCAATATACAAACCAGAAATTCCAGCACCAATTATTGCTATTTTTTTCATTTATGACTTTCTAAAAATTTTACAATCTTTTTTGTAAATGTTGGAAGTGTATAATTTTGAAGCTTTGTTGGATCAATCCAATAATTATTTTTATTTAAATTATATTTATTTTTAAATTCAATTTTAATATTCATGCTCATATTAGACATTTTAAAATTTAAATCTTTATCAAAATTTTTAGGATTATTTACTTCCTCCATTGGGAAGATATTAAAATTTTTCAAAAAATTAAATTTGTTATTTTTTATTAATAAATAATGATTATTTTTTTTATAAACATTTAGCTTGTAAAAAGTTTCCTTACCTTTTTTTTTAAATTTCACTAAATCAAAATTTTTATTTTTAAATGATTTACATTTTTTTACTAATGGACAGTTCTTACAAATAGGACTAACAGGTTTACATATTAGTGCTCCTAATTCCATTAAAGCTTGAGCATAATCACTAGACCTTTTAATAGATATTCCAAAAATTTTTTTTTTATCGTGTAAATTTTCTTTTTTTATTTGATCTTGTTTTTTTAAAAATAAGTATCTCTTTAGTACTCTTTCAATATTACCATCTAGAGGAATTACTGGTTTATTGAATGCAATTGCAGAAATTGCACTTGCTGTATAATCTCCAATACCTGGAAGAGACTTTAAATCTACAACATTTCTAGGTATTTTTTTATTAAAATTTTTAACAACTATTTGAGCTGTTTTTTTTAAATTTCTTACTCTTGAATAGTATCCAAGACCCTCCCAAAGTTTAATTAATTTTCTATCATCATATTTAGATAATTTTTCAATTGTAGGAATATTTTTTATAAATCTGTTAAAGTAAGGTACTACCGTTGCAACCTGGGTTTGCTGCAACATAAATTCACTTACTAAAGTGTAATATTGCTTTTTTGTTTGAGAAACATTCTTTCTCCAAGGTAAAGATCTTTTATTTAAATCATACCAATTAAGAATATTATTTGTTATTATTGGATCTTTCATATGCAATCTAAAAATAATACTAAGCAGAGAAACGCTAGCATTCAAGGATTAAGATCTTTCAAAGACACTTTGCCAAAAAATGTCAAAAAAATAATTAATAAAAAAGGTCATGTATATTCAGAAACACTAAGCAATTGGAAATATTTAGTTGGAAGTGAATTATTTAAAATTTGCTATCCAAAAACATTTAAAAACTCAAATAAATTTGGTGTTAGCACGCTAGTGGTTATGGTTAAGCGAGGACATGAAGTTGACGTAGAATATTCGAAGAAAGATATTTTAAATAAAATGAATAACTTTTTTGGCTATTCCGTTGTTGAAAAGCTTAAATTTATAAGTTTTGATGATGAACATGAAATGACAGGCTCGAGTGACACAAAAGTTAAAAATGTGGCAATTAGTAAATATCAAGATAAAATTAAAGATGTTAAAAACGAAAAAATTAAAAAATCATTAACAGAGTTAACCAAGCTTTTTAGAGAGAAATGAAAAAAATTATATTCTTATTATTAATACTTTTTACTACAGTGTTAAATGTACAAGCTGAAGAAATTAAAAGGATAACAGTTGGTAACGAAGATGCGAAAATAACTATTATAGCATTTGAGTCTTTAACATGCAGTCACTGTGCTAATTTTCATAAAAATGTTTATCCTCAATTAAAGGAAGAATTTCTAGATAAAGGAATTGCTAAAATTGAATTTAGACATTTTCCATTAGACATAGCCGCTTTTAATGCATCGAAAGTTTCTCAGTGTAAAAATGATGGAAATTCAGATATCCTTGAAAGTTTATATGCTAATCAACAAAAATGGGTGAAAGGAAGTTCAATAGAGGAGGCAAATAAAAATCTACAAAAATTTTTAAAAAGTGAGGGATTTAGTATTGATTTTGATACTTGTATAAATAATAAGGAAATTGAAGATTTTGTATTAAACGATCGAATCGATGGAGCAAAGAATTTCAAAGTGAACGCAACTCCTACGATTATTATTAACGACGAAAAATTTGAAAAAACTCTAAATTATAAAAATTTAAAAAAAGCGCTAGAAAAACTGATATAAGTTAGTGCATGGAGTTTAAAAAAATCCAATTAAACGGATTTAAATCTTTTGCTGAAAAAACCAACTTCTTAATTGAGGATGGTCTTACGGGTATAGTGGGTCCTAACGGCTGTGGTAAATCCAACATTGTAGAATCTTTAAGATGGGTAATGGGAGAGACCTCTGCAAAGAGTATGCGTGGATCCGGTATGGAGGATGTAATTTTTTCAGGAACATCTAACAAAGCATCAAAAAATATTGCAGAAGTTTCAATTGAAGTTGAAAACAAAGATAAAGAAGGTCCTATTCAATATCGTGAAACAGAGCAAATACAAGTTAGAAGAAAAATAGAAAAAGATAAAGGATCTAAATTTTACATAAATGACAAAGAGGTAAGAGCAAGAGATGCGCAAATGTTTTTTGCAGATCTTTCGACTGGTGCACACTCTCCATCTATGATTAGCCAAGGCAGAATAGGTGCATTAGTAACTGCGAAACCAACAGATAGAAGGGCTATTTTAGAGGAAGCTGCAGGAATATCTGGTTTACACGTTAGAAGACATGAGGCTGAATTAAGATTAGGTGCAGCTGAGAATAATTTAAAAAGAGCAGATGAACTAAGAAGACAGCAAGAAAAACAATTAGCAAATCTTCAAAAACAAGCTGAAGAGGCAACAAAATACAAACTAATTTCAGATCAAATTAAAAAAATTGAAGCAGGTTTATATTATTTAAAATTATTAGAAATAGATAAAGAAATTAGAATAGAAAATGAAATTAATACTGAGGCAGAGGGAGAAGTAGAAGGATTTAATAACAAAATATCTGAATTAGAAAATTCAATTAAAACTTTTTCAGATAAAGTAAATCCATTAAGAGAGAAAAATATTGAAAATTTATCTAGGATACAAAGACTTAATTTAGAACTTCAAAGTTTAGATGAGGAAAATACAAGAATTCAAGATGAAATAGAAAGCATCAAAAAATCAATTCAAACACTTGATGATGATATCACGAGAGAAAAAGGGATAATTATAGACGCTAACTCAAATGAAAAAAGATTGAAGGAAGAAAAAACTGAATTAATTGAGACAGACTCGAAGTATTTTGAAACAGAAAAATTATCTAATGAAGAGTTAGAAAGTGCAAAAAATAAACTTAAAGAAGAACAAAAAGCTGTTGATGAAGTTGTAAACAGTTTAGCAGAAGAAACTATAAATATAAGTGTGGGTCCGATAAGAAATGTAAAAAACACTATATCAAGGGTAAAAGAATTAATAGATAGTAATGAAATAAATCAAGCAGTAACACTTCTAGATAGATGTAATATGGAGCTAGATAGTTTTTTAAATGATTTAAAAAATGAGAGATCTAGAAGTGAATTATTAGGAGTAAGTGAAAAATCAGAAAATATAAAATTACTCCAAGAAAAATATGCCGATGCATATAGTAAAAATCAATCAATTAAAAATGAGTCTATAAAAAGAAATGAAAGAATTAAAACCATTGAAACTGAAATTGAAAGTTGGAAAAATTTATTAACTAACTCAGAAAAAATGGTTAATGAACTAACACAAAGAAAAGAAAAATTATCAAAACAATTAAATGATTTAGAAAACCAACCTAGAGCACAGGCTGAAAGAAAAGGTCAAATTTCAGAAAATTTAAGAATTTCAGATAAAGAAAAAATTGATAATGAAGCGATTATAGATGAAACAGATCAAAAAATTGAAATGTTAAGAACGCAATTAAATGAAATACAAGAACAATCAATTCAAATTAGAGAAAGAAAAGCAAGCTCAGGAGCTACAATTGAAGGCCTGCAAAAAAGAAAAAATGATCTGCTTGATAGAATAAGTTCTGAGCTAAATTTAAATGAAGATAATATTTTAGAAAATTCAAATTTAAATGGAGTAGAAGAGCTTCCAAATCCAGTTGATCAAGAAGATGCTTTAGATAAAAAAAAACAAGAAAGAGAAAAATTAGGATCTGTAAATTTAAAAGCAGATGAAGAAACAAGTAAATATGAAGAAGAGATAAAAAAAATGGAACAGGATCGTGCCGACCTTGTTACTGCTATCGTGAAACTGAAAGATAGCATCAATGAACTTAATCAAAAAGGAAGAGAGAGATTGATTGAAGCTTTTGAAAAAGTTAATAGAAAATTTAATGAAGTTTATACAAAACTTTTCAATGGTGGAAATGCCAAACTAGAATTGGTAGACTCTGATGATCCACTTGAAGCAGGTTTAGAAATGCTAGTTAGTCCTCCAGGGAAAAGACTTCAATCTATAACTTTGTTATCTGGAGGTGAGCAAGCATTGACTGCCCTCTCATTAATCTTTGCAGTATTTTTAACAAATCCCTCACCGATATGTGTATTGGATGAGGTTGATGCACCGCTTGACGATGCTAACGTAACAAGATTTTGTAGTTTACTTGAGGAACTAATTAAAATCACCAACACCAAATTCATAATTGTAACTCATCATGCTTTAACCATGTCAAAAATGAATAGACTATATGGGGTAACTATGCCTCAAAAAGGAATTAGTCAGCTTGTGGCTGTTGATTTACAAAAAGCAGAGAGTATGGTTGCTTAAACTATATAAATGCCAAAAGACCCTTTCAAAACTCGCTTAGAGATTGCAAAAAGCAAGATTTCAAAGAAAAATCTCTACGATAAGAAGAATGACCCCTCACCTATAGGAACTGCATTCAAATTGAGCACAGAACTTGTTTCTGCAGTGGCTGTGGGGACAATTATTGGGTTTATTTTTGACAAGACCTTTGGTACTAAACCCTGGTTTATATTAATATTTTTTTTTGTTGGTGTCGTTGCTGGAATAACCAATGTGATAAGATCCGCAAAAAAAATGCAAAAATAAATAAGTATTATGGCAGCAAATCCTATGTCCCAATTCGACGTTTATAGAATTGGACCTGAAATTAAAGTTGGAGCATTCGACATATCATTTACGAACGCAAGTTTGTTTATGATTTTAAGTACTGTATCTATTTTGTTAATCTTTAATTTAGGATCAAAAAAAAATTCAATACTACCAAACAAAATTCAATTATTAGCAGAACTTAGCTATACCTTTGTATCCAAAATGATTAGCGATACGGCTGGATCAAAAGCTAAACCATACTTTGCATTTATATTTTCTCTATTCATGTTTGTTTTATTTTGTAACATGTTCGGAATGATACCTTATACTTTCACTGTAACAAGTCATATCATTGTAACATTTGTGCTCGCAGCATTTATATTTATTGGAGTGACTGTAATTGGGTTTATTAAACATGGATTTGGGTATTTAAAATTATTTGTTCCAAGTGGAGTACCTGCGGTATTACTCCCGTTGATTGTAGTTATAGAAATTATTTCTTATTTGAGTAGGCCTATAAGTTTATCAGTTAGATTATTTGCCAATATGATGGCTGGTCATACAATGATGAAAGTTTTCGGAGGCTTTGTAATTAGCCTTGGAATAGTAGGTGGGTGGCTTCCACTGAGTTTTTCGGTTGCGTTAACAGGTTTGGAGATCTTAGTTGCTTTTCTTCAAGCTTATGTTTTTGCAATCTTAACCTGCATCTATTTAAATGATGCATTAAATTTACACCATTAATAACAGAGGAGGATATAATGGAATTAGAAGCAGCAAAAATGATCGGAGCAGGTTTAGCGGCAATTGCTTTAGCTGGAGCCGGTGTTGGTATTGGAATAATTTTTGGGAATTATTTGTCTGGTGCAATGAGAAATCCATCTGCAGCACAAAAACAATTTCCTAACTTGCTTTTAGGTTTCGCACTTGCTGAAGCTACAGGATTATTCGGATTGGTAGTTGCATTAATCATTCTTTTTGCGTTTTAAATTGATGGTTAAAAAAATATATTTTCAATTAATATTTTTTAGCTTCTTTTTTATTAAAGAAGCTTTTGCAGCTGAAAGCGGAGGTATGCCTCAATTAAATCCAGAGTTTTGGGTTTCTCAAGTTTTTTGGCTGATACTTACTTTTGGTATTATGTATTTAGTTTTATCTAAACTAATACTACCAAAAATTAGTAACAACTTAGAGTCGAGAAAATCTCAAATATTAGAAAATATTGAGGCTGCTGAGAAACAAAGAAAAGATAGTGATGCAAAACTAAAAGAATACGATGAAATAATATCTAAAAGCAAACTTGAGGCTAATAGTATTTTTAATCAAGCAAGAGAAAAAGCACTAAAAGACATTGGTGCAAAAAGAGAAGTACTTGATAAGCAAATTGATAATGAAATTACTGAGGCTGAAAAAGAAATAGATGCATTAAGAAAAAATGCGCCAGATAAAATTAATAAAATTGCAATTGAGACTTCATCTGAGTTGTTGCAAAAACTAATTGGAGCTGAAGTAAATAATAGTAGTATATCTGCAATTGTTGATGATCTATCTAAAAGAAATGGAGATAAATACTATGGCAATTGATGCAACATTTTGGGTAGCCGTATCATTTATTATTTTTTTTGCAGCGTTAATTTACCTTAAAATTCCTCAAAAAATTTCTGAAATGTTAGGTAAAATGATATCTGATATTAAAAATGAAATTGATGAAAGTGAAAAATTAAGAACCGAGGCAAAAACACTATTAGATAACTCACAAAAAAAATTAGATAAAGCTCAGTCTGTTAGCAACGAAATTCTTGAGAACGCCAAAAAAGATGCAAATAGATTAATAATTGAGATGAATGATAAGTTTCATAAATCATCAGAAATTAAAAAAAATTTAGCTGAAAATAAAATAAGTCAGATGAAAGAAGCGGCTTTAAAAGAAATTAAGGACGCATCAATAAAGATTGCTGTGGACTCAGTTAAAAAAATAATAACTACATCTGTAGACAAGTCAAAATTGGATGCTGTGTTTCAAAAAAATTTAGATGAAACTAAAGCGGAGTTAAAAAAAATTAACTCATAATACACTTACAATTTTTCAAAAAAACTATAAATTATTAAAATGAACTCTATAGTCATTGGATCAGGATTTGGTGGGATCGCAGCAGCACTAAGACTTAAGGCAAAAGGACATAACGTAAAATTAATAGAAAAACATCCTGACCTAGGTGGAAGAGCAAGAGTTTTTAAGAAAAACGGATTTATATATGATGCTGGACCAACAGTAATTACTGCACCCTACTTAATTAATGAATTGTTCGAGTTATTCAATAAAGATTCAAAAAATTATATAGAACTAACTCCACTTAAAATTTGGTACCAATTTATTTTTGAGGACAAAACTAAATTTAACTATTCGGGTGATGAAATAGAGATGAAAAACCAAATTGAAAAGCTTAGCAAAGAAGATGTAAATGGATATGAAAAATTAGTTAATTTTACAAAAAAGATATTTGATAAAGGTTTTTTAGAACTTGCAGATATACCATTTGATAAACCTTTTGTAATGATGCAGCAATTGCCTGCTCTATTAAAACTTAAAAGTTATAAATCAGTTTACTCACTTGTTTCATCATATGTAAAAAATGAAAAATTAAGAAGAATGCTTAGTATGCATCCTTTGCTGGTTGGGGGAAATCCTTTTACAACTACTTCTATTTATGGATTAATTCTTTATTTAGAAAAAAAATGGGGAATACACTATTCAATTGGAGGAACAGGAAATATAATTAAAGGTCTTGAAAAGTTAATGAATGAGGTTGGTATTGAAATAATAAAAAATAGTGAAGTAACTAAAATTATAACGAAAAATAATAAAATAAGTGGTGTAAAATTAAATAATGAAAATGAAATTAGTGCACATAATGTTGTTTGTAATGCAGATCCGCCTGCATTTTATGAAAATATGTTAAGCAAAAGCAAGGTGAGTTCCATGTTGTTTAATTGGAAAAAAAACCGAATGGAATATTCTATGGGTTTATTTGTTTACTATTTTGGAACAAAAAAAATTTATGAGAATGTTGAACATCATACAATCAAGTTTGGAAACAAGTATAAAGAACATCTTGATGACATATTTGATAAGAAAAAATTAAATAATGATATCAGCTATTATCTTCACAGACCTACAGCGACTGATAAAACTATGGCCCCAGAAGGGAATGATTGTTTTTATGTATTAGTGCCTGTTCCTAACAATCAGTCAAAAATAAATTGGGAAACTGAAGGTGAAAAAATGAAAAATCTTGTAATTGAAAAAATGGAAAAAGACTTAATGCCAGATCTTAAGAATAATATAGTTGAAGATTTTTATCTAACTCCTGATTACTTTGAGAAAGAATTAAATACAAAATTTGGATCAGGGTTTTCAATTCAACCTAAATTTACACAATCCGCGTACTTTAGATTTCATAATAAATCAGAAATATATGATGGTTTGTACTTTGTTGGTGCAGGAACACATCCAGGAGCTGGAGTTCCAGGTGTCCTCTCTTCAGCGAAGGTTTTAGATAAATTATTTTAATGTTAACAAAAAATTATTTAGCTATTTACGCAAAATCTTTCAATTGGGCGGGTTTTTTTTTACCAAAAAAAACCTATGAAAAATGCTCTGCGCTTTATGATTTTTGTAGAGAAGCAGATAATATTGCTGACGATGAAAATAATATTGAAATAAAAAAGGATAATTTTACTAAATTTAAAAATAATTTTGTTAATAAAAATTATGATGATCCAGTTATTAAAAATATGTGGGATCTTATTAATGAATTTAGTATTTCCACTAAAATTGTAGAGGATTTATTTGAGGGTATTAATTCTGATATAAAAGAAAGTGTTAAATTCAATTCAAAAAAGGAATTATTAATATATTCCTATAGAGTGGCTGGAACAGTTGGATTGATGATGGCTAAGATATTGCACGTTCAAAAGGAACAATCTTTAAAATCAGCTATTGATCTTGGAATTGCTATGCAATTAACAAACATTTCTAGAGATGTTGTAGAAGATAAAAAAAATAATAGATATTATATCAACGAAAGTTTTGAGGATATAGAGACTACAATCAAAATTTCAGAAAAATTTTATGAAAACTCATTTTACTCAATTAAGGATATACCATTAAGTTTAAGATTTTCTATTTTAGTTGCTAGGAGGATTTATAGAAAAATAGGATATAAAATTCTAAATAAAAAAAACATAGAAAATTATAAAAAGTCCGGAAAAATTTATGTTTCAAATATTGAAAAGATAATTGAAACTATTTTATCTATTTTTGACTTAATTAAGTTATCACTTATAGGTATAAACGATGATAATATTAAACATGATCATGATTTAATTAATGAAGAAATAAATTTAAATGAAAGAATTTGATTACATAATTATAGGTGGAGGATGCGCAGGCCTTTCATTGGCATATGAGCTAGAAAACAATGATAAATTAATAAATAAAACTTTAGCAATCATTGAACCACGAGAAGATTATAAAAGAGATAAAACTTGGTCTTTTTGGAAAGTTTTTTCACATAGCTTTGACGATTGTATAAAAAAAAGTTGGAATACTTTTTCAATAAATACAGCAACTGAAACAAAGTATGTAGATTGCCAATCTACCCCTTATCAAACTATTGATAGTGGCTTATTTTATGAAAAAATACTTTCAAAACTTAAATCAAATAAAAATATTATTTTTTTTAAAAGTATTGATCAAATAGATAAATCAAATTCAATTGTATTTAATAGTGTACCCAGTTTTGAGAATAAACAGAGTGAGTTGTGGCAGCATTTTTATGGTGTAGAGATAGAAACCCGAAAAGATTTTTTTGACGAAGGCATATTCAACTTAATGGATTTTAACTGTGATCAAAGAGATAGAGTACATTTTTTTTATACCCTACCCTTCACAAAAAAGACAGCGCTCGTTGAAACGACATGGATATCAGAACTAAATAATGATTCCCTAAATGATTATGAAGAGCAAATTGATGACTACTTATGTAATCATTTAAACTTAAGACAATGTAAAATACATTTCAAAGAACAAGGGGCGATTCCTCTTTTTAGACAAAAAAATTTAAATAAATTAAATGAAATTAATATAGGCTCAGCAGGAGGTATGACTAGATTAAGTACGGGTTATACTTTCCTAAATATTCAAGAACAAAGCAGATATATAAGAAAAAACCTAGAAAATATAAAAAATGTAAATCTATATAAAATAAACTCAAAATATGATTTTTTAGATAAAATCTTATTAAGAGTGCTTAAAAATAACCCTAACGATATGGGTGATATTTTTTTCAAAGTTTTTAATTCAAAACCTAAAACAGCCATTAATTTCTTATCAAATAAAAGTAGTTTTTTTGAGGATTTAGCAATTATTTCTAAAATGCCAAAGTGGAAATTTTTAAAAGAATTAATTTAAGATGATCAATAAGATTAAAAAAATAAATCTAAATCATTCATTTATTTTTTTCTTTATAGTAAACATTTTTTGTATTTTGTTATTTAAATTTAATAATTTGAATATTTCATCAATTTTATGTTTATTTTTAATTTTAATTATAGGCGTTTCCCATGGCTCTTTAGATCATATTAAAGGAAAAAAACTGCTAAGATTATTTAATATAAAATTAACTTATATATTCTATATCACATATATTTTAATTTCAGGATTAGTCATTATAGCTTGGGTACTATTACCATCCATAACTTTAATTCTTTTTTTAATGATCGCTTCCTACCACTTTGGAAAAGAGGATACACAATTTTTGATTAATGAAAAATCTTATTTCACTCAAATACTTTATTTTTTCAAAGGATTTTTAATTATACTTGCTCCTTTGTATTTTCATTTTCAGGAAACAATAGCGATTTTCAAATTATTATTTATCGATAATGAAGCATTTTATTCAAGTTTAGACTTTATTGAGACAAATAATGTAATTCAAATTGGAATATTCTGCAGCACTCTATCAAGTATTTTTCTTTTTTTAAAAAATTTTGAAATCAAAAAATTTGTAATTTTTTTAGATTATTTTTCAATTTTAATATTAAATTACTATCTATCTCCACTAATAGCATTTACTGTTTATTTCTGTTTTTTACACTCGATTAGACATTCAATTTCATTAGCTTTTCATCTTGATCCAAATAGTATGGTTAATGGATTTAGATTGTTTGTTAAAAAAGCATTACCTTTAACGATTTTGACAGCTATTTTTTCTTTTATTGCTCTTTATTTTCTAAATAATTCATACAATTTGGATAGTGCAATTTTAAAAATAATATTTATAGGTTTGGCGTCTTTAACCTTTCCACATATATTGCTGGAATATTTTTTAGAAAAAAATGAAACATAAAGAATTAAAAATATTATTATCTGCACCTCGTGGATTTTGTGCTGGGGTAGAAAGGGCAATTGAAATAGTAGAAAAATCTATACAAAAATTTGGAGCTCCAGTTTATGTACGTCATGAAATTGTACATAATAAGTATGTAGTAGATGATTTAAAAAATAAAGGGGCAATATTTGTTGAAGAGCTGGATGAGATAGAAGACAAATCAAGACCAGTAATTTTTTCAGCACATGGTGTTCCAAAAAAAATACCTGAGGATGCAAAAAATTATAAAATGACTTATGTTGATGCCACATGTCCACTTGTTTCTAAGGTTCATAGAGAAGCAGAAAATCTTAATAAAGCAGGTTACCATATAATTTTAATTGGTCATGAAAATCATCCAGAAGTAATTGGAACTATGGGTCAATTAAATGAAGGTTCTATAGATCTAATCCAAAATGAGGAAGATGCTTTAAAATATCAAAATAAACTAGATAAAAAATTAGCATATATTACTCAGACTACTTTGTCAGTTGATGATACAAAAGAAATAATAAAAATTTTAAAAACCAATTTTCCTAATATAAAAGAACCAATGAAAGAAGATATTTGTTATGCAACTACTAACCGTCAATTGGCAGTAAAAAATATTGCGAAGAATTGTGATATTTTTTTTGTTATTGGGAGTAGAAACTCTTCAAATTCTGTTAGGCTTGTTGAGGTGGCAAAGAAATCAGGCTGTGAAAATTCTCAACTTATTCACTCTGAGAGTTCTATACCTTATGATCAAATAGAAAATTGCAATACAATAGGTATATCATCAGGAGCATCTGCACCAGAAATATTAGTGGAAAATTTTATTAATGATTTAAAAAATAAATTTTCTATAAGTATTGAAGAAGTTGAAATAATTAAAGAAGATGTAGTATTTAAAATCCCCAAAAAATTAAATTAACAATGGCCGTATATACAAAAATAAATCAAAAGGAAATTGATATTATTAATGAGAATTTTAATATCGATAAAGTAACAAGTTTTAAAGGTATCAAGCAAGGGATAGAAAACACAAACTATCTTCTTAAATCAAAAAAGAAAAAATACATTTTAACTATTTTTGAAAAAAGAGTTTTGCAAAAAGAAATACCTTTTTTTATGAAACTAATGGATAACTTGAACAATTCAAAAATAAGCTGTCCTAAGCCACTGAAAACCAAAGAAAAAAAATATCTTATTAAATTAAAAAATAAAACTGCATGTATTGTATCATTCTTGGAAGGTAAGGATAAAAAAATATTAAATATAAGTGATTGTTATGCAATTGGTAAGACAATTGCTCGAATGCATGTGGTCACAAGTAAAATGAAGCTTAATAGAAAAAATTCGATGGGTATTAGGAATTTAAAACCTTTATTGGAAAGTATTAAATTTAAATCAAAAAACTTTTCAAATTTAAAAGTATTCTTAAAAAATAACTTTAAAGATATTAATCAAAATTGGCCTAAACAATTACCTAAAGGTATTATCCATGGTGACTTATTTATAGATAATATATTCTTCAAAAAAAATAAACTTTCAGGAATTATTGATTTCTACTTTGCTGCTAATGATTATTTTATGTATGAAATTGCTATATGTATCAATGCTCTTTGTTTTGAAAGTAAAAAGAGAAAATTTCAAATGAATCATAAAAAAATAAAAAATTTAATCAAAGGGTATGAGAGTGTTAGGAAAATTTCAATAAAGGAAAAGAAATCTATAAATATTTTATGTAGAGGTGCAGCATTAAGATATTTGTTAACAAGATTATATGACTACTCAAATACACCAAAAACAGCATTGATTAAAATTAAAGATCCTAATGAATATTATCAAAAATTGCTTTCTCACAATAATTTAAGCTCATTTAAAGACTATTTAAATTAATGATTACAATTTATACAGACGGTTCTTGTTTAACAAATCCAGGTAATGGTGGATGGGCTGCCATTATAAATGATGAAAAAGAAATAAGAAAAATTAGCGGTAGTGAAAAAAACACTACAAATAATAGAATGGAACTACTTGCTCCGATCAATGCACTTAAGGATATAAAACCTGGTGTTGAAATAAAAATATATACTGACTCCCAATATGTAAAAAATGGAATAACCGAATGGATTAATACTTGGTTGACTAATAATTGGAAAACATCAAAAAAAGAGGATGTTAAAAATAAAGATTTGTGGATTAAATTATATAATTTGAATAAATCACTTAATGTTCAATGGAATTGGGTAAAGGCTCATGATGGAAATCCTATGAATGAAGAAGTTGACTTATTGGCTAAAAAGGCTGCAAATTTAGACTAAATTTAAAAAATTTTCTGCCGCTGAAATTTCACACGTGGCAGTATCATCTTCTGCTTGTATTTTCTTTACAAAATTGTCTTCAATTAACATTGTATATCTTGCTGACCTCATTCCCTGACCCCGATCGTGTCTATCTATTTCTGCTCCAATTGATTTAGTAAATTCACAATATGGATCTGCAGCCATAAATATTTTATCTTCAACTTTTTGACTTTCACCCCATGCTTTCATCACATTTGGATCATTAACTGAAACACAAATAATTTTTGTAACCCCTTTGTTCTTTGCTTCCTCGTAATTGTTAACATACCCTGGCAGATGTTTTGCAGAACAAACTTTTGTAAATGCTCCAGGTACTCCAATCACAATTGTTTTATGATTTTTAAAAACTTCTGTTGTAGATATTTTTTTTGCTGCTCCACTTGAGTCTAAATAATAAAATTCTGAATTTGGAAGTTGTTCCCCTTCTTTAATTTTCATTTTGTTTTACCTGTAATGTAGTTTTTAATTTTTTCTAAATTATTTTCAACTATATCATAATTTTCTTTTTCATTCAAAATATACTCAAGTTCTTTTGGTAAATCAGATTTTAAATTTATAGCTTTGGAAACGGCATCAGGAAATTTACAAGGATGTGCAGTTGCTAGTACAATATTATTTCCTTTTAAGTTATGTTTGTCGAAAGCACCATATCCAATAGCTGTGTGTGGGTCTAAAACTACAGAATATTTTTCATACACCTTTTTAATAACCTCTAAAGTTTCATCCTCACTCATTCTAGCTGATAAAAAGTTTTCACTAATTTTATTTAATTTATCGTCATTTATTAAATACTGTCCCTTATCTTTAATATTTTTCATATCTAGAGAAGTCTGTTGATCGTCTCCATTATTAAGATCAAATATGAGTCTTTCAAAATTACTGGCTATTTGTATGTCCATACTTGGAGAGATAGTTTCTGAAACTTTTTCTGCCTCATAACTACCTTTTGAGATTGCTCTATGTAAAATATCATTTTGATTAGTTGCAACAATCAATTTATCTATCGGCAAGCCCATTTTTTTGGCTAAATATCCTGCATATACATCTCCAAAATTTCCTGTAGGCACTGAAAAATTTGTTGGTTCACTTGCGTCTTCAACTGATAAATAGCTATAAAAGTAATAAACACTTTGAGCAATAATCCTCGCCCAATTAATGGAATTTACACCTGACATTTTAATGTCACTTGAAAATTTCTTATCTGCAAACATGGATTTAACTAAGTTTTGACAATCATCAAAATTTCCCTTTATGGCTATGTTGAATACGTTTTCGTCTTTACCTGTTGTCATTAATTTTCTTTGAACTGGTGAAACACGATTATCTGGGTGAAGCACAAAAATATTAACATTTTTTTTACCTCTAATTGCATCTATTGCTGCGGCACCAGTGTCTCCAGATGTAGCAACAACAATATTAATCTTTTGATTTTCATTATTTAGGTAATACTCGTAAAAGTTACCCAAAAGTTGCATAGCAATATCTTTAAAAGCTAAAGTCGGACCATAAAACAGTTCTAACACTGTTCTATCTCCAAGCTTTATGAAATCTACAACATTATCTTTTCTAAATGCAGAGTAAGACTTATCAATAATTTTACTTAATTCAACTTGTGACATGAAATTACCAATAAATGGATAAACGATTTTTTTAGCTAACTCTGAGTAGCTTAGTTTTTTAAAATCTTTAATTTCATTTCCAGAATATTTCGTCAATTTTTCGGGGATAAATAAGCCTCCATCATCAGCAAGGCCTTTGATAAAAACGTCTTTAAATTCAAAGGTTTTTGATGTGTCTCTTGTACTTACATATTTCATTTAATAATTTTTTTTTCTAAAATATAAATATATTAAAAGAATTGAAATCGCCATAGAAAACCAAGTGATTGCGTACTTCTTATGATTATTTGAAATTTTAGCAGTAATCACTCTTGGTTTTGGAATTTTATAATCACCATTTAAATAAATGACATAATCTGAAAAATTTCTTCCAGTAAATTTTGAAATATCTTCTCTATTCAAAGTAAACCAGTAATTTTTCTCAATATCGTTTTCTGGTTTGAATGTACTTGGTTTAGTTTGTAGCATAAGAGTGCCGACAATTTGATTTTGATCAACTAAATTTATTTCGGGTAGGTCTTTTTTTTCAAAAGGTATCCATCCTCTATTCATTAAGTAATTTTTGTCACCAATTTTTATTGGATTTATTACCTCAAACCCAGGTTTACCTACATCATTTAAATTATATAAGTAAATTTGTTTATCAAAATCAATTTCTCCACTTGTCTTAATTCTAAGATAATTTTTTTTTTCAATACTAGTTAATTCTACAGGGTCATTTTTTAATGAATTTTCAATTTGCTCAATTAACTGTAATTTCCAATTTAATCTATAAATTTGCCAAAACCCTAAGGAGAGAAGAGTTAAAATAATAAAGTAAACAAAAACTGAAAATAGTAATTTATTCTTCAAGGATAAATATTAACTTCCCCAAATATAAATTGCAGCAAATAAGAATAACCACACTACGTCAACGAAATGCCAATACCAAGCAGCCGCTTCAAATCCAAAATGATGATCTTTAGTAAAATGACCAAGTCTTCCTCTCCACAAACATACTGCTAAAAATATCGTTCCAATTATGACGTGAAAACCATGAAAACCTGTTGCCATATAAAATACAGCTCCATAAATATGGCCAGAGTAAGTAAAAGTAGCGTGATGGTATTCGTATGCTTGCAATAAAGTAAAAAAGAAACCAAGAATTACAGTTAGTGTTAATCCTTGTATAAATCCTTTTCTATCATCCTCTAATAAAGAATGGTGAGCCCAAGTTACAGTTGTTCCTGATAACAATAAAACTAAAGTATTTATTAAAGGAATGTCCCAAGGATCAAAAGTTTCAATATCTTTAGGTGGCCATACATTTCCAACAAATTCATTTGGAAATAAACTTATATCAAAGTATGCCCAGAACCATGCAACAAAGAACATCACCTCTGAAGCAATAAATAAAGTCATTCCATATCTATGATGAATTTGAACAACAGGAGTATGATGACCTTGATGTTCAGCTTCAATTACTACATCTCTAAACCACATATATGCACCATAAATTAATAAAGCTAAACCAAGATACATTCCCCATGAAATGCCATTATGCATATAAAAAATTGCACCTATGGCTAATACCAAGCATGCAAAAGATGTATAGATTGGCCAAGGACTTGGGTCAACTAAGTGGTAATCGTGTTTTTTTTCTGCTGACATTTTTCGTGATTATGATTGTTTATAGTAATCTGTCGAGAAAAAAGTATACGACATGGTTACATCTTGAAGATTTTTTGTTGTTGGATCATTTACTAGTTCAGGGTCTAAATAAAAAGTCATTACATAAATAGCCTTCTCACCAGCCTTCAACTTTTGTTTTTCAAAGCAAAAACACCCTAATTTACTATAATATTTTCCAAAACTTGCTGGTGACACGTTAAAACTTGCTACTCCAAATGTAGTATCTTCGCCATAATTTTCTACCTCGAACTCTATTCTATTAACCTGACCAACCTTAACATCCATAACATTTGATTTGGCTTTAAAATCCCACTCTAAGTTATTTACATTTGTATCAAATCTAACACTAACCACTTTATCTAATACAATATCTGGAGCTTCTTTTGATACCTGTGTTGTTCCCCCAAATCCAGTTACTCTACAGAATAAATCATATAAAGGCACTGCAGCAAATGACAAACCTAACATCAGGACAAAAATTCCTGCTAACAATATTGGGGTTAATGTTTTGCCTTTCATCATATCTGCCTATCAAATACTCCAACATTATAAAGAGTAAAAACAAATAAAAACACCATAAAAGCTAAAATTGCTATTGCAGTTATTATATTTTTTTTCTTTGTTTTTTTATCAGGTGTTATCATAAAATTTTATCTATTAAAAAAAGTACAAATATTAAGAATAAATATAAAATTGAATATCCAAATATTGTTTTTGCTTTTTTTGCATCAAATTTGTTTTTCTTAAATTTATAAAGTTCGAAACATAAATAATTATAATAAATTGTCAAAATTAAAGATGGTATTAAAAACGCCAAACCTACAAACCCGATTGCATATGGCAAAATTACAATTGGGAGCATTGTAAGCGAATAAATAAATATATTTAATTTTGTACTCTCCACACCGTTGGTTAGTGGAAGCATTGGTATTTTTGCTTTTTTATAGTCGTCAGATTTGTACAAACTTAAAGCCCAAAAATGAGAGGGAGTCCAAAAAAATATAATTAAAAAGAAAGTAATCGGCTCTAATGAAAGAGAGTTAGTGGCTATAGTCCAGCCAATAACAGGTGGTAATGCTCCTGCAGCACCGCCAATGACTATGTTTTGAGGAGTTTTTCTCTTTAGCCAAATTGTATAAACAAATACATAAAACAAAATAGTAAACAGTAACAAGACAGCAGATATTCTATTTGAATAAAAATCGAGCGCAATTACAGAAAATATTGAAAGGGAAATTCCAAAAACCAGAGCTTGGTTTTTGTTTACTTTGCCTGTCGGAATTGGTCTAAGGCAAGTTCTTGTCATTAATGCATCAAGATCAGACTCATACCACATGTTTAAAGCTCCAGCAGCACCTGCTCCAATTGAAACTAAAATTATTCCAATGATTGCATCCTTTGTTGGGATAATGATCGGCGCCATTAATAAACCAACCGCACATGTAAATATAACCAAAGACATTACTCTTGGTTTCATTAATTTAAATAATTCAGATAAATTAAAGGCGTCTTCTTGAGATAAGTTTCTATTTTTTAATTTAGACTTAATCATTAATTTAAAGTTAAAAAATCTTGTTTACTATATTTAGCTTGTAGATTTTTCAACACCCTCATTATCTTCAAACTTTGGTAATTCTTCAAAAGTATGAAAATTAGGTGGAGATGGTACAGTCCATTCTAAAGTTGTAGCGCCTTCTCCCCATGGGTTTTGTGCTGCAGCCTTTTTCTTATAAAACGCATAAGCAAGGTTTATAAAAAATACCACCAATCCAATTACAGAAATATAGGATCCAATTGAAGAAATGTAATTCCATCCAGCAAAAGCGTCTGGATAGTCAGCATATCTTCTTGGCATTCCTGCAAGACCTAAAAAGTGTTGTGGAAAGAAAACCAGGTTTACTCCAATAAACGTTAACCAGAAGTGTAATTGACCCATCCATTCTGAGTACTCATAACCAGTCATTTTTCCAAACCAATAATAAAATCCTGCAAAGATTGCAAATACAGCCCCTAAAGATAATACATAATGAAAGTGAGCAACAACGTAGTAGGTATCATGCATTGCAGTATCTACTCCGGCATTTGCAAGAACTACTCCCGTAACCCCACCAACAGTAAATAAAAATATAAATCCTAAAGCCCAAACCATTGGAGTTTTAAACGAAATCGAACCACCCCACATAGTTGCTATCCATGAAAATATTTTTATACCAGTTGGAACTGCAATGATCATCGTTGCAGCTAAAAAATATGCTTTAGTGTCTGTACTTAAACCAACTGTATACATGTGGTGGGCCCACACAACGAAACCAACAATTCCAATAGCAACCATTGCATAAGCCATTCCTAAGTATCCAAAAACTGGTTTTCTAGAAAATGTTGAAACAATATGACTGATCATTCCAAAACCTGGTAAAATTAAAATATAAACTTCCGGGTGACCAAAGAACCAAAATAAATGTTGGAATAGAACTGGGTCTCCACCAGTTTGTGCATCAAAGAAAGCTGTTCCAAAGTTCCTATCTGTAAGAAGCATCGTAATCGCTCCTGCTAAAACTGGCAATGATAACAATAATAAGAAAGCTGTAACTAATATTGACCAAGCAAATAATGGCATTTTATGAAGTGTCATGCCAGGCGTTCTCATGTTTAAAATTGTAGTAATAAAGTTTACCGCACCTAAAATTGAAGATGCTCCAGCTAAGTGTAAACTTAAAATTGCAAAGTCCATTGCAGGGCCTGGTTGACCAGCTGTAGATGATAAAGGAGGATAAATAGTCCATCCACCACCAACACCTGTTTGACCTGGAGGGCCATCCATAAAAATCGACATTATTAATAAAATGAATGATGTTGGTAATAACCAGAATGAAATATTGTTCATTCTAGGAAAAGCCATATCCGGTGCACCAATCATAATTGGAACAAACCAATTACCAAATCCACCAATCATAGCTGGCATCACCATAAAGAAGATCATTATCAAGCCATGACCAGTGACTAAGACATTATATAAATGATAGTTTCCACCTAAAATTCCATCACCAGGATGCATCAATTCCATTCTCATTAAAACTGAGAATGCTGTACCAATTACACCTGCAATAATTGCAAATATTAAATACATTGTTCCAATATCTTTATGGTTAGTTGAATAAGCCCAACGCTTCCAACCAGTTGGTGTATGATGATCGTCGTGTGATGCTGTTTGTGTATACATATTATTTACTCGCTAGTTTTTTAAATTGATCTTCTTCTAAAATTTCTTTTGCAAATTTTATTTTTGCATCTGTTAACCATTCTTGATATTCTTCTTCAGAAACAACTCTGACTGTGATTGGCATGAATGCGTGTTTAATTCCACAAAGCTCAGAGCATTGACCGTAATAAGTTCCTACTTTTTCAGCTTTAAACCAAGTTTCATTTATTCTTCCTGGTACCGCATCTCTTTTTACACCAAAAGAAGGTAGTGCCCACGCATGAAGAACGTCGTTTGCTGTAATTAAAACTTTAACTACTTTATTTACTGGTACAACAACCTCATTGTCCACTGCTAAAAGTCTTGGTTGATTAGCTTTAAGATCTTTGTCTTCGATCATATAAGAGTCGAAGATAATATTTTCATCAGGATACTCATAACCCCAATACCACTGGTAACCTATAGCTTTAACAGTTACATCTGCTTTAGGAATTGTATCTTGTGAATAAAGAATTTTAAAAGATGGAACAGCCATAACAATTAAAATTAAACAAGGTATTAAAGTCCACAATACTTCAACTGCTACATTGTGAGTTCTTTTTGAAGGAACTGGATTTGCTGATGCTCTGAATCTTATACAAGCATATACCATCAAAAATAACACAAAAACGCTAATTGCAATTATGATTGGTAACAACAGCTTGTCATGAAAATTCACGATATCTCTCATTGTTGAAGATGCTGCCTCTTGAAAACCCAGTTGCCAATCCTTTGGTTGATTAGCAAAAGCATTAGATGCAACGAAATAAGATAGAAATATATATAAAATTTTTTTCATTTTTTTAACCTATATAGAGCGTCTTTTAAAAAAATACACTTTTACTTTTAGCGACAAAATATCAATTAATGGCGTAATTTATGATCGATAGAGCAGAAATTACAGCCGTTTCAGATCTCAATATGTTTTCATTGATTTTAATAGGCTGAACACCATTAAATTTAAGAATCTCTTCCCTCTCCTCCTCAGAAAAATCTCCTTCAGGCCCTATGATTACACAAGTGGGTTTAGTTGTTAACTTTGTAAGATCAATTTTAGTATTAGCAGTATTGAGATCAGTAAATATTAAATCCATATCATTGCTTAGAAAATTTTTTAATTTCTGAGGCTCCTCAATTATTGGAACAGTTATTCTGTTTGATTGTTCAGCAGCTTCTGTGATTACTTTTTTCAATCTCTCTTTATTAATCTTTCTAACAATTGTTCTTTCAAAGATTACTGGTAAAAACTTAGTTACACCAAGCTCGGTAGCTTTTTGGATCATGAAATTAAAGTAATTTGATTTGATTGGAGAGAAAGCAAGCCAGAGATCTTTGGTATTTTCTATTTGTCTTAATTGTTTCGTAACATTAAATTCAACTAGGTTTTTTGTGATATTTAAGATTTTTGCTTCCCATTCACCACTACTGTTAAAAAGAGACAAAACTTCTTTCTCTTTAAGTCTCATAACTTTTGAAACATAATGAGATTGAGATTTATCAAGTTTGTCAGTCAAATTAAGAGATAAACTTTTTGAATAAAATAATCTAATGTTACTCATATTGATAAGTTAGTTTATGAAAAATATTAAAGCAATAATTTTTGATGCATATGGTACTTTATTTGATGTCAACTCAGCTGCTGAAAAATGTAAAGATAAAATAGGTGATAAGTGGGAAGGTTTCGCTAATTATTGGAGAACCACACAATTAGAATATACCTGGTTAAGAAGCTTAATGAAACGTCATAGAGATTTTTGGCAGGTTACAGAAGATAGTTTAGATAAATCAATGAAAGCTTATGAGATAGATTTTTCAATGAGAAGTGAGTTATTAAATCTTTATAAAATTCTATCAACTTTCAAAGAAGTGCCTGAAGTTTTAAAATCATTAAAAGAAAAAAATTATAAACTTGCTATTCTATCAAATGGCACTCCATCCCTTCTTAATCAATTAGTTAAAAGCAATAATTTAGAAAATATATTTGATGATATTTTTTCAATTGAGGAAGTTGGGGTCTATAAACCAGACTCTAAAGTTTACGATATCCCAATTAAAAAATATAATATTAAAAAAAATGAAGTTACTTTTTTAAGTGCTAACACTTGGGATGTATCAGGTGGTGGTAATTATGGTTACAATTCTATTTGGGTTAATAGAAATAGCAATACTTTTGACAAGCTAGATTATTTACCAAAACACCAAATCGAGGACCTTGGTAAGTTACTTGATATAATATAAAAAATTCTTATGTACGAATTATGAAAAATATTGAAGTAAGTAAAATTATTGATCCTATTCCAGCTTCTGACGGTGCTGGAGTAAAATTAAAAAGAAGCATTGGTGTTGAGCCAAATTATTTTGATCCTTTCTTAATGCTTGATGAATTTGGATCAGAAAATAGTGAGGATTATATTGCTGGTTTCCCGCCCCATCCTCATAGAGGAATTGAAACAGTTACTTATATGCTCGCCGGAGATTTTGAGCATAAAGATAGTACAGGTGGTGAAGGTAGAATGACTGCAGGTGATGTTCAGTGGATGAAAACTGGAAGCGGAATTATTCATTCAGAAATGCCTGCAATGAAAGAAGGTAGACTTCATGGTTTTCAATTATGGATTAACATGCCTGCTAAATTAAAAATGAGTAAGCCTGAATATCTTTATATTGATGCTGATAAAATGAGTGTTCATAAAGATGATGAGAAACAAGTAAAAGTAATAGCTGGAAAATTTGAAAAAGCTGAAGGTCCTGTTAAAGGTCATAACGTTGAACCAGTTTATTTTGATGTTGAACTCAACAAAAGTAAAGAATTTAATTTTAAATTACCATCTACCCACAATACTTTTGTTTATTTAATTAGTGGTGAAATTGAAATTGGAAAAGATAAACACGATCAAGTTCTAGACAGCACTTTAATATTACTAACCAAGGGCGAAAATTTAATTGTTAAAGCTAAATCAAATGCTAAGTTTTTAGTGATTTCGGGTAAACCAATAAATGAGGAAATAGCTAGAGGTGGACCATTTGTGATGAACACTAAAGCAGAAATCTTGCAAGCAGTTCAAGATTATCATAATGGTACGTTTGTAAAATAAATTATGAAAGCTGTAGAAATCAATAAAACAGGTGGACCTGAGGTTTTAGAGGTTAAGGATATATCTTTAGATAAACCTGGTCCAGATCAAGTAACCATTGAACAAAAAGCAATTGGTCTTAACTATATTGATACTTACCATAGATCAGGTCTCTACCCTTTAAAACTACCAATTGGTTTAGGTTTGGAAGGTGCTGGAGTTATTACTGATGTTGGAGATAACGTAAAAGACTTTAAAGTTGGTGATAAAATTTCTTATGCGGGCATTCCTTTAGGCTCCTATTCTTCTCATAGAAACTATCCAACTAAAAATTTAGTAAAAGTACCAGATGATATTGATCTTGAAATCGCAGCAACTTTGATGACAAAAGGTTTAACAACTTTTTATCTTTTGCATAAAACTTATCCAGTTAAATCCGGAGAAACAATTTTATTTCATGCTGCAGCTGGTGGTGTTGGTCAGATTTTCGGACAATGGGCAAAAAGTTTAGGTTGTACTGTTATTGGTACAGTTGGTTCAGATGAAAAAATAAATATAGCAAAAGAAAATGGTTACGATCATGTAATCAATTATAACAAAGAAGATTTTGCAAAAAAGGTTTTAGAGATTACTAGTGGCAAGGGAGTCCCTGTTGTCTACGATGGCGTTGGAAAAGATACTTTAGATGGTTCAATTGAATGTTTAGCAGTAAGAGGAATGATGGTTTCATTTGGAAATGCATCTGGACCTTTGTCAGATATTAATGTACCAAAAGTTATTCAACCAAAAGGTCTCTATCTTGTAAGACCTTCTATGCAACAATACCTCTCAACAAGAGAAGAGTTAGATGAAGCTTCAAGAACAATGTTTGAAAAAATTAGCTCTGGTAAAGTAAAAATTAAAATTTTTAAAAAGTATAAATTAGAAGAAGTAATTAAAGCACATCAAGATCTTGAAGGAAGAAAAATTCTAGGTCCCGCTGTAATTGTTCCTAATTAACATCAACATGCATATCTGACATATGGAGTTTAAGTGCATTTGTTGAGATTTGAATTTCCCTAATAAAAAAAATTATTGAGATAATCATAGACAAACAACATGAGCCAAATATTACTCTAGCTAAAAATACTTCATCTAAATAAAGGGCAAATACAGTTAACATATTAAATAGAAACCCAAAAGCGGCAAATAATATTGTCCACCTTAAAAGAGTTATCCTACCACTTAGATTAATAAACTGCTTTTTCCATTCAGGTGGAATATGTTTTTCATAAACATGCTCATCATGAAGTTGACGAATTAAAATACTCAAGGAGTGAAATCTATTGCTGTAAACACCCATTAATAACGGAATAGCTGGAAACATAAGTGCTGTGACTGTGTAATCTATATTCATACGAATCAATTTGATTATGAAACTAGCCTTTGTTATTTACAAGTAAAATTTATGAGCCAATTAAAACATTTCATTGATTTAACAAGATTAAAAAAACCAATAGGGTTTATGCTTTTGTTTTGGCCATGTGCTTGGGGATTAACTCTAGCATACGATTTTAAAAATCATTTAGGCTATTATTTTTTTTATTTAATTCTATTTTTTTTAGGTTCAGTATTTATGAGATCAGCTGGATGTATAGTAAATGATATTCTTGACAAAGAGTTTGATGCGAAAGTATTTAGAACGAAAAGCCGTCCTATAGCATCCGGTAAAGTATCAGTGAAGCTCGGAATTATTTATTCAATCACGCTATGTTTTTTAGCACTATTGGTATTATTAAATTTTAATTTTTTTACAATTATTTTGGCTTTGGGATCAATGCCTCTAGCATTCACATACCCATTAATGAAAAGGTTCACCTATTGGCCTCAATTATTTTTAGGTATTACTTTTAATTATGGCTTAATACTCGGTTGGACATCAATAAAAGGTCAGATAGATTTAATACCCCTTTTATTTTATTTTGGAGCCATATTTTGGACACTCGGCTATGACACAATTTATGGATATCAAGATATTAAAGATGACGAAATTATAGGACTGAAATCAACATCAATTAAATTTAAGAAACAACCATATACCTTTTTATTTTCATGTTATTCAATTTATTTGTTAAGTTTATTTTTTATAGTTTATTTAATGAAACTAAATTATTTTAGTATTATAATTTTTGTTTTTGCAACTTTTCAAATGTACTTCTTTCAACTAAAAAAATTAAAAATAAACGATCCCTCCAGCTGTATTAAAACTTTTAAATCAAATAATTTTTTAGGATTAATAATTTTATTAGGTTTAATATTAGGTAAAATTTAAAATGGAAAAGATTCAAATTATCAAACGTTTGTATAAAAGTTATACTAAGAAATATTTAAAAAACATTTTAATTGCTTTTATTTTTTCCTTATTACTTGCGGGGAGTACGTCATCAGTGGCCTATCTTTTAGATCCAGCAATTGAAAAACTTTTTATAGAACAAAATCAATCAATGGCAATTATTATCCCTTGTCTAATTGTCTTAGCATTTGCAATCAAAGGTGCATCTTTGTATTTGGCAAGAGTAATAATGATAGGTGTTTCAGAAGAAGTAAAAAAAGACATACAAAACGATATTTTTTCATCTTTAATAAATGCAGATACACAAGTGATAGATAATAAACATTCTGGAAAGTTTATTGCTAATTTAACAAATGATGTAAATATGATTACCAACCTGCTTAGTACAGTCGTGCTGAACTTGTTTAAAGACTCATTAACTTTAATAGGTTTATTATCAGTGATGTTTTATCAAAATTGGAAATTATCACTTGTGGCTATAATAATGATACCTCTAGCTAGTATTGCAGCAAAAACTCTAGGCAAAAGAATAGGCAAGGTGGCAACTCAACAAATGAACAGAGCTGGAATACTCACTTCATATTTAATGGAGATATTTAAAAACCATAAACTAATTAAAATTTTTCAAAAAGAAAGCTACGAAAAACAGAGAGCGTTTAAGTTTATAGATAACTTAAAAGAGTCAACAAAAAAAATATCTATCGTATTTGTTAGAGCCTCTCCAATCATGGAATTTTTGACTGGAATAATGATTGCTTTTTTAATTTTTTTTGCAGCAAAATTAGTTGCTAACAATGAGCTTGAAGTAAACAATTTTTTTTCATTTCTAGCTGCTATGATGTTGGCATACCAACCAGTACGATCTCTTGCGACTTTAAATTTATCAGTACAACAAGGTATTTCTGGAGCTAATAGAGTCTTGCCAATTATTGATGATTTACCTGAAATAAAAGAAATAAATAAGGCAGAAAATTTAGTTATAAATGATGGAACAATTGAATTTGAAAATATAAATTTTAAATACCCCAATACGGAGAAAGAAATTTTATCATCTATTAATTTGAAGTTTGCAGGAACTAAAATGACAGCTTTAGTAGGACACAGTGGTGCTGGAAAATCTACAATTTTAAATTTAATTCCTAGATTTTACGATGCTATCAGTGGTGACATTAGAATAGATAATAAATCTATATATAAATCTTCTATCTTTTCTGTAAGAAAAAATATTTCTTTAGTAAGCCAAGATACTACACTTTTTGATGATACAATTAAGAACAATATTGCCTATGCTAATTTAAATGCCTCACAAAAAGAAATTGAGGAAGCTGCAGAATTTTCATTCGCAAGTGAATTTATAAAGAATTTGCCAAATAAATATGAAACATTGATCGGTGAAAATGGAATTAGATTATCTGGTGGTGAAAAACAAAGACTTTCAATTGCGCGAGCAATTTTAAAAAAAAGCCCTATTATTTTGCTTGATGAAGCTACTTCATCACTAGATGCTGAGACTGAGGATAAAATTCAAAAAGCAATAAACTATCTAACAAAGGGAAGAACAACAATTGTAATTGCACACAGATTATCAACTATTTTAAATTCAGACAAAATTTTTGTTATTGAAAATGGAATGGTTAGTGGAGAAGGAAAACACGATGATCTTTTAAAAACATCTGATGTTTATAAAAACTTTTATCAAAAACAAATTAAAAAAGCCTAATGTTATTTATTTATAGGTTTCTAATAAATTTAGTATTTATTTTATCACCAATAATTTTAATCATCAGATTATTTAAAAAAAAAGAAGATTTAACGAGATTTAAAGAAAAATTTTGCTTCTTTACTAAAGAAAGAGGTAAAGGAAATCTATTATGGTTTCATGGTGCAAGTGTTGGGGAATTACAAAGCATAATTCCTTTAGTTGAGAAATATGAAAAAAGAAAAGATATAAATAAAATTCTAATCACATCAAATACTTTAAGTTCCTCTAAAGTAATTGGAAAACTTAAATTTAAAAAAGTAGTTCATCAATTTTTTCCTATCGATACAAATTTTCATACAAAAAAATTTTTAAATTATTGGTCACCCTCAGCTGCATTTTTTATTGACTCAGAGATATGGCCAAACACTATAATTAATTTAGAAAAAAAAAATATCCCTATTTTAATTTTAAATGGCAGAATTACAAAAAAAACTTACAACAGATGGAGAAGGTTTCCAAATTTTTCAAAATTTATATTTAATAAAATTAATCTTTGTTTTTCATCAAATTATAAGTCAAAAATAATTTTGAGAAAATTAGGGGTAAAAAAAATAAAATACTTAGGGAATTTAAAATTTTCACAATCTGAAAATGAAAAAATAATAAATTTTAATTATTTAAATAAAATTATACCTTCAAAAAAAATCTGGTGTGCATCTAGTACACATTACAATGAGGAAAAATTTATTGGTATTGTACATAAAAATTTAAAGAAAAAAATCAAAAATTTATTAACAATAATAATTCCACGTCATGTCGAACGAACTGAATTAATTTTAAAAGAATTAAATAAATTGAATTTGAAAGTTCATTTACATGACGAAAAAAAAATTATCAAAAAAGACACTGATATTTATTTGGTTAATTCTTACGGTCAAACCAAGTCAATTTACAACTTATGTAAAAATGTTTTTTTAGGTGGTTCTATAATTGATCACGGTGGTCAAAATCCCTTAGAGGCAACTAGATATGGTTGTAATATAATTTATGGACCAAATGTGCAAAATTTTGAGGAAATTTATAGTTATTTAAATAAGTTAAGATTATCATCAAAAATAAGCTCAAAATCTCAACTATTAAAAAAATTAAATAATCTGTTTGGAAAAAAAAATAACTCAAAAAAAATACAATATAAATTGAAGGAAATTGGTAATAAAATTCTAAATAATACATTTAATGAAATCAACATATTTCTAAAAAATGATAGTTAAAAAACCTGACTTTTGGGACTTAAAAAGACCAAATCTATTAGCATATTTGCTACTTCCATTTACCTTGATCATAAAAGTAAACAATTTTTTCCTAGGTTCAAAAAAAAAAATATTAAATAGAAATATCAAATCAATTTGTATTGGAAATATTTATTTAGGTGGAACTGGTAAAACTCCAAGCACAATTAAGATTTACAAATTTTTAAAAAAAATTGAAACAAATACAGTTATAGGAAAAAAGTTTTACAATAATCAAGTTGATGAAATAAAGCTCTTACAAAAAGAATGTGAAATTTTGACACACAAAAAAAGAAGTGAAATTTTAAAAAAGGCCCAAAATCAAAATAAAAAAATAATAATTTTCGACGATGGGCTTCAGGATAATGCAATTTCTTATAATTTAAAAATTGTATGTTTTGATGGAAAAAAACTAATTGGTAATGGATTATTATTACCATCAGGTCCTTTAAGAGAACATATCAGTAATTTAAAAAGTTATGATTGCTTGCTTTTCAAAGATGCAAATACTAAAATTAATAATTTTACTAGACTAGCAAAAAGTATTAATAAAAAACTAAAAATTTTTTACACATATACCCAAATTAAAAATCTTAAAGAATTTAATAAAAAAAATAAATATTTAATTTTTTCAGGAATAGGAAATTCAGACAGTTTTAAAAATTTACTAATTAAAAATAAATTTAATATTGTTAAAGAAATTGTTTTTCCAGACCACTTTAATTATAAAAGTGAACAAATTAAAGAAATTAAAAAATTATCAAAAAAATTACAAGCAAAAATTCTTACTACAGAAAAAGATTTTTTAAGAATAAATAAAAATTATAGAAAAAATATTGATTTTGTAAAAATTGATTTAATTTTTAAAAATGAAAAAAATTTCGTAAAGTATTTAAAATTAAAAATTTATGAAAAAAATTAAATATTTTGTCCAATACCTTGTTATTTTATTTTTTTTTGGCATCTTTAAATTAATTGGACTTAATAATTCTAGAAATATCTCGGCATGGATTTTTGTTAAATTAGGATCTTTTATGAAAAAAAACAAAACTTTAAATCAAAATCTATCAAATGTGTATAAGAACATGGATCAACAAAAAAAACTTGAGATAGCAAAAAAAGTTTGGTCTAATTATGGAAAAATATTTGCTGAATACATATTCATAAAGGATTTCAAAAACAACACCAATATCTCAAAAAGTATAGTAATAGAAAACTCTGAGATTTTAAAAAAAATTAAAATTCAGTCTGAGCCTGTAATTTTTGTATCAGGTCATTTTAATAATTTTGAATTAATGGCAATGTCCATTGAAAAATTAGGTATTGATCTCGCTGCTATTTATCGACCTCTTAATAACATTTTTTTAAATCCTATAATGGAGGATATTAGAAAAAAATATATTTGCAAAAAACAAATTCCCAAAGGTATTTCTGGAACAAAAAAAATTCTTCAGTACTTTAAAAATGGAACTTCAATTGCTTTAATGATTGATCAAAGAGTAACCGAGGGAATAATGTCAAAATTATTTGATAAAAAAGCTCTAACTACAACAATTCCAGGCCAATTTGTTAAAAAATTTAATGCCAAAATTGTACCTGTTTATATAGAAAGACTACATAAAGATAATTTCAAAATTAAATTTTACCAACCTATAAATTTTGAAAATAATTCTAGCATTGAAATAATCACTAAAAAATTAAATAAAATCTTAGAAGAAATGATTAATAAAAATCCTGATCAATGGATTTGGACTCATGATAGATGGAAATAGTTTGTTTTATTTAATTCTATCTCTTTTGAGCGATGCTTCAACATAAGAAAAATAAGGCTCTTGCGTTTCAACATTCCAATATGTAAGTTTCTCGATTGATATTTTCTTTCCAGAGATGGCACAAATAACATGGTCTCCATCTTCAATTATTTGAAAATTATTTGGCAAATATTTTATTTTTGCTAATTTTTTATACATTTTTAGTTTATACACTATATATGAATGTTGGAATAATAGGAAGTGGTGGAAGAGAACATGCTATATGTTTGTCCCTTAAAAATTCATCAAAAGTAAATAAAATTTATTGCCTACCTGGCAATGCAGGAACTTATTCAATCTCAAATAATATAAATGTAGATATAAATAATTTCGAAGAATTAAAAAAAACTATTGTAAAATTTAATATAGACGTTGTAATCGTTGGTCCAGAAAAACCATTGGTAGAAGGTTTAGTTGATTTTTTACAGGAAAACAAAATAAAAGTTTTTGGACCAAACAAAGTAGCCTCACAATTAGAAGGCTCGAAAACATTCACCAAAAATTTATGTAAAAAATATAATATACCTACTGCTGATTATAAAATCTGTTTTGATCTGATCGAAACTATTGAATATATCAAAAAATCAAAATTTCCTCTTGTCCTCAAAGCTGATGGTTTAGCTGCAGGAAAAGGAGTTTATATTTGTAAAAATTTTGAAGATGCAAAATCTGCTGCAAATGAGGTTTTTAATGGAAAATTTGGTGAAGCAAAAAAAATACTTGTAGAAGAATTTTTAAATGGTGAAGAGATGAGTTTTTTTGTTATATCAGATGGAAACAATTTTTATCAATTTGGTACTGCTCAAGATCATAAAAGAGTATTTGAGGGAGACCAAGGTAAAAATACCGGAGGCATGGGCGCTTATTCTCCATCTAGACTTGAAAGCTCTAACTTAAATAATAAAATTTTAAATAAAATTATAAAACCAACATTGAAGGGCTTAAGTGATTTAAATACAGACTTTCAAGGTTTCTTGTACGCAGGTTTAATGATCGTAAATGACGAGCCTTATTTAATTGAATATAATGTTAGAATGGGTGACCCTGAGTGTCAAACAATTCTTCCTAAACTTAAAACAGATTTTGGAGAAATTATAGAAGCATGCATTAATAAAACATTAAATATGATTAAATTAGATTGGCATGAAGATAAAAGTCTTTGTATAGTGCTATGTTCTAAAGGATATCCTGACAAATTTATAAATAATATCGAAATTGAAAATTTAAATAATATTATTTTGCAAAAAAACGAATATATTTTTCATGCTGGAACACGAAATGAAAAAGATAAAGTTTTTTCTAACGGTGGTAGAGTTTTAAATATAGTAATTAGATCTAATAATTTCAAAAATGGGAGAGAGAAAGCAATAAAGATAATAAATAACATTAATTGGAGTAACGGATTTTATAGAAAAGATATTGGTTACAAAGTAATTGATAAATGAGGGTTATTGGAGGTAAATATAAAGGTAAAAAAATTGATCTTCCAGTCGATAAAAATACTAGGCCCCTAAAAGATTTAGTTAAAGAATCTATTTTTAATATTTTTAAACATTCAAAAAAATTTCATGTTGATATAACTAAATCAACTATCATAGATATATTTTCAGGTACCGGATCATTTGGAATTGAATGTTTTTCAAGAGGGGCAAAGAAAGTAATATTTTTTGAAAATTATTCTAGAGCAATTAAAATTTTAAAAAATAATTTATCAAGAATTTGTAGTGAAGATGATTTTGAGATAATTGATACAAATTGTTTTGAGTATTTCAAAAATTATAAAATTATTAATAGTAAAAATCACTTAATTTTTTTAGACCCTCCGTTTCAGGAAAAAAATATTAATAATTTAATTTACAATATCAAACAACAAAAAATTTTAGATGAAAATGGGTTAATAGTTATCCATAGACACAAAAACGATAAAATAGATGTAGCAGAAAACCTAAATATTTTAGATACAAGATATTATGGATTGTCTAAAATTATATTTGCAAATTAATATTTAATTAATATTTTTTTTGTTTCGTTTTTAATAAGTTCTACAGATGGTTGATCAAAAGGATTAACATTTAGCGCTTTACCTAATAGAATAGTTTCTAAAATAAAGAAAACAAATAGCTCACCAAGTGTTTCTTCACTTCTTTTTTTTATATTAAATGTTCTGAAAGGTATCTTTTTTTTTTTAAAAATATTTTGCGTCGCTATAAATTGAGCATCTTTTATATTTTCTATTTTTTTATTATTTAAATAATTTAATTGTCTTAGCAACATATTAGAATTTATCTTGCACGAAGCATCATTTATCACATTAAAGAATGTATAGAAATTATTTTTTTTTCCATCTAGATAAAATTGCATAAGACTATGATTGTCTCTTGGCATACTAGATACTACAGGCAAAATTCCTTTGCTTTTTTTACCCAAACTTTCGGCTACCAATTGTTGGTACCAATAAAATAGATCTATAGACCTGTCGTCATAATTTAAAATAATTGAATTAAATTTTTTTTTTTTATTTAAATTTAAAATTTGAGAAACGTTTATGATCAGACCATTTATAAAATTTTTGTTTTTAATTAAATCATTAAATTTTCTAAAATTTTTAACATTTAAACCCATGAGATAAGCTGGAACCATTCCAACTTCTGAAAGCACTGAATATCTTCCTCCAATAAAATTATTGTGATTAATAATTTCTGATTTTAAATTTTCAGCTAATTTTCTGAGATAATTGTGATTATTCTCGGTTAAAAATAAATTTGTTTGTTGTCTTTTTAATAAAATATTTGAATTAACTATTGTCTCTAGGGTGTTTCCTGATTTTGATATAATTAAGTTTAAATTTTTCTTAGATGGAACTTTTCTTATTTTATCTTCATCAAAGTTATCAATAAAATAAAAATTTTTTTTTATTTTATGTTCTAAAAAATTATATATAGCCTTTGCGCCTAATATTGATCCGCCCATGCCTATAAGAACAATATTTGAGTATTTTTTATATTTTGAAATATTTTTTTTGATAAAAGAATCTTTATAAGAATTTCTCATCGAATCAATTATAGAGTAATTATTATTTAATAAATCTTTGAGTAAATTAGCTATTTTTTTCTTTGGTTTTTTAATATTAAAGTTTCTAAAATTAATATTTTTAGTCAACTTCATTTTTTTTAATATTTTTTAAAACCGTTTCTGCTGTTGAATTCGATTTGATTTCATTTTGATCTTGATTTTCATTAGAGCTTCCTGATTTTATAATAACCTCAAAATCATTATCATTTTTATTTTCTACTCCCAAATCATCTCCTGAAGGACTAGGTAATTCATTAAAATTTGGAGGTAACACTAAAGGATTTTTTTTTTCAACTAAGAATTCGTCGGCACTATTTTCTTTTAATTTAAATCCTTCACTAATTGATTGACAAGAATTTAATAATATTAAAAAAATATAGGCAAATATAATTTTTTTCATACTAATTCTTTTTTAAAAAAATCTCATTTAATATTAATATTATTACTCCAAAAGTAATAAATATATCAGCAACATTAAATATAAACCAATGAAAATTTTGATAATGTATATCTATAAAATCTGGGACTGCAGAATAAAATAATCTGTCAAAAATATTTCCTAAGGAACCGCTAAATATCATTAAGAAGCTATATTTTTCAATTCCTTTAGTTTTGAGGAAAAAATATAATACTACAGCAGTGATAACACAAATTAAAAAAGTTAAAATATTATAATTAAATTTATCATTAAATGAAAAAAGGCCAAAAGCGATTCCTTCATTCCAAATCAAATAAATGTTAAGAAATTTTGAAGAAAACATGTCATTAGAAAAACTATTTTTATCGTAACTAATGACAATTAATTTTGAAATTCTATCAATAAAGAATATTACTATTACAATTAAAATGTCTATAAATGTTTTTCTCCTAATATATTTTAATATCATAAAGAATATTTTGGACAATTCTCTCTTTGACAAGGATTTTCATTAAATTTCCAACACAAAGAACACTTTGTGCCTTTTGCTTTAAATGTAGATGCTAAAGTTTCATCATTATTGCTATAAGTAACATCAGCTTTAGAGGTAATACAAAGCTCGGAAAAATCTACATTGTCTGTTAAATCTTTCAAGTTTGCATTTATTTCAATTTTTAATTCTGCTTCAAGACTTGATCCGATTTCTTTTGAAGATCTTTTTTCTTCGATACTAATATTACATATATTTCTGATTTTGATTAATTCCATCCATTTATCATTTAACTTTTTATTATTAAATTTTGATGGATATTTTTTAAATTTTTCAAGATGAATACTTTTGTTATTATTTAATAATAATTTATAAATTTCTTCTGTTGTAAAAGATAGAATAGGAGCAAACCATTTGAGTAATGAATCCAAAATTATATTCAATAAAATGATTGTTGATTTTCTTTTATGCGAGTTAAAAGTATCACAATAAAGAGTATCTTTTCTTATATCAAAATAAAAAGCAGATAGATCGACAGTACAAAAATTTAGTAACTCTTTATATAAATTGTGAAAGTCATAATTTTTAAAATACTTTTCAAAATTGTTATTTAAGTTATAAATTTTGTGAAGCATAAATTGCTCTAGCTCTGGTAGACTATGTATATCTATTTCTTCAAAATCTGATATTTCAAATTTATCATTTATATTTCCTAATAAATATCTAAATGTGTTTCTTATTTTTCTATAGGAGTCCGCGTGTTGATCTAAAATAGAATAATCTATTCTTAGGTCCTCAGAATAATTTGATGAAGCTACCCAAATTCTTAAAATATCAGCACCATATTTTTTTAGAATATCTTCTGGTGCAATTACATTTCCTAAAGACTTAGACATTTTTAAACCTTTACCATCTACAACAAAGCCATGAGATAAAATAGTTTCAAAAGGTGCTCTGCCTCTAGTTCCGCACGACTCCAATAAAGAAGAATGAAACCAGCCTCTATGCTGGTCTGACCCTTCTAAATACATTGATGCTGGCCATTTTAAATCGTCTCTCTTTTCTAAAACAAATGAATGAGTGGAACCACTGTCAAACCAGACCTCAACAATATCACTTAATTTTTCGTAATTTTCAGATTTGTATTTTTTTCCTAAAAATCTTTGAGGATTGTCTGAAAACCAACAATCCGAACCTTCTTTTTCATAAATAGAAGCAATGTTTTCAATCACCTCATCATCAACTAAAATTTCTTTTGTTTTTTTATTTACGAAAATTGGAAGAGGCACTCCCCAAACTCTTTGTCTTGAGACACACCAATCAGGCCTTGTTTCTATCATTGATTTTAATCTTTCTTTACCTTTACTTGGGTAAAAAGTTGTTTCATCAATAGCCTTTAATGCTTTATCTCTCAATTTATGACTTTCCATTGATATAAACCATTGTGGGGTAGCTCTATGAACAAGTGGGGCCTTAGACCTCCATGAGTGCGGATATGAATGGACTAACTCACCGTTAAATAATAAATTTTGTTGTTCTCTAAGTTTTTCTATTACAATAGGATTTGCTTTAAAAATATGAATTCCCTCAAACAATTTTACATTGTTTGTATATTTTCCATCTCCATCAACTGTTTCTATTGCTTTAATACCATTATTCAAACAAAGATTGAAATCATCAGGTCCGTGACTTGGTGCACAGTGAACTATTCCAGTTCCTTGCTCAGTAGTTACAAATCTAGCCTCGAGCATTGGGATATCATGATCATAACCAAGACTTAAAAAAGGGTGACTACAAATAGTATTTTTAAATTCTTTTCCTTTAAAGGTATGAATTTTTTTATAATTAATTATTTCACACTCTTTAACGACCGATTCTATCAGAGCCTCTGCAATAACAATTTTTCTATTTTTAAAATCACCTTCGTCATTAACTTCTAATATTATGTAATTAAGAGACTCTTTATAAGCTAAAGCTTTATTGGCTGGTATTGTCCATGGAGTTGTTGTCCAAATAATTATTTCACTTCCAACTAATTCTTTTAAGTTAGATGATTTAACTTTAAACGAAGTATAAATTGTATCTGATTTATGATCTTGATATTCTACTTCAGCATCTGCAAGTGCAGTTTTCTCAACTGTTGACCATAATACAGGTTTAAAACCTTTATATAAACTTCCTTCTTTTAAAAATTTACCAAGCTCTCTAACAATTTGGGCTTCTGCGTTAAAACTCATTGTTGAGTAATAATTTTCCCAATCCCCTATAACACCTAATCTTTTAAATTGACTTTTGTGAACTTCAATCCACTTCTCAGCAAATGTTCTACATTCTTTTCTAAACTCAACTATTGGAACTTCATTTTTGTTTTTTTTATTTTTTTTATACTGTTCCTCGATTTTCCATTCAATTGGTAAACCATGACAATCCCAGCCCGGAACATAAATAGAGTCTTTTCCATCCATTTGATGAAATTTTACAATTATATCTTTGAGAATTTTGTTGAGAGCTGTCCCCATGTGAATATTTCCGTTTGCATAAGGAGGACCATCATGTAGGATAAATTTTTCTCTTCCTTTGCTTTCGTTTCTTAATTCATCGTAAAGATTTATTTTTTTCCAATATTCAAGAATTTCTGGTTCTCTAGTAGGCAGGTTAGCTTTCATAGAAAAAGCTGTTTTTGGTAGATTTATTTGTGATTTAGTCATTTAGTCTTTTTTGCAATATTTAAATCTTTTATAATTTGAGCTCTTAATTGATTAACATTATTAAATTTTTTTTCTTTCCTTATAAACTTTAAAAACTCTACTGATAAAAGTTTATTATAAAGATTTCCAGAAAAATTAAATAAATGAACTTCTAATAATATTTTTTTTTGATTAAATGTTGGTCTGTATCCAAGATTAGCAATTCCTTTAAGATATTTATCACTATTTTTTCTCAAAACTTTGACAGCATAAACTCCTGGTTTTGCCAAAACATAATCACCAATGTCTATGTTGCAGGTTGGAAAACCAATTTTTTTTCCTACTTGTCTTCCCTTTTTAACCACTCCTTGAATCGACCAGTTTCTTTTTAAAAGATTATTAGCTTTGTCTAAGAGACCCTTTTCTAACAGATTTCTTATTAAAGACGATGATACGATCTTGTTTCTTTTAATTAATGGTTCTGGTTTAACAACTTTATAATTAAACAATTGCTCATATTTTTTTAATAAATTGACATTTCCTTCTCTTTTATTTCCAAATCTAAAATTATTGCTAACAAAAATAAATTTGGAACTTAATTTTTTATTTAAAATTTGAGTAATAAAGTTTAGAGCTTTAGTTTTTGAAAATTTTTTATCAAATTTTTTTGTAATAACAAAATCTACTTTTAAATTACTAAGTAACTTAATTTTTTGATCATTATTAGAAAGCCGAAAATTTTTTAATTTTTTATTAAAAAACATTTTTGGCATTGGATCAAAATTTACAACACCAATCTTTAAATTATATTTTTTCTTATATGACTTTGCTAATTGAAATAATTTTTGATGTCCTAAATGTAAACCATCAAAATTACCTATAAGAATAATTGATCCTCTATGTGTTTTTTGAATATTAAAATTTGTATAGTGTTTTACCATTTTAAATCTGATTGAATAAAATTAACTATCGCTTCATACTCTTTTGAAACATCTTGGATGCCTTTTTTTTTTATTTCATTTCTATGTATTCCGTTACCAATTAATAAAGAATCATAATTTAAAAGATTCGCACCTTTGATATCAGTATTTAAATTATCTCCAATTGCTAATATTTTTTTATTTTTGTTATCTATTGACTGATTATAAACCTCTGGATGGGGTTTTCCAAAATATACTACTTCTCCACCCATTTTTTCAAAAACCATTGCAACAGAACCAGCACATAACTCTCTAACTTCTCCACGATCAACGATTAAATCTGGATTTGTGCAAATCATTTTTTTGGTAATATGTTTTTCAAGTAAATCTTTATAAAATTTTAAATCCTTATCATGATCATCAAATAACCCTGTACACAATAAATATTCACTATCACTAATATCTTCGCACTTATTTTTCTCAAATAAATAAAATAAATCAAAATCTCTTGGTGGACCTATGTGATAAAACTTTTTCGATAAGTATGATTTTTTCAAATAATTCAGGGCTGCTTCTCCTGAGGTAAATACATGATCTCTGAGTACTTTATCCATGCCCATCTTTTCTAAAAAATTTTGAACAGTTTTGTTTGGTCTTGGGGCATTTGTTAAAAGTACTAACATTTTATTTTTTTTTAAAAGTTCATTTAAAACAGCTATTGCCTTTTCATGGAGATTAACCCCATTATGAACAACACCCCATAAGTCTATATAAAAAAGATCATAGTTATCAGCGATTGATTGTAAGCCATTCAAATCTAAATTTTTGGTCATATTTTAAGGTATAAACCATAAAAACCGGAATTTACTAGCAATATTCACATCCTAAGGATTTTCTGATCTTGAAATAGGCGGTGAAATATCTATATGAAGCTCATATTTATAAAGATTTATAAAGGAGAATTTATGAAGTTTAAACCGTTACATGACAGAGTTTTAATCGAAGTATTAGATGGCAGTGAAAAAACTGCTGGAGGAATAATTATCCCTGACACTGCTCAAGAAAAACCTCAAGAAGGCAAAGTTGTTGCTGTAGGAGGTGGTGCGAAAACTGAGGATGGAAAAATAATTCCAATGGATGTTAAAGTTGGTGATAAAGTTTTATTTGGCAAATGGTCAGGAACTGAAGTCAAAATTAATGGCAAAGAATACAGCATAATGAAAGAGTCCGACATTATGGGTATTTCAGGTAAATAATTTAATTTAAAGGAGAAAAATAATGGCAAAAATTGTTAAATTTGATGCTGAAGCAAGAGCGGCAATGATAAGAGGTGTAAATATCTTAGCTGACACTGTTAAAGTAACTTTGGGACCAAAAGGAAGAAATGTCGTAATGGATAAATCTTATGGTGCACCTAGAATTACTAAAGATGGTGTGTCTGTAGCTAAAGAAATAGACCTTGAAGATAAATTTGAAAATATGGGTGCACAAATGGTTAAAGAAGTTGCTAGCAAAACTAACGACGAAGCTGGTGATGGAACTACTACTGCAACGATACTTGCGCAAGCAATTGTCAAAGAAGGTGTGAAATATGTAACAGCTGGCATGAATCCTATGGATGTAAAAAGAGGAATCGATGCTGCTGTAGAAACAGTAAAAGAAAGCCTTGTTGCATCTGCAAAAAAAGTAAAAGACAGTGATGAAATTGCTCAAGTAGGAACAATTTCTGCAAATGGTGACAAAGAAATTGGAACGATGATTGCAAAAGCAATGCAAAAAGTTGGGAATGAAGGGGTGATTACTGTTGAAGAAAATAAAGGTATTGAAACAGAATTAGATGTAGTTGAAGGTATGCAGTTTGATAGAGGATATCTATCACCATATTTTATTACTAATAGTGATAAGATGACTACAGAATTAGATAATCCTTTTATTTTATTACATGAAAAGAAATTAACTAATTTACAACCAATGGTTCCTCTTTTAGAAGCCGTTGTACAAGCTGGTAGACCACTGATGATTATTTCTGAAGATGTTGAAGGTGAAGCTTTAGCAACTTTAGTTGTAAACAAACTAAGAGGTGGTTTAAAAGTTGTAGCTGTTAAAGCTCCAGGTTTTGGTGATAGAAGAAAAGCTATGCTTGAAGATATTGCAATTTTAACAGGCGGTCAGGTTATATCTGAAGACTTGGGTATTAAACTTGAAAATGTTAAACTTGATGATCTTGGATCTTGTAAGAAAATCAAAGTTGATAAAGATAATAGCACTATCGTTAATGGTAGTGGTAAAAAATCTGATATCGAAGCTAGATGTGCTTCTATCAAACAACAAGTTGAAGAAACGACCTCAGATTACGATAGAGAAAAACTTCAAGAGAGACTTGCTAAGTTAGCTGGAGGAGTTGCAGTTATCAAAGTTGGTGGTGCAACTGAGGTTGAGGTTAAAGAAAGAAAAGATAGAGTTGAGGATGCTTTAAACGCTACTAGAGCTGCCGTTGAAGAAGGTATTGTAACTGGTGGTGGATGTGCTCTTCTTTATGCTGCTCAAGAGCTTGATAAAGTTAAAGCAAAAGGTGATGACCAAAAAGCAGGCGTTGATCTTGTGAGAAAAGCATTGGAATCTCCAATTAGACAAATTACTAAAAATGCTGGTGTAGATGGTTCAGTGGTAGTTGGTAAATTATTAGAGCAGAAGAAAAAAACTAACGGTTACGATGCTCAAAACGAAGAGTATTGTGATATGTTTGCAAAAGGTATCATAGACCCAGTTAAAGTTGTGAGAACTGCTCTACAAGACGCTGCTTCAATTGCTGGATTATTAGTGACTACAGAAGCAATGATCGCTGACAAACCGGAGGAAAAAGATGCTGCTGGTGGTATGCCAGGTGGTATGCCTGGTGGTATGGGCGGCATGGGAGGAATGGGTGGAATGGGAATGTAATACGGTTCCAGTCCAGAACACTCTAAAAACATACACTAAACAAAATTAGAACCCTCGGAATGAAAATTTCGGGGGTTTTTTTTAATTATATTTTAAAAACTTTAGAATAATCATAAAGATCAAAAAGTTTTTCATAAGAATTTTTAATTTTTATCGCTTTTTTTATAAAAGATTTATCTTTCATAAATTTTTTACCTATATACTTCCATATTAATGGACGTAGGGTTTTAGAATGAGTGAATGTAGTTAAATATATATCTTTTTTTTCATCAGAAAATTTTTGTAAAATACTAAGTAAAAATTCACCATCTAATAGTAATTTTTTATCAACATGTTTAAGACCTTTAACATCTAAAGAATTAATTAAAACAAGTAAAACTATTTCTTTATCAGATCTAAACCTTTTTGGAATATCAATAAAATTAATAGCAGAATCTTTTTTGATAGCAGTTATTGTTAATTCTCTATTTAATCTGTATTTAATATTTATATAAGGGTAAAACGTAGAATTTATTGTCAAAGTTTTTTTAATAAATTCATAATCTTGTGAATATTTTTTAAAGGGTAAATAATTAAAATTATTTAAACCTTTATCAATTGCTTTAAAAACTAATTTTCTGTTATTAATAAATTTTTTATTTGCACATAAAATTGAATTTCCATCAAAATTTACTGCTTTTTCAACAACCGATTTTTTATTTTTTAAAATTTTATCAGCATAACAGAAAGTTATAGGAATTCTTCCCTTGTTATTTTTTACTGAATTTAAAATCATTTGTTCGTCTTTCTTAAATTTTGGATTAAAATTATCAAATGATTGAGGATTTTTTAAAGTTGCTAATTTTGCCAAATCTTTATTATTAAGAAGTTTAGATTTAATTTTTTTTAAATACCATTGGTTGTCTATACTAACAATAAATCCTTTACTTACTGGGATCGTGTTATTCATTTTATACAAAAGATCATATTTTTTAAGAAGTTTAATTCTTTTAAAATAATTTTTAATATTTTTTTTGTTCATACCCGACACTTACCCAACTCTATTTTAAAATTAAACAAACACCAGTAGATTTGCTTAGATGTTTAAAGTCTTTTGACTTGTTCAGTTCAAACATTTGATAAACACCATTTTCTACATTTAACTCTAAATAATCTTTATTTTTTTTCTTAAAATAAGTATTAAGAACTTTAGTTATTTTATTTGAGTTTTTTAAATAAATCTTTTCATATCTATCTGGTTGTTCATATTTTAATTGATTAGGTAATTTTACACCTAATTGAAAGAGTGATGGTAATTGATATATACACAATTTATTGTCATTTACCTCTATTTGACATCTAAAATTTCTTTTTTCATATTTAAAATAAGAATTTTTAATCTCAGAAATACCTCCATTAATAAAATATACTTCACTAGTTTTTTTGTCTTTATTGATGTGAATAGAACCACTGCTCATTTCAAACATAGTAACAATTTCTGATATTTTTTTTTTATAATCTTTAAATTCTTTCATTAAAATATCGTAAGTTCCACTATGATTAGATTTGTTTTTAATTGTATAAGAAAAACCGTCTTGAACATATTCACGATACTCTAAAGGTAAAACTCCATCAAAAAAAAATTGATAATTTTCAGGATTTGTAATTGAAGTTTTATTGGATATATGAAGTACATCATCTAAACCTGATTTATTAAATCTAAAGTTATTAACTTTCTTCATACTCAAACCTAACCTAACTCTAAAATGAAATCATCTTTTGAATTGCTTTTGAATTGCGTTTGAAAAGTGATGAATGATGATGAATGTTTTTCTAATAAGTCAGTAAATAGTAGTATTGTTGAAACCAGTATGAGAATGTAACCCCTCATTTTCTTAAATTAATTCTAAAAAGGCCATCTCAAGATGGCCTTTTTTTTATGTGAAGTTTAATCATGTCAAAAAGATATAGTGGTAAATCATTTAAAGACTCTAGTGTTAAAAAAAAACCTAAATTGAGCTTTAAAGAAAAAAGAAAACTTAAAAAAGATAAGCAAAAAAAGACAAATTAATCCTCAATTTTGAAAATTATTCAAGCCAGTTATGAGTTTTTTTGAGTTTTAATATCCTTTTAAATATGTATAAGAGCCAGAATTTATGAGTAATAATATCAGAAACATCACAATCATAGCCCATGTTGATCATGGCAAAACTACTTTAATTGATAATTTAATGAAACAAAGTGGTTCATTTAGAGATAATGAAGTTGTCGATGAAAGATTAATGGACTCAGGTGAGCTTGAAAAAGAGAGAGGAATTACAATTTTAGCTAAACCTGCTTCAATCAATTGGAACAAATCAAGAATAAATATAATCGATACTCCAGGCCACAGAGATTTTGCTGCAGAAGTTGAAAGAGTTTTAAGTATGGCAGACGGAGCACTGTTATTAATTGACTCTGCAGAAGGTGTTATGCCTCAGACAAAATTTGTATTATCAAAAGCACTTAAACAAGGATTAAAGCCAATTGTTGTAATAAATAAACTAGACAAAACTGATCAAAGAGCTAATGAGGTTTTAGATGAAACATTTGACTTATTTGTTAGCTTGGATGCAAATGAAGAACAATTAGATTTTCCAGTTCTCTATGCAAGTGGAAGATCGGGTTGGGCTGATCATGAAGTTGATGGTCCAAGAGAAAATTTAAATCCTTTGTTAGATTTGATTGTTGATCATGTAAAACCTGCTGAACTTGATAAAACTAAACCTTTTGCAATGTTATCAACACTACTTTATGCAGATAGTTTTTTAGGAAGAAGTTTAGTTGGAAGAATTACACAGGGTACCGCGAAAGCTAATCAATCTATAAAAGCAATCAATTTAAAAGGTGAAAAAGTTGATGAAGGAAAGTTAACAAAAATTTTTAGATATGAAGGAACAAAAAAAGTTCCAATAGATATTGGCGAGGCTGGAGATATTGTAGTTGTTGCTGGGTTAGAAAAAGCAAACGTTGCTGATACAATATGTGACCAAGAGGTTAATGAACCAATCCCTGCTACACCGATAGATCCTCCTACAATGTCAATTACAATTACCGTAAATACTTCACCTTTAGCTGGGACTGAAGGTAAAAAATTAACCAGCACCCAAATTCGAGATAGATTAGTTCAAGAGGCACAAAACAATGTTGGTATTACATTTTCAGAAAACGAGGGAAAAGACTCTTTTGTTGTTAGTGGTAGAGGTGAGCTGATGTTAGAAATTCTTTTAACTCAAATGAGAAGAGAAGGTTTTGAAATGACAGTTAGCCCTCCAAAAGTTTTATACAAAACTGATGAAAGTGGAAATAAACTTGAGCCGATTGAAGAAATTACTATGGACCTTGATGAAGAACATTCATCCAAGGTAATTGACTCAATGAACAAAAGAAAAGGGAAACTAATAGAATTAAAAGATACAGGAATTAATAAAAAAAGATTAATTTTTCACGCACCTACTAGAGGCCTAATGGGATACACAAGTAGATTTCTTACGCTTACAAAAGGAAACGGAGTAATCAACAGAATATTCCATAGTTATGGTCCTTTCGAAGGAGAGATGGAAGGTAGAAGAAATGGAGCATTAATCTCAATGGAACAAGGAAAAGCTGTTGCATTTGCAATCTTTAACTTACAGGCAAGAGGAGAAATGTTTGTAACTCATAATGACTCCGTTTATCCTGGAATGATTGTCGGTCTTTCACCTAAACCAGGTGATATGATAATCAATGTTATGAAAGGTAAAAAGTTAACAAATATGAGAACTCAAGGTACTGATGAAAATGTTGTGCTCACACCCGTCAGAACAATGTCTATTGCTGAACAATTAAGTATGCTAAATACTGATGAAGCTTTAGAGATAACACCAGACTCATGTAGATTAAGAAAAGCAATTCTTGATCCACACGAAAGAAAAAAAAGCGAAAAAGCTATAGCTGCAGCTTAATCAAAAGTTTTATCAACCAAATAAAGTCCTAACGCAACGCATGGACCTATGCCAAATGCAAAGAATAAAGTTCCAATCCCTACTGTTCCTCCTAAATACCATCCAATACTAACAACTGAAATTTCTAACGTTGCTCTTACAACAGCTATAGGAAAATTGGTTAATTTTTGTAATCCTATCATAAGTCCATCTCTAGGACCGGCTCCTAAATTTGATACTAAATAAATACCCCCACCTATTCCAACTATGATTACAGAAATTATAGCTAAAATTAATTGATGGATATAATTTGATGGTGTCGGAACATATTTGATACAAAGATCAATCATCATTGCAATTATCAAAGCATTAAATATTGTACCCATCCCTGGTTTTTGACCAAGAGGTATCCATAAAATTAAAACAGCAATACTTATTAATAATGTGATAGTTCCAATACTTAAATTAACATTTAAAGAAATACCTTGCGCTAAAACACTCCAGGGAGAGGCTCCGGTAAATGAAACAATCAACAATCCCTCACCTAATCCAAATAAAGACAAACCAAAACATAGGAAAAAAAATGTAGAAAACTTAGGTTTAAAATTAAATGGTTTTTCTGAGCTCCATTTTACTTTTGGAATTTTTTTTATTTTTAAAAACATAATTGTAATAAACTATATCTATTAATGAAAAATTCTAATATTGTAACTAGCAAATGAAAAAGTTTGCAGTTGCTTTACTTATTGTATTTTTCTCATCAATTTCTTTAGCTCATATTGGTCATTATAACAAATTTGACAAAATAGAAATGGAGATCTTGAGAAATGATGAAGTAATTGGCTATAACAATTATTTTTTTAAAAGAGATGGTGAAAAAACTATAGTAAAAAATCAATACAAATTTGAGGTGAAATTACTATCTGCAACAATATTTAAAGTTGAGGGATATGGGGAAGAAATTTATTTAAAAGATAATTTAATATCTTTTCAATCAAACACACTTCAAAATAAAAAAGAAAAATTTGTAAACTTAAGACTGGATCAAAATAATAAAAAGTTTGATATCAAAGGGTCCTCATATTCAGGCGAGGCTTCTATAAAAAATATTATTGGAAATTGGTGGAGTCATAAAATTTTACAAGCAGAAAGCCAAATAAGTCCTATTTCTGGAAGTATAAAAGAACAAATAGTTACTTTTATTGGCAAGGAAAATATTTCGATTAATGGCAAACAATACGAGACGGATCATTTCAAACTTACATCTAAAGATACATCTCTTCCTGAAGATAAAAAATTAAATTTTGATATTTGGCTTGATAATAAAACTTCAGTTATTGTCAAAGTTACATATAAGAGAATGGGAAATTGGGAATATCGTTTAAAAAATCTTGAATAAAATTAATTATTTATTTTTTTATAAAGATCATTTGCACTTATCCATCCGGCCTCTATTCTAGGACCTACAAACCAATCTGCACATACACCTAAATTTAATTTAGTATTCCAATAACTTTTAACTTTTAAAGATCTAGAATTTGAGGAATATTTCCAACCATGATTTAATGAAGTTAATATTTTTGTTTTTTTAATTCCAGTAAGTTTAAAAAATCGATCAATCAAAATATTTGAGTTTTTTTCTTTATTTTCTCTATTTTTATTTATTTTTTTGTTTGCCCACAGGTTTGTGCTTTGTAAAGTCCATAAATCATTATTATTTTTAAATCTTTTTTTACTATTTTCTTTAGCGGCCCATCCTAAAATTTTGTCATCAAACAAATAACTCGATATGTTTTTATTTGTTTTTTTAATTTCGATCATGACCGTAATATTTGCATCCATTTTAATTTCTTGTTTGATGAATGGATCTTTTATAAATTTTTTTGATAATTTTTTTAACTGTGGGAATGGACAAGTTAATATTAATTTATCATAATATTTTATTTGGTTGTTCTTAAAATATAATTTCCATTTATTATTTATAAATTTAATATTCTCTAACTCACTTTGAAAGTTACATTTTATATTCTTTATCAAATGTTTGCTGATATCATTATTGCCTTTGCAACCAATTATTTTAATATGATTTTTATTTTCTTTTTTTAATTTGTTTAAAAAAATATGTTTGCCGCTCCATTTTTTTAAAATTTTTTTTTTACGTAAATTTGTAATAAATTTCTTAAATTGAATTGATTTTGGAGAAATATATTGAGCCCCGTGATCAAATCCTTTTGACTTGTTTAATCTTTTAAAGGAAGATCTGCCACCTGGACCTCTAGCTTTATCATAAATATGTACAGAATTTTTTTTGCTTAAAAGATTAGCTATTGTCGCTCCTGAAATTCCAGAACCAATTACACAATAACTGCTCATTTTCCTGCAACAGTCATACCTTCTATCATCATAGTTGGTGAATTGATTGAATATTCGAATTCTAAATCATTAGCTAAAGTTATATTTTTAAACATATCCTTAAAATTACCAGCAATTGTTATTTCATTAACAGGATATTTAAATTCTCCGTCTTCAACCAAAAAACCAGTCGCTCCTACTGAATAATCTCCTGTTACAAGATTGGATCCGTGACCAATAGTTTCAGTAATATAAAGACTTTTTGAATTTTTTTTTAGAAGATCTTCGTAGCTTATATTTCCATTTTCAAAATATAAATTAGTAGTTCCACCACTTCTTCCATTTGATTGTAAATTTAATTTTTTTCCATTGTAAGTGTCGACAAGATAATTTTTAAGTATTCCATTCTCTATAAGTTGTAATGTATTAGAGTTTACGCCCTCTGAATCAAAATTTTGAGAACCCATTCCTTTAATTATATCTGGTTTATCAATTACATTTATTGAATTGGCAAAAACCTGTTGATCAATTTTATCTTTTAAAAATGAAGTGCCTCTTGAAATTGCAGATGCAGATATTGCACTTGCAAAAACACTTAACATTCCTTTTGAAATTCTTTTATCAAAAACTATGTTGATTTTCTCGCTTCCAATTTTGTTAGGGCTCAATTTTCTGATAGTTTGCTCGGCAGCTTTATTTCCAAGATCTGATGCCTGTTTAATATCAGACAAATGACGTTTACTAGAAAATTCATAGTCTCTTTCCATGCTATTTTCATCTTTTGCAACTGTTACGCAAGAAGTAGTAAAAGAAGAAGTTTTATAACCGTCACAAAAACCGTCACTATTAGCTAATATAAAATTTGATTTATTTTCAGTAAAACTAGATTCTGTATTTATAATTTGCTTATCTGATGAAGCAGCCTCCTCTAAATCTTTTAAATATTTTATTTTTTTATCATTTTCGAATCTTGTTTCATCATATAAATCAAGACTACTAATTTGTTCAGCTAATAAATTTTTATCAGGCAAAGAATTAAATTCGTCCTCTGGTGTAATTTTTGTTGTTTCAAAACACTTTTCAATTAAAGTTTTTATATTTTCATCTAGTAAATTTGATGATGAAATTGAAGATCTTCTTTTACCTAAATAAGTTTCTATACTTAATGCCAATCCATCCGATCTATCTGAGGCTTCTAGAGATTTATTTCTAAAATTAACTGTTTCTGAAATTGAGTGACCAACTGTAACACTTGCATCAGTTGCTCCCATTTTTTTTGCCAAATCCAAACAATACGAAGCTTTTGATTTTAGAAATTCTTGATCCTTAACCATAATTTAAAGTTTTGTTCCACCAACTGTCATTTTATCAATCAAAATTGAAGGTTGGGCGACACCCACTGGAACTCCTTGTCCTGCTTTTCCACAAGTTCCTATACCTGGGTCTAACATCATGTCATTTCCTACCATCGATACTTCTTTTAGTATTGATGGTCCATCACCGATTAGTGTTGCGCCTTTTATTGGAGATCCAATTTTACCGTTATTTATTTCGTAAGCTTCAGTGCAATTAAATACAAATTTTCCAGATGTAATATCTACCTGACCACCCCCAAAACTTACTGCAAAAATTCCTTTATCAACAGATTTGATCATTTCATCTTGCGTTTGATTGCCACTTAACATCATTGTGTTTCTCATTCTTGGCAACACGATATGCCTATAATTTTCTCTTCTTCCAGACCCAGTGGATCTTGTATTCATTAATCTTGCATTGTGCCTGTCTTGCATAAAATTTTTAAGAATACCATTTTCAATTAAAACTGTTCGCTCAGTTGGCGTTCCCTCATCATCAATAGTTAAACTGCCTCTTCTATTATCTATCGTACCATCATCAACAATTGTTACTCCCTCACTTGCAACTTTTTCACCCATAAGATCATGAAATGCTGATGTTTTTTTTCTATTAAAATCTCCTTCTAGACCATGACCAATTGCTTCATGAATTAATATAGCAGGCCAACCAGGTCCTAAAACTACTTTCATCTCACCAGCGGGTGCTGGTTTGCTTTCTAAATTAACTGATGCAATTCTAAAAGCCTCTTCACAAACATTCTTCCAATTATCATTTTTTAAATAATCGTCATAAGATTGTCTGCCACCAATTCCGTATACTCCCGTTTCTTTTCTTCCGTTTTTTTCCAACATTACTGAGACATTAAATCTAATTAACGGACGTACATCTGTGAGTGCTTCTCCACCTGATCTAATAATTTCAATTGATTTTTGCTCACCAGCAAAACTAGCAGTCACTTGTTTTACAGATAAATCTTTTTTTCTTAAAAAATCATTTACTTTATTTAAGACCTCTAATTTCGAATCTAAAGATTTTTGTTCAATTGGATTAATATCTTCATAAAATTTTTTATTAGATTTTGGTATTTCGTGGTTATATGTGCCTTTAATTGATTTCAGAGTTGATTTTAGATTTTCTGAGGAGCTTTTTAATGAGTCTTTTGATATTTCATTTGAATATGAATAAGCGACAACCTCATTTGAAATAGCCCTAAAACCAAATCCTAAATCAGAACTATAATTAGAGCTTTTTATTTTATTATCATCTAGCAAAATTGACTCTGATTTGGACTCCTCTAAATAAAGCTCACCATCATCGCAATTATTGAGTGTTTCAGATACTAATTTATCTGCATCTTGTCTTGTTAAATCAGATTTGTTAAAGAAATTACTCATCCATCTTAAATAGTGGTTTGTTGATAATTTTCAACTGATCATTTTACGCATGTACAATTTCTTACTAAAAGTTAATTATTATTAAATGAAAGTATATTTCAATAATTCTTGTAAAATCTGTAGATCGGAAATTAACTTATATAAAAAAGAAAATATTAAAGACATCGACTGGATAGATATAACTAATAATTCAGATGCTGAAAAAGAAACATCAAGAAATGACAAAGAATTATTAAGGAGATTGCACGTTAAAGAAAATGGTAAAATTATTCAGGGCGCAGAGGCATTTCTTTATGTTTGGAAAAAAATTCCAAAATATAAATTTTTATATAAATTTTTTAAACTACCAATAGTTTTCACAATATTTAAATATGGGTATGAAATAATTGCCTTTTTTTTATATTTAAAAAACAAGAATCAACTGAAAAACTAAGTTAAGAAAAATATTAAAAATTCACTTAGTAAAGACATAGATAACAAGAACATTATTAATAAAATTGAGTACATTAGAGTTATAACTCTATTTCTTTTTCTCCTCAGTCTAACAAAAGTTTTATCATCAAGATCTGAGATATCTCTTTCACCTATAACTGGATAATCATAACTCCATCGCCAGGTAGACTGACCTAATCTAGAGTCAAGGCTGTTAAAATATCTTATCCATGCAAGAACATATCTAAATAATAAATATAAAATTATCATTAATGCAGATGAAAATAACATTATAAATGATACTTAATAATTTAAGATAATTTAATTGATATTTTTGGCTCTTTTTCTTCCGATTAATTGAGTAAGTGCGTCAACCATGGTATCTGAAGCCTTAAATATTTCATTATTTTTAAACTCATGAGAAATATTTTTTTCTGGGTTAGTTTTATCTTCAATAACTATTCCTTCATCAGGCGAATTATTTTTTATATAAATTAACAAAAGCCATTCATCATCTGATGCTTCATCCCACTTAACAAATATTTCTCCAGTTTCAAACCTTCTATCAATACATCTAAAAATTGACATGTGTCTAGTTATATGTCGTTTGTTTAATTGAAATACTAAGCTGCTAGCACTTCTGTAAAAACTTTCGAGAGCAAACTCAATTTTTTGTCTAGCTAAAGTATATTCTTTTTCTTTTTGTAAAAGAGTTTCTCTATCTTCATCTCCTTGAATTTTTACTCCTAAGGCCTCTACTCTTTCCCTAATCTTTTGATCTCTAATAATTCGGTATTTTTCTTTTAGTTGTTCTATTCTTTGTTGTAAGCCAGCATAATCCTCTCTCTTCTCTCTTAAAGAAGTTTTTTCTAATTTCTCTAATTCTTTAACCTCTCTAACTCTAAATTTTTCAATTTGCTTATCTAATTTTAATTGTTGTAAAAATTGCTTTTGTTTTTCTGCTTGTTCAATTCTTAAAAGAGCCTGTTCTTTTCTTAAGAATAATTTTATTTCTTTTGTTCTTTGTTTTTCTAATCTAATTTCATCCCTTAAAGCTTGTTCTTTTAATTTAACTTTTAATTCAGCCTCTTTTTGTTTTTCTTTTGCAATTTCAATCTTTTCTAACCTTTCTTGTTCTTGTTTTTCTAATTTTAATCTTCTTGCTTCATCTTTTTTTAGAGTTTTATATTGTGAAATTGTGTCTGCTATCTTATCAAAAAATGCTTGGATATATTTTTCAAAACCAAAATTTAATCTAAACTTAAATTCAGGCTTTAGAGAATTTTGAAAGTTAACTAACTTTAACAGAAGATCTGGTTTCTTTGGTGGGGTAGATTTAAATTTTTTTGATATCTTTTTTGATTTTTTATTTTTCTGTTTTCTTCGATTATTAATTCTTTTTACAGATTTAAATTTAGTATTTAATTTATTTGATTTTTTAGATGTTTTTTTTGTTTTTTTTGTTTTTTTTTTGGCTTTATTTTGATTTTTAGAAAGACCTTTTTTTAATTTTTTTTTCTTTTTTTTCATTTTAAGGGAGTTAGTTTCTACCAATTATTTATTGATAAATATAGTCTCTTGTAACAGGCGTAGAAGAATAATTCTTTGTTAATTGAAATTGGTATACAACTTGATCACCCCATTTGAATGCCATCTCACAACCGGCAAGATAAAATTCCCACATTCTAAAAAATCTTTCATCAAACATATCAATTATTTTTTCTTTGTTTCGAATACAATTTTCTTTCCAATGTCTTAGTGTATGTGAGTAATGAAGTCTCAAAACCTCAATATCTGAAACGATTAAGCCTGCTTTTTCAATTGGTGTTGTTACCTCACTTAAGCTCGGAGTATAACCTCCTGGAAAAATATACTTTGTGATCCATGGATGTGGATCTCTCGGTGGATTAACTGATCCTATAGTATGAATTAATGATACTCCATCGTCTTTTAAAAGTTTTTCAACTTGTGAAAAAAATTTTCTATAAAATTTTCTTCCTACATGTTCAAACATTCCAACACTTACTATTCTATCAAATTTTTCATCGAGCTCTCTATAATCCATTAACTTAAAGTGCAATTGATTTTCTAAATTAAGTTCTTTTGCTCTTTTCTTGCAGTAATTAAATTGATTTTCTGAAAGTGTAATACCTGTTACTTCGCAGTTTGCACTTTTTGCAATATCTATTGCAAGAGAACCCCACCCACATCCAATATCTAAAACTTTTTGATTTGGCTTTATGTTAAGTTTTTTTATTATATGCTGAATTTTATTATTTTGAGCAGTTTCCAATGTATCTGTTGAATTTTTAAAATATGCACATGAATATTGTCTTTTAGGATCTAAAAATAAGTCATAAAGATCATCCGAAATATCGTAGTGATGCGAAACATTCATCTTAGATTTTTTTATAAAATTAAAATTAGTTAAATATCTATAAGAGCCTCTTAATCTGTTTATTAAATAACTGAAAAAATTTAAATCTCCTCTACCAAAATTCATTAAAGAAAGGTCTAAGAAATCAGTAAGTGTTCCATTTTCTATAATTATTTCCCCATCAGTATAAGCCTCTCCAAAATACAAGTCTGGATGAAATAATAACTTATAATGAAGATTTTTATTTAATATTTTTAATTTTATAGGATTTTCACTTTTTGGGTTTCCAATAATGTAACTTTTTGAATTTGCATCAACTAATATAAATCCGTCTTTTTTAAAAACATTATTTAAAAATCTAGCTAGTTGCATCTAAGCCGCCTCTGTATTTTTTAATGAAAAATTTAATTTCTCTAAATTATTAAGTAAATCTAACTCATTTTTAGAGTTTAAAATGCTAAGTGGTGGTAAAAGATTTTTGTAATATATTTCTTTTTTACTAAAGTAAGAATGTAAACCCGAAATCAAATTATATTTTTCAAATTCAGCTCTTACATCGCAAAGATTTTGGTTTACTGTCTGATCACGTCCATCATTAAAATCATCGTAAACTTTTCTTGCTAGTGTAGAAGTAGCATTACATGTAGCTGTGATAATTCCAGAACAACCTAATTGAAGTCCTTTAAATAATTTAGATTCTGATCCAGGCAAAACTGAAAAATTATCAATTTTTAAATTTTCATAAAGATTGTAAGAACTATCTTTTACTCCAATAATATTTTTTGGATATTTTTTTACTAACTCTTCAACACATTCAATACTAAACTTATAACCACATAGTTTTTCAAAATTATATAGTACTATTTCACAATCAGAAATTATCTCTACTATTTTGCTATAAAATTCTATTACTTCTTTATCTCCATATTTATAGTAAGCAGGTGGCATAATTAAGAATTTATTAAAACCTAAAGATTTAGAAACTCTCATTAAATTAATTGTTTCACCTAAAGAATTTAAACCAGTGCCAATAATATACTTTTCTTTGTATTTGCTTGAAGTCAGATGATTTAACAAATTAATTTTTTCAGAGACAGGTATAAGTTGAGCTTGCCCTGTACTTCCAAATATAGCCGCTCCATGACAACCATTGTCTATAACCATTTCTGCGTGCAGAATGGTTTTTTTAATATCAAGCGTCAAATCATCATTTAAAATCGACATTGAGGCCGCATAAATGCCTTTAATTTTACTCATAATAAAAATTTATATAAAAATATTAATTAGTAAAGTTTATAAATTAACTATGAAAATATTAGCTATTCAAAACAGGATGGGCATAGGTGATACGGTAATTTTTCTACCTTTTATTAAAGCCATTTCAAAAAAATTTGGAGCACCTGTTAGTTTGTTGGTTAAAGAAAATTCAAAAGCTAAGGAGTTTTTAAATCAAACAAATTATATTGATGAAATAATCCACTTAGAAAGAGACAATAAAATAAATCAAAAACATGATGGTTTTAAAGGATTTTTGAAATTAGCAAGCGATATAAAAAAATATAATTTCGATAAAGTCTTTATATTTAATTCTTCTTTGAGATATAACTTAATTTCTAGATTAGCAGGAGTTAAAGAAATATTTCAATACCCATTATTTGAAAAACAAAATCAACACATCACTGAGCCGGCTAAAGCTATAATAAAAAAATATTTAGATATCGAAATTATTGATAATCCAGAAATTCAAATTGATAATAGTTTAGTTCAAAAAACAGCAGTAAATTTTAATATTAATAATGATGAACTTAATGTTTTATTGGGTGTTGGTGGCTCAGGTCCAACAAAAAGAATACCATCAAAAACTTTTCTAGACTTAATGGAAAAATTAGAAGCTTTTAAAAAATGTAGATTTTTTTTAGCTACAGGTAAAAATGAAGATGAACAAAAAATTTTAAGTGAATTATATAATACAAAATTTAAAGAAAAATGTGTTGCCCTAGACAATCTTAATATAAGAGAAATTTTACCTGTTATTAAAAATTGTAATGTTGCAATATGCAATGATTCAAGTTTCTCACATTTATCATCAGCATTAGGAATTAAAACAATTACACTAATGGCAGATACTCCATTAATTTATGGTTCTTACAACACAAATATGTATCCAATTATTCCTGATGGAGAAATAACAGTTTCTCACAATACGCGTGGTAAAGACAAAATTAATCCAGATAAGGTCTACGAAAAGCTATTATCAATAATTAATTAAGAAATATCTTTAAGTACTATCTCTTTAGCTTCATTAACAATAGCTGATAATCTTGAAGTTTCTGGAGAAATATCAGGGTGAATTTTTTTTTGAATTTTTTGGTAAGCCTTGTTTAGTGCTTCTTTGGTCGGTTTTTTATTAATATCTAAATTTAAAATCTTATATGCCTCGGATATTGACAATGATGAAGAGTTATTATTTTGATATTGATTAAAAGAAAATCTTCCAGAATTTCTTAAAGTTTGAATAAGCCTATAAAGAGAAAGTAATTGAATCAATGATAAACCTTTAAGTTTAACTAAAGCAAGGCTTGCAAGAGTTAATGGCAATGTGAGTAGAAATTTTCCACCAATAGCAAATAAAACTGCTAATAAGGCCAATAATAAAATTGTTATCAGCCTCACTCCTTTTGACATTTTTTTTGGAGAAATATTTGACCACCATCTTAATAAAAAATATAAGATGACTAAAATTACAAGTAGATAAATAATAATATTCATATATTTCCTTATTAGATGAAAGTACCACAACTTAAAAAAAAACTAGAGATAAAAACTTGTCACAATATTGATTGGGAAGACAATTACAGCTGGATTCATCAAGATAATATTTTGGAAGTTCTCAGAGATAAAAGCAAGTTAGATCCTGAAGTGAAAAAATATTTAGAAGATGAAAATGCTTACTCAGAGCATCATTTAAAAGATACAAAAGATATCCAAAAAAAATTATTTGATGAGATTAAAGCAAGAATTAAATTAGATGATGAATCTTTGCACTATAAAGATCACACCTTTGAGTATTGGACAAAAACTACAACAAAAGGAAATTATTCCATAAAACTTAGAAAAAAAATTGGTTCAGAAAATATTGAGGAAATATGGAATGGAGATAAAGAAAAAGAAAAACTTAAAACTGAATATTTTGGGGTTGGAGATTTAGAAGTAAGTAACAACGATAAATATCTAGGATACTCTTTGGATCTTAAAGGATCTGAATATTATACAATTTATTTAAGAGATATAAAAACAAACAAAATTATTTCAAAAGAAATTGCAGAAACATCAGGGGGAATAACATTTAGTTTGGATGATAAATATATTTTTTATTCTAAACTTGATGAAAATCATAGAGCAAGAACAATATACAGGCACAGAATAGGTGATTTTGAGGGCAAAGATGAATTAATATTTGAGGAGAAAAGTGAGGCTTTTACAGTAGGAATTGGAAAAAGCTCAGATGAAAAATATTTTTTTATAAATACTTCTGACCATAATACTTCTGAGCAATATTACTTTAAATCAGATGAATTAAATCCATCTCCAAAACTTATTATTAAAAGAGAAAGAGGTGTTCTGTATTCTGTTAATTCATGGGATGGTAAATTTTATAATCATACAAATAAAAATGCTGAAGACTTTAAAATTGATATTTGTGACAATTTAGAAAATCAAAATTGGCAAACATATATTCCAGCAAAAGATGAAGTTTTAATTGGTGGATTAACATTCCTTAAAAATTGGATTATTCGTGGTGAAACATCAGATGCACTAGATAAATTATTTGTCAAAAATATTTCTACAAATATAGAAGAAGAATTAATTTTTTCTAATGAATCTGTTTATGTTCCAGGAGTAAGCTTAACTCAAAAAGATAGAAATACTGATGAAGTTTATTTAGGATATTCATCACCCAAAACTCCTTCTAGAGTGTTTAAATATAATTTAGCAACAAAATCTAAAGAACTTGTGAAAGAGCAAGAAATTCCTTCTGGTCATAATAAAGATGACTATATTGTTGAGAGAGTTGAGTTTAAATCTCATGACGGAAGAATGGTTCCATTAACAATTACTAGACACAAAAAAACAAAAATTGATGGGTCTGCAAATGTTTTATTGTATGGATATGGGTCTTATGGAAATTCTATGTCTCCAAGTTTTTCTTCTACAAGACTAAGTCTTATCAATAGAGATATAATTTGGGCTACAGCTCACATTAGAGGTGGTATGGAAAAAGGTATGAAGTGGTGGAAAGAGGGAAAATTAACAAACAAAAAAAATACTTTTGAAGATTATATCTACGCAGCAAAATATTTGATCGAAAAGAATTATACGTCAAAAGGAAATATTATTGGAATGGGTGGATCAGCTGGAGGATTATTAATGGGAGCTGTAGTTAATCAATCTCCTGAATTATTTTTAGGAATTATAATGGCTGTTCCTTTTGTGGATTCTTTAACAACAAATCTTGATCATTCTTTACCTTTAACTGTGGGAGAATTTGACGAATTTGGAAATGCAAAAAAGAATAAAGAACACTTTGATTATATTTTTTCATATGCACCCTACAACAATATTAAAAAAATGGATTATCCACATATTTTTATTACAACAAGTTTAAGTGATAATAGAGTTTTATTTGATGAACCTGCAAAGTTCACAGCAAAACTTAGAGACTATAAAACAGATAATAATTTACTTCTTTTAAAAACCGAAATGAATGCTGGTCATGGTGGAAAATCTGGAAGAGATGGGGCAATAGAGGAAATTGCTATTGACTATGCATTTGCATTAAAGATTTCTAAAAAAATTTAGTACATTTTAAATCTTGAAAAAAACAAATTAATTACCATATAAATTAAGTAAGTTGCCTAATGGGGCTTACAAAAATAAACTTGCTTAACAAAGGAGGATATTATGACAAGTAAGGATCTATCTATATTTAACTCACTTAGACCTTTTTCAATTGGTTTTGATGACATGTTCGACCAATTTGAAAATATGTTGGGAAATGGGAATTTGACAATGCAGTCAAATTATCCACCCTACAACATCCGAAAGACAGGCAAAGACAACTATGCAATTGAGGTGGCATTGGCTGGCTTTAGCAAAAAAGACGTTGAGGTTGAGTTCGAGGACAATTTATTAACTGTAAGAACAAAACAAGTTAATAAGCCTGAGGACAGTGATGTTAATGGAGAAATTATTCATAAAGGTATTTCTCAAAGACAATTTGCGAGATCATTCACTATAGCTGATGATGTAAAAGTTAATGGTGCTGAGCTTAAAGATGGTCTTTTAACAATATCTTGTGAAAGAATAATTCCAGAACATAAAAAAAAGAAGCTTATTGAAATTAAATAAGTCTTAAACCTTGCTTGTGGGGATTTCTCCCCACAAGTTCAAATTAATTATTTCTTTGCCATTATAGCATTTAAAAAAAATGCTAGTAATCCAGCAGGTATAAGTCCAGTTGTTAACAGTAGTTTTAAACTTATCCCAAAATCTGGAATATTTTTCACAAAGTCTGGTAACAATGACATTCCAATTCCAAAAGATAAAGAAAGAGCCAAGATTAATAAATTTCTTTGATCCATTTCTGCCCTTGAAATCAATTTAATACCAGCAGCTACAATCATACCGAACATAATAATTGCTGCTCCACCTATCACAGACTCTGGCATCGCGGCAATTATTCCACCTAATTTTGGAAATAATCCCATTAGAACTAAAGCTATTCCAGCTATAGTTCCAACGTGTCTACTTACCACTCCTGTAAACGCAACTAGTCCAGCATTTTGCGAATAAGATGTATTTGGCATTGCATTAAATATTGCACCAAATGCGGTACCAACACCATCTGCCATAATCCCACCTGATATTTCTTTATCTGTTGCCTCTCGTTTAGCACCACCCATTGTCGTAGCACTAATGTCTCCAATTGTTTCAATTGTTGTAACAACTGACATGAACAACATTAGAATTATTGCACCCGGTACAAAATCAATTCCATATTGAAGTGGCATTGGAAATGCAAACCATGCAGCAGATGCAATTTTACCATAGTTAACCATTCCTAGTGCTGCTGCAACTATGAAGCCAGCCACTATTCCAATTAAAATTGAAGCTGCAGAAGCCATCCCTTTACCTCTAAGATTAAAAAAGATAGCAACTATAAATACTGAAGCAGCAACTGTTAAGTGATTTGCATTTGCAAAGATTTCAGGTTTATTATTCATTAACCATCCACCTCCACCAGCATACATAAAACCAACTTTAAGCAGACTAAATCCGATCATTAATACAACTATACCAGTGACTAATGGTGGGAATAGATGCCTTATTGGTTTTAAAACTTTTCCAATAAAAATTTGAAAAATTCCTCCAATAAACGCTGCTGTAAATACCGCACCTAATCCTGCTGCTTTAAATGGTAGCATGATTGGTATAAACGCAAAACTTGTTCCTTGAACAATAGGAAGTCGTGCACCAATTTCTTTGTATCCAACAGTTTGTATAATTGTTGCAACTCCTGCTACAAACAAAGCCATTTGAATCAAAAATATTTTTTGTTCAGGCGTTTGACCAAAAACTCCAGCCACAATAATAGGAACAGTTATATTACCAGCAAACATTGCTAATACATGCTGAATTCCTAAAGGTATGGATTTATTTAATGGAAGTTTTTTATCCGGACTGTTTGTAGAGCCCGCTTTTGTTTTTCTTGAAGCCATATAACCTCCGTCGTTAACTAAATAGACGTTATATTATTGGCTATGAATTAAAATAAAAAAACTGATAAGTTTAGAACAACTCCACTTTAAATAGTAAAAAAAACCTATATTGAGCAGATTTATTTTAATAATAAATTTTAAAAGCAACCGTTTGAAACGAAGCCTACGACTATATTTTCTGAATTTATTTCAAACCTTCGCTCACAAGGAACAAGGTATTTTTTGCTATTATAAACTAGCTCGAAATTCCCTCTTGCATTTTTAAAATCCTCATCTGGTTTTCCAAGCTCCATTTGAAGTTCACTAGAAGATTTTCCTAGGAATTTGCTTAATTTTTCATTTTCTTTTTCAACAATAGCATCTGTTTTATCTTTAACAGTTTGACACCCTGAAAAAAGAATTATGATAATCAAAAGACTTATTGCTGATTTAAATTTTGACATAAGTTCAAATAAACTTTTTTTGTTTCATAAATTATTAACTTTTAAGTTGTATAAATAATTTATTTCTTATTACTTTTAAGTTTAATTATAGTAACAATTGTGTTCTTTATTTGATGGTTCAAGCATATGAATGAAAAGTCCCTAGAAAAGATACTAAATATATTTTTAAAAGAAGTTTTACCCTTAACTGAACAAGGTGTTGCCAAAGGTAGTAAAATATTTGGGGCAGCAATAATTAAAAAAGATGATTTATCGCTTGTAGTTGCTGAAACAAACAATGAAATAGAAAATCCATTATGGCATGGAGAAATGCATACTCTTAAAAAATTTTATGAATTAGATGCAAATACAAGACCAAAAGAAAAAGACTGCATGTTCTTAAGTTCACATGAGCCCTGCAGTATGTGTTTAAGTGCAATCACATTTTCTGGATTTGATAATTTTTATTATTTGTTTCCGTATACTGCCACAAATGATGAATTTAATATTCCACATGATTTAAATATACTCAAAGAAGTATTTAAAATTAATGATGGAGAATATAATAAAGAAAATTTTTATTGGAAAAGTCAGAATATAAATTTACTTATTGAAAATTTACCTACCTCAAAAAAAGAAAATATTTTAAATCAATTAGACGAAATTAAAAAAAAATATCAAACATTATCAAATGAATATCAGGAAAATAAGGATGGAAATTCTATACCATTAAATTAAGTAATGAATACAAACCTTAAAATTTCAAATGTAACAAAAATATATCCTGGGTGTGTTGCAAACGACAATGTTTCGCTAGAGTTTAATAGTGGTAAAATTTATGCTCTTCTTGGAGAAAATGGTGCTGGAAAATCTACACTGGTTAAAATTCTATCAGGTGTCATCATTCCTGACGAAGGTAAAATTTATTTAAATGAAAATAATCTGAAGCTTAATTCTCCATTAGATGCAAAAAAAAATGACATTGGAATGGTATTTCAGCATTTTAACCTTTTCGAAACTTTATCAGTATTTGAAAACTTAATAATAGACTCAGATGAAGAAAGAGAAAGTTTAAGAGAAAAAATTGACTCCATTATGAAAAAATATAATTTTTCAATTGATCTTGATATACCTGTTTTAAATCTTTCAGCGGGTCAAAAACAGAAAGTGGAAATAATAAGATGCCTAATAAGGAATCCAAAAGTTTTAATTATGGATGAACCCACGTCTGTATTAACAGAGCAAGAAACAAGTGAATTGTTTCTATCTTTGAAAAAATTTTCAGAAGAAGGAATTTTAATTATTTATATCACTCATAAACTAAAAGAAGTTATGGAGCTTTGTGATGAAGTTGCTGTAATGAGAAGGGGAAAGTTGGTTTCTGTAAGTGAAATAAAGAATGAAAATATTGAGTCACTTGCTAACAAAATGGTAGGTCAAAACTTAAAAACTATAAGGAAAAAAAAAGAGAAAACTTCATCAGATCAATTAATAAATATCATAAATCTAAATTTTATAAGCGAAGATCCTTTTGAAACAAATTTGAGTGATATTAATTTTTCTGTTAATCGAGGTGAGTGCTTGGGAATTGCAGGTATATCAGGAAACGGTCAAAGTGAATTATTTCAAGTATTAAGCGGTGAAATTATATCAGACAAGAATTCTATAGAATTTAATAAAAATTATATTGGAGATTTAAATCCTCAAGAGAGAAGAGAATATTTGATGGCCTTTTCTCCAGAAGATAGACTTGAACAAGCTGCTATTCCACAAATGGCAATTTTTGAAAATGTAGCTCTAAATAATTTTAAATCCTCAAATTTTTTTAATAATGGATTAATAAATGAAAATAAAATTAAAGAACATTCAAAAAAAATAATTTCGGACTTTAATGTTAATACAGACAACATAGAGTTAAAAAGCCAATTTTTATCTGGAGGCAATCTACAGAAATTAATTATAGGAAGAGAATTAATCACTTCTCCAGATTTATTAATTTGTTTTAATCCAACTTGGGGGCTAGATGTTGGAGCAATAAATTATATCCATGAGACGTTGATTAAAATCAATGAACAAAATAAATCAATCATATTAATATCTACAGATACTGATGAGTTATTAAAATTAAGTGATAAAATTTCAGTAATACATAAAGGGAAATTATCAAAAATTATGAATGCTGATGAGGTTACCTCTGAGAAACTTGGGATACTTATGGGGGGTGGAAATTGATTAAAATTGTAAAAAGAGATCAGCCTTCAAGAGCTATATTTTTCCTTACACCTATTTTAGCAATTTTTCTAACCTTAGTAGCAGGAGGTTTAATTTTTTATATCCTAGGTTTTAAACCTTTTGAAGCTCTTAAGTTTTTTTTCATAGTTCCAATTGCTGATAAGTATGGGTTTAGTGAATTGCTCTTAAAAGCCACACCACTTTGTTTAATAGCAATTGGTTTATCTTTTTGTTTTAAAAGTAATAATTGGAATATTGGTGCAGAAGGTCAATTAACTTTTGGAGCTATAGTTTCTGGGGGTGTTGCATTATTATTTTATGAACAGGAAGGTTTTTATATTCTTCCAATAGTTATTTTAGCTGGCGCAATCGGTGGTATGCTATATGCATCCATACCTGCAATTTTAAAAACTTACTTTAATACAAATGAAATTTTAGTAAGTCTTATGCTGGTATACGTTTCAAAATTAATTTTGGATTATCTTGTTGTTGGCCCTTGGAGTAATCCAGAAGGATTTAATTTTCCTGAAACAAGACAGTTCAGTGACTCAGCAAGACTTCCTTTATTATTTGAAGGACTAAGAATTCACGCAGGGATATTTTTAGCTTTAGCTTCAGTAGTTATAAGTTGGTTTGTTTTTTATAAAACATACTTGGGGTTCCAAATGAAAGTTTCAGGTTTTAGTTTAAAAACAGCAAAATATGCTGGGTACAAAGGTAAAAAAATGATCATTCTCGTTTTTTTAATAAGTGGTGCTTGTGCAGGTTTAGCGGGGGTTGGTGAAATAACTGGACCTATCGGACAGCTTCATAGAGAAGTATCTCCAGATTATGGTTTTACTGCAATAATTGTTGCATTTTTGGGCCGTTTACATCCTGTTGGAATAATTTTTGCATCTCTAGTTGTTGCAATTACTTATCTGGGTGCCGAAACAGCGCAAATATTTATGCAAATTCCAAAATATACTGGTCAGGTTTTTCAAGGAATGATTTTATTTTTTCTTCTTGCTTCTGACTATTTACTCTTTTTCAAATTTAAATTTATAGGTTCAAAAAAATGATCATCGATATAAATTTTATTGGACTGATAATTGCATCAATCATGGCCTCCGCTGTTCCTTTGATCCTGGCGTCTTGTGGTGAACTTATTACAGAAAGATCTGGTGTTCTAAATCTTGGTGTTGAAGGCATGATGATCATTGGCGCCATATCAGGCTTCGCACTAATGACAGTGACAGGAAGTTTGATTATAGCAGTTTTTGGGGCAATGTTAGCTGGAGTTTTGATTTCAACTATTTTTGCGTTCCTTACTCAAACATTGATTACAAATCATGTTGCTACTGGTTTGGCGCTTACCATATTTGGAATTGGTATTTCTGCGATGATAGGAAAAAATTTTGTAGGTATTCCTGGAAAAGAGTTTCCTGTTTTATTTGAAAGTTTAAAAGACACAATACCACTTTTAGGTCCAATATTATTTGGACATTCAATTGTTTTTTATTTTGCTTTTGCCCTTCCCTTCATAACTAGCTATTTTTTAAAAAAAACGAAAATTGGATTAATTGTAAGAGCTGTAGGAGACTCACCTGAGTCTGCTTCTAATCAAGGAATAAATGTTAGGTTAGTTCGTTACGCTTGTATACTTTATGGAGGCTCAATGAGTGGACTTGCTGGTGCATATTTATCTATGATTTATACTCCTCAGTGGATTGAAAATATGACAGGTGGAAGAGGTTGGATCGCATTAGCTCTGGTTGTTTTCTCAACATGGAACCCAATTAAAATTTTAATTGGTGCTATGATTTTTGGTGGGTTAACAATTATCCAATTTCATATGCAGGCTATTGGAGTAAGAATACCTGTGCAATTTTTAACAGCTCTACCCTACATTGTGACAATAGTAGTTTTAGTTGTAATTTCACGTGATAGTAGAAAAATAAGGCTAAGTACTCCTAGTTCTCTGGGGAAATCTTTTCATAAAGACAATTAATTATAAAATAATTATTTTTTTTTAGATAATTTAATCTAAGTTTAACCTTATTAAAAAATAAAAGGGGAAATAAATTTATGCATAAATTTTTTATTCGTTCTTTCGTCTCTTCTTTAGTTTTATTATTTACGTTTACTGTAGCTGCAATTGCAAAAGATGTTAAAGCAGCATTTGTTTATATTGGCCCAACTGGTGACCATGGATGGACATATCAGCATGATGTAGGTAGAAAAGCTGTTGAAGCTGCCGGATTTAAAACAACTTACGTAGAAGGTGTTCCAGAAAGTGCTGATGCCGAGAGGGTTCTTAGACAATTAGCTAATTCAGGTCATGATGTTATCTTTACAACTAGTTTTGGATATATGAATCCAACTAACAAAGTTGCAAAAGAGTTTCCAAATGTAAAATTTGAACATGCTACTGGATATAAAAGAGAACATCCAAATGTTTCTACATACGCAGCTAGATTCTACGAAGGTAGAACAATCTTAGGAACAATCGCTGGAACTATGACAAAATCAAATGTTATTGGTTACGTGGCATCTTTTCCAATTCCTGAAGTTATCAGGGGTATCAATTCATTTACTTTAGCGGCTCAAAAAGTTAATCCAAATATTAAAACTAAAATTGTTTGGGCTTTCACTTGGTACGATCCAGGTAAAGAAGCAGAAGCAGCAAAAGCTTTAATTGACCAAGGTGCTGATGTAATTGCTCAACATACAGATAGTACTGCTATTGTTCAAATTGCTGAAAAAGCTGGAGTATATGCTTTTGGACAAGCGAGTGATATGGACAAGTTTGCTCCTAAAGCTGTATTGACTTCAGTTGAAAACAATTGGGGGCCATATTACGTAGACAGAGTTAAAGCTGTTGCGAACGGTACATGGAATCAAAAAGATACTTGGCATGGGATTGGAGATGGTATGGTTGTGATATCAGATTTAGATTCACAAATGCCAGCTGACCTAAGATCAAAAGTTAAAAAACTTCAAGCAGATTTAGCATCTGGTAAAGTTCATTCTTTCACTGGACCAATTTATGACCAGAAAGGTAACTTGATGGTTGCTGAAGGAAAAACTGCAGATGATGGAATGCTTGCAGGAATGATGACTTACGTTAAAGGTGTTGAAGGAGATATACCTAAGTAATCAGTTTCCAATTTAAAAAATTTAAAAGGCCAGTTTTTTAACTGGCCTTTTTTATATCTGATGTTTTTTTTTGATTTCTTCAATCCTTAATTCTTCGTAAATTTCGAAGGGTTGTACTATCCAAGGGTTATCAGGTAGTCTATTTGCACAAAAGTCTGGCTCAAATGTTGATTTCTTTTTTTTAAACAATGTTGCTGTTTTAATATCTTCTATTTTATCCTTAATGGGCTCGTATTTTCTTAACCAGTCTATACTTTTGTTAAAAGTGATTCCTGTGTCAGATAAATCATCACATAAAAGTATTTTACCACCCATATTAGGTGCAATAGAACTCATTTCCCTTGAGAACACAATATCACCCTGCTCATCCTCCACTCCTTTACCACTGTAAGATTCAACTGCAAGATATGCACATTTTAATTTAAATATTCTGCTTAATACGTCTATCATTGGTGCTGCGCCACGCATGATGCCAATCAGTATTGTTGGTTTATATCCACTTTCATCAATTTGGATTGCTAGCTTTTCAACAGTCTGGTTGTACTCATCCCAACTGACAATCATTTTTTCTGTCATAATTTTTTAATATCTATTTATTTAAATAATAAAACTAAAACTGCAAGAACGATAAGTGCAATTATTGAAGATATTAAGATATACAACCTATGAATGTTTCTTCCTCTTAAATTAAAATAATGTCGTGCTACTCCAGTAATAACTGCTAATGCACATAATATTAACCAATTATACTGATGATAAACTAAGAAACTTGAGTGTCCAGAAAGCATTATAAACAATACTAAAAAAGTGGAATAATTGTTATGAATTGATCTCTGTTTAGCTGCTAGAGATAAACTCATATCAAATTTTTCACCTCTTTTACTACTGCTGATGATGTTCATTTGATTGGGTATAATTACTGTAAAAACATTACCAAACATATTAGTTCCTATAATTAGTCCAACACTTAAAATTGCAAATTTTGGTCCAAACAATTTTGTTAAACCAAAGGAAACGGCTGCTAATAAAATAATTGCTGTAGATATAAATAGTACATTATTTTCAATCAATTTTGATTTACACAATAGATCATATATAAACCAAAAAATAATTAATGATAAAAGCGAGATAATAATAGCGTAACTAGGAGGCATCAACAGGACACGTTTATCCACCATTAATACACCCGCGTTATAATAATAAATTACAACTAAGAGCAACATTCCTGTTACAAAAGTTAGGTAACTTTGCCATTTAAAAATTACTAATCTATTTAAATAATCCTGTGGTGGTGAGGATTTTAACCTTGAAAGTTTATAAAAAAAACCAGAATGCATCAGATATCCTTCTCCATCGACATCATTGCTTGTTATATTTTTATTTAAATTATTGTCTAAGTAATTAAATAAAAAACTGTTACCAACCCATAATATTGCAAATACTACATGACCCCATCTTAGAATAACTTCTAACCATTTAATTGTATAAGGTAAAAATTCCATCAGTATTTTATTTTATCTACTTTTTTATCCCAAATTTCAAAAGCTTTTAAAGCTTCTTCTCTAAGCATTTGTACCATTTTAATTTTTCTATCATCAATTTTTTTTGGAATTTCTGTATAAATAAAAGAGTCATCAAAATCTATATTTTTTGCATCTTCTCTAGTGTTTGCATAATATATTTTACCTAATCTTGACCAATAAATTGCTGAAAGACACATCGGGCAAGGTTCACAAGATGTATAAATCTCGCATCCAGATAAATCAAAAGTATTTAAATTTTTACAAGCTTCTCGAATTGCTACTATTTCTCCATGAGCAGTTGGATCATTTGTGGAAGTAACTTTGTTAGAGCCCTCTGCAATAATCTTTTGATCCTTAACTATAACACTTCCAAAGGGACCACCTAAAGTATTCGCACTTTTTATTGAAAGTTCAATGGCTTTTGCCATAAATTTTTTTTTATCTTCCATTTTTTTTTTTTATTTTATTTTTAATTTTTTTAATACTCATTAAAATTCTTTCAGGTGTTGCTGGCGCATTAAGTTCTGGTGCAAACTGATAATTTCCAACTGAAGCAACTGCATCTTTAATTGCATAAAAAACGCTCATAGCTAACATTAGAGGAGGTTCACCTGTTGTCTTTGCTTTATTAACAACTTTTTCTTTATTTATTCCATCTTTAAAAATTTCTACATTAAATTTTTTTGGAATATCACTTACAGCAGGAATTTTATACGTTGATGGAGAGAAAGTTGTAATCTGACCATTTGATTTCCAATTTAGTTCTTCAATAGTTAACCAACCTTGTCCTTGAACAAAACCCCCTTCGATCTGACCTAATTCAAGTGCAGGATTTATTGGTTTCCCTGCATCATGCAAAATATCAACTCTTTCTAAGATATTTTCACCTGTAAGTGTATCTATAGTTACTTCTGAAACAGCTGCACCATAACAAAAATAATAAAATGGTCTTCCTCTAAATTTTTTTTTATCAAAGTTTATTTTTGGCGTTGAATAAAAACCTGAAGATGAAAGAGAAATTCTATTTAAATATGCTTCTTGAATAATACTTTTAAATTCAAATTGTCTGTTTCCAAATATTATATATTGATCCTTATAAATTGCTTCTTGATTGTAAATCTTATATTTTTTTTTAATAAATTTTTCTAAATTTAATTTAATTTTTGCTACTGCATTTAATGCTGCAGCACCATTAAGGTCTGTAGTTGATGAAGCAGCACTAGCTGAAGTATTTGGAACCTTAGCTGTATTTGTTGATGAAATATGTACTAAATTATATGGTAACCCCAAAGAATTGGCCACTAGTTGAGCTATTTTTGTATGAGTCCCTTGACCCATTTCTATTCCACCATGGTTCAAGTACACACTTCCATCTGTATAAATATGCACTAAAGCACCAGCTTGATTTAAATGAATTGTTGTAAATGAAATCCCAAATTTTAATGGTGTAATAGCTATACCCTTCTTTTTAAATTTATTTTTTTCATTGAATTTTTTTATCTCAGAATATCTTTTCTTATAATTAGATTTATTTTCTAAATTTTTAAATATTTCATTAATCACATTGTCTTCAATAGTCATTCCATAGTGAGTTATATTTTTGTTATCTTTTTGATAAAAATTTTTCTTTCGAACTTGAATAGGATCTATTTTTAAATACCTTGAAATATTATCAATAACATTTTCTATAGCCATCATTCCTTGATTTCCACCAAAGCCTCTAAATGCAGTTGAAGTTGGAATATTTGTCTTGCATAAATTATTTGTTACCTCGATATCTGATATGTAATACGCATTGTCTATATGAAGAAGAGCTCTTTCATTTATTGCTGCTGATAAATCAGGCGACATTCCACAATTTGATGATAAGTTAATTTTTAATCCTTCAATAATTCCTTCATCATTAAATCCAACTTCGTATTCAGATAAAAATTCATGCCTTTTACCAGTCAAAATTATATCATCATCTCTATCTAGTCTTAATTTCACAGGCTGACCTGTTTTTTTTGCCAACAACGCACAAATACATGCAGTCATAAAATTTGTCTCTTTCCCTCCAAATCCACCTCCAATTCTTCTTACTTCAACATTTATAGAATTACTTTTCTGATTAAACATTTTTGCAATTAATTGTTGTGTCTCAGAAGGATGTTGTGTTGAACTGTAAACTAAAAAATTATCATCTTCTTTAGGTATAACAAACGCTGCTTGACCCTCTAAATAAAAGTGTTCTTGACTTCCGGTTGTAAAGTTTCCTTTTAAATTATATTTTGAATTTTTAATTTTCTTAGAAGGGTTTCCTTTTTTAATTTTTCTAGGCTTAAATAAAAACTGTTTTTTATTTAAAGCATCTTTTATTGTGATAACTGGTTTTAAATCTTTATAGGTGATTTTTGCTTTTAATACTGCTTTTCTTGCAAGTTCAGTAGTTGTGGCAGCTACAGCAAATAATGGTTGACCAAAAAACTCAACTTTTTTATCTGGAAATATTGGATCACCATCAAAAACAGGGCCTACATCGTTCCTTCCTGAGATATCACTTTGAGTGACTACTGATATCACCCCTTCACTTTTTTTTACATCGCTTAAGTCTATTTTTTTGATTATTGCATGAGCTTTTTTACTTAAACCAATAGCACCATAAATTGTATTTTTTGGTTCATTAATGTCGTCAGTGTATTCAGCGTATCCACTTACATGCTTATAAGCACTATCATGTGGTCTTACATCATTAATATAGTTCTCTTTGCTCATTTAATTAACTCTTGTTAGCTTATTAGAGTCTATTTCTACGAAGCATTTCATCAATAAATTTTTTGCTATCTCTAGTCTATATTCTTTACTTGCTCTCATATCCCCTATAGGACTTAGGTCTTTATCAAGATAATTTTTTGCTTGATTAAAAGTACTTAAATTAAGAGGTTTATTCTTAAGAATTTTCTCACAGGCTTTAGCTCTTTTTGGTACAGCTGCCATACCTCCAAAAGCAATAAAAACCTCTTTAATTTTATTTCTATCAATTTCAAAATTAAAAGATCCACAAACAGATGAAATATCATCATCAAATCTTTTTGATATTTTAAATGCTTTAAGAATATTTTTCTTATACAATGGTATTTTTATTGAGTGAATAAATTCATTCTTTTTTAATTTAGTTTTTCTATAATCAAGAAAAAAATTATTTATAGGAATAACTTTTCTTTGATTGAAGCTTTCAATTAAAATTTCTGCATTTAAAGATAACAAAATTGGTAATGTATCACCTATCGGAGATGCTGTTGCTATGTTACCACCTATAGTTCCTACATTTCGAATTTGAACAGAACCATATCTTTTAAGAACTAAATAAAAATCAGGATAATGTTTTTTAATTTCTTTTTCAAATTTTATTAAAGGTGTAGAGGCGCCAACCTCAAGGTAATTTTTATTTACTTTAATAAAGTCTAATTCTTTTATTTCTTTTAAATCAATTATAAAAGGAATTTCTTTTCTTTCTTTTGTAACTTTTAAAGATAAGTCTGTTCCACCTGCAAGAAAACTAAAATTAGAGTATTTTTTAATTATATTTTTTAAATCTTTAATATTCTTTGGTGAAAAATAAATTTTATTATCTTTTTTAATATAAATATTTTTTGGTTTAATTTTTTTTAATAATTGAATAACTTTATTATTATTTTTACTAAATTGATCATTCCTGTTTTTCTTATCTAAACTTTTTGCAGCATCTATTATAGGTCTATATCCAGTGCAACGACATAAATTACCTGATATAGAATCTGTTATTAATTCATTATTAAGATTTTTGTTATTTTTAAACATTGAAAATAAAGCCATAACAAATCCTGGTGTACAGAAACCGCATTGGGAACCATGAAATTTTACCATCGCATCTTGTACAGGGTGAAGTTTGCCATCTTTGGAAACCAAATCTTCTACAATTAAAAGTTGTTTACCATTTAATGATGGAACAAATGAAATACAGGAATTAATTGCTTTATATATAATCTTATTATCGACTAATTCACCTAAAACAATTGTACACGCGCCACAACCACCCTCTGAACATCCTTCTTTGGTTCCAGTCTTTTTTAATTCGGTTCTAATATAATTAAGTATGGTTTGATTTGGATCAGGATTATTGATTACTATAAGCTTATCATTTAATAAAAATTTAACAGAGCTCGATATCACTTAACTACCTCTATAAGTAGAATAACTCCAAGGTGAAACAAGTAAAGGAACATGATAATGCTGTGAGGGATCTGAAATACCAAATCTGATAATAACATCATCTAGGAATGGAACATCGCTAGCTGCAGATGTATTTTTAAAATAATCACCAATATGAAAAACTAATTCATATTTACCCTTAACAAAAATATCTCCCTCAGCTAATGGTGAATTAGCTCTACCATCGTCATTGAGTTTTGTTGATGTTAATTTTTTTCGTTCTGAATTATTAATATAAAACAACTCAACTAGGATACCTTTGCCAGGCTTACCAGAATACACATCTAAAACATGAGTTGTGAGCTTTGTCATAAAATTATAGTATCATTTAATTTTAAACTTAAATTATTTTAAAGTTATATGAGAACAATAGATAACATTAACGATCTTAACAAGTCTGATTTTTTGTCTTTATTTGGTAATGTTTTTGAAAAAACTGAGTCAGTTGCAGTGGAAGCATTTGAGTCAAAACCATTTAAAAACTTTGAAGATATTATGTTTAAAATGCTTGATATTTATGAAAATTACGAAAAGAATAAAGTTTTAGAGATTTTCAATGCTCATCCTGAGCTTGCTGTAGCAAAAAAAATGACCTCTGAATCTATATCAGAACAAGCCTCTGCAAAATTAAACCAATGTTCTAATGATGAATATGAAGAATTTAAAAAATTAAATTCAGAATATAAAAAAAAGTTTAATTTTCCTTTTATAATTGCCGTAAAAGGTAAAGATAAAAATGAAATTTTGAATAATTTTAGACAAAGAATACAAAGTGATGTAGAAAGTGAATTCCTTGAAGCAAAAAAACAAGTAAAAAAAATCGCAACCTTTCGTTTGAATGAAATAAATAAAAAATGAAAAAATTTATAAGTGCAAAAATGATTAACTTAGCGAACCCAAGAATTGGATCTAAAGTTATATTTAAGACTGACGATTTTTTTGCAGCTGCTCATAGAATATTAAAAATCGAAACTCCAGTTTTTAAAGATGGACTATTTGACAAGCATGGTAAATGGATGGATGGATGGGAAACAAGGAGAAGAAGATCAAAAGGTTTTGATTATTTAATTTTAAAACTCGGTAAACCTGGGAAGATATTTGATATAGACATTGACACAACACACTTCAATGGAAACCAACCTACACATGCTTCGTTAGAGGGTTGCTTAAGTAAAACAAAGCCTAATAAGAAAACAAAATGGATTTCTTTACTGGGCAAAAAAAAACTTGGACCAAGCCGAAACCATAGCTTCAAATCAAACAACAAATCTGTTTTTAATTATATAAAACTGAACATTTTTCCAGATGGTGGAGTTGCAAGACTAAGGCTTTATGGAAAAATTCAAATGGAGAAAAACTTTTTAAATAACAAAACTATTAACCTTACATCTGTTTTAAATGGCGCTTCAATTATTGGTTGTAATAATGAACATTTTGGCAGAGCTGAAAATATCATAGCACCTGGTAAAGGAAAAAATATGGGAGATGGTTGGGAAACAAGAAGAAGTAGAGGAAAAAACTCTGATTGGCTTATAATAAAATTTGGAAAACCAGGATTAATTAAAAAACTAGAGATAGATACCCATCATTTTAAAGGAAACTATCCCGATAGCTGTTCAATTCAAACTGCAAGCATTTCAAAAAATCTGTCTAATAAATCAATTGTCAATAATTCAAAAAATTGGAAGTTTATTTTAAATAAGTCAAAACTCTCAGCTCACAAGAAACATATTTTTAAAAAATTCTTAATTAAAAGAATTAAGGAAAATTATCTTAAGATAAATATCTATCCAGACGGTGGAATTTCAAGAGTAAGGGCATTTGGAAATTTTGTGAAATGAAAGTTATAAAAGCAAAAAAAATTACTAAAAAAAATTTTTCTAAATTTGGTCAATTAATAGATACGTCAAAAAAAAATCCTATAAATATTAATGATGGGTATGCAAAAAGATTTGATAATTTGATAAACGTAGATGCATCTAAAAACAAAGGGAAAGCAATTGTTAGTATTTTTAAAGCAAAAAAAAGAAGTTTTCCTATGAAAATTGATATGATGGAAAAACATCCCTTAGGAAGCCAAGCCTTTATACCAATGGAAGATACAAAATTTTTAGTATTTGTTGCACCAAAAGGAAATAAACCAGATGTAAATAAAATCCAATCTTTTTTAGTCCCAAATCAAACTGGGGTTAATTACAATGCTGGTATTTGGCACTTTCCGTTGATTTCTATGAAAAATATGAATTTTCTAATTGTTGATAGAAAAGGAAAAGGAAACAATCTTGTTATTTATAAATTTAAAAAAGATAAAATTATTTTGAAAAAATGAAAAAAAAGTACCCAAGAGATTTAGTGGGATATGGTTCCAAAAAAGTTAAGGTAAAGTGGCCTGGTAATGCTAAGTTGGCTTTGCAATTTGTGCTAAATTACGAGGAGGGAGCAGAAAATTGTACTCTTCATGGTGATAAAATTTCAGAAGTATTTTTATCAGAAATTATAGGAGCAAAACCAATTAAAGGTCGACACTTAAATATGGAATCAATTTATGAATATGGATCAAGAAGAGGGTTTTGGAGAATTCATGATCTATTTAATAAAAAGAAAATTCCACTTACTATTTTTGGAGTTGGTATGGCATTGGAAAGAAATAAAGAAGTTTGTTCGGCTATAAAAAAGGCAAATTATGAAGTTGCTAGTCATGGGTGGAGATGGATTGACTATCAAAATGTATCAAAGAAAAAAGAAAAGAATGATATGAAGCTTGCAGTCAAATCTATAAAAAAGATTTTTGGTAATCAACCTGCTGGCTGGTACACCGGTAGGTGCAGTGAAAATACTTTAGATTTAGTAATTGATAATGGTAGTTTTTTATACTGTAGCGACACATACAGTGATGATCTTCCTTATTGGATAAAAAAAGGTAATAAAAAACAGCTAATGGTTCCTTACACACTTGATAACAATGATATGAGGTTTGTAACCAATCAAGGATTTAATTCGGGTGAACAATTTTATAATTATTTAAAAGATAGTTTTGATGCTCTTTATGAGGAAGGAAAAACTTCACCAAAGATGATGTCAGTTGGCTTGCATTGTAGATTAATTGGAAGACCTGGTAGAATACAGTCTCTTAAAAAATTTTTAAATTACATCACAAAATTTAAGGATATTTGGATCTGCAAAAGAGTAGATATAGCTAAACATTGGATAAAAAATTATAGTTAAAATTTTTATTATTGTTCCGCAGCTATAGAAGTATAGTGAGCAACCGCTTCTATTTCATCATCAGTTAGTATACCCTCCATTGCAGGCATTACTCCTATACCGTTTCTAACTGCCATTATAATTCTCTGAATATCAGGTCTAATTTCGTTTAAATTTGGACCAACCATTGCATTCGATCCTGCATCAGATAGGGTATGGCATGCAGCACAATTACCAGCCTCAAGAAAAATTTCTTTTCCTTTGTTAAATAATTCATCTGCATTAGCTTGAAAAATTGTGAAACATACTAAAATTAATAGTACATTCTTCAAATTTAAAAATAATTTTTTCATTTCAAATTTGGTATCATAAATAAAAAAATTAAAAAGAAGAATTAAATGGAAAACTTGAATATTTAACTTTTTTTAATTTAGTAATAAGTTATTTTTAATAAATAAGGTAAAAAAAATATGAAAATATTTGATTGTTTTATGTACTTTGATGAAGATCAGGTATTAGAACTTAGATTGAACATCCTTAATGATTATGTTGATTTTTTTGTAATTGTTGAAAGTACTTACAATCATAAAGGTGAAAAAAGAAAATTATTATTTGATCAAGCGAAATTTGAAAAATTTAAAGATAAAATTATTTACATAGTTTATGATCAAATTCCAAACAAAGTTGAAACAATTAATCAGGAAGATCCTAAGAAAACGAGAGATTATAAATATATTATGAACGCCGTTTATCGAGAGAACTCACAAAGAAACTTTATAGTAGAAGGGCTAAAAAACGCACTGGAAAACGATTTAATCTTAATATCAGATGTTGATGAAATTCCAAAACTTGACGATTTAAAACTTAATGAAATTGGAAATGAAATTTTAATTTTTAAGCAAGATATGTTTTATTATAAATTTAACTTAAATATTCCTAATTTTAAATGGTCAGGAACAAAGGGAGTTAAGATGAAAAAATTATTGTCTCCCCAGTGGCTCAGAAATGTAAAAGACAGAAAATATCCTTTCTATAGAATCGATACCATTTTTTCTGAGAAGAAATATACAAATATAAAAATAATTAGTGATGGTGGGTGGCACTTTTCAAATTTAAAGAGCCCAGAAATGATTGAGCATAAATTAAGATCATACTTACATCATAAAGAATTTGATGAAGCATCACTAACAATTGAACAAATTGATGAATTAATTAAAAAGAAACAAGCTATTTACGATCTTAGAGTTGATAAAAGAGTTAATAAAGTTGGTAATGGAGTGGTACTCGATAATTTTGAAATTGAAAAATTACCTAGTTATTTACAGAAAAACATTGAAAAATATAAAAATTGGATTGATTAAGTTGGTAAAAAAATGAAAGGTTATATTGTTTGTATATACGAAAATATTGAAGACCAAGAAATTCTGAAAAATTATGCATCAAAATCAAAAAGTGCTGTTGAAAAATATAAGGGTGTTTTTTTGGTAAGAGGAGGAAATAAAATCACAACTGAAGGAAAAGAGTTTATTAGAACAGTGGTAATTGAATTTGAAACATTTGATAAAGCAAAAAAATTTTTCTACTCAGAAGAATATCAGGCTGCACATGCAATCTTGGGCAATAGTGTTATTAGAAATCATCAAATAATCGAAGGTGCTTAATATTGTATTGGCTCAGGATCAATACTTCTCCATAAATACCAAGTGGCAACAGAACAATATGGTGAAAATCTTTTATTTAATAAATTTATATATTTTTGTGGAGGCAAATATTTTTTTTTATAGTTTTTAGAAATAGCTCTTAAAAGTCCAATATCTTGGACTGGCCAAATATTAGGACGATTATAAGTAAATAATAAAATCATTTCTGCTGACCATCTTCCAATTTGTCTTAATCGAGAAAGATAAATAATAGCCTCTTCATCAGACATTTTTGAAATAAGTCTTGGGTCAAATTCTTTATTCAATATCTGTTTGGCTAAGCTTTTAATTCCTTTTACTTTTTGCCTACTTAAACCACAACTTTTGAGTTGAATAGAAGATAGTTTGCTAACTGTTTTTGCATTAATTTTATTTTTACATTTTTTTTTAAATTTTAAAAAAACTGAATTAGCAGCAGCAACACTAATTTGTTGTCCGATTATACTTTTACAGAGTGAAAAAAAAATATCTTTTCTTGAAGTTAGTACTTTCTCCGAAGGAGATTTGTATTTTTTAATTAAAGAAGACATAATTTTATCCTTTTTAGATAAATATTTTTTTGCTTTATTCCAATATGAAGGGGTTTTACTCATGTCGTGAAACAGATAACCTTTTTTTTAAATACATCTCTCTTCTAAATATAATAATAGATGAAACAATAACTAAAAAAGCACCTAATAATGTTTTAGAAGTTGGTATTTCATTCCAAATAAAATATCCAAATATTATAGCAAAGACTAATCCAAGATATTTTAAAGGAGAAACCAAACTCACTTCTGAAAATTTGTAAGATTGTGACAACCATAAATTTGCAAGACCCCCCAATATACCAACCATTGATAGTAAAAATAAATCTAATAAACTTGGTAAGATCCATCCTTGATAAAAAGATAAAAAACTTAAAAGCATTATCGAAAATGAAAAGAAAAAACTAATCAACCAGGCAGGCTCGGTTGACGATAGTTTTCTAATAGCAATAGCAACATAAGATAGACCAAAGCAAAAAATTATCGGATAAATATAATAAAAATTTAAAGAGCTAAAACCTGGTTCAGTTATGAAAATAATACCAACAAATCCAACTAATACTGCTAGCCATCTATAAAGACCAACTTTTTCATTTAATAAAAAAATTGAAAATATTGTTATAAATATTGGTGCTGCAAAAGAAATACTTACAACTGTTGCTAAAGGTAAATTTCTTAATGCTACGAATATAGAGACCAAAGCAATTAATCCTGCTAAACATCTTTTAAAATGAAGAAAGGGTCTAGTTGTTTTATAAAAATCTAAATATCTGTCTTTGGGAATAAGAAATAAAATAGGAATTATTCCACAAAATCCTCTGAAAAATAATACTTGTCCAACGGGATAATCATCAGACCATTTAACAATCACATCCATAAGTGAAAATGCACATACCGAAATGAACATATAAAAAAAGCCTAATTGATTTTTTGATAGCATATGGTTAACTTTAAATTAATTAAGTTAATTATCAATGGAAATAGCAATTTTAGGTTTAGGATGTTTTTGGGGACCAGAAATTAAGTTTAGTAAACTTGATGGAGTTATAAAAACAGAGGTAGGTTATTGTGGAGGTCATAATGCTGAAACAAATTACAAGGAAGTATGTACAGGCACAACAAATCATGCAGAAGTAGTAAAATTAGATTTTGATCCTAAAGTAATATCTTACGAGAAAATTCTTGAATATTTTTTTGAAATTCATGATCCGACAACCTTAAATTCTCAGGGACCAGATTTCGGAACCCAATACAGAAGTGAAATTTTTTATTTAAATGATCAACAAAAAATTACTGCTGAAAAAATGATAGAAAAAGAAAACGTCAAATTATCAGGAAAAGTAGTAACAAAAACTTCTTTAGTCAAAAATTATTGCCCGGCTGAAGAATATCATCAACGATATTTGGAAAAAAGATAAAATGTCTTTAGTTGATACAATTTGGTTAGAAAATAATATTGATAAAGTAAAAATTATTGATTGCTCATGGCATATGCCTCAAACTCAAAGGAATGGTTTCGAGGAGTATTGTAAAGAACATATCCCAAATGCGATTTTTTTTGATTTAGATAAAAATTCTAGATTAAATACTGATTTACCCCACATGCTGACTGATCATAAATCTTGGGAAAAAATAATGAGTAATATGGGTATAGAAAATGATGATGAAATAGTAATTTATGATAACTCTGATGTAATTAGTTCTTGTAGATGTTGGTACAATTTAATTTACTATGGACATGATCCAAAACTAGTTCATGTGCTAGATGGTGGACTAAAAAAATGGAAAGAAGAAAACAAAGCTACAAATGACAAAGAAGTAATTACTAAAACTTCATCATATTCGAGTAAAGAAAATAAAGAGCTTGTTAAAAATAAAAAACAGATAGATGAAAATATTGATACACAAGAATTTAATGTTGTTGATGCAAGAAGCAGAGAAAGATTTGAAGGTAAAGTTGCTGAACCAAGGAAAGGTCTCAGAAGTGGATCAATAAAAAACTCTTTTTGCCTCCCCTTTTCTGAATTAATAAATGAAGACCACACTTTTGTAAGTAAAGATAAAATTCAAGAAAAATTTGAGTCATTTAAATTTGACCATAAAAAAAATATAGTATTTTCATGTGGTTCTGGTGTAACTGCAAGCGTATTGGCACTAGCTTATTCTCTAATAAATGCTAAATATATGCCGTCCATTTACGATGGCTCTTGGGCTGAATACGGAAAAAATTAAAATATGAAAACATCAACAAAAATAACAAGCATAGTAATTATTTTTTTTCTAATAATTGCAACCGTGATTATTGGAAGAACAATGATTGGAAATCACTTCAAAAAAAAATTTAGCAAAAGACCTCCTCCTGGAATAATAGTAACTACTACACAAGAAAGAATTTTTGAAAATGTTGTAAGCACATATGGGACTGCAGCTCCAATTCAAACACAATCATTTAAAATTGAAAAATATGAAATATTAAAACCCATAAGTTTTAATCAAAAAGTTAGAAAAGGTGATGTAATTGCTGAACTTAAAAACCGTAAAATCATTGCACAATTCGATGGAATTATTGGAAAAAGAGAATTTTCAGAGGATATAGAGGTTTCAAAATCTTCAATATTAATCAACCTTGAGGATACTAGCTCAATATATTGTGATGTAGATATACCCGAAATTTTTGTCCCATTTATCGAAGTTGGATTACCAGTCGATATAAAATTTTCTGGTTATAAAAATAAAATTTATAAAGGCAAAGTAGATTCTTTTGCTAGCAGGATAAGTGAAGATACAAGAGCTTTAGCAACTAGAATTAAAATGGATAATACATCTGGGGAAATACTACCTGGCTCATTTTTAGAAATATCTATTAAATATGATGTTAGAAATGGTTTAAGTGCACCTGATACAAGTACGGTTGTCGAAGGTGAAAATGTTTTTATTTATAAAGTTGATAAAAAAAATAAAGTTACAAAAACAAAAGTTATCATAGGTGATAGGTACTTAGGTTTTGTAGAAATATTAGATGGATTAAATGATGGAGATAAAATTGTTGCAGAAGGAACAAAAAAAGTAAGACCAAATTTAACAATCAGACCTATTGAGAAAGGTGCCAAAAAAAAACAAGGAAACTCTGGCTGGGGTAAAAAATATAAATCAAAAAAAGCTGAGGAAAAAAAAAGTAAATTTGATTGGTTAAAAAATATTTTTAAAAAATCTGAAAAAGAGAAAAAATAATTAAATGTATATTACTGAAGTAAGTATTAAACGACCTGTTGTAGCTTGGGTCATGTCATTAATATTAATTATTTTTGGTATTTTTGTTTTTTTAGAATTACCAGTAAGAGAGCTTCCTGATGGTATACAACCTCCTGTAGTTCAAGTTCAGACAGATTATAAATCCGCTTCTGCCGAAATTGTTGATGAAGAAATAACTCAAAAATTGGAAGATGTAATTGGTGGAGCTGAGGGTATCAAAAATATCGATTCAAGTTCTCTCAATGGAAGAAGTAGGATTAATATTCAGTTCAACACGGACATTGATTTAGATGATGCAGCTAATGATATTAGGGAAAGAGTTGCAAGAGTTGTAGATAATTTGCCAAGTGAGTCAAACCCTCCACAAATTTTAAAACAGGCAGCAGGTTTTACAACTACAATGTGGGTAGCTTTATCATCTCCTACTTGGAATGATTTAGATCTTGGAGATTACGCTGAAAGATACTTAATAGACGCATTCTCAAGTGTACCAAACGTAGGTCGAATTTTAGTTGGTGGATTAAGGGAGCTTAGTGTTAGAGTTTGGATAGATCCAATAAAATTAGCCGCAAATGATCTTACAATTCAGGAAGTTGAAAGAGCTCTTAGAAATGAAAATATAAATCTTCCAGCTGGAACCTTAGAAGCTAATAACAAAGATTTAACTTTAAACATTGATAAATCCTATTCTAATATTGATACCATTAAACAATTGCCGCTTAAGAAAAATAAGGAAAAAGTTATCATTTTATCTGATGTGGCTAATATAGAATTTGGACCTGTTTCAGAAAAAACTTTATTTAAAGCACAACGAAAAAATGCAGTTGATTTAAAAACTGTAGGAATTGGAATTTATGCAAAAAGTGGTGCATCAACAGTAGAACTTTCTAAACAGATAAAAACAAAAATTAAAGAACTTAATAAATCTTTACCTGACGGATTAAAATTAGAGATTGCATTTAACAGAGCAACCTACATTGGTGCTGCAATTGAAGAAGTATATAAAAGTTTGGTAATTGCATTTGTATTAGTTGTTTTAATTATTTATCTTTTTTTAGGTAACCTTAAAGCTGTAATAGTTCCTGCTGTTGCATTGCCAGTTAGTCTTATAGGTTCATTTCTAGGTCTATATATTTTTGATCTATCAATTAATATTTTCGTTTTACTGAGCTTTATTCTGGCTATTGGCATAATCACTGATGACTCGGTGATCATGACTGATGCAATCTATACAAGAATTGAAAATGGTGAAACACCATTAGTGGCTGCTTACAAAGGCTCTAAACAAATTACATTTGCAATTATTGCAACGACTTTAATTCTTATAGCAGTATTTTTGCCTTTAATTTTTATTAAAGGAATATCGGGAACTTTATTTAAAGAAACAGCAATTGCTTTATCTTTTTCAATAGTTGTATCTTCTTTTGTTGCATTAACTTTATCTCCAATGCTAGGAAGTAAATTTTTAAATAAAAAAGAAAAAATTAATTTCTTTGTAAGAAAATTCAATAATGGATTTAAATCTTTTACAAGATTTTATGTGAACTCCCTTAAATATTGGGTTAATAAACAAAAAACTATTTCAATATTTATAATTTTAATTATTTGTGCTTCAGCTTATTTGTTTAGTTTTTCTAAAAAAGAATTGATACCAGTTGAAGATAGAGGTGCTTATTTAATTATTGGATCAACTGACGAAGGAAGTTCTTTTGAATATACCCAAGAAAAAGCTCAAATAATTGAAGGAAGAATATTAAGATTATTACAGGCAGAGGACAGTCCATATGCAAGACTTATAATGAGAGTTCCTGGTTTTGGAAGATCAGCAACGTCTTATAACACGTTTATAATTATTGCATTACTTGATGAATGGAAAAATAGAGAAAAAAGTAGTCAAACAATACTAAGAGAAGCTATTGGACAAGTGGTTTCTGTACCTGAAACTTTTGCTTTTCCAATTTCTCCACAATCAATAAGAGTATCAAGTTATAATAAGCCTGTTCAAATGGTTATATATGGATCTAGCTACGAAGAATTAGAAGAAATTCAAAATAGTGTCTTAAGAGAGTTAAGAAAAAATAGAAACATGTCTAGAATTGAGAGTGATTATACAAAAAATAAACCTGAGGTTAAATTGATTACTAACAAAAATAGAGCAAATGATTTGGGAGTTTCTACTGAAAATATAGGTAGAACTTTAGAAACTCTTTATGGAGGAAAAAGAGTTACAACTTTCAGTAAGGAGGGAAGAGAATACCCAATCATTTTACAACAATATTTAGTAGACAGAAGAGACAAAGATGGTTTGTCAAAAATTTTTGTCAGATCTGAAACAACTGGTAAACTTGTATCTGTAGCAAGTTTAGTAGAGTTTGAAGAAAAAGGCACTGCTGAGTCACTTCCTAGGTACAATCGTCAGAGAGCTGTTACAATTTCTGCTGCGCTTGCAGAGGATTATACTCTCACAGAAGCTATAAAATACCTAGAAGATGTAATGATTAAGGTTGCTCCTCAAAATCAAATCACTTGGAAAGGAAAATCTGAAGAATTAAAAGAAACAACAAATGAAATATACTTAATTTTTGCCCTTGCTTTGTTAACTGCTTATTTGGTTATGGCAGCAACATTTAACTCTTTTGTTCATCCATTTATTATTATTTTAACAGTACCACTAGCAGTATTTGGTGGCTTAGTGTTTATATTATTTTTAAATAGTTCAGTAAATATTTTCTCACAAATTGCATTGATAATACTGATTGGTATATCCACTAAGAACAGTATTTTAATTGTAGATTATACAAATCAAATAAGAACAACTGGAGTCAAAATTCAAGATGCTATAATTAAAGCTTGTGAACTTAGAATAAGACCAATAATTATGACTTCTTTAAGTACAATGATAGCAATGCTTCCATTGGTTATTGGAAATATTGGTCCAGGTGCAGGTGAAGGGTCTAGATTGGCTGTTGGTTCTACAATTTTAGGAGGAATGATCATTTCTACCTTCTTTACTTTATATGTAACTCCAACAATGTATTTGGCTCTTGCAAAAAATACTAAGCGTATTGATGCAGTTGATATTGAATTAAAAAAACAGCTAAATTAAAAAATAATATATTTTGATGTTGATAAAGAATTTTTACATTCCAATAATTGTTGTTTATAAATATTTGATTGTTTTTCCACACGCTTTGCAAGATTAATTACTTTTTTGTTTTTTTTATAATTTTTGTAATTTCCCCAACCCTCGTGATAAGCAATATACTGCTTGAAAGCATCTTGTTTTGAAATTTTCAAAATTTTTTCAGTTTTATTTGTATACCACCCTATAAAGTCAACACTATCTTTAAATCTTGATCTTACTGCATACTTATTCCCAGTTTCATTTTTGTATTGTTTCCAGGTACCTTTTACAGCTTGAGAATAGCCAAAAGAACTTGATGGTCTTTTATAAGGAATAACTTTAAAAAGTTTTTGTCTTGGTGGTTTTGCCAACCAATCAAAGCTTGATTCCATTTTAATAATTGCAAGCTGTAAATAAACTGGTGTACCCCATTTATTTTCAGACTTTTTTGCATGTTTATACCAAAAATATCTTTCTTTAAATATTGAACAACTGCTTTCAGTATTTTTAGGAACTGATGAACAAGCTGATATGAATAATATTATTAAAAATAAAAAATTAATTTTAAGAATTTTCATTTCTTTTAAAAAAGTAAAATAAGAATAATATTATTAATACACCTAATAAATTTCCAAATAAATCTGAAAATTGAAAAGTTCTACCAGGAATGAAATAATGTAATATTTCAAGTAATAAAGACAAAAATATTAAATAAAAGCTTATATAAATAAATTGATTCGATTTATTGAAGGTTAAGAATCCAACAGTTGATACAATCAAGAATGCATAAAGATGATTGGTTGAAATAATAAAATCTGGAGTTATTTGAGGTTGTGAACTTAGATCATTATATAAAAACAAACCTAGTAAACTACCAGGAAATAAATACAAAATTATTAAAAAAAAATTGAATATATAAAAAATAAATTTATGTTTTGAAAAAAACTTGATCATTAATAATATAGTTTTATTTATCAAATTGATCTAAAAGATAAACAAATGAGTTATTTAATTTTAGTTAGACATGGTCAAAGTGTATGGAATCTTGAAAAGAAATTTACTGGATGGGTTGATGTAGATCTAACAGAAAATGGAAAGTCAGAGGCAAAAAAGGCTGGTGAATTAATAAAACAAGAAAAAATTGAAGTTAATATGTATTACTCGTCTTTTCAATTAAGAGCTAAAAATACCTTAAAAATTATACAGGAAGAACTGCAAGATTTTAAAGAAGTAAGGAGTGCATGGGAATTAAATGAAAGACATTATGGCGCTCTCACTGGATTAAATAAAGATGAAATGAAAAAAAAACTTGGAGAAGATAGAGTTCATCAATTTAGACGTTCTTGGGATCTTAGACCTGACCCTTTAAATAAAAACAATCCATATCATCCACTAAATATTGCAACATACAAAGAAATTCCTTTAGAAAAAATTCCTGATACTGAATCACTTAAAGATACATATGAAAGAGTGATTAATTTTTATTACAGAGATATAGAAAAAAAAACAAATGAAAATATTCTTATTTCTGCACACGGAAACTCCATAAGAGCTCTTTGTAAACATCTTTTTAATTTAGATAACAATGAAATTTCTAAACTTGAAATACCTACAGGAAACCCACTTTTAATTGAATTAGAAAACAGCAAAATTTCTAATTGCAAATATCTTGATCAAGAAAGAGCTAAAGATCTTTTAGTTTTTTAAAAATATCCAGATCTGTTAAATGATAAAAATCATTTTGACTTTCATAACCGTATAACTTGTTTTGATCTAATAAATTATCCCAAATTTCCAAAATTGAATAATTTTCTATTTTATCTCTAGTAAACAATTTTTTATTAATAATTTGACATCCAATGTAAATAAATTTTTTTTCAGACTCTTTATTAATTAAATTATTTTTTAAATTGAAATCTCCTTTTAACTTTTTATCAAAACTTAATTTTTTATTTGCTAAAAGGAGAATGTTTTCTATTTTTTTTGAGAAATAAATTTCTTCCATTTTTAATATCTCGTCCCTATAATTATTTCTCCAAACTGTATCTGGATTAAAAATTAAAAAATCGTTTTCATTAGAGTCTTTAATCATATTTTGAACACCTCCCCCCGTATCTAAAATATGCTCACCATCCTCAATTATTTTAATATCTAAACTCAAATTTTTATTATCTAAGAATTCAGAAAATTGATCTTTCAAATAAAAAGTATTTATTACAATTTTTTGAATGCCTAATTTTTCAATCAAATTAATACATCGCTCTAACATGCTAATATCTTTAATCTCTAATAAGGGCTTAGGGGTATTTAAAGTAATTGGATTTAATCTTTTACCAAAACCTGCACATAAAATTAAAGCTGTATTTATTCTCACTACTCTACCTTATAAATTTTGGAAAATTATTTTTTAATAGTAATATCAAATTATCGAATTCATTTTGCTCTGTAATTCTATGATTAATCATTTCCCAAGCGTAGGGAATTAATTTAAGATATTTTTTTTTATTATCTCTAGCAGCTAAACGCATAAATATACCAATTATTTTTAAATTCCTTAAAACAGATAATATTTCAAAATCTTTTTTAAATTTTTTTAAATCAATTTTTTTATTCGTTTTGACGTAAAACTTAAATACTTTCTCTTTTAATTCATTGGTTGTTTTTAATCTTACGTCGTCAATTAAGGATGCTAAATCGTAAGCTCTATTGCCAATTAGTGCATCTTGAGTATCTATTACTGCAATTTTTTTATTGTGATACATCAAATTTGAAACATGAAAATCTCTGTGAACAAATGTAACATTTTTATAATTTAATTTTGATAATAATTTTTTTATCTCGAATCTAAATTTTTTTTTAAATTGAATACTTTTGGATTTAGACAATATCTTTGGAGCATACCAGTCACAAAAAAGTTTAGTTTCATCAAACAATATTTTGTTATTATATTTTTGAACTTTATATAATCTGTTTTTAAAATTTTTTACTTTTTTATCTTTTATTAATTGTATTTTATTTAAAATTTTTATTATCTTTTTAAAAATGATATATTTATTATTCTTTTTGTTTTTTAAAATTTGAAACAAAGTTTGATCTCCAAAGTCATTTATTTCTATATAATTATTAATGTAATTTTCACTTAATAGATTTGGTGCTAAAATTTTATTTTTAATTAAAATTTTATTAATCGCATCATAAATTAAAAGATTTTTTAACTTTTCTTTTTTAGATATTACTATAATTGATTTATTTTCTTTGTTTCTGTAAAATTCTCTAAAAGATGCGTCACCTTTTATTTTTTTTAATTTTGCTAGGCTTTTCATTAAAATAAGTTCTTGTTCAAACTTTTATATCTACGCTTCTATCATTTAAATCATTTAAATAATTAAAAGTTAAAGATATAAATTTAATATCTTTTTTACTAGCAATTAATTGTGGCCATTCGATAAGTGTTATTAATTTATTATCTATTTCAAAAATATCTAAATTATTGATATCTTCTTTCCTATTAATTCTAAATAAATCATAATGTTTTATTCTTATATCTTTCACCTGATACTCATTTAATAAACTAAAAGTAGGGCTTGTAATTTCTGTTTGCGTTAAATTATTTATTTTTTGATACTCATTTATTAAATATTTAACAAAGGTAGTTTTACCAACACCCATCTCTCCATATAAAAAAACAAACTCACCACCTTCAAGATATTTTGTAAATTCTATGGCTAATTCTCTAGTTAACTTCTCTGAAGTGATATCTATTTTGCTATCTTTAATAGCGATAGGCATCTGGTTTGAAAGGACCTTCTGTTCCAACACTTATATAATCTGCTTGTTCTTTTGATAATTTTGTTAGTTTTGCCCCAACTTTTTTTAAATGCAAAGTTGCTACTTTTTCATCTAAATGTTTTGGAAGTACGTAAACTTTATTTTCATAATTTTTATGATTATGCCAAAGTTCTATTTGAGCAATTACTTGATTAGTAAATGATGCGCTCATTACAAAACTTGGATGTCCAGTTGCACAACCAAGATTAACTAATCTTCCTTCAGCTAATAAAATAATTCTTTTACCACTAGGCAGCTCTATTTCATGCACTTGAGGTTTAACTTCAGTCCACTTATAATTCTTAAGAGCTTCAACTTGTATTTCATTATCAAAGTGACCAATATTACATAGGATGGCTCTATCTTTCATCTCTCTCATGTGATCTGCAGTAACAATATCTTTATTCCCTGTTGCTGTTACAACTATATCAGCTCTACTTATAGCCTCCTCCATCAATACCACTTCATAACCTTCCATTGCAGCTTGGAGAGCACAAATTGGATCTGCTTCTGTAACTAAAACTCTAGCACCACTTTGTCTTAAAGATGCGGCACTTCCTTTACCAACGTCACCAAAACCAGCAACAATTGCTATTTTTCCAGACATCATTACATCAGTAGCCCTTCTTATCCCATCTACTAAACTTTCTCTACATCCATATAAATTGTCAAATTTTGATTTTGTGACTGAGTCATTCACGTTTATTGCTGGAACTAAAAGCGATTTATCTTTTTCCATTTTATTTAGTGCTTTAATTCCAGTGGTAGTTTCTTCTGAAACACCCTTAATGTCTTTCATTAAATCCTGATATTCATTATGCATTATGGCTGTTAAATCTCCACCATCATCTAATAACATGTTGGGTTTCCAGTCAGGTTTTCCAACTATAGTTTGTTTAATGCACCATAAATATTCTTCTTCTGTTTCACCTTTCCAGGCATAAACAGGGATCCCAACCTTTGCAATTGCAGCTGCTGCATGATCTTGAGTTGAAAAAATATTACAAGAAGACCAACGAACTTCAGCACCTAATGCAACTAAAGTTTCGATTAATACAGCTGTTTGAATTGTCATATGAAGACATCCTATAATCCTTGCACCCTTTAATGGTTTTTCTTTAGAATACTCTTCTCTTAAAGCCATTAAACCAGGCATTTCACTTTCAGCTATTGAAATTTCTTTCCTACCAAAATCTGCTTGGGATATGTCTTTTACTTTATAATCTTCCATGGCAAGCTTTATACAGCTAAGATTTTATTTATCAACAATAGATTAAACATTGGGAAATCTTATCTCTATCATTGCGCCTTCTTTATCAAGACGATTAGATGCTACAATTTCACCGTCGTGTAATTCAACCAAATTTTTTACTATATTTAAACCTAAACCTGAATGTTCTCCAAATTTTTCAGGTCTATTACTATAAAATCTTTTAAATATTCTTGATGTGTCTTTTTCTTTAAATCCTTGGCCTTCATCAATAATTTTAATTGATATTTTGTTTTTTTCATCAATTGAAACATCTACCAAAACATTACCACTATCTTTACTAAACGATATTGAATTATCTAATAAATTTGCAATGATTTGTTCAATTCTATTTTCTATACCATTTATTAAATATTTATCTTTTCCATCATTTTTATATTCAATTTTTATTCCTTTTTTCACTTGATGAATATTATTATAATCATCAACAACAGATTGAATGATAGGTTCAATATCAATTTTTTTCATTTTTTCTTTACTTAAAGCAACTTCATCCTTTAACATTTGCGAATAATCGGTAATTAATCTTTCTATTCTTTGAACGTCATGACTAAGTATATTCAATAATCTATTTCTTTGTTCGCTATCATTTGTGTCTTGTAAAATTTCTGATGCACTTTTTAAAGATGCTAATGGATTTCTAATTTCATGAACTAAATCTGTCGAAAAGTTTTCTGCATGCGCAACTCTATTTTGAAGCTCATTTGTCATATCCTCTAAAGAATTTGATAAAAGTCCTAATTCGTCATTTCTTTTTTTAAGATTTTCAATACCTGGTTTGACTTGACTCTTTTCTTTAATACGAATTGTATATCCAACAAGATTTTGAATTGGTTTGATAAAGTATCTACTTAACACAAAAGAAAATATTAATATTACAAATCCTACAGATATAGCTGTTCTTATTACAAATGCTTTTCTCTCATCTATCGCTGTTTTTATTTCATTAGCGTTTTCTGTAATAGCTACATAACCAAGATTAATTTCATTCTTTTTTACATTCTTGATTGTTGTTACATTAAATTGATTAAAATCTTCTTGTGTAAATGTAAAAGTACTTCCTAAATTTTCAGAACTAGAATAATTTTTTAATATATCTTTGAATGAAACAGGTTTTTTTTCATCGATTTTTATATTTTTTTCTTCAATAGTTTGTTCTATTTCCTCATTATCTAAACTTTCAAATTCAATTTTATCAAGTCTTTTAGAGAATGATCTTGGATCAAGATCTAAAGTATCAGTGTCTCCAATAAGGTTAAGCTGATCATCAAAAAATATTACTCTATCTAAATTTTGAAAAATAAACCTTGTGGAAAATAAAAATCTTCTAATATCATCAGATTGGAATTTTACATCTAACCTTAAAATATTATCAATAGTGTTGTTAATAATGTTTGTGTGATTTTGAGATTTTTTTTTAATTAAACTTGGTTGAATATTATTCAAATATATAAAAGTAAATAGTCCAATTATTGTAAAAATTACAAAATTTATAAATAAAAATTTCTTTAATATAGAGAGAGTTTTTAAGTATTTACTAAACATTAGCTAACATTCCATCTATATCCACTACCATACCTAGTTTCAATAGCTGAAAAATCAGGATCTACTTTTTTAAATTTTTTTCTAATTCGTTTTACATGACTATCAATAGTTCTGTCCTCAATATCGGTGTCCTCTCTGTAGGCTATATCCATCAGTTGAGCTCTTTCTTTAATTATACCAGGCCTCTTTGCTAATTCTTTAACGATTAAAAACTCAGTTGTTGTCAATTTATCAGGAAGCTGTTTTCCATTCCATTCACACTCGAGTTGTGATGGATCTAATTTTAACCTACCATGAGATATGAGGCTTTTATTTTCCTCTAAAATATTATTTGAATCTTTTTTTCTTAACTGCAATCTAATTCTTTCAATCAAAACTTTAATGGAAAAACCTCCTGATTTTTTTACAAAATCATCTGCTCCTAGCTTTAAGCCTAACAACTCATCAATTTCATCATCTTTAGATGTTAAAAAAATTACTGGTAAGGAAGTTTTTTTTCGAAGTTTTTTCAGTAATTCTTCTCCATCCATCTTAGGCATCTTTATATCTATGACTGCTAAGTCGGGTGGCATTCTAGTTAAACCGATTAATGCGCTTTCACCATCAATGTATGTTTGAACTTTAAAACCTTCTTTTTCTAATGCGATACTCAAACTTGTTAAAATATTTCTGTCGTCATCTATCAAAGCTATTGTTTGTTTTTGCATAAAGTAATTTAAAAATACTAAATTGTCCTAATTTGGGCAATGATATAAATTTAATGTAACATACCCCAATTATCTCCAACGTTAATATCAACTGTTAAAGGAGTTGAAAAAGAATGATAATCACTCAGGGCCACACTGGTCATTTCTTTCTCAATTAATTTAATCATTACTTTTTCATCTTTTTTTGGTACTTCAAAAATTAATTCATCATGAATTTGCAAGAGCATTTTTGAATTAGAGTTTTTTTCCTCTGATAATTTCTTATCCAATCTTATCATAGCTAATCTCATTACTTCAGAAGCAGAACCTTGAATGGGAGCATTAATTGCGGCACGTTCTTGAAAATTTCTGACATTAAAGTTTTTGTCATTTATTGCATTAAAATGGGATCTTCTTCCAAAAATATTATTAACATATCCACTTTTCCTACAAAATTTAATTGTATTATCCATATAAACTTTAATTTCTGGAAATTTAGCAAAATATGAATTCAAAAATTCTTCTGCTTCATAATTAGAAACGTTTATTTGCTTGGCTAATCCATATTGTGAAATTCCATAAATAATTCCAAAATTAATAGCCTTAGCCTTTCGTCTGTGATCTTGATTAACTTTTTTGATATCAATATTAAATATTTGGCTAGCTGTTAAAGAGTGAATATCTTCTTTATTTTTAAAAGCTTTTTTTAATTCTTTTACATCTGCCAGGTCTGCTAAAATTCTCATCTCAATTTGATTATAATCCGCAGAAATTAATAGGTGTCCTTTTTTTGCAGTGAAAGCTTTTCTTATATCTTTTCCATCTTCTGTTTTAATTGGTATGTTTTGTAAGTTGGGATCACTAGATGCTAGTCTTCCAGTCGTTGTAGCAGCCAGCAAAAACGAAGTATGAACTCTTTTTGTATTAGGGTTTAAATGTTCAGGTAAAGCATCTGAATAAGTATTTTTTAACTTTGAAACTTGTCTCCAATCTAAAATTAATTTTGGGAACTCATGACCTTTGAAAGCTAAATCCTCTAAAACACTTGCACTTGTTGCAAAACTTCCTTTTTTGGTTTTCTTTAATCCGGCTATTTTCAAATCGTTATATATTATTTCACCTAATTGCTTTGGGGATGCGATATTGAACTCTTTTTTAGAAATTTTAAATACTTCTTTTTCAAGTTTATTTATTTTTTTTTCAAATTTAGATGAAAGAGATTTTAAAAACTTACTATCAATTTCAACTCCCTCTATTTCCATAAATGCGAGAATTTTAATTAATGGCTTTTCAAAAATTTCATAGATATTTATCATCTTTTCAGATTTTAAATTTTTTACAAATTTCTTGTATAATCTAAAAGTAACATCAGCATCCTCAGCAGCGTAATCTTTTGCTTTATCTAATTCTACTTCGCTAAAATTAATTTCTTTCTTACCTGTGCCTACCATCTCTTTAAAAGAAATAGTTTTATGTCCTAAATGAATTTCTGATAAAGTATCCATATTATGTCTATTTTTTCCTGCATCCAAGACATAAGACATCAGCATTGTATCTTCCATTGATGAAAGTGTTATTCCACACTTATAAAATATGATAAAATCAAATTTTATATTTTGACCTATTTTTTTGATACTAGGATCCTCTAATATTTTTTTTAATTTTTTAATTACTGCATCTTTTTTAAGACACTTGGGAGACTTGTGACCAACTGGTATGTAACATGCTTTTCCAATTTTAGAACAGAGAGAAATACCCACTAAATCTGCTTGGTGAGGATCTAATGAAGTTGTTTCCGTATCTACAGCAACTTTACCAACTTCTTCTGCCTCTTCTATCCATTTATCAATTTCATCTAAGCTATTAATTAAATAATAATTTTTGTTATTTATCGTTTGTTGTTTATCTAGATTTTGAGTTTCAATCTTATTACTTTCTAGTTCAGGTTCTCCATAAGCAGAAATTGCAGAACTTAACAACCTGTTAAATTCCATTTCTCTTAAAAATTTATATAATTTATCTTTATCTATATTTTGCAATTTAAATTCACTTAACTCTCTATTAACAGGAGAGTTATGATTTAGTGTTACAAGTTTTTTACTTATTAATGCTTTGTCCTTATTCTCTATTAATGTTTCTCTTCTTTTATTTTGCTTAATCTCATTAGTAGATTTTAGTAAATTTTCTAAAGTGCCATATTTATTAATTAGCTCTGCAGCTGTCTTAACACCTATCCCTGGAACACCAGGAACATTATCACTACTATCTCCTGCTAAAGATTGCACATCAATAACTTTTGAAGCATCTACTCCAAATTTTTTTAAGACATCATCGTCAGTTATAAATTTGTTTTTCATGGGGTCAAAAATTCGAACCCCTTTTTTGAAAAGCTGCATTAAATCTTTATCTGATGAAACAATTGTAACTTTTGCACCTTTTTTAAGGATTTGATCAACATATGTGGCTATTAAATCATCTGCTTCATAATTAGGAAGATCTACAGATGGTAAATTGAATGCTAGTACTGATTTTCTTATATACTCAAATTGAGGAGCCAAATCATCAGGCGCCTCTGACCTATTAGCTTTATAATCACTATAAATTTCATTTCTAAAAGTTTTTCTTGCTGAGTCGAATATTACTGCAAAATGTGTTGGTTTTTGCAAGTTTTGATCAGATTTTGAGTCCTCTAATAATTTAAATAACATACTGCAAAAACCACTTACCGCACCTGTTGGAAGTCCATCGCTCTTTCTAGTCAATGGAGGCAAAGCATAGTAAGCTCTAAAAATATAACCAGAGCCATCAATCAAATAAAAATGATCTGTTTTTTGAATTTTATTCATGAAGTAATATTAAATATTATAATGATATCATATTCTGTATATAAAAAAATTTACTTTCAATTATTATAACAATTATAAGTAGATTATTTTTTATATTTTGAGTATTATTTGATAATGGAATTAACAAAAAATCTCACGCAAGCTAAACTATTTAAATCTCTGGTTGTTATTGTTCTTGGTTCAATAGCACTAACTATATCAGCAAAGATCAAAATTCCTTTCTATCCGGTTCCTATGACCATGCAAACATTTGTTGTATTATTTTTAGGAATAAGTTTAGGGCATAAAATTGCACTAGCTACAATTGGTCTGTATTTAATTGAAGGAATTGCAGGGCTTCCTGTATTTTCAAATTCTCCTGAAAAAGGTGTTGGATTAGTTTACTTTACAGGACCAACTATGGGTTACTTAATTGGTTTTTTAACAGCTTGTTACTTAGCTTCCAAAATTAAGATTGATGATAATTTTTTCGTTGTTTTATTTAAGTTAATTGTTGCAACTTCAACAATCTATATTTTGGGTCTAATTTGGCTAGGAACATTGATTGGATGGGATAAGCCAATTTTTGCTTTAGGTGCAAAACCGTTTCTATTAGCGGAGATTTTTAAAATCATGCTTTTAGCTCTTTTGACTAAGCAAATAATTAAAATTAAAAAATTTATCTAGGTGATCTTTTAGAAAGAATTCTTTGAAGAGTTCTTCTGTGCATTTTAAGCCTTCTGGCTGTTTCTGAAACATTCCTATTACATAACTCGAAAACTCTATGTATATGTTCCCACTTAACTCTATCAGCTGACATCGGGTTTTCTGGTGGGGCTGCTTTTTTTGAAGGATCAGCCAATAATGCTTTCTCTACATCTTCTGCATCAGCAGGTTTAGCTAAATAATCTATAGCACCTTCTTTGATTGCAGCTACTGCCGTTGGAATATTTCCATAACCAGTTAACATGATGATTCTACTTTCACTATTTGAAGACTGAATTTCTTTTACAACCTCAAGTCCATTGCCATCAGCAAGCCTTAAGTCTACAACAGCAAAACCAGGTTTTTTAGTTTTTACAGATTCAACTCCCTTTTGCACACTCTCAGCTTGAAAAACTTCAAAGCCTTTTTTTTCCATTGCTCTAGCTAATCTTTCACGGAAAGGATTGTCATCATCAACTATAATTAATGATTTATTCTCAAAATCGCTTAAATTTTGTAGTTTTGCTTCTTCTTTCATTTAGCTCATATGGGAACTCAACAGAATATTGCAATACACAAAATTGGGGCATTTGCGCCCAAAATTATTTGCTTTACATTAGTGTTGTTTTCTTTATATGCGACAAAATATGAAAGTTTTTTTTAAAAAGACTTTTTTTTATTAAATTTTTTTTGGAGGCATTTAAAATGCAAAAATTTAAATCAGTTGAAGAATTAATTAATCAGCTGAAACCTGAAAAACCAGTTTACTGTATAAGAAAGAATTCCATAAAATCTGCTGTTAAATTTTTCCTAAATAAATTTCCAGGTAAAATATTATATGCAGTCAAAACTAATCCACACCCTGAAGTAATCAAAACAATAATAGAAAGTGGAGTTGAGCAATTTGATGTTGCATCAATTGAGGAAATTAAAAATATTAGAACTTTTAGCAAAACTGCTAAATGCTCTTATATGCATACTGTAAAAAGTAGAGAAAGTATTAGAGAAGCATATTTTAATTGTGGGGTAAAAACTTTTTCATTAGATACTAAAGATGAACTGATTAAAATAATTGAAAGTACAAATAATGCTAAAGATTTAGAGTTATTTGTAAGAGTGGCTGTCTCAAATGAACATGCAGAAATTGATTTATCAAAAAAATTTGGTGCTTTAACATCAGAAGCAATAGGTTTGTTAAGACTTGTAAAACAACATGCTAAAAAGATTGGTTTAAGTTTTCACGTTGGTTCGCAATGTATGCATCCAATTTCTTATTCAAAAGGAATTAGTGAAATTGGAAATATAATTAAAAAGACAAAAATTATTCCACATTTTATTAATGTAGGTGGGGGTTTCCCTACCATCTATCCTGACTTAATTCCACAATCTTTAAGTAGTTATTTTAATGAAATAAATAAGAGTTTAGAAAATTTAAAGCTTGAAAAACTTCCTGAAATTATTTGTGAGCCTGGTAGAGCTATAGTTGCAGAAAGTGGCTCAACAGTTGTAAGAGTTAATTTAAGAAAAAAACAAAAGCTTTATATTAATGATGGTACCTATGGTACTCTTTTTGATGCAGGTACACCAAACATTGTATTCCCATCTAGAATGATTAAAGAAAATTCTAATAAAATAATTTCAAAAAAATTAACTGCTTTTGATTTCTTTGGACCTACATGTGATAGCATGGATTATATGAAAGGTCCTTTTTTGCTTCCAAATAATATTAAAGAAAATGATTATATTGAACTCGGTCAACTTGGGGCATACGGATTGACATTTAGAACTCAGTTTAATGGTTATTACTCAAATGAAATTTACGAAGTTGAAGATAATCCAATAATGACAATGTATGACAAAGACATTAACAAAGCTAATATGGTAGCTTAATGTCAGGTCAAAAAAATCTAGGTCATAACAGTAAAAGAGATTTCTTAAAAAATCCTGTTGAACACATCGATATAACTTCTTTTGATAGTAGAAAAATTATTTCCTCAATGGAAAAAATGTCATTTGTTTCTAGAGAAACAGCAAATGCTGCTAATATTTATAACGAGATGCTTAAAGATAAAGATTGTACAATTTTCCTTACTTTAGCAGGCTCTACTTCGGCAGCTGGATGTATGAATATTTATAAAGATTTAGTTAAATATAATATGGTAGATGCAATTGTTGCAACTGGCGCTTCAATAGTAGATATGGATTTTTTTGAAGCTCTTGGTTTTAAACATTATCAAGGTTCACAATTTCAAGATGATACTGAGCTGAGGAATAACTATATAGATAGAATTTACGATACCTACATAGATGAAGAAGAGCTTCAAATGTGCGATAAAATTATATGTGAAATCGCAAATAACTTAGAAGCAAGAAGCTATACTTCAAGAGAGTTCATTTATGAAATGGGAAAATATTTAAAAAATAACTCAAAGAAAAAAGACTCTTTGATTGAAACAGCTTTTGACAACAATGTTCCTATTTTCTGCCCTGCCTTTACTGACTCAAGTGCAGGATTTGGGTTAGTTATACATCAAGAACAAAATCCAAAAAAACATATGACAATAGATTCAGTTAGAGAATTTAGAGAACTAACAGAAATTAAAATCAAATCTAAAGGTTCTGGATTATTTATGATTGGTGGTGGTGTGCCTAAAAACTTTATTCAAGATACTGTTATTTGCGCTGAACTATTAGGAAAAGATGTAGACATGCATAAATATGCAGTTCAAATTACTGTTGCTGATAGTAGAGACGGTGCATGTAGCAGCTCCACATTAAAAGAAGCAAGTTCATGGGGTAAAGTAGATATTGCAAAAGAACAGATGGTGTTTGCAGAAGCAACTAGTGTTTTACCATTGATAGCAAGTGATGCTTATCATAAGGGTGAATGGAAAAACAGAGCAAGAAAAAACTTTACAAAAATTTTTGAATAAAATTGAAATATCTCTCAAATAAAAACGGGTTTTTAGGAATTGATAATAAATTTAGCTTTAAAGAAAAAGCTGTAATTATTCCATTTGGTTTAGAAAAAACTGTAAGTTATGGTGGAGGAACAAAAAATGGACCTAAAGAAATTATAAAAGCATCTCATCAAGTTGAACTATATGATGAAGAGCTTAATTGCGAACCTTATAAAAAAATAGGTATTAAAACTTTAAAACCATTTAAAATCGACAAAAATATAAAAAAAGCACTAAACAAAATCTCTAATATTAATAAAGAAATTTTAGATAAAAAACTTTTCCCAATGACTTTAGGTGGAGAACATTCAATAACTCCTGGATGTATTGTTCCTTTTGCTAAAAAATATAAAAACATTTGTCTGTTACATTTTGATGCTCATGCAGATTTACGTCAAAGTTATAATGGAGAAAAATTTTCACATGCTTCAGCGATTAGAAGGTGTCTAGATTATAAAAACGTTTCATTAATTTCATTTGGCATAAGAAACATCTCTGAAAGTGAAATCCCATTTTTAAAAAAGAATTCTTCAAGAATAAATATTTTTTGGGCGAAAGATAAAAAAAAATGGAATTTGTCTAAATTTAAAAAACTAATTAAAAACAAAACTGTTTATCTTACATTTGATGTGGACGGACTAGATTCAAGCATTATGCCTGCGACTGGTACACCTGAACCAGGAGGACTTTTGTGGGATGAAACATTGGATATAATAAGAATTGCAGCTAAAAACTCGAAAATTGTTGGTGCAGATATTAATGAACTATCTCCAATTAAAGGATTTAATTCTTATAATTTTCTTGTTGCAAAATTAGCTTATAAAATTTTGTCTTATAAATTTTTATATTAAACTTTAATTGGTTTAATAATTTTCAATAACATTCTGAATGGTATCAACATTATTATAGCAACTAAAATTTTTACCGCTAAATCTCCAAGAGATAAAGTAACCCAAGGTACCCCTGTTGCATAAAATGATATTGAAAAGAATAAAAATGTGTCAACTGTTGATCCAATCAAAGATGAAGTAAGAGGAGCTATAAACCACTCTTTTTTTCTTAATCGATCAAAAATTTGAATATCTAATAATTGAGCAGTAATAAAAGCTACCCCTGATCCTATTGCAATTCTGACAGATATTAAATCTGCAAAATCAGTTGAGAATAACAATGTAAATATAATTCCAATTAAAAAGCCCAAATATACAATTTGCCTTGCTAATAATTTTCCATAAGACCTATTTGCTAAATCTGTTATTAAAAAAGCTATTGGGTAACTAAAAGCTCCATAAGTTAAAATCTCATTTAATCCAAAATATTTTATTGGGAACTGAACTAAATAATTAGAAGATAGTACAACAACCCCCATCATTATTGACAGGGTGATAAATAATTTGTTCATTAAGCTGATTTAGCTACAGGTTTCTTTTTAAAAGGGGATTTAATTAAAACTACTTTTTTCAGCTTTTTTAATCTAGGGGATAAATTTTTATTCTTTACAGTTTTTAAAAATTCATCAAAACTACCTTTTTTGTCAACTGACCTTACACCTGAATTGCTTACAGTAAGTTTTAAACTTCTTCCTGTGAGCTCACTTGTAAATTTTACTTTTTTAAGATTCGGTAAAAATCTTCTTTTAGTCTTGTTGTTAGCATGACTAACATTATGACCTTTCATGGGAATTTTACCGGTAAGTTCGCATTTTTTTGACATAATAACAGTGCCTATATAAGGGGAGATATTGAAGGCGTCAAGTTTAATACATTTAAGAAACAGTTTTATTTCCAACAATTTCTGTGAAATTTTTGACACCATCTCTTATTAGTAATTCTTTTAGGTCCTTTTTAATCATCCCAGCAATATTGGGTCCTCGAAATACCATGCCAGTATACAACTGAACATAATCTGCTCCTAATAAAAACTTTTCATAAGCTGCTTTACCAGAGTCAACACCACCTACTCCAATTATTTTAATTTTACCTTTAATTAAATTGTAGAATTTACTTATTAAAAGATTTGATTTTTTTTCAATAGGTTTTCCAGATAAACCACCTTTTTGATGTCTCTGTATATTTTGAAGTGTTTCCCGAGAAGCGTCGGAGGTATTTGAAATTATTATTGCACTTATTTCATTTTCTAAAAGTATTTCCGAAATTAAGTCAATTTGATTTTCATTTATATCTGGTGAAATCTTTACAGCTACAGGAATTTCAGATTTTAATTGTTTTTTTTTCTCTGAGACAGATTTTAATAACTCTTTCAATTTATTCTCTTCATGAAAATTTCTAAGATTTTCAGTATTTGGTGAAGAAATATTAATTGTAATATAATCTGCAACTTCAGAAAATTTTTCTAATCCAATAAGATAATCATTCAATCTATCGTTAGAATCTTTGTTTGGACCTACGTTTACACCTAGTACACCTAGTTTTTTATTAGATTTTATTCTGTTTAATATTGTATCTGATCCATGGTTATTGAAACCTAACCTATTAATTAATGCTTGATCTTCTACCAATCTAAACACTCTTGGTTTTTCATTCCCATATTGTTTTAATGGTGTAACCGTACCTACTTCAACAAATCCAAAACCCAACTTAAATAAAGGGTTGTATACCTCGGCATTCTTATCGAAACCTGCTGCAATACCTATGGGATTATCAAGATGTTGATTAAATAGTTTTGTTTTTAAAATAGGATCATTTTTGTTTTCATCAAATATATTTGAAACTAAATTAAGTTTGAGTGATTGAATTGCTAAAAAATGTGCTCTTTCAGGATCTATTTTAAATATTAATGATCTTAAATTTGAATACATTATTTCAATTTACTAATTATCAACTCTCTTGTTTCGTTAACACCGAAAAAACTTATAAAAAAACCCATTCTAGGTCCATTTTCATCTCCAAATACCACTTCATAAATTAATTTAAACCAATCTCTTAAGTTTTCTGCATACCCATTCTCTTTACCTGTTGAATATATTAATGTTTGTATATCCTCAGGAGACATCTGATCATTACATTGTTCTAAAGTTTTAACTAAAGCTTGTAGAGCTAATTTTTCATTTTCAGATGGATTTTTATATTTTTTTTGAGCCTTAATAACATCATTAAAATACTTGATTGCATAACCAACTAGTCCATCAAAAATTGGAAAGTTTTTTTCATGAATGTTAGATTTATATTTTTTAACAAACTTCCATAATAAATCTTTGTTATCAGCATTGCTTGTCTCAACCAAATTCAACAACATAGAAAAAGACATAATCATTTCTTCTTTTGGAATATTGCCATTATGAACATGCCAAACAGGATTCATTACCAATTGTTGTTCTGTTTGTTTTTTTGATTTTTCAATATTATCAAGGTACTCATCTACAGCTTTTGGCACTATTTCATTAAAAAGTTTTTTAGCTCTTTTTGGATTTTGATACATGTATAAAGACAAACTTTCAGGTGAGGCATATTTTAACCACTGGTCGATGGTAATACCATTTCCTTTAGATTTTGAAATTTTTTCACCCTTTTCATCAAGAAATAATTCATAAGCAAATCCAGATGGATGTTTTTTACCAATCAAATTTATAATTTTAGTTGATAAAATTGCACTCTCAATAAGGTCTTTTCCATACATTTCAAAATCTATATCTAGAGCATACCATCTCATTGCCCAATCAACTTTCCATTGTAATTTACAATTTCCATCCAAAATACTAGATTCTAATTTTTTACCCTTATTATCAAAAATTATTTTAGAATTTTTTTTATCAATTTCTATAACTGGAATTTCAAGAACATGCCCTGTATCTGGACAAATAGGTAAAAAAGGACAGTAAGTTTGTTGACGTTCTTTGCCTAAAGTTGGAAGTATAATATTCATTATACCATCATAATTTTCTAAAATAATTTTTAAAGTTGGGTTGAAAAAACCACCTTTGTATAAAGATGTTGAGCTTTTAAAACTGTATTTAAAATTAAAACTATTTAAAAAATCTTTTAACATTTCATTATTATGTTCTCCAAAACTTGAAAATTTTTCAAATGGATCTGGAACTTGTGTTAATGGTTTATGAAGATTTTTATTTAGCAATTCCTGATTAGGAACATTATCAGGAACTTTTCTTAAACCATCCATATCATCAGAGAAAGTAATTATTTCTGCTGGTAAATCTGTAAGTTGCTTTAAAGCATTAACCATCATTGAAGTCCTTGCAACTTCACCAAATGTTCCGATATGCGGAAGGCCACTTGGACCATATCCTGTTTGAAGAGTAATTTTCCCTTTTTTATCAATAAATGATTTTCTCTCACGAAGCATTTTTTTTGCTTCAACGAAAGGCCAAGCACTTGTTTTGTCTAAAATTTCTTTTTTAATCACGAATATATCTTTTATAAAAATCTTAAATTGGCGATTTTATTAATTCTTATAGAGTTGAAATTTATTTACCATAAAATAATGTTCTTTCAAAATGTCTAATTATAAAACTGTTTTTTTTACACTAGGAATTTTACAAATTATTTTAGGGGTCTCAATGTTCATCCCTATAATTGCTCAATTTATTTATTCTGAAATAGATTCATCATTTTTTGGCGCATCTATTGTTACTATAATTTTTGGATCATTATTTTTTCTTTCAAATCTTGACCACGACAAAAAGTTAAATTTACAACAAGCATTTTTATTAACTGCTTTGTCGTGGTTAAGTATTGCTATTTTTGGATCTTTGCCATTTATATTTTCTACTATGGAGCTTTCAATTACTGATGCTTTTTTTGAGAGCATGTCTGGTATTACAACAACTGGATCTACAATTATTTCAAACTTAGAGAATACACCAAAAGGCATTCTATTATGGAGAGCAATACTTCAGTGGTTGGGTGGTATTGGTATAATTGTAATGGCAATCACCCTAATGCCTATAATGAATGTTGGTGGTATGCAATTATTTAAAATTTCTAGCAACGACTCATCTGAAAAAATTCTTCCTAAATCAAAAGAAATAGCTTTAAGACTTATTTATATTTATTCGGGTCTGACTGCTCTTTGTGCATTATCATATTGGGTATTTGGAATGGGAAAATTTGATAGTTTAACTCATTCTATGACTACCATAGCTACAGGTGGATTTTCTAATTATAATCAATCTATCGGATATTTTGACAGTGTTCTTATAGAAATATCATCGATGATTTTTATAATTTTAGGAAGTATTCCATTCATTGCATATATTAAATTTATTAGTGGTAATAAAAAAATATTTTTAAACGATATTCAAATCAGAACATTTATTAAAATAATAATTATAAGCATTATTTTATTATCAATTTATTTGTTATTTAATAATAACGGAAACTTTAGTTTAAGATCTATTTTTTTTAATACGATTTCAATATTGACTGGAACAGGTTATGTGAATGCTGAATTCGACGGTTGGGGAAGTTTTCCTATAACAATATTTCTTGCATTAATGTTTATTGGGGGTTGTGCTGGATCAACTACTTGTGGAATCAAAATTTTTAGAATTCAAATTCTATATTCATTTATATCAAATCAATTAAAAAAAATTATATATCCCAAGGGAATATTTGTAATTAAATATGATCAAGGATCTGTTGATGATAAATTTATTGCATCAATAATTTCATTTATTTATTTTTACTTTGTTATTTTTTTTATTTTAGCCGCATTATTATCATTAACTGGTCTTGATTTTATAACTGCTATCTCTGGAGCGGCAACATCAATATCAAATGTTGGTCCTGGTTTAGGTCCTATTATTGGGCCTAATGGAGATTTTTCATCTTTGCCCGATATTTCTAAATGGATCTTAACTGTAGGTATGATTTTAGGTAGACTTGAGTTGTTTGCAATATTAGTATTGTTCTTACCATCTTTTTGGAGAAATTAATTATGTCTGAAACAAAGAAACAAACATGGCTTGATTCTCTTGCGGTTTATAAAGATATTCGAATGGTAAGAATTCTTTTATTAGGTGCAATAAGTGGATTTCCATGGGTATTAATTGCAAGTAGCTTAAGTCTTTGGCTTAAAGAAGAAGGTCTTAGTAGATCAACAATTGGATGGGCAGGTTTAATTTTTGGAGTATACGCTTTCAATTATTTATGGGCTCCAATTGTAGATAGAATTCAAATTCCAATACTAACAAAAAAATTAGGTCATAGAAGAGGATGGATAGTTTTGATGCAATTAATTATTTTGTTAAGTCTTGTTGTTTGGAGTGTGATTAATCCAACTGAAAATTTGGCTTTATTAATTACTGTAGGTTTAATTATTGCTATAGCATCAGCAACCCAAGATATAACTGTAGATGCATTAAGAATTGAACAGATAAATGAAAATGAAGGAAAATCAATGGCTGCTGGTGCAGCTATGGCTGTTGTTGGTTGGTGGACTGGGTATAAATTAGGTGGAGTTGTAGCTTTATTCACAGCAGAATATTTTGAAAACCTGGGTGTTGCCGACTACTGGCAAGCTACTTTTTTAATTTTAGGTGTTTTGATAATTTTAATGAATATTGGATTAATGTTTGTTCATGAACCTAAAGAGACAAATAGACAAGCAAAGCAAAGAGAAACAGACAAATTGATTGAAGAAAAACTTGGATCTCGCAATATAATTACAAATTTTATCGCATATATTACAGGAACTATAGGCGGACCTATTATTAGTTTTTTTAAAAAAAATGGTTTTGCCATTGCAGCTGGAATTTTAGGATTTGTTTTTTTATTTAAAATAGGTGAGGCATTTATGGGAAGAATGTCTATTGTTTTTTATAAAGAAATTGGTTTCTCCAAAGGTCAAATTGCAATTTATTCAAAAGGACTTGGTTGGATAACAACAGTAGTGTTTACTTTGTTGGGTGGAATAATGGCCATGAGAGCTGGGACAATTAAAACTATGTTCTTTGCTGGTGGGTTAATGGCCATAACAAATCTTTTATTTGCAGTTTTAGCATGGACTGGAAAATCAGAAATTTTATTTGCAATTGCGGTTATAGCTGATGATATCACAGCAGCTTTTGCAACTGTAGCATTTGTTGCATTTATATCATTACTAGTTGATAGAACTTATACAGCGACACAGTATGCATTACTTGCTTCAATTGGTACAGCTGGCCGTACTACTTTGGCTTCATCTTCAGGAGCTTTGGTTGATTGGTTAAACGGAGATTGGGGAACATTTTTTGTTTTAACGACTATTATGGTGATACCATCGTTAATTTGTTTGTGGTTAATTAAAAATAAAATTAAAATTGGTGCAAAATAATTTTTATTTCATTGGTAATTTTTCGAATATTTACAAAAATCCTTCGAGAAAATCTGAAGTGACTTCACAAATTGTGTATGGTGAAAAATTCAAAACTTTAGCAAAATATAAAGATTGGATAAAAATTAAAACTTTATTTGATAATTATAAGGGGTTTATAAAAAATTCAAAATATATAGAAAAATTTAGTCCCAATTATAAGGTGAGTTCACTAAAAGCAAAGATTTATAAAAAACCTGGGATTAGAACTAGCAGTTGGCTTCCACTTGCATCCAGATTATCTGTAATTGAGCAAAATAGGAATTACGTAAAAATTGAAAAAAATAAATGGATTAAAAAAGTAGATATAAAAAAATTAACTCATAAAGAAAATAATTTTACAAAAATATTTAAAAAATTTTTAAATGTAAAATATGTTTGGGGTGGTAAAACATTTCGAGGTATTGATTGCTCAGCCTTATTGCAAATATTTTATTTTTATAATAATTCGTTTTATCCAAGAGATACAAAAGATCAGATCAAATATACAAAAAAGAATTCAAAGAAAAGACTATTTAAAAAAGGAGATATTATTTTTTGGAAAGGTCATGTTGCTATGTGTTTAAATTCTAAACAACTAATTCATGCTTATGGTCCAGAAAGAAAAGTAATTATTATGCCAATTATAGAAACAATTAATAGAATTGAAAAAACTGTCAAGCTAAAGGTAAAAAAAGTATCTAGAATAAAATATTAATTTCTTCCAAAGTCAGGTTTATCAATATCTTGTTTCAATTTGATGATTTTTGACCTTACTTTTTTAGTCTGAATAAGTTTCTTTACGATAGACTTATTATTGTTTGAATTAATATCTTTTTTAAATTGATTTAAATTTTTAATAAATAAATCAATCGCTTTTGAAATATTATTTTTATTGTTAAAAAAAATATCTCTCCACATAATTTCATTTGATGCTGCAATCCTAGAAAAATCTCGTAATCCACCAGCGCTATATTTGATTAGCTCATAATTTTGTTTTTTCTCAAAATCTTGTGCAGATTTCACCAGATTATATGCAATTAAGTGTGGTAAATGACTAGTAATAGAAAAAATTTTGTCATGTTTTTCAGCACTCATAACAACTACTTTTGCTCCAATTTTTTTCCAAAACTTAGTTAGAATATTTATATTATTTTTTTTAATATTTTTTTCTTTAATTATTATGCACCATCTATCAGTAAACATATTTTCTTTACCATGCTGTGGTCCACTGACTTCTGATCCAGCTATAGGGTGACTTTGAATCCAATGAATACCTTTCTTTAAAGATTTATTTATAATTTTAGAAGTTTCAATTTTTGAAGAACCAATATCTGTAATCAATGTTTTCGATGATATAAATTTATTGATTTTTAAAATAATGTTTTTGTATTCACTCATTGGTGTACAAAAGATGATTAAATCAGAATTACTTACACCTTCTTTTAATGATTTAACAATTGTTCCAGGTAATTTTAATCTTTTTATCTTAGCAATATTTGATTTTGATTTTTCATAAATAAATATTTTTTTTGCTATCTTTTTTTTGCTAATACGCCTTAATAAAGATGAACCTAACAATCCACAGCCAATAATTAAAATATTTTTCATTTTTTCAATACTTGCTTAATAACACTCATAAATTTTAAGTTTTCTTTTTTAGATCCAATAGTTAACCTTAATTTATTCTTTATATGATAACCATCTTCTGTTGATCTTAGAATAATTCCCTTATTTTTAAGTTTTTCATAAAGAAATTTTGCTGAATATCTGCATTTTTCAAAATTAAGTAACAAAAAATTTGCTGAAACTGAATTTGAAAAAATTTTATATGTCTCAAGAAATTTCTTAATTTTTTCAGAATATAATAAATTATGTCTAATCGATTTAGTTATGAACGCTTTATCCTTCAGTGACTCGGTGGCAGCTAATTGAGCAATACCATTTACATTAAATGGTGGTTTTATAACATTTAGCGCATCAACTATTTTTTTTGATCCATATCCCCAACCTACTCTCAGAGAAGCTAATCCAAACATTTTTGAAAAAGTTCTAAGGATGAAAACATTGTCATTATTTTTAAACAAATCTAACCCAGATGAATAATCTTTGTTTTTCATATATTCTGCATAAGCATCATCTATAACTAGCAAAATTTTTTTATTTAATCTTTTTCTTAATTCTAAAACTTCTTTTTTTGTTAAGTAAGTTCCTGTAGGATTGTTTGGATTAGCTATAAACACAATTTTAGTTTTTTTTGTTATTTTTTTTAAAATTTCATTTACTGAAACTTTAAAATTAATTTCTTTTGCAAATACAACTTTTGCACCTACAATTTTTGAGTAAATTCTGTACATTAAAAAACTATACTCTGGTACCACAACCTCATCTTTTGGGTTTAAAAACAACTGACAGAGCATTTGAATAATTTCATCTGAACCAGCTCCACAAATAATTTTCTCAGAATTACATTTATAAGCTTTAGATATTGCTTTTCTTAAATTTTGAGATTTTCCATCTGGATATTTATCTAAATTCAGATTTTTATTTGATATTATTTTCTTTGCTTTAGGACTCATACCTAAAGCAGACTCATTTGCAGAAAGCTTAATTACGTTCTTAAGTTTCTTAACTTTTGATTTACCAGGCTTATAAGCCTCAATTTTAAATTTTTTAAAATTTGGAGTTATCATTTTTTTTAATTTATGTGCTCTTTATAGATAAAATTACAAAATTTTATAGAGAATAAGAGGTTTTTTTAAAAAATTGACATAATAAATAAGTTCTAGTAAAAAAATTATGCGCTGATTTAACTGAATTGCGAGCGCTTAAAAAAAACCGCTAAAATAGTTTTTTTTCTCACAATTCGAAACAGTCAAAAACTATGAATATTGAGAAAAACATAAAAACTTTAATTGTAAAGAAACCACTAAAATTAGACTGTGGAAAGACCATAAAGGATTTTCCTATAGCCTATGAAACTTACGGTTCACTTAACTCAAAAAAGGATAATGCAATATTAGTTTTTCATGCTCTAACAGGAGATCAATTTGTAACTGGAATAAACCCTGTAACTAAGAAAGAGGGTTGGTGGAGTTATGCAGTAGGTCCTGAAAAAGCTATTGATACAAATAAATATTTTGTTATTTGCTCTAACGTAATTGGTGGATGTATGGGATCATACGGACCAAGTAATAAAGATCCTGATCAAAAAATTCTTGGAACAAATTTTCCAGTTATTACAATTAATGACATGGTGAATGCTCAATATAATTTACTTGATCATTTTGGTATTGATAAATTATTTTCTATAACTGGTGGTTCAATGGGAGGTATGCAAGTCCTTCAGTTTATTAGTAACTTCCCTAATAAATCTAAAACAGTGATACCAATAGCAACCACATCTAGTCATTCAGCACAAAATATTGCTTTTAACGAGCTAGGTAGACAAGCTATTACAGCTGATAGTAACTGGAAAGATGGGAACTATACATCAAACGAAACTAATCCAGGAAAAGGTTTGGCAGTAGCTAGAATGGCAGCTCATATTACTTATTTATCTAAAAAAGGTTTGCAGGAAAAATTTGGAAGAAAGTTACAAGAAAGAGAAGATCTTAAATTTGGATTTGATGCTGATTTTCAAATAGAAAGTTATTTAAGATATCAAGGGTCAGTTTTTGTAGATAGATTTGATGCAAATAGTTATCTTTATATTACTAGAGCTATGGATTATTTTGATTTAGCTAAGCAATTTGATGGTAGTCTTTCAGAAGCATTTGTAAATACAAATGCGAAATTTTTTATAATTTCATTTACTTCAGATTGGCTTTATCCAACCCAAGAAAACAAAGATATTGTGATTGCTTTAAACTCAATAGGAGCTGATGTTGGATTTGTAGAAATTGAGTCAGATAAAGGTCACGACTCCTTTTTACTAGATGTTCCTGACTTCTTAAGTGCACTTAAAAACTTTTTAGATAAATCTTACGAAGAAAATTAATTATGAAAAATGAATTTCAGGTAATAGCAGATTTAATTGAAAAAGATAAGAAGGTCTTAGATGTAGGTTGTGCTGATGGAACTTTGATGAAATTTTTAAAGGATAATAAAAACATAAATATAAGAGGATTAGAGATTTCAAAAGAAAAAGTGCAAGAATGTATTGCAAAAGGTTTAACGGTAATTGAAGGAAATGCTGAAAAAGATTTAAAGCAATTTCCAGACAAATCATTTGATTATGTTGTTTTAAGTCAAACCCTTCAAGCTTTTCTTAGTCCTGAATTAGTTTTAGATGAACTTTTAAGAGTTGGAAAAAAAGCAATAGTTACTATTCCTAATTTTGGATATTGGAAAGTAAGATTTCATTTATTATTTAAAGGTACAATGCCAATTACAAAAACATTACCAGATGAATGGTATAACACTCCAAATTTACACATGTGCACAATCAAAGATTTTTTTCATTTTGTAAAATCAAAAGATATAAAGATTTTTAAATCACTCGCTTTAAACAATCTTAATAAATCAATAATAAATGAGAGTAATTTAGGCGTTAAAAATTTGGTTGCAGATCTTGGTATATTTTTGATAGAAAAATAAAATGCGTATTGAAATTATACCTTGTCTTCAAGACAACTATAGCTATTTAATAATAGACGAAAGTAACAATTCTGCGTGTGTTGTAGATCCCAGTGAGTCTGAGCCAATAATAAATTTCCTAAAAAATAAAAATATAAAATTAAAATACATTCTTAATACTCATCATCACTATGATCATATTGGAGGAAATCAAGAATTAAAGAAAAAATATGGATCAGTTGTTGTGGGTTTTAAAGGAGACTCGAAAAGAATACCACAGATAGACATATTGTTAGAAGATAATCAAATATGGAAAGCTGAAAACTTTGAAGCTAAAATTATACATGTACCTGGACATACTTCAGGCCATATTTGTTTTAATTTTTTTAAAGAAAAAATAGTTTTTACTGGAGATACACTTTTCTCACTTGGTTGTGGAAGAATATTTGAAGGTTCTTATGAAGAAATGTTTGAATCTTTAAACAAAATTAAATTATTACCAAAAGATACAAAAATTTATTGTGGTCATGAATACACTCTTAACAATGCAAAATTTTGCAAAAAATATGATTCCGAAAACAAAGATTTACAAATAAAAATAGAAAAAATAGAAAAATTAAGAGAAAATGGAATTCCTACCATACCCTCAACTTTAAAAGAGGAATTGGAGTGTAATATATTTTTAAGAGCAAAAGATGTTAAAACCTTTTCAAAATTAAGAGATTTTAAGGATAATTTCTAATTAATTCGGCTTGACTAAAAGCTGACTACAACTATATTGCGGTAACTTTAAATTAAATCATACTATGTCATACGCAGTAATAAAAACAGGTGGAAAACAGTATAAAGTAAAATCTGGAGAAATTCTAAAGATTGAAAAACTACAAGACTCTAAACCTGAGACTAAAATAGAGTTTAATGAAATCTTGGCATACGGTGATGATAAATCAATTGAAATTGGAACTCCAAATGTTGAAGGCGCAAAAGTAGAGGCTGATTTAATTAAAAATAGCAAAAATAGAACTATTTTAATTTTTAAAAAAAGAAGAAGACAAAATTCAAGAAGAAAGAATGGGCATAGACAAGAATATTCTATGATAAGAATTAACAAAATTTTTTCAAAAGATGGTAAAATTTTATCAGAAGCTGAAAAAATTTCTAAAACTTCAAAAAAAGAAGAAGTTAAGGAAGCGGTAAGCAAATAGTTATTAGGTAAATTATGGCAACAAAAAAAGCAGGTGGATCATCACGAAATGGAAGAGATAGTGCCGGTAGAAGACTTGGTGTAAAAAAGTATGGTGGCGAAACAGTAATTCCTGGAAACATAATTGTTAGACAAAGAGGAACTAAGATTTTTCCAGGTGAAAATGTTGGTATGGGTAAAGATCATTCAATATTTTCAGTTATTAAAGGAAAAGTTGTCTTCAAAAAATCTAAATCAGATAGAACCTTCGTTTCTGTAAAGCCCAATTAATAGTACAACTAATTAAAATAGATGTTGTATTATGAAATTTCTCGATCAAGTTAAAATCTATATTAAAGCTGGAAACGGTGGAGATGGATCTCCTAGTTTTAGAAGAGAGAAATATGTTGAGTTTGGTGGACCAGATGGTGGGGACGGTGGAAAAGGTGGATCAATTATTTTAAAGTCAGAGGAAAATTTAAATACCCTTATTGATTATCGATATCAACAACACCACAAAGCCGAACGTGGAGAAAATGGTTCTGGTCAAAACCGAACAGGAAAAGGTGGTGAAGATTTAATTTTAAAAGTTCCTCTAGGTACACAGGTATTTGAAGAAGATAATAAAACTCTACTTTTCGATTTTAATAAAAAAGGTGAAGAATATGTTGCGGCAGCTGGCGGAAAAGGAGGTTTAGGAAACACAAGATTTAAAAGTTCTACAAATAGAGCTCCAAGAAAATTTACTAAAGGCACTATCGGAGAAGAATTTACAATATGGCTTCAATTAAAAACAATTGCTGATATCGGTATTATTGGATTGCCAAATGCTGGAAAATCAAGTTTGTTAGCAGCATTAACAAACGCAAATCCAAAAATTGCAAATTATAAATTTACAACTATTAATCCAAATCTTGGCGTGGCTTCTTATGATGATAAAGAAATTACCATTGCAGATATTCCGGGATTAGTTGAAGGAGCTCACGAAGGTATAGGCTTAGGGATACAATTTTTAAAACATATAGAGAGATGTAAGTCTTTACTGCACTTAATTGATGTCACTAACTTAGATCTGAATGTGTCTTATAATCAGGTGAAAAATGAATTAAAAAGTTATAGTGCAAAGTTATTAGAAAAAAAAGAACTTATTGTGCTTAATAAAATTGATTTGATTGATGAAGAAACAGCAAATGAAGTTATAGATCATTTTTCAAAGGGTAAAAATTGTGAGATTATGACAATGACAACTCTGGAAAAAGAATCTGTATCAAAAATTAAAGCAAAACTTTTGTCTTATGTATCTTAAAAACTCCAAAATAATTGTTATCAAAATTGGATCATCTCTACTAGTTGATCAAAATAAAAAAATTAGGAAACAATGGTTATCTAGTTTTGCAAAAGATATTAAAAAATTAAGAGATAAAAATCAAAAAGTAGTTATTGTTAGTTCTGGTGCTATAGCTTTGGGTTGCAAGAAAATGAATTATAACAAGAAAAATATCAAATTGGATAAGAGTCAAGCTATTGCTTCTATTGGTCAAATAGAGCTGATGAATTTATTTTCACAAACTTTTGCAAAATATAAATTAAATATTTCTCAGATTTTGCTTACATTAGAAGATACTGAGGAAAGAAGAAGATCTCTCAATGCAAAACGAACTTTTGATAATCTTTTTGAACTTGGATTTATTCCTGTGGTCAATGAAAATGACACTATTGCAACAAGTGAAATAAAATATGGAGATAATGATAGATTGGCATCTAGAGTTGCACAAATTACAAACGCAGATACTTTAATTTTATTATCTGATGTTGATGGTTTGTATACAAAAAATCCTAAAGTTTTTAAGGATGCTAAACTTATTAAGAAAATTGATAACCTAAAAAAAGATCTAAAAAAAATTTATATTAAAGGTGTAAATGAATATGGAAGTGGTGGTATGCACACAAAAATTGAAGCAGCAAAAATATGTCAGCTTGCTGGTACTACTATGGTTATTGCAAATGGACTATATTCAAATCCTATTTCAAAAATAATTGAAAAAAATAACTGCACCTGGTTTAGTCCAAAAATTTCAAAGTTAGATGCTAGAAAAAAATGGATAATAAGTTCTGTAGCACCTAAAGGAGCTTTAATAATTGATGATGGTGCTAAAAAAGCATTAAAATCTGGAAAAAGTTTGTTAGCAGCTGGAATTAAAAAAGTTTCGGGAAGATTTAACAAAGGTGATCATATTAAAGTATTAGACAAAAAAAATAATGAATGTGCTAGAGGTTTAAGTTCCTTTACTTCCGATGAGGTGACTAAAATTATGGGTCATCACTCTAATGAAATTGAAAAATTATTAGGCTATGTTGCAAAATCAGAAGTTATTCATAAAGATGATATGGTGGAAATTTAAATGATTAAATATATGAATTTAGTTGGAATAAAAGCTCAAAAAGCCAGTGAACATAAAGTTACAACTGAAGTAAAAAATAAAGTTTTAAATGATTATGCGAAATTAATTAAGAAAGAAAAAAAATTTATTATTAATCAGAATTTAAAAGATATTAATTACGCAAGAAAAAAAGGGTTAAAAGAGAATTTAATCAAAAGACTTCATTTAAATGAAAATAAATTAAATGGAATTGTAAATTCTATTTTAAAAATAGCTAAATTAAGGGACCCTATAGACAATACTTTAGACAAGTGGAAAAGACCAAATGGTTTGTATATAAAAAGAGTATCAATACCAATCGGAGTTATTGGTGTTATTTATGAGAGTAGACCAAATGTGACTTCAGATGTTGCTAGTCTTTGTTTTAAATCTGGGAATGTGGTGATTTTGAAAGGAGGCTCTGAAGCTATAAATTCAAACAGAGCTCTAGCCAAGTTGTTTAGAAAAGCACTAAAAAAAAATAAAGTTGATGAAAACTTTATACAATTTATCGATTCAAAACAAAGAAGGCTTGTGGATATTATGCTTTCTAAAATGAAAAAATATATCAATGTCATCATACCTCGTGGTGGAAAAAATTTAGTTAAAAAAGTTTTAGAGTTATCCAAAGTACCTATAATTGGACACTTAGAGGGGCTTTGTCATACTTATATAGATAAAGATGCAGAATTAAAAATGGCTAAAGAAGTTGTCTATAACGCTAAATTAAGAAATACAAGCATTTGTGGTGCAACTGAGACTATTCTTATTCATAAAAATATAATCAAAAAATTTAGTAATCCAATTTTGGAGGCACTTGAAAATAGTGGTTGTAAAATAATTGGCGATAAAATTTTGAAGAGTTATTACAAAGGTAAAGTATATCCTGCAAAAGAAAAAGATTGGTCAACTGAATATTTAGCATCAATTGTATCTGTTAAAGTTGTTAAAAATTCTGAAGAGGCAATTAAACATATCAACAAATATGGAACTATGCACACTGACTCCATCATTACAAAAAATAAAAAGACAGCTAATTATTTTTTAAAAAATGTTAAAAGCTCAATTGCAATGCATAATACCTCAACTCAATTTGCTGATGGTGGTGAATTTGGATTTGGTGGAGAAGTTGGAATTTCTACTAATACACTGCCACCAAGAGGTCCTGTAGGTTTAAATCAATTGATTTCATATAAATATGAAATCACTAGTAATGGTAAAATAAGAAATTAAATTGAATAACACAAAAATAAAAATTGGTGTATTGGGTGGATCTTTTGATCCTGCTCACAGAGGACATTTGGCAATTTCTAAGGAAGCAAAAAAAAGATTCAAACTCAAAAAAATTATTTGGGCAATCACAAAAAAAAATCCTTTTAAAATAGAGAGTAAAAAGTCTATCGCTGACAGAATTAAATATTGTAAAAAAATAATTGGTACAAATTCATTTATTAAGGTTAAATTTTATGAAAAAATTATTAAATCAAATAAAACTATTAATTTAATCAATCATTTAAAAAAAGATAAAAGCATTGAAATTTATTTTTTAATGGGTGCCGATAACCTTATTAATTTTCATAAATGGCATAAATCTAAATTAATTTCAGAAAAATGTAACATTCTAGTTTTTGATAGACATGGGTATAAAAAAAATTCTTTAAAATCAAAGACATTTAAGCAACTTAGTAAGGCTAATCTAGAGTTTATTGAGTTTAATAAAGTCAACATTTCATCTTCTCAATTAAGAAAAATTTGATAATCTAAAAATCAATTAATGGACAAAATTTCAGACTTAAAAGAAATTGTAATCAACACACTAGATCTCAATAAAGCTCAAGACATTGTAACTATTGATCTTAAAGACAAAAGTTCTATGGCTGACTACATGATCATAGCAAGCGGAACTTCATCTAGACATATCCAATCATTATCAGAACAAGTTTTAGAAAAACTTAAAAATAACGGTGTAAAAGATTCTAAAATTGAAGGTAAAGAAAGTGGAGAATGGAAACTTGTTGATGGAATTGATTTGATTATTCATATTTTTCATCCAGAAAAAAGAAAGTTTTATGAATTAGAGAAAATTTGGTCAGAGCTAATTCCAAAAGAAAAAGTGATGATATGAAAAAAATTAAATTTTTATTATTAATTTTTTTCTCTATTTTTTGCTTAAATAAAACAGTTATTTCAGCTGAAATAGATATTTATAAAAAAATTGATCTTTTCGGAGAGGTTCTGGAAAAAATTAATAAAGAATATGTTGATGAGATCGATCAGTCTGAAAGTATGGATTCTGCGATTAATGGTCTTTTACAATCACTCGATCCATATTCAGCATATATGCCTCCTAAAATTTTTGAGGAAATGCAAACTGAAACTAGCGGAGAGTTTGGAGGACTTGGAATAGAAGTAAGTATGGAAGCTGGTGTGGTGAAGGTTATTTCTCCTATAGACGATACTCCAGCATCTAGAGCTGGATTAAAAGCTGGAGACTACATTGTAAAAATTGACAATATTCAAGTTCAAGGAAAGTCATTAAGCGAAGCTGTCGATATTATGAGAGGTCCAGTAGGAACTTCCATTGAGCTTATTGTAAGAAGAAGAGGTGTTAAAAAAGCATTAACATTTAATATCGTGAGAGAGGTTATTCAGGTTCAATCAGTCAAATCTGAAATTATTGATGAAAATATTGGTTACATAAGACTAACATCATTTAATGACAATAGTAGTGATCAAATTAAAAAACAAATAAATGAGTTAAAAAAAAATAAAAAGTTAAATTCATTTATTCTAGATCTTAGAAACAATCCTGGCGGACTTTTATCTCAAGCAATTAAAATCTCTGATTTTTTTCTAGAAAATGGTGAAATAGTTTCAACAAAGAGCAGAAAAAAATCTGAAAATAGAAAGTGGTTTGCGCGAAAAGGTGATATTACAGATGGAAAGACTTTGTTGGTTTTAATTAATTATGGATCAGCGTCAGCATCCGAAATAGTAGCTGGAGCTTTAAAAGATCATAAGAGAGCTATTATTGTTGGTGAAAATAGTTTTGGTAAAGGCTCAGTTCAATCAATAATTCCTCTTAGAAATCGTGGTGCAATACGTCTTACTGTATCAAAATATTATTTACCTTCAGGAAAATCTATTTCTGAAGTAGGTGTTAGACCTGATATCGAAGTTAATGAGGAAGGTGATGATTTTAGGATAAAAACTGATACTGACAATCAACTAAATTACGCTGTTAAACTACTCAACGGATAATATGAAAAAAAATTTTAAAGATCTACCACTGAGAAGTGGGGTCGGAATTGTATTATTAAATAAAGAAAATAAAGTATTCGTAGCAAAAAGAATAGATAATCCTAAAAATTTTTGGCAAATGCCTCAGGGTGGTGTTGATGAGGGAGAGGATAATTTAAAAGCTGCATTTAGAGAACTAGAGGAAGAAACAAGTATTAAAAGCGTAAAACTTATAAAAGAATTAGATGGTACATTGACCTATGATTTACCTGATAGATTACTAGGTATTATTTGGAAAGGTAAGTACAAAGGTCAGAAGCAAAAATGGTTTTTAATGCGATTTATTGGAAATGATAATGAGATAAATATTAATACATCTAATCCAGAATTTTTAGATTGGAAGTGGATTGACTTAGATTTAATTACTGATGTTGTGGTTGATTTCAAACATCATATTTACAAAAAGCTTAAAGAAAAAGTAAAAAAATTAATTTAGAGTTTTTAAAACTTCAACTTTTTGATCAGCTAAATACTTAGATTGATCATTTATGTCAGTTTTATTGGCCTCTTCCTCTGCCTGTTTAAGTAAATCTTGTTGCTTTGATTTATCCATATCAGCAAGATTAAAAATTGTACTTGTTAAAATAGATAGATTGTTATTTTTGAACTCAACAATACCATCCTCAACATAGTAATTTTCATCACCTGATTTCGATAAAATCTTAATTATCCCAGGTTTCAAAAAGGAAATAATAGAGATATGATCCTTCAATATTCCCATTTCTCCTTCAAAAGCAGGGACTACAACTTCTGAAACATCATCTTTTACTAAAAAAGATTTTTCTGGATTTACTATTTCAACTTTAAACTCTTCACTCATTAAGCAGCAGCTTCTTGTTCCATTTTCTTAGCTTTTTCTATAGCTTCTTCAATTGTTCCAACCATATAAAAAGCAGCTTCAGGTAAATGATCATACTCACCTTTACAGATTGCATCAAAACCTTTGATAGTTGAGTCAAGATCAACAAGTTTTCCTGGAGAACCAGTAAATACTTCTGCGACAAAGAATGGTTGAGATAAAAATCTCTGGATTTTTCTTGCTCTTGCTACAACTAGTTTATCTTCTTCAGATAACTCGTCCATACCAAGAATAGCTATAATATCTTGTAGTGATTTATATGATTGTAGTATTCTTTGAACATCTCTTGCTACTCTATAATGCTCATCTCCAACAATTCTTGGATCCAAAATTCTTGATGTAGAATCAAGCGGATCTACTGCAGGATAAATACCAATTTCTGCAATTTGTCTTGAAAGTACAGTCGTTGCATCTAAGTGAGCAAACGATGTCGCTGGAGCAGGATCTGTAAGATCATCAGCAGGCACATAAATTGCTTGTACAGATGTAATTGACCCTTTGTTAGTAGTCGTAATTCTTTCTTGTAGGTTACCCATGTCAGTAGCTAATGTCGGTTGATATCCAACAGCTGATGGAATTCTTCCTAACAAAGCTGAAACCTCAGATCCTGCCTGAGTAAATCTAAAAATATTATCTACGAAGAAAAGTACGTCCTGACCTTCCTGATCTCTGAAGTACTCAGCTACAGTTAACCCTGTAAGTGCAACTCTTGCTCTTGCTCCAGGAGGTTCATTCATCTGCCCATAAACTAGAGCAGCTTTTGAACCAGCTCCTTCTTTTTTAATTACTCCAGATTCTATCATTTCATGATAAAGGTCATTTCCTTCTCTAGTTCTTTCTCCAACTCCCGCGAAAACTGAAAAACCACCATGAGCTTTTGCAACGTTATTAATTAATTCCATAATTAAAACTGTTTTTCCTACTCCTGCTCCACCAAATAATCCAATCTTTCCACCTTTTGCATAAGGCGCAAGCAAATCAATAACTTTAATACCTGTTACAAGTATTTCAGTTTCTGTCGATTGGTCATTAAATTCAGGTGCAGCTCTATGAATTGGCCAACTTTCTTTAGTCTTAACCTCACCTCTTTCGTCAATAGGTTCCCCAATTACATTTATAATTCTTCCAAGTGTTTCAGGTCCAACTGGAACTTGAATAGGAGCATTTGTGTTGGTAACTTCATCACCTCTTTTTAATCCTTCAGTAGCATCCATAGCAATTGTTCTAACAGTAGTTTCACCTAAGTGTTGTGCTACTTCTAAAACTAGTCTGTTATCACCGTTTTTACATTCTAATGCTGTTAAAATTTCTGGTAGTTCACCATCAAATTTTACGTCTACTACCGCTCCAATAACTTGTGTGATTATTCCTTTGCTCATAATTATAAACTTTCTGCTCCTGATATGATTTCTATTAGTTCTTTTGTAATTGCTGCCTGACGACTTCTATTATATTCGATAGTAAGTTTGTCAACCATTTCACCTGCGTTTCGGGTTGCATTATCCATTGCACTCATTCTAGACCCTTGTTCGCTAGCTGAATTCTCTAACATTGCTTTAAATATTTGCGTAGAAATATTCTTTGGCAATAAATTGCTTAAAATTTCATCTTCATCTGGTTCAAATTCGTAACTTTCTTCTGAACTATTTTCTTCTCCCTCATTATTTAAAGGGATTATTTGCTGTGCTTGAGGAATTTGAGTAATTACATTTTTAAATTGATTGTAAAAAATTGTACAAACATCAAATTCACCTGCCTCGAATTTTTCAATTACCATTTTCCCAACTTTGTCAGCATCAAAATAATTTGCATTTTTAGACTCTTTGAAAGAAATATTTTCAATTATTTTGTCACCATAAACTCTTTTTAATTGATCATTTCCTTTTGAGCCTACTGTGATAATTTTTAGTTCTTTACCTTCATCTAAAATTTTTACAAAATAACTTTTAGCTTTTTTAATAATATTAGAATTAAATCCACCACATAAACCTCTATCAGAAGTCATCACCACACAAAGATGAGTTTTTTCCTGACCAGTGCCTGACAATAACTTTGGTGCATTTTCTTTATCAGATATACCATTTGATAAATTCAAAATAACATTGTTCATTTTTTCAGAATATGGCCTTCCCTTCTCAGCACTTTCTTGAGCTCTTCTTAATTTGGCTGCTGCAACCATTTTCATAGCTTTAGTAATTTTCTGTGTAGACTTTACACTAGCTATTCTTTTTTTTAGGTCGTCTAAACTTGCCATAAGTTATTAAGATTTAAAATTTCCTTTTAATTGAGTGATTACCTCAATAAGTAATTTTTCTTTATCTTCCTCAAGTTTTCCTGAAGTTAAAATTGACTCGATAATTTCAGGCTTATCTGATTTACATTTTTCAATAATCTTGCTCTCAAATTCAGCAACATCTTTTAAATCAATATCGTCCAGATAACCTTTAACTCCACAAAATACTGAAATAACTTGTTCGGCAACAGTCATCGGTGAATATTGTTTTTGTTTTAAAAGTTCAGTTAATTTAGAGCCTCTATTCAAAAGCTGCTGAGTAGATGCATCTAAATCAGATCCGAATTGAGCAAAAGCTGCCATTTCTCTGTATTGTGCTAGCTCTAATTTCATTGAACCAGAAACTTTTTTCATCGCTTTTGTTTGAGCTGATGAACCAACCCTAGATACTGATAAACCTACGTTAATTGCAGGTCTTATACCTTGGTTAAATAGTTCTGTTTCAAGGAAAATTTGTCCGTCTGTAATTGAAATGACGTTAGTTGGAATGAACGCGGATACGTCTCCACCTTGCGTTTCAATTATTGGCAGCGCTGTTAGTGATCCACCACCATGTTCGTCACTTAATTTAGCTGCTCTTTCAAGTAATCTACTATGAAGATAAAATACATCTCCAGGATAGGCCTCACGCCCTGGAGGTCTTCTCAATAGCAATGACATTTGTCTATAAGCAACTGCTTGTTTAGACAAATCATCATAAATTATTAATGCGTGCATTCCATTATCTCTAAAATACTCACCCATAGTACAACCTGTATATGGTGCTAAGAATTGTAGAGGAGCAGAGTCCGATGCAGTAGCAGCAACGATTGTTGTGTACTCCATAGCTCCAGCTTCTTCTAATGTTTTTTGAATTTGTCTTACTGTTGATCTTTTTTGTCCAACAGCAACGTATATACAATACAGTTTTTGTTTTTCATCACCAGATTCATTGATTTTTTTTTGATTAATAATTGCATCTACTGCAACTGCTGTTTTACCAGTTTGTCTATCACCAATAATTAATTCCCTTTGCCCTCTTCCAATCGGAACTAGACTATCAATTGACTTAAGACCAGTTTGCATTGGTTCACTTACTGATTGTCGTGGAATAATACCAGGAGCTTTTACTTCTACCCTGCTTTTTTTAATTCCTTTATCTAATGGTCCTTTTCCATCGATAGGATTTCCTAAACCATCCACTACTCTTCCTAATAATTCTTTTCCAACTGGAGTATCAACAATATTACCAGTTCTTTTTACTACATCCCCTTCTTTAACATTTCTGTCATCACCAAAAATTACGACACCAACGTTTTCACTTTCTAAGTTTAGAGCCATACCTTTTGAACCATCTGCAAACTCTACCATTTCACCAGCTTGAACATTATCCAAACCATAAATCCTAGCAATACCGTCTCCAACTGATAAAACTTGACCAACTTCTGTAACTTCTGCTTTATCACCAAAATTTTTAATTTGTTCTTTTAATATTTTTGTAACTTCTGAAGGATTTATTTCCATTTATGCCTCTATCATTCTATTTTCGATTTGTTGTAATTTATTTTTAATTGAGGTATCGACCATAGTACTTCCTACTTGTGCTACTAAACCTCCTATTAAACTTTCATCATGTTTGTAGTTTAATTTTATTTTTGAGCTAAAGTTTTTTGTTAACTCCTCTGTAATTTTTCCAATTTCTTCATTAGATAATTCTTTTGCTGATTTTAATTCTGCCTTAAGTTCACCTCTTTTTCTTGAACAAATTTCAATAAAGCTTTTAAGGATACGTTCAATAAAAAAGAAACGTCTTTTTTGAATTAAGAAACTTAAAAAATTTTTAAATAAAGACTCAAATTTATTATTTTCAGAGATTGTATTAATTACTTTTAGTAAATCTTCTTGGCTTGTAGTTGGATCTTTAATCAAATTAGAAAAATCTTCACTTTGATCAATTAAATTAAGAATAGATGAAGATTGATCTTCAATCTGACTTAAAAGATTATTTTCCTCTGAAAGTTCAAATAGCGCAAGAGAATACCTTTCAGCTGAAGTTATTGAAAATCCGGTGTCTTTACTCAACTTAGTTCCTCTATAATGTTGAAGATTATTTAAAAATCACGCCCTAAATAGCATATGACCCTTATGTCTTCAAGTAGCGGATTTGTAAAAAAGGCCTCTTTTTTGCGGTTAATTGAAGTTAATTGGGTCAACATCAACTGAAAGTTTTATTCCAGAAGAAAATTTATATTTTGGAATAATTTTTGCAAGAGAGCTTTGTAGTTTCATAGATTTTAAGCCTCTAATTAAAAATCTAATTCTAAATTTTCTCTTTAATCTAAATAATGGAGCATTCACTGGCCCTAATATTTTTCCTTCAATTTTATTTTCAATAAAATTTTTAAAATTAATAGCTTCTTTTTCTAATTTAATTTCATTATCTCCCGTTAAGATTAAAGAAATAAACCTTTGAAATGGAGGTAGTTTATTTTTTTTTCTTATCTCCAGTTCTCTTTCTAAAAAAATATCTGGATTTTTACTTGTAATTTCTGAAATCATCTTAGTATTATTTTCATAGGTTTGAAAATATACAGTTGCTGGTTTTCCAGTTCTTCCTGCACGTCCTGAAAGTTGATGATAAAGCTGTAAATTTTTTTCTGCACCTCTTAAATCATGTCCTTGAGATGAAAGATCAATATCAACAACTACAATGCAATTTAAGCTTGGAAAATGAAAACCTTTTGAAATCAATTGAGTTCCAACTAAAATATGTGTTTGATTATTTATAATTTTATCTATTTTTTCTTTAGAATCTTTTTTATTCATTGTGTCACTTGAAAAAATCTCTATTGTTTTTCCCGGAAATTTTCTTTTTACCTCTTCTGAAATTCTCTCAACACCAGGACCACTAAAAATAAATTCACAATTACCTTCTTTTGTACAATTCCTTTTAAGATCAGATTTGTATCCACAATAATGACATAATAAATTATTTTTATTTTTATGATAAACTAAATTGATACTACAATTTGGACATGTAAAACTTGTAAAACATTTATTGCATAAAGCATTTGGAGAAAAACCTCTTCTATTTAAAAAAAACAAAACCTGATCTTTTTTTTCCAAATGTAAATTTACTTTTTCAATAATTTTATTTGATAGCCATGATTGTTTTTCAAGTTTGGTATTATTTAAATTAATAATTTCATAATTAGGTAATGCTGCGTTTTGGTACCTTTCATTTAATCTAGATACTTCGTATTTACCTTTTTTAATATTTTCAAAAGTTTCTATAGAAGGAACAGCAGTAATCAAATTGATTGGAATATTTTCAAAAGATGCTCTAGAAATTGCCATATCACGAGCATTGTAAGTTATGCCTTCATCTTGTTTAAATGATTGATCATGTTCCTCATCAACAATTATCATTCCTAATTTTTTAAACGGTAAAAATAGTGAAGATCTTGCACCAATAATTATTTTTATTTTACCATTAGTAACTCCACTCCAAATTAATTCTTTCTTTTTTTTTGAAATACCTGAATGCCAAACTGCAGGTTTAAAACCAAAATATTCTAAAAATTTTTGTTCAAACTGACTAGTTAGACCTATTTCTGGCAATAAAATTAATCCTTGAAAACCCCTCTCTATCAGTGGTTTTAACGCTTCAAAATAAACTAAAGTTTTTCCTGATCCAGTTGTGCCTTGTAAAACATGAACTCTAAATTTTTTATTTGAAACATTCATTTTTTTTAGAGATTTGTTTTGATCGCTAGACAGCTTGATTAAGTTTTGTTTAATTTTACTATCAAATATTTGATAAAGTTGAGTTTCTTTGTTCTCTACCGCATCACTACTTAAGAGCACTAACTTTAATGCCATACCCTTTGGGATAAGATTATATTCTGCAAACCAATTTAAAAAATTGATTGTATTTTTTTTTAGTGGAGTAACGTCTAATTTCTTGATTACCTTTTTAGTCTTAAAATTTTTATTATTATTTTTTTCAAATTCGTCCCAAACAATACCGGTAATTTTTGATTTTCCAAAAGGTACCATTACATAATCACCAACTTTAAGATTTAAATTACTTTCATAAGTAAATGGATGATTAAAAATATTTGGTACGAGAATCGGATATTTCATATTTTTATAATATGAAAAAAAATTAAGAGTGTATTGCTCTTTTATCTACTGATAAAGCTGCTTCTTTAACTGCTTCAGAAAACGTTGGATGAGCATGACAAGTTCGAGCGATATCTTCTGCACTTGCACCAAATTCCATTGCAACACCGATCTCTGCAATTAGTTCTCCTGCATGCGGTCCAATTATATGTGCACCTAATACTTTATCTGTTTGCTCATCAGCTAAAATTTTAACAAAACCTTCTGCATCATCTATGGCCTTGGCTCTTGAATTAGCCATAAACGAAAATTTCCCTACTTTATATTTTTTATTTAATTCTTTTAATTGTTCCTCAGTTTTACCGATTGATGCTACTTCTGGTGTTGTATAAACTACTCCTGGAATTGTATCGTAATTTACATGCCCAGATTGACCAACTATATTTTCTGCAACCGCTATACCTTCATCCTCTGCTTTATGTGCAAGCATTGGACCAACAATAACATCGCCTATTGCATAAATATTTTCAATGTTCGTCTTAAAACTTTTATCAGTTTTAATTCTATTTCTTTCATCAAGATCTACTCCTACAGACTCTAAATTTAAACCATCCGTGTTAGGCTTTCTACCAACAGAAATTAAAACAACATCACACTCAAAATTATTTTTATTTCCATCTTTATCCAGTGTTGAAACCACTACACCTAATGCATTTTTTTTAATTGTTTCAACTTTATTTTGCATATTAAATTTCATCCCCTGTTTTTTTAAAATTTTCATAAATTCTGAAGAGATTTCTTTATCCATTCCAGGTGTAATATGATCTAAAAATTCAACAACTTGTACCTCTGCCCCAAGTCTAGACCATACAGATCCCATCTCCAATCCTATATAGCCTCCTCCTACTACAACCATTTTCTTAGGTACCTTTTCTAACTTTAATGCACCTGTTGATGAGACAATTGTTTTCTCATCTATTTCTATTCCTGGTAATGAAACTGGAACTGATCCTGTTGCAATAACTGTTTTTTCTGTTTGGATGATGGTTTCTTTATTTTTATCGTCCTTTATTAAAATTTCATTTTTAGATTTAAAACTTCCGTGTCCTTTAAAGTAAGTAACTTTGTTCTTTTTCAAAAGAAATTCAACACCTTTTGTAAGAACTGTTACAGCTTTATCTTTGCTTTTCATCATTTTGTCTAAATTTAATTTTACTTCACCAACTTCAATACCTTTGTTTGCTAAACTTTTTACTTTGTGAAATTCTTCAGACAGATTAAGCAAGCTTTTTGATGGGATACAACCAACATTTAAACAAGTACCTCCCAAAGACCCTCTAGACTCTATACATGCAGTTTTTAATCCTAATTGAGCAAGTCTGATTGCACACACATAACCACCTGGTCCACCTCCAATAACTACAGCTTGAAATTTTTCTGACATTTAAATATCTAAAAACAACCTTCTAGGGTCTTCTAAGTTTTCTTTAATCATTTTAAGGAAAGATACAGATTCTTTTCCATCAATAATTCTATGATCATATGATAATGCTAAATACATAATTGGTCTTATTTTGATTTCACCATCTACAACAATAGGTCTCTCTACTATATTGTGCATACCCAACACACCAGATTGAGGTAAATTTAGTATTGGTGTTGAAAGCATGGACCCATACACACCTCCATTACTTATTGTAAATGTTCCTCCCTGGAGATCTTCAATCGTTAGCTTTCCATCTCGCGCTTTTTCTGAAATTTCTTTAATATTTTTTTCAATATCAGCAAATGATAATTCATCTGCATTTCTTAAAACTGGAACAACCAAGCCTTTATCTGTTCCAACAGCAAAACTAATATTGTAATAATTTTTATATATTATCTCATCACCATCTATTTCAGCATTCACTGCAGGGAAATTTTTTAAAGCAACTACACATGCTTTTACAAAGAAAGACATAAATCCTAATTTTATTCCATAACGAGATTGGAAATCCTCTTGATTTTCTTTCCTCATTTCCATTACGCTACTCATATCAACTTCGTTAAATGTTGTTAAAAGAGCGGCATTCTCTTGAGCTTGCTTTAATCTTTTTGCAATAGTCTGTCTCAACCTAGTCATTTTAATTCGTTCTTCTTCACCATATTGAATTTTTCTTTCAGATGGTTTTGGATTTGCACCCATCAAACTTATTAAATCTCCTTTTAAAACTCTCCCATCTTTTCCTGAACCTTGAATTGTATTAATATCAATATTATTTTCAGTTACTATTTTTCTCACTGCTGGAGACAATGTTGGATTAACATCTCTTTTTGGAGCAACATCTAATTTAACTTCCTCAGTTAAAACTAAAGGTTTCCCTTTGGGTTTTTCTATCTCTTTTTCTTCAAATACTTTTGGTTCTTTTTTATTTGCATCTAATTTTATTACATTGCTCTCTGCAGGAACTATTTCTTCTTGCTTGATTTCTTTTTGGGTTTTTGGCGCAGATTTAACCGCTCCACCTTCTGCTGATACAGAACCTAATAATGCTCCTACCTCTACAACTGATCCGTCTTGTGAATTTATCTCAGTTAACACACCAGAAATTGGAGATGGTACTTCTAAATTTACTTTGTCTGTCTCAAGTTCTACAATTGGTTCATCTGCTTCGACTTTATCTCCTGCATTTTTTAACCATTTTGCAACAGTCGCTTCTGTTATACTTTCACCTAGAACTGGGACTACTATTTTTTCACTCATTAAAATTAATCAAATACCTTGTTAATTATTTCTTGTTGTTGAGAATTATGCCTTTTGGCATATCCTGTTGCAGGAGTTGCGTCTGGGCTTCTTCCTATATAAGAAATTTTATTATTATTAGCCTTTAAAGTGTCTAATGTCCATTGGATATAATCTCTAACTGAAAACCAAGCACCCATATTTTTTGGTTCTTCTTGACACCAAAAAAATTCAGCATTTTTAGCATATGGTTTTAATTCTTTAATCAAAGCTTTTACTGGAAATGGATATAATTGTTCAATTCTATACATCACAACATCATCTCTTTTGATTTTTTCTCTGGCATCTAATAAATCAAAATATACTTTTCCAGAACAAAGAATTACTTTTTTAATCTTTGAACTTTCTCTAAGTTTAATAAATCCTTTAGACTTAGGATCAATAGCATGATCCCACAATACTCTATGAAAAGTATTTTTTTTGTTAAAATCTTCTAAATTTGAAACACAATATTTATTTCTTAATAATGATTTTGGTGTCATTATGATAAGTGGCTTTCTGAAACTCCTGTGCATTTGTCTTCTCAAAGCGTGAAAATAATTTGCTGGAGTTGTGCAGTTCATCACTTGCATATTATCGTTTGAGCATAGTTGTAAAAATCTTTCTAGCCTTGCTGATGAATGCTCCGGTCCTTGTCCCTCATATCCATGAGGTAATAACATTACAATACCAGATGCTCTATTCCATTTTCTTTCACCGGATGCAATAAATTGATCAATTACTACTTGAGCACCATTAGCAAAGTCACCAAATTGTGCTTCCCAGAGAGTAAGGGTATTTGGCTCTACTAGACTGTAACCATATTCAAATCCCAAAACTGCAAGTTCAGACAAAAAACTGTCTACTACTTCAAATTGCTTTTGATTATTAGAAATATTATTAAGCGGAATATACCTAGAATTGTCTATTTGATTTCTTAAAACAGAATGCCGTTGACTGAATGTCCCTCTTCCAGAGTCTTGTCCTACAAGTCTTACCGGATATCCCTCTTCTAGCAAAGATCCAAACGCTAAAGATTCTGCTGAAGACCAATCGATTCCAATCCCTTTTTCGGTACTTTCTTTTCTGGCATTAAGTATTTTAGAGATAGTTTTGTGAATATTTTTTTCTTCAGGAATAACATTTATTTTATCTGAAATTATTTTTAATTTATTTTCATCATATCCTGTTATACCCCTTTTATCTTTACCTCTTTCAGGTTTATATCTTGACCATGTTCCCTCAAACCATTCTATTTTAGGGTTATAATCTTTTGCACTTTTATATTGTTCATCAAGTAAATCTTTAAATGATTTAACATTTTGATTTAATAATTCTGCAGTTATTGATTTTTCGTTAACTAATTTATTTCCATATATTTTGTAAACGCTAGGATGAGATCTTATTTTTTTATACATTAAAGGTTGAGTAAATGAAGGCTCATCTCCCTCATTATGTCCAAATCTTCTATAACAAATTAAATCTACTACAACGTCTCTATTAAATTTTAATCGAAATTCTGTTGCTATTCTAGTTGCATAAACAACTGCTTCTGGATCATCTCCATTTACATGAAGAATTGGTGCCTCTACCATTTTTGCAACGTCAGATGGATAAGGTGAAGATCTGGCAAATCTTGGGCTAGTAGTAAATCCTATCTGATTATTAACAATAATATGAATTGTTCCACCAGTGTTGTGCCCTGGTAGTCCTGACATTGCAAAACATTCTGCTACAACTCCTTGACCAGCAAAGGCTGCATCCCCATGAATGAGAATAGGTATAACTTTATTTCTCTCTTTATCTTTATGGAAAAATTGTTTGGCTCTTGTTTGTCCTAAAACAACTGGGTTAACAGCTTCTAAATGAGAAGGATTATCTGTTAAACTGACATGTACTGAATTTCCATCAAATTCTCTATCAGACGACGCTCCAAGATGATATTTTACATCTCCAGCGCTATCTTCAGAATCGGTACTAAACTCACCGGCAAACTCATTAAAAATTTTTTTGTAAGATTTTTGTAAAACATTTGCCAAAACGTTAAGTCTGCCTCTATGAGACATGCCTATTTTAACTTCTTTTATATTATTTTGACCACCAATTTTAATTATTTGTTCAAGGGCAGGAATTAAACTTTCACCACCATCTAAACCAAACCTTTTTGTGCCCACATACTTAGTAGCTAAAAATTTTTCAAATCCTTCTGCCTGTACTAACTTATTTAAAATTGCCTCTTTACCATTTTTTGTAAATTGAAGTGCATTTTTATCTTGCTCTATTCTGTCTCTAAACCACTTTCTCTCAACTGGGTTTGAAATATGCATGAATTCATAACCTATTTTTCCACAATAGGTCTTTTTCATAAACTTAAGTATTTCTCTTATATTTGCATATTTAAGATTGATTACCCCATTTAGAAAGATTTTCTTATCGTAATTTTCTTTTTTAAAACCATAAAAATCTGGATGAAGCTCATCTAAATATTCTGACTCTCTCATTTCTAAAGGATCAAGATCAGCTAATAAATGTCCTCTTAGTCTATATGCTCTAATTAATGCTACAGCACTGATAGAGTCTTTATTTGAATCAGCAAGTAATTGAAAATTAAATTTTTCTGAAGTGTCTAATTTGACATTATCAAAATCAATTTTATCTTGTTCTTCTATTTTTTTTTGTAATTCATCAATATCAATCTTTTTTTTAGTTGGTCCCCATGAAGGACCATTAATTTCTTTTGCTATAACATTTAATTCTTCACCAATTCCCTCAAAATAATTTGCCCAACTTTCTGGAAGATCAGCATCTTTATTAACAAACTTTAAATACATTTCTTCAATAAAGGCACTATTAGATTTGTTTAAAAATGAAGTTTTTTCGAAATCAAGATTTTTTGATGAAGACATCTTTTTTATTAATATATCCCTCTAATATTTTTTTTCAATTAGACAGTTTATCAAATAAAGTTTTTCCAATAATTGATGGTGATTTAGCAACTGTAATACCACATTCTTCCATTTTTTTTATTTTATCTTCAGCTCCACCCTTGCCACCTGATATAATAGCACCAGCATGCCCCATTCTCCTTCCTGGAGGAGCAGTAATTCCAGCTATAAATCCAACTATTGGTTTTTTAATTTTATGATTATTTACAAAGTCAGCCGCTTCTTCTTCGGCTGTTCCTCCAATTTCACCTATCATTAAAATAGATTGTGTTTCATTATCATTTAAAAATAAATCTAAACAATCTATAAAATTTGTTCCATTAATAGGATCACCACCAATACCAATACAGGTTGATTGACCAAGTCCATTTTCAGTTGTTTGGGCTACTGCTTCATATGTTAATGTTCCTGACCTCGATACAATTCCAACACTTCCTCTTTTGTGAATACTTCCCGGCATAATTCCAATTTTACATTCATCTGGTGTAATTATTCCTGGACAATTAGGTCCAATTAATCTGCTACTAGATCCACTTAATTTTTGTCTTACCTTAAGCATATCCTGAATTGGAATTCCTTCAGTTATACAAACTATAAGTTCAATTGATGCATCAATAGCTTCAATGATTGCTGCTGCTGCAAATTTAGCAGGCACATAAATCATAGTTGCGTCTGCTCCTACTTCATCTTTTGCCTCTAAAACACTATTAAAAACTGGTCTGTCTAAATGTTTTTGTCCACCTTTCTTTGGCGTAACTCCACCAACAAGATTAGTTCCATATTTTATAGCTTGCTCTGAATGAAATGTTCCGTGTGAGCCAGTAAATCCCTGACAAATTACTTTAGTATTTTTATTTACCAAAACCGACATTTTATTTTATCGCCTCAACAATTTTCTTAGCAGCGTCATCTAAATTTTCTGCAGAAATTAATTTTAATCCAGAATTATCAAGAATTTCTTTTCCTTCTTTGAAATTTGTGCCTGCTAATCTTACAACTAAAGGTACACTAATATTAATTTCTTTAGCTGCATCAACTACTCCTTGGGCAAGGACATCGCATCTCATTATTCCTCCAAAAATATTAATTAAAATACCTTTAACATTTTTGTCTGAGAGAATTATCTTTAATGCAGCAGATACTTTTTCTTTGGATGCACCACCGCCTACATCTAAAAAATTTGCTGGCTCTTTACCATATAATTTAATTATATCCATTGTTGCCATTGCTAATCCCGCCCCATTCACCATACAGCCAATACTTCCATCTAGCTTGATATATGCAAGATCATGCTTGCTAGCTTCTATCTCAGTAGGATCTTCCTCGTTTAAATCTCTTAATTCAATAATTTCTGGATGTCTGAATAAAGCGTTAGAGTCGAAATTAACTTTTGCATCTAAACAAACAATTTTTTCCTCTTTTGTCAAAATTAATGGATTTACTTCAACCATGTTTGCATCGGTACCCACAAACATTTTATATATTGATTTAATTAATGTTATTGTTTGTTTTTTTGTATCTTCATTTAAATTAAAAATATTAATTATTTTTTCACAATCTGACTCGGAAATTTCATCACCCATATCAACTTTTGTAGTTATAATTTTTTCAGGTGAGCTGCTTGCAACTTCTTCAATGTCCATCCCTCCTTGATCACTTGATATAAATGCAATTTTAGAACTTGCTCTGTCAACCAGGCACGATAAGTAAAATTCTTTATCTATATTTGATGATTCTTCCACGTATAATCTTTTTACCTCTCTACCTTCAGGGCCAGTTTGATGGGTAATTAATGTTTTTCCTAATAATTCTTTAGCTGCTACTGTTAGTTCCTCAATAGAGTGTAAAATTTTTACACCACCAGCTTTTCCTCTGCCGCCAGCATGGATTTGTGCCTTAAGTACATATTTCTCAGTTTTGAGTGCTTTTGCTTTTTCAATAAGTTCATCAACATTAAGCGCAAATACTCCTTCAGGAACTACAGCTCCATATTTTTTTAATATTTGTTTAGCTTGATGCTCGTGAATGTTCATTATTATTTAGATAAATCAGTATCTATTTTAGATGCAGCTTCCCATAAAGCTTTTACAGCATCTATTGAATGCATAAATTCTTTTTTTTCTTTTTCATCTAAATCAATCTCTTCAATTTTTTCTACACCATCTTTTCCAATGACAACAGGAACACCTGCATAAACATTTTTCACACCGTATTCTCCATTTAATTGTACAGCACAGGGTAATAATTTTTTCTGATCATTCAAATATGCCTCTGCCATTTGAACACCTGAAGCTGCTGGTGCATAAAAGGCTGATCCTTTTTCTAAATATTTAACTATTTCCGCACCACCATCTCGTGTTCTTTGATTAATTTCCTCAACTCTTTCTGAAGAAATCTCTCCATTCTTTACAAGATCCATCAATGGTTTACCTGAAATTTTTGTAAATCTTGGCATAGGAACCATGGTGTCACCATGACCACCCATAACCATTGCCTCAATTTCTCTTACTGGCACATTTAGTTCTAATGATAAAAATAATTTAAATCTCGAACTATCTAAAATACCTGCCATACCAACAACCTTATTTGATGGCAAACCTGAAAATTTTTGAAATGCCATAACCATAACATCTAAAGGATTGGTGATACAGATCACAAAAGCGTTAGGAGCATTTTTCTTTACCCCCTCAGCAACTTGTTTAATAATTTTTAAATTAATTCCAAGAAGATCGTCTCGGCTCATTCCAGGTTTTCTTGGAACACCAGCTGTAATTATAATTACATCTGAATCTTTTATATCCTCATAGTTATCAGTTCCTGAAAACCTAACATTGAAACCATCTACAGATGAAGATTGAGCAATATCTAATGCTTTTCCTTTTGCAATACCACTAGCTACATCAAATAAAACCACTTCATTCACTAATTCTTTTGTTCCTATTAAATGTGCAAGAGTTCCACCTATTTGGCCTGCACCAATTAAAGATATTTTTGTCATTTATTTCCTTTATTTCATTGTTGGCATAACAAATTCCGCATTTGATCGGACACCTGAAGGCCATCTGGATGTTACTGTTTTGAGTTTAGTATAAAATTTTATTCCTTCCATACCATGCATTCCACTATCTCCAAATAATGATCTTTTCCAACCACCAAAACTATGAAATGCCATTGGAACTGGGATCGGCACGTTAATACCAACCATACCGACTTGAATTTTACTTGCAAAAGTTCTGCCTGCATCACCATCTCTTGTATAAATACTTACTCCATTTCCATACTCATGGTCATTAATTAATTTTGCTGCCTCTTCAAAAGTTTTTACTCGAACAACTGATAAAACTGGACCAAATATTTCCTCTTTATAAATTCTCATATCTTTATTTACATGATCAAATAAGCATCCGCCTATATAGAAACCATTTTCATAACCTTGAAGTTTTAAACCTCTACCATCAACAACTAGCTTGGCACCTTCTTCAACACCTAAATCAACATAACTTGTAACTTTTTCTAAATGTTCTTTTGTAACTAAAGGTCCCATTTCTGATGCTTTGTCCATTCCAGGACCAACTTTTAAAGCTTCAGCTTTTTTTGATAATCTTGATACAAGCTCGTCACCAATATCTCCAACCGCAACTGCAACTGATTGAGCCATACATCTTTCTCCAGCTGAACCATAAGCAGCACCCATTAAACCATTAACTGCACCATCTAAATCACAATCTGGCATAACAACTAAATGGTTTTTTGCTCCACCTAAAGCTTGAACTCTTTTTTCATTTTTAGCAGAATTTTCATAAATATATTTTGCAATAGGAGTAGATCCTACAAAACTAACAGCTTTGATATCTTTGTTTTCTAAAATTGCATCAACAGCTTCTTTATCTCCATTTATTACGTTAAATACTCCTTCTGGAAGACCCGCCTCAGAAAGTAGTTCTGCTAATCTTATTGCACAAGAAGGGTCTTTTTCTGATGGTTTAAGAATAAAGGTGTTTCCACAGGCAATTGCTATTGGAAACATCCACATTGGTACCATAGCAGGAAAATTAAAAGGTGTGATACCTGCAACAACTCCTAATGGTTGCCTGATTGACCAACTATCAACATTAGTACCAACATTTTCTGAAAACTCACCTTTTAATAAATGTGGTATTCCACAAGCAAATTCTACCACCTCAAGTCCTCTGGTTAAAGATCCTCTTGCATCTTCATAAACTTTTCCATGTTCTGAAACTATTAACTTCGTTAATTCATCAGAATTTTTTTCAATTAATTCTTTAAATTTAAATATTATTCTAGCTCTTTGTAGAGCGGGTTTTAAAGACCAAGTTTCAAATGCTTTTTTTGCTACCTCAACAGCACTATCTAAGTCAGATCTTGAAGCAAGTCTTACCTCTGACTCTTGTTCTCCAGTTGCTGGATTAAAAACTTTCCCTTTTTTATCTGAAGACCCCGGAATTATTTTACCGTTTACGTAGTGTTCTATTAATCTCATGAATACGGTGTTTTAGATCAAAAATATAGAATAGTCTATTTAAACATTAGCTGTTGCTAACATTTTTTTTATTTCAGCAATAGCTTTTGCTGGATTCAAGCCCTTCGGACATGCATTTGTGCAATTTAATATTGTATGACATCTATATAATTTTAATTCATCAGAAACTTTTTTTAATCTTGCTTTTCTCTCTTCATCTCTACTATCAATAATCCATCTATAAGCCTGCAACAGTACTGCTGGACCTAAATATTTATCTCCATTCCACCAATAACTTGGACAAGATGTAGAACAGCAAGCACACATAATACATTCGTAAGCACCATCAAGTTTTGCTCTATCTTCTTTAGACTGATAAATTTCTGTTTTCTGTTTTGTTGAGTTATTTTTTAACCAAGGTTCAATAGATTGATATTGTTTATATAAGCCATCTAAATCGCCGATCAAATCTCTTTTAACTTTTAAATGAGGTAAAGGATAAATATCGATGTCACCATCTATCTCTGCATGAGGAGTTGTGCAAGCTAGTCCATTTTTTCCTCCCATATTCATAGCACAAGAACCACAAACACCATGAGCACAAGATCGTCTATAGGCTATCGTCGGATCAATTTCATTTTTAATTTTATTTAGAATATCCAGCACTTTAGATGGACAATTATCCATGTCTACTTCATATGTATCAATTCTAGGATTTTCTTCTGTCGATGGATCCCATCTATAAATATTAATCTTTCTTAAATTTTTAGATCCAGTTTTGTCCTTAAAATATTTACCTTTTTTAACCTCAGAATTTTTAGGTAAGTTTATCTGAACCATTAATACACTCGCTCTTGTGGCGGAAAATATTGAACATCATTTGTTAAAGTTGATTTGTGTACTGCTCTGTAACTAATCTTTGTATTTTTTCCATCACACCAAGCAAGAGTATGTTGCATAAACTTTGTGTCATCTCTTTTTGGATAATCATCTCTCGCGTGCGCACCTCTGCTCTCTTTTCTATGATATGCAGATTCTACAGTAGTTACTGCTTGTCTTATTAAATTGTCAAATTCCAATGTTTCAACTAAATCAGTATTAAATACTAGAGACCTATCTTTAACTGAAATTGAGTCCATACCATCATAGGTTTTTTTAATCTCATCAACACCTTCTTTAAGATTTTTTTCTGTTCTAAAAACTGCACATTTGGACTGCATCGTTTTTTGCATTGAAAGTCTAAGTTCTGCAGTACTATTATTTCCTTGTGCATTTCTAAGTTTATCAAATCTATCTAAACATTTTTGTGTTTCTGACTCAGGAATTTCTTCATGAGGTGTTCCTGGCTTAACTAATTCAGCTGCTCTTTTAGCTGCTGCTCTTCCAAATACCACTAGGTCAATTAAAGAATTAGAACCAAGTCTATTTGCTCCATGAACAGAAACACATGCTGCCTCCCCTATAGCCATTAAACCTGGAACAGTTTTTTCTGAACCATTTACAGTTAATACTTCTGCTTTATAGTTTGTTGGAATACCACCCATATTATAATGAACTGTTGGTACAACTGGAATTGGTTCTTTAGTTACATCTACATTTGCAAATAATCTTGCTGCATCAGTAATTCCAGGAAGCCTGCTTTCAATAATCTCTTTATCTAAGTGACTTAAGTTCAAATGAACATGATCTTGATCTTTTCCAACACCTCTTCCCTCATTAATCTCTATAGACATAGATCTGCTAACAACATCTCTTGATGCTAAATCTTTTGCATTTGGAGCATATCTTTCCATAAATCTTTCACCTTTAGAATTTGTAAGATAGCCCCCTTCTCCTCGCGCACCTTCTGTTATTAAAGTACCGTGGCCATAAATTCCTGTTGGATGAAATTGAACAAACTCCATATCCTGAAGTGGTAATCCAGCTCTTAAAACCATTGCATTACCATCACCAGTGCAAGTATGTGCTGATGTTGCTGAGTAATAAACTTTTCCATAACCACCTGTAGCAATAATTACCGTATGAGCTCTAAATCTGTGAATGGTTCCATCATTCAAATTCCAAGCTATTAGACCTTTGCATTCTCCATTCTTCATCAACAAATCCAACGCAAAATATTCTATAAAAAATTCTGTATTATGTTTTAACGCTTGTCCATATAGTGTGTGTAAAATAGCATGTCCCGTTCTATCAGCTGCTGCACAAGTTCTTTGTACTATTCCATTTCCATAATTTTTTGTCATTCCACCAAATGGTCTTTGATAAATTTTTCCCTCTTCAGTTCTACTAAATGGAACTCCATATTTCTCTAATTCTAAAACTGCTTTAGGTGCTTCTTTACAAAGATATTCAATACTATCTTGATCACCTAACCAATCTGCACCTTTGACAGTGTCATACATGTGCCATCTCCAGTCATCTTCTCCCATGTTTCCTAGTGCTGCTGATATTCCGCCTTGTGCTGCTGATGTATGACTTCTTGTAGGAAATACTTTTGAGATACAAGCTGTTTTTAAGCCAGCTTCGCTAAGCCCTACTGCGGCTCTTAAACCTGATCCGCCTGCACCAAGTACAACAACATCATACTCATGGTCTATAATATTATATGCTTTCATGTATTTAAGTTAAAAATTACAATTATTGTAATTACTGGGATTGTTATAGCAAAAAAATTTAGGACTTTGTTTGCGGCATTTTTGGTTTTTTTATCGTTAATATAGTCTTCAAAAACCTCACTTATAGTCAAAGCTGAAAAAAAATAAGCAATAATTAAAAATAACCCGATTAAGAATTTAGATGGATATGTTGTCAAAAAATTTACTATTTCTAAATAACTTTTGTCATAGATATTCACTAAATTTATAATAAACCAAAACATTAAAGGTAATAAAATTGCGGAACTAATTTTTAAGAATAACCATTTTTTTGTTACTGGAAGCATTATATTAATCCTCTGCCAATAAAATAAATTAAGATAGTTAAAACAATCGAACCAAAAATAACTAACAAACCTGTAATTTTTGTTGTTTGTAATTCAAATCCATAACCTAAATCCATAATCAAGTGTCTTACTTCGCTTAACATTTGAAAACTAAATGACCATGTTATTCCAATTAAAATAAACTTACCTAAAAAAGTTTCTAAAAAAATTTTAATAATTTGATAATTACTTTCTCCTAGAAGCATTAATGTAAACCAAATACAAATTAATGTGATCGCAAAAAAATTTATTATTCCTGTAATTCTATGTGAAATAGATACTAATGAAGAAATATGCCATTTATAAATCTGTATGTGTGGTGATAAAGGTCTGTCTTCCATATTTTATTTTGAGTTAATAATTGTTTCAGCAATTTCAACAGAATTAAGTGCAGCACCTCTAAGTAGGTTATCTGATACAATCCACAAATTTAATGAATTATTTTTAGTTTTGTCTTCTCTAATTCTAGATATATATGTTTCATCACTGCCAGCGGCTTCAAATGGTGTGCTATAACCTCCATTTTCTCTTTTATCAATAACCTCACAACCATCTGCTTTACTTAAAACATCTCTCACTTTTTCTAAAGTATATGGTTTTTCAAATTCTATATTAACAGACTCTGAATGAGAAACTAAAACAGGAATTCTTACACATGTAGCTGTAAGTTCTATTGAATCATCTAATATTTTTTTTGTTTCATTTGTCATTTTTAATTCTTCTTTTGTGTATCCATTATCAGCAAAAACATCGATATGTGGAATAACATTAAAGGCGATTTGTTTAGTAAAATTTTTTGACTCTATTTTTTTTCCATCTAAATATTGTTTAGTTTGATCTATTAATTCGTCCATTGGACTTTTGCCACCACCTGAAACGGATTGGTAAGTCGAAACTACAACTCTTTTAATTTTGAATAAATCATGTAGTGGTTTTAGTGCTATAACAAGTTGTGCTGTAGAACAATTTGGATTTGCAATAATATTTTTTTTCATATTTTTAATTTCAGCTGCATTCACTTGTGGGACGATCAGTGGAACATCTGGATCCATTCTAAAAAAACTCGAATTATCAATTACAATTGTGTGCTTCGCAGCTTTTTCTGCATATTTTTCAGCAATTTTTCCTCCAGCTGAAAAAAAAGTTATATCTGCTTTTGAAAAATCATATTTTTCTAAATTTTCAATAACATACTCTTTATCTCTAAAAGAGATTTTTTTTCCTGCACTTTTTTCTGAGGCAACTAAATATAGATCATCAAACTTGAAGTTTTTTTTATCAAATACTTCAAGAGTTTTTCTACCAACATTTCCTGTTGCACCTACTATAGCTATGTTCATTTTAAAGCTGTTATACTAAATAAAAGGTAAATCGCAAACTTTACCACTGCAAATATCACCATTTATGCTTGCTTTTACCTTCTGGTCTACATTCCAATGTGATTTTTTTATCATAGCAATACCAATCACTTTTTTAAAATGTGGTGAATAGCATGCTGACCGTAATTCTCCTACGATGTTGTTCTGATTATCAGTAAGATCTAAAGATCCTGTTAAGCTTATTTTCTCTATATCAAATTTAACTCCCATTAATTTTTTATTTATTCCTTCAGATTTAATTGTCTTAAGTTTTTCTTTTCCTAAAAAGACAACATCACTATCTATGTTGATATATTTATCGAAACCACATTCATAAGGATTATCTCCATTATCCATATCATTACCATGAGATAACAGTCCACTTTCTATTCGTTCAATCAAATTAGGACATCCTGGTTTAACATTAAATTCTTTTCCAATTTCAAATAAATGATCATACAGTTTTAAGCCTGCTTCTGTATTTTGAACATATACTTCATAACCTCCTTGTTTAGACCATCCAGATTGTGCAATAAGATGTTTTGCGCCACCAAAATCAAAATAATCAAAACCAAAAAATTTCAATTTTGTAATCTTTTCTCCAAAAACTTTTTCCATCAATTTAAAAGATTTTGGACCTTGTACGGCCATGATATCAACTCTAGGCTCTATAATTTCAACATCAAATTCATTCCCAATTGCCAATCCTTTTGCAAATAATATTACGTCAGTATCAGCAATAGAAATCCACCATTTGTTCTCATTTATTCTTAAAATAACTGGATCATTTATTAAACCAGCATTGTTATCTATAATTGGACAATAATAACATCTTCCATCTTTAGATTTTGATAAATCTCTACAAGTCATCAGCTGAACTAATTTTGCAGAATCTTTTCCTGAAATTTCTACCTGTCTTTCGGCTGCCACATCCCAAATTTGAACATACTCTTTTAAATGATGATAAGATTCTTCAATTGAACCAAAAGCAGCTGGAAGCAACATATGATTATATATTGTATAAGCTGTAACACCCTGTTCTTCAATTCGAGAAGTATATGGTGTACCTCTAAGTCTTCTTGATTTTGCAATTAAAAAATTTTTCATTTTTTTAAAAATTCTAAAACCTTGTCTCTCATTTCAAATGCTTTTTCAATCATAATCATATGGCCACAACCTTCGATTACATGTGTAGATGAATTATTAATTAGACTAGCAAATTTTTTTCCAGATTCTAGATTTACCATCTTATCTAGAGAACCAAAAATAAACATCGATGGGAATTCTATTAATTTAGCTGCTTCAGAACCGCTTTTGTAATTGTTACATGCAACAAGGTCTACTGCCAGTATATCTCTTATATCCCTAGGTGATTGTATTATTTTTTCTACTGGGTTCCCTCCAATAAATCTTTTTGAACCTTCATAACCCCACTTCATCATTAATTTAACGGCATCAGAGTCTCCGTTTTTTGCCAGATCAATTAAATCTGGATGAACTGGCATTTTATTTGATCCCCCAACAAAAACTAATTTTTTTAACCTATTTTTATATTTATGAGCATATTCAAGTATCTCCAAACAACCTTGAGAATGACCAACTAAAATTAAATTATTTAAATTTAGTTTGTTAAAAACTAGTTCCAACCAATCGGCTATTTTTTCAATACTATCTAAGCAAGGACCGTCGGAATTACCATGGCCAGGTAAATCAATAGATAATACGTTAAAATTATTATTTGAAAAAAACTGTTCTGTGAGAGACCAAACAATATGTGAAAGACCACTTCCGTGAAGAAAAACTATTGTTTCTTTTTTTTGATCTATGCCCTGTCCTGCATCAGACGCATAAACATTTTTATTTTCCAATTGAAAATTCAATAATTACCTAAACTTGTTTTCTTAATTCAAATTTTTGTATTTTTCCCGTAGAAGTTTTTGGCAATTCACAGAAGACAACTTTCTTGGGTACTTTAAATCCTGCTAAAGTTTCTTTACAAAAATCAATTAATTCTTTTTCTGATACTGGTTTATCTTTAATCATTTCAATAAATGCACAAGGAACTTCTCCCCATTTTTCGTCTGGTTTAGCGACAACCGCTGCAATAGAAACCGATGGGTGTTTTGAAAGTGTGTTTTCAATTTCAATTGATGAAATATTTTCTCCTCCAGAGATAATTATATCTTTTGATCTATCCTGTATTTTTACATAACCATCAGGATGCATGACGGCTAAATCACCACTATGAAACCATCCATCCTTCATAGCTTTATCAGTAGCTTCTTTGTCCTTAAAATAACCTTTCATTACGACATTTCCTCTAATCATAATTTCACCGATTGTTTTTCCATCTTTAGGAACTTCTTTCATCGTTTCTGGATCCAGTACAACTACACCCTCAGTATTTGGATATCTCACACCTTGCCTAGCTTTAATTTCATTTTGTTTTTCCTCATCAAAATTGTTCCACTCATCATTCCAAGCACACTGGGTAACATGTCCATAAGTTTCAGTTAAACCATAAACATGCATAACTTCAAAACCTAATGCTCTCATTTTTTTGAAAATTATACTTGGTGGAGGTGCTCCAGCTGTTAAAACATAAACCTTTTGCTTTAATTTTTTTTTGTCACTTTCCGGTGCTCCGGTAATCATATTTAATACAATTGGTGCACCACCAAAATGGGTTACTTCATATTTTTCAATTAATTCAAAAATTTCTTTAATATCAATATTTCTTAAACAAATTGTCCTTCCATTTAACATCGGAACTGTCCATGGATAGCACCAACCGTTACAATGAAACATTGGAACAACTGTTAAAAAGTTTAATCTATTTGGCATATTCCAAGCTACCGAACTTCCTGTAGACATTAAATACGCGCCTCTATGATGATAAACTACACCTTTGGGATTTCCTGTAGTACCTGAAGTATAACTTAGCGATATTGCTTGCCATTCATCCTCTGGCATTTGCCAATCGAAATTTTCATCACCTGTATTTAAAAAACTTTCATATTCTAAATCACCAATTTTTTCTAATTTCGATTGATCAGCATTTTTATCATCTATATCAATTATTGTAATTTTTTTATTCAAAGTTTTTAATGCTTTCTTTACTTCTCCATGTAATTGTCTATCAACTACTAGCACTTTTGCACCACTGTGATCTAAAATATATGAAATTGTATTTGCATCTAATCTTATATTAATTGTATTTAATACTGCACCTGCCATAGGCACTGAGTAATGTCCTTCGAAAATCTCTGGTGTATTAAAGGCTAAGAATGAAACAGTATCTCCTTTTTTAATTCCAATTTTTGACAGTGCACTTGCAAATTTTACTGCTCTTTTATAGACTTCATTCCAAGTATATTTCCTATCTTCATAAATTATAGCTTCATAATTTGGATAAATTTCCCTCGCTCTTTTAAGAAACGTTAATGGAGTAAGTGGGACGTAGTTTGCTTTATTTTTATCTAAATTTTTCTCGTAATGATTCATTGTTAATTAAACTTAAAATTCATTATGTTAGAGCTTCCAGAAATTGCAGATTTGTAATGATATTCAGCTCTAGGCAATACCTTATCGAAATAAAATTTTGCTGTATTTATTTTATCACTATAAAATTCTTTATTTTTTTCAAAATCATTAAAACTTACATCTAAAATTTTAATCCACGCGTAAGCAATAGAAACATAACCTAGGCTTCTCAAATAATCATTTGCTGCAGCACTAACATCGTCTTTTTCGATTTTATGTTTATCCTTAATCCAGTCTGTAAACTTAGACAAAATATCTAAATAATGATTTAATTCTTTTGAAAATGTTTTTGCTTTTTCATTCTTACTATCACATTCAGATTTAACCATGTCTAAAAACTTATTGATAACATCACCATTTTTATTAAATAATTTCCTGAATACTAAATCTGCTGCCTGAACAGAATTTGTACCTTCGTAAATTGGAGTAATACGATTATCTCTATATAACTGCTCTATTCCTTGGTCTTTAGTATAACCATATCCACCATGTATTTGCATCGCATCATTCGTAATTTCCATAGCTAAATCTGTAAATAATGATTTAACAACTGGTGTCATCAATGAAACATAATCCAAAGCTTCTTGTTTAATTTTTTCATCTGGATGATAAAGACTTACCTCAGTTTGTTGTGATAACCAAAAACATAAAGCTCTTTCACCTTCAATGATTGACTTCATATTAAGTAAAGATCTTCTAATATCCGCATGTTCAATAATAAAATCTGCTCCATTTGTAAATTTTGAATTATTTGTTTTTCCTTGCTTTCTTTCTTTTGCATATGCAAGTGAGTTTTGATAAGCAATTTCAGAAATTCCTAAGCCTTGAATACCTACCACTATTCTCTCAAGGTTCATCATAGTAAACATAGCGCTAAGACCTTTGTCTTTGTTACCAATCATATACCCTGTTGCTTCATCAAAATTTAAAACACATGTTGCAGAACCCTTAATTCCCATTTTGCTTTCAATAGATCCTGTTGAAATTCCATTTCTTTGACCAACACTACCATCTTTATTTACAATAAATTTTGGAACTAAAAATAAACTAATTCCTTTAGTGCCTGCAGGAGAATCGCTTGATCTTGCTAAAACTAAATGAATAATATTTTCAGTTAAGTCGTGATCACCAGAAGTTATAAAAATCTTTTGACCACTAATTTTATAGGTGTCATCAGATTGTTTGACGGCTTTGGTTTTTAACAAACCTAAGTCTGTACCACAAACTGGTTCTGTTAAACACATAGTGCCACTCCATTTGCCCTCGACGATCTTTGGCAAATATTTATTTTTTATTTCATCTGAAGCATGATGATTAATACAATTATAGGCACCAATACTAAGTTCGCTATATAATTTAAATGACAAGCTGGCTGAGGAAAGCATTTCATCAAAAAATGCACTCACTGTTTTTGGCATTCCTTGGCCTCCATATTTAGGGTCACAAGACAATGATGTCCAACCATCTTCGATGTATTTCTGATATGCCTCTTTGTAACCCGGTGGAGTTCTGACAACACCATTTTCTAAAATTGCTGGATTTTCATCACCTGCTTTAGCAAGGGGTAAAATTAAATTTTGATTTATTTTAGCTGCTTCTTCTAAAATATCTTTGACAAGGTCTGAACTCACCTCATTATATTTTTCAAGCTCATTATAATTTTTATTGTCTCTTAATTTTTCAAAGAGAAACATCATATCTTTTACTGGTGCTGTATAACTTGGCATATTTAAAGCTTAGAATAATTCTAGTTTTATTGCAATTTTGAAATTATCGCATCACCCATTGCTGAAGTCGAAGTCTCTTTCATGCCTTCTGACATTATATCTTTAGTTCTTAACCCATCATTTAAAACATCTTGGACTGCTTTTTCTAAAATATCTGCTTCTTTATCAAGATCTAAAGAATACCTCAGTGCCATAGCAAAGCTTAAAATAGAAGCAATTGGATTTGCTATCCCTTGACCAGCTATATCTGGAGCTGAACCGTGTATAGGTTCATACATCGCTCTCATCTCACCATCTTTATTTTTTGCACCTAAAGATGCTGATGGTAAAAGACCTAAAGATCCCGTTAACATTGAAGCTTGGTCTGACAACATATCTCCAAACAAATTATCTGTAACAATTACATCAAATTGTTTTGGGTTTCTTAAAAGCTGCATAGCACAATTGTCTGCTAACATATGACTTAATTCTACATCTTTGTATTCTTTTTCTTGAAGTTCTTGGACTTCTTCTTTCCACAATTGTCCTGCTTCCATCACATTTGATTTTTCACACGAAGTAACCTTATTTGATCTTTTTCTAGCTAAATCAAAAGCGATCCTAGCTACTCTAGTAATTTCGCTAGTCGTATAAGTGTGTGTATTAATTCCTTTTCTCTCTCCATTTTCAATTGGCTTAATTCCTCTAGGTTCACCAAAATATATACCCCCTGTTAATTCTCTTACTATCATTATATCTAGTCCTGAAACTACCTCGGGCTTTAGGGTTGAAGCATCGACTAATTGTTTAAAACAAATTGCTGGCCTTAAATTTGCAAAAAGTTTTAATTCTTTTCTAAGTTTTAACAATGCTCTTTCTGGTTTTTTGGAAAATTCTAGATTATCCCATGTAGGACCACCAACTGCTCCAAGCATAATTACTTCACTTTCTAGTGCTTTATAAAAAACCTCATCAGTAATTGGGGTACCGTGTTTATCATAAGAACAACCACCAACTAGCTCCTGATCTATTTCAAAATCTAAAGATTTTTTATCATTAAACCAGCTAATGATTTTTTTTACCTCAGTTATTACCTCCGGACCAATACCATCACCAGGTAGTAAAAGTATTTTTCTTTTTTTTACTTTAATCATTAAATATCCAAGGTTTTTCGTTTTTTAAATTTGTTTCAAACTTTTCTATTTTTTCTGATTTTTTTAGTGATAAAGCGATATCATCAAGCCCTTCTAACAAACATTTTTTCTTAAACGGATCAACTTCAAATTTTAGCTCATTGTTTCCATAAACTATTTTTTCTTCATTCAAATCAATAGAAATTTCTTCTTGTCTATTTGCGTATTCGGATAGCTCTTTTATTTTTTCTTCTTCAAGGATTATAGGTAAAATTCCGTTTTTAAAACAATTGCTAAAAAAAATATCTGCATAACTTGAACTTATTACACAAGTAATTCCAAAATCTAATAAAGCCCAAGGAGCATGTTCTCTTGATGAACCACATCCAAAGTTTTTTCCAGCAATTAAAATTTTAGATTGATTAAATGGATCTTTATTTAATACAAAATCATTTATTTCTTTGCCTTGATCATCATATCTCATTTCAAAAAATAAATTTTTTCCAAGACCGGTTCTTTTGATAGTTTTTAAAAACTGTTTAGGAATTATCATGTCTGTATCAATATTTACAATTGGTAAATAAGCTGGGATACTTTTTAATTTATTAAATTTTTGCATTTAATTTTGATACTTTCTGACATCATCTAAATTACCTGAAATTGCAGCTGCTGCGGCCATTCCTGGACTAACTAGATGGGTTCTACCACCTCTACCTTGTCTTCCCTCAAAATTTCTATTTGATGTAGAGGCACATCTTTCTTCTGGCTTTAATTTATCAGCATTCATCGCTAAGCACATAGAACAACCTGGTTCTCTCCATTCAAACCCTGAGCTAACAAAAATTTTATCTAGTCCTTCTTGCTCTGCTTGTTCTTTAACTAAGCCTGAGCCTGGAACTACTATAGCATTAACATGCGATGATACTTTTTTATCTTTTAAGATTTTTGCTGCTTCTCTTAAATCTTCAATTCTGCCATTAGTACAACTACCAATAAATACTTTATCTACTTTTATATCTGTGGCTGCCATGTCAGGTTTCAAACCCATATACTTTAAAGCTCTTTCAATTGAATTTTTTTTATCTTCATCGGTCTCATTATTTGGATTTGGAACTTTTCCATCAATTGTTATTACATCTTGTGGTGACGTGCCCCATGTAATCATGGGTAAAATTTCATTTGCATTAAGGCTAATTTCTTTATCAAAACTAGCATCAGCGTCTGTTTTTAAAGTTTCCCAATATTTCAAAGCTTTGTCCCAATTTTCACCTTTTGGAGACATTGGTTTGCCTTTTAAATATTCAAAAATTTTTTCATCTGGTGCAATTAATCCTGCTCTTGCACCACCTTCAATTGTCATATTGCAAATAGTCATTCTTTGCTCAACACTTAAAGATCTGATTAAATCTCCAGCATATTCTACAACCGATCCTGTTCCACCTGCTGTACCTATTTTTCCAATTATTTGAAGTATTACATCTTTAGAAGTAACTCCCACAGGAAGTTCGCCATTAACATTAATTCTAAAATTTTTAGCTCTCTTCTGAACTAGTGTTTGGGTTGCTAAAACATGTTCAACTTCTGAGGTTCCTATTCCAAAAGCTAAAGCACCAAATGCCCCATGTGTTGCAGTATGACTGTCTCCACAAACAATAACTGTACCTGGCTGAGTAAACCCTTGTTCGGGTCCTATGATGTGAACAATACCTTGTCTTTTATCTTCCATTCCAAATAACTGAACTCCAAATTCTTTACAATTTGACTCTAATGTATCTACTTGAATTTTTGATTCCTCATCTGAGATACCTTTTGATCTGTCAGTTGTTGGAACGTTATGATCTGCAACCGCTAAAGTTAAATTTGGGTGTCTAACTTTTCTGTTAGAATTTCTTAATCCTTCAAAAGCTTGGGGACTTGTCACCTCATGAATTAAATGTCTATCTACAAAAAGTAAAGATGTGCCATCATCTTGTTGATCAACTAGATGATCGTTCCAAATTTTATCGTATAGTGTTGTAGACATTGAAAAAAAAATTATTTTTTTTCTATAGAGCTTTCTGATTTTTGTTCTTCTTTAGGAGCCTCTGCTGCTGGAGCTGCCTCTTCTTTAGGAGCCGCTTCTACTTTAGGAGTCTCTGCTAATGCTGCCGCTTCTGCTTTAGTAGCTTCTTCTTTTGGTGCTTCTACTGCAGGAGCTACGTTTTCCTCTGTAACTGTTTCTGGTTTTGCCTCGATATCAATACCAATTTTTTTTCTAATTTTTTCAGCAATCCTTGCTGATTTACCAGTTCTATCTCTTAGATAATAAAGTTTTGCTCTTCTTACTTTACCAGACCTGATGACCTTAATTGAATCAATTAAAGTTCCAAATAAAGGAAAAGTTCTCTCAACACCCTCTCCAAATGAAATTTTTCTAACCGTAAAAGATGAGTTTAAGTCTCTGCTTTTTTTAGCAATACATACTCCCTCAAAATATTGAATTCTTTCTTTTTTACCCTCGGTAATTCTCACACCAACCTTAACAACATCTCCAGGATAAAATTCTGGAATTTTTTTCTCTGAAAGAATTTTGTTAACGTTATGCTGATTTATTTCTTCAATTGTTTTCATGTTAATATTTATCAAGTTAATTCTTCTTATATTTTTCCCATAAATCTGGTCTTCGGACGCGTGTTATAGCCTCAGATTGAGATAAACGCCAGTGTTTAATTTTATTATGATCACCTGATAATAGCACGTCTGGCACAGCTTTTTTCTCCCAAATTTGAGGTTTTGTATATTGAGGGTACTCTAGAAGACCATTTTCAAAGGTTTCATCTAATTTAGAGTTTTCATTTCCTAATACACCTGGCAGCAATCTTAAAATACTATCTATAACTACATATGCTGCCGACTCCCCGCCTGATAAAACATAATCTCCGATACTAATTTCCTCAATATTTCTTGTTGAAAGTATTCTTTCATCCACACCTTCAAAATGACCACAAATTAAAGACAGAGATTTTTCATTAGCTAGCTCTTTTGCTAAATTTTGATTAAATTTTTTTCCTTTTGGCGATAAGTATAAAATTCTCTCACTCTCATTTTTATTTTCATCTAAAGACTTTGCAAGAACATCTGCTTTTAACAACATCCCTGAACCGCCCCCATAAGGTGTATCATCTACTGTTTTATGTTTGTCGTCAGCTGCATCTCTTATATTTACAACTTTAAGTTTCCATAAATTATTTAATAAGGCTTTCCCATAAAGTCCTTTAGATAAAGGACCAGGAAAAACCTCTGGATAAAGTGTAAACACTTGAGCTTGCCACATAAATAATCTTTAAATTATTTTTTTTCCTCAGCTGGAGCCGCTTCTGCTTTTGGAGCTTCTTCTTTAGGAGCTTCTGCTGCTGGAGCCGCTTCTGCTTTTGGAGCTTCTTCTTTAGGGGCTTCTGCTGCTGGAGCCGCTTCTGCTGCTGGAGCCGCTTCTGCTGCTGGAGCCGCTTCTGCTGCTGGAGCTGCTTCTACTTTTGGAGCTTCTTTATTATCCTCTTCTTTTTTATTTCTCTCTTTTTTAGGCACTGCTTTATTTGGATTATTTCCATTTGCAGGCATAGGCATTAGATCGTTCTCACCTAAAATTCTTGCTACTCTAGTAGTTGGTTGAGCTCCTTGACCAAGCCAGTATTTAATTCTCTCAGCTTCTAAACCCACTCTTTCTTTTTTCTCTTTTGGTAATAGAGGATTAAAGAAACCAACCTTTTCTATAAATCTTCCATCTCTTGCAAAACGACTGTCGGCAACAACAACCTTATAAACAGGACGTTTTTTTGTTCCACCTCTTGATAATCTTAATTTTAACATTTCTTCTCCTTTTTTACTTTAATTGGTTAAATAGCTCTGGCGGTATACCTTTATCAGACATACCTTTCAGATTTCCTTTTGACATCTTTTTCATCATTTCAGACATCATTTTAAATTGCTTAAGCAATTTATTGATAGTGGCTGGATCTGTGCCAGAGCCATTAGCAATTCTTTTTTTTCTAGAACCATCAATTACTTTTGGATTCTCTCTTTCTTTTTTTGTCATTGATAAAATGATAGCTTCATTTTTAGTAATTATACTTTCATCAATTCCCGCTGAATCCATTTGAGATTTAATTTTAGAAACCCCTGGCATAAAAGACATAATTCCCTCGATGCCACCCATTTTTTTCATTTGTCTTAATTGAGATAAATAATCTTCCATAGAGAATTGACCTTTTTTTAAATTTTCCTCTGCTTTTTTAAGATTTTCTTCTCCTAAATCTTGAGCCGCCTTTTCTACTAGAGATACAATATCTCCCATACCAAGTATTCTGTTTGCAATTCTATCTGGATAGAATACTTCAAGATTATCTATTTTTTCACCTATCCCTAAAAATTTGATTGGAACGTTGGAAACATATTTCATACTCACCGCAGCTCCACCTCTTGCATCACCATCAGCCCTAGTTAAGATAATCCCAGATAAATTAACTGTATTTTTAAATTCTTTTGCCACTGAGGCTGCAACTTGACCTGTTAAAGAGTCTGCAACTAAGAAAGTTTCTGTTGGATTAATGACAGCTTCAATTTGCTTAATCTCACTCATCATTTGTAAATCGATTTGAGTTCTACCAGCAGTATCAAATAAAATTATTTCAGCTCCATTTAAATTAGCAGCACTTATTGCTCTTCTACAAATATCAGCAGGTTGCTGACCTTCTATAATAGGTAAAGTTAAAATATTATTTTGTTCTCCTAAAGATCTAAGTTGTTCTTGTGCAGCTGGTCTGTAAATATCTAGACTGACCATCATTACTTTTTTCTTTTTAAAATTTTCTAAAAATTTTGCTAATTTTGCTGTTGTTGTTGTTTTTCCTGAACCTTGTAACCCAACTAACATCATTGGCACAGGCGGTACTGCGTTTAAGTTTATCTCATTATTTGTTGCACCTAATAAATCTACAAGCTCATCATAGACAATTTTAACAACCATATCCCCAGGAGAGGTAGACCTTATTATCTCTTGGCCTAATGCTTTTGGCTTAACTTTTTCAATAAAATCTTTTGCAACATCCAAAGAGACATCTGCTTCAAGTAAGGCTTGCCTAATGCCTCTTAAACCTTCATCTACTTGAGCTTCATCAAGTGAAGGTGCCTTTTTCAGAGAAGAAAAAATTTCTTCAAATTTATTTGTTAAGTTTTCAAACATATTTATTACGCATAGCAGTAAATCACTAGTGGGCGAACCCTCGCTGACTAGTGTCGATCTCTTTGTTTCCAAAGACACCGCAAAGTTAATGTTTTTGCGGAAACGGCAACAACCTATAATAGAGGTTCAAAAAGTCAATAAATAAGTTAAATATCTATATATGGATATTAAAGCATTTAAAATGGACGGTTTAGGTAATGATTTTGTCATCATAGATAATAGGCAAACAATTACAAATTTGACGAAAGAGCAAATAATAAAGATTTGTGACAGAAAATTTATTGGTTGTGACCAACTAATATTGATTAAAAAAAATGATATTTCAGATGCTTCACTAGAATTTTATAATTCAGATGGAGGAATGTCTGGTGCGTGTGGAAATGGTACACGATGTATTGCTGATTTATTAGGCAAAGAAAATAACAAAAAAGAAATTGTCCTAACAACTTTATCTGGCAAATTAAAATCAAATATTGTTGGAGAAAAAATGGTTTCTACAGAAATAGGTGTTGCAAAAACAAAATGGGATGAGATTCCATTGTCTAAAGAATTAAATACGAATAATCTAGGAATTAAAATTAATGACAAAAATAATAACGAATTTTCTGGCGGAACTGCTGTAAATGTTGGAAACCCACATGTAGTTTTTTTTGTTGATAATAATGAAAATTTTGAAATTGGAAAAATTGGACCAAAAATCGAAACCCACTCTCTATTTCCAAAAAAATGTAATGTTACTTTAGCAACTGTTGTTAACAAAGAATTAATAAAAGTTAGAGTGTGGGAAAGAGGAGCTGGACTTACCAAAGCTTGTGGAACTGCAGCTTGCGCAACAGCTTTTGCCGCAAAACAAAACGGACTGGTAAATGATAAAGTTGATATTGAATTTTCTACAGGTAGATTGACAATTTCAATTGATGAAAACAATAGTATTCATATGAAAGGACCAGTTTCAGATATTGAGGAGATAAATTTTAAAATTTAATGGGAATTTTTGAAAAATTTAAATCAGGTTTTAAAAAAAGTGCCTCAGCTTTTACAACGGGTTTAAGAGATATAGTTGTAAAAAAAGAGATTGATGACAAAACATTAGACAAAATTGAAGATTACTTAATTCAATCAGATGTTGGTATTGTTTCTGCTTTAGAAATAAGAGAAATAATTTCTCAAACAAAAATTGATCCCAATAAAGATTTGACCGATGAAATAAATAATATTTTAAAAAATTATATTATTTCAATTATGAAACCTTTAGAAAATATTGAATTCTTCAAAAAAAAAGAAAAATTAAATGCAACATTAATTTCAGGTGTCAATGGTGTTGGAAAGACAACTACTATTGGAAAAATAAGCAAAATATTAAAGGGTAATGGAAACAAAGTAATGCTAGCTGCATCAGATACTTTTAGAGCAGCAGCTATAGAACAACTAGAAAATTGGGCAAACAAAGTTGATGTTCAAATTACAAAATCATCTCAAGGCTCTGATCCTGCATCAGTCGCTTACAAGGCTATTGAGGAAGCATTAAACAATAATTTTAACCAAGTTTTAATTGATACAGCTGGAAGACTACAAAATAAAAAAAATTTGATGGAAGAATATAAAAAAATTGCAAACGTTACTAAAAAAATTGATCCTGATGCTCCACATGATGTTATTTTAGTTTTGGATGCAACTTCTGGCCAAAATGTAATTAATCAAGTTGAAGAATTTAATAAAATTATTCCAATAACTGGTATTATTATGACAAAATTAGATGGCACAGCAAAAGGAGGTATTCTTTTAGCTGTTGCTAAAAAATATAAACTACCAATTATTGCACTTGGATTAGGTGAAAAAGAAGATGATTTACAAATTTTTGAGGCCAAAAAATTCGCAGAGGCATTTACTCAAATTAATTAATTAAGGTGCTGGAAATTAAAGGTTTATAAAAACTACATTTGTAGTGTTCTTTAAATTCATAATGTCCACAATTTTTAGCTATCGAAGAAATAATAAAATCAAATTTTCCATTTATAGGATAAAGCTCTAACTTTTTTTCAACAATATCAAATTTAAAATTAGCTTTTAAACTTTTTACAGCACTAATCATCACCAGAGTTTTGTTATCTTTTAAAAGATAATATGCAAAATCATCTGGGAAAACTGGGAAATCATACTCTTGCAAAAAATATTTTGCAGTTTTGGGAAACCATTCATAAGAGATTAATGGCAAAGACTCTTTTGTTTTATAGTTATAAATATAAAGATCTTTTGGAAAATCATTAATATAATTTGAATTTTCTCCTCGAGCCAAGACAGCTTTTTCGCGGGTTTTAAAATATAATGCAAAATTTTCATCGTGCGAATTCATTTGATCTATATGAAAAAGGCTATCTACAGATGCTAAATTTTCTTTAGCATTTGATAAATTACTTAAAGAAAACAAGATAATAAAAAATATGAAAAGATTTTTCATAATGTAACTTAAAAAAAAAATTTGAGTTATATTTGTTTAGATTGTGGCTTAATTTAAACTATCAACAAATGATTTAAGAGCTAATACAAGTTTATCATCATATTCCATCATATGATCGTCATATTTTGTAAAATATGAATATTTGGGTTCACTTGCTAAATTAAAAATTTTTTTACCCATCCAAAATGGAACTATTTGGTCAGCCTCACCATGCATTACTAATACTGGAATATTAATATTTTTAATTTTTTCATTATTTTCATACTTATCTTTTAAAATTAAACCTACTGGAATATATGGATAAAAATTTTTCGCAGCCTCTATCATTGATGTGAAGGGCGTTTCTAATATTAATCCTGCAAAATTTTTATTCTGAGTAATTTCAGTGGCAATGCCAGTTCCTAATGACTCTCCATAAATAATTATATCTTCTTCATTTATACCTTTTTCTTTAAGCCAGTTTATTGCACTAGCACCATCTGTATAAAGACCCTCCTCACTTGGTTTTCCTTTATTACCGCTAAACCCTCTCCATGCAATAATTAAAAAATTAACATCTATGTCTTTAAAATGATTTAACTTATGGATTCTGTTTTCAAGTGTCCCTGCATTTCCGTGAAAATAAACTATTGTTTTATAACTTTTTAAATTTTTATTATGAAACCAGCCTAAAAGATTAATATTATCAGTTGTTTTGATGGCAACTTTTTCAATGTTAACTTCTAAATTATCTCCAGAATAATTATTATCATCAGGATGATACATTAAATTTCTTTGAAAAAAGAATAAGAAAATTAAAACAATTAAGTAAATAGCAACAATAACAATAAATAATTCCAAAAAAAAATTCCTACGTTTTATTTTCATATTTTTTTCTATTTAATATTAAAAAAAATATATAAGAAATAATACTTAAGATTAAGAAAACTGAAAAAGCTGATTTAAACGCAAATATTTCTGTATGACCCATGCCTTTAACAATATCTATCACTAAGCCCATTAGCCATTGCATTATGAATGTTCCTGCAAATATTAATAAATTGAATGAAGTTAGTGCTTTACCAGCAGAATAACCTGAAAAGGAAAGACCCACAGCTGGCTGCGTAACTGATAAAAAAATTGAACTTAAAATAAATAAAGTTATGTAGAATGCGCCCGCTTTTGGGCCTAGAAATATAATCACAAACATTACAGAAAAACTAATTGGTAAACCTAATTTAAGTATTCTTTTTGCAGTAAAACCTATACCTGAAATTTTTGGTAAAAAATAACCCCATAAGAAAAAAGATAGCAACATAGTTACATTGATCCAAAACAATCCTGTAGCGCTTTGAAGTGGTGTATAACCAGCAACTCTGGTCATCCATGGGCCTGCCCATAAAGTTTGTATAGCCATTAAGCCCCCATAATTAAATAAACCCATTGGAATTACACTTATAAAAAATCTATTTTTCCAAACTTCTGATAAAGTTCCAGTATTACTTGGCTCTTGTAGCTCTTTATTTTTAGTTAAATTCCATTTTGGAATGAAAACTAACATTAAAAAAATACTAATTAAAATTAAGATAGCGATGCCTCCAAATATCCATCTCCATCCGAAACTAGGCAATAAAAGTTGTACAGGCAATGTGGATGACAAAAAACCTAGAGATGCAATCATTAACATCCATGAGTTTGCTCTTTGTTGTTGATTTTCTGCATACCATATTCTGTAACCCGTTAAAGGAGCCATTAAACAAGCACTAACACCTACTCCAATTAGAATTCGCGAAATTAATAATCCAGAAAAACTTTCAGCTAAAGCAAATGATCCTGTTCCAACTAATGCAATTAATAAAAAAGAAGAGACAATTTTTTTTGGTCCATATTTATCTAACAAATATCCAAGTGGTATTTGCATACAAGCAAAACCTAAAAAATAACCTCCAGCCAATAATCCTAAATCAGCTGCTAATAAATTAAATTCTGAGGTTAATACTGGTGAAAGTGTTGCAGTAATTGCACGTAACAAACATGATAAAAAATAACCAAATGCAAATACAAAAAAAACAATAATAGCCTGTTTTTTTGGTAAAATATAATTTTCCATTAATTAAAAGTTTAAAGATATATCTCTATGAACTGAGTTACACCTAGCAACAAATTTAGCTTGTTCTTTAGTTAATCTGTTTTGAAGTCTGAGTCCAATATTATGTTTGATAACATCATTATATTTAATTAATTCAGACATCAAATTCTTATTAGCATCATCTCTCCATGAAACTTCTAAATTGAAAAGATTAAAAGTTTCTGAACTAACTTCAATTAATTTTTGATCATCTACTTCATCATTATCTATAACAGATATTAGGTCATCTAATTTATTCGCAAATTCTTCGGTTCCAGAAATTTCTCCTAGTTTTTCAAAGAGATTATCAATTATTGATATTGCGTTTTCGTAATTTTTATTATCAATGTTATATTTTAATTCTTTTATTTCGGGTGAAAGTTCTTTTAATTTTTCATTGTCGTTTATAAACATTACTATTTGATCCAAAGTTTCATAAGCTTCATCAACGTTTTTTCTATACCTTTTAGTTCTTGTGTTTTTTGCTTTGTGTAATATTTCAAACTCTCCATTTTTAGCTTTCCAATTTTCAGGAACTTTATTTTGAAGTTCTTTAATTTCTAGCTCGTAATTCTCGATCCTTAATTCTAATTTATTTTTATCTGGCAAGTCATCATCATCTAAATTTCTAATTTCAGCTTTTGTTTTTTTAATTTTCTGGTCTATTTTTCTAATTTTTTTCTCAATTTTTCTTACATTGAAATGCAAGTCCCTATAATCTTTTGTAAATAATTCATATTCTTCCTCTGTTTTTTGAAGTTTTTTAACAATAGCAAAAGTCCCAAGAGCATTATCAAAATGCTCTTCAAAAATATCTAATTTATCCATTGGAAGATTTGTAGGAGTTAATTTCTGCATATCTTTTATTGCATTAGTAATTCTTTGTTCTTCAGTATTATAAATTGCAAATTTGTACTCTTGTAAGCAATATTGAAGCTTTGGATTCATCGGTGGTGGAGCGACGTTCGATGTTAAATATGTTCTTGCTGGTAAGTAATTTACTAATGATGGATAAAAACCAACGATTCCAAGACCTATCAATTGTAAAATTATAAATGGAACAACTCCTTTCCAAATATTTAAAGTGGTAACAAGTTTTGAAGCTACACCCTTCAAATAAAATAGAGCAAAACCAAATGGAGGTGTTAAAAATGAAGTTTGCAAATTTACCCCAATCATCACACCAAGCCAAATTGCACTTATATTCGCTCCGGGTTCAGCTAATAATATAGGAGCAATGATAGGAACAACAACCACAGCTATTTCAATAAAATCAAGAAAGAAACCTAATAAAAAAATCACTGCCATTACAACAATGAACTGAGTCCAAAATCCTCCTGGTAAATCTTGAAGAAAATCTCTTACTAACTCTTCACCTCCAAATGCTCTAAATCCAGAGGTTAACATTGCTGCACCCAATAAAATTATAAATACCATTGAAGTCGTTACACATGTTTCTGTAACAACTTCTCTTAAAACATTTTCAACTTTATATGCTCTCCAAAAACTCCAAATAATTCCTATTAAAAAAGTAATTGTAAAAAATCCCGTAATAAAAATTGCTGTAAGATCTCTAGTTTCTACAGCCTTAATATTTAAATTATAATTCTTAGATAAAATATAAATTGGAATGATAGATAAAATTGCAATTATAATTGGATAATAAGCATCTTTTTTTCCTTTGTGTAAACGATAACCTGCCATCATAGTTGCACCTATTGCTCCAATAGATCCAGCTTGATTAACAGTTGCAATACCTAAAAGTATAGATCCTAGAACAGCAAAAATTAATGCAAGAGGTGGAATAATTACCATCAAAACTCTAATCCAAAATTTTGAATCAAAATTTCCTCTAAATGGAACAGGAGGAGCTGCCTTAGGATTTAATCTTGCGTACACAAATACATAAATCATATACAAACCAACTAAAACTAATCCTGGTAGTAGTGCACCCAAAAACATATCTCCTGCCGAAGTTGATCCCACTCTAAATTCTCCAGGCATATTAAATTCACCAGTTAAAATTTTGTAATCAGTCTGACGCATAGTATTTGCAACGTCTGCTGCACTAGCTAATTGATCAGCTATAATAATTAATACAATTGAAGGAGGTATAATTTGCCCAAGGGTTCCAGAGGAACAAACAATTCCGCTTGCAAGGCTTTTATCATATTTATTATTAAGCATTGTGGGTAATGATATTAATCCCATTGCTATTACTGTTGCGCCAACAATACCTGTGGTAGCTGCAAGTAAGGCCCCAACAAAAATTACAGATATTCCTAAACCTCCAGGGATAGGTCCAAACAACTGTCCCATTGTAACTAAAAGATCTTCCGCAATTTTTGATTTTTGAAGCATGATCCCCATGAAAATAAATAAAGGAATTGCAATTAAAGTATCAGTTTCTACATCCCAGTAATTACTCCTAAAGTTTGTAATTCCAGCGGTTAACCATTCTTTAGGGCCATCAACAGCAAAATAAGCACTACTATCTCCTGCAAACAAATAACCAAAAAAAGCAGCTAGCCCGATTGAAATTATCGCTGATCCAGGCAATGCAAAAGCTACTGGAAAACCAGAAGCTAATGCTCCAATCATTATAATTACAAGTAATGCTAAAAATAAATGTTCCATTATTTAATTTTTTAAAAGTTTATGACTGCTACTCATAAAGAAGCTTGTGAATTGAGTTAACATACTTACTGCAAACACGGCTAAATAAACTGCCATAAGATAAAGTAAATATAATCCGTTTGAACCTTGCTGTGTAATTTCAAATGAAATTACAGGACCATTGATGATGCTAGCTTTGCCCCCCATGCCTAAAAATATTACAATCAAACATAAAGGTATTCCTAGAATTAATGACCCGATTGCATTAGTCCATGCTTTTTTACGTTCACTAAAACCAGTATAAAGAACATCTACTCTAACATGGCCCTCGTGAATTAACGCATAAGCGCTTGCAAATAAATAAAGGGCTGCATACCAAAAACGAACAAGATCACCCTGAAATGCCTGTTCATACTGAAATATGAATCTTGAGAGAACTATCAAAAATTCACTTCCAACTACTAAAACTGCTAACCAAATAAATCCTACAGATCTTGTAAAATAACCAATTACAAAAGAAACTAATATCAAAGGGAAGTGTATATATGTAATTCTAAAAGCGGGTATTACTAAATTAATTTTAAGTTGTTCGCCAAAAATTGGCTCGACTAGTTTTTCCACAACCATAAATGAGATTAAAAAATCTGCTACTCCAACAATTAATACAGCCCAGAAAGAAGATCTCACAATATAAGCTGTAATTTTTGTCAAGATCTCAGAGTCTGTCTGTAATGTTTGTTTTATAGATTTCAAAACAAAAAATATAACTCCTATTAGAGATACAAAATAAAACAGTAATTGAATATATGATAAGTTTATTGCTAGCCCCTCTAAAGGGTTATTCAATTTTTTAAATCCAAATAATTCATAATGAGCAAAAAGTTTTTTAACTCCTGGCCAATCAAACCAAACTGTCAAAACATTATTAATTAGAAAAACTAATGTTAAGGCTAAAATAGAATAACTAAATATTCTTATTAAAATAGATAAGTTATTTTTTGCCAGCATATTAAAAATCTTTTAATGATATATAAAAAGAGGGCCCATTTAAGGGCCCTCTAGTAATAATTAGAATTAAATTATACTCCTAATGCTCTATTTCTTTGAGCAACATATGGCCCGTCAGACAAGTTAGTCCAAGCACCAATTTCCTTACGACCTTTAACAAAGGCAGCATGTACTTTCTTAGCAAGAGCACTATGTTGTTGAACTTCATCAAAAACTTCTGCAGCACCTTTAGCGAAAGCATCGTAAACTTTATCGTTAAACTTCTCTAGTTTAACTCCACTTTCGTTAACTAATCGCGCTAGTGCAGCTCCGTTTTTAGCATTGTATTCAGCCATTGTAGTTGTATCAGCCCAATCACACGCAGTTTTAATAATTAACTGATCTGATTTTGACAAACTAGTAAACCAAGATTTGTTAACTCCACAAGCTAGTGTAGATCCTGGTTCATGCATTCCTGGATAGTAATAATACTTAGCAGCTTCCTGGAACTTCATAGCTTCATCATTCCAAGGTCCTACCCACTCTGTTGCATCAATTGCACCTGACACAAGGTTTTCGTAAATTTGTCCACCAGGAAGTGAAATTGGAGAACCACCTAGTTTTCCAAGAACTTGTCCACCTAATCCAGGCATACGCATTTTTAAACCTTTAAAGTCATTAGCTGATCTAATTTTTTTGTTAAACCAACCACCCATTTGCACTCCAGTGTTACCAGCAGCAAAACTCTGCGTTCCGAAATCATCAGTCAATTCATCCCACAACTCTTGTCCACCAGCAAATTTTAACCATGCATTCATTTCAGCATATGTGAAACCAAATGGAACGGCAGTAAAATATCCAAATGCAGGGTGTTTTTTAACCCAGTAGTAATCAGCACCGTGATACATTTGCGAGTTACCTGACGCAACTTCGTCAAATGAGTCAAATGCTTTTACCCTTTCATTAGCAGCATAATAAGTAACTTGAATTCTTCCGTCACTCATATCGCTTAATCTTTGAGCAAGTCTTTGTGCGCCAGTTCCTAAGCCTGGAAAATCTCTTGGCCAAGTAGCTACCATAGAAGCTTCAATTCTTTCTTTGGCAACGGCTGGAGCAGATAAAGCAACAGCAGCAACACCAGTTGCAGCTGCAGTTTTAAAGAACTTTCTTCTTGAAGGCGATCTAGAAACCTTCAATGATTTTTTTTCTTTAATCATTAGTATCTCCTCTTCTTTGTTAATTAACACAAACAAGTAAATTACAATTGAGCGTCTAAGTCTATATTAAAATAGATTTAAAAGGCTAAAATTCAATCTGAGGTAGTAAATAAGATATTAGTTAAAATTATTTTTTATCAAAAAAGGCTTCATAAACCATCATGAAGATTGCGATTGCCATAAGTATATAAACTGGCAGGACATCAAAAAAACCAATCATAGTTGATCTTGTTAATGTAGTTGCTAAACCAATTAAAAAAGCAGTTGCAAGTAAAGTTCCTAACAATGTTGTAAATTTTTGCATTTAATTATTACATTCCTTTTCTAACCAATTAGCAATACCTAAAAATCTGTGATCATCATACTTTGCACCAGTCAATTGAACTCCTAGAGGCATATTTGCTTCACCTTGTAACAGTGGGAGTGATATACAAGGGGTTCCTAAATAAGACCAAACTTTATTAAATTCCGCAGAACCAGTACTTTTCAAACTTTTAGGAGCAACACCAGGACTAGAAGGTGATAAAACACCATGATAATCTTCAAATACTTCTTCGTAAGACTCGTAACTTCTTTTCATAAAATCTAAGGCTTCAGCATATTCTTTTGCTGAATGTTTATTACCTTTAACAATTGCATCTTGCATTGGCTTAGATAATTTTTTTTTATACTTTTTATAATACAATCCAAAATTATTCGCTAAATCAGTTTCATACATAATTTGATGATATTTATGAATATCTTTAAAATAAGAAGGAGTATCAAAGACCTCAATATTTTTTTTAAAAGATTTTATAAAATATTCAAAAGCTTCTCTAGATTTTTTTTCAATATTTTTCCAATAATCTGTTTTGTAAAAAATAAATTTTGGTTCAAAAAGAGGACCTTTTTTTGTTTCTGTAAGCATATTTTCAGCTGAATAATGAACGGTCGCAGAATCAAAATTATCTTTTTTTATTAATACCTTTGAAAGTAACGCTACATCCTCTACAGATCTTCCAAATACACCTATATGATCTAATTTTTCTGAAGTTTTGAGCACACCATTTCGTGAAATTAATCCGTAGGTTGGTTTATAGCCTACAACTCCACAGTAAGATGCTGGCCTAATTATTGAACCTCCTGTTTGAGAACCTATCGATAAAGGTGCCATAAACGAAGCAACTACCGCAGCGGATCCACTGGATGAACCACCTGGTGTTCTTGAATGATCGTGAGGATTAGTTGTTTTTGGAGGGTGAAGATAAGCTAACTCTGCAGTGGCCGTTTTACCCATAACAATTGCTCCAGCTGCTAGTAGTAAATCAACTATTTCTGCATTTTGAGAATAGGATTTTCCTTTTCTAATTACAGTTCCACATTCAGTTGGCATATCTAGAGTTCCAACAATATCTTTCACAGCTACTGGGATGCCATGCAACGGACCTGTTGGTTTTCCTGATCTTCTATATTCGTCAGCATCAGCAGCTTTTTCTAATAGTAGTTTTTTATCAAAATGTGCCCAAGCTTTTACGTTTTTTTCAAATTTATTAATTCTTTCTATATATTTTTCACAAATTTCTACTGAAGTTAACTGGGCATCTTTAATTTTTAGAGAAAGCTCTTCAGCTTTAAGAGAAAAAATATCTATCATTTTTTTTAGTTAGCAAATAAAGTTTCCGGTAACCATAAAGCAATTGCAGGAAACATATACATTAAAAACATAGCAAAAATAACAATTGCTAAAAACGGCATTATACCTCTAAAAATATCCATCAATTCGACATTAGTTTTCTGAACTCCTTTTAAATAATAGGCTGACATAGCCATTGGCGGCGTTAAAAAAGAAGTTTGTAAATTTAAAGCTATTAACATTGCAAAAAAATATGGGTTAACTCCAAAAATTTCTAGTAAGGGTAAAAAAATCGGAACAAAAATAATTAAAATTTCAGTCCACTCTAAAGGCCATCCTAAAAGGAAAATTATAATTTGTGTAATTACTAGAAATTGCCAAGTTGAAATATTTATAGAAGTAAAAAAATGTTCAAAAACTTCATGTCCCCCTAAGTAAGAAAAGACTGATGAGAAAGTCCAAGATCCAATAAATAACCACATAATCATGGCAGTAGTTTTAGCAGTTAAAAAAACAGACTCTTTAAAGTTTTGCCATTTTAGAGTTTTGTAAAACCAAGATAAAATTAGAGCTCCAAAAGCTCCTGCTGCTGCAGCTTCCGCAGGTGTCGCTATCCCTGCTAAAATTGTTCCAAGTACTAACATAATCAACCCAAAAAGAGGTACGAAAGAAACCAGCACCTCTTTTAAAATTTCTGCTCTAGGTGGAATGTCCTCTTTTGGAGGTTTCGGCGCAATCGATGGATTTAACCAAGCTCTTGTAACTGCATAAGCAATATATAATCCCGCCAAAAGCAATCCAGGAAAGATAGCAGCTGCAAAAAGTCTAAGTGGAGATAATTGTGCAATGACGGAATAAACAATTAACATAATACTTGGTGGTATTAGGATACCCAAACATCCTCCTGAACATATTATACCAGATGCAAATTTTTTATCATAACCAGCTTTAACCATTGCTGGCCAAGCCAACAACCCCATCAAAGTAACAACTGCTCCTATAATTCCTGTTGCTGTAGAAAATAATGTACAAGTAATTAATGCGGCAACCGCCATAGATGCTGGTAGTCTATGCGCAGCTAATCTAATAGCAAAAAATAATTTTGCAACAATCCCAGCTCTTTCAACTAGATAACCCATAAATAAAAACAATGGTACAGCTGTGAGCACATTATTATCCATTACAGTATAAGTGTTCTGAACAAATAATTGAAAAATTCTGTTGTCAAAAATATGTTCCATCATGGTCGCGTCATAATAAGCGTAGTATCCAAACGCGATACCCATTGCCATTAGTGTGAATGCAATTGGAAAACCTAAAAGAACAGCAAATAAAAATATCCCCATCATTAAGATGGCAACTTCTGGATTTGAAAGACTAAATAACATTTGATTTGTCCTCCTCTTGTGAGGTTCTCATCAACATTTGTTCTGTTTCCTCAGCAACAACCATTCTCGCTGGCCATTGACCAGTTTTAATACAAATAACAGATCTAAAAACTTCACTTATACCTTGAATAATCAACAAAACTCCGGCAGCAGGTATCATAGATTTAACCATGTAAATTTGAATTTGAGCTGGGCTACTCCAGCTTGTTTCTTTTATTTTCCAAGCAAGTGCTGCATATTCATATCCGTAAAAAGCTAAAGCAACTACACCTGGAAAAAAAAAGATAAAATAAAGTACTAAATCTATCCAAGCTTGAGTTTTTTGTTTGAATAAACGATAAATGACATCCCCTCTTACATGAGCCTCTGTAGCTAAACAATATGCTCCTGACATCATTAGTATTGCTCCATACATTTGCATACTAAAATCAAAATTCCATAAAGTTGGCTTATTAAAAACATAAGCAACGATAACTTCATAAACTGTTCCTCCCATTAAAATTACAATACACCAAGAAAATGCTTTTCCCATTGAAGTGCTTAAAGTATCTGCAAATTTAATGAAAGATTCCATCAATAAAAATTATAATAAATTTAACTAAAAAAAAAGGGGGTTTTTAAACCCCCTTTTCTAAAATTTGTTAAAGTTAATTAGATTTTAACTTTCTCAATTGGTCCAAACTCGTTTTCATAAGCTAATTTGTAGTTCGGTTGATTCATCAACAGATACTTAATTGTTCTCTTAGCGTATGCTTTTTGAGAATCTACAACTTTCTTAAAGAAAGGATCTTTTGCAGAAAACTCACCAACGATTTTATCCCAACCTTTTAATTGTTCAGCTAAAATTGCGTCAGATGTTTGGTAAACATTTACCTTATGCTCATTCATAAGCTTAACTAGATCTTTTGAATATCTAACTAATGCTTTGAAGTAGTTATCTGTGTTTGCAGCATATGCAGCATTTTTCAAAATAGCTTGATGAGCAGGTGATAAGCTGTTTAGTCTCTTAGTGTTCATAGGAATTTCAAACATTTCTTGAGATTGGTGGAAACTTCCTAGGTGATAGTGTTTAGAGACATCCTGCATTCCAAACTGAGAGTCTGATGTAGGGTTGTTAAACTCTGCAGCATCAATCAAACCAGTTTTCATTGCTGGTTGGATTTCACCACCTGGTAATTGTCTCACGACCATTCCCATAGCAGTTAAAACGTTAGTCGCTAGACCAACAGTTCTATACTTCATACCTTTAACATCAGATACTTTAGTTACATTCTTTTTAAACCAACCAAATGGTTGAGCTGGCATTGGCATAGCAAAGAAACCTGTGTAATTGTATCCTACACTTTTTACTGCTTCTTCGTATAATGCTCTACCTCCACCGTATTCCATCCATCCCATAACTTCTTGAGACGACATACCGTATGATGGTCCAGTTCCAAAAAGAGACGCAGCAGCATTTTTACCGTACCAATATGCTGTCACCCAGTGACCCATATCAACTACACCTGAACTTACTGCTTGTCCAATTTCTGAAGTTTTTACAACGGCACCAACCGGCTGAAGGTCAATTTTTAACTCTCCTCCAGACATGTCACTTACCATTTTACAATAGTCTCCTGCCATTTCAAAAAAGATGTTAGCGCCTGATGGCCATGCTGCTTGCATCTTTAATGTTAATGGAGCACCAAATGCAACATTAGGCATAGCTACAGCTGTCGCTGCCGCCGCACCAGTTGCTGCTGCTGCTTTGAAGAACTTACGTCTTGAAGGAGTTTTAGATCCCTTCAATGATTTTTTATTTTTAATCATTATATTCTCCCATAGTTAATTAACTGTAATAAATTAAACATAGATTAAGATTAGAGTCTTTCTAAAAAGAGGTACAGATTGTCACAATTAAACTAAAAAAGAAAATTTACTATCTCTGATTGAATTTAAATTAATTTATTGTTTTCATAAACACAACATTTTTCAGCTGGTATATGCAATTTGACATCACTTGTAGGAACTACGGTTTCTCTATTAATTTTTGATTTAATTTTAAGATTTCCCATTTTAGCGGTCAATAACTTGTAATTTCCAAGATCTTCCACTTTTTCAACTTCAACAGATAACAAATTATCTTTTTGATCTTCTGCTATATCAATAAATTCAGATCTTATTCCAAGTTTAATTTTCTTATCTTTAAGTTTAGATAAATTGGTATTTGTCTTAATGATCGTTCCATTAATTTTAACACAATCATTTGATGATGCTTCAGTTTCAAACAAATTCATTGCAGGTGAACCAATGAAATAACCAACAAAAGTAGTATTTGGCCTTTCAAATAATTCCTTAGGTGTGCCTGCTTGTACAACCTCACCTTCACTCATAACAATAATATTATCAGCAAAAGTCATCGCCTCGTTTTGATCATGCGTAACATAAACAAGGGTTGTTTTAAATTCCTCATTAATCTCTTTAAGCTTTCTTCTTAATCTAAATTTTAAATCAGGATCAATAACTGTTAATGGTTCGTCCATTAGAACTGCAGCAACATCTTCTCTCACTAAACCTCGTCCAAGTGAAATTAATTGTTTTTGATCTGCAGTAAGTTTTCTAGCAGGAGATTTAAGAAAAGATTGTAAATTTAAAGTTTCTGCAACTGAATTAACTCTTTCATTAATTTTATCTTTTTCAAAATCTCTGCATAGTAAAGGAAATGCTAAATTTTCAAAAACTGTCATGGTATTATAAATAACTGGAAATTGGAAAACTTGAGCAATATTTCTATCCTCAGTTTTGAGATCTGTAACGTCTTTATCATCAAATAAAATACTTCCTGCAGAAGGTCTTACTAATCCTGATACAATATTTAACATTGTAGTTTTTCCACATCCAGAGGGTCCCAAAATTGCATATCTTTTTCCATTTTCCCAAGTCATTGAAAAAGGATTTAATGCATAAGTAGGCTCTGGATCATTTGGATTATATGTATGTGAAATATTATTTAAATCTATCTTAGACATAAGAACCTCCAAATGGTGAAGAAGCTAAAACTCCATTTTCATTGAAAGCATAGACTTTATTTGAATTGAAATTAATTTTTACCTTGTCATGAATATTGAAATTCAAAACTTCTTCTATGGATATAATAATTCTGGAATTTCCTCTTTTAAGATGAAGCAATGTTTCAGAGCCACTTATTTCAGAAAGTTCTACTTCAAATTCAAAACCACTATCACTTAAGCTTATGTCAGATGCTCTAATACCTAAATTAAAGTTTTTTTCTTTTAAATTAGACAGGTGATTAGGTAACTCAAACTCAATTTCTTCAAACCTTATTTTATTTGTTTCAATAGATGCCTTTAGAATATTCATTGGTGGATCATTAGAGATTTCTGCAACTTTTAAAGTTTTGGGGTTTTCAAAAATTTCTTTAGCTGACCCAACTTGAAGTACTTTTCCCTGATCCAGAACGATGACTTCACCATTTATCTCCATTGCTTCTCTTGGGTCTGTGGTTGAAAATACAACAATACTATCTTCTGATAATCCTTGCGAAAATATATTCTTAAACTCTTCTCTTAATTGTTCTCTTAATTTGTAATCTAAATTTACTAAAGGCTCATCTAACAATAAAATCTTAGCATTTTTGACTAAAGATCTTGCTAAAGAAACTCTCTGTTGTTGACCACCAGATAATTCTTGAATTTTTCTATTTTCATAACCTTCTAAACCTACAGATTTAAGAGATTTTGTAACTTCGTCCGTTATCACCCGATCGTTGACTTTTCTTTGTTTAAGGGGGAAAGCGACGTTCTCAAATACATTAAGGTGAGGATAATTTATAAATTGCTGATAAACCATTGCAATATTTCTCTCCCAAACTGGAACTTTTAAAAAATCTTTTTCCTCAAATTGCATTGTACCCGTATCAGGTGTTAATAATCCAGCAATAGTTTTTAGTAATGTTGTTTTTCCAGATAATGTTCTTCCAAGAATTGTGTAAATATTTCCTTTTTCAAAATTAAAAGACACTTCATTAAGATGAAACTGCTCATCTGGCTTATAAGATAAATTTTCTGCGACTAAATTCATTATTTTATTGCTCCTGACAAGTTCCCTTTTGACAAATATCTTTCAACAATAAATGCAACGATGATTAGTGGTGCAACTGAAACAAGAGCTGAAGCAGATAAACTCCACCAAGGAGTAATTGATGAGTTTAAAGCAACAATTTTAACTGGTAAGAGTTGAACTTCAGTGAAAGTTAAAATGAAAGCAAAGAAAAAATCAATCCAGCCAAATATTATACAAAACATACCTGCTACTATTAATCCTGGTATTGAGTTAGGCAATACAACTTTAAAAAATGCTTGGTAGGGATTACATCCATCAATTAATGCAGTTTCGTCAATCTCTCTTGGAACTTTATTAAAGAAATCAACCATTATCCAAACTGCAATTGGCATTAATAAAACAATGTAGACAATTATTAAACCAATCAAACTATCTAATAAATTAATTGCACCCAAAAATAAAAAGAAAGGTATTGATAAAACAATTGGTGGCATAATTCTTTGTGAAATAAAAAAGAATGTAATATCATTATTTTTTACAAAGCCTGCTTTAAATGTAAATCTTGAAAGAGCATAAGCAGATAAAGTTCCAAGCACTATGCTGATCAAACTAGCTGTGCATGTTACAAACAAACTATTAAAATAAGGTTCAATAATATCAACACCCCCATTTGCAGGAGATTTAATTAAAACTCTCCAACCTTCTAACTTTGGTTCAAAATCAACCCATGGAATGTAAGTTGCACCACCATTTACTGAATTAAAGTCCTTAAAAGAAGTTGTGAGAGCCCAAAGAAAAGGAGCTACAACAAAAACTGCCCAGAATGTTATGAAAAAATATTTTAAAAATTTGTATAATTTTCCCATACCTAATCCTTGAGCATTAATTTAGTTAAAACTTTTGCTATCACTGTTAAACTTATGATCATTATAATTAAATATGTGAATGACATTGAAGCTGCATAACCCATTTGAAATTCTCTTAGTCCTTTAATAAAGATATAAAAACTTGAGGTTTCAGTTGAAGTCCCTGGCCCACCAGAGGTCAAAACATAAACCGTGTCCATAATTTTAGAAGCTTCAATTAATCTAATAATTATTGCTCCAATTGAGATTGGCGCCATTAATGGAAATGTTACATATAAAAATTTTCTGATTGGACTTGCTCCGTCGATCGCAGCCGCCAAAAAGGGTTCTTTTGGAAGTGATAAGAGGCCCGCTAATAGTAATAAAAACATGAATGGTGTCCATTGCCATACTTCAACAATAATAACGGTAACTTTTGCAAGAACTGGGTCTGTTAGCCATTTAGGAGACATCCCAAAATTTGACAGTATATCATTTACAGGACCTAAAGACTCGTGAAAGAAAGTTCTCCAAATAACTGTCATGATAACGGGTGTAGTCATCATTGGTATTAAAAATAATACTCTAAAAAATCTTTGAAATTTAATATCTTTCCAAACCATATGTGCTAATGCAAAACCTATTACGTATTGAAGGATTACGGTTGTAACTGAGAGAAAGCTTAATCTAAAGAAAGATTCCCAAAATCTAGGATCATCTGTAAAGAGTCTAATGTAATTTTCTAGACCAATAAAATTTAATCCATTGTAGCTATTCCATCCAGACAGACTTAATCTGACTACAAAGATAATTGGAAAAATTAAAATACCTATAAGAACAAATAAACCTGGAAATAAAAAAACGTACTTTTGTTTAAAGTTCATGTATTTGAAATTTTGTTTAATAATATGTGGCCGCTAAGAAAAGCGGCCACATTATTATTTTATTAAAGTTATTTTTATAACTTGTTGTCTTCCATTTTAACACCAACAGCGTAAGCATCTTGAACTGCTTTTTTACCTACCCTTTGAACAATTGCTTCCCACTCTTTAGCAACTTCGTCTAAAGCTTCTTGTGGAGATAATTGCCCGGCTAGTGCTTTTGAAGTACCAGTTGCAACTGCACTAGTAAACTCAAATACACCAGGAACTCTTAGAGGGAAAACTCTATTCTTGCTTTTTTCCATGTCTAAAAGTGTTTTAGTGTAACTGTTAGCAATGTCTGCATCCCAACCCATAGTATCTATATAAATATTTGGATCGAAATCAGAGTTTTTAAATGGGTTAACACCAAAGTTACCAATAGCTAAATCAGCTTGGTGGTTTGCTCCGTTAGAAAAGAAACATAGGTAATCAAACGCCATGTCTTTAACTTTACTTTTCTTAGCAACACCAACTGCCCAACCCCATACAATGTAAGGAGCTTGGTTATATTGATTTTCCCAGCTATTAGATGTTCTGTTCCAAACTCTGTCCGCGCCTGGAAGAGGAGCCGCACCTACTTTGTTTTTAATAGGGCTATCATCTTGCATTGCTGCGATGAAAGCATCATCCCATGAAAAACTAAATAAAGTTTGACCACCACCAAATGATCCAATTTCATCACCTAGTCCAAAGTTAATTCCCCCTGGAGGAACATACTTAGTAGCCTCTACCCAGTCACCTAGAGCTTCAACAAAACCTGGATTGTTAATATTTGGTTTCATTGTTTCTAAATCAAAAAAGAAACCACCTGGAGTTCTTGGATTTTTAGCATACGCTACTGATCTGCTAAAAAAAGCTGCAAACATTAAGTCATCTTTTTTCATTACTTCAGCTGAACCGTATTCTTTTTCTCCATCTCCATCCCAGTCCCAACCGTTAAAGTATTTGGCCATTTCACCATATTCTTTCCACGTTCTTGGAACTCTTAACTCTTTACCAGTGTCTGCTTTATATTTTTTTTGCATTTCAGGATTATCTATCACGTCTTTTCTATATTTTAGATAATGCCTGTCGCCATCAACCGGATATTGGTACATAGTTCCGTCCCAAGATGAAACTCCAATGTGAGATTTAGTTACGTCTTTCATCTCTGTTGAGTTCATATATTTTTTTGGAACTGGTGCTAGATATCTTTTCCAGTCATTTATAAAGTTAGAAAAGCCAAATACGATATCGTAAGGAGCTTGACCAGCTTTAAAAGGAACCATAGCTTTTGCGTATAAATCACCTGCAGGTGTATGAGTTACATCAACTTTTGCTCCTGTTAGCTTAGCGAATTGTTCTGCATGCAAAGCTGTTGGCTGTCCAATTACTGGCACAGCGTGTGTGTTTATTTTAAGAGTTTTTCCCTTGTAATTTTTCTTAGACATTTCTTCATAAGAACAATCACCTGGAATATCTCCTGTAGCTTTGATATGTGGAAATTGATCACTCCACTTATCAGCATATGCTATTGGGCTAAATATCAAAACACCCGATATTATTGCACTCAAGCAAGTTTTTGTTATTTTCATTTTCACCTCTCTCTTATTGTTATGGAACTAAAACAGCTCTACCCTTAACTTTACCCTCGTTAAGTTCATGAAGCGCTTTATTAGCATCGCCCAATTTATATTCTTGCATAGAAAGTTTAACTAAACCTTTGTTAGCTAACTCCATAAGCTCATATAACTCAGACCACGTTCCTACTAAATTTCCTATTATGTTTTTTTCTGTAATAATTACATCAACAGCTAAAATTTTAATTTCTTCTCCATAACCAACAATATAATAAAATCCACCACCTGAAGTCATATCCAGACCCATCTTTGTAGATCCATGTTCACCAACAAAATCAATAACAGCTTCAGCGCCTTTACCTTTGGTAAGTTCTAGAACTCTCTCAGTTTCATTTCCATCAATTAAAACACCTTCATCACCACCTAAAGGCATTGCGTGATCTAGTGCTGTCTTTGATTTTTCAACTATAATTATATTTGCTGCGCACATTGCTCTTAAACATTGAATTGCAATATGTCCTAATCCACCTGCTCCGATGATTACACAATTTTGACCTGGCAATAAATGTCTAGTAGCTTTTTTAACAACTCTATAAGCTGTCAATCCAGCATCTGAAAAAGGTGCTACATCTTTTGGTGCTAAAACTGTTGGAAGCTTAATTAAGTTTCTAACACTAGTTTTAAGTAATTCAGCATAACCACCTTCTTTAATATTTAGACCTGGAAATGCTACTTCATCAGCATGCTGATCCAAACCTCTTCTGCAGTTTAAACAAGTTCCACCTGTTCCAGAAATAATTGGGTGTAAAATTACTGGGTCACCTTTTTTAAATCCAGTAACATCTTTTCCAACCTCTTCAACCCAACCTGCATTTTCATGACCCATTACCATGGGTAATAAATCTCCATTAGGGTCTTGAATATGCTTCCATACTCCTTCAACAATATGTAAATCGGTTCTACAAACTCCTGCAGCACCTATTTTAACAATCACATCAGATGATTTTTCTAACTTTGGATCTGGCATTTCTTGTTCTGTAACCCATACTTTTTCTTTCATTTCTGGGTCGTACTTATGCAAAACTTGTGCTTTCATTGTTCTCTCTCCATTTAAATTTTTAAAATCCTATTAAAAAATCTAAGTCAGATGGAGTCAATACTGCTTTTAAGTGTTCAATTAGTTTACAAATACAACTTGTGGTTAGTTGTTGAATACATCATTTTTAATTATCTTTTAAATATGGGAAACTTATCTTCAAAAAGCACAGAATTTAAAAATATCCTTAAAAAAAGAGGAATGATGTCCTATGAGATGGGCAAGGACATTTCAGAAAGTTGGTCGAGATGTATTTCAGAGGGTCTTGATCCATTTAAAGATCCAAAACAAAGCGTAATATCATCTGTTGAATTAAAAGAGATTAAAGAAAAAAATAAAGCTCTTAGAAAAATAGTTCTCCCGGAATTGGAGCTTTTATACTCACAAATTGCTGGAACTAATTTTATGGTCGCATATTCAGATGAGAGTGGGTTAGTTCTTGATACAATTTATGACAAAACTTGTCTTAAAACAGACGTTGGTAAAAATGTAATACCTGGATCTATTTGGACTGAAAAGGTTTGTGGCACAAATGGTTTAGGGTTATCTGTTGAATTAAAAAAACCAACAATTGTTTCTGGTAAAGAACATTTTTTTATAGCTCATGAAAATATATCTTGTTTCGCAAGTCCAATAATAAATTACGACGGTAAAACTATTGGGATTATAGATGCTTCAACTGACTATATGTCTAGAGAACAACACACTCTGGCTTTAGTCAAACTAGCAACTAGAAGTATAGAAACAAAATTATTTTTAAAAAAATTTGAACATGAATTGATTTTATCTTTTCATCCTAGACAAGAATATTTATCAACAACAAGTGTTGGTTTATTAGCTGTAAATGGAGATGGTTTAATTGTGGGTGCGAATAGCAATGCAAAAATAATGCTTAATGGACTAGAAGATCTTAAAAATGAAAATTTTAATAAAATTTTTACTAATTCATTTTCATCTATTGCATCAGATTTATTAAACAATAAAATATTAAAAATTACCGATCATTTAGGTTCATCCGTTTTTGTAGTTAAAAGTCAAATTTTTAAGGAGAATAAATTTGTAGAAATAAAAAAAGAAAACAAAAAAAGTACTTGTAAAAATTGTGAAGATACAAAAATCAAAAGGGAAAAATGTACTTTAATAAGAGAAACTTTTAATGAAACAAATAATATTTCTGCTACTTCGAGAAAGCTAGGTGTTTCTAGGACAACAATTTATAAACACCTACAATAAATTTATTTAATCAATTGGATAATCCCAAGCATTACCGCCTATAACTTTAGAAATTGCTGAAAAATCTTTAGTGTCATTTCCTTCTTTGCAAAATTGATCATAAATTTCTAGAGCCATTTTTCCTAATGGTGTTTCGGCATTTACACTTTTCGCACAATCATTTGCAAGTTTAAGATCTTTATTCATCATTCCTGCAGAAAAACCTGGACGATAATTATTATTTGAAGGTGTACCATCAATTAAACCAGGCAAAGGTGGATAAACAGAAATTGGCCAACTGTTACCTGATGCGTTTTTCATAATTTCATGAACTTTTTTAATATCTATATTTAATCTTTTTGCTAACATTAATGACTCCGAGGCAGCAATCATTGCAATACCTAAAGCCATATTGTTACAAATCTTAGCACCATTCCCACTACCTAAATCACCTGCATGAAATATATTTTTTCCCATGATTTTTAATAAAGGAAGCGCTTTTTCAAAAGCTTCCTTTGATCCACCAACCATTATATTTAAAGTTGCTTTTTGCGCTCCCATTACTCCACCACTAACTGGCGCATCAATCATTTCTATTCCTTTTTCTGAAGCTTTTTTTCCAATCTTGATAGAAGTTTGAATATCAATTGTAGAACAATCAATTAGCAAACAATTTTTTGAAACTTTATTTATTATTCCATTATCACCTAAATAAACTTCCTTAGAATGCTTGCCCTCTGGAAGCATAGTAATGACCGTATCAACATGATCTGTAATTAGATCATCTAAATTTTTGGCTATTTCAAGATTTTTATCTTTTGCAATCCCAAGCATTTTTTTTGAGACGTCAAAAACTTTTACAGATTTACCTGCCTTCATTAAATTTTCAGCCATTGGACAACCCATGTTGCCAACGCCGATGAAAGCTATCGATTGAGACATTTTAATTTACTTTATTAATACATTTTCCAGTTCTAAAAAACTCATCTAAATTATCAATTGCTAAATTTCCCATTGCAATTCTTGTATCTTTTGTTGCACTGCCCAGATGAGGTAAAACAAAAGCACTTGGAATTTTTAAATAACCAGGATTTAGATTTGGCTCATTTTTATAAACATCTAATCCTGCTCCATAAATTTTTCTTCTATTCAATGCATCAATTAAAGCTTCATCATCAACTATATCGCCTCTTGCAACATTAGTTATCACAGCACCTTTGGGGAAATACTCAACAGTCTCTTTATTTATCAAGTTCTCTGTTTCTTTTGTGGCTGGACAACAAATTGATAAAACATCTGAGACTGAAAAAAGACTTTTTATGCTGTCATGATATGTTGCACCTTGCTCTTTATCTTCACTTAATTTTGAACGATTATGATAATGAATAACCATACCTAAAGATTTTGCAATTTTTGCAATTTTTTGGCCAATACGACCCATACCTAATATTCCTAATCTTGTTCCTGTTAATTGTTTCCCAATTAAATAATCAGCAGACCATTTCCATCCACCTTCTTTTGCAGACTCTATTCCTTCGGAAGCTCTTCTGCACGCTCCTAAAATTAATAAAATTCCAATTTCTGCTGTAGCATCTGACAAAACCTCTGGTGTATTTGTTACTGCTATACCCCTATTCTTTGCTGCTTCTAAATCAATGTTTCCAAATCCAACTGCAAAGTTTGAAATAATTTTTACAGAGTCTGGTAATTGATTAATTGTTTCTGCATCTAATTTTTCAGTTAATGATGATAATATACCGTCAAATCCTTCACTCATTTCAATAATTTTTTTTTGTGAATAAAGTTCATCATTAGTATTAAATTTTGCATCAAATAATTTAGATGCTTTGTCTTCACTTTCTCTTATTAAACGTCTTGTAATTAAAACTTTTTTCATAATTGTTATTTTAAAATTTCAGGTTTTGGTCCTCCAGTGTACCAATCTAAAACTTCAATTGTATGTAATATTGGAACTTTAGTACCATGAGCGATTTGGGTAATACAACCAATATTTCCTGTAGAGATAAAATCTGGATTTAAACTTTCAATATTATTTACTTTTTTCTTTAATAATTGTTTTGCAATTTTTGATTGCAAAATATTGTAAGTACCAGCTGATCCACAACATATATGGCCTTCTGGAATTTCCATAATTTCATTATTAGTTTTCTCAAGTAATGAAACTGGCTGCGAATGAACCTTTTGACCATGCTGCATTGAACACGCAGAGTGATATGCTACTTTATATTTTTTTCCTTTATCTTTAATATCAAGTTTCAAACTTTCAAATATATATTCTGATATATCTTTTGTAAGTTCTGATATTACTTTGGCTTTTTTACTTAGGTCTTTATCTTCACGAAAAATAAATCCATAATCTTTCATGGTTGTTCCACAACCGGACGTATTTGATAAAATTGCATCCAAATTTCCTTTTTGATGCTCCTCATACCAAGTGTTTATATTGTTTTTAAAATCTTGATGCGCATCCTCTTCTTTTCCAAGATGATGATTTAAAGAACCACAACAACGAATTTTTTTTGGAACAACCACTTCTACTCCGTGTCTGTTTAATAACCTTATTGTTGCTTCATTAATTTGAGGAGATATTTCTTTTTGTACACATCCCGTTAAAAGAGCAACTCTAGCAATTCTGTTTTTTGTAGAAGATTTGTAAACTTCTTTTATTGGTAAACTTTTTTTTGGAAAATTTGTAGGCATTAGTTCAATCATATCCTTAATTTTTGATGGCATTAAGAATTTGAAAGGCTTTGATAATTTTACTAATAAACTTGATAATCGAAAAACTTTTGTATTTGGAAGAGTAATAGATAAAAAATACCTTATTAGTTTATCAAAGAAAGATCTTTGATAATTTTTTTCGATATATTTTTTTCCATGATCAATTATATGCATGTAATTTACTCCTGCGGGACAAGTAGTCATACAGCTATAACATGAGAGGCATCGATCGATATGCTTTACAACCTTCTCAGTTGGTTTCCTATTATTTTCCAACATATCTTTAATAAGATAAATACGTCCTCTAGGACCATCTAACTCGTCACCTAGAAGTTGATGCGTAGGGCATGTAGCATTACACATTCCACAATGGACACACTTTTTAAAAACTTTTTCGTTTGCAAAATTATCAGGATCTCTAAGCTGTTCTTCTGTAAATTTTGTTTGCATTAAATTCCTCTATACATTTTCCCTGGGTTTAAAATTCTTTTAGGATCAAAACTTTGTTTTACTTTTTCAGAAATGATTAAACGTACTTTATCAACAGTAAAAATGGCTTCTCCGTAATCATATTCTGATGAAGTTTTAATTACTGTCAAATAACCTCCAAAATCCTTTGCCATTTTTTTTAAGTCTTTAATCTTATCTTCTTTTTTACTATTAACTTCAATCCAGAATAACGACCCACACCAATCAACAAAATAGTTATGGTTGTTTTCTAAATGTTTACATAACTTTGAACCATTTGCAGGTGGTATCACCATTCGTATTAAATTATGCTCGGTTTTTTCAAACACCTCTAAATTATTTACTTTTTTCCAAAATGGTTCAGATTGATAAACATCGAGGGTAGAGATATCTGAATTATTTAATTCAAGTTCTTTTTTTAAATTGTTAATTTTTTCTTCAATTGAAATTTTGTCCCCTTCGACTCGAAATGCTATAAATGAAACATTTGATTTAAGATCATTAAACTTAAAAACAGAATTTTTTTTAGTAAAAAAATCTTTATCCTTTGATTGTTCAGGAATAAAAACAGCGCCAGAAATTTCGCTACTTGAGCTAGATAGCTTATTAAAAAAATCATAAATTTGTTCGAAATTACTAGGATAAATTATTACAGTTTTAGAAGAATCTTTTTTAGGTAGCACTTTTAATGTAATTTCGGTTAAAGCAACAAGAGTACCAAATGAGCCTGCAATTAGTTTTGATAAATCATAACCTGTAACGTTCTTAACAACAGTACCACCTGATTTAATTATATCTCCTTTTCCATTAACTCCCTTAAAACCTAGGACATGATCTCTCACACTACCAACTTTAAATCTTCGTGAACCTGCATAATTGCAAGATAAGTATCCTGCTATTGTCCCTTTATTTGACTTACCTTCTTTAATATATCCAAAGTCTATTGGTTCAAAAGCTAGCTCTTGATTATTTTCACTTAAGACCTGCTCGATTTCTTTGATTGGAGTACAGGCTTTAACTTTGATATACAATTCTTCAGGTCTATAATCGATAATACCTGAGATTTTAGATAAAGACGTAGTATTAGCTGACTGCGTTTTATTTCCAATGAAACTTTTTGAATTGTTGCCGATAATTTCTGTTGGAGAATCTTGTTTATATAGTTCCCTAATTAAATCTGAAACTTCTGTCTCATCTTTGGGATAATAGATATTGTTAGAATCTTGGAAGATCTGGGAATTTATCTTTATTTTTGTGGACATGAACCCTTCCTTCCTCTGCACATTTTCTAAGTATAGGATAAACTTTTCCAGGATTTAATAAATTTTTTTCATCTAATGACTTTTTGATACTCAATTGTTGTTGAATATCGTTATCATTAAACATTTCACACATAAGTTCTCGCTTTTCTATACCAACACCATGCTCTCCTGTAATTACTCCACCAAGTCTTACACATGTTTTTAATATTTCTGAACCAAACTCTTCAGTTTTTCTAAGTTGTTCTTTATCATTTCCATCAAACATAATAAGTGGATGTAAATTTCCATCACCTGCGTGAAAACAATTTGCCACTGGTAATTCATATTTTTCAGATAATTTTTTTATTTCTAATAATGCTTCAGCAAGCTTGCCTCTGGGAATAGAACCATCCATACAATAGTAATCAGGTGCCATAGCTCCACACGCTGGAAAAGCTGCTTTTCTTCCAGCCCAGAATGAAAGTCTTTCTTTCTCACTATTACTAAGTTTAAGACTAGAGCAATTATTTTTTTTACAGATTGCCTCTACTTTTTTAAGTAACTCATTAACCTCTGATACTGTACCATCAAGTTCCACTATTAATAATAATTCTGCATCTCGAGGATATCCCGCTTTACTAAAATTATCTGTTGCCTCAATTAAAGCCTTATCCATTATTTCCATTCCTGCTGGAACTATTCCACTTGAAATAATTTCTGAGGCTGCATCTCCACCTTCTTTAATAGATGGAAAACCTATTAAAGCAGCTCTTACTACTTCTGGTGTTTTTAAAATTTTAACTGTAACCTCAGTGACAACTCCCAATAATCCCTCTGAACCACAAATTAAACCCATAAGATCATATCCCTCTTGATCAAACGATTTGCCTCCAAATCTGCAAATAGTTCCATCCATCATTACCATTTGTACACCTAAAATATTGTTTGTAGTCGTTCCATACTTTAATGAGTGAACTCCACCAGAATTTTCAGCAACATTTCCACCTATAGAACATGCTAACTGGCTCGAAGGGTCTGGCGCATAATAAAATCCTTTGTGTTGAACTGCATGAGTAATGCCTAGATTTGTAACTCCTGGCTGAGTCACAACACATTTATTTTCGTAATCAATTTCTAATATTTTATTAAATTTTCCTAAACCAAGAAGAATAGCATCTTGGAGAGGTAATGCTCCGCCAGACAATCCTGTGCCTGCGCCTCTTGGTACAACTTTAATATTTTCACTATGACAAAATTTTAATATTTCACTTACTTCTTCTGTGTTTTCTGGAAGTACTACGGCCAATGGAGTTTGTGTATAAACTGATAAAGCATCAGTTTCATATGGTCTTAATTCATCAGCCTCACTCAATACATTTTCTATATTGGTTAACTTTGAAAGTTTTTTTACTATCTCACTTTTTCTATTTAAAATAGAACTATCAATTTTTGGTAAAGCTATTTCAGACATAGCCTAGCCTAGCATTTTTTTGATATTTTCCAATGCGTTAGAAATGTTATCTCGAGAGGCTGCAAAGCTAAATCTAACGTAATCTTTGCATGTTTTTCCAAAAGCTGTACCTGGAACTATAGCAACACCTGCTTCATGCATAGCTCTTTTACAGAATTCGCTTCCATCCATTCCAGTTCCAATAACTTTAGGAAATGCATAAAATGCTCCACCAGGTAAACTACATTCTACACCTGGCAAACTATTTAAACCTTCGTGAATTAATTTTCTTCTTAATGTAAATTTTTCCATCATCTCATGAATTGACTCATCTGGTCCATCTAAAGCTGCGATACCTGCAAACTGAGCGGCAGCATTCACACATGATACACTATTGATTAATAATTTATTTACATGTTCTACTAAATTCTCTGGCCAAAAACTCCAACCAAGTCTCCAACCTGTCATAGAGTAAGCTTTACTCCATCCTTCTAAGACAATTAATCTATCTCTTAATTCAGGGTAATTAAAAAATGTCGGCATTTCTTTTTCATCAAAAATTTGTCTACTATAAATTTCATCACTTAAAATAGTTACGTGAGGATGTTTTTTTAAACCTTCAGCTAACTTATCTATTTCTGGTTTTTCTACAAAACTGCCTGTTGGATTATTTGGATTAATTAAAATCAACAATCTAGTTTTATCAGTAATTAAAGATAAAATTTTATCTGCGCTAAACTTAAGATCCTTATCTTCTGTTAAGTCATAAGGAACTGCTGTTGAGCCTGTATAATTAATCATAGACTCATAAATTGGAAAAGCAGGTGTTGGATGAATAATTTCAACTCCAGGCTCACCAAAACATTGTATTGCATAATGCATTGTTGGTTTTCCACCTGGCATAATTAAAATTCTTTCAGGATCTACTTCTGCACTGTAACGCTTTTTAATCCATCTAGTTACTGCTTGTCTACATTCTAAAATTCCATTTGAAAGAACATAACCATGATGACCATCGTCTAAAGCTTTTTTAGCTGCATCAACAACATGTTTTGGAGTTTTAAAATCAGGCTGGCCTAATCCTAAATGAATCATAGGTTTACCTTGAGCTTCAAGTTTTTTTGCTTCAGCTAAAACAGAAAAAGCGCTTTCAGTTCCGAGCCTATTTAAAGATTTTGCAAGTTCCATAACAATTTAAAATTTAAAATCGACAAACTAAACGAAAATTAGTTTTTTGTCTATTTAGTTTGAAAGTTTAATTTATCAAATAAATGCTTAAAATTCTTATATTTTAGTCTCTATATATTATTTTTGACGCATCAAGGTCTTTAACAGACTTACAGCCCATTAAAATCATATTTCTTCTAATTTCTTTTTGCATATTTTCCAACAATCTCTCAACACCTTTTTGTCCACCAGCGCCTAAACTAAAAAGAAATGCTTTTCCAAAACTACATGCTGTTGCTCCAGCAGCTAGAGCTTTAAGAACATGAGTTCCTCTTCTAACACCACCATCAAGAATAATTTCTAATTTATCACCAACTGCATCTGAAATTGCTTTAACTTGATCAAATGGAGATCTTGATCCATCAAGTTGTCTTCCTCCATGATTTGAAATCATAATTGCTGTACAACCAATGTCTATTGCTCTTTTAGCATCTTCTACTGACATAACTCCTTTAAGTGCCATTGGTTTGTTCCATTTTTTAATGCAATATTCTGCATCTTTCCAATTCATTGCTGGATCATATTGTTCATTAATATAATCCATAACTGATTTTGCAATATTGGTACCTTTATCCGTTTTATTTTTAATATTTGCTAATTCAAATTTTTTATTTGTAAAATATTTAAAAACCCATCCTGGTCTCATTGCAAAACTCAATAAACTATCTAAAGTAAATTTAGGTGGTGTAGTAAATCCAGTTCTATGATCTCTTTCTCTATTACCAGCAACTAGTGTATCAACTGTAATACACATTCCATCAAAATTAGCTCTACTGCATCTTTCAATCAAATCATCAGTAATTGATTTATCTTTATGAATATAAAGTTGAAAAAGTTTTGGTCCACTAGAAACATTTGCAACCTCTTCAATTGAAAAAGATGCCATTGTGGACATGCTATAAATTGTATCAAATTTTTCAGCTGCTCTAGCAGAAGCTTTATCACCATCAGGGTCATACAAACTTTGCATTGCCGTTGGAGATAAAAATAATGGCATACTAATTTTTCTTCCAAAAACAGTTGTGGATAAATCTGGCTCTCCAACACTATTCAAAATATTTGGAACTAGATCACAATCATTAAATGCATCAGTATTTCTATTTAAAGTAACTTCGTCATCTGCACCTCCATCAATATAGTGGAATATTGGAGCTGGTAATTTTTTTTTAGCTAATTTTCTAAAGTCATCAAAATTATAGCAATCATTGATATTCATGGTGTCGATTATTAGAAGTTTTTAAGATAATTAAACATATAACTATTTGCCCCAGGATTCTTGTCTCCTAAACTAGCATTAGATACATGATTATAAGATATTCCTAAACTAGAACTTTTTGAAAGCTCATAAGATAGTTGCACTTCAGATTTAAATTCAAGTACATGACCTAAATCTTTACCGTCACCTTTATGATAAAGTCCAGGTGCAAAACTTGGCGTAAAAGTTAAAGCTCCCATATCTACGTTCCATTCAAATCCAGTATAAACATACACTGCAGAATTTTCTGTTATAAATCCTCCAGTTATTGGAGAAATATTTCCAATAAAAGTGTTTCTTTCCAAAGTTTCGTTTTGATGTTGAAAACCTACTAAGAGTGCTGACTGTTTGTCATCACTGAAATCAAAATTTCCTGTAAAAAAATTATATTGATGAGAGCTATTTTCTGCAGCTAAAAGCTTAGTGCAAAAAAATAATATAAAAAAAAATATATTTAATTTTTTTAAATTCATAACTCTTATTAACAGATTAATTATGTTTTTTTTTAAGTTTTTTAAAGATTATTGCACCACCTAAAAGGAAGATCAATAGAGGCATAAACCAAAGAATATAGGTGTTTTTATTTAATTTAGGATCATACAATATCCATTCCCCATACTTATTTTTAAAATATTCATAAATTTCAGCATCAGTTAATCCTTCATCAATTTTTCTATCAACTAAAATTTTCAAGCTATTTGCAAACTCTGAGTCAGAATCGTAAATTGACTGACCTTGACAAACTAAACAACGTAGGTTTTTAGTTATATTATTTCTTTTATCTAATTCGTCAGCTTTTAGCACACTAAATGTATAAAATATAATAACAATTAAAAAAAATCTTAAAATTTTCATTTTATCAATAAATTAATATCATCAATTAATTCTTGGTTAAGAGGTCCAATAAATTTTTTAATAATTTCATTATTATAAATTAAAAATGATTCAGGAACCCCATATGCTCCCCACTCAATTGCAATTGTACCATCTAAATCAATATAAATTTCTTTATAAGGGTTTCCTAGTTCTTTTAAAAAATTTTCCGCATTATTTAAATTATCTTTATAATTCATCCCAATAATATTTAATTTATTCTCTAAATTTAAATTCATCAAAAGAGGATGCTCTTGTCGACATGGTACACACCAAGATGACCAAATATTTAATAAATAAACCTTATCTAACTCAAAGATACTTGATGATTTCACATTTTCTCCAGAAAAAAATTCTTTGGTATTAAACACCGGTATCTCTTTTTTTGTATTAACATCTGGAGTGTATATTTTTGAGTCTTCTAAACCTTTGTAAAAAATAAAAAATATTATTCCAAAAATAATAATAACTGCAAAAGGTAATATTTTATTTTTCATGATCTTTTTTGTAAAAAGCTAAGAATGCCAGCAAAAGATATTAAAATTACCGATAACCAAATCCATAACATAAATGGTTTAACTTGATATCTTACGTTGAAAAAATCTTGATTTTGAACCAGATTAATTACAATAAATTTATCTGACATAAGTGTTGTCTTAATATCAGCTTCACTTGTGGCAATTACGGGTTGATTATAAATTCTCAGCTCTGGCGAAAATCTATCCTCTTCACCATTTAAATTACTTATAGAAAAATTCGCAATAATAGCATTATAATTTTGTTCTTTTTTCTGATCAATACTTTCAAAAACAATCTTTGTTTTTGAATTTTCAAAAGTTTCACCAACCTTGAGATTTGTTATAATTTCACTTGCAAATATATTGTTAAACAAGATACTTAGGATCATTAAACTAAATCCAAAATGAGCAATATTTTGTGAAATATTTTTGTATTTTTTTACAAAAAAATCTCTCAAGGTAATAAAGAATAAATAAAGTGCACTTGATATTAAAATTGTATTTATTAAAATATTTTGATTAAAGTTTTTTAACACTAAAAATGCCAATAAAATTGAGATAATTAAAAAAGAAATTAAATAAATCTTATCTTCGAGTTGAGATTTGATCCATTTTAATTTTGGACCAATCGCCATCATAAGTAAAAATGGAATTAAAAATGGTATTATCAATTTATGATAAAATGGTGGTCCGACAGATATTTTTTGAGAAGAAATTACATCTAAAAAAATTGGATATACGGTACCTATTAATACAACAGATAAAAAATACATCATGAACCAGTTATTAATTAATATTGAAGTTTCTTTGCTCAACCAAAAAAAACTATAAGATTTTCTGTCATTATCTTTATGAAAAAAGAAAAAAATTAAAATAGATAGAAAAATCAAAATGAATAAAAAAACAAGAATAAATAAACCCCTTTCAGGATCATTAGCAAATGTATGAACTGAATTTAATATTCCTGATCTTACTAAAAATGTTCCACACATACTTAATGCAAATGTTGCAATAGAAAGAATTATTACCCAAGAAGTTAAAATAGATTTTTTTTCTAATACTAAAATACAATGTAAAAGAGTGGTTAATGCAAGCCACGGCATTAGAGAAACATTCTCAACTGGATCCCAAAACCAAAAACCTCCCCAGCCCAATTCGTAATAAGCCCAAATTGATCCAAGTAGTATTCCTAAAGTCAAAAATATCCATGAAATTAAGATCCATTTTTTTATATGGGATGCCCAACTAGTAGAAATAATTTTTAAACTTGTTGCTGCCAAAACAGATGAAAAGATAATTGAAGAACCAACATAGCCTAAATATAAAACAGGTGGATGAATTGCTAAAGCGGGGTCTTGTAAAATTGGGTTTAATCCAAGACCTTCAGTAGGTATTGGAAAAATATAATTAAATGGATTTGATGTTTTGATTAAAAATAAAAAGAAACCAACTATAATTATTTGTTGAAAAACTAAAGTTAAAATTTTGTATTTTACTGGTTGATTTTTAGTCCTTACTAGAAATAAGAAAATAAATAACGTCAAAACAAGTAACCATAATAATAAACTACCTTCATGGTTCCCCCAGGTTCCACTTATTTTGTAGAATAATGGTTTGGTAGTGTGAGAATTATTAAATACTGTTTCATTACTAAAATCCGAAATAACAAAAGAAAAAATCAAACACAAAAAACTAATGACAACAAAAAATAATTGTAAAAATGTAAATGATAATATTTTGGTATCTAATTTGTTTGAGTTATTAAAATTTTTATATGAAAAATAAAATAATAATAATCCAATAATTAATCCTATTACTAATGAATAATATCCAATAAAACTATAGATCAATTTATTTTTCTCCTAATGCTTCTTTTATTTCTGGTGGCATATAATTTTCATCGTGCTTAGCTAAAATTTTTGTTGCAGAGAAAAAGTTTCTGTCTTTCAAAAAACCTTCTGCAACAACCCCTTTTCCTTCAGCAAATAAATTTGGTACTGCACCCGAATAAGTAACGTTTATTTCATTTTTAAAGTCAGTTATTATAAAATTAACTTCATTTGAACTTATGGAAATAGAGTTTTTTTTAACCATTCCTCCAACTCTTATTTTGCTCTTATCTATTTCAGAAAGTGATTTTATTTCAGAAGGAGATTGAAAATATATAACATTTTCCTCTAATGATTTTAAAATCAAAAATGTTGTTAAAATTAAAGTAATTAAGATTATTACTACAAACAAAAATCTTAATTTAACTTTTCGACCATACATGGTTTAAAAGTTAATTATTTGTTACGTTTGCTAAAATTTCTTTATTTATTCTTTGTGATTTTGCAGAATTAGCTTGCTCAGCAGTAAGTGATCCAAATTTAGCAACAAATTTGTTTTGTTCTTTAACAAATTGCATTTTAGTTACCAAATATAAACCTAGGAAACTTAATAATGTAAAGCTAAAAGCAGATAACACGTACACCGCATATCCATTCATAAAAAGTAATTCATTTATCATAATCTATCTAAGCCTTTATTTTTAATTTTTATCAGTTCTGTATTATATTTCATTAAGAAAATTAACAATGAAAAAAGAGCAAATGCCGCAGTCATTATCAATAACGGGTAAAGCATTGATGAATGAATTGAGCTTTTTGACAAAATATTAATAGATGCAGGTTGATGGAGTGTATTCCACCAATCAACTGAGTACTTTATAATTGGAACATTAATAATTCCTAAAATAGTTATAAAAGTTGAAATCTTATAGACTTTTTCTTCCTTATCATAAATTCTCCATACAATTAAATACATTGCATAGAACAAAGCTAATATTAGCATTGAAGTAATTCTTGCATCCCAAGCCCACCATGTTCCCCAAGTTGGTTTTCCCCAAATTGATCCTGTAACTAAAGCTATAATATTAAAAACAAATCCCGAAGGAGCTAAACTTTTAGAAATTAAAAAAAAGTTTTTGTTTCTAAATACAAAACCACAAATAGATAACAAAGTTATAGAAGAAAATATTCCAAGTGAAATCCAAGCAGCAGGAACATGAACATACATAATCCTAACTGCATCACTTTGTTTGTAATCTTCAGGAGATATTACTAATGCTTCAACTAAACCAACACTTAATACAACAATAAACAAAAATAAAACGTACTTAGGTGCTTTTGACGTGATTTTGAAAATCTTGTTAGGTTCAAAAAGTTTAAACATATTTTAATTTAGAATTTTTTTTGGTGATTTCTATTACGAAATAGTTTTCTGATCAAGAATGCAGAGGGGAGATAATAAGATTGAAATTAACGTTTAACACTCTTGACCAGAAGATACTAAAAACATAGCTAATTTGTATGGCCTAGATTTGAGCTAAATGTGGTTGAATGATGATTGCCTTAATTAGAAAGCTTGAAATAACTAGAGCCTTTTTTTCCTGAAAAAATCTCTTCAATTAAAGGGTGTTTTATTGGTTCATCAGAGTCATCCATCAGCAAGTTTTGCTCAGAGACATAAGCTTCATAAGTTATCTCATCATTTTCTGCTAATAAGTGATAAAATGGTTGATCTTTTCTTGGTCTAACATTTTTTGGAATAGACTGATACCATTCTTCAGAATTATTAAACTCAAAATCAACATCATAAATCACACCTCTAAATTCAAAGTGTTTATGCTTTACAATATCTCCAATTGAAAATTTAGCTTTTTGAACTGGCATTGATCTTAGTATGGGTATTTAGAAATAAAAATCAATGCTAAAAATATAAATGTTTTGTGATGTGGCAAATATGTTAATATCTTTTAAGTGAATAAATCTTTTTTAAAATTTGTTACTGATTTCGGTCCTTTAGCAATATTTTTTTTCTATTATTACAATAGTGGTAAAAATTTATCTGTAGCAATACCTCCACTAATAGTTGCAACTTTAGTTGCATTAGCAGTAGTTTGGTTTTTTGAAAAAAAAATTCCTCCAATGCCTTTGATAAGTGGAATTTTAATTACTTTTTTTGGTGGATTAACGATCTACTTTAATGATCCTATATTTATTTACGTTAAACCAACTATCATTAACATTATGTTTGCTCTTGCGCTATTTTTTGGGAAATATTTTACCAATGAACCTATTCTTAAAAAAATTATGGGTAAATCTATTCCTCTAACTGATATTGGTTGGGAAATTCTTAATAAACGATGGATGTATTTTTTCTTTTGTCTTGCTTTATTAAATGAAATTGTTTGGAGAACACAAACAGAAGAATTTTGGGTTAATTTTAAAGTATGGGGAATGCTTCCAATAACAATAATATTTACAGGGTTTCAAGTACCATTAATTAATAAACATAAGATTGATGCGTAGTAATTTAAAATTAGTAGTAAATAATCCGCATAATAAAATAGAGGAAAAACATTTTTTTGAAAAAGATGAGCTAAAAATTATATTAGACTTATATGCGAAGATGGTTTCTGAAGGTTCTTGGAAAGATTACGGTTTAAGTATTTCAAGTAAGCAAGTGGGGTTTAGTGTTTTTAGAAATGCTACTGAAAATGCCCTATATAAAATTTGTAAAAATTTTAAGCCTAAAAATAAAAATCTTAAATATTTGATTACTGATACAAGTGGTAAAATATTAAAAAATTCTTACGATCTTAGAATTTTATTAAAAAATACCAACTGGAAGAAACTTCAAAAATAAATTTATCTTCTTTGACCAAATAATCTCAACAACATTATAAATAGGTTGATAAAATCTAGATATAAAGTTAAAGCGCCCATTACAGCTTTCTTGCCCATTAACTCTCCTGAGTCTGACGCTACATACATGTTTTTGATTTTCTGAGTGTCATAAGCTGTTAAACCAACAAATATTAAAACACCTAAAATTGAAATCACAAAATACATCATAGAAGATTTCATAAAGATATTAACAATTGAAGCTATAATTATTCCAATTAGACCCATCATTAAAAAAGAGCCTAACTTTGTAAGATCTCTTTTAGTTGTGTATCCATAAATACTCATCGCTCCAAATGTTGCAGAAGTAATGAAGAAAACTCTCGTTACACTCATTCCAGTATAAACCAATAAAATTGAAGATAATGATAGACCCATCAAAGCTGCAAAAACCCAAAACGTAGTTTGTGCCTTTGATGCACTCATTTTATTAATTCCAAAACTCATGTAAAAAACGATACCTAGAGGTGCTAACATTACAAGCCATTTAAGACCTGATAAATAAATTGCATTCCCCATCTGCGTTAGACCAACGATTGAACCTGCATCATTAGTAACAACAGACATTTTAAATGTTAATAGTGCTACTATTCCGGTTAGCAATATACCTGTTGCCATGTAGTTATAAACTTTTAGCATGTAGGCTCTTAAGCCTTCATCCATTACTGCAGCTGTTTGTTGTGCTGCTTTTGCTCTATTTAGTATTCCGTTTTTATCAAATTCCATAATAAGTAATATATATATTCTTTTACTAATTATTCAAGATACCTTAAAAGATTAACAAAATTTTAACTTAATATTTCTAATGAATTACAAAAATTTAGGTAATACCGATATTAAAGTGAGTACAATTTGTCTCGGTACTATGACATGGGGAGAACAAAATACTGAACTTGAAGCATTTGAACAAATGGATTTTGCTTTAGATCAGGGAGTAAACTTTTGGGACACTGCTGAATTATATGCAGTACCACCAAGAAAGGAAACCTATGGTGATACAGAAGAAATTATTGGAAACTGGTTTGAAAAAACAAAAAAAAGAGACAAAGTCATTCTTGCAACAAAAGTTGCTGGTCCAGCGAGAGATTATTTAAGAAGTGGAGAAAATAGTTTTGCAGGTCCAAACTTAGAATCTGCTTTAAATGAAAGTCTTAAAAGACTTAAAACTGATTATATAGATTTATATCAACTTCATTGGCCAGAAAGAAATGTAAATAATTTTGGAAGACTTGGGTATGTTCATAAGGAAAATGAATGGAATAAATTTGAAGATGTTCTTGTAGAGTTAAATAAATATATTGATCAGGGAAAAATAAGATACATTGGTTTATCAAATGAGACCCCTTGGGGAGTTTTAAATTATCTTCAGTTATCCAAAGATAAAAAGTTGCCAAGAATGATGTCAATCCAAAATCCTTATAGTTTATTAAATAGATCTTACGAAATTGGACTAGCTGAAGTTTCTATAAGAGAAAACATTGGCTGCTTAGCTTACTCACCATTAGCAAGTGGATATTTAAGCGGAAAGTATAGAAACAAGAATTTTCCCAAAGGATCGAGAATGGAGAGAGATTTCGATTTCTGGACAAGGTATAGAAAGCCAAATACTGAAGATGCTGTTGAGCATTATTATAAAATTAGTGAAAAATTTGATCTAGATATGAGTCAGATGGCGATAAAATTTTGTGAAATTCAGGACTTTATGACTAGTGTAATAATTGGAGCAACTACAATGGAGCAGTTGAAAACAAATATAGAAAGTGTAAATGTAAACTTATCTGATGATGTCATTAAAGAAATTAACCACATACAAACAATTTATCCAAATCCATGTCCATAATTAAAAAAATTACAATATTGTTAGGAATATTTTTTATAAGTGGTTTTACTCAACTTTCAGCCCAAGAAATTAAAAAAATTGGTAAATATAAAGATTGGGAAGCGATGGTCTCTATGGATGCTGATGGCAAAGTATGCTTTGCTCAATCACTCCCTATTTTACAAGCACCCAAAACAAATAAAAGAGATGCAAAATTATTTGTAGCATTCAGACCAAACGACAACATAAAAAATGAAGTAAGTGTTACCCCGGGTTATGAATTCAATAAAAATAATTCCGTAACAGCTGCTTCAGGAAAAAATAAATTTAAATTTGATATTAAAGAACAAGGTTTTGCATGGATTGCTGACAATAAAATTGAACTAAAAATGATCAAACAAATGAGAAAAGGATCTAGAATTATGATCACTGGATACAATCAACAAGGTTCTCAAACAATTGATCATTACTCATTGCTAGGATTTACTAAAGCTTATAACGCTTCAAGAAAAGCTTGTAGTTAATTCAATGAAATCAAAAAAGAAAATTGTTCTAGCTTATTCTGGAGGGCTCGATACTTCTATAATTTTAAAATGGCTTCAAGAAAATTATGATGCAGATGTAATTTGTTATACAGCAGATGTTGGACAAGAAATTGATAGAAAAAAAATTATAACTAATGCAAAAAAATTTGGTGTTAAAAATATAATTATTAAAGATTTAAAAGATATTTTTGTTAAGGATTATGTTTATCCTATGATCAGAGGACACGCGATCTATGAGGGTGTTTATTTATTAGGGACATCAATAGCAAGACCTCTTATTGCAAAAGATCAAATAAGAGTAGCTAAAAAATTTAAAGCCTATGCAGTTTCGCACGGAGCAACTGGTAAAGGCAATGACCAAGTTAGATTTGAATTAGGCTATCATTATTTTGGTCCTAAAATTAAAATTATAGCTCCGTGGAGAATTTGGAAACTAAAATCTAGAACAGACTTAATTAATTATGCAAAAAAACATAGCATAGCTATTCCTAAAGATAAAAAAGGTGCACCTCCTTTTTCAGTGGATGATAATTTATTTCATACATCAACTGAAGGTAAGGTTTTAGAAAATCCAAAAAATTCTGCTCCAGAATTTATTTTTCAACGAACGGTTTCTGCTGAAAAAGCACCTAACAAACCATATTTTGTTACTATTAATTTTAAAAATGGTGATCCATTTGGAATTAATGGAAAAAAATTACCTCCAGCTAAATTATTAACAAAGTTAAATGATCTAGCGGGCAAAAATGGAATTGGAAGAGTTGATTTAGTGGAGAATAGATTTTTAGGTATTAAATCTAGAGGAGTGTATGAAACACCTGGCGGGACTCTTTTAATAAACGCTCATAGAGCAATTGAGTCTGTTACCTTAGACAAAGAGACTATGCATAAAAAAGATCAGATAATGTCTAGATATGCAGAGTTAATTTACAATGGTTATTGGTATTCAAAAGAAAGATTTAAACTTCAAAAAATTGTAGATTTAAAAAGGAGCAAAGTTAATGGCTCAATTAAACTTAAATTGTATAAAGGAAATATTTCAATTCAATCTAGAGTTACTAATAGCAGTGCTTACTCGATGAAAAAAGTCTCATTTGAAGAAAATAAGTCATTTAATAAATCTAACGTTGAAAGATTTATCAATTTTCACAAAAAAAAGCTTCGTTCTTAGTAATGTTTAGGACAAATTAACATTTGTTTAAATCACTAAAAATTATATCCTTATGTCATGGAATCAATAAAGAATTGGATGAGAGATGCTGCAAATATTTTATTTGATGATAGTAAGAATGATCTACGCGCACTTCCTAAAACAGTTAGATTACAAATTCTTTTAGTTTTAAGTTTTATTTGGACTACTGTGTTTAGTTTATATGTTTTTTCTTACACAACTTTTGCATTTGGATGGGCTGGACTTTTTTTAGCTCACATAGGTTTAATATTTGCCGTCTATATGACTTTTAAACAATTCCATAGAGCAGAAGAAAAGTCTGCAAGTGTTTTTCAAACAAAGAATTTTGATCCTTTTAAAATCATGGTTATAGTTTTTGTAATAGTATTTATATTTGTATTTTCAAAAGGAATTGAGGTATTGACAAGTCCAAACCCGAACTCTTATTCAATCCCTTATGATGGTCCCTTAAAATCTGCAATTGAAAAATGGTTACCTTTTAGTAAAGATAAATAATGGATAAGATAGCAAAAAACTTACAGTTAGCACTAATGGTTATTATCTTAATCAGTACTGTTATTGCTGTTGGAATTGAAATGAAAAACATGTTCTTAAATCAATCTGTTACATTAGCAGATTTGCTTTTAATGTTTCTTTATTTGGAGGTACTAGCGATGGTTAGGGTTTTTTGGAACCAACAATCTATTAGTATTACCCTGCCACTTCTTATTGCGATTACCGCCCTTGCACGATTTATTATTCTACAAGGCAAAGAAATGGATCCTACTGCACTTGTTTATGAGGCAGTAGCTATTTTGTTAATAGCTGGAGCAATTGTTGTTTTAAGATTAAGACATAGTGACAAATTAGGTCTTAAGAAAAAAAAATCAAAATAATTTAAAATGATATTTGAAGCTTCAAGGGCTAAGGCCTTAAATCAATTAAATAATTTTGTTGAGAATAATCTTGGAGAATATTCAAAATTAAGAAATTTTGATTTTGGACCTGAAAAAAGATCTAATATATCTTGCTTATCACCATATATAACACATGGAATAATTAATGAACAAGAAGTCATTCAGAAAGCTCTAAGTAAATTTTCTTTTTCAAAAAATGAAAAGTTTATTCAAGAAGTTCTATGGCGAACTTATTGGAAAGGCTGGTTGGAACTAAGACCAAATGTTTGGACAGATTATCTTGCTGAATTAAATCAAATAAAAAATGAATTTCAAAATAATCAAAATTATATTTCTGCAATTGATGGGAAAACAGACATTGATTGCTTTAATGCTTGGGTTAATGAACTTAAAGATAACAATTATTTGCATAATCACACAAGAATGTGGTTTGCTAGTATTTGGATTTTTACTCTAGAATTACCTTGGCAATTAGGTGCAGAATTTTTTATGCAACATCTTTATGATGGAGATGCTGCATCAAATACTCTTGGGTGGCGATGGGTTGCGGGTGTTCAAACTCAAGGAAAACATTACCTTGCAAGTGAATGGAATATTAAAAAATTCACTAACAATAGATTTCAAAATATAAAATTAAATGAAAATGCTCCTCCAAAAGTATCTGAAAAATCTTATCAAATAATTAAACAGGATTTCAATAACCCACAAAAGATTGAGAATAAGAATCTTTTAATTTTTGAAAATAATCTCTCGTTTGAAATCACTGACTTTAAGGAAAACAATTTTAAGAAAATTTACTTAGTTTCTACTAAAAATGAAAATAGAGCAATAAAACTCAGTAAAAAGTTAGTGAAATTTAAATCTCATTTAATAGAAGACCAAGAACAAAGATTAAAAAATCAATCTATTGATTGTCAAATTATAAATATAAGTGAATTAACAAATATTGAAAATTATTACGGTTTGTATCCAACAGTAGGTGAAAATTTAGATTTTTTAAATTCTAACAATTTAAAGATAGATTTTTTATATAGAAATCTTGATCAATTAGCTTGGCAATACTGTAATAAAGGTTTTTTTAATTTTAAAAATTATATTCCTAAAATAGTTTCGAGCTTTAATTAAAACCAACGAACCATTCCAATAATTCCAGCGGTTGCATAAAAAAATTGCAAAAATAAAATTCCTTTATGACCACCTCTATAGGCCCAAATTCCAATTAAAATCGCTGACAATAACAGTAGACAAAAACCAAAAAATTCTATCCCTATATTTAAAGCGACAAACAAAGAATATAATATTGCAGTTATAACCCCTGCCCATTCAAAGATTTTATTATTCATAAAAGTTTTTTAAAATTATTATAAAGGATTGTAGAATAGTTATTCATATCTTTCATGTTATCTTTTGCAGATTGATCAAACTTTTCTAATGCACCATTACCAAGCTGTTTCTCTAAAGCTTTTTTGTATTCCGGTACACATCCCCACTCATTGACTGTGGTATCTTTTATTTCTATATGAAATTGAATTCCATAAGCATGGTTTTGATATTTAAAGATTTGATACTTGGTGATTGGGGAAGAGGCTAATAAAGTTACATCTTTATTGTTTTCAATACCTTGAACCTCATAAGAGTGCCATTGTAAACTTTTAATCGTATTAGGAAATTTTGAAAATAATTTATCTTCGTCTTTTTCATTAGAGAAATTAATATCCATAATTCCTATTTCTGCTGGTTTAGATTTAACTACTTTTCCACCAACTACTTCTCCTAAAAGTTGACAACCTAAACAAAAACCTAAATAAGGTTTTTTTAGATCTACAACAAATTCTTTGATTTTTTTCTTTTCTTCAATCAACCATGGGTATTCCTTCTCCATATAGGTATCCATTGGACCCCCCATGCAAAACATTCCATCAAATTTACTTAAATCGCCTGGTATTTTTTCACCTTCATCTAATTCAATGGTAGTTAAATTAAATCCATCAGCCAACATCAAATCTTTAATGTAACCTGGATCTTCTATTTTGATATGTTGTAATACTATTATGTTCACTAAGATTAGCTTAGCTTAGAACACTTTTTGGAACAATATTTTACTCTCTCCCAATTCAGCTTCCATTTTTTTCGCCATGTGAAAGGTCTTTTACATACAGGACACGTTTTAGTGGGTAAATTTTCCTTTTTCATTAAATTGTATTTCGTTTAATGAATTTATCAGCTTCAGATAAAATTAATTTTTTTCTATCAGATTTCATTTTATCAAATATTCTAACCATCATCGATAGACGAGGATTTTTTAAAAAGAATTTTCTATTTCGATCGATGAACCTCCAATAAAGACCATCCATGATGTTACACCAATCACCTTTCTTAAAGTCCATCATTTTCATAAAATATGCAGACCCACAAATATAAGGTTTGGTCGCAAATATTCCTCCATCGCTAAATAATCCCATTCCATATACATTTGGAACCATTACCCAATCTGAGGAGTCTACAAACATCTCCATGAACCACTTATAAACAATTGTTGGCTTTATTTCACAAAGGTTCATTATGTTTGATAAAATCATTAATCTTTCAATGTGATGTGACCAACCATGATTAACCGCATTTTTAATTGCATAATCTAAAGGTGGAAGACCAGTGGTGCCATCGTACCAAGAACTTTTCATTTTTCTATTTTGTTTAAAAAAATTTCCATTTTCCATTTCTTTTGAATATGACTGATAAATTCCACGCATAAATTCTCGCCAACCAATCACTTGACGAATGTAACCCTCTAAAGAATTCATTCTAATTTTATTTTTCTTATGAAAGTCTAAAACTTTTTGGATAACAAATTCAGGAGTAATTAAACCTAAATTTATATAAGGACTTAATGCGCTATGGAACAGGATATTATCTTTTTGATCAACTGCATCCTCATAATCACCAAAAAGATTAAATTTTTCTTTTATAAAAAAATTTAAAAGTTTAACTACATCTTCGTGTTCTGTTGCAAACCAAAAATTATTTGTACTCCCTGGGTGATTTTTAAATTCCTTTTCAATAATAGGCTTTAATTTTTTTGTATGACTGGTTTCATTTATTTTTGGAAATTTAGGAATTGTAATATTTTTAGGTAATTTATTTCTATTATCTTCATCAAAGCTCCATTTCCCCCCGATTGGATCACCATCTGACCCCATCAATATTCCAGATTTTTTTCTAACGTCTTTGTAGAAGGTTGCCATAAAAGGTTTTTTTGATTTTGATAAATAATTTTTAAATTCAGCTCTTGAATTTAAAAACATAGGAGTTTGAATAACATTCCAGTGTATGTTTTCTTTTTTTAAAAATTGTGAAATTTTTTTTTCAAAAAATTTATCTTCTACTTCAAAACTTGAAATTTCTTTTACTTTTTTTTGTGTAATTATTTTTTTTAATTTTTTTAAATAATCTTCATTAAATTCTTTATCTTCGATTTTAAAGTAATCTAATTTAAATTTGTTTTTTCTTAATCCGTCTGCATAAGAACGCATAGAAGATAAAAATAATAAAATTTTTTGTTTATGATGCTTTTCATAAGTACATAAACCCTTATCTTCAGCCATAAAAAATAGGTGGTCTTTTTTGAAGCGGTCTAAGTATTTTGTTGGAAATAATTGATTACCAAGTATAAAAAATAACTTCATAGTTAAATATAACTAATAAAATTTTTTATGTCAGAAAAATATGTAATTTTTGGTGCGACAGGTTCTATTGGATCAAGTTTAGCAGAACAATTAAAAAACTCTGGAAACGATATTCATTTAGTTGGAAGAAATGAAAGTGAACTTAGCTCTGTCTCTGAAAAACTTGGATGCTCACATACAGTTGCAGATGTTTTAGAGGATGGCTTTGTAGAAAAAGTTAAATCAGATATTTTTGAAATTAAAGGCTTAGCTTATTGTGTCGGTTCAATTGATTTAAAACCATTAAGAATGGTAAATGAAAAAGACTTTCAAAAATGTATGAAACTTAATCTTTATTCTGCTGTAGAAGCTATTAAAGGATATCAGGAAAGTTTAAAAAAAAATAAAGGTTCGATAGTATTATTTTCAACTATTGCTGCTCAAAGAGGTTATACCAATCATGCAATTATAGCATCTGCAAAAGCAGCTGTTGAAGGATTGACGGTTTCTCTTGCCGCGGAATTTGCTCCAAACATAAGAGTAAATTGTGTGGCACCAAGTTTAACAAAATCTAAAATAGCAGAACCAATGTTAAAAAATACTGCTATAGCTGAAGGTATTGCAAAAGCACATCCTCTTAAAAGATTAGGAGAAGGTAAAGACTCTGCTGCTCTTGCTAAATTCTTACTAACAGAAGATAGTTCTTGGGTTACAGGCCAAATAATTGCTGTAGATGGTGGTAGATCTAAACTTTCATAAAGTGGTCAAATATTTTATATCGATATTTTTCTTTTTAATATTTTCATCGAAAAGTTTTTCTGAAAATTTTACTTTTAAAAAATTGGCAGATTTAAACGAGCCATGGGGATCGTCTTTTATAAATAATGAAGAGCTTATTATCACTGAAAAAACTGGAAAAATAAAAATAGTAAATATTATTTCTGAAGAAGTTTATGAAGTTGAACATAACTTAAATTATTTTGTTCACGGACAAGGAGGTTTATTAGATATTATTTACCAAGATAATTACTTATGGATTTCTTATTCAGAAAATAGAGGGGATTGGAAAACTAGTACATCAATTGCAAAAGCTAAATTAAATAAAAAAAATTTAAATTTCAAAAATATATTTCAAGCTGAACCACCAATAGAATCTGGTTATCATTTCGGTTCAAGACTGGCTATAAAAGACAATTATCTTTTTGCTTCTGCTGGTGAAAGAGGTGGTGGTATGATTGCTCAAGATCCGACAAATCATCCTGGAAGTATTATCAGAATTTATTTAGATGGTAGTATTCCAAAAGATAACCCTAAATTTGAAGGTAAATCAAATTGGTTACCAGAAATTTATCAAATTGGTGTTCGTAATCCTCAAGGCTTAACCTATTCCTCTTTTGATGGAAAAATTTATGCAAGCAACCATGGTGCAAAAGGTGGTGATTGGTTTGGTGAAATAAAAAAAGGAGAAAATTATGGTTGGAAAATTTTAGGTTGGGGTGGAACAAATTATTCAGGCTCAAAGATTGGACCTAAATGGAAACCAGGCTTTACCAAAGCAATCCAATACTGGGTACCTTCAATAGCTGCAAGTGCAATAACTATTTATAAGGGAAAAGAATTTAATGAATGGGATGGCGAAGCGTTAATTACTTCTTTAAAAGATAAATCAATGAGAAAATTAAACTTTAAAAATTCATCTAAGATTGAAGAAACGATTATTTTCAAAGATAAAATTGGAAGAATAAGAGATATACAAGTTCACCCAGTTAATGGAAAAATATATTTTCTTGCGGGAAACAGTTTATGGTTAATGGAGAAAAAAAAATAATATGAAAGAAAGACCTTATCATCATTTACCTGATGGTACTTTCAGGAATCCAAAAGGATCTCCAGTAATAATATCTAGTTCAGGAAAATTTTCTTATAGAACTTTCAGTAAATTGAGAAAAAAAGTTGATTTATATTATCCAAAAGAACATGTGATTGAAAAAGAAAAAGTATTAGCTGATTTAGAAAAATATAAAGATGATGATTATATTGCTTGGATAGGTCACGCGACATACCTTATAAAATTAGGTGGAACTACAATTATAACAGATCCTGTATTTTCAAAGAACGCTGGACCACTAATCTTTGGTCCAAAGAGATTTACTAATCCTGCAGTAAAATTAAACGAGATACCTAAAACGGATATATTTCTACTCACACATAATCATTACGATCATCAAGACATGTCAACAATTAGAAATTTTCCTTTTAAAAGTGCAAAAGTATTAACACCTCTAAATCTTGGTAAATATTTTAAAGGATATAGAGATGTAAATGAAATGGATTGGTATGATCAAATAATTATAAATAAGAATTTGAAAATTTCTTTACTTCCTGCTGTTCATTGGTCAAAGAGGAGTTTAACAGACACTAATAAAACTTTGTGGGGTAATTTTCTTATGGAATATAAAAATAAAAAAATTTTATTCGCATGTGACACTGGATATGGAGAAATCTACAAAAAACTAGGAGAAAAATACGGTCCTATAGATCTGACAATGATTAATATTGGAGCTTATAATTTCAAACCAATGTTTGATAAAACAATTTATCATACTACACCAGAAGAAGCCTTGAATGTTGCACAGGACCTAAAAAGTAAAAAAGTATTAGGAATGCATTGGGGAACATTTGTTTTGTCATTGGAGCCGATTATGGAACCACCAATTAGATTTAAAAATAGTGCTGAAAAATATGGTTTTAATAAAGAAGATGCAATTATTTTTAAAATTGGAGAAGTTAGTCCTCTAGATAAATTATTATAAAGTTAAATACTCAATTGCAAAAAATATAGTTCCTATAGATGCAATAGTAGATACAAAAATTGCTTTTATTATATTTTCGGGACTTACATTATAAGCGGCACATAAAACTATTGAAGTAACTCCACAAGGTGCAACACTCACAAAGAAAGCACCTGGTATTTCAGCAGGCAATCCTGCATTAAAAAAAACTAATCCAATTAACAGTAAAATAATCGGGGAAATGACTAATTTTAAAACTGAAATAGAAACAGATAATTTGTTAATTACATTTTTAGTATAAAATGAGAGAGTTATGCCAATTGCAAACAATCCAACTGGTGAAACACATGCTGCAAGTTTAGACAAAGTGTATTCAATCGGTGTTTGATCAATATTTAAATTTAATAATAAAAATAATAAACCTATAATTATTGAAAGAATAAATGGGTTTAAAAATAAATTTTTAATAAAATTAAATAAATTTACATTTTGTTTTGTAGATAATTCAAGAAAAAAAGCAATTATAGATAATAAAATTATCCCATCCATTAATATGATACTTGCAACTTGTGTGATTACATTTTGTTGAAAATAAATTTCTGTTATTGGCAAAAGCAAAGTCACATGGTTTGATAATGCAACTGTTAAAGCCCAAATAATTGACTCTGGAATTGATCTTTTAAAATATTTTGAAGTAATTAAGTAAGCGATAATTCCACATATCGATTGCATAATTAAATAAGAGATAATTTGTTTGAAATCTACTTGTCCAATTTCATTTTGAGCTATTAGTTTAATTATCAATGCCGGAACTGCAATATAGAACAAAAAAAGATTTAAAATTTTAGCATGACTAAGGTCTAAAACTTTTAACTTACCAAATGCAAACCCTAAAAAAGTAATAAATATAAATGGAGTTAGTCCTAAAAAAATTGTGAACATAAATTATTTGATCGTTATTCTATGCATTATTCTATTTCCTTTGAAGGGTGTTGCCTGATGGAGCATAGATCTGTTATCCCATATAGCCAATTGATTTTTTTCCCAAGGCAATGAAAATTGAAACTTCTTCTTAATTTGATGATTAAATAAAAATTTTTTGAACTTTTCTTGATTTTTTATCTTTGAACTAAAACCAACAAAATGTCCTGGACTGCAATAAATCGAATAATTTGTACTGATTTTCCTAATTATTTTATGTGTAGATTTAAGTTCTTTAATATTTTTTCCTTTTTCTTTTACTCTTTCTTTTGTTGTAACCGAAATCGGACCCTCAGAGGAATATTTACCTTTAATATTTTGAAATTTTTTTTTTATTGGATTTGGTAATTCTTTATAAGCAAGATATTGAGAACAAAATTCTGTATTGGCCTTTCCTTTTGTTGGCACAAGTTTTGAAAGCAACATTGTAAATCTTGGTGGCCTTTTTGTATAAATGGAGTCTGTATGAAATTGTTCACCAAAACTTGGTCCTTTATCTGTTGATTTTCTTTGCACTACCGTAATTTGAGGAAATTTTTTATTTAAACCTTTTAGTCTTGGATAGTTGGCTAAATTTCCAAAATTTTTTGCAAACTTAATGAAAAATTTAGAAGTTAATTTTTGTTCCTTAAAATATAACATTCCATATTTATTCAGTGCTTTTTTGATTTTTGAAATATCTTTGTTTGAAATATCTTTTAAGTTTACAATTATTTCTGCTCCAATATTTTTTTTATTTGGAATTATTTTAAACATTTTTGAGAAAAAATTTTTTTAGGTGATTTATAGTTTGTTTAGGACTTTCCTCTGGAATGAAATGATCTGAGTTAATTTCTGCACCATAAATTTTTTTATTTGTATATTTTTGCCAAATTTTAATTGAATTAAATTGCTTTCCAACTACTCCTTTTTTTCCCCACAAAACTTGGATAGGAATATTTAATTTTTTATTTCTATCTTTTTTATCGTGCTCTAAGTCTATAGTCGCCGCAGCTCTATAATCTTCACATGTTGCATGAATTCTTTTACTTTGTTTAAAGGCTCTGAAATATTCATCCTCAACTCTTCCAATCGCACGTTTAGATGACCTGTTAAACCGACTATGTAACCATCTTTTAGGGTCTGCCATTATCATTTTCTCTGGTAAAGGTGCGGGCTGTATTAAATAAAACCAATGAAAATATCCTTTTGCAAATTTCATATCTGTATGCTCATACATATCTAGAGTTGGACAAATATCTAATACACTTAATGCCATAATTTTATTTCTGTAATCTCTTGCCATTCTGTGTGCAACTCTCCCGCCTCTATCATGTCCTGCAACAAAAAATTTTTTAAAATTTAATTTACTCATCAATTGAACCATATCTTTAGCCATTTCTCTTTTAGAATAATTTTTATGATTAATTCCACCAGGCAAAACCAAACTTTCCCCGTATCCTCTTAAATCAGCAACTATTACTGTGAAATATTTACTAAGTTCAGGGGCAGTCTTGTGCCACATTACATGTGATTGTGGATATCCGTGAAGTAGTAATAAAGGAGGACCATTACCTTTAAATCTACAAAATATTTTACCCTTGTTTACCTTAACAAATTTTTTTTTGAAACCATTAAACATGATTAAACTATTTAATTATTTAATAGTTTATTTTTCGCCTTTTCAAATTCTTCTTGAGAAATAATTCCTTTTTCTTTTAAATCATTCAATTTAGTAAGTTCATCACTTAAATTGCTGCTTTGTTCACCAGAAGTCTCACTTGTCTCTCTACCCTCACTTTCAGCTTCCTCTTTCTCAGCTCTATTAGCTTCCTTATATTTAAAACCATTCATAATTGCCATTCCACCCAAGTATAAAACATAAGCCATAATTGGAATAACCAGTCCAAAAAAAATTATTTTTTCCATAATTTAATCTTCATCTTCTTCACGCCAGTTTTTTTCATACATTAAATATGCAGCGTATATTACTGATACAGTACCTACAATCATACCATAATCAAAACCAGTTTGCTTGTCATGCAAATACCAACCTAGCTGAGTTGCCCCAATAGGTGGAACTGTAAGAAGCAAAAAAATTATACCAAATCTGTATGGTCGTTTAGGTTTTTTCATCCTAATAAATTAACAGATTACAGCTTGGGGTTTAATTATTAAATTTGCGATCTTTTGAAACAGTCGATCGTATTTTTAAGTAAACAAGCAATGGTCATAGGACCTACACCGCCTGGAACTGGAGTAAGTGCTTTTGCATTTTTTGAAACTTCATCAAAATGAACATCACCAACTATACCGTTGTCAGTTTTATTTATACCAACATCAATAACAATAGCATCTTTTTTAACCCAATCTCCTCTAACAAGTTCAGGTATACCTACAGCTGCAACAATTATATCTGCCTCTAAACATTCAGCTTTTAAATCTTTAGTTTTTGAATGAGTTATAGTTACGGTACAATTTTCTTTTAAAAGAAGTTGTGTCATTGGTTTACCATTTAAATTTGATCTACCCACAACCACAGCTTTTTTACCACTTAAATTAGGTTCAATTTTTTTTATCAACAAATAACATCCAAGCGGAGTACAAGGTATCGAACTTTCGTAACCAGATGAAAGATTACCTACATTCATTGGATGAAATCCATCTACATCTTTTGAGGGATCAATAGCTTCTATAACTTTCTGCTTATCAATATGCTTAGGTAAAGGAAGTTGAACTAAAATTCCTGAAACAGTTTCATCACTGTTTAGTTCTTGAATTTTTTCTAGAACAGTCTTTTCTTCAACTGAGTCTGGATATTTAATTACTTCAGATTTTAATCCTACCTCATTTGCTGACTTCTCTTTATTTCTTACATAAATCTGACTAGGTGTTAAATCACCAATCAGTATTACCGTTAAACCTGGTACTTTATTATGTTTTGATTTTAACTCTGCAACTTCTTCCTTTAACTCTGCTCTTAATTCTGCGGCTGCTTTTTTTCCATCAATTAAAATCATTTTTCTCTCTTAAAAAATCATTGGTGCAATGTACAGCTTCATACACATTTCGATAAACCAAATCAACAAAAGAAGAATGATTGGAGAAATATCTAGTGAACCTAAATTTGGCAAAAAACGTCTAATTTTATTCAGGAAAGGCTCGGTTAATTTGTAACTCAACTCTAAAATTGCATACACAAACCTATTTTGAGTATTAAGAACGTTAAAAGCTATTAACCAACTTACAATAACATTGACGATTACAACATAAGAGTACAATTTTAAAATTTGTAAAACTAAATAAAAAATAGCTATCATTTTTTCTCAACATAAATCGACTGACTTGGGAAAGCAAATGAAGCACCATTTTTTTCTACAATTTCCTTAATCGCAATTGCTAATCTTTCTTTTACATCAAGCCAATTATTCCAACTTCCTGTTTTTGTAAAGCATCTTACATACATATCTATTGAACTATCAGAAAATTTATCAACTCTTACCGCAACACCAATTGAGGTATTATAATCTTCGCTTGAATTAATATGACTTTCGATTTCATCTCTAATTTTTTTTAGCTGATCTACCGTAGTGTCATATTGAAGTGTAATAATCCAACTGATTAACCAATTTGAAGTTTCACTTACATTTACAACTGCGTTTTCGGCAAATTGAAAATTTGGAATAATAGCAAGAGATTTATCAAACTTTCTGATTGTTGTTGATCTAAATCCAATCTTTTCTACTACACCTTCAATAATACCCTCGACTGCTATCCAATCTCCAATTTTAAATCTCTTTTCAACTAAAACTAAAATTCCTGATATTAAATTTTTGAATAAATCTTGTGCCCCTAATGCTACAGCAACACCAAACAATCCAAGACCTGCAATGATTGGACCTATTTTAATTCCCCACAATTCTAAAACTGCTGCTAAACCTAAAATAAAAATTAAAATTTTTAACGATTTAATTATCCAGCCAATAAGTTCTCTTGTTAACAATTTGTCTAAACCACTAAGTATGTATGAGATTGGTTCTATGATTTGGTGAATTACCCAAAAAATTAAAATAGTGATCAAAGTTCTATTAATTGTATCTACCACTTCTCTTCCTTCTAGTGAGAAAGTCATGTAGTAGCTTGCAATAAAAAATCCTAGCACAATTGGTAAAAATCTTGCTGGACCTACAAGTGATTGAACAAAAGTATCATCTAATTTATTCGTTGTTCTTTTCGAGATAATTTCTAATTTTTTAATAACTAATTTGCTTATTAGACCTCTAAAAATTAAGAATAGTAAAAATATTCCAATACCAATTAAGATTTGAAAAATATCAACACCAAGAATTCCTTTATTCCATACTGATAAAAATATCTCCGAAAAATTATTAATTAATTCCATTTCTAAATTTTATATAACAAAAACTCTTCTTCTCCAGGGTTAAAAAGAAAAATCTTTTTCCATTTAATTTCGTTCAGTATTGACGAGGTTTTTTCGCCTATACACATCAAATTTGTATTCATCCATAAATTTTCGGTTTGGTAAATCTTTATGAAATTTAAGAAACTTGAAGCAGTATTTTGAGAGTAAACATAGACCATATCAGGCATATTTAATTTTAATTCATCAACAAATTTCTCATCAAATTTTTGATTATGATCTACTCTGTAATTAATAATTCTTTTTACCTTTAAACCTTCACTTAGTAACTGTTGATCTAAATCAACCGATATTGTTTCACCACTAACGTAAAGTAATTCTTTATTTTTGGAATCATAACTTTGTATAATTAACTCCTTTAAGTTTGTTACATTTCCTTCAGCCGCAATTGTATTTTGAAAACCAACGCTTCTAGCTTTATTTTCTGTAGCGTTTCCAACACAAAAGCATTTAATATTTTTATCTAATTTTACTGTATTTAAAAATTTTACTGCATTTGCACTGGTAAAAACAATTCCACCATATACAGGAAAGTTAATTTCTTCATAATTAACCTTTTCAATTCTTATTAATGGAAGATGAGAAACTTGATGTCCTAATGATTGAAATTTTAATATCATTTCAGAACAATCTTCCAATGGTCTAGTTAACAAAATATGCATATTATCTTTTATATGAATTATTCGATTTTGTTTTTAAAAGTATTCCAATCTCTTTACCAATTTCTTTAAACTCATTCAAATTACCAACTTTTTTTTCATAAAACCTTTGTTTACCATCTAAAGAAAAAAGTTCAGCCTCCACTATAATCTTATCTCCATCAATCACTGAATGAGCACCAATTGCTGTTTCACAATCTCCATCTAAAACTTTTAAAATATTTCTCTCAAGGTGAGCTCTTTTATGTGTTTTCTCATGGTTAATTTTATTTAAAATAGAAATTATCTCATCATCATTCTCCCTGCACTGAAGAGCAATTACGCCTTGTCCTGCACTAGGAATTATTTCTTCAGCTGAAAAAATTTCTGAAATTTCATTTTCAAATTTTAAAAATTTGATACCAGCATAAGACAAAATAATTGCATCATACATCCCTTCATTCAATTTTCTAATTCTAGTATCTACATTTCCTCTAATTAGTTTACAGTTCAAATCTTGTCTAATTTTTTTTATTTGAAATTCTCTTCTGTATGATGAAGTACCAACAATTGACTTTTCATTTAAGTCTTTAAGTTTTTTTTTGTTCTTTGTAATTAAAATCTCTCTAGGATCATTTCTTTCAAGAAAAGAATCTGTCCTTAATCCTTCTGTCTCATTAGCAGGCATATCTTTCAGTGCATGGACTGCAATATCAATATTTTTTAACTGAAGTTCTTTTTCAATATTACTAGAAAACAAACCTTTGCCACCAAGCTCAGATAATCTTATATCCTGTACTTCGTCACCTTTAGTTGTAATTGATTTAATTAAAATTTCTTCATTACCAAGGTTGGTATTTTCAATAATCTTATCTTTGGCTTTTTGAGCATAAAGTAAAGCAAGCTTGCTACCCCTAGATCCAATTATTATTTTTTTTCTCATAAAAATTTATTTCTTACTTGTATTAAGATTGTACAATTATTAAAAACTATTTGTATGAGCAAAAAACCCTTAATTCTTGGAATAGAAACTAGTTGTGATGAAACTGCAGCTTCTTTAATAACTGAAAATGGAGAAGGATTCCCAGTAGTTTTATCGAATATTGTTTCTAGTCAAGTGGAGGTTCATAGGGAGTTTGGTGGTGTAGTTCCAGAACTAGCAGCACGTTCACACATTGAAAAAATTGATTGGATTGTAAAAAAAGCTATTAATGAAAGTGGAAGAAAAATTGAAGAAATAGATGCGGTTGCTTCTACCGCTGGTCCTGGATTAATTGTTTGTCTATCAGTAGGATTAAGTTTTGGTAAAGCTTTTGCAACATCAATTAATAAACCCTTTATAGCTGTTAATCATTTAGAGGGACATGCTTTAAGTCCAAAACTAAATACAAATTTAAATTATCCATATTTACTTCTTTTAATTTCAGGTGGGCACTCACAATATTTAAGTGTTAAGAACCTTGGTAAATATAAAAGATTAGGAACAACTATTGATGATGCATTAGGTGAGGCATTTGACAAAACGGCAAAGCTTTTAGGAATAGAATTTCCAGGAGGACCTCAAATAGAAATTTTAGCCAAAAAAGGTAATCCAGAAAAATATGAGTTACCAAAACCAATTTTCAGCAAAGGAGGATGCAATCTTTCTTTTGCGGGTCTAAAAACTGCCGTGTTGAAGATAAGCAAAACAATTAAATCAGAACAAGATAAATATGATCTTGCCGCATCTTTTCAAAAAACAATTGAGGAAATCTTATATAAAAAAACAAAGATTGCTTTTACTGAATTTGAAAAAATAAATGAATTAAAAGAAAAAATTTTCGTTGTTGCCGGAGGAGTTGCAGCAAATAAAAAAATTAGGTCTATGTTAATTAATCTATGTGAAGAAAATAATTATAAAAGTATTTTTCCACCTATAGAATTTTGTGGAGATAATGCAGCAATGATTGCAATGGTAGGTTTGGAAAGATTTAAACTAAACAAATTTAATAATTTAGATTATCCTGCAAAACCTAGATGGTCATTAGATGAAGATGCAGTTTTTCTTAAGGGTGCAGGTATAAAATTATAATGATATATAACATTATAATATGAATTTTTTACACATAGGAGGTGGCGCAGGAGATTTAGATCCATCAACTGGTTTTAGAGATGGTTTTTCTGAATTTGTTAAAAAACATAAATCAAAAAATAAAAATATTTTTATAGTTGAAGCAAATCCATTAAATATTAATACTTTAAAAAAATCGTGGAAGAAATATAAGTCTGTTAAAATTTTTAACTTTGCTATAACTGGTAAAAAAAAAAATAAAATTAATTTTTTTTTTAGCGATAAGGATGCTCCATTTTATCAATTATTTTCAAGTAATATCAATCATGTTAAAAAACATTTCCCTGGCTCTAAAATTAAGACAAAAAAAATAAATACTATCTCAATAAATAACTTTTTGTTAAAATATTTTAAAAATAAAGTAATAGATTACTTTTCTCTTGATATCGAAGGCAGCGATTATGAGATAATTATGTCTTTAGATTTTAAAAAATACAAGATCAAAAATATTTCACTTGAATATTTACACCTAAATAAATTTCAAAAAATTAAAATTTTAAAAAAATTAATTAAAAATGATTTTTCATACTATGGATTTGGTTTAGATCATAATAAAATAGATTGGTTTTTTTCGAGAAAGAAATCGGTCTGGAACAACCTGGTCTCAAAATTGCTTACTTTTATTCACAGAAAACATTACAAAAGACTAAATAAATTAATAAGAAATAGATTTGAAAAATAAAATTACATGATGAATTATTGGTTATTAAAATCTGAACCAGATGTTTGGTCAATTGACCAACAAAAAAAAGCTGGAATTAAAGGTGCACCTTGGGATGGTGTCAGAAATTATCAAGCTGCAAAAAATTTAAAAAGTATGAGTAAAGGAGATCTATGTTTTTTTTATCATTCAAACATAGGAAAAGAGATAGTTGGGATAGTAAAAGTTATTAAAGAATCGTATATAGATAAAACAGACAAAACAGGGAGATTTGTTGCCGTTACTGTTCAATTTAAGTCTAAATTTTCAAAGCCTATAACGCTCGAAAGTATTAAAAAAAATAAGGATTTAAGCCATTTAGCTCTGATAAAGCAAAGTAGGCTTTCTGTAATGCCTGTTGATTATAAAAGCTGGAAAATTATAAATAACATGAGTAAAATTTAAAAAAAAAATTGTCCTATGCCAAAAAAAAAGAAGAAGAAAAGCAAGGTAAGAAAAAAAAAGTCTAAAGTTATAAAAAAAACCTCAAAAAAGGTGAAAAGAAGATCTAAAGTTAGAAAAAAATCTTCTAAAAAACCAAAAAAAAGAGTTAAAGCAAAAAAGGAAAACGGAAATACACCTCCTGAAGTTGTTATTAAAACAAAACGAGAATGGGTTAAAAGTGGCTTAGCAAATAAAAGTAAATACCAGCAAAAATATTCTCAATCTATAAAGAGTAATGATGAATTTTGGAGAAAAGAAGGAAAAAGAATTACTTGGATAAAACCTTATAAAAAAATTAAAGACGTAAAATACAGTACAAAAGAAGTAAAAATTAAATGGTTTGAAGATGGTACTTTAAATGCTTCAGTAAATTGCATTGATAGACATTTAAAGGATAAAAAAGATAAAACTGCTATTATTTGGGTTGGAGATGATCCAAAAGATAGTCAAAAAATTTCTTATAAACAACTTCATCAAAAAGTTTCTAAAGCAGCAAATGGTTTAAAAAAATTAGGAATTAAAAAAGGTGACCGTGTAACAATTTATTTAACGATGGTTCCAGAGTTAGCAATTTTAATGCTGGCCTGTGTGAGAATTGGTGCAGTACATTCAATTATTTTTGGTGGTTTTTCAGCAGACTCTATTTCAGGAAGAGTAAATGATTGCGAGTCTGAATACATCATTACTGCAGATGAAGGAGTACGAGGTGGAAAAACTATACCACTGAAATATACAATTGATGAAGCTCTGATGAGTTGTCCAAATGTTAAAAAATGTATTGTTGTTAAACGAACAGGTAATTATATCAACTGGGATCAAAATAGAGATGTTTGGTATCATGATTTAATTAAAGATGTTCCTAATAATTGTGAACCTGAGGAAATGAACGCAGAGGATCCTTTGTTTATTTTATATACTTCGGGTTCAACAGGGAAACCTAAAGGAGTTCTTCATACTACTGGTGGTTATATGGTTTATGCATCAATGACTCATCAATATATTTTCAACTACAAACCAAAAGATATTTATTGGTGTACTGCTGATATTGGCTGGGTAACTGGACATAGTTACATTATTTATGGACCACTTTCGAATGGTGCAACTACTATAATGTTTGAAGGAATCCCAAATTATCCTGATAGTTCTAGATGGTGGCAAATAGTCGATAAATATAAAGTAAATACATTCTATACAGCTCCGACTGCAATAAGAGCTTTAATGCGTGAAGGAGATAAACCAGTTAAAAAAACTTCTAGAAAATCACTTAAGCTCTTAGGAACGGTGGGAGAACCAATAAATCCAGAGGCTTGGATGTGGTATTATAAAACTGTAGGTAATTCTAAATGCCCAATTGTAGATACATGGTGGCAGACAGAAACTGGGGGAATAATGATTGCTCCTCAAACAGGTGCCATACCACTTAAACCTGGATCTGCAACAAAACCTTTCTATGGAATTAAGCCAGTGCTTGTCGATAAAAACGGCAAAGAAATTAAAGGAGCTGGGGAAGGAAGATTGTGTATAGCTCAATCATGGCCTGGACAAATGAGAACTGTTTATGGTGATCATCAAAGATTTATAGATACTTACTTTTCTCAATTTAATGGAAAATATTTCACAGGCGATGGATGTAGAAGGGATAAAGATGGATATTACTGGATCACTGGTCGTGTAGATGACGTAATTATTGTTTCTGGACATAATCTTGGAACAGCTGAAATTGAAAGTGCATTTGTTGCTCATCCAAAAGTAGCTGAAGCTGCTGTAGTCGGCTATCCGCACGATATAAAAGGTAATGGATTATATTGTTATGTAACATTGAATGCAGGAGAAAACGAAACTGGTGAACTTGAAAGAGATTTAAAACTTTGGGTTAGAAAACAAATCGGACCTCTAGCAACTCCAGACCTTATTCATTTTACTCCAGGTCTTCCTAAGACAAGGTCAGGAAAAATAATGAGAAGAATTCTAAGAAAGATTGCTGCTAATGAGCATGGTCAATTAGGAGACACAACTACTCTAGCAGATCCAAGTGTTGTCGATAGTTTGGTTGAAAATAGAAAAAATATTTAAAACTGTATTAAATCTTTAAATTCTTGTTTAACGACATCCCATTTTAAAATCATCGAATTTAAAACAATCTTTCGATCTAAAGTTTTTAATTCATCTGCAATTGGAGCCCATTTATATAAAGAGAGTGCACTAGGATTAAAAGGTAAGTCTTGATAATAACCATCCCAATTTATTTTCTCTAATCTTTCATCAAAACTTTTCCTGGCTTCATCAATGATATTTAATGGCATCTTATTAGAAATTTCATCATCTAAAATTTTATTAAAAATTTCGTTAGCTTTATGAATATCCTGATAATCAAAATTAACCTTCAAATATGAAAAAGAAAAAAAAGTTAAATCTTGTAATGCAACTGAATAAATATTCCATTTAGCAAGATTTACTGATGACATGAATTCATCATTATCAAAATGAAGAACGTATCTTGTTCCCATTCTAGTTTTTAGATAACTGTATAAAGTAACTTGTGTGGCCCATGCAGATTTAGTTTGAATAAACTGCTCTAATTCATCTAAAGTTTTTATTTTTTTCTTTGGAATAAACGCCTTAAACATGGCGAATAAATATGTTTTAAAATCCTCAAGTTTTACGTCTCTCCAAGTTAATTTATATTTTCCCATGTTAATTAGTAAGTGCGCCAATTATATCTTAAAAAAGTAAGTAAATAAGTACCTAATATGATCAATTTTTAGGGTTTTCAAAGCTCTCATAATGGTTATGGTTTTACCCAGTTATAACTAAAAAGAGAGGTATAAATGTCAAATCAACAAAAACACTGGGAAAAAACCAGGTCATTGTTATTTATAACATTGGCAATTTGGTTTGTTTTCTCAATTGGCATCTTTCTCTTTGGAGCTGAAATGAACAAGGTCACAGGACCTTTCGGTTATCCATGGACATATTGGTTTACATGTCAGGGATCTCTTGGTGCTTTCGTAATCCTAATTTTCTGGTTTGCGAACAGACAAGAAAAAATCGATGAAGAGTTCGGCTTTAGCGAAAGAGAGGACGAATAATGAAAGGTAATTTCATAGATAATTTGCCAAAGGTTTATGGAATCTATACTGGAGGATTTATAGGTTTCATAATCATCATGGCAATTGCAGAACAGATGGGTATGACTGCAAAAGCGATTGGTATCGCTTTCGTTGCATTTACTGTATTCATCTATGCATTAATCGGTTGGCTATCAAGAACAGCCCAAGCAGATGCATATTACGTAGCTGGTAGGCAAGTACCAACAGTCTTCAACGGAATGGCGACTGCAGCAGACTGGATGTCTGGTGCTTCATTCGTTGCAATGGCGGGTGGTATTTACTTTAAAGGTTACGGCTATATGGCTCTACTTGTAGGTTGGACTGGTGGTTACGTGCTTGTTGCATCTTTATTAGCACCATACTTAAGAAAATTTGGATGTTATACAGTTCCAGATTTTATAGGTACTAGATACGGTGGTAATTTAGCTAGATTTAGCGCAGTGGTAGTTTTAACTGTTGCTTCATTTACTTATGTAACAGCTCAAATTAACGCTACAGGTACTATTGCATCTGTTGCACTTGATATCCCATTCCAATACGCAGTTTATATTGGACTAATAAGTATTTTATTATGTTCAATGTTAGGTGGTATGAGAGGGGTAACTTGGACACAGGTTGCGCAGTATATCGTACTAATTATAGCTTACTTACTTCCAGTATTCTGGATCAGTAACAAAATAGGTGCGGGTTTCTTCCCTCACTTTATGTTAGCTGATGAGGTAGCTAGAATTGGTGAATTAGAACAACAGTTTGGTTTTGTTAAAAACGCAGCTGCTGATCTAAAATCAGTACCTAAAGGCTTAGCAGGAATAACTAAAGCTCACTCTGCAGTGAACGCTACACCTTGGGCATTTATTTCATTAGCACTAGCGATGATGATGGGAACAGCTTCATTACCGCACGTGATGATGAGATACTTTACTACTCCAAGTGTAAAAGCAGCTAGAAAATCAGTAGGTTGGTCATTATTCTTTATCTTCCTACTTTATTCTTCTGCTCCAATGTTAGCTACATTATCTAAGTTATCATTGATCGACCCGAATTTACCAACTGGTATTATCGGTAAGACATTTGCAGAAGTGGAAGCGATAGATTGGTACCAAAACTGGAACCAAGCAAACCTAATGTTTATCAGCGACTTTAACGGAAATGGAACTCTAGAATTAAATGAGTTCTTCATGGGCGGTAAAGCCGTTGTATTAGCAACACCAGAGATAGCTGGATTACCTTATGTAATTTCAGGTCTAGTTGCTGCAGGGGGTATGGCAGCTGCCATGTCAACTGCTGATGGTTTGATTCTAGCAATTGCAAACGCTATATCACATGATGTTTACTATAAGATCATTGATCCAAAAGCGGAAACTGCAAAAAGACTACTTGTTGCAAGGGTATTACTTGTAGTAATTGGTTTTGCTGGAGCAACTATTGCAGCAATGGAGATTCAAGGAATCTTAGGTTCGGTTATCTGGGCTTTTGATTTTGCGATGTCTGGATTGTTCTTCCCACTTGTACTTGGTGTATGGTGGAAGAGAGCTAATAGACAAGGTGCGATTGCTGGTATGCTAGGAGGTCTAGCTGCTGGTACTTGGTACTTAGTTTGGGTGCGAACTGGTGGAAGCGGATTCCTAGGAATTACACAGTTAACATTTGGTATCTTCGGATCAGCTGTTAGTTTAGTTTTAATGGTAGTAGTTAGTTTAATGACTACAGAACCAGATAAAGCTACTCAAAAAATGGTTGATGATGTACGTGTACCGAGTGGTAAAACAATTCTTGGTAAATCACACTAAATAATCTTTTAAAGGGGCGATTAATTTCGCCCCTTTTATTTCATAACATTTTCCAATATAAATTTTAAATGTCAGCAAACTTCCATCCTTTAATTTATTTTATCGATTATTTGCTTGGGATCATTATGTGGACTCTTATTGGAAGAGTAGCGATGAATATTTTTCAAAAAGAAGACTCGCAGTTTTTTTTCATGAGAGTGTTCGTAAAATATACAAATCCATTAATTAAGTTATTTAAACCAATAACACCCTCATTTATTATTGGGCCATTGGTTCCCTTATATGTTGCTTGGTTTTTCTATATGATAAGATTTTATCTAATGCCTTGGATCTTAGGCTATTCGGTGATGGGAATGTTGTCATTTCCTTTGGAGAGTGAAATTTCTAGACAAATTTATCAATTTTTTAATTCATTTTAATTTTTAAAATTGATACTAGTTAATCTAGTAATCAATGAAAAATATACAAATTTCACCATCAATTTTATCTGCTGATTTTAGTCAGTTAGGTACAGAAATAAAAAGACTTGAAGAAGGCGGTGCTGATATGATTCATGTGGATGTAATGGATGGTCATTTTGTTCCTAATTTAACAATAGGGCCACCTGTAATAAAAGCTCTTCGAAAACATTGTTCATTAAAATTTGATGTTCATTTGATGATATCACCAGTCCATAAATACATAGAAGCTTACGCTGATGCAGGAGCTGACATAATTACTATTCACCCTGAAGCAACTGATAATTTAGAAAATTCAATTAAAAGAATAAAAGAAAAAAATAAAAAAGTTGGAGTCTCACTCAATCCAGAAACTAAAATTGATTTAATAATAAATTTATTAGATCAAATAGATTTAGTCTTAATTATGAGTGTAAATCCTGGATTTGGGGGTCAAAAATTTATGCCAGAAGTTTTAGATAAAATTAAAGATCTAAAGAAAATAAAAGAACAAAAAAAGATAAATTTTGACATAGAAATTGATGGTGGGATAAATTTTGATAATTGCAAAAGTGCAATTGACGCTGGTGCAAACATTCTTGTTTCAGGTACTACGGTATTCAAAAGTAATGATGGAGATATAAAGAAAAATATTAATTTATTAAAATTAAAATAAGTTAATGATTAATACAAATTCCTTAGGCATTTTAGGTCAATTTTATTTTAATATAAAAGAAAGTTTTAAATCAATTTATCAAAATTCAAATTTTTATGAAAAAAAAATATCAAAAACTTTTGAAAATAGTTTTGAATACAAACCTAGTCCTCATTTACTTTCGTCTATAATTAAATACCAAAATAAAAAATATAAAATTGAAGATTTTGCTATCGAGTCAATTTGGCAAAACAAATTAAGTCCTAAAGATTACGAAAAATTAAATAACTTTTTTTGGTTTTTTAGTTTGGATTTAAAATCTTCCAAAAAAACTACGCAAACAGTCATAAAAAATTGGATTTCAAATAACACTAAGTATCAAAAAAGGAGTTGGGAATTTGATTTAACAGCAAAAAGAATTATTTCATGGTTATCCAATCATCAATTAACGTATGAAGATAGTGATCAACAATACAGAACTACTTTTGACCATATGATACAAAAGCAAACTAATCATTTATTAAATGAAGTAAAAAACCCAAAAGAAGTAGAAAATAAGATGATTGGGTGTGCTGCAATAATTTTGACTGGTTTAGCTTATAAGAATGAAAGACAATATCTTACTTATGGTTTAAATTTACTAAAAAACATAATTAAATCCTCAATCGATAATCAGGGTTTTACAAAATCAAGAAATATCAGACAATTAATATTTTATTTAAAATATTTTATAATAATTAGAGAGTGGTTTAAAGAGTCTCAGAGTTTAATCCCTGAATATATTGATGAAACTATATACTATTTAGGCTCAAGTTACGCTTTCATTTGGCAAAATATTAAACAAGATATTTTTTTTAACGGTAATTATTCTTCTGATAATAACGAATTCGATCAATACTTGAAAAGATTTGGTTACACTTTTAAAAATCAAACTAATGAACTAGGAGGTTATGCAATACTTAAAAATAAAAAAATAGTTCTTGCTGCTGATATTGGATCTAGCCCTAACAAAATATTTTCTAATGACTATCAAGCAGGCGCTTTATCATTTGAAATATTTTCTAATAATAAAAAATTAATTTCTAATGCTGGTTACTATTCAGACAAAAATAATAAATTTAATAAATTATCAAGAAGCACAGCTTTACATTGTGCTTTAAGCATTGAAGATTATTCCTCTTGTAATTTTATTGAGTGTCAAAAAAATTTGATTGTTGATAAAGGACTGAAAGTATCAAAGAAAAATGTAGTTTTTGAAAATAATTATTGGAAAATATCAGGTACGCATGATGGATATTTAGTTAAGTTTGGAACCATTTATGAGAGAGAAATTGAATTCTATCCAGAACAATTGAAATTTATTGGCTATGATAAGTTATTTAGAAAAAATCCAAGTAAAGAAATTAAATTCGATATTAGATTTCATCTTGATCCAAACTCAAAAATAATGAAAACACAAGATAACAAATCAATACTAATTGAATTAGATGAGGAAGGTTGGAAATTTAGTTGTGATAACTTTGATATTAATATTGATAATGGTTTATATTTCGGTAATAAAAATTCATATAAAGAAAACCAAAATATTTTTATCTCGGGTATGAATAATGAAAAAGAACAGGTAATAAAGTGGGAGATAAATAAATTATAATGAAGAAAAAAATCAAAACAGCTCTCATCTCTGTATCTGACAAAAAAAACTTAAAACCATTGCTAAATATTTTAAAAAAGAACAAAATTAAAATAATTAGCTCAGGTGGTACCTATAAAGAAATTAAAAAATTAAAATTTAAGTGTTTAGAAGTATCTGATTTTACCAATTCACCTGAGATTTTAGAGGGTAGAGTAAAAACTCTTCATCCAAAAATTCATGCAGGAATTTTAAATAAAAGAAAAAAAAAATCTCACTTAAAAGATCTTAAAGATAATAATTTTGAGAATATTGATTTAGTTATAGTTAATTTTTATCCGTTTGAAAAAACTATTAAAAATACAAACAATCATCAGAAAATTATAGAAAATATAGATGTAGGAGGTCCTACTATGGTTAGATCGGCAGCAAAAAACTACAATGATGTAGCTGTAATAACTTCTTCAGATCAATATGAAGAATTAATTCAAGAATTAAAAAAATTCAAGGGATCTACTTCTTTAAATTTTAGAGAAAAACTATCAAGAATAGCGTTTGTTGAGACGGCGTATTATGACTCTGTGATTTCAAGCTATTTTAACAAAAAAACAAATACTATTTTCCCTAAGAAAAAAATTTTTCATGGAAATCTAATAGAGCAACTTAGATATGGTGAAAATCCTCACCAATTAAGCGCAATTTATTCCAGTAATTCAAATATGAACTTAAAACAAATTCATGGAAAACAGCTTAGTTATAACAATTATAATGACATATTTAGCGCTTTAACTATTTCAAAATCTTTACCAAAAGGGAAAGGAACAGTCATAGTTAAGCACGCAAACCCGTGTGGAGTTTCTGCTAAGAATGATCATTTAGAAAGTTATAAATCTGCTCTTTCATGTGATCCTGTTAGTGCTTTTGGTGGAATAGTTTCTTGTAATTTTAAAATTAAAAGTGATTTAGCGGTTGAATTAAATAAGTTATTTTTAGAGGTAATAATTGCAAATGGTTTCGATAGCAATGCAATAAAAATATTAAATGCTAAAAAAAACTTAAGATTGATTGATGGAACAAATTACACATCAGAAGAACTTTTCAAGTTTGTATCATTTAATCAAGATATAATGATACAATCAGAGGACTTAAATATATTTACAAAAAAAAATTTTAAAGTTGTTTCAAAACGAAAACCAACATCTAAACAACTTAAAGACCTTATTTTTGCTTTTAATGTATGTAGGTATGTAAAATCAAATGCAATAGTATTAGCATCTAATGAAGCTACTGTTGGTATTGGTTCTGGTCAACCAAGTAGACTAGATAGTTGCCAAATAGCAATAAATAAAATGAAAAAATTTAATCTTCAGACTGATAATTTAGTAGCAGCCTCAGACGCATTTTTTCCTTTTGTAGATGGTATCGAAAAATTAGTCCAATCAGGTGTTAGAGCTGTTATTCAACCGTCTGGATCAATAAGAGATAAAGAAATAATTAATTTTGTAAACGAAACTGACACTGTGCTTCTTTTTTCAAAGACAAGACACTTCAGACATTAGATATTTTATCTATTTTTGCAGCAAGAATAAAATCACTTTCGGCTAGACCTTTTATCGCATGCGTAAATATTTTAATTCTCGCATAACCCCATCCAAACCATAAATCAGGATGATGACCTTCGGCCTCAGCTATCTCTCCAACTTTATTGACAAATTCCTGACTTTTTAAAAAATTATCAAATTTAAAATTCTTGATCAAATGAAAGCCGTCAATTTTATCTTCTAAAACTTCCCAGCCATCAACTTTTTTAAGATATTTATGTATCTCCTCAGCATTAAATGGGGGAATATTTCCTTCACAAGGAACACACTTTTTATTTGCTAAATCACTCATAATTTTTTTTTTTGGAGCGGGCAAAGGGGGTCGAACCCTCGACCTTCTCGTTGGCAACGAGACGCTCTACCACTGAGCTATGCCCGCTTGTTCTATAAGTATTAAAACTATTGCCTTTTTTAATATTAAGCAAGAGACAAAATAATCAGAAGATAAATTTATTATTTTGGGTTTGTGACAAACTTCAATACTATTAAAAAAATTTAATATGGTATATTTTGAAATATGAAAAAAGAAGATCTTCCAAATAAAATCCCGGTGTTTCCTCTGAGCAATTTTATAATATTTCCAAAAACTACTGTGCCATTAAATATATTCGAACCACGTTATATAGATATGATAAACGATAGTATGAAATCGAATAAATTAATTGGAATGATTCAGCCAAAAACCTCAAATATTAAACAAATTAAACCTGAATTACATGAAGTTGGTTGTCTTGGAAAAATCACCAGTTTTAGAGAAACTGAGGATGGCAGGTTCTTAATTGAAGTTAAAGGTTTAATTAGGTTTAGAAAAATTACAGAATTGAGTACAGAAAATAAATACAGAGTCTTGGAAATAAATTTTAAAGATTTCTATCAAGACCTAGAGGACAAAAAAGAGAATTTAAAATTTTCTGATCTTGAGTTGATTTTTAAGGATTTAAAATCATTGTTTGAAAAAAGAGGATTTATAATTAATTGGAAAGCCCTAGAGAAACAAAGTCTTGATGAAACAATAAATGCGCTTGCGATGGCATCCCCATTTTCTTTGGAAGAAAAACAAGTTCTTTTAGAGGCAAAAAATTTAGATAATAGAAAAGAAAAAATTTCTCAGATTTTAAGTACTTATACTTTTGATAATTTTGACAACACAACGATTCAATAATTTAAAAGTTTATTCCCTTATCTGCCACTTTAGTAAATAATTTATTTAGAAAACGGTTTTTTCCTAAAATTTTTACAGATTTGCTTAAAATATCATTTTTGAATTTTCTCTCAAAATTAAAAAATTCTTGAACAAAATCAATACCATTTGAAAAAATAAAATTTTTATGTTTTAATTTTTTTTCGAATTCATGATTTACAGAGCTGTCGATAGGCAAACCTAAATCTATTTTATTTTTTATAATATTAATAAGAAAATTTATATCTCTGATTGTCATATTAAACCCCTGCCCAGCAAGTGGATGAATTCTGTGCAGCAAGTCACCAAAAGCTAAAATATTATTATGATAATAAGATCTTAAATTAAAAGATTTAAGTTCAAAATTTTCAATCTTCTCAATTTTTTTTATTTTATATTTAATATTATGTTTCTTTATAAGATTGATAATTTTTTTCCTATCAAGATCCTTTGGATTATATATTGAATACACAATTGAAGTTTTATTTTTTGATAATGGTAAAAAGGCAAGTGGGCCAATTTTAGTAAATATTTGAACAGCAATTTGGTTTGAAATTTTTTCATGATTAATTTCAGTTGTGTAAGCAGCACTATTGTAAGTTTTTTCAATTTTATTACTAAAATATTTTCTCGTAAAAGCATTATTATATTCGGTATTTACTATTAAATTGTATTTTTCTAATTTTATTAATTTTTTTTTTGAT